>NZ_LMQQ01000009.1:0-1811 GCF_001425425.1 Methylophilus sp. Leaf414 | reverse complement strand
TATGTTTGAAACTGGCTTATTAGAGTTATTTTCAATGTGAAATGACAAAATATATGGGTTGGATTCAGAGCCAATATTAATTGAAGTAACTTGTGTTGGCCATTCAGTAGTTTCAGTGTGAATTGGAGCTTTCAAAAGCTCGGATAACTGCTGAAGTTGAGTAGTGCTTCCGATTACCATCATCCCTTTTTCTCGCCCTGTATATTCATGGGCGCGGAATTTCAACTCTGTGGCTTTCATGATTTGTGCTCTAACGTGTTGACATAAGGGGCGCGCTTTAGCGGGTCCCGCTTGATGGATGGGTTAGGCATTTTTGAGTTCATTGCATACACCCTCGAAGCGATCAAAATACTGCGAACATAATTCATTTTCTGACATAGAGAAAGTGTCCAATGTGTATTGGAGCGACAAGTCTCTTGCAAGTGTGCATGCCTCGCTTTGAAAAGGTGGATACAACTCGCTTGCAGTTCTCAAGTCGCCTGCATTTCTCATTCCGTAGTCCGCGACCCAAACACAGTAAATTAGCTTTTCATATGACGTGAGGCTTGCGGCGCCGTTTTGTGCTTCTTTACGGATTATGATATCGCCCGTTTCAATGAGCCATGTTTCATATTCGAAAGTCGATGTCATTCAAATGCCTAACGTTTGAATTAAGGGGCTGGCTTTAGCCAGTCCCGCTTGAATGATGGGTTAGGCATTACGGTCACTTGAAGCATGAAAGATAATGCCATACTTGGCGAGTAGCAAAAATACGCTTGGCCAGAAAAGGGTATTGAGTATGTCGTGCAAACTTGCACCCCAACGCCAATACCCAAGGCTAGCAATGTCATCACGCATATCGAGCACTTCTCCTGTGATGGCTACACTAACAACCACAAACCATGGGACATTAGAACGAAGTGGCTTGCGGAACACAATTGCTGCCACAAGAAATACAGCAAGGCCGACATAGATATGAAGAGCATCTTTAGATAGCCCCGTAGCAGCAACTATAGCCAGTTTTATGGATTGGATAGCGGAAGTTTCCATAATGCCTAACGTTTGACATAAGGGGCGCGCTTTAGCGCGTCCCGCTTGATGGATGGGTTGGGCAGCATGTATTTACAAACAGCGCTCGACATATTCAACCTCAGGGAAGCGGCCAGAATAAAAAGCAACTACCCGACCGTTATCAATTTCGAAACGGATGGCGTTCTTTCCATCAGGAGACTTAACTGTAACGTACTTTCCTTGAGGTGCTGGAATGTATTGGTGTGCAGTAATGGTTAGCCTTGTTGGGTAGGCTTTCTTGATTTTTGACATAGGATCACCAATACGAATGCCCGTTTCGGTTTGGGTTTTTCCTTTTTCTACATCAATACGGACAAGCTTCCCTTGAACGAACATAAACAGCACACCAGATAAGCCTTTTGTGGCCTCGAAATATTCGCATTCAATGTCATGTGACTCTGGTGGTTGTTCGAGCTTTTGTGAAAGAGCTCGCTCTACAGTTGCCTTTGACATCCCAACAGAGGCAGAACCGAACCCATTGAAGCGAATAGACGGTGGCTCAGCCAATGCAGCCGATGTGGCTGAAAACAACAAAAGGAGCACGGTAAATTTTTTCATGATGCCCAACAGTTATTAACCGGACGCATCTGTCTGCATAATAATATTCTTAAAAAGGAAACTCTCATGCGTCGTTCCAATTATTTCTTATGTTTAGAAGCAAACCTGTCCGTATAATAATTAAGTGTAATTGCGGACGCAATCACTTTTAATTTAGGTAAACTTCATCATTTTCAACCCCTGTTTAGGAGCTACATTTATGG
>NZ_LMQQ01000008.1:0-2397 GCF_001425425.1 Methylophilus sp. Leaf414 | reverse complement strand
CGCCCTGGTGTTTGTCAGCGTCGGCACGTACGGTAATACGGCCTTCACCGGCAGCTTCGGCCAGCAGATTCGTGTCTGCAACCAAAGCGTTCACCGCGTCGATACACGTATTCAGGTTATTCTTGATTTCATTAAAGTTACCGTTGTAGTGCTCGGTAATAGGCTCAGGGACATCGCCTTTTGAAATACGGTCAACATAGTTTGCGGCCACATTCAAAGGCCCAATCACTGAGTCCAGCGTGGCATTGACGCCTTCTACAATCTTGCGGAAATCACCCTGATGTTTGGAGGCATCTGCGCGAGTTGACAACTGTCCTTCCACCGCTGCTTTTGACAGCAAGTTGGCATCACCCACCAATGCATTGACGGCATCAATGCACGTGTTCAGATTATTGATGATCAGACTGTAATCGCCCTGGTATTGCTCGGTGATCTTGGCTGGAATATTGCCCTTGGCAATGTTATCCAGGTAGCCGGAGGTGACATTCAACGGCTTCACAATTGCATCCAGTGTGTTGTTCAAGCCTTCCACAATCATGCGGAAGTCGCCCTGATGACGGGAAGCATCAGCGCGTGTAGATAAACGACCCTCTACAGCGGCATGCGAAAGCTCATCGGCATCACTGACCAGGCGTTTAATATTGCCACGCACCTGTTCAATCGCTTCGTTCACGAACGCTTTTTTACCAGGGAATGTTTTCAATGGTGCATCCAGGTTACCTTCACCAAAGGCTTTAACCACCTCAATCGCTTCTTTGTTCATGGCAATATGGCCAGCCACCATTTTATTGATGCCTGCGGCCATTTCACCGTAACCACCTTTGAAGCGGGTTTCGTCTACAGAACAATCTATATCACCTTCGTCGTGCTGCTGGCTGACATAGTTAAGGGACTGTACCAGGCCATCCAGCGTTTTTTGCAGTACGCGGATAGAGTAAGCCACACTCGTCTTATCGGTTTCGGGCAAAGTGATCTTCTGGTTAAGGTTGCCCTCAACAAAGTTACGTGCAATGACGGTTAACTCTGATGGCTCCATACCCAATTGCTTGAACATATTGCGCTTGATCAGCAACCCGATAGAAACCACCATCGCAAGCGCCACCAGTGCAATCGCAAACAGCAGGATTATGGCCTGATTTTTAATGCTCAAAGCCTGGCTGGCATTTGCGCGCGCCATATCATTATTAAATTTACGATGCTGACTGATCGCCGTTTGTACACGACTGATCACGGCCTGGTTAGCCAGCAACACGTCGCGTGCTTCTGTTTTTTTGTTCGAAAGAGACAAGGTCAGTGCATTACTGCCCAAACCATCATATGCACTGATCGCATCATAGTCTTTTTTCAGCAGTGCCTTATCATCGGCATTGCTGACATATTTGTCATATTTTTTGAGCGCAGCCATCAGTTTGCCATGAGTTTCGGCAACCTGTTTTTCAATCACCTGCATTTTGCCGTTATCTGTATTCAGCATGTGCTGCCAGATCAGACTATTCAATGTCTCAAATGCGGCCAGTGTTTCGTCTAACACTTCAATACTGGGTGCAGCTGTTTCATTCGCATAAT
The DNA here is from genome assembly GCF_001425425.1 of Methylophilus sp. Leaf414. Taxonomy (NCBI): domain Bacteria; kingdom Pseudomonadati; phylum Pseudomonadota; class Betaproteobacteria; order Nitrosomonadales; family Methylophilaceae; genus Methylophilus; species Methylophilus sp. Leaf414. The sequence continues at coordinate 831 of NZ_LMQQ01000008.1, read as the reverse complement.
TGGTATAACCATATACTTTCTCAGTCTGAAAATAACTGATACCAGTCAGTGTGAATAGCCCCAAAGCTGCCACGACAATCAGAATGTACATTCTTTTTGCGACGCTCATAATTTTCATACTCCAAATCCGTTAATTTTTTCGCCATAATTTGGCTTGCATACTATGTTGTTACACCTAAGTAATTTTCTATCAGCCGATAAAATGCGTTTTATTCGTTCTTTTCAGGCTCAAGTTTTCAAATCACGAAATCCGGGCCTGAATAAAAAAGCCCCTTATCCAGTAAGGGGCCTCTGCTTAAGCGATGCTTTGCTTATTTTTTTACTTTTGATGCATCAGCTACATCAGTTTTTTTCTTTGCTGCAGATGATTCGGCCACGGCATCACCTTTCATATGCGTAGCAGTCAGTTCGGCACTACCTTCTTCGTAACAAACACGACCCATCATTGATACTGTACAAACTTCAGCTGCCAGCGCATGAGCGGACAATAAAGATAATGCGCACAAAGCGACGGCAGTTTTAAACGTGTGTTTCATAAAGTCTCCATTAAAGTGTTGAATCTGGTTTAGCGGTTATCTCTACCACTTAACTGTGTTTACGAAGACTTTGAGTAAAACTTGAGAATACTTACACTTGCGTTACAAAATATATTTATTGCAACATTTAAGATACTTTTTGTTGCACTTTCATCACAGTTTGATCACTCTCATCATTAATCCTCAATACAAAAAAGCCGACCTTATTTAGGTCGGCTTTTTGTGATTCCGTTACTGGCTAAAACTCTTCCCAGTCACTATCGTCAGTACCAGTGCGTTTGGAGGCGCTGGACTT
>NZ_LMQQ01000007.1:0-15756 GCF_001425425.1 Methylophilus sp. Leaf414 | reverse complement strand
TGTCAATGTTGTCTTACCGTGGTCAACGTGACCAATCGTACCAACGTTCACGTGTGGCTTGGTACGTTCGAATTTGCCTTTTGCCATGATGTTTTCCTTTTATTTAATACTTTAATTTAATAAATTATTTTTTGTTGATGATTGCTTCAGCAACGTTTTTCGGTGCGTCAGAGTAGTGCTTGAATTCCATGCTGTAAGTGGCACGACCTTGTGACAAGGAACGTACTACAGTGGAATAACCAAACATCTCAGACAATGGCACTTCTGCTTTAATCGCTTTACCGCCACCAGGCATGTCATCCATACCCTGGATGATGCCACGACGGGATGACAAGTCACCCATCACATCACCCATGTAGTCTTCAGGCGTTTCAACTTCAACCGCCATCATTGGCTCAAGCAACACTGGATCCGCTTTACGCATACCATCTTTGAAACCAATAGAAGCCGCCATTTTAAATGCGTTTTCGTTGGAGTCAACGTCATGGTATGAACCATCAAACAAGGTAACTTTTACATCAACTACCGGGAAACCAGCCAGGATACCTGCAGGAATGGTTTCACGCAGACCTTTTTCAACCGCAGGAATAAATTCACGCGGCACAGTACCACCCTTGATCTGGTCAACGAACTCAAAGCCTTTACCAGCTTCGTTAGGTTCCATTTTGAGCCATACGTGACCGTATTGACCCTTACCACCGGATTGCTTAACGAATTTACCTTCAACTTCAACTGATTTGCGAATCGCTTCACGGTAAGCCACTTGTGGCGCACCCACGTTAGCCTCAACATTGAATTCACGACGCATACGGTCTACCAGAATTTCCAGGTGTAACTCACCCATACCGGAAATAATTGTCTGGCCAGACTCTTCATCTGAACGCACGCGGAATGAAGGATCCTCTTGTGCCAAACGGCCCAACGCCAAGCCCATTTTTTCCTGGTCACTTTTGGTTTTTGGTTCAACAGCCACGTGAATCACTGGCTCTGGGAATACCATACGCTCAAGAATGATAGGCTTGTCTGGCGAACATAAAGATTCACCAGTGGTTACATCTTTCAAGCCGATACAGGCGGCGATGTCACCAGCCAACACCTCTTCAACCTCTTCACGGTTGTTAGCGTGCATCTGAACGATACGGCCGATACGCTCTTTTTTATTCTTGATAGAGTTAAGAACTGTATCACCCTTGTTCAGCACGCCAGAGTAAACACGGATAAACGTCAATTGACCAACGAACGGATCCGTCATCAATTTAAATGCCAGTGCCGAGAAGCCTTCTTTGTCGTCAGCTTTACGGCTTGCAGGTTTACCGTAGTCATCCTCACCGGTCACATCATCAATATCAATCGGCGATGGCAAGAAATCAACAACGGCGTCCAACATACGTTGTACACCTTTGTTTTTAAATGCTGAGCCACACAACATAGGCTGAATTTCGCCAGCAATGGTACGTGTACGCAGACCTAAAACGATTTCTTTCTCTTCCAGCTCACCGTTTTCCAGGTATTTGTTCATCAGGTCTTCGCTAGCTTCAGCAGCTGACTCAACCATTTGCTCGCGCCATTTGTTAGCAGTCTCAACCAGATCAGCAGGAATGTCACCGTAAGTGAATTTCATACCTTGAGAAGCCTCATCCCAGATGATGGCTTTCATTTTGAGCAGGTCAACCACACCCGTGAATGTATCTTCGCGACCAATAGGAATCACCACCGGTACAGGGTTAGCGCGCAGGCGCGTTTTCATTTGCTCTACGACCTTGAAGAAATCGGCACCGGAACGGTCCATTTTATTGACAAAGGCCAGACGCGGCACTTTGTACTTGTTGGCCTGACGCCACACAGTTTCGGATTGTGGCTGTACGCCACCTACTGCACAGTAAACCATGCAGGCACCATCCAGCACACGCATGGAACGCTCTACCTCAATGGTAAAGTCCACGTGCCCAGGGGTATCAATAATGTTGAATCGATGCTCAGGCAATGAAAGATCCATGCCTTTCCAGAAACAGGTTGTCGCAGCTGAAGTAATGGTGATACCACGCTCCTGCTCTTGCTCCATCCAGTCCATGGTGGCTGCACCATCGTGCACCTCACCAATTTTATGGTTTACACCTGTATAGAACAGAATACGTTCTGTAGTGGTTGTTTTACCAGCATCAATGTGCGCTGAAATACCAATATTACGGTAGCGTTCAATAGGGGTTTTGCGTGCCACGGTAGTTTACCTTTGCTATCAATTCAACTAATTATTAAAGAACGAGTCGTTTAATTAAAAACGGAAGTGTGAGAACGCTTTGTTAGCTTCTGCCATACGGTGAACTTCTTCACGCTTCTTCATTGCTGAACCACGGCCTTCAGAGGCCTCGATCAACTCAGCAGCCAAACGCAGGCCCATAGATTTTTCGCCACGCTTACGCGCTGCATCACGCAACCAACGCATTGCCAACGCACTGCGACGGCTTGGGCGCACTTCTACTGGCACCTGATAGTTTGCACCACCAACACGGCGGCTCTTCACTTCAACAACAGGACGCAGATTATTCAACGCTGTGGTGAATAATTCCAGCGGGTCCTTACCGCTCTTGCTGGCCACCTGATCAAAGGCACCGTAAATGATACGTTCAGCAACAGATTTCTTACCACCTGTCATCAGCACATTTACAAACTTGGACACTTCCTGGCTACCAAATTTTGGATCCGGCAAGATAATACGTTTGGGGACTTCTCTACGTCTTGGCATAACATTCTCTTTTCAATTAAATTTTTGCTAGCAATTACACTCGCAAGGCATTTCAGCCGCTATAAAAATGGAAATAACTTGTGTAAGCTTAAAAATTAAGCTTTAGCTTCTTTAGGACGCTTAGCACCGTATTTGGAACGTGACTGTTTACGGTCTTTCACACCAGCCGTATCCAAGCTACCACGCACCATATGGTAACGCACACCCGGCAAGTCTTTTACACGACCACCGCGCAGCAATACCACGCTATGCTCTTGCAGGTTATGGCCTTCACCACCGATATAGCTAATGACTTCGTAACCATTGGTCAAACGAACCTTAGCAACCTTACGCAACGCGGAGTTTGGTTTTTTTGGTGTTGTGGTGTACACACGAGTACATACACCACGCTTTTGTGGGCAAGCTTCCAAAGCTGGAACCTTGCTCTTGGTAACCACTTTAACGCGTGGCTTACGTACTAACTGATTAATGGTTGGCATTGCCTTAACCTCTTCACCTTTTTTAAGAACCACCATTTGAGCAGGAAGACTCAGGTATGGTGGCATATCAACAACAATGCCTTATTGAGACAATAAGGCCATTCTGAGAAACCCAGCATTTTAGTAAATGAGTCAAGGGGTGTCAAGCATTATTCATGCGAGACACCCCTTGAGAACAGGGACAACAGTGATCGAATTACTCGGCCGCGCTATCGTCTGCAGCAGTCTCTTCTACCGCCACTTCAGGTGCAAACATCGCTTCAGCCGCCAACATGGCTTGTGAAGGTTCTGCCACGTTTGGTGTCAGTGATGCAATCGCTGCACGCTTGCGGGACTCATGATAAGCCAAACCCGTACCTGCAGGAATCAGACGACCCACAATGACGTTTTCCTTCAAGCCACGCAGATCATCGCGTTTGCCCAGGATTGCTGCTTCCGTCAACACGCGTGTGGTTTCCTGGAAGGAAGCTGCCGAGATGAATGAATCTGTAGACAACGAAGCTTTAGTAATACCCAGCAACACGTACTCGAAAGTTGCCGGACGTTTATCTTCAGCCACTACGCGTTCATTTTCTGTCAGCAGATCAGCGCGCTCAACTTGCTCACCCGTAATGAAACCGGTATCAGCAGCATCCGTCACTCTGACACGACGCAACATCTGACGCACAATCACTTCAATGTGCTTGTCGTTAATCTTCACGCCTTGCAAGCGGTAAACGTCTTGCACCTCGTCGATGATGTAACGTGCCAGTGCTTCACGACCTTGCAGGCGCAAGATATCTTGCGGATCTGCCGGACCGTCAACAATTGACTCACCTTTAGTGACCACTTGACCGTCATGCGCAGTTACGTGCTTGTCTTTAGCAATCAGGAATTCGCTGGTAATACCATCAAGATCAGTAATCACCAGGCGCTGTTTACCTTTGGTATCTTTACCGAACGAAACAGTACCCGTCACCTCAGCCAGCATGCCGGCATCTTTCGGTGAACGTGCTTCGAACAGTTCAGCTACGCGTGGCAGACCCCCGGTAATATCACGGGTTTTAGAAGATTCTTGCGGGATACGTGCCAGCACTTCACCCACGCCAACTTCCTGACCATCTTTAACCGTAATAATGCAACCCAGCTGGAAAGTCACGTTCACTGGCGTATCAGTACCAGCAACTTTCACTTCCACACCGTTAGCATCCAGCAATTTTACTTGTGGACGCAGGCCTTTTGACGAACCAGCACGCTGCTTAGGATCGATAACCACCAGTGATGACAAACCGGTTACTTCATCCACCTGTTTGGCAACGGTCACACCCTCTTCAACGTTTTCGAACTTCACATGACCAGCGTACTCGGTAATAATCGGGCGGGTATGTGGATCCCATGTCGCCAATGCCTGGCCGGCTTTCACTGTTTTACCATCAGTGATGGTCAGTGTCGCACCGTAAGGCACTTTATGGCGTTCACGTTCACGGCCATTGTCTTCAGAAATCACCACTTCACCGTTACGTGAAATCACGATTTGCTCGTTACGTGAGTTAGTCACATAGCGCATGGTTGACGTAAAGCCAGCTACACCATTCGACTTACTCTCAACCTGTGACACTGAAGCCGCACGTGATACCGCACCACCGATGTGGAAGGTACGCATAGTCAACTGAGTACCTGGTTCACCGATAGATTGCGCTGCGATCACACCAACGGATTCACCGATGCTGATCAGCTTGCCGCGACCCAGGTCACGACCGTAACACTTGGCACAAATACCGTAACGTGTGTCGCAAGTCAGTGCTGTACGTACTTTGACTTCGTCGATACCCAGGGCATCGATTTTTTCAACTTCGTCTTCACCCAGCAATGTACCGGCTGCGTAAACCACTTCCTGCGTTTCAGGATGCAATACATCCAGCGCTGCAGTACGACCCAGAATACGGTCATGCAATGGCTCAACGACTTCACCGCCTTTAACCAGCGCTTTTGTCACCAGACCATCAACGGTGCCGCAATCGATCTGTGTGACTACCAGATCTTGTGTCACGTCTACCAGACGACGGGTCAGGTAACCTGAGTTCGCTGTTTTCAATGCCGTATCAGCCAGACCTTTACGTGCACCATGAGTAGAAATAAAGTACTGCAACACGTTCAGGCCATCACGGAAGTTCGCCTTGATCGGCGTTTCAATAATAGAGCCATCCGGTTTCGCCATCAGGCCACGCATACCAGCCAGCTGGCGTACCTGCGCCGCAGAACCACGGGCACCGGAGTCGGCCATCATGTAAATCGCGTTAAATGATTCCTGACGGACAACTTTGCCGTCTTTCTTCACTACGTTACCGTCAGCGTCTTTCACATCTTCTTCGCGTAGCTGTTTCATCATGGCATCAGCCACTTTGTCACCAGCACGTCCCCAGATATCAACCACCTTGTTGTAACGCTCGCCTTGGGTTACCAGACCGGAAACATACTGGTCTTCAATTTCCTTCACTTCAGCGTCAGCAGCAGCAATCAATTGCTCTTTCTCTGGCGGCACCAACATATCGTTAATGCTGATAGAAATACCTGCTTTAGTCGCGTAGGAATAACCTGTATACATCAGTTTGTCAGCAAAAATGACTGTCTCGCGGATGCCCACTTTACGGAAGCTGGCGTTGATCAGGCGTGAAATTTCTTTCTTTTTCAGTGCCTTGTCAATGTAGCTGTATGGCAAGCCAGGCGGCAGAATTTCAGACAGCAATGCACGACCAACCGTGGTATTGTAACGATTGATTTTTTCGGTTTTTTCACCGGCAACATCCAGCTCAAACTCTTTAATACGCACAGTCACCTTGGCATGCAGATCAATCAGGCCCTGGTCGTACACACGTTGTACTTCCTTGATATCACTGAAGATCATGCCTTCGCCACGAGCAGCCACTTTTTCGCGGGTCATGTAATACAGACCCAACACGATATCCTGTGACGGCACAATGATTGGTTCGCCGTTGGCTGGAGACAGCACGTTGTTAGAGGCCAGCATCAATGTGCGGGCTTCCATTTGCGCTTCCAGGCTCAATGGCACGTGAACAGCCATCTGGTCACCGTCAAAGTCGGCGTTAAAGGCTGAACACACCAATGGGTGCAGCTGGATCGCTTTACCTTCGATCAATACCGGCTCAAATGCCTGGATACCCAGACGGTGCAGCGTAGGCGCACGGTTCAACAGCACCGGATGCTCGCGAATCACGTCTTCAAGGATATCCCAGACTTCTGGTCCTTCCTCTTCAACTTTCTTCTTCGCCGCTTTAATCGTTGTCGCTAAACCTAGCACTTCCAGTTTATGGAAGATGAATGGTTTGAACAGTTCCAGCGCCATTTTCTTAGGCAGACCGCATTGGTGCAATTTCAATTGTGGACCAACCACAATTACGGAACGACCGGAGTAATCCACGCGTTTGCCCAGCAAGTTCTGACGGAAACGACCGCCCTTACCTTTGATCATGTCAGCCAGTGATTTCAGCGGACGCTTGTTAGCGCCGGTCATCACTTTACCGCGACGGCCGTTGTCCAGCAGTGAATCCACCGCTTCTTGCAACATACGTTTTTCGTTACGCACGATGATTTCCGGCGCTTTCAGCTCCAGCAGGCGTTTCAAACGATTGTTACGGTTAATCACGCGACGATACAGGTCATTCAGGTCAGAGGTAGCGAAACGGCCACCATCCAGCGGTACCAACGGACGCAATTCTGGCGGCAATACCGGCAGGATTTCCAGGATCATCCACTCTGGCTTGATGCCGGATTTCTGGAACGCTTCCAGCACTTTCAGGCGCTTGGCGATTTTCTTGATCTTGGCTTCAGAACCAGTCGCAGACAATTCGCTACGCAGGGTTTCGATTTCACGGTTGATGTCCATCGTGCGCAACAGCTCACGAATCGCTTCAGCACCCATCACGGCGTTGAATTCGTCACCGTATTCTTCTACCTTGGCGATGTAGTCATCCTCTGTCAGCAATTGACCACGTGTCAGCGGTGTCATGCCTGGGTCGATCACGATGAATGCTTCAAAGTACAACACGCGCTCGATATCACGCAGAGCAATATCCAGCACCATACCCAAGCGGCTAGGCAAGGATTTCAGGAACCAGATATGTGCCACTGGTGAAGCCAGCTCAATATGGCCCATACGCTCACGACGTACTTTGCTCAAGGTGACTTCAACGCCACACTTCTCGCAAATCACACCACGGTGTTTCAGGCGTTTGTATTTACCGCACAAGCACTCGTAATCTTTGATAGGACCAAAAATTTTGGAGCAGAACAAACCGTCCCGCTCAGGTTTGAAGGTCCGGTAGTTGATAGTTTCTGGCTTTTTAACCTCGCCATAGGACCATGAACGGATTTTTTCAGGTGAAGCTAACGCGATTTTGATCGCATCAAACTCTTCTTCTTGCGTAACCTGTTTAAATAAATCTAATAACGCTTTCATAGAGACTCTCCTTAATGGCGGGATTAATTACGGTCTAAATCGATATCAATGGCCAGTGAACGAATTTCTTTCACCAACACATTGAATGATTCAGGCATACCCGCATCAATTTTGTGCTCACCCTTGACGATGTTTTCGTACACTTTGGTACGACCATTCACGTCATCCGATTTCACAGTCAACATCTCTTGCAAGGTGTATGACGCACCATATGCTTCCAGTGCCCAAACCTCCATCTCACCGAAACGTTGGCCACCGAATTGCGCTTTACCGCCCAATGGCTGCTGTGTGACCAGGCTGTAAGGACCTGTAGAACGTGCATGCATTTTGTCATCAACCAAGTGATGCAGTTTCAGCACGTGCATGTAACCTACGGTGACCGGACGCTCGAAAGCATCACCGGTACGGCCATCAAACAGTTTGACCTGTGTTTTGCCAGCATGGAATTGCAGTTTCTTGGTGTGCTCGTCTTCATCCGGGAAAGCCAGATCCAGCATGGCACGAATATCAGACTCTGCTGCACCGTCAAATACCGGAGTTGCAAATGGCACGCCGTGTTTCAGGTTAGTAGCCAGGTCGATAACTTCCACATCTGTCAGGCCGGCAATATCTTCTTTCTTGCCAGTGCTGCTATTGTAGATCTTATCGAGGAAGCTACGGATTTCAGCCACTTTCGCTTCAGCTTGCAACATGTCGCCCAGGCGTTTGCCCAGACCTTTAGCAGCCCAACCCAAGTGGGTTTCCAGAATCTGGCCAATATTCATACGTGAAGGAACGCCTAGTGGGTTCAACACGATATCCAATGGGGTACCGTCAGCCATATGCGGCATATCTTCAACCGGACAAATTTTGGAGATCACACCCTTGTTACCGTGACGACCCGCCATTTTGTCACCAGGCTGAATACGACGCTTCACTGCCAGATAGACTTTAACCATTTTCTGTACACCTGGTGGCAATTCGTCACCCTGTGTCAGTTTACGTTTTTTCTCTTCGAACTTGTTATCGAATTCGACACGCGCCTGGCTCAAGCTGTCTTTCAACTGCTCCAGCTGACGTGCGGCTTCTTCGTCGCTCAGGCGGATATCAAACCAGTCATAACGGCCAACTGTTTCCAGGTATTCAGCAGTCACGCTGTCGCCTTTTTTCAGTTTGTTAGGACCACCGGTAGCCGCTTTGCCAGTCAACAAACGGCTGATACGGCCAAAGGTATCGTCTTCCACAATACGCATCTGGTCGCCCAGATCTTTTTTGTAGTGAGAAAGTTGGTCATCAATAATCTGCTGTGCACGGGTATCACGGTCAATACCTTCACGCGTGAATACCTGAACGTCGATCACCGTACCGGTCATGCCTGAAGGCACGCGCAGTGAAGTGTCTTTTACGTCAGAAGCTTTTTCACCGAAAATCGCACGCAGCAATTTTTCTTCTGGGGTTAAAGTGGTTTCACCTTTAGGTGTCACTTTACCAACCAGCACGTCACCGGCTTCGACTTCAGCACCGATATAGATAATACCGGAGTCATCCAAACGACCCAGCATACGCTCGGACAGGTTTGAAATATCCCGGGTAATCTCTTCAGGTCCCAGTTTGGTATCACGAGCCACTACTGACAACTCTTCAATGTGAATTGAAGTGTAACGGTCATCAGCCACCACGCGCTCGGAAATCAAAATCGAGTCTTCGTAGTTATAACCGTTCCAAGGCATAAAGCCTACCAGCATGTTTTGACCTAAAGCCAATTCACCCATGTCAGTTGAAGCACCATCTGCCACCACGTCACCGCGAGAGATCACATCACCGACTTTAACCAACGGACGCTGGTTGATATTGGTGTTCTGGTTAGAACGTGTGTATTTGGTCAGGTTGTAGATATCGACACCGACTTCATCCGCTTGCGCTTCAGCATCGTGTACACGAATCACAATACGGCCTGAATCGACGTAATCGACGATACCACCACGACGGGAAGTAACTACAGTACCCGAGTCAATCGCGACCGTACGTTCAATACCGGTACCTACCACGGCTTTTTCAGCACGCAGACAAGGCACAGCCTGGCGTTGCATGTTGGCGCCCATCAGTGCACGGTTCGCGTCATCGTGTTCCAGGAATGGAATCAGCGAAGCCGCTACAGATACAATCTGTCCTGGCGCCACGTCCATGTACTGTACGCGCTCCGGCTGCGTCATCGTAAATTCATTGTGGAAACGCGCAGAAATCAAATCTTCTTTAAAGCTGCCATCTTTCGCTACTTCAGTGTTCGCCTGGGCAATTACATACTGGCTTTCTTCAATCGCAGACAGGAAGTTGATCTGATCGCTGACTTTGTTACCTTCGACCAAACGATATGGTGTCTCGAGGAAACCATAATCATTGGTACGTGCGTACAAAGCCAAGGAGTTGATCAAACCAATGTTCGGACCCTCTGGCGTTTCAATAGGACATACACGGCCATAGTGGGTGGTATGTACGTCACGCACCTCGAAACCTGCGCGTTCACGGGTCAAACCGCCTGGGCCCAGGGCTGAGATACGACGTTTGTGCGTAATCTCGGACAATGGGTTGGTCTGGTCCATAAATTGTGACAACTGGCTGGAGCCAAAGAACTCACGGATAGCGCTAGACACGGGTTTAGCGTTGATCAAGTCATGCGGCATCAGGTTTTCTGATTCAGCCTGAGACAAACGCTCTTTGACTGCACGTTCAACACGTACCAGACCGGCACGGAACTGGTTCTCAGCCAATTCACCCACTGAACGGATACGACGGTTACCCAGGTGATCAATATCGTCAATCTCGCCACGGCCATTGCGCAACTCAATCAATACACCAATCACTGCCAGGATGTCTTCGTTTGACAACACATTGGCACCAGTGTCGCCTTGTGGACCTACTTTTTCATAGAAACGGCGGATCCAGGCAGCAGAACGGTCTTCCAGCTTGGTTGGGTAAGCACGACGGTTAAATTTCATGCGGCCAACGACAGAAAGGTCGTAACGATCTTCAGAGAAGAACAAACCGTTAAACAAGGCTTGAACTGCATCTTCGGTCGGTGGTTCGCCAGGACGCATCATGCGGTAAATCGCTACACGGGCGCTGTACTGGTCTGGGATTTCATCACTACGCAAAGTTTGCGAAATGAAATCACCGTGGTCCAGGTCATTAGTGTAAATGGTATCGACTTCACTGATTTTTGCAGCCACCAGTTTTTCCAGCAAAGCCGGAGTGATTTCATCGTTTGCGTTAGCAATCAATTCACCACTGTCCGTATCGATAATATTTCTGGCAATTGCACGGCCCATAATGAAGTCAGTCGGCACAGCCATCGCTTTAATGCCGGCTTTTTCAATGTCGCGTATATGTTTAACTGTTACCCGCTTGTCTTTAGCGACCAGCACGTTACCGTCTTTATCAGCGATATCAAATTTAGCCATTTCGCCACGCAGGCGGTCAGCTACCAACTCAAATTCCAGGCCTTTAGGACCAATATGGAAAGTGTCAGTATCGTGGAATGTTTCCAGGATTTGTTCCGGGTTGTAACCCAATGCTTTCAGCAGAATCGTCACTGGCATTTTGCGGCGACGGTCAACGCGGAAATACAGGTAATCTTTAGGGTCAAACTCAAAGTCTAACCATGAACCACGGTAAGGAATAATACGTGCCGAGAACAGCAGTTTACCGGAGCTGTGTGTCTTACCACGGTCATGTTCAAAGAACACACCCGGGCTACGGTGCAACTGGGACACGATGACGCGCTCAGTACCGTTAATGACAAAAGAACCGTTTTCGGTCATGAGTGGCAATTCACCCATGTACACTTCTTGCTCTTTCACTTCTTTCACCGTTGGTTTGGAAGCTTCGCGGTCCATGATGGTCAAGCGCACTTTAACACGCAATGGCACGGCATAAGTCAGGCCGCGTTGTTGACATTCTTTGACGTCAAACGGCTCTGCACCTAACTGGTAACTCACATAATCCAGACGTGCATTCTCTGAATGGCTGACGATAGGGAAAATGGAGCGGAAAGTCGATTCCAGACCTTGGTCTTTACGTTGGTCTACTGCGACATTTTCTTGCAGGAATGATTTGTAAGATTCCAGCTGCATAGCCAGCAAGTACGGAACCTCTTGAACACTGTCGCGCTTAGCAAAGCTTTTGCGGATGCGTTTCTTTTCGGTAAAGGAATAGCTCATAGCGTCTCCTGAGATTTTGAGGGTAGAAGACAAAACACTTTTCATCCACTGCAATGTTTTGACATCTAACTTCGCATTTAAAAACAGCCACTTAATTAACTACGCTAGCTTAACTATATGCGGCCACATCACTACTTTTACAACACCTGCACTGACAATGACAGCTATTAATAATCTGTAACGCCAGAAACGGCGAAGGCCGACGGTTGCCCGTCAGCCCTGCCAGTAGCACAATGATGAATTATTTCAATTCAGCAGTCGCGCCAGCTTCGATCAATTTCTTAACAGCAGCTTCAGCGTCAGCTTTGCTTACGCCTTCTTTAACTGCTTTAGGTGCGCCGTCAACTACGTCTTTAGCTTCTTTCAAGCCCAGACCAGTCAATTCACGAACCGCTTTAATCACGCTAACTTTGTTGTCGCCAGCGCTGTTCAAGATAACATTGAATTCAGTTTGCTCAGCCGCAGCAGGTGCAGCAGCACCGGCAGCAGCGCCACCAGCAACTGCAACAGCAGCAGCAGAAACACCAAACTTCTCTTCGATTTCTTTAATGAATGCGGTCAGTTCTAATACGGTTTTGTTACCGATTGCATCCAAAATATCAGCATTTGAAATTGCCATGATAATAATTTCCTAAAATAAATTTGATTAAAATTAAGCCGCTTGCTTTTCTTTGTCGTCGCGTACTGCTGCAACGGCACGAGCAAACTTGGTTGGGATTTCGTTGAGCATACCAGCCAGTTTGGACAGCAACTCTTCGCGGCTCAATGTAGACGCTAATGCTTGCACACCGGCAGCATCCAGACGCTCATTAGGCATCGCACCTGCTACTAGCTTGAACTGATCATTGCTTTTGGCAAAGTTGCTCATCACTTTAGCAGCGGCCACTGCGTCTGCAGAAATACCATATACGAGTGGACCAACCATGTCGTCAGCCAATGCTGCAAAAGGTGACCCTTCTACCGCACGACGAACCAGGGTATTTTTCAACACACGCAGATATACACCTGCATCACGCGCATCTGCACGCAGTTTCGTCATATTGGCAACGCCAATACCACGATACTCGGCAAGTACGATTGACTGTGCATTCGCCACTTGTGCGATTACCTCGGCAACGACTTCTTTTTTCTCTGTAAGATTAAGACTCAAGGTCTGTTCTCCTTCCGTTAATGAAAGCCCGACTCACATCGAGCCACTCACGGCGTCCTTATTCAGGGCATGGATATATCCTGTTTCGGGGATCGCCATCTGCGTTGGCTTTTAAATACCTGCAAGCAGAGGATTTCTCACCCACTCACAACGCACTTATCAATTAAGTAAAACACCAACGGTCTTTGATGCTCTTGAGTCCGCATTAAATTCGATGATGACTCAAGCCCAAAGTACTTGCCTGATCCGTGATGGATCAGGACTTGATTCTTAAGCTGCTACTGAAGTTTGATCTACACGAACGCCAGGACCCATAGTGCTGGAAACGGAGAGTTTTTTCAGGTATACACCTTTGGAGCTTGTTGGCTTAGCTTTGTTCAATGCATCCAGCAATGCTGCCAGATTGCCTTGCAACTGCTCAACTGTGAATGAAGCACGGCCGATAGTGCAGTGAACGATACCACCTTTGTCAGTACGGTATTGTACTTGACCAGCTTTAGCATTTTTTACTGCAGTCGCTGCATCAGGTGTCACGGTACCTACTTTTGGGTTTGGCATCAAACCACGTGGACCCAACACTTGACCCAGAGCACCCACGATACGCATCGCATCAGGGGTTGCAATCGCTACATCAAAGTCCAGCATGCCGCCTTTAACTTGCTCAGCCAGGTCTTCAAAACCAACGATGTCCGCACCAGCTGCTTTAGCCGCTTCCGCTTGTGCGCCTTGTGCAAACACAGCAACGCGTACAGACTTACCGGTACCGTTAGGCAATACAATCGCGCCACGAACCAGCTGATCAGATTTACGTGGGTCGATACCCAGGTTTACTACTGCATCAACAGATTCGTTAAATTTGGCAGCAGCGCCTTCTTTAACCAGATTCAGTGCATCACTTACTGGATACAGTTTGTTGCGGTCAATTTTCGCGCGCAACGCATCAATTCTTTTACCCATGTTATACACCCTCCACTTCGATACCCATACTGCGTGCGCTACCAGCGATGGTACGTACAGCAGCATCCATGTCAGACGCTGTCAGGTCAGGCATTTTTGTTTTAGCAATCTCTTCAGCTTGCGCACGAGTGATTTTACCAACCTTGTCTGTATGAGGACGTGCAGAACCTTTTTCCAGCTTGGCGGCTTTTTTAATCAGCACCGTTGCTGGCGGGGTTTTCATGATAAAAGTAAAGCTCTTGTCAGCAAACGCAGTAATCACGACTGGTACTGGCAGACCTGGTTCAACGCCTTGTGTGGCAGCGTTAAACGCTTTACAGAATTCCATGATGTTCAAACCACGTTGACCCAGTGCTGGACCGACTGGTGGGCTTGGGTTGGCTTTACCTGCAGGGATCTGCAGCTTGATGTAGCCAATGACTTTCTTTGCCATTTTTGACTCCTTAAATGGGTACAAGCGCTCTTTGAGCTCCCCGTTGAAAATTACTACTAAACGTTTACTACTAAACTGTTGCTAATCAATGTCTTAAATTTCTTTTTCGACTTGCGCAAAATCCAGTTCAACCGGTGTCGCACGACCAAAAATCACTACAGAAACGCGCACTTTGTTTTTGTCGTAATTGATCTCTTCGACACTACCTGAGAAATCCTTGAATGGACCGTCGATCACGCGCACGCTCTCGCCTTTTTCGAAGGTCATTTTCTGTGTCGGATTTGACTTACTGTCATCCATACGACGCAGAATAATCTCAACTTCTTTATCTTTAATAGGGGTAGGACGTTGCGCTGAGCCACCAATGAAAGAAGTTACACGTGGTGTGCTTTTTACCAAATGCCAGCTCTGGTCTGTCATTTCCATCTGCACCAGCACATAACCCGGGTACAGGCGACGCTCTGAGATGGTCTTTTGACCACCCTTCATCTCAACAACTTCTTCAACCGGCACCAGAATGTCACCAAATTGATCTTGTAAGTTAGCCCTTACAATACGCTCTTCCAAACCGGCTTTAACGGATTTTTCCATGCCGGAGAACGCTTGAACTGCATACCAACGCATTGATGACATTAAGCACCTCGACCCATAATCCATTGCACCATGTAAGCAAAACCGATATCTACCAACGCCAGGAATGCAGCCATAATCATTACCAGCACAATCACCGCCAGTGTGGTTTGCATGGTTTCCTGACGCGTTGGCCAAACAACACGTTTTGCTTCCGCAATCGACTCATTAAAAAAGCTAAGCGCCTGTTTGCCTTGCGGGGCAGTCCATGCCACCGCTACAGACGCGACAATACCTGCCAGGACGGCAAGTATTCTAACAACCATTGCTTTATCTTCTAAAAGATAAAAACCGGCAATCCCCACAGCCAGCAACAACAGGGACAAAGCCAGTTTGATTTTATCGATCATAACCTTAACTTTATATTTTTCACACTCTATCACTGGATATCAGCTACTAGGTGTTTGGCAGGCCAAGAGGGTCTCGAACCCCCAACCCTCGGTTTTGGAGACCGATACTCTACCAATTGAGCTATTGGCCTGTACTCTTTAATGTAAAACCTGCACGGGTTGTAGTGCAGGTTTTACTCGATTAAATCTAATTACTCGATGATTTTAGCGACGACGCCAGCACCAACGGTACGGCCACCTTCACGGATAGCGAAGCGTAAGCCGTCTTCCATCGCGATTGGCGCAATCAGCGCTACCGAGATAGAAACGTTATCACCTGGCATCACCATTTCGGTACCTGCTGGCAATTCAACTGCACCAGT
>NZ_LMQQ01000006.1:0-146969 GCF_001425425.1 Methylophilus sp. Leaf414 | reverse complement strand
ACAAATACTATTGTTATCGGCCTTAATTAAGATCCATAAATATGGGCCGGATAAGAGTGATTACAGATCCTCGGTTGAACTTTTTGCGAGATGACAAAAAAATAAAGGGCTACGAATTAACGTAACCCTTTGATTTACATATATTTTTGGCGGCCCCTCTGTGAGTCGAACACAGCACCAACGGATTATGAGTCCGGCGCTCTAGTTAATTACTTCGGCATCGAGAAAAGAAAAACGGCTCACATTTCTGCAAGCCGTCTTTTATATTTTGGTAGGGTGTGCGGGGATCGAACCCACGACAAACGGATTAAAAGTCCGCTGCTCTACCAGCTGAGCTAACACCCCATTGTTTTCTAGCTTGCTGCGCTGTTTTGCGTCAAATTTGAAAGAACGCGATTATGGGGGATTTACGGGAATTGGTCAATGCTGTTTTTGCTTTTTTGTATAAAAAGTTTATTTTGACAGAATCCCGTTTTCATGACCTCACATGCCCGGGAATTTACCGCCCATCATGCCACCCATGCCGCGCATCATCTTGGCCATGCCGCCTTTGCTAAACATCTTCATCATTTTTTGCGTTTCTTCAAACTGGTTGAGCAAGCGGTTCACATCTTGAACCTGCACGCCGCTACCGGCCGCAATACGTTTTTTACGTGTGGCTTTGATAAGTTCGGGTTTACTGCGCTCTTCCGGGGTCATGCTATTGATAATGCCTTCAATGCGGCGCAGGGATTTATCAACGTCGTCAGTATTGATTTTTTGGGCCATGCCGGCGATTTGCGAAGGCATTTTATCCATCAGCGAGGCCATGCCGCCCATTTTGCGCATTTGCAGCATTTGCGACTTAAAGTCGTTGAGATCAAACTTGGCGCCGGACTTGATTTTGTCGGCGACTTTTTTCGCCTCGTCGAGGTCGACTTTTTTATGCGCTTCTTCAATCAGGCTCAGTACATCGCCCATGCCGAGGATACGGCCTGCCATACGGTCTGGATGGAAAGGCTCAAGGCCATCGACTTTTTCACTGACGCCGATAAACTTGATTGGCTGACCTGTGACATGGCGCACAGATAAGGCGGCACCCCCACGCGAGTCACCATCCAGCTTGGTGACAATCACGCCGGTCAGTGGCAAGGCTTCGCCAAAGGCTTTAGCGGTATTGACAGCATCCTGGCCTTGCATGGCGTCGACTACAAACAAGGTTTCGGTCGGTTTGAGTAACGCGTGCAAGTCTTTGATTTCTGCCATCATGGCTTCATCAATCGCCAAACGGCCTGCGGTATCGAAAATCACCACATCGTAATAATTTTTTTTCGCCTGCTCCATCACCTGTGCAGCGATTTCGAGCGGCTTTTGCTGCGGATTGCTGTCGAAGCAATCAATGTCCAGTTGTTTCGCCAGCGTCTGCAACTGGGTAATCGCAGCCGGACGGTACACATCGGCACTGGCCAGCAATACTTTTTTCTTTTGTTCTTTGAGTAATTTAGCTAATTTGCCTGAAGTGGTGGTTTTACCGGCACCTTGCAAACCGGCCATCAGGATCACCACCGGAGGTACTGCCGCCAGGTTGAGGCCAACGTTGGCTTTACCCATCAACTCAGTCAATTCGTCATTGACGACTTCAATCACGGCTTGCCCTGGTGTCAGGCTTTGCAGCACTTCGCGGCCATTGGCGCGCTCTTTGACGCGAGCGATAAAGTCTTTGACTACCGGCAAGGCCACATCTGCTTCGAGCAGCGCCATCCGCACTTCACGCATGGCATCGGCAATGTTGTCTTCAGTTAAACGTGCTTGGCCGCGCAGGTTTTTAATCACGCCCTGCAAACGGCCGGTCAGGTTTTCCAGCATGGGTAAACTCTCTTTAAAACAGGTCTTTGAATAAGCTAGGGATTTTACATCATGCTAGGCGAATACGCCGAGTTTTGCCATAATGCAATCCATGATTCAGCATCTTATTCCCTATCTGGTCGTCGCGTTTATTTATATGGCAGTGGCGATGGATTACTGGCGTATTGCCAGGCAAAACAAGCCTGCCAGTGAAACGCAGGCATCGTTCCAGCTTCATAGTGCCATGGTGGCATTAGGCGTGATTTTGCATGGCTGGCTGCTTTACCGCGACATGTTTGCAGTGGGTGGATTCAACCTTGGCGTCTACTTCGCCCTTTCGGCTATCCTCTGGCTGACGGTGCTGATTTACTGGATAGCTGACCTGAAGCACGCACTTCACAGCCTGCAAGCTTTTGTACTACCACCAGCCGCCTTGTTTGTACTGATGCCAGCGTTTGCCATCAAAGATTACTACGTGAATACCGCAGGCCTGTCACTGTTTAGCCTGCATATCGTTATCGCCATCTTGGCTTATAGCCTGTTTACGTTCGCTGCGCTGCATGCCTGCCTGATGCGCATGGCCGAGCGCGCCTTGCACCAGAAAAACAGCTGGCTGGCGTTGCCAGGCTTCCCGCCGTTGATGGTGATGGATGCCTTGCTGTTCAGGGTGTTACATATCGGTTTTGTATTGCTGACGATTACCCTGGTTAGTGGCATGCTGTTTAGCGAAGAAATTTTCGACCAGCCATTACAGTTCAACCATAAAACTATATTTTCGATAGCCTCCTGGCTGATTTATGCGTGGTTGCTATTTGGCCGCTTTAAATATGGCTGGCGCGGCAAAACCGCTACCCGCTGGACGCTGTTTGGTTTTGTGCTACTGCTGTTGGCTTATATAGGCAGCCGTTTCGTGTTGCATGTAGTGTTGAATCGCTAGAAATCAGAATCCAACATTAAACGCACCTTTTTTGGTGCGTTTTTTTATTGCTGACATGATTGGAAATTCAGTTATTTTCTAACCCTCATCTGACCAATTAATTCAGTGAACATACCTTATGTTTACGTCATTGATACATGGCTTATTACATACTGCCATTATCCAATCCGAGTGAATATTGCTGATGTCCATTTTACCGTTGCTGCTTGGCTTATTGATTAGTTATCCAGCTTTTGCGCATGAGCCAAGCACTCTCGCCGAGCCTGTGTCTAGAGATACCTCTAGCCCTGAAATTCAATTCAGTGGTTATCTGGAAACTTATTACATTCACGATTTCAACGACCCAGGCAACCATCGCCGTCCGGAGTTTGTTTACAGCCATCATGTGACTGATAGCCCAAGTGTTAATTTGGCCATGTTAAAAGCTGCTTTGAGCACAGAGCGACTCCGCGGCAATCTGGCTTTGGGATCAGGCACCTATATGCGGGCTAACTATGCGGCAGAACCTCATGGTTTGCGCAACATCTATGAAGCGAATATCGGCATTAAGCTTTCAGCAGAAAACAACTTGTGGCTGGATATGGGGGTGATGCCTTCGCATATCGGTTTTGAAAGCGCGGTGGGCCAGGATAACTGGACACTCACACGTAGCCTGATGGCGGATAACTCGCCATACTTTGAGACCGGTGCAAAACTAAGTTACATCACCCAGGATAACAAATGGCAGATCAGCGGCTTATTACTCACTGGCTGGCAGCGCATAAATCGCCCTGACGGCAATACCACGCCTGCGATCGGGCACCAGCTGGTCTATAAACCAAGCGACCGGCTTACTATTAATAGCAGCTCATTTATCGGCAACGATAAATCGGATGCCCAACGTCAGATGCGCTACTTTCACGATTTTTATGTGCAATGGCAGCTGGATGAGCATTGGGGATTGATCACCGCCTTTGATATCGGCGCAGAGCAAGCTGCTCCCGGAAGTGAGCGCTATCATGTGTGGTACAGCCCAAACCTTGTATTGCGCTACAGCTATTCAGACCGCCTGCAATTTGCAGCGCGGCTAGAACACTATCACGACAAACACGGTGTGATTATCAACACTGGCACTGATGATGGTTTTCAAACCACCGGTTATTCAGTCAATATGGATTACCGCCTTAACCAGCGCATGGTATGGCGGAATGAATTGCGCAAACTGGCTAGCCGCGATGCCATTTTTGATAAAGATGGCACTCGCAGCGTAGACAATAATTTAATGGCAGTGACAGCGCTAACGCTGAGTTTTTAAAGCACTGTCCAATTTAAGCTAAAACAATTACGGATTTGTTTAGCGCAAGACCCCTAGCGCAGGCTGATCATTGGCCACTGATGCTCATTGGCATAAGCCGTTAATGTCGGGTCTGCATCCACCGCAACAGGATTAGTCACCAGCTTCATCAACGGCAGATCGTTGTGCGAGTCACTGTAGAAATAACTGGTTTCAAAATCGGCCAGTGTTTGCCCTTTGGCGGCCAGCCACTCGTTCAACCGCGTCACTTTTCCTTGCTGGAAGCTGGGGGTGCCGCTCACGCCACCTGTAAATTCGCCATTCACCATTTCAGGATCAGTACCAATCAGGTGTTCAATACCATAAGCGGTGGCAATCGGTTTGGTCACAAAACTGTTCGTAGCAGTAATCACCATGCAAAGGTCGCCATTCGCCTTATGCTTGTTCACCAGCGCCTGTGCTTTTTGCGTCATCATAGGGTGGATCACGTTAGTCATATATTTTTTGTGCAGCTCATCCAGAAACGCTTTCGGGTGCTGCGCTAATGGCTGCAACTGAAACGCGAGAAAGGCAAAAATATCCAGGTTGCCATTTTTGTAATCGAGATAGAACTGCTCGTTACGCGCTTTATGCGTTTTCTCGTCGAGCAAACCTTCCCCAATCAGGAAAATACTCCAGTTATAGTCACTATCCCCCGCCAGCAGGGTGTTATCCAAGTCAAACAAGGCCAGGTTTTGCTTCATAAAACAGCGTTCCAATCCAATTAATTAAACGATCTTTTCTTCCGGTATGGCTTCAGTTGTCGAAGTCAGCACCAGAAACACACCAACCAGAATCACAGCCAGCGCCATATATTCCATCGCATGAATCTGCTCATCGGCAAACCAGACGCCGACGACAAATGCCACTACTGGATTCACGAAAGTATTACTGCTCGCCACCATGGGACGCACATTGTGCAGCAACCAATGGTAAGCCGAAAATGCCACGATAGAGCCGAACACAATCATGAATACAATCGCAGCCCATGAGCGTGTGCTGATTTCTACCGGCCATTGCTCACCAAACGCGGCGCTGAACATAAATGCAATCAGGCCACCGCACAACATCTGGCTGGCTGCACCTATCAGGCCTTGTGGCATCGCCATATGTTTACTCCACACAGAGCCCAGCGACCATGAGGCTGCAGCAAACATCAGCAGAAATGCACTCAGCCAATCACCCTGCAAACTGCCGCGGGTATTCAATAGCAAAATCCCGACCAGCCCGATGGCAATACCCAGCCATTCACGACGGCTGATTCTGTGTCCCCACAGGCTGGAAAAAATCGCCATCCAGATTGGTGCAGTGGCAATCGCCAGCGCCGCGACACTGGATGAGACGTGCAACTGCACATGCGAAACGGTGCCATTGCCCAATACCGGCAGTAACAAGCCCACTAAGGCAGCACCACGCCATTGAATCAAACTGGGAGCGGCGTAACCCATACCTCGCAGGATGGCGTAAAGCAGTGCCCCGGCAACTGTGAAACGAATACCGACCATGATAAATGGCGGAAAACTCTCAATCGCATATTTGATCGCGAGGTAGGTCGAGCCCCATATGAGGTAAGTGCAGGCCAGTGCACTGATGATTAACAGCCATTTTTGCCTAGATGACATTCAAATCCCTTACAACCTGGACCACTGTATGGAACATTTCATTTATTGATGACTTAGGGTTGAGGGTCATTTAAAAAGTGAGGGGTCTACTGAATAAACCTTCAAGCGGTTAAAACATTCATTCAAACTTTATTTCATGAAAAACCATGATGAATGTTCAATCGTTAAAGTGCACCTATCAAATGCGCTTTAACTGATTGGATGCAATTAATCGACTTGAGGATTTAGCTTCTCAGCTTTGGCATATAGCTTGTTTAACGCATTCAGATAGGCTTTGGCTGATGCCACCACGATGTCAGTATCTGCGCCCTGCCCGTTAACCACGCGGCCACCTTTTGCCAAACGCACCGTCACTTCGCCTTGCGCATCGGTGCCGCTAGTGATGTTATTCACTGAATAAAGCAGCAATTCTGTCTCGCTATTGACCACATTTTCAATCGCTTTAAAGGTGGCATCCACCGGACCGCCGCCAGTGGCTTCGGTCCGTTGCTCGGTACCATCACGGTTGATGGTCAATACTGCATGCGGGATTTCGCCGGTTTGCGAAGCGACTTGCAGATAAGCCAGTTTGAATAATTCAGCAGTATCCTGCACCACTTCATCATTCACCAGCGCATGCAAATCTTCGTCAAAAATTTCCGATTTCTTATCGGCCAGTTCTTTAAAGCGCGCAAATGCGGCATTTAAGGCATCGTCGCTTTCAAGCTCAATCCCCAGCTCTTTCAAACGCGTGCGGAAAGCATTACGTCCGGACAATTTACCCAAGGTCAGTTTATTCGCACCCCAACCCACATCTTCGGCGCGCATGATTTCGTAGGTTTCGCGGTGTTTAAGCACGCCATCCTGATGAATACCGGATTCATGCGCAAACGCATTGGCACCAACAATCGCCTTGTTTGGCTGTACCGGGTAACCGGTAATGGTGGAGACCAGTTTGGAGGCAGGCACAATTTGGGTAGTATCAATCCGCGTGGTGAGGTTAAAAATATCGCTTCGGGTTTTAATCGCCATCACGATTTCCTCCAGGCTGGCGTTACCCGCACGCTCACCGAGGCCGTTAATCGTGCATTCGACCTGGCGGGCACCATTCATCACGGCAGACAGGGAGTTTGCAACCGCCATGCCCAAATCATTATGGCAGTGGGTAGACCAGACTACTTTGTCCGCCCCTCTGACACGCTTGATCAGTTCAGCCATGCGCTCGCCCCACACCGAAGGAATACTGTAGCCGACGGTGTCCGGCACGTTGATGGTTTTGGCACCGGCATCAATCACGGCTTCAAATACACGCACCAGAAAATCAATCTCGGAACGTACGGCATCTTCGGCAGAGAATTCAACGTCTTCGGTATACTCGAGTGCCCACTTCACTGCCTGTACCGCACGCTCGACCACTTGGTCTTCGGTCATGCGCAGCTTGTTTTCCATATGGATTTTGCTGGTGGCAATAAAGGTATGGATACGGCCTTTGGCGGCATGTCTGATGGCTTCACCGGCACGGCGCACATCATTTTCACTGGCACGGGCCAGCGAGCACACGGTAGAAGTTTTAATCACCTTGGCGATTTCTGAAATCGCATCAAAGTCTCCGGGGCTGGCAGCTGCAAATCCGGCCTCAATCACATCCACACCCAGCTTTTCCAGCTGGCGCGCAATGCGGATTTTTTCTTCTTTGGTCATTGCCGCGCCGGGGCTTTGCTCCCCATCACGCAGCGTGGTATCAAAAATAATAATTTGTTCCATGAATGTATCCTAACCTGGTAGCCGGAATTTTACCTGCTTGGCAATCAATTGACCATCAAAGTCCCGCAGGATTCGTGGACTTACATAAGTGCTATCATCAAGACCAACAAAAAACGCGCCAGGTTGGCGCGTCTCAGTTTCTACATGACTCAGGTTTTATTTTTTGCAGCCATTCTGTCGCGCATCCATAAATAGTATCCGGATAAGGCATACACAAACACCACACTGAATAACACTTCCGGCGGGCTATACGAAATCAACACGAATGCCAGCATCACTGCCAGAATCGCGACGAAAGGCACAGAGTGTCGCAGGTTGATATCCTTACCGCTGTAAAACTTGAGATCAGATACCATGGAACCGGCAGCAAAAATAGTCAGGCACCAGGCAATCCATTTCACCTGCACCGCACCAAAAAAGATTTCGCGACCATCAATATTATATTCGTAAGATACCCAGACAAACCCAGCCAGCAATGCTGCCGCAGCCGGGCTAGGCAATCCCTGGAAATAGCGTTTATCCTGGAACGGGTCATCAATCTTGGTATTGAAACGCGCCAGTCGCAAGGCAGCACAGGCACAATAAATAAATGCTGCGATCCAGCCCAGTTTATTCATTGGTTGCAACGCCCACACATACACAATCAGTGCCGGTGCTACGCCAAACGAAACCATATCCGCCAGGCTGTCATATTCAGCGCCGAAGGCACTCTGCGTATTCGTCATCCGCGCAACACGGCCATCCAGGCCATCCAGTACCATGGCGATAAAAATCGCTATCGCAGACTGTTCAAAATGCTGGTTCATCGCCTGCACAATGGCATAGAAACCGCCAAACAAAGAGGCAGAGGTGAACAGATTGGGCAGCAAATAAATGCCACGCTGACGCAAAGTGGTATGTTCTTCACGTCGGGACAGGCGGGTTTGTTGGTCAGCCATAGGAGAATTCAAGAATACAGATATGCGCATTGTTGCGGGCAATCACAAAAAATGCAAGCTTGGCCAAGCGTTCGAAGGGACCTATCAAGCAAACGGGAAGCGTACCCTCGCTGTGATAAAATAGTCGTTTATTTCAGCTATTTAACGTCATTTTCATGCAGTTTTCTTTACACAACACCGATGGCCTTGCCAGACGCGGCACCGTATACCTACCCCACGGCGAAGTACAAACCCCCGCTTTTATGCCGGTTGGCACTTACGGTACGGTCAAAGCCATGTCACCACTGGAGCTGAACGAAATCCAGGCGCACATTGTTCTCGGCAATACTTTTCACCTATGGTTACGCCCCGGTTTGGAAGTAGTAGCTGCACATGAAGGCCTGCATAAATTTATGGGCTGGAATAAACCGATCCTCACCGATTCCGGCGGCTTCCAGGTCTGGAGCCTGGGTGAGTTGCGCAAAATTTCTGAGGCTGGCGTCAAGTTTAAATCTCCCATTAACGGGGACAGCTGCTTTCTGACACCCGAAGAATCCATGCGCATCCAGCGTGTACTCAACAGCGACATCGTCATGATTTTTGACGAATGCACACCCTACCCAGCGACTCATCATGAAGCCAGACAGTCGATGGAACTCAGCCTGCGTTGGGCGCAACGCAGCCGTGATGCGTTCAATGTATACCAGAATCAAACCATCCCCCAGGCAATGGCCTTGCAGGGTGGCGAAGACGAATTAAGGCAGCTAGTACAGCAAAGCGAACAAGCCAATGACAACGGCAATGCAGTCACAACAAGCCAGGAGAAAAACGCCTTGTTCGGCATTATCCAGGGCGGTATGTTTGAAGACCTACGCGATATCTCCCGCCAGGGCCTGGAAAAGATAGGTTTTGATGGCTATGCAATTGGTGGCCTGTCAGTCGGCGAACCCAAAGAGGATATGCTGCGCATTTTGGCGCATACCGCACCACAAATGCCAAAAGACAAACCACGTTACCTAATGGGCGTCGGTACGCCGGAAGATTTGGTGGATGCAGTCAGCTATGGCATCGATATGTTTGATTGCGTCATGCCAACGCGGAATGCACGTAATGGCTGGCTGTTTACGCAATACGGCGATGTCAAAATAAAGAATGCTACTTATAAAACTGACACACGTCCTCTGGATGAAGAATGTGAATGTTATACCTGCTGCAACTTTAGCCGTAGCTATTTGCATCATTTGTATCGGATTGGTGAGATTCTGGGTGCGCGCTTAAACACTATTCATAATCTACATTACTATCAGTTTTTGATGCAGGGCATGCGGGCGGCGATTGAGGAAAAAAGGTTTGAAGCATTTAAAATTGAATTCGCCAGCAAGAGGGCGGAGAAGCGCTGATCTCATTCAAAGCCAGTTTTATCAGGCAACTGATAGATTGGCAATATTCCTTGGGATATTAAATATAAAAAAGTAACTAGTAATCCTACCGTTTGATTGGCATCGGGTTATCTATCGTGACTCAAACAAAACACTATATCCTTGCCTGGATTCCGGCCTACGCCGGAATGTCGAACTGAAAATCACGCTTCAAGTCTGACAAATAACAAGCGAAGCGCCCTATCACGAATATCTGCAAATCACCGCCCAAGCGTCCTTTTAACTTGCATACCCACCCCTCTTCTCCCCGCTCGTTCATTCTTCACCTGCCTGTGCTAAAATCGCGTGTTATTCAGTAGATTGATTCAGGAAGAAAAAATATGTTGATTAGTAATGCCTATGCAGCCACTGCAACAACCAGCGATATCATGAGCTTCGTGCCAATGATTGTTATTTTCGTGCTGTTCTATTTCATGCTGATCCGTCCGCAAGTGAAACAGGCAAAACAACACAAATCTATGCTAGAAACACTTAAAGCTGGTGACGAAGTCGCGACTACCGGTGGTATCGTCGGCAAAGTAACTAAAGTAGGTGAGAGCTTTATCAGCGTTGAGATCGCCGCAAACACTGTGGTCAATGTACAAAAGCACACCGTACAGACCTTGCTGCCACCTGGCACCATAAAATCCATTTAATTCAAGTGGCCACTTTCCAGTCCTTTATTCCGTATAAGAGTTTTTTATGAACCGTTATCCATTATGGAAATACGTGCTGATTGGCACAGTCATCGTCATTGGCTTGCTATACACCATCCCCAACTTTTTTGGTGAATCGCCAGCGGTGCAAATCAGCCCGGCGAAAACCTCGCTCAAAGTAGACGAAAGCCTGTTGCAAAAAGTGGAAAGCGCTTTAAAACTGGCGAATATCCCATTTGACGGGGTGTTTCTGGATGCAAGTGGCGTGAAAGTCCGCTTTGCCAATACAGATACCCAGTTATTAGCCAAAGATAAGCTGGTATCCACTTTGGGCAAAGATTACACGGTAGCACTCAACCTGGTGCCGCAAACGCCAAACTGGCTGCAAAGCATAGGCGCCAAGCCTATGTATTTGGGACTGGATTTACGTGGTGGTGTGCATTTCCTGTTGCAGGTGGACATGAAAGCGGCTTTGGATAAAGCTGCGGAAAGCACCGTTGGCGATTTCCGCATGTCATTGCGTAAAGAAAAAATTAATTACTACGGCATTGAGCGCCAGGGCCAGGTGGTAGTGATTAAATTTGAATCTGAAGCGGAAGCGACTAAAGCGCGCAATCTGCTGGCAAAAGATTTTTCAGACCTGACCTATAAAGTCAGCGGTAGCGACAAAGACTTTAGCGTGACCGCCAGTATGAGCACCATGGCGCAAAAACGCATTCAGGAGTTTGCACTGAAGCAGAACCTGCAAACCTTGCATAACCGGATCAATGAACTGGGTGTGGCCGAGCCGATTGTGCAGCAGCAAGGCATAGACCGGATTGTGGTGCAATTACCTGGCGTGCAGGATACAGCGAAAGCCAAAGAAATTTTAGGTCGCACAGCGACACTGGAAATTCGCATGGTTGACGAAGAAAAAGCCGATATGGCGACTTTGCAAAAAGCGCAAAACGGCCAGGTACCCTTTGGCGATGAGTTGTACTTTGACCGTGACAGCCGCCCGGTATTGGTCAAGAAAAGTGTTGTACTGACTGGTGACCGCATCACAGATGCGGGCCCTGGTGTAAACGGCCAGAATGGTTCTTCTGTTGTTAACGTCACACTGGATGGTCGTGGGGCTGGCATCTTCAAAAACGTTACCCGCGAAAATGTAGGCAAGCGCATGGCGATTTTGCTGATTGAAAAAGGTAGCACCGAAGTGGTGACAGCGCCTGTGATCAATGAAGAAATCGGTGGCGGCCGTGTGCAGATCTCCGGCATGGCGAATGCGCAGGAAGCGACTGATATTTCATTGCTGCTGCGTGCCGGTGCTTTGGCCGCGCCTATGGAAATCATTGAAGAACGTACCGTTGGTCCTAGCATGGGTGAAGAAAACATCAAGCGCGGCGTGCACTCCACCCTGTGGGGTTTTGCAGCCATTGCAGTGATGATGATCATCTACTACATGGTGTTCGGTGGCGTTTCCGTCATGGCATTGGGTGTCAACCTGTTGCTGCTGGTGGCGATTCTTTCCATGCTGCAAGCAACGCTGACCTTGCCAGGCCTGGCTGCGATTGCGCTGGCGCTGGGGATGGCGATTGATGCCAACGTGCTGATCAACGAGCGTATCCGTGAAGAGTTGCGCAATGGCAATACGCCGCAAGCCAGCATCCACGCTGGTTATGACCGTGCGTTTGACACGATTCTCGACTCCAACGTGACTACCTTGATTGCCGGTCTGGCGTTGTTTATGTTTGGTACCGGCCCGATCAAAGGCTTTGCCGTTGTACACGTATTGGGGATTATGACTTCGATGTTCAGCGCTGTGCTGGTATCCCGTGCGATGGTCAATCTGTTGTACGGCTATCGCCGCAAAATCGAGAGTCTACCGATCGGCTAACCGATTCGGTGCAGTGATTGCTGTCACAACCTATTTGAGAACAGATTATGGAATTATTCAGAATTAAAAAAGATATCCCGTTTATGAGTTACGGGCGTCTGACCACTTCAATATCGCTGATTACTTTTATATTGGCGGTGTTTTTCCTGATGCATCGCGGCTTGCATTACGGTGTGGATTTTACCGGCGGCACAGTGATGGAAGTGCATTACCCGACCACTGCCAATATCGGCAAAATCCGTGAAGTGATCGATAACACCGGCCTCAAAGATGTGACGGTACAAAACTTTGGCTCAAGCCAGGACGTACTGATCCGGTTGCCAGTCAAAAAAGAATTATCGATTGCGCAATTGTCGGAAAAAATCTCCTCATCCCTGAAAGATGCTGATAGCGGCGCAGAAATTCGCCGGGTAGAGTCTGTCGGTTCGCAGGTCGGTGAAGAGCTTTATGAAAATGGCGCACTGGCCTTATTGCTGGTATGTGCAGGGATTATGGGCTATCTGGCCTTACGTTTTGAGTGGCGTTTTGCGGTGGCCGCCATTATCGCCAACATGCATGACGTCATCATTATTCTCGGCTTTTTCGCTTTCTTCCAATGGGAGTTCAACCTGACGGTGCTCGCTGCCATTCTGGCGGTGCTTGGCTATTCAGTGAATGAATCAGTAGTGGTGTTTGACCGGGTACGTGAAAACTTCAAAAAAATGCGCAAGGCATCTGCAGTGCATGTGATTGATAATGCGATTACCCGCACGATGTCGCGCACTATCATCACCCACTTGATGACACAAACCATGGTTTGCTCCATGTTGTTTTTTGGCGGTGAAACCCTGCACAACTTCTCGCTGGCACTGACCATTGGTATTTTGTTCGGTATTTATTCTTCAGTATTGGTTGCCTGCCCAATCGCCATGTGGCTGGGTGTAAGCCGTGCCAATCTGATTGGCGACGCCGAGAAAAAACCTAAAGAAGACGAAGCCGCACTCACACCTTAAATATTGATTAACGTATGGCACATTAATGATGCGCCATAAAACTCCCACAATATGTGAGCAAACGGTTTTGCTAGGGACATGCGTTGATTAGTCTGTGTTTTTCTTGATTTTTAGCCACTGGTGGGTACACTAGTGGCTTCTTGTTTTTTACCCCACTCCCTTGGACAATATTCCTTTAAGTTGGCAGATCGGCTTATTAATTCTGCTACTGTCATTCACGGCTTTTTTCTCGGTCGCTGAAACCAGCCTGATGTCCGTCAACCGCTACCGCATGCGGCATATGGCGAAACAGGGTCACCGCGGTGCAAAACTCGCCAGCCGGCTCATCGCTCAAACCGATAAAACCCTGGGTGCCATCTTATTGGGCAATACCTTTTGTATCGTCGGCTCATCTACGCTGGAGGTAATTATTGCAGAGCGGCTGTTTGGTGAAGGCGATTATGTGCTGATGCTGGGCTCTTTAGCCATTACCTTTGCCATTCTGGTATTCAGTGAAATTTCCCCAAAGGTGATTGCGGCTGCGCATGCGGAAAAACTGGCATTTGCCACCAGCTACCTGCTGTATCCGCTGATCTGGCTGTTCAACCCGATTGTCTGGTTTGTTAACCTGTTTGTTAAAGGCTTCGTCAAACTTTTAGGCGTAAAAGTCAATTTTGACCAGGCGCACTCTGTCACCACCGATGAATTACGCAGCATTGTCAGTGACGCCGGGCAATATATCCCTTCGCAAAGCCGCATGATTTTACTTAACCTGCTCGATCTGGAAGACATCATTGTCGACCATGTGATGACAGCGCACACACAGGTTGAGTTTGTTGATCTGGACCATCCGATTGAACAGATCATGGAACAGCTGGCGAATAGCCATCATTCCCGATTGCCGGTCAGGCAAGGCGATCATGAAGATATTG
The DNA here is from genome assembly GCF_001425425.1 of Methylophilus sp. Leaf414. Lineage (NCBI taxonomy): Bacteria > Pseudomonadati > Pseudomonadota > Betaproteobacteria > Nitrosomonadales > Methylophilaceae > Methylophilus > Methylophilus sp. Leaf414. The sequence continues at coordinate 132,761 of NZ_LMQQ01000006.1, read as the reverse complement.
TTGGCATAGTACATGTACGCAAAGTACTGCCATTATTACGTGACTTCCATATCGGCAAAGCGCCGAGCAAAGGCTTGTTACAGGCCGCGATTAGCCCTCCCTACTATATTCCGTCCGGTACGCCTCTATATACCCAGTTGCAACAGTTCCAGAAACACCATGAGCGGATTGCCCTGGTGGTGGATGAGTATGGTGAATTCAGAGGCTTGCTGACGCTGGAAGATATTCTGGAGGAAGTAGTAGGTGAATTTACCACTCAATCGCCAGAGCGCACCAAAGATTTCCACCAAAATGAAGATGGTAGCTGGCTGGTGGATGGTAGCAGTCAGTTACGCGACATCAACCGTAAACTGAAACTCTTGCTGCCAATTGATGGTCCACGTACCTTGAACGGTCTGATTCTCGAACATTTCGAAGATATCCCGGAACCAGGCACCAGCTTTAAACTGGGTGAACATCGCCTGGAGATTGTTGACGTGCAGGACCGCATCGTCAAACTTGTCAAAATTTATCTTTAAAAGCCACAGTTATTATTTTTTAAACTGTAGTTACATAGCCAGCACTTGAATTTTTTCATACAAGGCGCACAATAAACTTAAGATCAGGTATGCAAAATTATGGTACGACCCAAGCGTGATGGCGATTTGGCACTGGATCCACAAACCGCCAAACCAAAACCTCCAGAGCTATATAAAGTGTTGTTATTAAACGACGATTACACTCCTATGGAGTTTGTTGTCGCTGTGATTGAGCAGTTTTTTTCTAAAACCCGCGAACAAGCCACGCAAATCATGCTCAAAGTGCATACTGAAGGCGCCGGAGTGTGCGGTGTCTACCCGCAGGATATCGCTGAAACCAAAATGCATCAGGTGATGGAATCAGCACAAGAAGCGCAGCATCCTTTGCAATGTGTGATTGAAGCAGCTTAAGTTCGTTCATGCTTTCTCAAAATACCAAGGCATTCTGAGAATATCGAGGGAATATGGCGACATTCCCGCGCTTCAAGTTTACCTGGCAGGTGTTAGGATAAGAGTGTGATATTTCATTGCGTGACCCAGGACAATTTAATTTATAAGCAGCTTCACAAATTATTACTTAATAGCTCATACGAACCATTGAAATTTTCATCATCTAGCACGATATTAGTAAACATACAGAGGCTTGTAGGTGTACATTAATAGCGTGTGTGAACATTGCGTTTTTCCTAGTGTATTTTTGTAGTGTAGTGGATTAAGGAAAGTCATCATGATTGCTCAAGAACTTGAAGTTAGCCTGCACATGGCTTTTATGGACGCCAGACAAAAGCGTCACGAATTGATTACAGTTGAGCATCTGTTGCTGGCAATGTTGGATAATCCGACTGCCGCAGAAGTGTTACGCGCATGCGGAGCAAAATTCGATACCCTGCGTAGCGAGCTTACCCAATACATTGAAGAACACACTCCCACTGTCGCTGGTACTGATGAGGTTGATACGCAGCCTACACTTGGTTTCCAGCGCGTGATTCAGCGTGCCATGTTGCACGTGCAATCCTCCGGCAAAAAAGAAGTCACCGGCGCCAATGTACTGGTCGCCATTTATGGTGAGAAAGATTCTCATGCGGTGTTTTTCCTGCATCAGCAAGGCGTAACCCGCCTGGATGTAGTAAATTTCATCTCTCATGGCGTCGCCAAAATACAGGAAAGCGAGCCGAAAGCGAGCAATACCGAACAGGAAACTGAAGGTGAAAGTGTATCTACCGGTGCGCTGGAAAGCTTTACGCTAAACCTGAATGCGCAAGTGATTGCAGGCAAAATTGATCCGCTGATTGGCCGTGGACTTGAACTGGAACGCGTGATTCAAACCTTATGCCGCCGCCGCAAGAACAACCCGCTATTAGTGGGTGAAGCTGGCGTAGGTAAAACGGCGATTGCAGAGGGGCTGGCTTCACGTATCGTGAACCAGGAAATCCCTGAGGTATTGCAAGATGCTACCGTCTATTCTTTAGATATGGGTGCGTTGCTGGCCGGTACCAAATACCGTGGTGACTTTGAGCAACGTTTGAAAGCCGTGATGAAACAGCTGGCTGAGAAACCTGAAGCCATCCTGTTCATCGACGAGATCCATACACTCATTGGCGCGGGCTCCGCCAGTGGCGGTACTTTGGATGCCAGCAATCTGCTGAAACCGGCTTTATCTAACGGTTCGCTCAAATGCATAGGTGCCACTACCTATCAGGAATACCGCGGTATTTTTGAGAAAGATCACGCCCTGTCACGCCGCTTCCAGAAAATTGATGTGGCTGAACCTAGTGTAGCTGAAACGATTGAGATTCTTAAAGGGCTGAAAACACGTTTTGAAGAACATCACAGCGTGAAATACAGCGCCAGTGCATTGACTGTGGCAGCTGAATTATCTGCGAAATATATCAATGACCGTCACTTGCCAGATAAAGCGATTGATGTGATTGATGAGGCTGGTGCTGCGCAACGTATTCTGCCGAAAAGCAAACAGAAGAAAATCATTGGCAATAAAGAGATTGAAGAAATCATTGCCAAGATTGCACGCATTCCGCCAAAAAATATTTCTACCGATGACCGCAATGCATTGAAAACGCTGGAACGCGATTTGAAAGCAGTGGTATTCGGCCAGGATAAAGCGATTGATGTATTGGCTTCAGCCGTGAAAATGGCGCGTAGTGGCCTGGGGAATGGTAACAAACCTATTGGTAGCTTCCTGTTTGCCGGCCCTACAGGTGTCGGTAAAACGGAAGTCGCGAAACAGTTGGCATATGTCTTGGGCATTGAGTTACTGCGGTTTGATATGTCTGAGTATATGGAGCGCCACGCCGTATCGCGTCTGATCGGTGCGCCTCCGGGCTATGTTGGTTTTGACCAGGGTGGGTTATTGACTGAAGCCGTGACCAAACAGCCATATTGCGTCTTGCTGTTGGACGAAATTGAAAAAGCACATCCGGATATTTTCAATATCCTGCTGCAAGTAATGGATCATGGTACGTTGACTGATAATAATGGCCGCAAAGCAGATTTCCGCAACGTGACCATTATCATGACCACGAATGCGGGTGCGGAAAACCTGTCCAAGGCCAGCATCGGCTTTACCAACAGTAAAGACGTCACTGACGAGGCGGCGGATCTGAAGCGCTTGTTCAGCCCTGAGTTCCGTAACCGCCTGGATGCGACAGTATCATTTGGAGCGCTGAACCAGGAAATCATTCTGCGTGTGGTCGATAAATTCCTCATGCAGCTGGAAGATCAGTTGCACGAGAAAAAAGTTGATGTCACTTTCAGTGATGAGCTTAAAGCTTACCTGGGTAGAAAAGGCTTTGACCCACTGATGGGCGCGCGACCAATGGCTCGCCTGATTCAGGACACTATCCGTAAAGCATTGGCCGATGAGTTGTTATTCGGCAGGTTGAATGATGGTGGTCAGGTTCATATCGACATTGACGAAAACGACCAGATCAAGTTGATTTTCAAAGAAGAAACCATTTCGGCCTAAATCAGCCGTATTGGTCCGATTGTAACTAGGCACCCACAGCGACATCTACTATAATGTCGCTGTGGTTTTTGCACATTAACAGTGCATTCGCCATCCCGACTGAGGTTGACTCCAAAAATAAGTCATCTCAGATATGTATTAAATCAATAGGTTAAGCACGCATTCATCATTGGTACGGTACTTGCTCATTTCCATGAAAAGACGCGATACCTCCCGGTGCTGATTTTGTACATGCAAAAAATTTTTTATTTACTACATTTGTTGTGCCTAGTGTTCGCATTGCAGACAACTGCTGCTGAGCCGGTAGTCACAACCACGCTGCTACAAACAGGTACTTCTGCAATCGTTATGTCCAACGCGCTAGATGATACGTTGTCCGCGGACTTTGGCGATATAAGCAGTTGTATCGATATGCTTGAGGTGGCTGAGGTCGATGTAGATAAAATCACCCTGCCCGCTTTCAGCTACCCTCTGCATATAAGCTCCCATCAAGCACCCGAGCATCATTTACCTGATTACCATCCCCTCTTCGCTTTCTGGCTGGACCGGCCGCCCCAACTCGCTTAGCACTATCCTCCCTCTATCAACATTGTTGTTTTAGAGTGCAATATTAATTATTAATTAAGGTGACTATGTCATGATAGGCAAAGTCATCTGAGAAGGATTGTTATGTTAAGTCATACCCGCTGGCGGAAAGCGTGCAGACTCCTGTGGTTGTCTTGCCTAATCTCACCGATAGCCTTTGCTGAACCTACGTTTGACCTGAAAACCCTGCTGGATAAAGCCATCGCCGAAAACCCGACGATGGCGGTCAGCAAGGCCCAGATTGAAGCTGCTGCGGCAGGCATCACCGTTGCAAGATCTTTTTCTAACCCTGATCTCGAAATCATGGCAGGCCCGGCAAGATACCGTGGTGTCCCAACACCAGGCGCAAGCGAAAGAAACTATGGTGTCACCCTTTCGCAACCGCTTGAATTTCCTGGCACGCGTGCTTCACGCAGGGAGCTGGCTGAGCAGCAACTCACCTATGCTGAGAAGGGCATACAAACCACCGGTTTTGATCTGCGCAACCTGATCAAGCAAGCGTATTTAACAGTACAGCTTCGCCAGCAAGTACTTGAGATGTTTGGTGCCAACCTGAATGTATTGCGGGAGATTCAAAGTAAGATCAAACGCAAAGTAGATGTTGGCGAAGCGGCCAGATACGAACTGATCAAGGCAGATACCGAATTACTGGTAGCTGAACGGGATTACGCCAGTGCACAAACACGCATCGATGAAGCGAAAGCCATCTTACGCGGCATGATAGGGAATATGCCGGATGACTTTGACATCAAACCTCAATCTCCCGTTATTGCCCCCTTGCCAGACATCGTAACTTTGCGCCAGTCTGCAGAAAATAATCCTTATTTACAGCAACTGATCACCGCCAAGGATGGCGCAGAAGCCAGGTTAAAACTCGAGAAGGATTTACGCTTCCCCGGGCTGACATTAAAGTCTGACTTCACCCAGGATCCCGACCTGAATACGTTCAGGGTAGGTGTTGTGGTGCCATTGCCGGTATGGAACCGGCGTGAAGGCCAGATCGCCCAAGCTGCTGCCGGCATCGATGAAGCAGACGCCAATATCAAATTGCAAAAGCAAGTGCTACGCAAGGAAATTGACAGTGCTTACCAGCGGAATGTCATTGCCAGCAACCAGCTCAAAGTGTTTGAAAATGGTTTATTGCAACAATCGGAAGCCACGCTCAGCCGTGCTGAAGCCGCCTATAAATTTGGAGAACGCGGTATCCTGGAATATCTGGATGCGCAACGCGTCAATCGTGATGTCAGACGTGACTATCTGATTGCCAAATTCGATTATTTTTTCAGTGTATTGCAAATCGAACGTTTCATCGGTTCTGATTTGGTCCAACCATAAGGGAATGGTCATGTCTCGTATTTTAATTTCAACTTTGTTCACCGCCGCACTGGCGGTGATGTCCACCGCGTGCTCAGAAAAACCGGCACCGGCTCCTGAAACCAAAGCAGTGGTAGACCCTAACCTGGTGACACTCACCCCTGAACTGGAAGCCAACATCAAGATTGGGGCCGTCGACGAAGTGCAGTTTATCGATACCTTACGCATCCCGGGCCGCATTCAGGTAGATGAGCAATATGAGTCCAGGGCTGGCGCTTCCATCACTGGCCGTATCAGTACACTGGATGTAAATCTCGGCGACGAGGTCAAAGCCGGTCAGCGTCTGGCCACTATAAAAAGTACTGAACTCGCCCAATATCAATTGAATTACATCAAAGCCAGCCAGCAGGTGCAATTGCAGACTAAAGCGGTTGACCGTGCCAGACAATTGCTGGAAGCCGATGTCATCAGCCAGGCAGAGCTACAACGCCGTGAAGGTGAATTGCATGCGGCTAATGCCGAAGTGAATGCCGCACGTGACCAGTTAGTGGTGCTGGGCATGGCACCTGGCAGCATTTCGAAACTGGGTTTGCAAAACAGCGGCATGTCTACCAGTCAGGTGAATTCGAAAATCAGCGGTACCGTGATTGCACGTAAAGCACGGCTGGGACAAGTCGTGGCCCCAGCTGAAGAGTTGTTTGTGATTGCTGACCTGTCGCACGTCTGGGCGGTAGCAGAAATTCCTGAGCAGCAGATTGCCCATATCAGGGAAGGCCAGTCCCTGAACATAGAAGTGCCTGCACTGGATGATGTTGAACTGACCGGCACCCTGGCTTTTGTCGGCGATATCGTGAACCCTGCCACACGCACGGTGATGGCACGTGCCAATATCAGCAATAACAAGATGCTGTTGAAACCTGACATGCTGATCACGATACTGCTGGAGGCCAAACCGGAAAAAGTCATTGCGATTCCTTCCACTGCAATCGTGCGTGAAAACAATGCTGACCATGTATTTTCACAAACGCTTAAATCCAAACAGTTCAAATTGTTACCTGTCACATTGGGTCGTACTTATGATGACAAAAGAGAAGTATTACAAGGACTGCAACCTGGTGATCAAATCGTGCTGGACGGCGCTTTTCACGTGAACAACGAGCGTAAGCGCAAGGAAATGGAGTAAAGCATGATTGAATCGATGATTAGGGGCGCTCTAAAACAGCGCCTGATTGTGCTGGTAATTGCCATCGCACTGATTGGAGCCGGCTTATTCGCAGTACAGAAACTGTCTGTGGATGCTTTTCCTGATGTGACCAATGTGCAGGTGATGATTGCTACGCAAGCCACAGGAAAATCACCGGAAGAAGTTGAGCGTTTTATCACGGTACCGCTGGAAATCGCAATGACCGGCCTGCCCGGTCTGACAGAAATGCGTTCGGTCAACAAGAATGCCCTGTCACTGATTACCCTGGTATTCACGGACAGCACCGATGTGTATTTTGCCCGGCAACTGGTGATGGAACGCCTGATGGAAGTCATGGAACGCATGCCTGTCGGGGTCACACCTATTCTTGGGCCAGTCTCCACCGGCTTGGGTGAAGTTTACCAATTCACGCTGGACAAACCGAGTGATGGCAAAAAGGAGCTAACGCGGGAAGACCTGACCGAGAGGCGCGCCATCCAGGACTGGGTTGTGCGTCCATTGTTGCGCGGCATACCCGGCATTGCCGAAATCAACTCACAAGGCGGTTACGTCAAACAATACCAGGTGCTGGTCAACCCTGACCGGATGACGCACTTTTCTATTAAGCTCAAAGATGTCTACGAAGCATTGGCACGCAACAATGCCAATAGTGGTGGTGGCATTCTTCCTCACTATGCAGAGCAATACCTGATTCGTGGCGTTGGCCTGGTGCAAAACCTGGATGACATCCGCAATATGGTGCTCAAGGAAGAGAACGGAACGCCGGTCTATATCCGCGATGTGGCAGAAGTGACCATAGGCCATGAAGTACGTGTCGGCGTGGTACTCAAAAATGGTGATACCGAATCGGTTGGCGGCATTGCGATCATGATGCGCGGCGGTAACGCCAAAGAAGTGGTGAGTCGTATCAAAGCCCGTGTAGAGGAAATCAACAGCAAGGGCATGTTACCGCATGGCCTGCAAATTGTGCCTTATTATGACCGTAGCGAACTGGTTGACGCCGCGCTGCACACTGTCACCAAAGTGCTGATTGAAGGCATTATCCTGGTAGTGGTTATCCTGTTCCTGTTCCTGGGCGACGTACGTTCCAGCCTGATCGTGGTGGGTACATTAATCCTCACTCCGCTGATCACTTTTATGGTGATGAATCATTACGGTATTTCTGCCAACCTGATGTCACTGGGTGGCCTGGCGATTGCGGTTGGTTTGATGGTCGATGGCTCAGTGGTGGTGGTTGAAAACGCCTTTCACCATCTTGGGCATCGCAAGGACGAGAGCAAAATCCGTGTCGTTCTGGAAGCTGCCAGTGAAGTGGCCACACCGGTATTATTTGGTGTAGGCATTATCATCCTGGTGTTCTTGCCGCTGATGACTCTCGAAGGCATGGAGGGCAAGATGTTTGCGCCACTGGCGTATACGATTGCTATCGCCCTGTTTGTCTCGCTGGTGTTATCACTGACGATGACGCCAGCGCTCTGCTCCTATTTTCTAAAAGGCGGTAGCGGCGAAGATACCAAGCTAATACAGACGATCAAGAAACCTTACTTGTCCGCCTTGACCTGGGTACTCCATAACGAGAAGAAAACAATTCTCTTCTCGGCCCTTCTGTTTGTCGGCACGATTGCACTGTTTCCGTTTTTGGGCACATCTTTCATCCCGGAAATGAAAGAAGGTTCTATCGTTCCAGGGATTAACCGGGTGCCCAACATTTCGCTGGAAGAATCCATGAAAATGGAAAATAAAGCGATGAAGCTGATTATGGAGCAAGTGCCAGGCGTTAAATCTGCCATTTCCGGGCTGGGACGTGGTGAAAGTCCGGCGGATGCACAGGCGCAAAACGAGTCCACCCCGATTATCAGCCTGAAACCGCGTGACGAATGGCCGGCAGGCTGGAATCAGGATGACATTGCCGAAAAAATGCGTGCTGTGCTCGAGAAAAATATTCCTGGCGTGCAAATTATCATGGCGCAACCGATTTCTGACCGTGTCGATGAATTGCTGACCGGCGTTCGTGCTGATGTGGCGGTCAAGATATTCGGCGAAGACCTAGATACGTTGAAACAGAAAGCGGATGAAATTGCCAAGATTGCCGGCACTGTCACTGGCGCAACCGAAATCAAGGTGGAAAAAGTATCAGGCCAACAATACCTGAATATCACAATTGACCGCCAGGCGATTGCCCGTCATGGTATTAATACTGCGGATGTCCACGATATCGTTGAAACGGCGATTGGTGGCAAAATCGCGACCGAAATTTTTGAAGGTCAACGCAGGTTCTCGGCGGCGGTGCGTTATCCGGAGTCTTTCCGTAATAACGAAGAAGCTATCCGCAATATTATGCTGACCTCGCCTAACGGTTCACGTGTGGCACTGGATGATGTGGCGGATATTGAGGTCAAGGATGGTCCGGCACAGATCAGCCGCGAACTGGCCAAGCGCCGTATTGTGATTGGTGTCAACGTGAAAGACCGGGACTTGGGTGGCTTTGTGGCAGAACTGCAGCAAGTTCTGGGACAAAGACTGCAACTACCAGATGGCTACTATCTGGAGTACGGTGGCCAGTTCCAGAACATGGAACGCGCCATGGGTCACCTGATGGTCATCATTCCGGTCACCATTGCGGCGATTTTCTTCCTGCTATTCCTGCTGTTCCAGTCGATGCGCTTTGCCACCATGATTATTCTGGTATTGCCGTTTGCTTCGATTGGCGGCGTGATTGCCTTATTTATCACGGGTGAGTATTTGTCCGTACCGGCATCAGTTGGCTTTATTGCCTTGTGGGGGATTGCCGTGCTGAATGCGGTCGTACTGGTATCGTATATCCGCACCTTGCGTGATGAGGGCAAGAGCCAGATGGATGCGATCCTGCAAGGTTGTGCCCAGCGTTTTCGGCCGGTGATGATGACTGCCACTGTAGCCATGCTGGGCCTGGTACCTTTCCTGTTTGCCACTGGGCCAGGGTCAGAGGTACAGCGCCCACTGGCAATTGTTGTGATCGGTGGCTTGATCACCTCCACCCTGCTGACCCTTATTGTGGTACCAACGCTGTATCGTAAGTTTGAAGAAAGCAAGATAGAGGCATAATGCCGGCCAGTGAGTAAGTGCTCAAAAGGATATTTTTATGAAAGAAATCAAAGCAGTCATACAGCCGGCCAGATTAGCAAAAATCCGCTCGGCACTGCGTAACATCAAAGGTTTCCCCGGCATGTCGGTTAACAAGGTTGAAGGCTGCGGGCACCATTTGCAAAAACCTAGCGTCGGCGTGCGGGAAGAACTGACGGATTACAGCCCTAAAGTTTATCTGTATATGGTGGTGCCAGATGAGCTGGTTGAAGGCGTGCTGCAAACTATCGTCGAGGTAGGGCACACCGGCAATATCGGTGACGGGATTGTATGGGTCACGCCGGTAGAGCGTATGATACGGTTATCTGAACAGATTCACGTGCTGGATTAAAATCAGCGAGGTTAGCTTGATAACCAATGCCATTTTCAACAGTGACAAGTTAACCTCGTATTTACAAGCCCCGCCAGTCCAGACCTTGCTCCTGGCTGGCGATTTGCACCCAGTCAGCTTCACATTGTAATACTTCACTCAACGCCTGCTTAGCCAAAGCAGGCGTATTATTTTTCTCGCTTAAATGCGCCGCCACTAAATGTTTCAGCTTGCTGTTATCCAGTTGCGCTAACAATTGCGCACTGGTCTGATTATCCAAGTGACCCAGCCAGCCACCGACACGCTTTTTAAGGGAGTAGGCATAAGGCCCGGTACGCAGCATTTCCAGGTCGTGGTTACATTCCAGAAGCAGGCCGTCGCACCCTTGCAACATGGCGACAATATGCGGCGTCACGCTACCAACATCCGTCAATACACCAAATTTACGTACGCCATCGCCAAATACAAACTGGGCGGGTTCGCGCGCATCATGTGGCACCGGGTAAGGGCTTACCTCAATCTCTTCCAAGGCAAACGTTGTGTGGGCGTCAATGATATGTACAGAAACACTTTGAGAGGGAAGATAACGCTGGCACATCATATAGGTGCCATGCGTTAACCATACCGGCACCTGATACCGCGCTGCAAGCTTAAAGGCACCGCGCGCATGGTCATCATGCTCATGCGTAATCAGGATACCTGTCAGCTGTTCCGGCTGCAGTCCCAGCCGACCTAACCGCTGCACCGTCTCCTTGACGCTAAACCCGCAGTCAAGCAAAAGCCGGGTTTCCCCGGCTTCCACTAGAGTCGCATTGCCTGCGCTGCCACTACCTAAAGAAGCAAACCGCACGCAGACCTTAATTACTTGAGTTGTTCATATAGCAAAGAAACAATCCGATTCGCCGTCGTGGACGTATTACGCTTGTTGTCAGCGGTCAATACATACACATCTGTAGTGTCATCGGCGTTTTCCAGCACCTGGATATGATACTGTTTGCTGGATTTATCACCTTCTGCAGTACCTTTCCAGAATTTGGTCTTATCACCTTGCTTAACCTCAGAAGGGGTGGCAGTTTTTTCATCCTCATCACTGCCCCAGAACTTCAGGCGTTCGAGCAAGCCTTTTTTCTCCTTGATCGGGTCTTCAGCATCGGTGTCGGCATAACGAACGTAATAGATACCTTCGTTGCGGTTTTTATCTTCGGTCACAAATCCGATACGGTCTAACGAAAGACCTACACGACGCCAGGCGCGATCAAATGGTTCATTCAATTTCAGCGTCACGCTCTGGTCAGCTTCTTTAACGACATCTGCACGTTTGTCTGAAGCTGCTTGCGTCATTACCTGGTCAGCTTTCTGTTCATCCAGGCCTAGCTTTACCATCATGCGCCGTAACAGCTCTGCATCAAGATCAGCATCAAACTCCTGACCGGCTGTATTTTTATTTTCTGCTGCATTGATACGATAACCAGTGTCAATTTTACCCAGCTGCGTGTTGACGTAATTCTTACCATCATCCGGCGCACCCGCCACCGTACGATGGGTCATGTAAATTTCGGTTGTACCGTCTTTTTCACCACGTTCCAGCCGGGTGCGGAATTTTCTTCTATCTGCAAAACCAGACAATTTATCCAGCCATGCATCAAACTTTTCACCATAACCGCGATTATCTTCTTTAGGCTTAATCGCATCCGTCTGTAGCCACTCAGTCTCAATGACCCCAATTTCAGGATTTTCCACACGTACGGCAAAGCCCTGGTCCAGCCAGAAATCGCGCACAATCGGCCACACTTTTTCCGGAGGTGCGTTGACTACCAGCCAGCGCTGGGTTCCGGCTTTCACCATACGCACATTCTTCATATCGCTCAGTACTGGCTGCGGGCCATTCTGCTCTTGCGCTTCCTGATTCTGGCTGTAGGTAGAATAGTTGGTCGCACCCGGCACATTATAAGTACTACTTGTGCGCACTGAAGTCAGGTCAGGTGGCACTTCCAGTGATTTGGAACGTCCGGCACCCTTGTAATCAGAACTGTTATTTAAGAATGGTATCGAGTCGCAACCTGCCAACACGATGATTAAACACATCAGCAGCGTACGCTGTACAAACACATTACTCATGTAAGTCATTTTCCTCATTTAAGATGCGATTTCCGCCTGTTTCATGGCGTGACGTAGCACTTCATGATATTGGGTTGATAGATTCACCAGTGGTAAACGAATACCGGTAGCAATCAGACCCATTTGTTGTAACACCCATTTCACTGGAATAGGATTAGCCTCTACAAATAACTTTTGGTGCAAGCCAAACAGTTTGGCATTCGCTGCACGTGCACTCTCGAGATTACCTTTTAAAGCGGAATCACACATTTCATGCATCAATCCTGGCGCCACATTCGCCGTCACAGAAATGACGCCTTTGCCACCCAGCAACATCAACGCCAATGCACTCGCATCATCGCCGCTATACACAGCAAAATCTGCCGGCACGCGGAGCAATAAATCCGTACCGCGTTCTATGCCGCCTGTAGCATCTTTGATGCCTACAATGTTAGGTACACTGGCCAGCCGCAATACCGTTTCATTTGTCAGGTCGCAGCCTGTACGTCCTGGCACATTATAAAGAATTTGCGGGATATCAACGGCTTCAGCCACCGCTTTAAAATGCTGATATAAGCCTTCCTGTGAGGGCTTGTTGTAATAAGGCGCAACCAGCAGGCAAGCGTCTGCGCCAAGCGCTTTGGCTTTTGCAGTCAGTTCGATGGCTTCTGAAGTTGAGTTTGCTCCGGTACCTGCAATGACCGGGATACGCTTGGCTACGTATTCAACCGTGGTCTTAATCAACGCACAATGCTCATCGACATCGACGGTTGGCGACTCACCTGTTGTGCCGACAATCACGATGCCGTCTGTGCCCGCTTCGATATGGAAATCGATCAGTTTTTTGAGGGCATCCAGATCCAAACGACCATCTTCAAACATTGGGGTTACAATTGCCACCAAACTGCCCGTTAACATACTTCTGCCATTCAACAATAAAGCGGTTATTTTAACTGATTATGCAACCGAACGCCAAGGAAGCCGACCGCAATACCATTATCCCTTGATGCTACCTAAATAACTGCAAACAATACGATTTCTTAACCAATCTTAGAAATCAAAAAAGACAGTAATCTTGCTGGTAAAGCTTTCTTCTAAAGCCTTGAATCAAATAGCGCAACTTAGATTCAGCTATAATATGCTGATTGATAATTGAAGGTGGAAGAACGCTGACGACGTGACCTCATGCAACCATTAAGCCATGACGCGATGGCGACTCATACAGACGCTACCGCCAACAACCAGCAAAGTAATTTAGATGACATTCTGATTGAGCGTATTGATGCAATATTGCCACAAACCCAATGTCAGCAATGCGGCTATGCCGGATGCAAACCTTATGCAACTGCTATCGCCCAGGGTTCGGCCAACATTAATCAATGCCCACCAGGTGGTGAAGCAGGCATACATGCTTTGTCGGTACTTTTAAATGTACCTGACCTTCCGCTCAATACCGCACACGGCTTTACCAAACCCAAAGCGGTTGCTGTGATTGATGAGCAGCGTTGTATTGGTTGCACATTGTGCATTAAAGCATGCCCAGTCGATGCCATCTTAGGAGCATCCAAACACATGCATACGGTGATCAGCCAGGAATGTACCGGCTGTGAATTATGTTTAGCACCCTGCCCGGTCGATTGCATAACAATGCAGCCCTTGACTAAGCAACATGCAGAGACTGAGAAAGCTGCAGCCGCTCTGGCACGTCGACGTTATCAAAATCGACAAGCCCGACTGGAACGAGAAATAGAAACACGCGCACAGGGATTAGCTAAACGCAATCAGTCTATGGTTGTAACTAGCGACCCATCAGTGAATGAGTCAATGTCTGCTTCCACTAACAATGACGCCATCAAAAAATCTGCCATTGCTGCGGCGATGGCACGCGTTAAAGCGCTAAAGTCAATCTTATAAAAACTCGTGATATGTACTCTTTTGACTAAGCTATTTGTATGAATGCCGCAAAAAGACTCGCTATTTTCCAGAGGCTGGCGCAAGCCATTCCTAACCCGGCTACCGAACTGGAATACACCACTACGTTTGAATTATTAATAGCAGTCATTCTCTCTGCCCAGGCTACGGATAAAGGCGTCAATATCGCCACGCGCAAGTTATTTAAAGTGGCCAACACACCGCAAGCCATTGTTGACTTGGGCATAGATGGACTTGAAAGCTACATTAAAACTATAGGTCTATATCGCGCCAAGGCAAAAAATGTATTGAAATGTTGCCTGCAACTAATCTCGCTGCATGAGGGTCAAGTACCGGACAAGCGTGAAGCGTTGGAAGCGTTGGCAGGCGTGGGGCGCAAAACTGCCAATGTCATTTTGAATACGGCGTTTGGCCAGCCTACTATTGCTGTGGACACACATTTATTCCGCGTCGGAAACCGCACCAGACTGGCGCCAGGTAAGACGGTGCTTGAAGTCGAGCAGCGATTTTTAAGCACTACCCCAAAACAATTTTTACAGGATGCTCACCACTTGTTAATTTTGCACGGACGTTATACCTGCGTCGCGCGAAATCCCAAATGTGGCATCTGCTGCATAGTCGATTTATGCGAATACCGTGATAAACAAATACATCCGGTGTTGCCTCCAACAGGAAACTAAACATGGCTTTATTCAACCCTAGTCGAGACGAAGTCAGGCAATTTTTCTTTGATGCGTGGGCTAAATTCCAGCAGCAGAAAGTGCTGACCGGACTTGAGAAAATGGCAGTCGGTATTATGCACCTGCATCCTGAATACCAAGCCATTCTGGACGCGCCGGAACAACATTTGCAACAAGCCTATTATCCGGAAATGGGCGAAACCAACCCGTTTTTGCATATGAGCCTGCATTTATCCATACAAGAGCAGATCAGCATCAACCAGCCGGCTGGCATTACACAAGCTTATGGCAAACTATGTACCCGTTATCAAGAGGAGCATGAGGCACAACATGCTTTACTCGAATGCCTGGCAGAAACCATCTGGCTAGCACAGCGCAACCAGACCAGCCTCGATGTCGCGCATTACCTGCAATTGATAGAACAACGTGCAGGCAACACCTCATCCACCTGAATTCGAGACCGTCTGAGTCGACCTTGCAAAGCCATCCGGCCGCTCAACCATCAAAGAAACGGTCGATCTTTCTACAACCATCACCTCTTTGCTGATTTCATTACTATGATTTTACAGTTGAATAACTCGCCCAATCTGCAAAACCCAATCACCTTTGCAAGCTACGCGTGAGTATGGATTAGTGACTTTTGCATCAGCTTATTCATAGCACGCATCAATGATCTCTATAAATTAATAATGGGCCTGTCTCTTTTTTACAACAGGTCATTCTTAGCAACAGTTAGCATCAATTAGCACATGTATGTGGCAGGCCGCAAACTGAGGCCGTAATTGAAATCTATAGGAATTTTTCTAATTATTTTCAGTCCTAATTAAAACCCATTGATTACCACAATAATAATTACCAGACAATTTTTTTGCATCTCCAGACCTTGCTGAACGAACTCTCCTTTCAGAAAATGGTAGAATGTCAACAAAGATTTTAAAAATATATTGATTATGCAGAATTCACTAGCAAAAGAAGCACTTAAGCAGTTCCGTATCATTTTTGGAGCTGTTAGACAGCATTTTAGAGAAATTGAATCAACTTGCGGCATTTCAGGATCCCAGCTATGGCTGTTACATGAAATTTCAACGCACCCGGAATTAGGGGTTTCAAGACTCGCAGAAAATCTGTCTATTCATCAATCTACCTGCAGTTTGCTAGTTGAAAAACTGGTCAAAAAGCAATTAGTTAAAAAACAGCGTTTGACTGAAGACCAGCGTAAGGTGGGTTTGTTGGTTACCGCGGCAGGTCATGCGGTGCTGGCAAAAGCACCTCAACCAGTGGATGGCATTTTGCCGCAAGTGCTGGCATCCATGGAACTGGATGCGCTCAAAAACCTGAAAACCTCTTTGGAGCTGGTGGTTTCCAAACTGGATACTAAATCAGGGACCATGGGCAATCATCCTCTCGCAGACCTGTAACCTGCTTGGGGTAAGAAATAAAAAAGCCGGCAGTGCCGGCTTTTTTATGTAACTACCTCGTATACATGTATACCTAATACGACAATCAATTAATCACCGAACACTGCCGCTTCGCGTACAGATGCTTTCTTGATGACCTCGGACTTGGTTGCGTTATCCATATCCCACCACTGTTGGATCTCTTCCAGCGTGCGGTAACATCCTTCACAAAAACCGCTGGTATCATCAATACTACAAACACCTATACATGGCGACGCTATAATAGCCTGATCAGACATTTTGTCCCTTTCCTACTAGCTTAATGTACCCCTTAATTTGGTGCATTTAGCTCAAAGCACCATGGCAATTTTTGAAACGTTTGCCTGAACCGCATGGACAGGGGTCGTTACGGCCAACACGCACTCCTTCAGGCAAGTTTAACGGCTGTTTTTCAGCAGTCTCATTGCCACTATTGCTAAGAGCATTCTCGTAATCAGTGTGTTGATATTGCACATTGCCTACATCGGTAGCACGCAATGCTTCTTCAGCGCGACGTTCTTCTGCTTCAAGTTCTTCGCGTGAACGCACTTGCACCTGCATGGTAATTTTGGTGACTTCAGTTTTTACAGTATTCAGCAAAGACTCAAATAACTCGAATGCTTCGCGCTTGTATTCCTGTTTTGGATTCTTTTGCGCATAAGAGCGCAGGTGTATGCCCTGGCGCAGATGATCCAGCGCGGCCAAATGCTCACGCCAATGATTATCTAAGCTTTGCAGCATGACCGCACGCTCAAAATTACGCATGTTATCGTTACCGGCCAACGCTTCTTTGGAGGCATAGCTTTCATTCGCAGCTTCAACAATGCGTTCACGCAAACTTTCTGCATGTAAATCAGGATTGCTTTCCAGCCACTCACTCACTGGTAAAGGCAAGCTGGCATCTTCACGCAATGCGACTTCCAGCGCAGGCACATCCCACTGCTCCTCTACGCTGCCAGGAGGAATATGGGTATTGAACAAGCTATTGACGACATCCTCACGCATCGCGCGGATAGTTTGACCAACATCGACTGATTCCAGCAATTCGTTACGTTGTTCGTAGATGACCTTGCGCTGGTCATTCGACACATCATCGTATTCCAGCAATTGCTTGCGGATATCGAAGTTGCGGCCTTCCACTTTACGTTGCGCATTTTCAATCGCGCGCGTAACCATGGCATGCTCTATCGCTTCACCTTCAGGCATATTCAGGCGTGTCATAATCGCCGCGACGCGTTCGCCTGAGAAAATACGCAGTAATTGATCTTCAAGAGACAGGTAGAAACGGCTGGAACCTGGGTCACCCTGACGGCCAGAACGGCCACGCAACTGGTTATCGACGCGACGGGACTCATGGCGTTCGGTACCAATAATATGCAAGCCACCTGCGGCAAGCACTGCATCGTGGCGTTGCTGCCACTCCGCCTTCAGCTGCGCAATTTTTGTCGCTTTATCCGCATCATTTAAATTGGTATCGTTGTGAATAGCGTGAATTTCGCCTTCAGAATTACCGCCCAGGACAATGTCGGTACCACGACCTGCCATGTTGGTTGCAATGGTAATCATGCCGGGACGTCCGGCTTCGGCAACAATAGTCGCTTCGCGCTCGTGCTGCTTAGCATTAAGCACTTGATGTTCGAGTTTGGCCTGCGTGAGCAGCTGCGAAATCAGCTCTGAGTTTTCAATCGATGTGGTACCGACCAACACTGGCTGCCCTTTAGCCTGGCATTGCTTGATATCTTCAATCACAGCCTTGTACTTTTCCATACCGGTGCGGTACACCTTGTCCATCGCATCCGAACGTTGCACAGGTCTGTGAGTAGGAATGACCACCGTTTCCAGCGCATAAATCTGGTTAAACTCGTAGGCCTCTGTATCGGCTGTACCCGTCATACCACTCAGTTTCTGGTACATGCGGAAGTAATTCTGGAACGTGATAGAAGCCAGTGTCTGGTTTTCTTTTTGGATCGCCACACCTTCCTTGGCTTCCACCGCCTGATGCAAACCATCCGACCAGCGACGACCCGGCATCATGCGGCCTGAGAACTCATCAACGATCACGATTTCATCATTACGTACAACATAATGCTGATCTCGGTGGTAAAGATTTTGCGCACGCAATGACGCATATAAATGATGCACTAACGTAATATTAGCCGGCTCATACAGGCTGGAACCCGCTGGCAACATGCCGGCTTGCTCGAGCAGTTGCTCTGCATGCTCATGCCCGGCTTCGCTCATAGTGACACTTTGGGCTTTTTCATCCACCCAGAAATCACCTTCGCCCTCTTCTTCTTGTTGACGTACCAGTTGCTTGGCGACTTCATTAATTGCACCGTACAGGTCCACACTGTGTTCAGCCTGGCCGGAGATGATGAGTGGCGTACGCGCCTCATCAATCAAAATGGAGTCCACTTCATCCACCAGCGCATAATGCAACGGACGTTGCACGCGTTCTTCTTTGCTGAACACCATGTTGTCGCGCAGGTAGTCAAAGCCGAACTCGTTATTAGTGCCGTAAGTGATATCCGAGGCATAAGCTTGTTGCTTTGCATCATGCGGCATTTGCGAAAGATTAATACCGACGCTTAAGCCAAGGAAGTTGTAAAGTTTACCCATCCATTCGGCATCGCGTTTAGCCAGGTAATCATTGACTGTAACGACATGCACACCTTTACCAGTCAATGCGTTAAGGTAAGTCGGCAAGGTCGCAACCAAAGTTTTACCTTCACCTGTACGCATCTCGGCGATTTTGCCAGCATGCAGTACCATGCCACCAATCAGTTGTACATCGAAATGACGCATGCCTAATGCACGCTTGCTGCCTTCACGAACTACGGCAAATGCTTCTGGCAACAATTTATCCAGTGTTTCACCTTGCGTATAGCGTTGCTTAAATTCCTCCGTTTTTGCCCGCAGCTGTTCATCACTTAGCGCCTGAATTTCAGGTTCCAAAGCGTTTACTTGTTTGACGGTTTGCTGATATTGCTTGACCAGGCGGTCGTTACGGCTACCAAAGAATTTTTTAAACAACGAGGCTAACATGAGTCACACCGATATCCGCCAGAGCGGGGTTAAAAGAATAAACTAGGATTGTATAAGATATAGAGGCGAATTGTCTTGATTATTGCACGCAAGCAATTGAATTCAGTCAGGAATGGTTCCTGAGATATTCACGGGGGTCGAGCGGGTTGCCGTTGAGGCGAATTTCATAATGCAAATGTGGGCCCGTAGAACGGCCAGTGCTACCAATCAATGCCACTTTCTGTCCTTTGGTTACGCGCTCACCTGCTTTAACGAGCAGTCTGGAATTGTGCGCATAACGGGTTTCCAGACCAGACCCATGATCGATCTTTAAAAGATTGCCGTAATCTGAAGTTTGTACAGCAGTAGTGACAATGCCGTCAGCTGCCGCATAAACCGGTGTGCCAGAAGCAGCCGGAAAATCTAAACCTTCATGAAAAGCACGATGCCCACTCATGGGGTCGATCCGCCACCCATAACTTGAAGAGCTAAATGCCGCGTCCACCGGACTGCTATTCGGCAACATTTCTCTTAATACACTTTTAAGCAACAACTTTGCTTCTATCTTGCCCTGGTATTCATCACGGAAATCAAGGTCAGCCGACATTTGCTCAATGGTTGCTTTCAGGTCATCTTCGGTTAGGGGCGCATCCTTAACTAAAGGCCCGCCCTGGCCGAGCACTTCATTCACCGAGGTACGTTCGTTGATAGGCTCAGCGCTGGATTTAATCCCTGCCAGTTTGGATAAACGCTGGTTTTGCGCATCGAGGCGCAGAATACGCGCCTGTAATTCGCCAATTTGCTTGGCATAGGCATCGAGATGACTTTGTGTAGAAAGCATGGCACCTCTTAAATGGGGAGGCAGAATCGCTTTAACACCCTGACTTTTAATGACTTGTTGCGGTGTAATAAAAAACAAGGTCAGCACTACCGGCACAAGTATCAGCGCCAGCACCAGACCTACGCTTTCAAACATGCCTAGCGTTTTAGGCTTGGCCATTTTTTCTGAAACAATAATGATATTAATCATGCCAGGAACTCTCGCTTTTAGCCGAATACTCAAGGGAATGGCCCGTGAGAATAATCGGTGTAGTACAATATTCAAGCACTCTGCGGACAACCACGTAATTTAAAATCCAAACGCATGTTAAAAATCAATCGGATTTTCACAAACCATCACGAATTAAAACCTCTTTTAGAAGAGGCTAATGATCGTCAACAATTACAGCGGTTATGGTCTACGGTTGCCCCGGAACTATCTAAATTTTCTCATGTGCTGGCTTTGGAAGATGGCACACTCACAATCGGTGCTTATTCAGGTGCCGTTGCCAGCAAAATCAGGTTATTAGAAACCGGATTGCTACGAAAAATCTGGGATTTTTGTCAAAATTCCCAGAAAAACAAAGGGTTAAACCTTAGCGCAATTAAAGTTAAAGTGCAAGTCAAATCTCGTCCAAAACCCAGACAGAAACGTATCCAGTCCCCGTCAGATCAAGCCCTGAGCACGCTGGAAGCATGCGCAGACAAGATTGAGAACCCAGCACTTGAAGCCGCTTTACGTCACTTTATTGACCGCCAGCGCGATACCTGACTCTTTTTTGCAAACCTTGCACCCTGTCGTCACCGAATCGTAGGTGCGTTTCACCGTTATGCTGCTTCTAATTGCACCTTACTTGTGCGCATTCTTTAAATAGTGCCATAATGCACCACGCTGTTACACTTCATTTACAACTCACATACCTAAGGAACGATTCAGCATTTACAGCTTAAGTAACAGATTTAAGTAGTCATTACGTTCAACGCAGTTTCAAAAGGAACAGGAGAACACATGTCAGTCGCATTAATGTTGGCCATAGGCGCAGCAGTTTTGGCGGTACTTTATGGCGTAGTAATGAGTAAGTGGATTTCGGGATTACCTGCAGGCAACGCCCGCATGCAAGAAATTGCAGGGGCGATTCAACAAGGCGCGGCCGCCTACCTGGCCAGACAATACAAAACGATTGCCCTCGTCGGCGTCATCCTGGCTGTGCTGATTGGGATTTTCCTGGGCTTATACACCGCAATCGGGTTTGTGGTAGGCGCTGTGCTCTCGGGCGCTTGCGGGTTTATTGGAATGAATGTTTCCGTAAAAGCAAACGTGCGTACGGCACAAGCGGCCACCAATGGCATCGGGCCGGCGCTGGATGTCGCTTTTAAAGGCGGAGCAATTACCGGCATGCTGGTGGTAGGGCTGGGATTATTGGGTGTCGCCGGATTCTATATTTTTCTGGGTGCAGAACAGGCAACCGATTTGAATCCTTTAATCGGCCTAGCGTTTGGTTCATCACTGATTTCGATTTTTGCACGTTTGGGCGGCGGGATTTTCACCAAAGGCGCTGACGTTGGTGCCGACCTGGTGGGCAAGGTTGAAGCAGGCATTCCAGAAGATGATCCACGCAACCCGGCAGTGATTGCTGACAATGTAGGCGATAACGTTGGTGACTGTGCTGGCATGGCCGCCGATTTGTTTGAGACTTACGCCGTGACCCTGATTGCTACCATGGTGCTCGGTGGGCTAATGGCAGCTGAAGCGGGCGCCAACGGCGTGATATATCCGCTGCTGTTGGGTGCGGTATCTATCGTTGCCTCCATTATTGGCTGTTTCTTCGTAAAGGCATCGCCAGGCATGAAAAATGTAATGCCTGCGCTGTATAAGGGCTTGGCTGTAGCTGGTGTGCTGTCGCTTATTGCGTTTTACTTTGTCACGCAATATGCATTTCCGCAAGGTTACACTCATGGAGAAGTGACCGTATCCAACCTGGCGTTGTTTGGCGCTTGCGCAGTTGGGTTAGTACTCACTGCGGCACTGGTTTGGATCACAGAGTATTACACTGGTACTGATTACGCGCCGGTCAAGCACGTAGCTCAAGCCTCCACCACTGGACATGCAACTAACATCATTGCGGGAATCGGCGTCTCCATGAAATCCACCGCCTTACCTGTGCTTTCGGTTTGTGTAGCGATTTATGTGGCATTCCACCTGGCAGGGCTATATGGCGTTGCAATTGCCGCTATGGCCATGCTGAGCATGGCTGGCATCGTAGTGGCACTGGATGCCTATGGCCCAATTACAGATAACGCAGGTGGAATCGCCGAAATGGCAGAATTGCCAAGTAGCGTGCGTGATGTCACTGACCCACTGGATGCGGTTGGCAATACCACCAAAGCCGTGACCAAAGGTTATGCGATTGGCTCTGCCGGACTGGCTTCGCTGGTTTTGTTTGCTGATTACACACATAAACTTGAAGGTGCCGGCATTACAGCCAGCTTTGATTTAAGCGATCCCAATGTGATTATTGGTTTGTTCCTCGGCGGCCTGATTCCCTTTCTGTTTGCGGCGATGGCGATGGAAGCCGTGGGTCGTGCTGCTGGCAGCGTGGTAGAAGAAGTGCGCCGCCAGTTCCGCGAAATCAAGGGCCTGATGGAAGGCACGGCCAAACCCGAATATGGCAAGGCGGTCGATCTGCTGACCACAGCGGCAATCAAGGAAATGATGATTCCTTCATTATTGCCAGTAGCTGCACCAATACTGGTCGGCCTGTTCCTCGGCCCGGTCGCTTTAGGTGGCTTGCTGATGGGCACGATAGTCACGGGTTTATTTGTAGCGATTTCAATGTGTACCGGTGGTGGCGCCTGGGATAATGCCAAGAAATACATTGAAGATGGTCATCACGGCGGCAAAGGTTCAGATGCACACAAAGCCGCAGTGACCGGGGATACTGTAGGCGATCCTTACAAAGATACCGCCGGACCCGCTGTCAACCCGCTGATTAAGATTATTAACATCGTTGCATTATTGATTGTCCCGCTTCTACATTAATTTAACCGCGCTAAAACAAAAAAGTCGGCGATTGCCGACTTTTTTGTTTTCATTCAATTAACCATGAATATTTAGAATGCAGGCTTCACTTCTAAAGCGTTATAACGCTCGACGCCCCCAAGAATTTCAGCATGTGCCTCTTCAATGCCGGCCCAACCCTCAATCTTCACCCATTTGCCTTTATCCAGATCTTTGTAGTGTTCAAAGAAATGCGCAATCATGTCCAGGCGCCAAGGCGAAACATCACTTAATGTTCTTTGGTAAGCGTACAAACCGCATACTTTTTCAATAGGCACTGCCAGCACTTTGGCATCGCCACCAGCTTCATCAGTCATTTTCAGCATGCCCAATGGACGGCAACGCACCACTACGCCTGGCAGCAGTGGCACTGGCGTGATCACCAGTACATCAACCGGGTCTCCATCATCACCCAAAGTGTGTGGAATGTAGCCATAGTTACATGGGTATTGCATGGAAGTACCCATAAAACGGTCAACAAACAATGCGCCGCTTTCTTTGTCTACTTCATATTTAACCGGGTCGCCATTGGCTGGAATTTCAATAATGACGTTAAAATCGTTCGGCAAGTCTTTGCCGCTTGCTACCAAATTCAATGACATCTTTTCAAACCTATTTCACGAAAAGCCGCCATTATAGGCGATTAACATAAACCTTTGTTTGCAAACCGCATTATTTTTGATTTTCAGCAGCGCTTACCTGATCTCGGCAAAATTGACGCACCTCAACCGGCGTTAATTTCAGAGCGAAGTAGAGCAGTGTCGGAATAATCACCAGCTCATCCAGCTGGCCGATAATCGGGATAAAGTCCGGAATCAGGTCAAAGGGTAAAACCAGGTAGCCCATCGCCAGCCATAACAATGCTTTTGCCAACCTTGGGGTTTGCGGATGCGCATGTAGCGCCCGGTAAAACGCTAACTCTTGTTTGAATCTGCTGGCCAGGGTAGCCAGCTGTGCGCGAAAACTCATCAGTGTATTGAATTAATCGACTTGCAAGGTACGGCCAGTCAGCTTGGCAAATGCTTCCATATACTTATCGGAGGTTCGCTTCGCAACATCTGCTGGCAACTCCGGGCCCGGCGCTGTTTTGTTCCAGTCACAAGTTTCCAGCCAGTCACGCACATATTGCTTGTCATAACTTGGGGGATTAGCACCTACCTGGTATTGATCAGCTGGCCAAAAACGCGATGAATCCGGTGTCAGCACTTCATCCATGACGTGCAACACACCATCCTCATCCACGCCAAATTCAAACTTGGTATCGGCAATGATAATGCCTTTAGTAAGCGCGTATTCGGCAGCTTGGGTATACAGCGCAATCGCCGCTTTTTCGACTTGGGCAGTCATATCCTTGCCAATCAACACTTCGACTTGAGGAATACTGATATTTTCATCATGCTCGCCAACCGCAGCTTTGCTGGAAGGTGTAAATAAAGGGGCTGGTAATTGTTGTGCCAGTTGCAGCCCGGCAGGTAATGGAATATCGCAAACAGTGCCTTTGACCTGATACTCTTTCCAGCCGCTACCGACCAGGTAACCACGCACAATCGCTTCCAGTGGCAATGCTTTCAGCTTTTTGACAACCACTGCACGGCCTTTGACTTGTTCAACTTCATCTGGGGCTACGACGGATTCCGGTGCTATTCCGGTCAGGTGATTGGGCACTACATTTGCCAGTTGTTCAAACCAGAAATTAGCCATTTGTGTCAGCATGGCACCTTTGTGAGGAATACCGGTTGGCAGAATCACATCAAACGCGCTCAATCGATCAGTACTGACCAGCAACATAGTTTGCGCGTCGATATCATAAATGTCGCGCACCTTGCCTTGATGCAATTTCTTCAGGCTTTTAATCGAAGTTTCCAGCAAAGGCGCACGCATAATATCTATCGCAAAAGTAAAACCGATATTATAAATGCACTGTTAGATGACTGGCGAACAATTTACCGGGGCATGTTGACTGAAGTAAAGCTCAAGACACGTTAAGCAGCTTCTGCCTCTACGGTTTGTTCTGGCAATTGCGTTATCGCCAATTTGGCTTGTGCCACATAACTGGTTAGACGTAAAAGGTTGCAGGTGTAGCCATATTCGTTGTCGTACCAGCCGATCACTTTAACAAAAGTGGAATCGAGCATGATGCCGGCGCTGGCATCAAATACACTGGCTGCCGGATACCCACGGAAATCACTTGAGACCACTTGCTCTTCGGTATAGCCAAGCACGCCTTTTAAATCACGCTCGGAGGCAAATTTCATTGCTTCACAAACTTCTGCATATGAAGTTTCCTGTTCCAACTCCACAGTCAGGTCAACGACAGAGACATCTGCTGAAGGGATACGCATCGCCATGCCCGTCAGCTTCTTGTTTAACTCAGGAATCACTTTACCGACTGCCTTTGCCGCGCCGGTGCTTGAAGGAATAATGTTTTCAAACACTCCACGCCCGCCGCGCCAGTCTTTTTTCGAGGTACCATCAACCGTTTTCTGCGTAGCCGTTGCCGCATGAATCGTCGTCATCAATCCACGCTTGACCCCAAACTGGTCTTGCAACACTTTAACGATAGGCGCCAGACCATTGGTTGTGCAAGAAGCCGCGGATACAATCTCTTCGCCTTGGTAATCCAGGTGATTCACGCCAAAAACAAACATAGGGGTATCATCTTTACCTGGCGCCGATTGCACCACAATACTTGCACCTGCGGCAATATGGGCTGCACAAGATTCTTTTGTCAGAAAAACACCGGTACACTCAACTACCACATCGACTTCAACAGCTGCCCAGTTGATGTCCGCAGGATCTTTTTCGGCAGTCAAGCGTATTCTTTTGCCATCCACCACCAGAAAATCGCCCTCTAAGTGTGCATCATATGCCAGTCGGCCATGCACTGAATCATATTTCAGCATGTAGAGCATATGGTCCGGCTCTTCGATGCCATTGATGGCAACCACTTCCAGCTCTTTAAACTCTGCCTGATTTAATGCGGCTCGCAGCACCATGCGGCCTATCCTGCCAAATCCGTTAATACCTACCCGAGTAGTCATTATTGATTTCTTTCATTGTTGGTTAGTTATCACACAAGCAATTTTAATGCTAATTTACATCACGAAAGTTAGACAGGCGGTTCCCGCTTGAATAGAATAAGACTGACACGCTATTCCCGTTGTAAGTTTCAGCAACCTTGTTGGATATTTTGTGGATATTGCAGAACAATTACTGAATGGTATTTTGGACACACTGCCACTGCAAATTGCAGTGATAGATGAGACGAGCAGCATTATTTATGTCAATCAGGCCTGGCGTTCATTCGGTTTGTTTTTTGGTTTGGAGTTGGATACCGACTGGTTTGGTATTGCGTACCTGGACATCTGCCGTGCCAATGAAGATACTAATCTGCCACCATTGATTTCCGGCATTGAAAAAGTGTTAAGTGGCAAAGTCGGTCACTTCAGCATGGACTATCTGTGTCATACACCCACCAAACAACCCACCTGGCTCACTTTGAGCTTGCAACCCATGCAAACATCGCTGGCTGATAACAAGCTTTTCTTGCTATCACTGACCAACATCACGCATCATAAGCAGGTTGAGGATCGCATCTCCGCGCTCACCCACACTGACCCGCTCACCGGCCTGGCCAATCGCCGCCGGCTAGAGCAATTCATGCGGGATGAATGGTCACGTGCCATCCGCCATCAATCCAGCTTAAGTGTGATGATGATAGATGCAGACCACTTTAAACAGCTGAATGACAGCATGGGGCATGCGGCCGGAGATGAGTGTTTGCGTAAGCTGGCAGGCATTTTAAAACGTTATAGCAACCGCCCCGGCGACATGGCGGCGCGCTATGGCGGCGAAGAGTTCGTGCTGATTCTGGGCCAGACCAACCAGCAGGAAGCGATTAAAATTGCCGAACGTATCCGCCAGAAAGTGATGGAGCTGGATATCCGCTTTGCCGGGCATCGCCTGATGACGATCAGCATCGGTATTGCGTCACTGGGCGTGCAGCATTCCACCACTCACAAAGAACAACATGCACGCAATCAGGCGCTGAATTTCAGTGAAGATGGTGACTTATTGCTGGAACAAGCTGATAAGGCACTGTATGTGGCGAAAAAACAAGGCAGGAACCGTGTTGAAGTGTATGACAAACATCACCGGTTGACTGTCCCGCTAACGTTTTAAAACATTAGCGGGAGAATGTATGTGGGTCAGGATCAGCTGGCGCGCTCTTCCAGGATAGCCACCGCCGGTAAGGTTTTACCTTCGAGGAACTCGAGGAAAGCGCCGCCTGCAGTAGAAATATACGAAACCTTGTCGTAAATATCATATTTCTGGATAGCGGCAATCGTGTCGCCACCACCCGCCAGCGTGAATGCCTTTGTTTCTGCAATGGCTTTGGCTATGGTTTTGGTGCCCTCGCCAAACTGGTCAAATTCAAATACGCCAACCGGGCCATTCCATACCACAGTCCCCGCATTCATGATGATATCCACCAGCTCAGCCGCCGATTTCTCGCCAATATCAAAAATCATGTCGTCGGCTGCCACTTCATCGGCAGATTTTTTGACTGCCGGCTCGTTGGCATCAAACTGCTTACCCACTACTACATCCTTTGCGATCGGTACACAGGCGCCCCGGTCGGACATTTTGCTCATCAAACCTTTGGCAGTCTCCACCAGGTCATCTTCACACAGGGACTTGCCCACTTCATGACCATCAGCCTTGAGGAAAGTATTGGCAATGCCACCGCCTACCACTAATTGATCCACTTTATCAGACAGGCTTTCCAGCACGGTCAGCTTGGTGGACACTTTAGAACCGCCGACAATAGCCACGAATGGCCTTGCTGGCGCCAGTAATGCTTTACCTAATGCATCCAGCTCTTCCGTCAGCAGAATACCGGCACAGGCCACAGGCGCAAATTTGGCAATGCCATGGGTCGAGGCTTCAGCGCGGTGCGCGGTGCCAAAGGCATCCATCACAAATATGTCGCACAAAGCAGCATACTTTTTGGCTAGTGCATCATCATTTTTCTTTTCGCCGACATTAAAGCGGCAGTTTTCCAGCAGGATAAGCTGGCCATCTTCTGTCCCCAAACTATCAGCGGGCGCATTGGAAGCCAGCCAGTTTTTTACCAGGCGCACAGGTTGCCCAAGCAGCTTGCTCATGACATCAGCCACCGGCTTGAGGGAGTTCTCCTCTGAGTAAATGCCCTCTTCAGGACGACCCAGATGCGAAGTCACCATCACTTTGGCGCCCGCTTTTAAAGCAAATTCAATTGTTGGCATGCTGGCCACAATACGCGCATCGCTGGTGACCACGCCATCTTTTACCGGCACATTTAAGTCAGCACGGATAAACACACGCTTGCCGCGCAAATCAAGGTCGGTCATTTTGATGAATTTCATACATGCGCTCCGTAGCGATCAAGATTGATTAATAATTAAATAGGCAAAATGGATTATGACAGATATGCAAACGGGGCAATAAGCCCCGTCATCATTTAAGCAATATGTTGAACCAGACGCAACAGATTGCAGGTATAACCATATTCATTATCGTACCAGCCGATCACTTTGACAAAAGTAGGATCCAGCATCAAACCCGCATCCGCATCAAACACACTGGCGGCAGGGCTACTGCGGAAATCTGTAGAAACTACTTTATCACTGGTGTAATCCAGCACTCCTTTTAATGCACCTTTAGAAGCTTGCTGCATGGCTTCACAGATAGCTTCATAAGTGGTTTCTTTACTTAGCTCTACAGTCAGGTCAACTACGGATACATCGGCAGATGGGACTCGCATGGACATACCAGTCAGCTTCTTATTTAGCGCAGGAATCACTTTACCCACTGCCTTGGCAGCACCGGTACTCGAAGGAATAATGTTTTCAAAAACACTACGGCCGCCGCGCCAGTCTTTCTTGGAAGTGCCATCAACTGTCAGTTGCGAGGCAGTTGCTGCATGAATGGTAGTCATCAGCCCACGTTTGACACCAAAATTGTCATGCAGCACTTTGGCTAAAGGCGCCAGACCATTGGTGGTACACGAGGCAGCAGAAATAATGGCTTCGCCAGCATATTCCTGATGATTCACGCCATAAACAAACATAGGCGTGTCATCTTTACCCGGCGCCGATTGCACCACTTTTTTCGCACCACGGCTAAGGTGAGGCTGACAGCTGTCCAGCGTTAAAAATGCGCCGGTAGATTCTACAATGACTTCCGCGCCGCCTTTGCTCCAGTCAATATGATTAGGGTCACGCTCTGCAGTCAGGTGAATGCGTTTGCCATTCACGATTAAATTACCGTTGTCTGCTTCTACTGTGCCTTGAAAACGGCCATGTACGGAATCATATTTGAGCATATACATCATATACTCGATGTCATATGAGCTATTGATAGCTACTACCTCAATATCTTTGAATTCGTCTTCTTGAACCGCCGCACGCAAAACCATGCGCCCAATACGCCCGAACCCATTAATCCCTAACTTCACAGCCATAGTTTTCCCCAAAACATGCAATAGAACTAAAACTCAGCATTTTAACCTAAACCTCCTATACTGGACAGATTGTAAGTAGTTGATTTGATACGCGAGAACATCATAAACAGGTTTCGAAATATTTTTAGTTTCTCGTTAGCTTATTTTTTTAATTTTTGATTATCCATTTTCTTTACTGCTTTGAAAGAGAGCGTTTTCTAATATGTCAGACAAAATAATTCTTGCCGGTGGTTGTTTCTGGGGAATGCAGGATCTGTTTCGCCAGTTACCCGGCATTATCAGTACGCGCGTTGGCTACAGCGGCGGTGATGTGCAAAATGCGACGTATCGCAACCATGGCAATCATGCTGAGGCGATGGAAATTGTATACGATGCTGATCGCATCTCTTTGCGACAGCTATTAGTTTTCTTTTTCAAAATTCATGACCCAACCACATTTAACCGTCAGGGTAATGACATGGGGCCTTCATATCGCTCAGCGATTTTTTACCTGAACGAGCAACAGAAGCAAACTGCTGAAGAATTAATTAATGAAATGGATAGCTCAGGCATCTGGCCAGGCAAAGTGGTCACTGAAGTGACACCTGCCAGTGATTTTTGGGTAGCTGAGCCCGAGCATCAGGACTATCTGGTCCGTTACCCAGACGGCTATACTTGCCACCGAATTCGTCCTGAGTGGATTTTGCCGCGTGATATAACTGAGGCTGTTTGAAATATTAAATAGAGTTACTCATCACCTACGGTAGGTAGCGCATTATTGGCCGGCTTGCGTGTCTTGCCGCCATAACGCTTGGCAGGATTGCGCAGAAAAACAGCCAACTCATTCAGGGCCAATTGGTAAACATCGCGCTTGAATTCAATCACATCTGCCAGCGGCACCCAGTATTCACTCCAGCGCCAGGCATCAAACTCCGGGTGCTCGGTGGCACGCAATGAGACATCGGAATCACGACCGGTTAGCCGTAATAAAAACCAGATTTGCTTTTGGCCTTTATAACTGCCGCGCCACTCACGCTTGATCCAGCTGGTGGGCACTTCATAACGCAGCCAATCCCGGGTGCGACCCAAAATTTTCACGTGCTCAGGCTTGAGGCCTACCTCTTCCATCAATTCACGATACATCGCCTGCTCAGGAGTTTCACCATACTTGATGCCTCCTTGAGGAAACTGCCATGCATGCTCTTTGATACGTTTGCCCCAAAACACCTGATTGTGGGAATTACATAAAATAATCCCCACGTTAGGACGGTATCCATCACGATCTAACATAAAAACTGCCTTCAATATTTACTGCAATTTTTTCACACTTTACAGTTTAATGAAAGGACATCCATGGTGGCGTGGATGAAATGGCTGGCAGCTAACAAAAAAGCCCACCAACGGTGAGCTTTTTAATGCCTAGATTGCTAATCAGAATTTACGACGCAATGACAAAGCACCCATCAAAAGCAATCCCGTAAACAGCATGGCTGAAGTCTGCGCTTCAGGCACCGGGATGACGGTCGCACTTACAAAAGTGAAGTCTGACTGGTTGGTACAGTTATGGCAAGAATGTTTGGCAACACCAGGTGATGCACTAAATACGATGCTGTCGACTGAGCGGAAGCCAAAAGGATTATTCAATAGCCATGCGCCAGTCCCACCATCCACAGCGCCACTACCGAGGGATAAGGGAGAACCTTCGCCTGTCCAGCTCGCAGTATGTTTGCCAGTTGCCGTCAAATAAAAAGTATCACTCCCTCCGTCAGCAAAATTCACCAGGAATTTTGCGACCTCTTTCACATCATTATATTCAGGGCCGTCAAACAGCAAGCCAATTGTCAGTGTTGAAAAGATGACTTCTTTAGAAAAAGTGCCGGTCAGCGTTTCATCGATATCAATCTCGCCTGCTGTTCTTCCGCCAGAAATACCTACACCTGTCATACCATCTTGTGTCTTTTTCTGGAAGGATCTGCTACCTACAAAAGTAGCAGAAGTCCCGTCTGAAAAAGACGTGCTATAACTCGATTGCCCATTTACGAAATCAGTTCCTAACACTGTGCCTGTGGTTAACGCATTAGCAGAATGTGCTGCGACCAGGAAGGATATTGCCAATATCAACTTACTACCTAAAGAAAATGTTTTTTTCATTTCAAAGCTCCTCTATATGAATGTTTAATAATCCCCATACTTATTGTAGGGTAATTAATGGGTCAGGAGTTTTTCCTACCCTACAAAAAGAGATTAAAAACCCTTAATTTTCATACATTTACAAATTTCGTTCCAATCTGTTGCTTCTAAACAAAATTTTATGCAAACTCCGCTGTCAACCCGATTTAAGTCAAAGCGTTTTCCTGCCATGCCCTTTACTTCGAACACATCTACGTATCTAAAATCAATGCATAGACGCAAATTTGATTTCCGGCATATCAGCCTGGGCATATTGCTCTCATTGCTCTGGAGTTTGAATACGTCTGCAGGCAATATTGCTTACATTACCAATCAAGGCAGCGATTCAGTCTCCGTACTCGATATTGAGAACAAAAAAGTCACGCATACAATAGAAGTCGGCAAAGCGCCGGTCGGCGTGGCAATCGCCAGCAAACAGCAGCGGGTATATATCAGCAATGCGAATAGCCAAAGCGTTTCCGTGCTCGATAGCCGCACACAACAAGCCATCCAGGAAATCCCCGTGAATATCCAGGCAGTCGGCATCACGTTAAGTCGTGATGAAAAAACGCTGTATGTTGCCGATTGGGGTGGCGCGCAAGTGATTGCAGTAGACACCGCACATCCGGAAAAACAAAAAGCTTTTAAAGCAGGCAAAACCCCTTCGGGCATGGTGGTAAGTGCAGATAACAAAAAGCTATTTATCGCCAACCGCGATAGTGATGATGTGACGGTGGTTGACACGCGTTCACTGCAACCGATTGCACAAGTGAAGGTTGGTATCCATCCGTTTGCGCTGACTTTAAGTCCTGATGGCAAGACGGTATTTGTTGTCAATGTCGTTAGCAATTCGCTAACTTTGCTGAATGTGGACTCCTTCCAGACCAGCACTATCAAAACCGGCGCGCATCCGTATGGCGTAGCGATCAGCCCCGACAGTCGCCGGGCTTATGTCAGCAACAATCATGCTGAGAGTGTTTCCGTGATCGATATTACCAGTGGAAAAACGATCAAGACTATTGAGGTTGGCGAGTTTCCCGAAGGTATCGAGTATGACAAAGCGACGCAGCAAGTCCTAGTTGCCAACTGGGGATCAGATACAGTGTCGATTATCGATGCAAAAACTAATACGGTAACAAACACTATTGCCAGCCCCAAACTTTGTCGCTCGTTTGGGCAATTTATTCTGGAAGCAAAATAATAACCGTGTTTCCACCATTTCTTTTTTTAGTTTTTTCACAGGATTGCCCATGAATTAGTCGCAAAGAGTCTTTTTTTTAGGTAAAGTCACGGGTTATTTTAAAACTCAGAAGACTGATTACTTTTAAGCTTTAAAACATCTGTAAATATCAGGAGATTGAAATGAAAAAAATATTTGGCATCATTGCCGTTTCTTTATTGCCATTGATTCCATTGACCGCTGCTGCGCACGGTGCCGCGGCATTGCGATTTGAAAAAACCGTCACCATCAAAGCCCCTGCAGCGAAAGTGTGGGCCTTGTTGAAGGATTTTGGCAATGTACAAGCCTGGCATTCTGGCGTTGAGTCTGCCAAAGTAGAGCAGAAAAAGGACGAGAACGGTGATGACACTACTTATCGCACAGTCAAGCTGAAAAACGGTGGCACCATGTATGAAAAACTGCGGTCAATCGATGACGCTGGCATGCGCTTGAAATATGAGTACATCCTGGATAAAAGCACACTGCAACTGTCCAACTTTTATCCAACTGTTTCTGTGACTGCCAAAGGTAACGAAACGGTAGTAACTGTAAAAGGCAGCTACACACGTGCCGACTCATCTAATATTCCAAAACCAGAACAAAACGATGATGCAGCGACTAAAGCCATCAATGAGTATTTTGATCCAGGCCTGGAAAGCCTGAAAAAGGTAGCCGAATCGGGAAAGTAATTAGCCAGGGTTCTGGAAAAAGTTCGCAAGGCAACAGTACACCCTGGTGGAAATTCTGGTAAGTCTTACGCTATAACTATTTAAGTTTTTGCAAACACAGTGCAGGCCAAAAGTCTGACGCTGTCACAAATAAAGGGATTGTGCACAACACAATCCCTTTATTGCTTTCTCAAGCAGTGCTGTAAGCTGACAAAAAAAATCACTTTTATCATAAAGACTGACTAAGTCTGTCACTTTTTCTCATTTCACTCGTATTGAATCTACTCCTCAGAAATGCACTTCAATTCAAAGAACTAAGACATAAAACTTATTTAATTCTTTTTTTTCAATCACTTATTGAATTAAATTTTGGCTGGCACATCTGTTGCTTATAGTTTCACCGAACACTGTTGGAAAAGCAGTGGCTGAACTAGAAGATGTTCACTCTAAAACTTGACTTGAAGGAAATATGATGAAAAAACACGTACAACAAGGTTTTACCCTGATTGAATTGATGATTGTGGTAGCTATTATTGGTATTTTGGCTTCTGTAGCGATTCCTGCGTACCAAGATTACACACGAGATGCAGCGAATAACGCTTGCATGGCTGAAGCAGGCGCTTATGCCAAAAGAGCTTTAACAGATATCTCGATTGGCAGAACACCAGTTGCGACACCTCCAACAGGCACAGGTGGAGCATGTGGAGGCACGATAACAAGTGCCGCAGCAATGACCTCGACAACTTTGGGCACTATCACTGCTACACCAAGAAATCCAGGCACAGGTACAGTAACCTGCGATTTGGCAACTGGTGGCAATTGCACACGATCATAATATCTACATAAGCAGATTGATAAAGAGCCCTGCATGTGCGGGGCTTTTATTTAATTGCAAGCTAGAAACAGAACGCTACAGCCAAGCCATTTTAAGCTTAACGATCAAAGGGCATTAAGAATGCATAGATATCATGGCTTCACGCTAATTGAATTAACTATCGTCGTTGCCATCATAGGCATTCTTGCGGCTATCGCAATACCAGCCTATCAAAATTACACGCAAGAAGCCGCTGACAATGCATGTCTAGCTGAGGCAGACGCTTACGCAAGAAGAGTGAGCACGGACATTCAACTCAATAAACCATCTGCCGATATCCCCGCCCCCATTGCACGAGCATGCAGTGAAATAAACAATGGCGTACCACTCACGTCTGCAACCACTTTTTCAGCTTTAGCGAGAACACCCGGTACAGCCAATATCACCTGCGACCTGAGCGCAGAAGTATTGTGTTCCAGGTCTGTCGCTATACTTTAAGCGACCCGATGCTCTGACTTCTGCATTATTAAGTTCTGTACTACTCAGCTGATATACTGACAGTTTAATTCTGACTGCTAAACAATGCTGGAAAAGATCATCCTCAACACAAAAGATTCGACAGCCACCGTCATCTGGATGCATGGCCTGGGTGCTGACGGTCATGATTTTAAGCCCGTGGTGCATATGCTTGACCTGCCGCATATTAAATTCATACTGCCGCATGCACCTTATCGACCAGTGAGTCTGAACAATGGCTACGAGATGCGTGCCTGGTATGACATCTTTGGTCTTCAGCCGGATAGTCCCCAGGACGAGACTGGCATCAAAGAAATGCAGGGCACGATTAATACGATGATTGAGAGTGAAATCTCTACAGGCATTTCATCAAACCGAATTCTACTGGCCGGGTTTTCACAAGGTGGCGCGATTGCGCTGCATACTGCTACACGGTTCAACCAACCCTTAGCTGGTGTACTCGCACTCTCCACTTACCTGCCTTTGAAAAGTAAACTTTCAAGTGAACAGCACCCCGTAAATCAACACATGCCTATCTGGATGGCACATGGGCGTTTTGATAATGTCATCGCATTATCTACTGCGCAATCCTCGCGAGAAGTGCTGGAAGACGCTGGATATCCAGTGGAATGGCACGAATACGACATGCCGCATAGCGTCTGCGAACAGGAGATAGACGATATCCGCAACTTCCTGTTACGCGTGTTACCTGCCTGATCTGCTTCCGACCTTCTGAGAATAATCCCGCAAGCGAAATAGTTTTGTTAAAATGTCAGGCGTTTTAACAGGTTGACTTTCATGAGTGTTTCAAAAAAATCTCCAGATGTGGCAAGTGAGTCGCAAACTTTTGCACAGCGCATGATCGCGTTGGAGACGATTGTCAGAAACATGGAGTCAGGAGAGTTGCCTCTTGAAGACGCGCTCAAAGCTTATGCTGATGGCATGCAATTACTACAAGCCTGTCAGACATCGTTACAGCAGGCTGAACAAACAGTTTTGATCTTGAATCAGCAGCAGCAATTAAAACCCTTCGAACTTGAGTGATTCGCCACAACTTCACTTACAGTCATGAGCATCTCATTATTTACATTCGAGCCTTGGGCAACCATTCACCAACAACAGGTTGAAGATGCACTCGCGCGCGTGATGCCTTCAGAAGAGACGTCACCTGCAAGATTGCATTCTGCCATGCGTTACGCAGTGCTAGGCGGCGGTAAGCGCGTGCGGGCATTGCTTAGTTATGCGGCTGCCGAGCTTGTCAGAGCACCAGCAAAGTCGACCGATGCCGCTGCAGTGGCTGTAGAGTTGATACATGCGTTTTCGCTAGTGCACGATGACATGCCGTGCATGGATGATGATGATTTGCGTCGTGGCAAGCCCAGTTGCCACAAGCAATACGGGGATGCGACGGCTTTGCTGGTGGGCGATGCGCTGCAATCCCTTGCATTTCAAACGATTGCCGATACAAATGCGCCACAAGCGTTAAAACAAGTGCAGGTATTAGCGCAAGCCACCGGCTCGCGCGGCATGTGCGGTGGACAAAGTATAGATTTGCAAAGCACAGGCCTGCTGTTGACTCGCTCCGAGCTCGAAACCATGCATCAGTACAAAACCGGCGCACTTATCAGGGCTTCAACACTGCTCGGCGCCTACGCAGCAGAAAGCACTTCTGAAGCTCACATAAGTTTGCTTAATCAATACAGCGAGAACATGGGCTTGGCGTTCCAGGTGGTAGATGACATTCTGGATGCCACTGCAGATACACAAACCCTGGGGAAAACGGCTGGTAAAGATGCCTTGCAGGAAAAATCGACCTATGTGAGCCTGCTTGGTATTGAGGAGGCTAATGCATTGGTTAAAAGATTGTATGAGCAAACCTTGCAGTTACTTGCCGGGTTTGATAAGCAGGCTGATCCACTTCGCGCGATTGCCCGTTTCATTTGTGAGCGCACATCCTAATGATGACTTCCCTGCTGTCCCGCATTGATTCTCCAACCGACCTGCGCCTGCTGGAGAGGTCACAGCTGAAAGCACTAGCCGCAGAATTACGTGAATTCCTCATTCAAAGCGTCTCCAAAACCGGCGGGCATTTGTCGTCCAACCTTGGCGTGGTAGAGCTCACGATTGCATTGCATTACGTCTACAATACACCCGATGACCGGCTGGTATGGGACGTTGGCCATCAAACATATCCGCATAAAATTTTAACCGGACGTCGTGATGCGATGGCGCAATTACGTAAAGCCGGCGGCATCGCCGGTTTTCCCAAACGTGACGAAAGCGCATACGATACTTTTGGTACCGGCCATTCAAGCACCTCTATTTCAGCTGCATTAGGCATGGCGGTTGCTGCCAAAACGCTGGGGTCTGACCGTCGCAGCGTCGCGATTATCGGCGATGGGGCAATGACAGCGGGCATGGCATTCGAGGCCCTAAATAATGCGGGTGATATGGACACCAACCTGCTGGTGATCCTGAACGACAATGACATGAGCATTTCCAATAATGTCGGTGCATTGAACAATTACCTGGCGCGCCTGATGTCCGGCAAACTGTATGACAGCGTTCGGCGTAGCGGGAAAAAAGTACTGGATATTATTCCCCCGGTCAAAGAGTTTGCCCGCCGTGCTGAAGAGCATGCCAAAGGCATGGTCACTCCCGGCACCTTGTTCGAAGAATTCGGATTTAATTACATTGGGCCTATTGATGGCCATGATATCGCGACGCTGGTAGATACCTTAAGCAACATCCGCCAATTACAAGGCCCACAGTTTTTGCACGTTGTCACGCAAAAAGGCAAAGGCTACAGTCCGGCGGAAGATAATCCGAATAAATATCACGGTGTCAGCAAGTTCGACCCGCTGAATGGCCATTGCATGACCCAGAGTGGGTGCCCTACTTATACCCAGATTTTTGGTGACTGGCTGGTGGATATGGCAGCGGCAGATAGCCGTTTGATTGGTATCACACCAGCGATGTGTGATGGCTCAGGCCTCAACCGTTTTGCGGAAAAGTATCCGCAACGTTACTTTGATGTAGGCATTGCAGAACAGCATGCGCTCACTTTTGCGGCAGGGATGGCCTGCGATGGCTTGAAACCGGTAGTTGCCATCTATTCCACTTTCCTGCAACGCGCTTATGATCAATTGGTACATGATATTGCGCTGCAAGACCTGGATGTCTTGCTGGCGATTGACCGTGCTGGCCTTGTCGGCGCTGATGGCCCCACACATGCTGGTAGCTTTGACTTAAGTTTTATGCGCTGTATCCCTAACATGGTGATCATGGCACCGAGTGATGAGCAGGAATGCCGCCAGATGCTGACTACCGGCTATCAGTACAAAGGCCCGGCGGCTGTGCGGTATCCCCGTGGTAGCGGCATAGGTGCAGCGACTTCGGCATCATTGGACACACTGGAAATTGGCAAGGCACAATTAGTCCGCCAGGGTAAAAAAGTCGCCATCCTTGCCTTTGGCAGCATGCTGCATCCGGCACTACAAGCAGCAGAAACGCTGGACGCGACTGTGGTAAATATGCGTTTTATCAAACCGCTGGATACGGACATGGTACTTGAAATATCCCGCACGCATGACCATATAGTGACTGTAGAAGAGAATGCGATCATGGGGGGCGCCGGTGCTGCCGTGATGGAATGCCTGCAAGCCCATCATATTGTCATATCCACTCTATGTTTAGGACTACCTGACCGTTTTATCGAGCATGGCTCGCATGAAACTATGTTGAGCGACTGCGGTCTAGACAAATCCGGTATTTGTTCTGCTATTGAGAAATTAATAGCTGAGTAGTATATTCAACCATTTATCAAATCGCGGGCAACTCCCGCTTTGGAAACCCTGATGAATCAACCCGTAATCCCTGCAGTGATTGAAGACGTACAAAATACTCCCGATGTGCGTCGCCTAGACATCAACAAGGTAGGTATCAAGTCTATCCGTCACCCGGTCATTGTCAAAGATAAAACCGGTGGTGAGCAACATACCGTAGCGGTGTTCGATATGTATGTGCATTTGCCGCACAACTTCAAAGGCACGCATATGTCGCGCTTTGTTGAGATTCTCAACATGAACGAAAGCGCCATTTCGATCGACTCATTCGAGACAATTCTGCGTCAAATGGTGGAACGCCTGGAAGCGGAATCCGGTTATGTAGAGATGCGTTTCCCGTATTTCATCAACAAGGCCGCGCCTATATCTGGCGTGAAAAGCCTGCTGGATTATGAAGTCACTTTCATCGGTGAAATCAAGAATGGCCAGTTTGAAATTACCGTTCAGGTCATGGTGCCAGTCACCAGCTTATGTCCATGCAGCAAACAGATTTCAAATTACGGCGCGCATAATCAGCGTTCGCATGTGACAGTGACTGCCTTGCTGAACGAATTCATCTGGCTGGAAGACTTGATTTCACTTGTGGAAGAACAGGCTTCGTGCCAGTTGTATGGCTTGCTCAAGCGGCCGGATGAGAAATTTGTGACTGAACGTGCGTATGACAATCCAAAATTTGTGGAAGACATGGTGCGTGATGTCGCAGCACAATTAAATGAAGAAAAACGCATTGTGAAATATGTGGTGGAATCAGAGAACTTTGAGAGCATCCACAACCATAGTGCTTATGCATTGATTGAGCGTGACAAACGTATTAATTAATTATCTTTAGCGAAACAAGAACAGCCCGCATGCGGGCTGTTTTCACATCTGCATTTTAGCTAATGGCTGAACATGCCGCTGCGGGCATAGGGTTGCGATAAATGCAGTCCGAACATGACAATCGCTGCGCCTAATAAAGGAAATAAGGCAGCCAGCGTAAAAGTGAGCTGCCCGCCTAAGTACTGCAGTGAAAACCCGCCTAGCAAGCCACCCAGGGCACCGCCTATGCCATACGCGACACTGTTATAGATGGCCTGGCCTTTGGCCTGATGGCGGCCATTGAAATATTGCGTGACCACCTCTACCGCCGCCGCATGAAAGCTGCCAAAGGTAAATGCATGCATGGTTTGCGCCAGCAATAATAAACCCAGGTGATCCGGCACCAAACCCATCATGGAAAAACGAATGACGCCTATCAAGAGGCTGGCGACTAGAATTGTTTTCAGTTTGAAGCGGGACATAATCCACGGCATTTTGATAAATATGCCTATTTCGCAAATCACGCCTAACGCCCACAACCAGCCTATCATGCCTTTACTGTAACCGTGTTCTGCCAGGTAAATAGAATAAAAGTTATACATCAAGCCATGTGCGGTCACCATCATGGCACAGCCAACCAGAAGGGAAATAACCGCAGGTTGCTTCAGGATTTTCCACACAGAAAAACTATCATTTGCATGAGGCGGCACATGTGCTTCAGGGAGTTTCCAGGTTAATCCGAACAGCACGCACTGCACAACCAGGATAAACCAGAGCAGGCTTTTAATGCCAAACCAGTCAGTTAAATAACCCAGCAAAACAGACGCTACGATAAAGCCCCAGGAGCCCCATAGACGGATCTTGCTGTAATGGCCGTTGGTGCTCGCCAGATGTGCCAATAACAGAGACTCGGATAGTGGCAAGGTAGAGCTGGTAAACATACTTAAAGCTGCCATGACCACAAACATGGTCATAAAATCATGTGCCCAGAAAATCGCTGCGAAACCAAATAACCCTAAAAATGCTGTGGTCCGGATCCAACGCACTCTTTGCCTGGTGTGGTCAGCCAACCAGCCCCACAAATTAGGGGCGATGATGCGACTGACCTGGAACAAAGACATCAGTATGCCAATATCAGCCGGTGAAAAGGATTCTGAGCTGAGGTACAACCCCCAATAAGGCACAAAAGCGCCGACGAAAAAGTAATAGATGAAATAAAAACGCGAGAGATTAAAGTGTAAAGCGTGACTCATTAAATACTCGCGTTTTTAAAGAAAACCGTGACCAGCTTGGCAGCCATCAGTCGGTTAGAAAATTGAAGGTTTGGTAATCTTTATGGATTTACAATGTGGGTACTGTCGTGTGCACATCGGCATTCTGACCACGATGGCGCAGAGCATGATCCATCAGCACCAGCGCTAACATGGCTTCCACAATCGGTGTTGCCCGTATGCCTACACAAGGATCGTGACGGCCAGTAGTTTGCATCATCACCGGCTCACCAGCGTGATTGATCGAGCGACGCTCTTGAGGAATACTCGACGTTGGTTTAAAAGCCACATTGACCACGATATCCTGACCACTGGAAATGCCACCCAATACGCCACCTGCATGGTTGGAAGCGAAACCTTGTGGCGTCAGCTCATCACAATGCTCACTGCCGCGTTGCGCTATAGAATCAAACCCTGCGCCGATTTCAACGCCTTTAACGGCATTAATACCCATCATGGCATGCGCAATATCTGCATCCAGGCGGTCAAAAATAGGCTCGCCCAGACCGATTGGCATATGCTCGGCGACAACGGTAATTTGCGCACCGACAGAGTCGCGCTCACTGCGGATTTGGTCCAGATAAGCTTCCAGTTGCGGCAGAATTTCCACATTTGGCGAGAAGAAAGGATTACCTTCTTGTGATATCGCATCCCAGCTAACGAATGGCACTTTTATTTCGCCCAGTTGGCTCAGATAGCCACGAATCTGCACGCCGTATTTTTGTTTCAGCCATTTTTTGGCAATGGCGCCTGCGGCTACGCGCACAGCCGTTTCACGAGCACTGGAACGACCACCGCCACGATAATCGCGAATGCCATATTTTTGGGTGTATGTGTAGTCTGCATGTCCGGGCCGGAACGTATTCATGATCTTGCTGTAGTCTTGCGAGCGCTGGTCGGTATTGCGGATTAACAACCCGATAGGCGCACCAGTGGTTTTGCCTTCAAATACACCAGACAAAATTTCAACTTCATCAGCCTCACTGCGCTGGGTCACATGACGGGAAGTCCCAGGTTTACGTCTGTCCAGGTCAACCTGCAAATCCGCTGCCGACAATTCCAAACCTGGCGGGCAACCATCAACCACCCCGCCGATGGCCGGGCCGTGCGACTCGCCAAACGAAGTCAGGGTAAACAGCGTACCAATGGTGTTGCCAGACATGCGATTCTTTCATTGAATAGTTTCGCTTATTTTATCATAGACTGGCTTGTGGCCTGCCTGTTGGCTTTGCCGCTTAGCTTTGGCTTGATTTCCGCATAATGAACGCTTATGCTAAACCCGCATTGTTGATTCGTATACTTATGGCCAAACGCAAACACTCTCACCGCAAGCATCGCTTACTTGGTACTTCCAGCCCGGGATTTACACCCGAAACTGCCACAGAAAATGAAGCAACGCCTGCTTGTATCCATAGCATCAGCTACAACGCCAATGATATGGATTCCAGGCAACTGACCATGCACGACATCGTCGAATGGCAGGCGCCGGCAGAACATACCTCGTGGATTAATGTACATGGCGTGCTGGACATTGCGTTGCTGCAAGCGGTTGCCCGTCGTTTTAAATTGCATCCGCTGGTTTTAGACGACATTTTAAATACCGAGCAACGACCTAAACTGGATACTTACCCGGATTACCTTTTTCTTGAAACACGTTTGTTTTATTACGATGCGGAGTCCATGAGTGTCAGCTCAGAGCAAATCAGTATTGCATTGGGCCGTGAGTGGCTACTTAGCTTTCAGGAGCGGCCATCCGGCAGTTTTGAACCGGTGCGTGAGCGGTTACGGCAAGGCCAGGTGTTGTTGCGCCAAAGTGGCCCGGATTACCTTTGTTATGCACTGCTGGACAGTTTGATGGAGCGCTATTTCCAGGTGCTGGAAGCGATCAACGAAGATGCCGAGTTGCTTGAAACGCATTTGCTTGACCAGCCCAGCCCGGAAGATCTGCAAAACATACACAGGCTCAAACATGTCACCATTGAGTTGCGTCGTGCCGTGTGGCCGCTGCGCGAAGTGCTGAACAGCCTGATTCGTAATGAGCATGGCTTTTTTAGTCCGCAAACCTTGCCCTATTTACGCGACTTGTACGACCACACCGCACACTTTACGGAATCTCTTGAAGCTATCCGTGACATGCTGAGCGGCCTGATGGATATTTATATGACCAGTATCAGCCAGCGGGTGAACCTGGAAGTGCGCGCACTGACGGTAGTGGCCATGCTGTTTATGCCAGCCACATTAATCGCCGGTATTTTTGGTATGAATTTCGAAGAGATGCCATGGACGCATGATCCGTATGGTTTCTGGTGGGCGATCCTTATCATGCTTGGCATTGCATCAGTGATGCTGCTGATGTTCTGGCGACGGCAATGGCTGGGAAGCCGCCATCGCTAAATGCAGTCACTATGATGTCGAAAGTGGCAATTTCTTGATGACATCTTGCAACTCAAAATACAGTGTCATGTAATCACGTGCCCCGGCACTCGCAGCATCATACTCAAACACATGCTGACCCATACGTGCGCACTCTGCCAAGGCCGCATGCTCTGAGATCTGGGTGAGCAGCACTTCGTTGCCAAACAGGCGACGCATTTCCTGCGCAACTTCAGCGGTCATTTCCTTACGTTTATCAGCACGCGTCAGTAGATAGCGGCGCTGGATGCGCCGTTTTAACACCGGCTCCAGCGCATTGAGTGCTTTGTCGACTTTAACAGCGGAATGAATGGATAAATAATCCGCCGACACCGGCACCAGCACCAGATCACTGGCGAAAACGGCACTTAGAGAAATAACTCCGATTCCGGAGAAACAATCCATAAGTACTGCATATTCAGCATGCGTAGGCTGCAACTTAGCCAAGCCTTCAGCCAGCCTTTTCAAAGTTGCAGGCCCGCGACCACACTGCGAATCCAGATTCATCAGCTCTTTATTGGCTGTAATCAGCGGCAGCCCGTTACGTAAAGGCTGAATCAACTCTAGTAACGGCGTATCAGACTGATAAAACCTGAACAAATGCTTTTGCAAATCGAGGCCGATATATTTGTAAGTCTCAGTCAGGCGCGCCTGCGGATCCATATCGATTAACAGAACGGGCTTATGCTGGCGTTGCCAGGCAGCGCCCAAATTAAGCGCAGTTGTTGTTGCCCCTACGTCTGCTTTAGCATTAAAAATAGCGATTTTTAACATGATGGATATGTGCAGAAT
This sequence comes from Methylophilus sp. Leaf414, assembly GCF_001425425.1. NCBI lineage: Bacteria > Pseudomonadati > Pseudomonadota > Betaproteobacteria > Nitrosomonadales > Methylophilaceae > Methylophilus > Methylophilus sp. Leaf414. The sequence continues at coordinate 88,690 of NZ_LMQQ01000006.1, read as the reverse complement.
CAACTTTTGAAGCTGATCCTGTAATGTAATTGCTAATCATCATAAACGATGTTGCGGTTACAGACTACACGCTGCTCACCATTAATTTCAGCAAGCCTGGAATATATGCGTGATGATGTTGCGAAAGTAGCAGACAAAAAGAAACCCGCTAAGGCGGGTTAAAAGGGGGTTTGGATCAGGAGGAAATCAATGCTAGTCGTTGACAAATCAACCAAGCTAGCCATTAAACAAAACGTTTTGTGTTTCATTTAAAGATGGCTCTAGTTTAGGAGAGAGTTATTGCAATTATTTGACCGAGCTGTAACTGAATTGTAAAAATCAAAATTTAATTGTTATTGAATTGTAACCAATGCAATTTACTGACTTATGCCCCTCATACAAAAATGAAAACGGATAAAGCAAAAATTGCGATTTATCCGTTAATCCATCCTTTTAAGAATCAGCTAAAAAAGTCGCGCGCTTTATCTACCCAGCTTTTATTTTTCGGGCTGTGTTTGCCGGCATCTGCCTGAGTACTACTCTCAAATTCGCGCAACAAGTCTTTCTGCTTTTCAGTCAGGCGCACCGGCGTTTCTACCACCACGTGCACCATCAAATCGCCATGTTCACTGGAGCGCAATGGCTTGATGCCTTTGCCACGTAAACGGAATACACTGCCCGTTTGCGTTTCGGATGGGATTTTCATTTTCGCAGCGCCATCCAGTGTCGGCACTTCGATTTCCCCACCCAGAGCAGCCGTACTAAAACTGATAGGCATTTCACAATGCAGGTTGGCGCCTTCACGCTGGAAGATCGCATGTTCTTTTAAGTGGACCACCACGTACAAATCACCTGTTGGCCCGCCATTTACACCTGCTTCACCTTCACCACTCAAGCGGATACGGTCACCTTCATCAACCCCGGCCGGAATTTTGACATTCAGGGTTTTATTCTGCTTGATGCGGCCGCCACCATGGCAGGTTGGGCATGGTTCTTTTACCATCTTGCCGCTGCCATGACATTTCGGGCACGTTTGCTGCACGGAGAAAAAGCCCTGTTGCATACGCACCTGGCCATGGCCGTTACAGGTGGTACAAGTCACAGGCGAAGTGCCTGGACGGGCGCCTGAACCATGACATGTTTCACAATTAGTCTGCACCGGGATACGGATCTTAGTCTCAGTCCCTTTAGCCGCGTCTTCCAGCGAAATTTCGAGGTTGTAACGCAGGTCAGCACCACGATACACATTCGATCGCTGGTTACGACCACCGCCGCCGCCAAAAATATCACCGAAAATATCGCCAAAAGCATCACTGAAATTACCGGAGTTAAATCCGCTGAAGCCACCACCGCCCATGCTCTGGTCGACACCAGCATGACCATACTGGTCATAAGCAGCACGTTTTTGCTCGTCGCTTAATATTTCGTAAGCTTCTTTGGCTTCCTTAAAGCTTTCTTCAGCTTTGGGGTTATCCGGGTTGCGGTCAGGGTGAAACTTCATTGCCAATTTCTTGAAGGATTTTTTTATCTCTTCATCCCCAGCATCGCGGTTTACACCCAACACTTCATAGTAATCTTTTTTTGCAGCTGCCATATTTATTCCGATTATGCATTTGCGCCATCATGCGCCTGCGCCATACAAACAAACACACTCGCTATCAACGAAGTGTGTTTGCCGGCATCATAAAGAAGGGCAAGTGTCACCACCCGCCCTTTAGGATTAGTCTTTTTTCACTTCTTCAAACTCGGCATCTACCACGTCGCCTTCCACTGTTTTTTCATCCTGTGGTTGTGCGCCGCCTTCGGTATTGGCCTGTGCTTGTTGCTCAGCATAGACCTTCTCACCCAGTTTTTGTGATGCTTCCATCAAGGCATTGGTTTTAGCTTCAATGACCTCTTTGTCATCACCATCTTTGGCGACAGCTTCCAGCTCTTTCACCGCATCTTCAATCTTGGCTTTTTCATCGGCTTCGATCTTGTCACCGTGTTCAGCCAGAGATTTCTTCACGCTGTGCAATACGCTGTCAGCCTGGTTACGGGCATCCACCAGCTCACGCAGTTTTTTGTCTTCGTCAGCATATTTAGCAGCATCTTCTTCCATGCGCTGAATTTCTTCTTCAGACAAACCTGAGTTAGCCTTGATGGTGATTTTGTTCTCTTTGCCAGTGGCTTTGTCTTTAGCAGACACATGCAAAATACCGTTGGCATCAATATCGAAAGTCACTTCAATTTGTGGCATGCCACGTGGTGAAGGTGGAATATCGCTCAGGTTAAACTGACCCAGGCTCTTGTTGCCAGCAGCCATTTCACGCTCACCTTGCAACACATGAATCGTTACTGCGTTCTGGTTATCTTCCGCTGTCGAGAACACTTGTGATGCCTTGGTAGGAATCGTGGTGTTTTTCTTGATCAGCTTGGTCATCACGCTGCCCAGGGTTTCAATACCCAGGGATAAAGGTGTTACATCCAGCAGCAATACATCTTTGACGTCACCTTTCAACACGCCACCCTGGATCGCAGCACCTACTGCCACTGCTTCATCCGGGTTTACGTCTTTACGTGGCTCCTTGCCAAAAATCTCTTTCACTTTCTCTTGCACTTTTGGCATGCGGCTCTGACCACCCACCAAAATCACGTCAGAAATATCTGAAGGAGACACACCGGCATCTTTTAATGCTGTTTTGCATGGGCTGATAGTGCGCTCAATCAGGTCTTCCACCAGTGATTCCAGTTTGGCACGCGTGATTTTCACCACCAAGTGTTTAGGACCAGTGGCATCTGCCGTAATATAAGGCAAGTTCACTTCAGTTTGTTGCGCACCAGATAATTCAATCTTGGCTTTTTCAGCAGCCTCTTTCAGGCGTTGCTTAGCGAGCAAGTCGTTACGCAAGTCCAGACCATTTTCCTTTTTGAACTCATCTGCCAAAAAGTCGATGATACGGTTATCAAAGTCTTCACCACCCAGGAATGTGTCGCCGTTAGTCGACAAAACTTCAAACTGGTGCTCGCCATCGATTTCCGTGATTTCGATGATAGACACGTCGAACGTACCACCACCCAGGTCATATACCGCGATCTTGCGGTCACCTTCTTGTTTATCCAGGCCAAATGCCAGAGCAGCAGCAGTTGGTTCGTTAATAATACGTTTAACGTCCAAACCGGCGATACGGCCCGCATCTTTGGTGGCCTGGCGCTGGCTATCGTTAAAGTAAGCTGGCACAGTAATCACTGCTTCAGTCACTTCTTCACCCAAATAGTCTTCCGCAGTTTTCTTCATTTTGCGCAAAACTTCAGCAGAAATCTGTGGTGGTGCTTGTTTCTTGTCACGCACTTCAACCCAGGCATCACCGTTGTCTGCTTTTGAAATGGTGTAAGGCATCAAATCGATATCTTTTTGCACTTCTTTTTCATCAAAGCGGCGACCAATCAAACGTTTCACCGCAAACAAGGTGTTTTTAGGGTTAGTCACTGCCTGGCGCTTAGCCGGTGCACCTACCAGAATTTCGCCGTCTTCCTGGTACGCAATAATAGATGGCGTTGTACGCGCACCTTCAGCGTTTTCAATCACACGTGGTTTGCCACCTTCCATGACGGCTACACATGAGTTGGTGGTCCCCAGGTCAATACCAATTATTTTTCCCATTCTTCGCTTCCTTAAATTTTATTAATCACATTCATTGTTAATCAAAACCTCATGTTTCAATAATTGGGATGCCTGAACAGATTTCAAGTCCCCAATGGAAATGTGGTTAAAATGTGGTTGTATAAATTATTTTGCTTGGATGACAGTCACCAGCGCCGGGCGCAATACACGCTCATTCAGTGCATAGCCTTTTTGCAGTACGCTCAAGACTGTATTAGGCTCACCTTCCGCCTGCACCATGCTGATTGCCTGATGCTTGTTGGGGTCAAATTTTTCGCCCAATGGATTGATTTCTGCAATATTGAATTTTTCGAACACACCCAGTAATTGCTTGGCGGTCAATTCAACACCATTTTTGTAGCTAGTGACATCGGCATTTTCGACGACCAATGCCGCATCCAGGCTGTCTTTCACTGCCAGCAACTCATTGCTGAATTTCTCCAGTGCAAACTTGCGTGCTTTATCAATATCATCCAGCGCACGGCGGCGGACGTTTTCGCCCTCGGCTTTTACATACAGCACTTGGGCTTTTGCCTCTTCCAGCGCAGCTTCCAGCTCCACAATACGTGCCTCATGGTTATCAGTTTGTTGTGGATTTATCTCGTTGACAGCTTGCTCGTTCGGCGCTGACTCTACGGATGTTTGTGGTTCTTGCATGATGATCCCCTATAGAATTCAAGACTTTTTCGTTTCACTAATTTCATACCATGCTCACAAACATGGGGATGCCCCTACTGATTTCAAGGGTAAGTGAACGATTTATGTGAAAATTGAATAGCACCGATCAAGCCAGTGCCAATGATCAGGTGGTTACATGCTTGATTGCTGCCAGAACTGCAGGGATATCAGGGACTTGCTGTTTGCCACCTAAATTAATCGCTGCTGCTTTACGCCCACCTGCAACCCCGGTTAATCCTGGGTCGGTATCTGTGTATAAAGCCACTACTGGGATATCCAGTGCTGTAGCCAAATGTGACAATCCGGTGTCTACGCCCACCGCAAATGTTGCCCGCGGAATGACCTGCGCCAATTGCTGCAAACTTAATTTAGGCAATACCATCGCTTGCGACACTTTTGCTTGTTTAACTTGCGAAGCTATACGCTCTGCGCGTGCTTTCTCTTCAACTGAAGCCCATGGCAAGCACATTGCCAATCCTAGTGCAGCATAGTGCTGCCCCAGTGCTATCCAATACGCTTCAGGCCATAATTTACTGTCCCGGCTAGTTGCATGCAAAGCGATCCAAAAACGGTTTGGTAATGTCAATGCTACCGGCAAACCGGTCGCAACTGACTGCCCACCTTGCAAACCATAATCCGGTAAATCCTGCGGTACTTCATATCCTAAACTCAAAGCTACTAAAGTACGGATACGCGTTACGGCATGTTGCTGATAAGAGATAGCATATTGATACTGGTAAAAACGACTCGCCAGTGGCTCGCGAATAGAATCCGTATCGTAACCGTATCGCGGCCCACGTGCCCAGCGCGCCATCCAGGCACTTTTAATCAGGCCTTGTACATCAATCACGGCATCATAAGTGTGGCTGGCGATTGCACGTTTAACCGCTCTCACTTCACGCCAGGTTTCGCAGCTTAACAATTGCTCTCGCCAACGACGGATGGCAACGGTAAACACCAGCTGAACGTGTGGATGCAAACGGGGAATATCAGCAAAGCTTTCTTCTACCAGCCAGTCAATCTGCGCATCCGGAAAATGCTGCAATATATCCTGCACGGCTGGTAGTGCATGGATCACGTCACCCATTGAGGTGGTTTTGACAATCAGAATCCGTTTCATGGGCGCTATTTTCGCATACAATCTCGGCCATGAAGTTTGCTTTTCTGATATTCAAATATTTCCCATATGGCGGTGTGCAGCGCGACATGCTGCGTATTGCAAAAGACTGTGTTGCACTGGGTCACCAAGTGACGATTTTCACTGGTGAATGGCAAGGGCAGCAGCCAGCAGAAATCCAGGTGAAGTTATGCGCAAGCAACGGCTGGCGTAACCATACCAGACATGCCAGCCTGATTAGCGCGATGCAGCAGGCTGTGCGGGCAGAACCTTTTGACCTGGTGGTAGGCTTTAACCGCATGCAGCCGATAGACGTCTATTTTGCTGCAGACTCCTGCTTTATTGCTAAAGCACATGAAGAGCGGCCGTGGTGGTATAGGCTGACCAGTCGTTATCGCTGGTTCCAGCAGGCAGAAGCATCAATCTTCTCGCCAAGCAGCAACACCCACATTCTGACGCTGACGCCGCAGGAACAAACGACATTCCAGCATTGGTACCAGACACCAAGCGAGCGTTTTCACCTGATCCCGCCTATCCTGGATCCGCAGCGATTCCCCAGTTTTAACCGTGCACACGGAAAGCAATGGCTGGCAGACACATTCGGTATATTGCCTGAGCAGATTGCACTGCTACTGGTAGGCTCAGGCTTTAAAACCAAGGGGGCTGACCGCGCAGTCACGGCCATTGCCAGTTTGCCGGAAAGTATGAGAAAAAATGTCCGCATGCTGATCATAGGCCAGGATAATCCACGCTGGTTGCAGAAACATATTGAGGCACATCATTTAAGCGGCCAGATACAGGTGCTGGGCGGTCGTGATGATATTCCACAGCTGATGCAAGCATGTGACTGGATGGTGCATCCGGCCAGACGCGAACTGGCTGGTCATGTATTGCTGGAAGCCATGGCTTGCGGTTTGCCGGTAGTCACTACAAATGTGTGCGGTTATGCCCCATATATAGAAAATGCAGGTGCAGGGATCGTACTTGCCAGTCCATTTACACAATCCGCACTTGATCAGGCGCTTGCTACAGCACTGACCTCTGAGCGTGCAACGTTTAGCAAGGCCGGGCTGGCTTGTGCTAACCAACTAATGCAAGACAACCCAGGAAAGGCTGAGGCAAAGCTACTCACGCAGTTAGCTTCGGAAAAGAACATTGGCTCAACAAACACAGCACCGTAATCCTGTGCCACCATCCTCTGATACCCATCTTTGGCTGTCACCTAAACACGCGTCTCGCTTAACGGAATTTTCTTTTGAAGATTTTATGGCATTAGAAGGCCATACCGTACGCGCGGCTGCCAATCGTAAAACCATGCGTCTCACGATTGCCGGACAATCCTACTTCATCAAACAGCATGGCGTCACTGGCTGGCAAGAGATTGTCAAAAACTGGCTGACTTTTAAACGCCCGATTATTGGCGCCATGACTGAAGTGCGTGCAATTCAGTCACTTGAAAACATTGGCATTGCGACTACTCCGATAGCAGCGTATGGCATACAAGGTCACTGTGCTGCCAGCCAGCGCTCATTTTTGTTGACTGAAGATTTAGGTGATATTGAATCACTGGAAGATATTTGCAAAAGCTGGCAATCGCAACCTGCCTCAGCAGAACAGCGCCACGCGATGTTAATCGCAGTAGCGAAGCTGGCGAAAAAATTTCATGCCGCAGGCTTATGCCATAGAGACTTTTACCTTTGCCATATCGCCTTGCAGAAATCTGCATCCTTAACAGCGGACACTGAGTTTTACTTGCTGGACTTGCACCGTGTACTGCAAGGTGTTTCACCCAATGGCACTGCCGTGCGCAAAGATATTGCCGGACTGATTTTCTCGTGTATGGATTTTGGCTTTACGCGTGAAGACTGGCAGGTATTCAAGGCACACTACTTGCCGCAATCTGACGATTTCTGGAAACGGGCTTTCACTCGGGCTCATCGTTTGCATGGCAAATTCCATAGCCCGAAACAACAAAAGAAATTCAAACAACAGAGAGATGCGACGGATTTATAGCGCCATCGCTTTAAATTGCAGGGCTGGATTGAATACGTTTTACTGAAAACGTATGAATGCGCGTTTTACTGGGCTGCGCGACCAGGCGTAAATGGAATGTTACGTAACTTATCTGCAGCAGCTTTACTGTCTTCACTGCGTTTCAAGGCATAAGCCTTGGCTTGTTCCAGCAACGCCGCTGACGGCAGATTAGGGTCATCTGGTAGCGAGGAAAGTTTTTCAAAACTTTCCTCGTAGGTATTCGCCACTTCTTCATCAATCTGGGTAGCCATGTCGTCAAAGCTGACACTGCCCTCGCGCCCTTCCAGCATAATGGCGTTCCATTTGCGGTTGGCCTGCTGGTCTATCAGGGTAAACTTTTGCACCTGTTTGCGGATGGCCAGTTCTTCATGCCAGCGATATTTAGGTTCCGGCAAATGCGTCAGCAAAATCGCGATAGCAATCAGCCAGCTGATGCCGGAAAGAAAACGCCACTTTTGCAGATGCGGATGATGCGCTTCACTGGTCGGCAGCAATAATACTGCGCCAACAATCCCGGTCACAAAGCCGCCAATATGCGCCGAGTTATCAATGCCGGGGATAATAAATCCCATGATAATCGTCAGCGCCGAGAATGCCAGGGCACCCCAGAATAGCCAGCGGAATTCGACTTGTTGCATGTGCTGCCTGGTATACCAGACATGCACCAGCAGCGCACCGTAGATCCCAAAAATGGCGCCCGAAGCGCCACCGGAAACTGCTTCATTACCCTGAATAACCAGCGACAACAAGTTACCTGCAATGCCGCTGACAATATAAATACTTAAGAATCGCACCGGGCCAAACATGCGTTCAACCAGCTTGCCGCCATCCCATAAAGCCAGCATATTCATGCCTAAATGCAATGCGCCAAAATGCAGGAACATGGCAGAACCGAGTCGCCACCATTGTCCATCTGCCGTAGCAGGCGCAAAGTTAGCGCCCCAGGTCAGTTGCACATTGTTAGGCGAATGCCAGAAGCCGGCACCACCCCAGAGCATGATCACAAACACCAATAGATTGAGAGCAATCAATGCCTTTGTGACTGGTGGCACAGGTGCGTGCATGCCAATCTGGCTTAGGGGGGATTGGCCCATTTCTGACTGTTTTACCATCTAGGTTTCTTGTCCTTGATAAGGCAAATGCAAAACGGGCGGCTGCTGTACCCACTCAACCAGCGTCTGCAGGTTTTCTTGCTGCATGCTCATGTGAGGGTCAATCTGGTTAGCTACCCAACCGCAAAACGGAATTTTTTGCTGCTGCAAAACCTGCCTGGTCAGCAACGCGTGATTAATACAGCCAAGTCGCATGCCTACCACCACCAGCGCAGGCAGTTCAAGCACTCGCAGCAGATCGCCCATGGTTTGGGTTTTATTGAGCGGGACCAGCAAACCGCCTGCACCTTCTACAATGACCACATCTGCCAGCTCAGTTAATGCAGTATAAGCATCCTTGATGACATCCAGTTGAATTTCTGTACCCGCTTGCGCAGCAGCAATATGCGGGGCAATTGGCGGTTGAAAACAATAGGGATTCACGAGTTCAGGCGGTGTTTGCACATTTGAGGCGGCGGTTAATTGCCTCACATCTTCATTTTGCCAGCGGCCATCCACCCACTCGCAGCCGGACGCAAGAGGTTTCATCCCCACCACTTTCAGGCCTCGTGCGGCAAAGTGCTGCATCAGGCGCACCGTCACCGTAGTTTTCCCGACGCCGGTATCAGTCCCGGTGACGAAGAAATGGCGCGGCAACGAATCGATTGTCATCACTTATTCTGCTGTGACTTTGCGCGGCATCAGTTGTATCGGGCTGCTGCCGGGTTCGGTGTACGGCTGGCTACCTGTCCATGCGTGCACAAATACGACTTCATAGGTCGCTGGCAGCTTTCCCTGCTGGCGGAAACCTTCATAACCCTGGCGCAATTTCTGCAAAAACCCTTTTCCGGTCAATCCTTTAGGTCGCCCGGCAGTGGCATTATGCGCGCCAATCGCCTTGAGGTCGCGCATCACCGACTCAACGGTATCGTAAGTCAGGGTGTAATGCATGACATCCAGCACCGGTGCATTGAACCCGGCACGGGTCATGGCATCGCCAATATCATGCATATCGATAAAACGGCTGACATGCGTATGATCGGCACCTGAAGCTGCCCGCAATTCTTTCAAGGTATCCGGCCCCAATGTAGCGAACATTAGCAAGCCATCAGGGCGTAGCACGCGACGGAATTCCTGCAAGGCGGCATCCAGGTCATTACACCATTGCATAGCCAGGTTGGACCACACCATATCCACACTACCGGTGGCTAAAGGAATAGTTTCAATATCCCCACAGACAAAGCGCGGCTGTGATTGCCAGAATTTATATGTTGGAAAAAGTGTACGTGTACGTGCCAGCATGCCCTCGGCGATATCCAGCGCGATGCCTTTTGCGGCTTTATATTGTTTGAGTAAGGCGTATAAACCATGCCCGGTGCCGCATCCGGCATCGAGGATGACTTGCGGTTGCAGCTTGACGACATCCAGACGGCTTAGCATTTCTTCACGCACCTGGCGCTGCAAAATGGCGGCGCCATCATACTGTTTTGCCGCACGATGGAACGCCTGCCGCATGCGCGCCTTGTCTATTGAATATTCATCCTGCATTCAAGTCTCCGCAACAGCGCGCACCGCGGAGTCTTCGGCCATAAATGTGTCTACCGCTTCGCAGAAAGCATCGGCATGCGAGAGAAACGGCGCATGCGCTGCACCGGCAATCACACGCAGTTTTGCGCGTTGCAGGTGCATGGCCAACCAGTGTGCGGCACTGACTGGTGCCAGGGTGTCACGGTCACCGTGGATAATCAGGGTTGGGTGATACAGGCGGCTGACTTCTTCACGTATATCCGTTTGCAACAGGATATCCAGCGCCAGGTTCAGGCTTTCCTGTGTCGGCGTTGGCTTGGCAGCGAAAGCGATACGTAACTGACGCACGGTGCTACGGGCGTCTTTTGCGTGCATGCATTGCAAAGTCAGGAAATTGAGCAAAGTCGTTTGAAAGTCTTTTTCAAAACGTTCATTGAATTGCTGAAAGTGCCGGGCTTCAATGCCGTGCGGCCAATCCGGCTTGCTGACAAAGCACGGGTTATTACCCACCAGAATGAGTTTCTCAACCCGATCCGGCTGGTTTAAGGCAATCCGTTGTGCTACTAATCCACCTAACGACCAGCCCAGGATACTGGAAACTCCCGGGATTTCCTCGGCGATCGTTTCAGCCATGCTATGCAAATGGTAGGGAGTAATCGGGCGGCTTTGGCCCATGCCGGGCAGATCCACCAGAAACAAGCGGTAGTTGGCCGACAGGCGTTTGGTGATGCGCTCCCAGACGGCACTATTCATGCCCCAGCCGTGCAGCAGCACCAGCGGCTTGCCCTGACCCATCATCTCTATGAAACAACTCATGCCTGTTCCCTGACCGGAATGATGCGCTCGGCTTCATGCAATGCATCAATCAAGGCGCGCACTTCTTGCTCACCATGCGTGGCAGAAAGCGAAATACGTAAACGCGAGCTGTTGACCGGTACGGTAGGCGGTCGAATAGCAGGTACCAGAATACCGCGCGTTTGCAGATATTGGCTCAGCGCAAGCGCTTCAAAATTATCGCCGACGATCAATGGCTGTATCGCAGTTTCTGATGGCAGTAAATGCCAGCGCATGAGTGACAGCTCACTTTTCAGCAAATTAATCATGGCAAATAATTGTTGCCTGCGCGCATCGCCATGTTCAATTTCATGAACCGAAGCTAACAAAGCTGCCGATAATGGCGGTGGCGCCGGCGTGGTGTAGATATAGCTGTTGGCATACTGGATCAGGTAATCAATCACCACCTGCTCCCCGGCAACAAATGCGCCAGCAACTCCGGCAGCCTTTCCCAGCGTACCCATCATGATTAAACGTGGCGATTCCAGACCCAGATGTTTCAATGTGCCGCGGCCTTGCGGGCCCAACACACCAAACCCATGCGCATCATCTACGTAGAGATAAGCATCGTAACGTTCGCAAAGCTCAAGATATGCGGCCAGGGGTGCGATATCGCCATCCATACTGAATACGGCATCTGCAGTAATCAATTTGTGGCGGGCTGTACTGGTTTGCAGCAGTTTTTCCAAAGCGGCGACATCATTGTGTGGAAAGCGGTGATGATTGGCGCGCGACAAAAAAGCGCCATCATTCAGGCAGGCATGGTTAAGCTTGTCCGAAAACACCGCGTCGTCACGTCCCATCAGGGCACTGATCACACCGATATTAGCCATGTACCCAGTTGAAAACAGCAAAGCTGCTGGCTTGCCAACCAATGTCGCCAATGCATGCTCAAGTTGGTCGTGATAACGGTGATGGCCGGTAATTAAATTGGAGGCGCCACTACCAACACCCGCCTCTGCCGCCGCTTGTTGCAAGGCAGTCACCAGCGCAGCATCGTTTGCCAGGCCAAGGTAATCGTTACTGCAAAATGAGAGATATCGCTGACCATTGGCGGTGATATGCTCGGCTTGCGGCGAATCCAGCAACCGACGCTGACGCGTCAGTCCCAAGGTTTTGCGCTTTTCGAGATCGGCTTGTAAAAAGTCCAGCATATGATTACTAGATTTTCTTCAGGCCTAGTTTGGCGAATAATGCATTATCAGCATCGGCTTCCGGGTTGCCGGTTGTGAGCAATTTCTCACCGTAGAAAATGCTATTGGCACCAGCTAGGAAACACAGAGCCTGCACAGCATCGCCCATACTTTGACGACCGGCGGACAAACGGACAAAGCTATTTGGCATGGTCACGCGCGCAGCAGCAATCGTGCGCACGAATTCCAGTGGGTCCAGCGCTTCGGTACCATGCATAGGTGTACCTTCGACCTGCGTTAACAAGTTGATCGGCACACTTTCGGGCGGTTGCTCCATATTCGCCAGCTGCGCCAGCAAACCGGCGCGCTGTGCACGGCTTTCGCCCATGCCGATAATACCGCCACAACAAACATTGATGTCCACGCTACGCACGCGATCCAAGGTATCAAGGCGATCCTGATAAGTGCGTGTGCTGATCACATCACCATAATATTCCGGCGCCGTATCCAGGTTGTGGTTGTAATAATCCAGCCCGGCTTCTTTCAATTGCTCGGCCTGGCCATCTTTCAGCATGCCCAAAGTAGCACAGGTTTCCAGGCCCATCGCTTTCACTTCAGCAATCATTTTCAGCACCGGGTCGAGGTCACGCTGTTTCGGGCCGCGCCAGGCAGCACCCATACAGAAACGGCTGGCGCCGCTGTCTTTGGCCGCTTTGGCCGCGGCTAACACGTCATCCAGCTTCATTAAAGGTTCGTTTTCCACCTCAGTGTGAAATCGCGCCGCTTGTGGGCAATATCCGCAGTCTTCCGAACATCCGCCAGTTTTAATCGAAAGTAAGGTACTGACCTGTACCGCGTTCGGCTCATGGTGCTCCCTATGTACCAGTTGTGCCTTGTGCAGTAGATCATTGAACGGCAGTTCAAACAATGCCATGATGTCATCGACAGACCAGCGTTCAACGGTAGTGTGTTCGCAGGCACTGGCGGCTTTGAGGCCATCGATATTAATGATGGAAGTTTGCAGTTCGCTGTTACAAGCGCTAGAAGAAGTTTGTTGTTCCATAGTAATCGCAGACAGTTTTAAGATGATTTTAATTGGGCTGAATTATAGGTTGTTTACTCTTAAACGTGAAAAATTTTTACAACAGCTTAAATATTAATCACATACACCTTTTACAATGGTTACAAGCCTGGTTAAAAGCCAGCCAGCCTTGCCCTATGTGTGCAGCGCCTGCCCAGAAATATCAACCCGAATATTGGTCAGAAACCAAGACAGGTCATGCGCCATTTTGCAATGATTGCGCTGCCGCACTACCTTGGTATACCTCATCGCGCTGCCCACAGTGCGCACTGCCTACATTAAATGGCGATTACTGTGGCATTTGCCTGCAACATCCACCTGCATTTGACCAGACGTTTGCACCTTTCCGTTATGCTTATCCGCTAGACCGCTTGTTGCAACAATTCAAGTACCATCAGCAATTACCCATAGGCAAATTAATCACGGAGGCTGTGCTGCCGCATTTGCCGACATTGTTAGCCGCTAATATCCCGGACGTGATGATTGCCATGCCCATGCATACACAAAGAGTGCGCCAGCGAGGTTTTAACCATGCCTTGGAACTGGCAAAGCACTTACAAAAAGCATTGAAGATTCCGCTGGACATTGATGGTTGCACGCGCGTGATGGACACGCCATCGCAAGCGGGCATGGACATGAAAACAAGAATCCGCAATTTACGCGGTGCGTTTGCATCACCAAAAGATTGGCAGGGAAAACATGTGCTGGTTGTAGATGACGTCATGACTACCGGTGCAAGCATGCATGCGCTGGCAAAGGTACTCAAACAAGCGGGGGCTGGACAAGTATCGGCGCTGGTGTTTGCGCGCACATTAAAAAGTACAGAAGAATAAAGTGCTATTTCAGGTGAGCAATAAACTTACCGCGCTCGCCACTTACTCGTCACGCGGTTGCACTGAACCACCAAGCTGGCGGATACGCTGATTAACAAATTCGGCTAGGCGCTCACTTAATGGCATGGTCTGCGCTGACTGTAATTGTTGCAAGGCTTGCGCATTTTGACCGCTTGCCTGTAGAGAAATAGCATAAGCCACCACCCACTGCGCCTGACCCGGACGCAAAATGATCGCACGCTCAAAGTAAGGCAAAGCTGCTTGATGCTGGCCCAGTTGCTGACAAGCGATTGCCTGTATCCATTGGCTTTCGGCGTCACGCGCCAACACAGTGGCAAATGGTTTTAAAGTCAGCAACACAGCCTCGGGCTGATTGTGTGCCAACTGCCATTTAGCCAGAGATTTGGATAACCCGACTTGCTCTGGATTACGTTTGATACCTGCCTGCAATACGGCTACACCTTCAGCCTCCTGCTTGGTTTCAAACAGATAAGCGGCGAGTAATTGACGGGCATCTTCAGATTGCGGATACGTGACCAGTGCTTGGCGTAAAATGGTCAACGCTTCACTCAACCGCCCTTTTTGTTCATGATCAACTGCTTTTTGAATCAGCAAGTTGACTTCCTGTTCCGGCCGCACATGCTTGTTCACAGTGCCATTGGTTTCTGTGGATGTTTCGGCAGTGGCTTTGCTTTTACCAGCGTTACCTGATTCCAGCGGCGGTTCAACGACAGAAACCACAGTGCCTGATGAGTTGCTTTCGGTCGGCTTGATGGAAAATTCGCCTTCAACCTGTGGTGCTTCACCTTTGACTGAAGTTTGCTTAGAGACAACCGTTTGTTTAGACACAGGCGCAGGCGTCACTTTTTGACGAATGGGCGGTTTGGTCATAGACTCAGCAAGCTCGGCTTGCCATTCACTAAACAGAGATTTGGTTAATTGCGGATGCGCATCAACAACTGGATTGCTCTCACTTGAAGCCTGCTTTGGTGTTTCTGGAATAGCTGCTTTTGCAGGCAATGTGGTAACTGTTGGCTTGGTTTGTGAGTTATTCCCAAACGATTTTTTCTCGCTAGCCAATGGAATACTGGCTAAAGTTGACCGGTAAAACGCTGACAATTCGGTTCGGTTGAATATTATCCAAGCGACCAAGCCCGCAATCATCAATAGCCAAATCAGGCGTTTGGCCCATTGCCGGGAAGTAGAAGGTTGATGTGTCAAAACCGGTTTGACTTGTTGCCCAGCCCAGCCATCATTCATGGTCCCGCCCTGGCGCGCTTCAACATCTTTCAATACCTGATTAATTAAACTCACTGCTTGTCCTCAAAGCCCTGATTAACGGCCAACACCGGCAAGAGCGGAATGAAATGCCAGCCACCATTTTAAACCATGGCTCCACCACCGGTGTTGTGCTCTAACACTGGCTTGTGTATCGAGGATAGCGGCTTTGACATCTTCTGCAGATACACCCTGTTGGCCTCTGCCAAACGCTGACAGCAAGGATTTGTGCGCCAGGATATTCAGTAACCTGGGGATGCCATTGGCATAGCGGTAAAGTAGCCGCATGCTGGCCGGTGTGAAAACCATGCCGCCCTGGTAGCCGGCCACATGCATACGATGATTGAGGTAGAACCCCAATTCAGACCATTGCAAGCCTTTAAGCTGATACTCAAAACTGATGCGCTGGCGTAACTGGCGGATAGACGGATGGTTGATGCGTTCTTCAAGCTCTGGCTGCCCAAAAATCACTACCTGTATCAATTTACGTTTTTCGGTTTCCAGGTTGCTCAGCAGGCGTAATGCTTCCAGCGTTTCCAACGGCATCGCCTGCACTTCATCCAGGCAGACAATGACATGCGTGCCTTCTTCAGCAAAAGTAAGCAGTTTGCGATGCAGCGCATCTATCATGTCATGGTGGGTAAAATCCGGTTTGAAAGCCACGCCAAACTCGGTGGCCAAAGTCATCAGCAAGGCATGCGGGTCAAGATACGGGTTAGGGATAAACGCCACTTTGCAGGTGGGTTCGAGTGCTTTGAGCAGGCGGCGGCACAAAAGCGTCTTGCCAGTGCCAACTTCGCCTGTAATTTTGACAAACCCTTCCCCGGACTGAATCGCCACCAGCAAGGTATTCAAAGCCTCTTGCAGGCTGCGCGTCGCATAATAAAAACTGGTATCCGGGGTGATGGTGAATGGATACTCTTTTAAACCAAAGTGTTGCAGGTACATAACCCGCTCCTAGAAGCTCTCACCTTTCAGTTTATCAATACGGCCCTGAGTTTCAAGCATATCTTCAGCCCAATTGTCGCCACCACGTACTACAGTGGATTTCAGAAGGATCACCAACTCGGTTTTTCTGGTGATTTCGCTCTTCTGGCGGAACAGGTTACCCAGGTATTTGATATCACCGAAACCCGGCACTTTAGTCCGTGTATTATCTATAGACTCGGACATCAACCCGCCGATTGCAATCACGTTGCCGTCCCGGGTGCGTACGATACTGTCGGTTTCGTTAATGTTGGAAGACGCAGTCGGGATAGTATATACACCACCGTTAGCACTGGACAATGTCACGGTCCTGTTGACCTGTGTCACATCGCTGACGAACGGGTGTACGTGCAGGATGATATTGTCGTTTTTATCGATCTGTGGTGTCACGTCCAGCGAGATACCGGAAAAATACGGTTGCAGCTGGATATCCGGTGTCACAATCGCACCACCAGTGGTAGTGGTCACGTTGGTTCTGACGTTAGTCACAAAAAACGCATCGTTACCGACTTTCAGCACGGCTTTCTGGTTATTAATGGTGGCGATACGCGGGCTGGAAAGTACTTCCACATTACCCTGTGTTTCCAGAAAAGTAAGCAATGCAGAGAAGCCCTTGCCCTGTACAGCAAGTGCAAATACCGAGCCACCCAGTCCAATCGCAGAATTGTTATCCAGGAAACCTGGATTCGCTGCCGGCGAAGTAGTGACATTGCCATCCGTGATATTGCCAGTGTCACCATTCACAGTGCTGTTACCGCTTACATTACCGAAGGTCACATCACGGCCGCGCATAAACCTGGCTGCAGACCAGTTAATGCCCTGTTGTGAATCTTTATTCAATTGTACTTTGAGGATTTTAGCTTCCAGGATCACCTGGCGGTCTACCGTCACCTGCATCAGGCTGAGGAACTTCTCAACCTGGCGGATTTCCTTAGGCATCGCTTTGACCATGATCAGGCCGGACTGCGAGTTGATCACCACCTTGCGGCCACCCTCTTCACCGATCATGCTGTTCAGCGAGTTAGCCATCTCGCCCCAGAAATCATTATTGGTACCCATGCTGACATCAGAGGCATACACCTGCAGATTGGCAGCGCCACCACCCGATGCTGCCGGTGCACCTACTGCAGTACCGCCGGAAGCTGCCGCAGCCTGACCGCCACCACCACTTGAATTGCTCACGGTGCCTGAAGTCACTTTCGTGGCTGAAGTACCTTTACGTGCTCCGCTGATGTAGTTCACCTGGAACACCCTTGTCTGGATATTTTGTGGCTCGACAAAAATCTGTTTGCCACTCATTTTGTACTCGTAGCCGTACAAATCACGCAAGGCGTTCAGCGCTTCAAACAGCGTCACATCGCGCAAGTTAATCGAGATATCTCCCCTAAGGTCAGGACTCAATGCGATGCTGTAAGGACTGCCGGAGACGATACCCATCAACACCTGCGTAGCCGGCGCCTTATTGACGACCAGGTCGAATCTAGGCTCAACGCGTTTGGCAAGAGATTTGGGCGGTTCAATTTTAAGAGGCTCAAACAGTTCGTCGGTCACCTCTTTTGGCAACGGAGCTGTATGCCCTTTTGCCTGGGCAGCAGATTTGCTCAGCTCACTTTGAATTTTAGGGTTGATGGATGCATTGCTTGGCGCAAACGGATTGCTGTTGCACCCTGCCAGTCCGGCACCGATAATCACCACACCCAAGGTATTCACAAAAGTTTTCATAGCAGTCTCTCAATGTGTTTTTAACCTGAATGCTGAACATTTCAACACGCAGGTACTTATTACTTTATTTCTTTGCTTTTTTAGTCTGTTTGGCTGTTTTAGCTTTAATTTTTGCCGGTGGCTGGGCAGGCACGATATAGCTGGTCAAACCTAACCCGATCACTTTTTTCTCGCCGGTTTTACTGACGAATACCGCCTGCTGGTTTTTCACCGATGCTAGCGTGAAACCACTATAGCTCTCGCCCACTTGCACCATCTGGCCATTAACCACAGCAAATCCGCTCTTACCGTTATGCTGCAAAGCGGTCAGCTCCCATGGCTTTTCTGCCTGCATTTCTGCATTTGGCAAATACTCCATGACAGATGGCGGCGGCTTGGTGGGGTCCACCATTTCCGCAAAGGCGACACCTTGCATCAGCATTAACATCCACATTGCTTTTACCAATACGCGCATGCTAAATCCCCAACCATGCATTTTCGCCACTCAGGGTATATACCTGAACGGTCAATTCACTTTCCGGATAATCGGCTTTCAGCTCGGCGTTTTCCCATGCCACTCTCTGGCCAATCGCTTTCAGTGATTGTGCATAAGACATCAGCGCGAAGTATTTACCTTTCAGCCTGACTTTCACTGCATGCTGGTAAACATGCGGTACGTTTTTCCAGATATCTTCAGCGGTCGCATCCTGTGGATTGCTGGTGGCAGGCGCTTTTTGGTCCTGTATCAGTTTTCTTTGCTTCTCAATAAAGTCGACCACCGGCAGTGACTGCATTTCAATCACCTGCACATCGGTGTGCTTTTGCAAAAGCTTCTTCAGTAACAGCACCATTTCCTGCGGCGGCACCATATAGGCAGAAATTTTCACCAGGTCTGAGGACTGACTGGCGATTTTTGCATTCACGGCATCAATATCACGCTTAAAGCCATTGCTCTCAGGCTTTGGTGCAGCCTGGCTGGCAATAGTGGTCATCTGTTCGGTCAATGTTGTCGTGTCATTCTGTATTTTTAGAATCTCTTGTTGCGTGCCGGCTAACTGGACGCGTTGTGGCTCCAGCAAAAAGGTATCCATTAATCCAACCACGGCAAACAGGCCCGCGCCAAAAATCATCCAGCGCTCCCGCTTGGATAGCGCCAGCCATTTAGTGTTGAGTGTGTGTAACTGTTCAAATCGCATCAGGGGTGCACTTTCCTATGGCTGCTTCGCTTGTGGCTTAGCCTGGGTGCCGGTCTGGCTGACAAAGTCATCCCAGCTCAAAGCAGTGGCAGGTTTGCTTTTATCGCGTAGATCCTGGCCTTTAACATCGAATGCATAAATTTTCAGCTTGCTTGCTTCTTCAGGAACCGTTGCGTTTGCTGGTGCTGTGCTTGCAGGTGGCGTGACAGGATTATTCGTGGTGCTTGGAGTGGCAGAAGCACTTTTGCCCGAAGTGTCAGGGGTAGTCACTGGCGCAGCTGCAGGCGCAGTGGCTGGTATGGCCACAGCAGGTGCTTGTGGCGCAAGCTGCTTTTGCAATTCAACCTGTTTGAACTGCAAACCGGAAAACTGGGTACCTTCAAATACTTTTTGTGCAGATAACAAATCCAGGTACAAAGGAATTTCTTCCGTTTGCAATGCCTGGCCAGACAGTGATACATGTTGTGCAGCAGGCTCGATTTTAAAACCAGTCAACCACACGCCAGAAAGCTGCTGTGAGGCTAACCCACGCATATAATCAATCAGGTGGTAAGCATTCTCGGAAATAGATTGCTGGAAAATGACCAGCATCTGCGATTGCATTTCAAATCGGCTATTCAGGTTTTTGAGTTCAGCTTCCAGCTGACTGTTATCAACCGGTACTGCTTTCTTGGCAAACTCCTCCACCTTTTTTTGCATGCTTTCGTACTGGATCACAGTTTGATTGCGCTGAGCCAGCAGCTGGGCATTTTCAGACTCAATACCGGTATAGAAATACACCATGACGATGGCAGCCAGAATATAGATCGCAGCTACGAAAGATAACGTGAACCAGTCTTTGGACTTGACAAGCCCGCTTTCAAACAAGTTGATTTGCTGACTCACGCGACTGCCTCCTCGCGTAAAGCTGCGCCCAGGGCGGGCAGCAACATCGCCTGTTTCTCCAGGCTGGCAAAGTCCTGGTTAGGCGGCAAATCAACGATGTCTTCCAGGTTGAATACATTGACCGGCACATACAAGCTGGTACTCAGCCCGCTCACCAGGTAATCACGATTGGCTACTGGTGACACCACCAACCGGTTAAGGCTCAAATATGGGAACTGGCGATCAAAGCTATCCAGTGAACGTTGCAATTCGAGTACAAGTTTGTCGAAATTACTCTGGTATAAATCGCCCCTGTCATTCAGGAAATCTCTATCCAGCTCAATCAGGCGGGCGTGATATAACTCGCCTTTGGCAGTGAATGTCAGCAAACATCCTCTGGGCAGCATAGTCAGCATCACCAGCGCACGGCCCTCGGTTTCCAGCAATTGCGCGATGTTACGCTGCACCAGCGCATGTACATCAATGGTTTTCAGGTTAAAACCAGCTTCTACCATCTGGTTACCAATCAGGGAGACAGTGGATTTTTTAGCACAAATAGCCAGCATCGCTGGCTGGCGATTAGCATATGCAGGGTCTACAGGTACGTTAATGCCATCTACGACGGCTTGCTCAACCGAATAATCCAGCAGATCTTTTACCTTCCAGCGCAATGCCTGCTTGATCTCGGATTCCGGCATGGTGGGCTTTTCGATCTGCAAGACATTATATTGGTCTACATTAAGCATGACGTTGCAAGGCATGGCCTTTAGGTCATTTTTGGTCACAAAATGCCGCAAAGTGGAAGTCGCCTGCAGCGGCACCTGCTGAATTGCAGCAAGTGAGACAGTTGGTTTAGCGCCATCTAGCCCTGGCGCTAACGCCACGGTGCTAACATGCATATCAGTGAAGCTCACCCCCACCTGTTGCTTGTTCTTTTGTCGTTTAAACCAACTCATATACACCCAATAGTTAGAATAATGAAAATTTATTATTTAAAATCAATGCACAACAAATCAATTTTAAAGTGAATCATAAAGCATTGTCGTATGATTGACTATATAAGCTACTACGGCTTTACATATCAGGTAATTTAAACCTGCAAACTGTGGTATTTCGTTACAAAAACTGTCAGTCGTTAGGCTTTTTTATAACAGGTAGCAACTTTAGTGCCTGCTTGGCCACTTCAATTCATTGATTAAAATAATAAAACCACCTGTTAAGGTGGTTTTGAGTGAATCAGAAGTTTTCTCGCATGTAGATGATGGGGGCTTTGTAGACCCCGAATGTGGCGCGCCCTACTGGATCCGGCCCACCAAACCAGGGGATGACTCCACTGGTCGCATTAGCTTCAGCTGGTCCGGTACACGTTCTCTCTCCAGCAACTACGGCACCCAGATTCACTTCAAGATCGACACTGCCTGTGTTAGGCTTTCCATCCCCCCCGACACCAGGGGCTGACAGCCTCAAATTAGATATTCCATTAGTCATTGCGCCCCCGCTTAACTGGGTTTCACAAGCATTCAAATTGCCTCTGTAATTTCTCATGACAACGGTTGAAGGCAGAACCGCAGTACAACTATCGTCGGTGCTGCGACGATAGGAGTTGATACTGGCACCATCCCAATACTGTGCCTCAACTCTCAAAGGCAATGGCAATAATTCAGAACCATGCACGGGAGGGATTGCCAACCTGCCATAACGGAATTGAGTGCTACTATCCAACGCAATCTTGACAGGTTTAGTGGCAGTGCCATCTGAATCGCTGATTTCCGCACTAAACGCCACATTTTGCGGGATAGTCTGGTTTGCAGGACGATCAATCTTGAACTTGGCATCTACGAAAACCTGGCCATTAGTCCAACCCGTTGGCAAAGCAGGATTAAATGCACTTCTTAACGTATCGCCGGATCCAAGATTTGGCGTAGTCGTGAACTTGTAGTTAGTCCACGTTGAAGGAACAAATTTGGCGTAGGTACTTGTTGATGGTACACCGCTGTAATACTGGGTGGTACCGTTTGCGCCATTCTCAGCGAAAATAGTGAACGGAATCGACACCCCTCCAGTATTAGCGACATCCTGTCCATAATAGGTAAATGAGTTACTACACGCTTTGACAACAGT
Organism: Methylophilus sp. Leaf414; assembly: GCF_001425425.1. Lineage (NCBI taxonomy): Bacteria > Pseudomonadati > Pseudomonadota > Betaproteobacteria > Nitrosomonadales > Methylophilaceae > Methylophilus > Methylophilus sp. Leaf414. The sequence goes on along the minus strand of NZ_LMQQ01000006.1, from coordinate 66,593 downwards.
GCCTGGTGCGATTCGGAAATGATCAGGGATAAAACGACCCAGGAAATTAGTGGCACTTGTATTGCCAAACCTGCAACCGTTTTTTATGCCATTGTTATTAAAAGAATTAGGATTAAAACTTGAATCAGGGTTGGTAACTGCTTCATTATTACAATCCCCTTTGGCAGTATCTACAGCAGCGAAAGTTTCATCATAAACACCATACTGATCAAATCTAAAAAAACCGACTTCACTATATAAAAAATCATTTCCACTGCTTATTCCATTCACCGCCTGAGGAAAACTAGTCTTTTCAGGAGGAGTATAGGGTGGTAAAGCATTAGGGTTGGGGATGCCGTAACCAAACTTACCCAAAGAAACATTTCCGGTATGCGAAAACACTCTGCTAGCAAGTATCTGCGGAGTTCCTGTGTAATTGATTTCTCCAGTCGACGCAATCAAGTTGAAATTATCCATCCATGCCTTACGCGGCAACGTGACAGTCGGACTTGCGGTGGCTTGGATTAAATTAGCGGACGTGGATGATATAGCAAATGACTGAGGCCGAAGTGCAAAATTATCTGAAGAACATCCTGATTTATTAAGCGTGAGATCACGCACTTTGCATCTCAAATTCGGGTATACACCTTTGGGGTAACTACCATTCGTCATATTGGATGCTGACGCAGTGAAAGTGATTTTTTTACGCCCGGCATCGGTACTGGCAAACGGTAAAGTTTGGGTAGCAACGACTGTTGAGCCGCAACTATTATTATCGTCAACCACCAGATCGACAATTAAACCTGAAGCGGAATTGTAGCCTGTCGATTGAGCGCCACTTGCCAGTACGGCCACAATATCCATATCAAAATTCATGTTCCACACCTTGGTATGCAGCGGGTTACGGGCAGAGGGTGTAGTTTTCAAATTATTGTAGGTGGCCTGACTGTTCTCCATGCATTCAAAAGAATCTACGCAAGGTGTGTTGGTGAAAGTGAAACTGCAACTCTGCGAGTTAGTCGCTGTATTCCAGCACTTGACCCCGCTCAATGGAGCTTTAGTCAAGTTGCCAGCCCCTAGGGTGTAAGTAGCTGCGGCACTTCCAGTGATTGATACTGTGTCGATTGGTACACCACTCCCAATACTGAATGTCGAATCTGGTGTAGCTGTGACGGTAGGTGTGCTTGGTGAAACGGTAAGATTTCCCGTCAGAACACCAGTAGCAACAAGCTGGTTGTCAGGACAAGGCACTGTAGATGAAAGACATGCCAGCACTTGAATATCTACCGGGCATAATGTTCCAGTGCCTGCATGGCGAATTTCCAGATGGTCGTAATTTGGGACGAAGGTTGACCCCACAACGAAGTCATAACTAAAGGTATATGTACCAGGCAAGATAAAATCATATTCAATTGCTATCCCGGTATCAATTTTTGATGTTGATATAGTGTCGCTTAATGAATTGGTTTTTGCGATAGCACAAGCATTGCTGCTGGTGCTGGTCCAAAACGAATCCCATGCGCCCACACAATAATGATCAAAGCTCCGGTTACGCTCTCGAAATGATTCAACCACATCCAGATTCGCAGGCAAACTATTGCTTGATGGGCATGGCGCATTTGTACCACCTGACAATGGGTAAGTACCCACAATCTGTTTGCCGTTTGTGTCTACATAACGTACGCCACACCCCCTATCGTCTCCGCCGAGATAAGTGTCCACCGCATGGTAATAGCGCACGGGATTTGAACTGCTAATAGGGTACCCTACCGGAATGACCAAGGTCACTTCTGCAGTGATGTAATCAAGCGGATAAGTGTACTTCCAGTTTACAGTGACACTGGGCCCTGCAACGAGGGTACTGAATCGTGGTGCACTAAATTGTGAAGTCGTACTTTGTGTCACACCTTGCGAGATTGCTGCAGGAGTAGGTGTAGAAACCGTACGGTTAATATAGGCTGTGGGCGTCAACGTACTTGGAAAACCGAAATGATCAGGCCCGATCAATCCGCCATTTGCTTTAAGGTAAATACCATTATCCAGCTGAGTATTACTTGGTATGGCATTCGGGCTATACAATTGCCCGGTGTTGTTCAGTCTACGTACTTGGATTTGGGTGGTGTCTTCGATGTATGTATGCAAACCATCGCCTGCACTGAGTCCACCGCCAGGGTTTAACCTTACTGTGGCGGCGTAAAGATGACTTGAGCATATCAGCCCAATCGCGATACAAAGAAATATTTTTTTGATGAATCCGCCCACTAGGTATTCCTTAATTACATTCCTCACCATTAGTAGAGTCTATACACCGGCTCAGCGTCATCGTTATCCTTCGTTCTATGTAGTCTTTCGCCCCAACCAAGCCAATCGATGCGGTTGATTGAACGGTATAAATACGAATGTCCTGAGTTCCTGCTTTGTCTTGCTCGACTGAATGGTTGCAAGTCAGCGCAACATTAAAACCGTTCACTGTAAAAGGTGTCGGTATTGCCGGGCACGCCTGCATGTTTGCTGGCGTCAATACCTGGTATGCCGCCCACTCTACCCCGGCTCGTGCCGCCAGATAGGCTTGCGCTCCTTGCACATCCTGGATAGTCCCTAAGTTGGCAAGCATTGCCAACCGCATGGCATAGCCTACCAATGCCGCCAGTATGACCAGTAGAAAGATTGCCATAGGCAACATAAAACCTTTTGCCCGATAAAAGATGGATTTCATGGCGAATTCACCACATTGATGAGGTTGACCAACCTTGCCACCCCTCCATTTTTTGAAAGCTCCAACTGGGCAGTCATCACACCTGTATGTTGCATCACGCCTTCACTATAGGTGAAACTGCATCCTGTGACATCACTCACCACCACACTGGCATTCGCTCCATTGAAATTGGCAGGGTGTGCTGAAGGAAGTGCAATATTGCTCACCATCAACAGACGCCGATTGGGAAGATCACACACATACGCTACAGCTCCATTGACGACGTAAAAACGGCCAGCCGGTGATGATAACGGGAAGGCGCTACCCGCAAACTGCATTAGTTTTAAATTGACATCGGGAGCTGCGTTGATAACGCGGAGCGTATCCCCATTGTAGACATCAGCACCTTGTATACCGAGGTTATAAATGACTAACTGATCGTTAACGGCCATAGAAGGCAGATCTCCAAGCACCCTCATGTTATTGGCGCCAAAGTCATCCTGCTTGTAGCGGCCGCCTGATTTGATGGGTACAAACTGAACAAAATCACCGGCGGGAGACACCCACACACTGTTAGGCAGAGCATTTCTGATATCGCGCGACATACGCCGCAATGAAATATCGGCACGGTCTGCCAGCTCGTAATAGGCTTCAGAGTTCACATAAGCCATGACCGAATGCCGAATAAACGTGGATGAGATACCGCCGATAATCGCGGTAACAGTAATGACCACCACTAGCTCCACCAAGGTAAAGCCGCGCATGAATGCACAAGATTTTTTAAACTCTTGGCGCATAGCGAACCTTGAAACCTGTTAGCTTGATTCTGGTATTGGAAGGACCAGTCACCGTAACGTCAACTCTTAGAACCGCATCCGCAGGTAGTCCCGCAAAAGGTGCGGCACCGCCCGCTTGCGCGATTACTACTGCAGCTGTGTACGCCGTCAAACCGGGAATGGAAACATTGCTGCCTATGCGGCAAATACTTGCACACCCGCCGCCGGGCATGGTGAAACCGCCATAATCGGCGACATTATCAAAAGGGTTAGTTGCACTGTACCTGCTCTCACCCGCAGGTGATGGGCCGTTAAGATTATTCTGCGGGGTTGTACAATTGCCGTAACCCACAGCGGTTGATGCATTCGGGTCATCAGGATCACAAAATGTGAAAGGCATTTGCTGGATTTCCTGCATCAGCGACTCGGCAATCGCAATCGCCTGTTTACGCGCCATGGGGTTAGCAGAGTGTCCACTCATCCAGGCTAACGCGCCTACCACACCTGCTATTGCCGTGGTCACAATCACAATAAACACCACCAGCTCCACTAGCGAAAATCCACGATTGGATTTTCGAGTCCGACTGTTTATATTTTTTATTTTTCGACTGATTTGGGACATAGTAATGTGCCAGCCAAAGCATGGTTAGCGTATGTAACCGGTGTCAGCTTCGATGTTTACTGTGAATGTTTGCGCATTATTTTTTTGATTGGTCACAACATAATTTGCTGCTACATTAGGTACAGCTTGACCTAACCCGTTAAACCCCAAACTATTGTTAGATGGATTCACACTGACATTTCTGGAAAGTGTCATCACATAAGGGCCATCTGTTTCGGGATTAATCACGGCCTGCGCCAGCGGACAGTTCGGGTCACTCACAAAACATAATTTGACGGTTTGAGGCTGTGCTGCGGTATCGGTAATTACAAACACTTGTCGTCGTTGCGCTATCGCAGTTTTTTGCGCATACCGTAATGTAGATGAAAGCAAACCCGCGTCTCCGCGGGTTTCAAAGATATCGCCATTCGCAAACCTTGGCGTAGCCACAGCTATCACAATGCCCGTTAAAGAGATGACTACAACCAACTCAACGAGCGTAAACCCATGAGTTTGCTTCATCCTTCATTAACCACCACATCTTGCTGCAGTTAAGTTTGCAGTACTTACCAATCCTGTAGCCTCTGTATATGTAACAGTACACTGTGTAAATGTACCCACTTGGAAAGTGGAAACCCCTGCTGCATGGGTAGGTGTACCAAACTGTGCATCCAGATTTTGCAACGCAGCAACAATACCAGCTGCATCCGCTGTTGGATAACCAGTTGCATTTACTGTTACGTTGTTTCCATCCATTGGTACGACCAGATTAGCAGTATTACTTCCGGCAGCTACCCAGGATGCGCGCGCCATATTTGCTGCTGAGCGCAGTGAAGCTGCAAGCCCGTTGCCCGCTGCGACTCGTGCATTTGATTGCACATTAACAAATCTTGGCAAAGCCGTCGCTGCCAAAATACCTAATACAGCAATCACCACAACCAATTCAACCAATGTAAAGCCAGCCTGTTTTTTCATTCCCAAGACTCCTAATCAAAAATTCCTGCCTTTATTGTCACAGTGACAGGTGCAAACTGCGTTAATTTTATGCCAGCAAAAAGTATGCCAGACAATTTTGGTCCAATATTTAAATAGCTCTAAACATCAGACATTTTTAAAACTATACTGAATAATGATACGATTTTTTTAATGAATAATTTCAATGATAAGAATTGAAAAACTGCTCATCCTTTTTAATTAGCCGCTTTTGAGCATGACAGAACTCATGTCCCAAATCGGCAAAAATACCCCTAAGGCCAAGACCAAGACCAGCGCACCTAAAAACATAATCATGATAGGCTCGATTTGCGCCCCCAGTGTTTTAACGTCATATTCCACGTCAGCTTGATACATATCCGCGATTTCTTGCATTAAATCATCCAGCGACCCAGACTCTTCACCAACAGCGATCATCTGCAATACCAGAGGATTAAATACGCCTGTTTGCGTTGCCGTCCTTAGAATAGTCTCGCCGCGCTCAATGCCGGCAGACATGCTAAGAATCTTGACCGAGATATAATCATTCTCAACGGTTTGAGAGACTAGGCGCAAAGCGGAAAGAATGGGTAATCCACTGCGTGTGGAAAGCGCAAAACTTCGCGCAAACCTGGCCATGGTGCCTTTAAAAATAATCTTTCCGGCGATGGGAATACGCATTTTGACTCTATCCCAATTCGAGCGGCCTGCGGCTGTACTGATATAGGACTTAAAAGTGTAGGCGGCACCAATAATCATACCAATCAACACAAACCAGTAATTGCGCATAAAACTGGAGAATGCGATCAGAATTTTGGTAATGAATGGTAGATCCGCATGCATACTGGCAAATACTTTTTCAAACTGCGGGATCACCATGATATTAATGACCACAATGGCAATCGCCATGGCGGTCATTACAAACATGGGGTAACGCAGAGCCGACTTGATTTGCCCGCGCATGAAGCGCTCGAATTCAATGTGCTCGGCTAACCTGGCAAAAATATTATCGAGATTACCGGTGGTTTCACCCACACGAATCATGCTGATATAAAAGTTATCGAATACTTTGGGATGCTCGGTCATTGCCATTGACAATTCACGACCTGCATCCAGACTTGTTCTTAGCTGGCCAACTACTTTAGCCAGTTTAGCGTTGCCTACAGAGCTCTGGATTCCGTTGAGCGCGCGCATGATAGGAATGCCCGCTTTAAGCAACGTGTACATCTGGCGGCTGAATAACATGACATCGAGGCTGGTGACTTTTTCTTCAAACAAATTGAAAGCTACCGCTACTGCTGCTTTTTGCTTGATTTCAATAGGTGTGATTTTTGAAAGGAGAAGTGCGCTACCTACAGCATCCAGATCGGCTGCTTCCTGCACCCCGGAAACCATCAACCCATCTTCGCTACGTCCTTTATATTCAAATATCGGCACAGGCTTTATCCTTCAAACTGGTTATCTACACGCATAATTTCGTCCAGTGTAGTTTTACCCTGCAGAGCAAGCTGTAAAGATTGATCTTTTAAGGTTTTACCTTTAAGTTTTTCGCGGGCTTTCTGGATAAAAATATTGGTATCCGGCATGTTGGCTGCCATCGCCAAATCATTCGTCATTTCCAGAAGCTCATACAAGCCGATACGACCAAGATAGCCAGTGCGATTACAGTGTTGGCAACCTTTGCCATGCTTGAACACCGATGGAATTTCTTCCTGGGGTAGCACCTGACGTAACCAGACGGCTTCATTTTCGGTCGGCGTATGGTCTACGGCACAGTGCGGACAAATTAGCCGCACTAGACGTTGCGCCATCACACCTAACAGTGACATTGCCACCATAAAGCGCGGCACGCCCATGTCGATTAAACGCACGGGCGCAGTGGAGGCATCATTGGTATGCAATGTGGATAACACCAGGTGACCTGTCATGGAGGCGCGCAAGCCGGTTTGGGCGGTTTCTTCATCCCGCATCTCTCCCACCAGCACGATATCAGGGTCTTGCCGCAAAATGGCACGTAACAGTTTGGGGAAGTCGAGCTCGATCTTTTCGCTCACCTGAGTCTGAATAATACCGGGTAAACGATATTCGACCGGGTCTTCGACAGTAATCACCTTGGTTTCAGGCGTATTGAGTTCACTCAGTGCCGAATAGAGGGTCGTTGTTTTACCACTACCGGTCGGACCTGTAACCAGCACCATGCCACTTGGCCGGTTGATCATTTTGCGGAAGCGTGCCAGCAATTCTGGTGGCATGCCCAGCTTATCCAGCTGAAAGTGCGAAGTATTCTGGATCAGCAACCGCATCACTACCGTTTCGCCATACTGCGTAGGCATGGTAGAAATACGCATATCTACTGCACGGCCTTTGACGGTGAAGCCAAAACGGCCATCTTGCGGCAGGCGTTTCTCGGAAATATCCAGGCCGGCCATGATTTTGAGGCGCATGATCAGGGCAGACACAATTTTCATATCCGCCTGGGTCTGGAAATGCATGACGCCATCAATCCTGAAGCGGATCAGCAGTTTGTTTTCCTGTGGCTCAATATGCACATCTGAAGCGCGCACTTGGACCGCATCTTCAAAAATAGTCTGTAACAATTTAACGACCGGGGCATCATCAATACCCAGGTCTACACCCATCAGGCTGGCGAGATCGACATTGCTGGCAGCCAGGTCTTCCTGCAGCTCCAGGGCCAGTGAAGAGATTTGTTCGGTTTGCCGGTAAGAGCGGTCGATGGTCTGCATCAGCAGACTTTCCTGCACGACTACAATATCAATGTCTCGTTTGAGTAGTCTGACTAACTCGTCATAAGCATAGACATCGGAAGGATCGACCATCGCAATCAGGAAACTGTTTGGGCGTTCCTCCAGCAGAATGGCGCGGAAGCGGCGTGATTGAACTTCCGGGAGTTTCTGTACCTGTTTGGCGTCCAGTTCGTACTGGCCTAAATCCAGGAATGGGATATTCAGCTGATGTGCCACTGCCTCGGCAATCTGCCTCTCATTGGCAAAGCCTTTATCGGCGATGACACGACCCAGGCGACGGCCAGTCTTGCGCTGTTCTTCCAGCGCTTGATCCAACTCTTCCTGGGTCATGAAATTCTGTCTGACCAGAATTTCACCTAATCTGATTTTTTCGGGACGTGCCATGGCGTTTTAATTATTTATCTAGCTACTTTTCGTTCTATCATATCACCAACATTCTAATCCTACGTTTCTAAACAAACCGCTAAAAATGTTTCATATCGTGCTTTTTGAGCCAGAAATTCCTCCCAATACGGGAAATATCATACGTTTATGTGCCAATGCCGGGGCAAAACTGCATTTGGTTAAGCCTTTGGGCTTTGAGTTATCAGACAAACACCTCAAACGGGCCGGGCTGGATTATCACGAATATGCCGACTTAACCGTGCATGAAGATTGGGGCTCTTGCGCGCAGGCATTACAAGGTAAGCGACTATTCGCACTGACCACCAAGGGCAGCACGCGGCACTCCGATTTGCAGTATCAGGACGAAGATGTTTTTGTATTTGGCCCTGAATCCCGCGGATTGCCAGAAGACATCCGCGCCCAATTCGCACCTGAGCATCGTGTCAGGCTACCGATGCTGCCACATAGCAGAAGCTTAAATTTATCCAACTCTGCTGCCATCCTGTTGTACGAGGCATGGCGTCAGGTGGGTTTTCCGGGTGGAACATAAAAGGATTAAGTAACTACACCCAAAAAAAGAATAAAAAAAGCCCCGATTAAGGGGTAAATCGGGGCAACAGGCCTCATCGTAAAGGCTTCCGCTCAGGGAGGAAAGAAGCGGAAAGATGATTCATCATCATCGTACTTGTATGAGTACGCACTATTTAGAAAGTTCACAAGAATTTATTTATGCTCATGAATATCAATTTCAGCTTGCAGTGTTCTCTGCTGAATTGCATCAGCATGCGATAATAATGACATGCAATCTGAAATCGATTTATTACAGGGCCTGAACGACAAACAACTGCAAGCGGTCACCCTGCCGCATGTATCGGCGCTTATTCTGGCAGGCGCAGGCAGCGGCAAGACGCGGGTGCTGACTACCCGCATTGCCTGGCTGATTCAAACCGGACAGACTTCACCCATGGGTATTATGGCGGTGACCTTTACCAACAAAGCCGCCAAAGAAATGCTGACGCGCCTGACCAGCATGCTGCCGATTAACACGCGTGGCATGTGGGCAGGCACGTTTCATGGCTTGTGTAACCGCATGCTGCGCGCCCATTACCGTGAAGCCAGGTTACCCAGCACTTTCCAGATTCTGGATACCGCCGACCAGCTTTCTGCCATCAAACGCGTGATGAAAGTCATGAATGTGGACGACGAGAAATATCCACCAAAGCAAGTGATGGGCTATATCAATGGCTGCAAGGAAGAAGGTTTACGGGCAGATGCAGTGGAAGCCTATGATGGCCATAGCCAGAAACTGCGGGAGATTTATGCCGCTTATGACCAGCAGTGCAATCGTGATGGCGTGACCGACTTTGCAGAACTGCTGTTGCGTTGCTATGAGTTATTACAGCGCGAACCGCACATCCGCGCACATTACCAGCAGCGCTTTCAATATATTCTGGTGGACGAGTTTCAGGACACCAACCGCTTGCAATATCTATGGTTAAAACTGTTGGGCGGCGCGCACAACAGTATTTTTGCCGTGGGTGATGATGACCAGAGTATCTACGCTTTCCGTGGCGCACGGGTTGGCAATATGTCCGACTTCCAGCGCGAGTTTCAAGTGGAAAACATCGTTAAGCTGGAAGAAAACTACCGTTCGCATAGCAATATTCTTGATGCAGCGAACGCGATTATTACCAACAACACTAATCGACTAGGCAAGAATTTATGGACCTCCGCTGGCAAGGGCGAGCCTATCCGTATCTACGAAGCTTATAACGATACTGATGAATCCCAATTTATTGTGGATGAAGTGAATATGCTGCAAAACGAAGGCGTAGCATTGGGCGACATCGCCTTGCTATACCGCAGTAATGCGCAGTCACGTATCTTGGAACATTCACTGTTCTCGGCCAATATTCCTTATCGCGTCTATGGTGGCTTGCGCTTTTTTGAGCGCGCTGAAGTCAAACATGCGCTAGCTTATATGCGCCTGATCGCCAATGCCAACGACGATACCGCTTTGTTACGCATTATCAATTTCCCACCGCGTGGCATTGGTGCCCGCGGTCTTGAGCAGCTGCAAGAAGCCGCACGCCAGAACGAATGCAGCTTGTGGCAGGCAGCCACCAACAAAGTGGGCGAAGGCACATTAGGTGGCAAAGGGATTGATGGTTTTGTGGCTTTGATCCGCCATATGATAGACCAGACCTACGGCATCACCCTCGGTGAAACAGCAGAAATGGTCACTACCTTGAGTGGCCTGATGGCGCATTATCAAAATGACAAAGAGGGTGAAGAGCGCGTAGAAAACTTGCAGGAATTAGTCACTGCTGCGGTCGCATTCAGTAATCGGGATTTGGGCAATCACCATAATATGGAAGAAGATGCTGACCTGATGACCCAGTTTCTGAACCATGCCAGCCTTGAAGCTGGCGACCATCAGGCAGATGTTGGCCATGAAGCATTGCAACTGATGACGGTACACGCGGCTAAAGGCTTAGAGTTTCACAGCGTATTCATCTGCGGTGTTGAAGAAGGCCTGTTTCCGCATGAACAGTCTGCCTATGAAAATGGCGGCCTGGAAGAAGAGCGCCGCCTGATGTATGTCGCGGTCACCCGCGCCCGCCAGCGTCTATATTTAAGTCATGCGCAAAGCCGCATGCTGCATGGACAAGTGCGCTATGGCATTGCCTCACGTTTTATCGACGAGATCCCGGAAGAACTCACCAAACGGCTTAACAGCAAGCCGGCAGCCAAATCGTATGCCACGGGAGGCCAATACACGCCGGCAAAAAGCACGCAAGCGAGTTATCCTTTTAAAATCGGCCAAAGCGTGCGTCACAACAAGTTTGGCGAAGGTGTAGTGGTCAGCTATGAAGGAAATGCCAACGATCTGGCAGTAAAAGTCAATTTTGGCAGTGCAGGATTGAAAACGTTAATGCTGGAATACGCCAAGCTGGAAAAAATATAACTATCCATGTCATTAGCGAAGCATTGATTAAGGAAATATATGTGAGCAACAAATAAAAAACGCCTGTAGCGGACAGGCGTTTTTTATTATTTAATTTTGTTATGCGTGTATCACTGGCGCGGCTTTGAATACATCTTTATAACTGATATATTGAAATGCGAACATCAAGGCATTAATCACCAGCAAAGCAGCGAATACCAGTAATGGCATCAGCAATTCAGCAAGCATGGGTATCAATGCGCCTAAAATCCCTATCACCAGGCCTAATCCCAGCATCACCACCAGCATGCCTAATGTCATCACCAGCCAGGATACACCCATGGGCATGGTGTATTTCAGCATGCCAGCAATGCTGGATTTAATGGCTTTTGGCAAATCGTAGCCGTTCAAGGCAATCAGCATCGGTGAGAACCAGGTAGCGATAAATAAAGGTAGCAATAAAAGAAGTACTTTCACCACAAATGACAGGGTATTTTCCAAAAACTGTGTCATTTGCGATTCACTCATGCCTGCCTTGGTTGGCGCATGTGCTACCAGGTCAGCCAGCTCGCTGCTGAGCAAATAAGTCGCCAGCACCGCATAAATCAGGCAGCTGACGCCAAGTAATACCAGCGTTTTGAAATGCGTTTGCAGTTGTTGCCAGACAATGCGTGGCGCCATTTCCCCTTGCAGATCTACCTGACGATAGAGCAAGACAACAAATGCCATGCAAGCTGGCCAGATCACTACTGAGAGCAAGCCGAGAAAGCCAAGCAAAGGCAGTGACGGCAGCACCATGAAAATCACGATATAGGCGAGCGACCATAGCATCCAGACATGTGGCTGCGTTTTAAACAAGGCCAGACTTTCACGCACCCAGCGTAAGCCCTGTTGGGTTCCGGTTTCTGTCATGACTCTCCCTTTTTAATATTTTTAATTTAAAGCTTTACGGTTAAGCAACACGCGTTCAAAATGCGCCGGATCTTTGGCATGCGTCAGCTCACCGGCCACTGGATAGTGAAAATCATACAGGCGGGATAACCAGAAACGCAAGGCAGCACGTCGTAGCAATGCAGGCCAATATGTTTTTTCGGCAGGTGTAAATGCGCGCACTGATTGGTAGGCATTCATAAACACGGCTAGCTTTTCATCCACAAATGCGCCTGTCGCATCCACACACCATTCATTCACGGCAATCGCAACGTCATACGCCAGCACATCATGGCATGCATAGTAAAAATCGATAAAGCCGCCCAGGTTGTCACCATCAAATAGCACGTTATCGCGGAACAGGTCACCATGGATGACCCCATGCGGAAGCTCGGATAAATCCAGGCCATGCTGAAACTCTAGCTCTTCCTGCAATAAATGTTGCTGTACCGGTGCCAGTTTTGGCATGACCTGCTGTGCAGTCATCACGCGCCAGCCTTGCCCACGCTGGTTGTGTGATTGATCATTGAAATCCAGTCCGGCAAAATGCATGCGCGCCAAGGTGAGCGCCACTGCCTCGATCTGCGCCAGATTAGGGTTACTGACATCACTGCCTTTGAGGCAACTCACCATTAAGGCAGGTTTGCCGTGAATACGGTGTAAGGCTACGCCATTGCTATCTGTGATCGGCCTCGGGCATAACACACCATGCCGTGACAGGTGCGCAAGCAAATGCACAAAATACGGCAGCTCATCGAAATCATTTTTTTCGAACACTGTCAGCACAAAGCGCGCATCGCTGGTCTCGACAAAATAATTGGTATTAGTGATACCAGCAGCGATGCCACGCAAAGTCTGCAATTCGCCAATATCAAAAGGCGCCAGCCACTCGCGCACTTCTTCCAAACTCAGGGTGGTAAAAACAGACATGTGATTTACAGGTCCGCCCATTTCGGGCAGACCTCAAAGATTATGATTAGAAACGGAACAGTGTCCACTTAGGTACTGATAGAGGTCGGGTCGGGCCATCATTCACCCAGTCACCATTGCGGTCTTCACGGTGCAAATAATAAGGCTTACCACTCGGCGGCGTAACTTTTACCATATATACATCGCCATTAATGCTATATTCCTCAATCTCATTTTCGCCATCTTTACGTTTGTTTATAGTCGGTTGGTCAATCGGCTGACCTTCAATGATTTTAGGAGGTGACGGTACTTCATCCAGGAGTTCTGCATTCGCAGGCGCTGCCCAGGCCGGCATCGCAAAACCGGCAGCACAAACCACTGCTAGCAAGAAACGGGAAAAATCACGCATGGAAAACTCCTTAGTTATTGGTTGCTATTCTAGCAAAAAGCCGCTTGTCAGCGACCATTGCAAGCACAATAACAAAAATAAATATCCCAGAAAAATATATAGTTGGGACAAACAAGCAATAACCATGCATTCAACTGCATGGTTAAAACTCAATACCTTATAAATAAAGCTGCATTTTGCGTTCAGCCGGGGTCAGTTCAAAACCGGTAGTTTCATAATGTTTGAAGATAGCATCCACAATTTGCTGTGGTTCATCTATGAGCTGGATTAAATCCATATCCGCTTCAGACGCCATACCCTCAGCGACCAATGTGTTGCGTAGCCAATCGATCAGTCCCGACCAATACTGGCTACCCACCAGAATAATGGGCAGCTTGCGGGTCTTCCCGGTTTGCACCAGCGTAATCGCTTCCATCAACTCATCCAGCGTGCCAAAGCCACCCGGCATCACTACAAAAGCACTGGCATACTTCACGAACATCACTTTGCGCATAAAGAAATACTTGAAGCTGATGCCGATATCCTGGTAAGGGTTGCCATGTTGCTCAAACGGTAAGCGGATGTTCAAACCCACGCTGGCACCACGTCCGGGGAAGGCGCCTTTATTAGCCGCTTCCATTATGCCCGGGCCGCCTCCTGAGAGCACGCTAAAGCCGGAATCTGACAGTAATCTTGCGATTTCTTCAGTCTGTTGATAATAAGGATGATCCGGCTTAGTCCGCGCACTGCCGAAAATGGAAACAGCAGGCATGATTGCCTTGAGATTTTCGGTGGCCCCTACAAATTCAGCCATAATCTCAAAGGCATGCCAGGATTCATGACTAGCATCAGCGCCATTGAGCAATTCCGGTTCTACCATGCTCGGCAGCTTTTGGTTATTCATACTACTGTCCTTCAAAACTCAAACAAAAATTAGTGTACATGAAGTCGCTTTGAATTGCGTAAAATACGCCATTGAATTAAGGATTCAAGTAACCAATTTTTAAGCTGGAAGCCATACGCATAGATCGTTGTAACCGATATGGTGATAAAGCGAGATTGCCGGTACCGCGCAGAGGCCTGCTCCTTGAATCCTGAATCCTTTACTTGATACCTTTTAACAAGCTTTATTCAATCAACGACACTGCATGCAGATTGAACAAGACATGAGAATACAACAATGAAAACCCTGCTTTTGGTAGACGGCTCCAGTTATCTTTACCGTGCCTTTCACGCCATGCCCGATTTGCGCAATTCAGCTAACGAACCAGTAGGCGCCATCCAGGGCGTATTAAATATGCTGCGCCGCCTGCATAAAGATTACCCTTCTGAATATAGCGCCTGCGTGTTCGATGCCAAAGGCAAAACTTTCCGCGATGATTTGTATCCTGAATACAAAGCCAACAGGGTCAGCATGCCGGATGATTTGCGGGTGCAGATTGAGCCTTTATATGAAACCATACGCGCCATGGGCTGGCCGCTGATTATTGAAGATGGCGTAGAAGCGGATGACGTGATCGGAGCACTGGCAAAGCAGGCAGAAAAAGAAGGCATTAAAACTATTATCTCTACCGGCGATAAAGATATCACCCAGCTGGTGAATGAGCACATTACCGTGGTCAACACCATGCGCGACGCCTTCCGCAAAACGGATGACGTGCTGGATGTAGCAGGCGTGGAAAACAAGTTTGGCATCCCGCCAAGCAAGATTATTGATTACCTGATTCTGGTGGGGGACACCTCGGATAACGTGCCTGGCGTTGAAAAAGTAGGCCCCAAAACCGCTGTAAAATGGCTGACAGAGTATGGCTCACTTGACAACATCGTCGCCAATGCAGACAACATCAAGGGCGTGGTCGGCGATAACCTGCGTAAAGCCCTGCCCTGGCTACCAACAGCGCGTGAATTAATCACTATCCGCTGTGACGTGGGCGTGTGCGAACATTTTGATGACCTGATTCAACAGGCACCTGATATAGAAAAACTTCATAGCCTGTTTGACCATTTTGAATTCCGCACCTGGAAGCGCGAGCTGGACAAATTAGCTGACGGTTCGACCTCCAGCGCTGCTCCTGCCACATTGCCACCGACATCAGCACCAATTGCAGCAAAAAATGATTATGTGCCCGACACCCGCCGGCAGTACCAGGTGGTTTTAACAGAGGCTGAGCTGGATAGCTGGATAGCGCGTTTACAACAGGCAGAGCTGGTATGTTTTGATACCGAAACCACATCGCTAGATCCGCTACAGGCAAAAATTGTCGGTGTGTCATTCAGTGTCACACCCGGCGAAGCGGCCTATGTGCCACTAACGCATGATTACTTTGATGCGCCTGCCCAACTGCCGTTAAATATCACTTTGGATAAATTGAAGCCGATTCTGGAAAGTTCGGCGATTAAAAAAGTCGGGCAGAATCTTAAATACGACATGCATGTACTGGCGAATCACGACATACAGCTGCAAGGCGTTGCTCACGATACGCTGTTGCAATCCTATGTATTCGAGAGCCATAAAGGCCACGGCATGGATGAACTGAGTGAGCGTCATCTGGGCATCACACCTATCCCGTTTGAGGCGGTAGCCGGCAAAGGTGCCAAGCAAGTGAGCTTTAACCAGGTGACGGTTGAACAAGCCACCGAGTATTCAGCAGAAGATGCTGATATCACGCTGCAACTGCACCGTGCGCTTTACCCGCAAGTGGCAGAGTCCACAAAACTGGACTTTATCTATACACAGATAGAAATGCCGAGCATGCTGGCCTTGCAACGCATGGAGCGCCACGGCGTATTGATCGACAGCCATATGCTGAACCGCCAAAGCAATGAAATCGGCCTGCGATTGATGGAACTGGAAAAACAAGCTTACGAACTGGCAGGACAACCGTTCAACCTGGGCAGCCCCAAACAGTTACAGGAAATCCTGTTTGGCAAATTAGGCATCAAGCCCTTGAAAAAAACACCTTCCGGCGTGCCTTCCACCGATGAGGATGTATTGCAGGAACTGGCGCTGGATTACCCCTTGCCTAAAGTGCTTCTGGAATACCGCGGCCTGGCAAAACTTAAGTCCACCTATACCGACAAATTGCCCAAAATGATCAATCCTCAAACCGGGCGCGTGCACACCAACTACAACCAGGCAGTAGCAATCACCGGCCGCCTGGCAAGTAGTGATCCTAATTTGCAGAACATTCCGGTACGCACTGCCGAAGGCCGCCGCATCCGTGAAGCGTTTATCGCATCAACCGGCAGCCATATCGTGTCGGCTGACTATTCGCAAATTGAGCTGCGTATCATGGCCCACCTTTCACGGGATGCCGGTATGTTGAGCGCCTTTGCCAACAACGAAGATATTCATCGTGCAACTGCAGCAGAAATTTTTGGCGTAGCCAAAGAAGCAGTGGATAACGAACAACGCCGTTATGCCAAAGTGATTAATTTCGGCCTGATTTATGGCATGAGCGCATTCGGACTCGCGCAAAACCTTAATATCGAGCGTAGCGCGGCACAAAGCTATATTGAGCGCTACTTTGCCCGTTATCCGGGCGTGCGTCAGTACATGAGCGAAACACGTGAACTGGCCAAACAGCAAGGTTATGTTGAAACTATTTTTGGCCGCAGATTATGGGTACCTGAAATCAACAGTGCCAATGGTAACCGTCGTGCCGGTGCTGAACGCGCGGCGATTAACGCGCCTATGCAAGGCACGGCCGCTGACCTGATCAAACTGGCGATGATTGCGGTGGATAAATGGCTGTTCGAAGAAAAACTGCAAACCAAACTGATTATGCAGGTACACGATGAGCTGGTGCTGGAAGTACCGGATACCGAACTCGAGCTGGTCAAACAGCAATTACCGTTACTCATGCAAAGTGTCGCCACGCTGGATGTTCCACTGCTGGCAGAGGTTGGCATCGGTTGCAATTGGGAAAGTGCACATTAGGCATTATGCATATGTTAAGGTAATGCTTCATTTAACTAAAAATAGGGGCATATCACATGAAATCATCTCTTGTTATCGGCATTATCTTGATTGCGCTGGGCGCAGCAGGCTTGTTTTACAAAGGTTTTAGCTATGAAAGCAAAGAGACTGTCGCCAAAATTGGTTCCCTGGAAGCCAGCGCTGATGTCACTAAAGATGTAGAAATTCCACAAGTGCTGAGCATTATTCTGATTGTTGCCGGTGCCGCGATTGTAGTGGTGGGCCTGAAAAAATAATCTGTTCAGTACATGTTCATAACAACAGCCGTTTTAGAACAAGCATTAAAAGGTAATCTGGAAGAAGGTAAAAACGCTATCAGTCTTTTCTGACAGGTTTTTCCTACAAATTCTGACAGATTGCAAAGCCTACACAGATTACTATGGCATTTCTTGACAACGTTTGATAACAACAATTAGGGAGCGGTTATGATTTGGACTATCGTGGTTGGCATTATTGCAGGTTGGTTGGCTGGTTTAATCATGAAAGGTGACGGCTATGGTTTGATCTGGGATTTGATCCTGGGTATTGCCGGTGCAGTTGTGGGTAGCTGGCTATTTGGTTTATTGGGTTTGAGTGCTAGCGGCGGCTTGATTGGCAGTATTATCGTAGCTACTATCGGTGCGGTATTCCTGATCTTCCTATCACGTGCATTGCGAAAAGCCTAGCATTTAACTTTTAGCTTTACACCAAAATGGCGGTGACTGAAAAGTCATCGCCATTTTCTATTCCTTCACAATATCCTGGATATTACCTATCACCATAATCATCAGTGATGTCCAAACACAGTCAACGGTATAATAATCACTTTCAAACTCACAACTTTGCCGATTATGCCGTCCTTTGGAATCTATATTATTGGCGATGAAATATTGTCAGGTAAGCGGCAGGACGCGCATCTCAGTAAGGTCATTGCACTACTTTCAGCACGCGGGTTGCCATTAAGCTGGGCTTACTTTATCGCGGATATTCCCGAGCAAATTACCAGTCATTTAAAAGCCAGCATGGCGCGCGGCGATATCGTATTCAGTTTTGGCGGCATAGGCGCTACGCCGGATGACCATACCCGGCAATGTGCCGCGGAAGCAGCCGGCGTGATGATTGAGCGGCACCCAGGCGCTGTTGCCAACATTGAGGAGCGTTATGGTGCAAGTGCTTATCCTAAACGGGTCTTAATGGCTGACTTCCCTCAAGGGTGCGAACTCATTCCCAACCCAATTAATCAAGTGGCCGGATTCAGCATCAACCAGCATTATTTTGTGCCGGGCTTTCCTGAAATGGCCCACCCGATGGTTGAGTGGGTGCTCGAGACTTACTACAGACATTTATTCCATACGCTGGATCATCTGGAACAGGCAATTGTTGTGACTGAGGCTGGTGAAAGTGATTTGATCGATTTGATGAATCACATGCTGGCGCAGTATCCCGCGCTCAAGCTATTCAGCTTGCCACGCACCAATCAACGAAGGACTACCGAAGTAGGCATGAAAGGTGAAAGCTTGCTAGTTAAACAGGCCATGCTTGACCTCAAGGCGGGTGTTTCCGCGCTGGGATACCCTTGGGTGGATGTGTAGCAAAATGAACTGCCGTCCTCAATGTGGCGCATGTTGCATAGCACCTTCTATCCACAGCCCGATTCCTGGCATGCCGAATGGCAAACCAGCCGGCACCCCCTGCATTCAACTGGATGAAGATTTCCGCTGCAAATTATTTGGCAAGCCGGAACGCCCGGCTTTTTGTGGAGGTCTACAACCTGATGTTGAAATGTGTGGCGATGCGCAGCAAGCGCGTACGTATGCCATCAACTGGTTGAGTGCGCTTGAGCTGGCGACGAGGCCAGACTCAAAACATCAAGGCTTGCGATAAGCCCAGCGCAACATGGCCAGGCCAACCAGAATCATGGGGATGCATAGCCATTGACCCATGCTTAATCCTAGTGACAACAAACCCAAGAAGCTATCCGGCTCACGCGTGAATTCGACAAGGAAGCGGAAGCAGCCATAGCTTAGCAAAAACACCGCTGATACCGCACCTATGGGACGTTTTTTGCCGGCAAACACCCACAGGATCAAGAACATCGCTACGCCCTCCAGTGCAAACTCATAAAGTTGTGAAGGATGACGCGCAAGTGTATCCACTTGCGGGAACACCATACCCCAATCTGATTGTGTGGGTCTTCCCCAAAGCTCACCATTGATAAAGTTACCCAAACGGCCAGCACCTAAGCCAATCGGTACCAGTGGTGCGACAAAATCCATTAATTGCAGCCAGATCACACCACGCTTGCGCGCGAATAATGCCATTGCCACCATCACGCCAATAAAACCACCATGGAAAGACATGCCGCCTTGCCACAGGGCGAATATCTCAAGTGGGTGTTGCAGGAAATACAGTGGCTGATAAAACAGCACATAGCCTAAGCGGCCACCTAGCACGACACCCAGCGCGATATAAAACAACATATCGTCAGGATCTTTGTGCTGCCAGGGAGAATTAGGGTCAATCTTTTTCAGGCGTTTAACCTGGTATTGCCCCAGCCAAAGTCCACCAAAAAAGCCCACCAGGTACATGAGACCATACCAATGGATACCAAAACTGCCGATTTGCAACGCGATAGGGTTAAATCCGGGGTGGATGAACATACTCAAATAGGGCTGTGATTTAAAAAGTGCATTATACCTGCTGAATACGTTCAGTCATGCCGGGTAAATCGTATGGGTTTCATTTGCCATACAGCCAGTATGCTGATGGCTGCCATAACGGACATATAAAACCCTACCCACGGTAATCCACCCTGCTGTACTAAAAACTGGGCCACTGCTGGCGCAAATGAAGCGCCAAGAATACCGCCCAGCTGGTAAGCCAAACCGGCGCCGCTGTAGCGAACGGCCACGGGAAATTGCTCGGGCAGGAATGCGCCCATAGGGGCGAATGTCACGCCCATTAAAAATAGTGCTAAAAAAAGAAACAACACGATCAATACCAGATTGCCACTTGCGAAAGTGGGCGCTAGCGTGAAGCCTAATCCTAGCGCCATCAACTGGCCACTCATCAATACCGGGCGCCTGCCGACACGATCGGCCCACCAAGCGGCAAGGGGTGTCGCCACTGCCATGCCAATCACTGCGATGCATAACATGCCAAGGAATACGGGGCGTGCAATATGCAATGCCTGCGTGCCATAGCTCAAACAAAAAACAGTGGCCGTGTAAAACAGGTGATAGAACACTCCCATTGCCAGAGCTCCCAGCACAATCGCCTTGCCGTGTTGCAAGATCAATGTTTTAAGTGGCCAGCGATGAATATGCTGTTCTGACTTGGCTTGTGCAAAGGCTGGTGTTTCTGCCAATTTGAATCTGACATACAACCCTACCATCACCAGCGCTGCACTAATGATAAATGGCACCCGCCAACCCCAAACTACAAACTGGGCTTCTGTCAGGCCCAGACTTAAACCCAGAAACGTCAGTGTTGCCAGTAAAAATCCGATTGAAGGCCCTAACTGTGGAAACATGCCATACCAGCCACGCTTACCTTCCGGTGCATATTCCGTTGCCAGCAATGCAGCACCGGCCCATTCGCCGCCCAAGCCTAGCCCCTGGCCAAAACGCAACAAGCAAAGTAACACCGGCGCCCATACGCCCAATGTGTCGTAACCGGGTAATAAACCTATTAAAAAAGTGGAAGCGCCCATCACCAGCAACGACGCTGCCAGTGTAGATTTACGCCCGATTCTGTCGCCAAAATGCCCGAACAATAATGCGCCCAAGGGACGCGCGATAAATGCCAGGCCGAAAGTTAGCAAAGCATTTAAAGATTGTATGGCCGGAGCACTGGCAGGAAAAAACACTTCCCCGATCACTAGGGCTGCCGCCATCGCATAGATATAAAAATCATAAAACTCTATGGCCGTGCCAATAAAACTGGCAAAGGCAATGCGTGCCATTGATGGTGAGTTGACGGATGGTAAAGTGGTGGATGGCGAATGCATGGCGCCATCTTAAGTGGGCTACACGCTTTTGCAAAGCAGCAAACAAAAAACCGGGTAGCGATTTCCCGCTATCCCGGTTTTACAGGCAAACAAAAGTGATCAATTACTTTTTGTAATACTCTTCCTGCTTTACGCTTTCTGGTTTCCAGCCACCACCTAATGCCTTGAATAAATCGACTGTGGCAATCAACGTATTTTGACGACTTTGCACCATGGCTTGCGTGGCTTCATTATGGTTACGTTGTGCATCCAGCACTTCCAGATAACTGGTGTAACCAGCTTGATAACGGTTTTGCGCCACTGTCAGGATATTAGCTGTGGTTTTTTCCTTGGATTGCGCAAGCGCCTCCTGCTCACGATACTGGCTGGTGTTCGACAGCGCATCGCTTACTTCGGTAAATGCAGTCTGCAAGGTATTCTGGTAACTTGCCAGGGTTTGTTTTTGCTGCGCTGTGGCCTGCTCTTCACGGGCTTTCAGACGCCCGCCATTGAAGATAGGCAGATTGATATCCAGGCCCAATGACCAGACACGGGCCGGGGATTTCAGCAGGTTGTTCAGCGCAATACTTTCCGCGCCGTACGTACCCGTCAGCGAGATACTTGGGTAGAACGCTGCGCGTGCAACCCCAATATTCGCATTCGCGGCAATCATGGCTTGCTCCGCCTGGCGTACATCCGGACGGGCTTCCATCAATGCGGAAGGCAGGCCGGTTGGCGGCGTGAGTGGTTGTGGCATGGCCATCAAGTCACCTGCCGGAATCTTCAACCCTAGATCAGTGGTTAATAAGCCTAGCTGATGCTCGCTTAAAGCCCGCTGCCTTTTCAGTTCCAATGCCTGCGTCCGTAACGTGGTCACTACCAGCTCTGCCTGATGGGCATCCAGAATGGTAGCCACGCCACCTTCAACGCGGCGGTTTGCCAGATCAAAACTGTCTTGCGCCGTTTTCAGGTTCTGCTCATTCACGCGTAACTGCGCGTCTATGCTGCGTATCATCAGGTAGTTATTGGTCACCAGGCTGGAAAGAGACCAGGTAACCGCCTCTTTTGCGTAGCGGGTTGCCAGTAATTGCGCGCGTGCAGCTTCATTGGCGCGGCGTAGCTTGCCCCAGAAATCCAGCTCATAACTACCGTTCAAACCTACTTTGTAGGTTTTACGCGGATTATCGCCAAACACCGGGAAAATACCCGATTCGGTCACCCGGTTACGTATCCCTGAACCTGTCGCAGTCACGGTAGGCAACAAGCTGGCGCCACTTTCACGCGCAAACGCATCGGCTTCTTCAATACGCGCAACAGCGGATTGCAGGTTATTGTTTTTTGCCAGCGCGGTATCCACCAACTGGTTCAGCTTGCTGTCATTAAACAATGTCCACCATTGTTGCAAGGCCAGTTGCTGCTCCTGAGTCAATTGGCCAGCTTCACCGCTGGTATATTGCGCAGGCACTACTGGCTCTGGCCGTGAATAAAATGGTCCAATCACCTGGCAACCAGCCATTGACATGGTGACCAACCCTAACAGCAGAGACTGTTGCAATGGTTTTAAACTCAATTTCATTGTCGGTTTCATACCGATTCCTCTTCTTCAATATGACCGTGGTGACGCACTTTTTTCTCATTGGTCAACCAGGTAAAGAACAACGGGATAAAGATGGTGGCAATAAAGGTCGCCAGCAACATACCGCCAAACACGCCGGTACCCATAGACTGACGCGCTGCCGCACCCGCACCGGTCGCGAACACCAGTGGCAGGATACCTAACATAAATGCCATGGAAGTCATCACAATCGGTCTGAAACGTAAACGGGCAGCTTCCAGTGCGGCTTCAGCCAACGGCATGCCTTCTTCCATTTTCTGCGAGGCGAATTCCACAATCAGGATCGCATTTTTTGCCGCCAGCCCGATCAGGGTAATCAAGCCGATCTGGAAGTAGATGTCGTTATTCATGCCGCGTGTCAGCACTGCAATCAGCGCACCTGTCATCGCAAACGGAATCGCCATGATCACAGCTAATGGCAAGGCCCACGTTTCAAACTGTGCCGCCAGGATCAGGAACACCATAATGGTCGCAAAGCCGAACGCAACCAGCGCCGCAGAACCGGTACGGTTCTCCTGGTAAGCTTGGCCAGTCCAGGCAATTTGGTAACCATCCGGCAAGTTTTCCCTGGCAATTTTTTCTACCAGTTTAATCGCATCGCCCGAGCTCACACCAGGAGCACCGCTACCGAATACTTTGGCAGACAGCAGTCCGTTATAACGCTCAAGTTGTTCAGCACCGACGATATTGCTGACTTTAGCCAACGCAGACATAGGGACCATATTGCCGTTTGGGCTGTCTTCCGTTGGCTGGCTACGTACATACACCTTGCCCAAATCCTCAGGCTTCATGCGGTATTCAGCTTCAGCTTGCAACTGCACACGGTAAGTACGGCCACTACGGTTAAAGTCGTTAACATATAGCGAACCCATGGTACTTTGCAAGGTAGCGTAAATATCCGCAATTTTCACATTTTGTGAGAGCGCCTTGGCTTCATCCACCTCAATAAACAATTGAGGAACAGTCGGCCGGAAGAAACTGTTAATACCGGTCAATTGTGGATTAGCTCGCATCGCATCCATAAAGTTATTCATGACTTGCGAAAGCTTGATGGCATCAGTATCGCCATGGGCTTGTACATATACTTCAAAACCACCTGCAGAACCCAGGCCACGAATTGCTGGCGGGTTCACCGCAAAGCCCATGCCGTCCGGCTGGCTCATGCCTATGCCAATCAGCTTGCCTACCATCTGGTCAGCATTGGTAGTACGCGCATCCCAGTCTGTCATACGCACAAACATGGTTGCCGCATTGGTTTTATTCGCACCGGTCAGGAGCTCAAAACCGTTCACAGCAAACTCATGCGCAGTCGCAGGATCTTTGGCTACGGCAGCACGGATATTTTCCGTGGTCTGCGAAGTACGTTTTAAAGTCGCACCATCCGGCATCACCACGATACTGATCACATAACCCTGATCCTCAGGTGGCACAAAGCCGCCCGGTACTGCACGGAACAGGAATATCATGACGATCACCATCCCACCAAACACGATAGCACCGATTACCTTGTGATGCAGGGTAAGGTTCACTGTGCCGGTATACCAACTGGTTAAACGGCCAAAACCTCTGTTAAACGTCCTGAAGAAACCGTTCTCATGATGGCTGTTTTTCAGGATCATGGCGCAAAGGGCTGGGGTCAGCGTCAACGCCACCACCCCCGAAATCACCACAGAAATCGCCACCGTCACCGCAAACTGGCGATACAGCTCACCGGCGATACCGCCCTGGAAAGCCACCGGCACGAACACAGCACACAGCACCAGCACAATCGCCACCACCGCAGCCTGCACCTGGGCAATCGACTTTATCGCTGCCTGCAACGGATTGAGGTTTTCCTCTTTCATCAACCGTTCGGTGTTTTCCAGCACCACAATCGCGTCATCCACCACAATACCGATCGCCAGAATCATGGCAAACATGGTGAGCAGATTGATGGAGAACCCGAACAGGTATAACCCGGCAAACGTACCGACAATCGAAATCGGCACCGCAATCATCGGGATCAACGTCGCGCGCCAGCTTTGCAGGAACAGGAATACCACCAGCACTACCAAAATAAGCGCTTCACCAAAAGTGTGGAACACCTCTTCAATGGTCGCTTTTACGAAGTCACTGGTATCGTAAGGAATGTTGTAATCCATGCCCTCAGGGAACTTGGCCTTCAACTCATTGACTTTGGCCTTGATCGCTTCGGCAGTTTCCAGCGCATTGGCGCCACTTTGCAAGAAGATGGGTAATGCCACACCAGGCTGACCGTTCAATGCAGAAGCCACGTTATAGGTTTGCGCACCTAACTCAATACGTGCGACATCTTTCAGACGCAACACACCATTCGGGCCTTGCGCGCGGATAATAATGTTACCGAATTCTTCCGGCTCGATTAAACGCCCTTTGGCGGTCACTGTAAATGACAATTGCTGGCTGGAGATTGCTGGTTCAGCACCAATCTTACCCGCAGCATACTGTGCATTTTGTGCGTTAATCGCGGCTTGAATATCACTGGTAGAAACGCCTAGCTGCGCCATGCGGTCAGGACGCAACCAGATACGCATTGAGTAATCCTGGCCACCAAAAATGGTAACGTCACCCACACCTTTAATACGTTTGAACTCATCCAGCACATTCAGCGTGGCGTAGTTACTCAGGAACAAACGGTCATGCTCTTTTTTACTGGAGATCAGCATCACCACCAGCAAAATGTCGTTAGACCGTTTTTGCACAACCACACCGGTACGACGCACATCTTCAGGCAGGCGAGGCAAGGCAATGTTCACGCGGTTACTGACGTTGAAGGTTGCCTGGTCTACATCGGTACCGATATCAAATGTGGCAGTAATGGTCAAAGTACCGCTACTGTCAGAGCTTGAGTTGAAGTAAAGCAGGTTTTCTACGCCGCTCAGCTGCTCCTCTATCGGTGCCGCCACTGTTTTAGACAGTGTCTCGGCACTTGCGCCAGGATAGCTGGCGGTAATCAGCACGGTTGGCGGCGCAATTTGCGGGTATTGCGCAATCGGCAATTTAAACGCCGCTGCCAACCCTGCCAACACGATGATGATAGACAGCACGCTGGCAAAGATCGGGCGTGTGATAAAAAATCGGGTCATATCGTTTTTCCTGAAATCGACCTGAATACTTTGTACTCAGGTCGTAAATAACATGATATTTGGTACAAAAAACGTAAGTAAAAACTTAAATACTTAGTGTTTCTCTGGCGCTGCCGGTTTTTCCTGGCCTGGTGCAGGCGCAGCTTCTGGCGCATGCGGTGCCACTGGTGCACCTGGGCGCACTTTAATCAGGTTATCGAGAATCACCTGATCGCCAGCCTTCAAGCCGCTCAATACACTCCAGCGCTCACCGAACCAGCCACCCACCGTAATTGGTCGCACTGCAGCGGCGGTTTTGCCTTCTTTATCTTTTTCAACCACAAACACAAACTTGCCTTGCTGACCAGTTAATACAGCAGTCTGCGGAATCAGGAATACGCCATCACGTTTACCCGTGGTCAAACGTACACGCACAAACTGGCCTGGCAATAAAGTGCTGTCAGGGTTCTGGAATTCTGCACGCAATTGCTGGGTGCCAAGCGCCGGGTCAATCTGGCTGGCTGAGAAGTTAATTTTTCCTGATAGTGGATATTCCGTGTTGTCACCAAGGATCAAGCGCACATCTTGCACCTTACCCGGACGCAAATGCCCGCCCAGGCTCAGCAGATCAGATTCTGACAAACTGAAGCGCACCCAGATTGGCGACACTTGCACGATAGTGCTTAACAAAGTGGTATTAGCACTTGCCAGCGCACCTTCAGAAAGTACAAAGCGACCAGCGATACCGTTTTCCGGTGCTTTCACATGGGTATAAGACAGATTCAGTTCAGCTTCACGCAGTTGTGCCTGATACTGCATCATGGTGGCAGTGGCGACTGAATTATCTGAAGTGGCATTATCGAACTCACGCTGGCTGATGGATTTTGTCTCCAGCAAGCCTTTCAGGCGTTGCGCTTCACGTGCCGTTTGTTCAATCCTGGCTTTTTGCTGGGCAATCATGGCTTTAGCCTGGTCGACTTGTAACTGGAACGGCATCGGGTCGATCAGGAACATATCCTGGCCAGCCTTGACTGACTGACCTTCCTGGTACAGACGCTTCAATATAATGCCGCCCACGCGAGGACGCACCTCAATTTCCTTGGCGCCTTCGGTTTGTGCCACTACTTCAGTCTGGATCGGAACCGTTTCTGTAGTCACCGATTGCACTGTCACCGGCATGGCTTGCATGGCGCCGGCAGCTGGTGCCTGTTGGTTGGAAGATTTTCCGCAAGCACTTAATACAACGCCCAAAGCCAGTAAAACAAACGCACGATGAGGTTGGATACTCTGTGAAATCAACATGTTATCCCTTAATAATTTTCAAAATAAACTTGATTACATACATTCTTGGATGTATATTATATACAAACACGAATGTATGTAAATGGCTTTTGTAAAAATTTTGCTAAAAGTCAGCCGACCCCTAGTCGGTAAAATACAGTACATTTAAGAAACTTTAATGATTAAAGTGAAAGAGCGATAAAAACTTATGGTACGTAAAACCAAGGAAGACGCCGCGATTACCCGTCAACGGATTATTGATGCTGCGCGCGAAACGTTTTTGCTTAAAGGCGTCAGCCGCACCAGCCTTGAGCATATTGCCTCCCATGCTGGCGTCACCCGTGGTGCTGTCTACTGGCACTTTCAAAACAAGGCAGAATTATTTTACGCCATGCGAGAAGCCGTCTATCTGCCCTTGATTGACCGCATGGACGATACCTTATTAGGGAATGCTGATGAACGCAATCCCGACCCACTTGGCCGTATTCGCAAACATCTTGAAAACACCGTTCAAATGCTTGAAGAAGACCAGACCATGCGCGAAACCTATGAAGTCATGATGGCCAAGTGCGAATATGTCGACGAATTCGCCGATGTTCTCAAGTCCATTCTAAGCAATTGTAGCGGCCTTATCCACAAAATGGAGCAAGCTTATGCCAAAGCCCAAGAGCTCGGCCAAGTCAGCACGCAACTGACAGCAGCTGAACTGGCTTTGGATACCCATCTATTTTTCTCAGGCTTATTACATATGTGGGTGAAAGATACCGAAGGCACTTTATTTCGCGATACAGCCATGAAACTGATAGAAACACATATCAAACTGCGTAAAAAATAAGCAAAAATAGCCTTAAACAATTCCATCGCTTCCGATTTGCAGTTAAAATAGTCAGTCTTTTCACTGACTTATCAGAGCCTACTGATTCTCATGCAAATCGGATCCCACCTCTTAAAGAATAACCTGGTTGTCGCGCCTATGGCTGGCGTCACCGACCGTCCATTCCGCATGTTATGCAAAAAAATGGGCGCAGGATTGGCCGTGTCTGAAATGGTCACTTCCAATTCTTTACTATACGGCAGTGAAAAAACCAAACGCCGGGCCAATCATGAAGGCGAAGTCAGCCCGATCTCGGTGCAAATTGCCGGTGCCGAACCAGCGATGATGGCAGAAGCTGCCAAACACAACGTCGATAATGGTGCACAGATTATTGATATCAACATGGGCTGCCCGGCCAAGAAAATCTGTAACGTGATGGCGGGCTCTGCCCTGCTCAGAGACGAACCGCTGGTATCGCAAATCCTCAAAGCGGTAGTCAATGCCGTCGATGTACCAGTGACGCTTAAAATCCGTACCGGCTGGGACAGGCAAAATAAAAACGCCATCATGATTGCCAGAATGGCAGAAGATATTGGCGTGCAGGCCCTGACAATTCATGGCCGCACCCGCAACGACCTTTACCATGGTGATGCTGAGTACGACACCATTGCCGCCGTCAAACAGGCCATCAATATTCCGCTGATCGCCAATGGCGATATCACCACGCCTGAAAAAGCCAAATTTGTTTTGGATTACACCAAAGCCGATGCCGTGATGATTGGCCGTGCTGCCCAGGGCCGCCCATGGATTTTCCGAGAGACAGAGCATTTCCTGAATACCGGTGAACATATGCTGCCGCCTACCGTGGATGAAATCCACAGCGTCATGCTAGAACACCTGAATGATTTATATGTTTTTTATGGTGAGTTAACCGGCATGCGGGTCGCCCGCAAGCATATCTCCTGGTACACCAAAGGCCTGGCAGGTTCCGCCGCTTTTCGCCATAACATGAATACCCTGCAAACCATTGATTTGCAACTTAACGCCATCAATGACTTTTTCGCTGAACTTAGAGCCAAAAATGACAGGCTGGTATATGCAGAAGACAACGAACAAGAAAGCGACCAGGAGCTGGCAGCATAATGCAAACCGATAGTAAATTAAGCCTCGCCGTACGCGAGTCCCTCGATGAATATTTCACCCACCTTGATGGCCAACCGCCTCATGCCATTTACAACATGGTATTGGGCTGTGTCGAAAAACCCATGCTGGAATATGTGTTGAACAAGGTAGGCGGCAATCAAAGCAAAGCCGCTGATATGCTGGACATCAACCGCAACACCCTAAGAAAAAAAATGGCTGCCTACGGCCTTGAGTGAAAACTCCCTTCCCGGCTTAACTGTTAAGCCAACCAAATTTTATAATCAAGCAACCTCTCACATTAAATACCATGACAATTAAACGCGCGCTTATCAGTGTCTCCGATAAAACCGGTGTGCTCGAACTGGCACAATCACTGCACCAACTGGGTGTAGAACTACTTTCAACCGGCGGCACCGCCAAACTTTTCCGTGACAACCAGATTCCGGTCAAAGAGGTCAGCGACTTCACCGGCTTTCCGGAAATGCTGGATGGCCGTGTGAAAACGTTGCATCCGAAAGTGCATGGCGGTTTGCTGGGACGTCGCGATTTGCCGGAACATGTGGCCGCCATGCAAGAATATGGCATCGAGAACATCGATCTGCTGGTGGTTAACCTGTATCCTTTTGAAGCCACGGTTGCCAAGCCAAACTGTACGCTGGAAGATGCGATTGAGAATATCGATATTGGCGGTCCGGCCATGGTGCGCTCAGCAGCCAAAAACTGGAACGACGTAGCAGTGCTGACTGATGCTGCACAATATGCGGAAGTCACAGCCGAACTCAGAGCTAACAACGGTTCAGTTTCAAAAGCGACTCGCTTTAAATTATCCGTCTCTGCTTTTAACCGTATTGCCCAATACGATGCTGCAATCAGCAACTATCTGTCTGCGATTGATTTTGCTGAAACAGAATCTGCCGGCAAACCAGTGTTAAGCCAGTTCCCAGGCCAGATGAATAGCAACTTCATCAAAGTGCAGGACTTGCGCTATGGTGAAAACAGCCATCAGCAAGCCGCGTTTTACAGAGACCTCTACCCTGCTCCTGGCAGCCTAGCCACCGCCCAGCAATTACAGGGCAAAGAATTAAGTTATAACAACATCGCTGATGCAGATGCCGCCTGGGAAGCCGTGAAATCATTCAGTACTCCAGCCTGCGTGATTGTGAAACATGCGAACCCATGTGGCGTGGCACTAGGTGCCAATGCATTTGAAGCATACGGCAAAGCGTTTAAAACTGATCCGACTTCAGCATTTGGCGGCATTATTGCTTTCAATACCGTATTGGATGGTGCAGCTGCCGAGGTGGTGAGCAAGCAGTTTGTTGAAGTACTGATTGCACCTGAATACACGCCAGAAGCACTGGCTATTTTCAGCGCCAAAGCCAATGTGCGAGTGCTGAAAATAGCATTGCCAAAAGGTGGTAACAACGCTTGGGAGCAAGGGCGTAATGCCGTAGATTCTAAGCGCGTAGGTTCAGGCATTCTGTTGCAGTCGGCAGATAACCATGAGCTGCAACTTCCGGATATTAAAGTCGTCACCAAGTTGCAACCAAGCCCTGAGCAATTGCAGGATCTGCTGTTCGCCTGGAATGTGGCGAAATACGTGAAATCCAATGCCATCGTGTTCTGCGGCAATGGCATGACCTTGGGCGTAGGCGCGGGCCAGATGAGCCGCGTAGATAGCACCAAAATTGCAGCAATCAAGGCGCAAAATGCCGGTTTAAGCCTGCAAAATTCGGTGGTAGCTTCAGA
Organism: Methylophilus sp. Leaf414; assembly: GCF_001425425.1. NCBI lineage: Bacteria > Pseudomonadati > Pseudomonadota > Betaproteobacteria > Nitrosomonadales > Methylophilaceae > Methylophilus > Methylophilus sp. Leaf414. The sequence continues at coordinate 35,616 of NZ_LMQQ01000006.1, read as the reverse complement.
TGCCTTCTTCCCGTTTAGAGATGGCGTAGACGTACTGGCTGATGCAGGTGCCAGCTGCGTGATTCACCCGGGTGGCAGCATGCGCGATGAAGAAGTGATTGCTGCAGCGGATGAACGTGGCCTGGCCATGGTCGTCACCGGCATTCGTCATTTTAGACATTAAATCAATTCGCCACAGAGGACACAGGCATCACTGAGAAAAGCAGAAAATGCTTTGTAAGCTTGAAATTCTCAGTGTGCTCTTCGCCCTCCGCGGTCATAACTTTGTAGGTAGTGAATTATGAAAATTTTAGTGATTGGTTCTGGCGGCCGTGAGCATGCCCTGGCCTGGAAAGTATCACACAATAAAGAAGTCAGCCGCGTGTTTGTCGCGCCTGGCAATGCCGGTACAGCTACCAATCCAGCCATGACCAATGTGCCGATTACCAAGATTGATGAACTGGTGAAATTTGCGCAAGATGAACAGATTGCTCTGACTATTGTTGGCCCGGAAGCGCCACTGTCACAAGGGGTGGTCGATGCTTTCCGTGCCGCAAACCTGAAAATATTTGGCCCGACCAAAGCCGCTGCGCAACTGGAAAGCTCGAAGGACTTTGCCAAATCCTTTATGTATCGCCACAACATCCCGACCGCAAAATACCAAACCTTTAGCGATGTCACTAAAGCGCATGAATATATTGATGCTAACGGCGCACCTATCGTGATTAAAGCCGATGGGCTGGCTGCAGGCAAAGGCGTGGTTGTGGCAATGACACTGGAAGAAGCTCATGCTGCCGTAGATGCCATGCTGTCTGATAATAAACTGGGTGATGCCGGTGCCCGCGTCGTCATTGAAGAATTCCTGGAAGGCGAAGAAGCCAGCTTCATGGTGATGGTTGATGGTAAAAACATCCTGCCACTAGCCACCAGCCAGGATCACAAACGCCTGCTGGACGCTGATCAAGGCCCGAATACAGGTGGCATGGGAGCTTATTCTCCTGCACCTGTAGTCACTGCTGAAGTCCATGCAAAGGCCATGCGCGAAATTATTATCCCAACCGTAGAAGGCATGGCAAAAGATGGTATTCCTTACACCGGCTTTTTATATGCAGGGCTGATGATTTCACCCAAAGGTGAAGTAAAAACACTGGAATTCAACTGCCGCATGGGCGATCCGGAAACGCAGCCGATTATGATGCGTTTAAAATCTGATTTGGTGGCATTGGCTACGCATGCTGCAGAGGGTACGCTTGACCAGGCCAGCGCAGAATGGGATAGCCGTTTTGCGCTGGGTGTAGTGATGGCAAGTGCTAACTATCCGGAAACACCAAAACTGGGTGATGAAATCACCGGCTTGCCGGCCAATGTAGAGGACGGGCACGTATTCCATGCCGGCACTACTTTAAAAGACAGCAAAGTGCTTACCAGCGGTGGCCGCGTATTGTGTGTCACCGCATTGGGTGCGTCGGTTAAATCAGCGCAGGAATCAGCTTACAAAATCCTTGAATCCATCAAATTTGAAGGCGCGCAACACCGTAAAGATATTGGCTACCGCGCCATTAAAGCCAGCTAAACCATGACAGAACATATCCAACCACAAGCCGTTTACGCCTTCCTGCAGGGATTACAGGCACGTATTGTCGAAGCGGTTGAGTTGGTCGATGGCAAAAACTTTTTGCAGGATAGCTGGCAGCGTCCTGAAGGCGGCGGCGGTAATTCCTGCCTGCTGGAAAATGGCAATGTGTTTGAGCGTGCCGGTGTGGGTTTCTCCCATGTACTTGGCAACAAACTACCACCAGCGGCCAGTGTTGCCCATCCGGAAGCAGCGGGCAGGCCATGGGAAGCCATGGGTGTATCGCTGGTATTCCACCCGCATAACCCTTACATCCCGACCGTGCATATGAATGTGCGTTTTTTTGTTGCCAGAGCGCAACAGGAAGGCGAGCAGGATATCTGGTGGTTTGGTGGTGGCATGGACCTCACGCCTTATTACGGCGAAGAAGAAGACTGTATCCATTTTCACCGTGTGAACAAAGAAGCGCTGGCTCCATTCGGTGCTGATTATTACACCCGTTTCAAACAAGCCTGCGATGAATACTTTTTCCTCAAGCATCGCAAAGAGCCACGCGGTGTAGGTGGTGTATTCTTTGATGATTTCAGCGAGCTGGGCTTTGAGCAGAGTTTTGCCTTGCAACGCGCGATTGGAGACGCATTTTTACAGGCTTACCTGCCTATCGTTCAACGGCGAAAAAATCAGCCTTATGGTGAGCGAGAGCGTGATTTCCAGGCCTACCGCCGTGGCCGTTATGTTGAATTCAACCTGATTTTCGACCGTGGTACCATATTCGGTTTACAGTCCAATGGCCGTACTGAATCCATCCTGCTCTCGATGCCGCCTGTGGTGAAATGGCGCTACGACTGGAAGCCCGAAAACGGCAGTCCGGAAGCCAAACTTTATACCGATTTTTTGATTGAGAAAGACTGGGTTTAAGCATGCAAGTATCAATAGAAGCCAGACAACGCGCACAGGCTCTGCTGAATTTTATTGATGACAGCCCAAGTCCTTGGCATGCAGTAACCCAGGTAGAACAGGTTCTAGCTGCACGGGGGTTTACCCAGCTGAGTGAAAGTGATGCCTGGCAGTTTACTCAAGGCGGCAAATATTATGTCGTGCGTGATGGCGGGTCTATTATTGCGTTTGTACTTGGCCAAGCAGCCATCGCAGAACATGGGTTCCGCATCGTGGGGGCGCACACTGACTCTCCTGGCCTGCGCTTAAAACCCAAAGCTGCCTATAGTACTGAAGGCATCGCACAGCTTGGCGTAGAAGTTTATGGCGGGCCCATTTTAGCTACGTTTACTGACCGCGACCTGAGCCTGGCCGGGCGAGTGATTGTTAAAACAGTGTCAGGCCTTAGCTCGCACCTGATCAAATTGGACCAGCCCATTGCCCGCCTGCCCAACCTGGCAATCCATATGAACCGCGAGGTCAATGAAAAAGGCCTGGCGCTCAATAAGCAAACCGGCATACCCTTGATTTTCGGCCATGCCGCCAACAGCGAAGCCGCCAAACAATTACTGTCTGACACTTTAGCGAGTAGCTTGCAAGTAAACGCCGCGGGTATCTTGAGCTGGGATCTGGCGTTTTATGACACCCAACGCGGCAGTTTCTGGGGTATAGAGCAAGAATTTATCGCCAACAGCCAGCTGGATAACCTGGCTTCCTGCCATGCGGCAATGGAAGCAATGATTGGCACCGAAAAACCGCAGGCGACCAGTATTTGTGCATTATTTGACCATGAAGAGGTCGGCTCTGAAAGTGCAACCGGTGCAGGTGGCAGTTTTTTACTGGATGTGATGGAGCGAATCTGTCACTCGCACGACCTGAGCCACGAAGACAAGCTGCGTAGTTATTCACAAAGCTTTTTTATCAGTGCGGATATGGCACATGCCTTTCATCCTAACCATGCAGGCAGTTATGAACCTTGCCATCATGTACAGGTAAACCAGGGGCCGGTGATTAAAACCAATGCCAACCAGCGTTACAGCACCAACGCGGCTACCGCAGCACGCTTTATCCAGCTGTGTGAAAGGGCTGGCGTACCTTACCAGCAATATGCGCACCGCACCGATTTGGGTTGTGGCAGCACCATTGGCCCGATCATGGCCGCACAACTCGGCATTGCCACGGTAGATGTCGGCAACCCGATGTGGGCCATGCACAGCATACGCGAGAGCGCCGGGGTGCTGGATCATGAATATATGATCGCGACATTAAAACAGCATTTCGCCAGCTAGCAATCCGTTAACTCATCATCCGCAAAACAGTTTTCAAGCGGCGGCCACGTGACATTAACAACCACTTCGGCTGCAGTCTTCGAATAATTCACCATGCCTTTCTCATCAGCATTGACGCTGGTATAACGATTGCTTTACCCTTGTAGTACAAGGGGATCAGCAATGTTCAGACAACTATTACGTAAAAAACCAATTCAACCACATGCGCATACCGGCCTCAGAAAATGTCTGACCGCATTTGACCTGGCATTACTCGGTATCGGCGGCGCCATAGGCACCGGCATTTTTGTGCTGACCGGCATCGCAGCAGCGACACAATCCGGCCCGGCGGTCGTTCTGTCTTTTATTATTGCCGGCGTGGCCGCAGGCTTTGCTGCACTGGCTTATGCTGAACTGTCTTCCTCAATTGGTGGCTCAGGCAGTGCTTATGGTTATAGTTATGTCGCCTTCGGTGAGTTTGCCGCCTGGATGATGGGCTGGATGCTATTACTGGAATATGGTGTCGGTGCAGCAGCCGTCGCCAATGGCTGGGCTGGCTATTTCGTCAACACCGCCACCAATCTTGGTTTTCAAATTCCTGAACACCTGACTAAAGCGCCCGTGCTTGGCGGCACGATCAATCTTCCGGCATTCGCCATTATCTGGATATTAACCTTGCTGTTAATGACAGGCGTAAAAGAAAGTGCGCGCGCCAACAACATCATGGTGATTATCAAGCTTTCCACCATCGTGACGTTTATTGTGCTCTCCGTGGGCCATATTAATACCGATAACTGGCAACCTTTTATGCCATATGGCTGGTTCGAAACGCTGGATAATGGCAAAAACATAGGCGTTTTTGCAGGTGCATCGCTGGTGTTTTTTGCCTATTTTGGGTTTGATGCCGTGTCTACTGCCGCAGAAGAATGTAAAAATCCGCAACGGGACTTGCCCATCGGCCTGATTGCTTCTCTATTGTTTTGCACCATTATCTATATCATAGTTTCGGGTACCCTCACCGGCGTTGTTCCTTATGCAGAATTAAATACCTCATCCCCGGTGGCTTATGCGCTGACCAAGCTGGGATATCACTGGTCTTCAACCTTAGTCGCCACTGGCGTCATTGCAGGATTAATTACGGTACTGCTAGTGCTGCTCTATGGCCTGACGCGGATTCTGTTTGCCATGAGCCGCGATGGCCTGATTTCGCCGATCTTTTCAGAAGTGAATCCTGATCGCCAGACGCCGAGCAAAATTATCCTGATGTGCGGCTTTGTGGTCTCTATCGTGGCCGGATTTATTCCGTTGGGTGAACTGGCTGAAACCGTCAATATTGGCACATTAGCCAGTTTCATTATGGTGTGTATCGGGGTGATTCGTTTGCGTATGACTCACCCTGACTTGGCACGACCCTTTAAGAATCCTTTTAATCCTTTAATCCCGGTTGCCGGGGTGGTGGCGTGTGGTGCCTTAATGTCATTCCTGCCTGCGGAAACCTGGCATCGTTTTATCACCTGGGCGGTAGTAGGCGCTGTTTTCTACTTTGTTTACTCTATCCGTCATAGCAAACTGGCCCGCTAGATAAACAGTGAGGCAAAAGAAATTGGCGAAATAAAAAAGCCGACTGCAAAGTCGGCTTTTTTAACTACACAAGCAATCTTAAAGAGACAGAACCCATTGAACAATCGTCTTGATATCTTCGTCTTTAACCTGCGGGCTGTTGGCAGGCATAGGAATATTTCCCCAAACACCGCTACCGCCTTTTTTCACTTTTTCAATCAGCTTAGCTTCAGCTGTTTTGTCGCCTTTGTATTTTGCCGCAACATCTTTATATGCTGGACCCAATACTTTTGCATCCACACTGTGGCAAGCTAAACAGCCGCTTTTTTGTGCCAATGCTTTTGCGGCAGCTGCATCCGCCGCTTGAACCTGACCAGCCATGAGTAAGATGGCTGCTGTGATTGCAGAAAATAAAACTTTCATGCGCACTCCTTGAATATCTTTAAAATAATAAATCCCCAATGCAATTTTCATGCATGTGGCATCTTACCTGACCATCAAAATTCCACAAGTATGAAGCTGTGGAAATTTTCAGGCTAATCAAATATTTTCAATTGGATTGGTATTTTGCCAACAGGGGTAAAACGCACGTGCCGTGATTGCGTTGACACGCGCGTATACGAGGAGATTTACAACGTTTCGATGGAGTATTCAGCGCTTAAAATATGTTTGCGGCCAGGATTGATGACGACCATATTATCCAAGGCATTGGTGGTTTCTACACAAATGGTTTTGCGCCATTCGTCACCCACGCCCATATCGCCCATGGAGCCTGCTTTTTCAGCACCCGGGTTCCATACCACAGTGGCATCACTGCCGGATTTTGCGATATGTACAATGCGGTTGAAGCCACTGTCATGGATCGCGCAATCAGAACTGTGATGCACATACACGCGATCATACTCACTACCATCAAAGGCTAATGCATTGTGCTCAACGTTACGTTCGTAATCCAGCAGCTTATCCAGATAGACGCAATCCTGCATGCCGGTGATTTTGATATTTGATATATCGCTGACATTGAAATAGGTATGGAAAGCTTCACTGATGACAAATGGATGCTTAGCCAGATTGGTAGTCGCCAAATCAATACGTAAGCGGCGGCCAATTGTGATCGTCAGTGTCAATTCATATGGATAAGATAATTGGCGCTGCGCTTCTGGCGTTTGCTGCATTTCAAGGATGATGCGTGTGGCGCCGGTTGGCGTCGCATCAATATCCATCACGCGCCATGGAATCACGCGCGCAAAGCCATGCGGGCATAAGGTGCTGTCAGTCGGATGTGCACCAAACCATGGCCAGCAAATAGGGGTGCCACCACGGATAGAACGGCCTTTCACATAGCGCGCATTACTTGAAAGCCACAACACCGGGTCAGCTAAAAACTTAGGTTGCCACTGCATGACATGGGCGCCCTGCAAGGCAATTTTGCCGGTCGCTAACGGGTTATCAATTTCAAGGTATTGCAAACCATTTTCGTCTTGCAGCTGGTTGACGTGCGCATGCAGTTTCAAGCGCTTTGTCATATCGGGTTGACCATGCTCCAATGTTGCGTGTGCGGTCATCTACTGCCCCTTTCTATTTGTGACACATCTCTTACAGCACCTTTAGCGGCGCTGGTACTCATCGCGGCATATGCACGCAATGCCGGCGACACCACTCGCTCGCGGCTGACTGGTTTCCAGGCTTGATGCCCTTTGGCTTCCATCGTGGCACGGCGGTGCGCCATGTCTTCATCACTGATGACCAAATGGATGGTGCGGTTAGGGATGTCGATCTCAATGGTATCGCCTTCCTCCACCAGACCAATTGCGCCACCTTCAGCGGCTTCTGGCGAAGCATGGCCAATACTTAAACCTGAGGTACCGCCTGAAAAACGGCCATCGGTCAGCAAGGCACATGCTTTACCCAGGCCTTTGGATTTCAGGTAAGACGTCGGGTATAACATCTCCTGCATGCCCGGTCCGCCACGCGGGCCTTCATAACGAATCACAACTACATCACCAGCCACTACCTGGTCAGCCAGAATGCTTTCAACCGCATCGTCCTGACTTTCATACACGCGCGCACGGCCGGTAAATTTCAGGATACTGTCATCGACACCGGCGGTTTTCACAATGCAACCATCCAGAGCGATATTGCCATACAGCACGGCCAAACCACCATCTTGCGAATAAGCGTGTTCCTTACTGCGGATACAGCCGTTTTCACGGTCATCATCCAAATCTGGCCACAACATGCTTTGACTGAAGGCAATGGTGGTCGATATACCGCCAGGGGCTGCGCGGTAAAACTTTTTCACCTCTTCATCTTGCGTGGTGACAATATCCCATTTGGCTAACGCTTCACCCATACTTGCACTATGAACGGTGGGTACATCCGTATGGATGACACCGGCACGATTAAGTTCGCCCAGGATGCCCATCACGCCACCGGCTCTATGCACATCTTCCATATGATATTTACTGGTCGCCGGTGCCACTTTAGACACACAAGGTACCTGACGCGAAATGCGGTCAATATCACGCATGGTGAAATCAATCCCTGCCTCGTGCGCTGCTGCCAGCAGATGCAGCACGGTATTGGTAGAGCCACCCATCGCCACATCCAGGCTCATGGCATTCTCAAATGCCTGCATGTTGGCAATATTGCGTGGCAAGACTGAATAGTCATCCTGCTCGTAGTGACGCTTGGCCAGATCCACAATCAGGCGCCCTGCCTGCAAGAATAATTGTTTACGCGCGCCATGCGTTGCCAGCGTTGATCCATTACCAGGTAAACTCAGCCCCAATGCCTCAGTCAGGCAATTCATAGAGTTCGCGGTAAACATGCCGGAACAGGAGCCACAAGTCGGGCAGGCTGAACGTTCAACTTCAGCCACCTCTTCATCACTGACGCGGCTATCTGCCGCTTCCACCATCGCATCGACCAGATCCAGTTTACGTACGTTACCTTGCCAGTTAACTTTGCCGGCTTCCATCGGGCCGCCGGAGACAAATACCACCGGAATATTCAGGCGCAATGCCGCCATCAACATGCCAGGCGTAATCTTGTCGCAGTTTGAGATACACACCAGCGCATCTGCGCAATGTGCATTCACCATATATTCAACGCTATCTGCAATCAAATCGCGGCTAGGCAAACTGTAAAGCATGCCGCTGTGACCCATGGCAATACCGTCATCCACGGCAATGGTGTTGAACTCTTTGGCTACGCCACCCGCTTTTTCAATTTCACGGGCGACTAACTGGCCTAAATCTTTAAGATGGACATGCCCGGGCACAAACTGGGTAAACGAGTTTGAGATAGCGATAATCGGCTTGGAGAAGTCGTCATCTTTCATGCCGGTGGCACGCCAAAGTGCGCGAGCACCAGCCATGTTCCGACCTTGCGTAGTCGTGTGTGAGCGGTATTTAGGCATTTGAAATCTGGAATAATCAGTAAAGTCTTATTTTAACTGAATACGTACTGCGATGCGCGCCTGAAACAGGTTTGTTACATTCGCGTCCAAATAACTTCAGTAGACAAACTTACAAATCATGTTGGGATACAAAGGGCTTAAGGAGATTTAGTTACGAAATATCAATGTAGCGTGAACTGCAAGGCTCGACCTTGAGTATCCTGATTACGTTAATTTTGATAACTTGAAAAAGTATTTAAAGATTAAAAGAATGACTATCTTTAACAACACCTTTTAATGCCTTGCCACTTCTGATCCTGCCATTGCCTGAAAAATTCAGCACGTGATAATGGCGGAGTACTATCAGCCTCCTCAACATGATGCTCGGCATAATGCGCAAGATAACGTTCGTAAACGTCATCCCCTGACAATTGACGGATGCGCTGCCAAATATGTTTCATATGCTTCAAGGGATTATCTCCGTTAGCCTAGAACTTGCCCGCTACATACTTGGTTGGCACATAAGGCGTTTCCGTTGATGGCAACACCGGCTTGCCAGTAAAATAACGCAAGCTCATCACCACTACATCAATAAACACCACCCACAACACCGCTACAAAAAACAGAGTCAGCCAGGCATCTAGTTGTTGATTGAAGATTAATTGCGGCGCGACTGCTGCTTTATCAGGCGGCAATAACCCAGCAGCCAATTTGGCTGCCAAATCATTGGCTGCGGCAAAAAAACCTACCCGCGTATCACTGCTGAATATCTTCTCATAAGCTGCGGTTGTGGTAATTGTAAGCAACCAGACTAAAGGCAAGCCGGTGATCCAGGCTTTGCCGGCTTTGCCCGACTTGATCAGAATACCCGTCCCCACTGACAATGCAATCGCGGCCAGCATCTGATTGGCAATACCAAACAACGGCCACAGGATATTTACTCCGCCATTCGGATCAATCACCCCGATATAGAGGAAATAACCCCAGCCGGCCACCACCAGCGCACTGGTGAAAATCACCGAAGGCGTATAAGAAGTTTCACCCAGTTTGGGGTGCAGATTGCCCAGCATGTCCTGCAACATGAAACGGCCGACGCGGGTACCTGCATCCAGTGTAGTCAGGATAAAAATGGCTTCAAACATAATGGCGAAGTGATACCACAGCGCCAGTAAGTTTTCACCAAACACCGTGCCTAAAATACTGGCCATACCCACAGCGAGGCTAGGCGCACCGCCTGTACGCGCAAACAATGTGCTTTCACCCATGGCACTGGCCAGGTGTTGCATCTGTTCCACCGAAACCTGATAACCCCAGCTGCTGATGGTATTTACAGCGTCGAGCGCTTCTTTACCAACCACGCCAGCAGGGCTGTTAATGGCAAAAAATACACCCGGTTCCAGAATAGTTGCGGCGATCATCGCCATCATCGCCACAAAACTTTCCAGCAACATGGCACCGTAACCTATCATGCGGATATCGCATTCACTAGTGATCAGCTTGGGTGTAGTGCCACTGGCAATTAAGGCGTGAAAACCGGAAATCGCCCCGCAAGCAATCGTAATAAACACAAACGGGAACAGCTTGCCGCCAAAGATAGGGCCTGTGCCATCAATAAAAGGCGTAATGGCAGGCATGCGGATATCCGGGCGCAACCATAAAATCGCAATTGCCAGCATCAGCACGGTACCCAGCTTCATAAAGGTGGATAAATAATCACGCGGCGCCAGCAGTAACCACACCGGCAACACTGCGGCGGCAAAACCATAAGCGATCACACTGAAAGCCAGCGGCAATCCTTCATGGTCAAACAGGGCAGCAAGTACAGGATGATGGTCTACCCAACCGCCCAATACTACTGAACCCAACAACAAAACCACACCAAGCAGCGAAGCTTCCAACACACGCCCTGGCCGCAGGTATCGCATGTAGATACCAACAATCATGGCAATAGGAATCGTTGCCGCCACGGTGGAGGTTCCCCATGGACTGTGTTTCATGGCATTGACCACCACCAGGCCTAACACCGCGATCAAAATAATCATGATCATAAAAGTGCCAAACATTGCTGCCACGCCACCAATGGCACCGATTTCGTCCCTAGCCATCTGCCCAAGGCTGCGACCATTGCGGCGGGTAGAAAGAAACAGTGTCACCATATCCTGCACCGCGCCGCCTAGTACTGCACCAATCAGTATCCATAACGTGCCGGGCAGGTAGCCAAATTGCGCCGCCAGTGTAGGCCCTACCAAAGGGCCAGGGCCGGCAATCGCGGCAAAGTGATGTCCGAATACTACCCAGCGATTGGTCGGCACAAAATCGCGGCCATTATTCAGGAGCTCAGCCGGAGTCGCGCGGGTCGCATCCAGGCTCAGAATACTTGCGGCGATCCAGGCAGCATAAAAACGATAGGCAATGGCATACACGCAGACAGCCGCAGTGATTAGCCACAATACATTCAGCGCCTCTCCTCTCGACAAGGCCACTTGCGCGACGGCAAATACTCCCAGCAACGTCAGCACTGCCCAGCCAGCGCGCCCTAACAAACCCTTCATAGTGTTTACTTTCTTTCTATTTTTAATAGTTTTTATTGGAACTAAACCTTTTAGTCACGATAGAAATAGTCACAATCCGCAGCCTGGTGCAGTCGCACTGCAATAGTGCGAACTTCATCTACAAGGCTTTTATATCTGATTACCAGCATCCGGGCAATATACCTTAACAATCATGCACTTACAAATAATCGTTTAACTGGCATACAGATTGCTAATTCCTTTGGGAATTAAATTTATTTTACTTTTTAAAAAATGAGACCTAATACACCTAACCCTTCGACTGTAGCTGCCGCAGCGCAACATTCTTTGCTGAGCCAGGAAGACCAAAAGGTAGTGGATTCTGCGCGCGATATCCTGATGCGACAGCGCGCCTTGAACGAAGAAGAAGCTTATTCTTTGCTGTCTGAAATGGCTGACAAGCGAAAAACAGGAATGGCGGATATTTCATTGCAATTAATTAATATCACCAAACGATTAACCGTTTAAACTTCTGCGTACAAAAAGCTTCAAGCTTACCCATTACTTTTACTGAAATTCCGACTTTCTGTTTGATACCCACCAGCTAATCTATTCCGACCATTAAAAACTCGCTGGCCCCTCTTGCAAGAACAAAAGGGTTAGGTATAATGCGGCCTTCGTTACAAGGCACGGGTGCTTAGCTCAGTTGGTAGAGCGTCGCCCTTACAAGGCGAATGTCAGCGGTTCGACCCCGTTAGCACCCACCAATCCCCTGCCTTTACAATAGTTTAGATTCAAATCAATCCCCGCTCGCTGAACGAAAATGTGTCCTGACCGGCCACAATGACATGATCCAGCACCTTCACATCCACCAGGTTAAGCGACTCTTTTAAAGTCTGGGTAAGCTGCTGATCCGCGCGACTGGGCGAAGCTGACCCACCGGGATGATTATGACTGAGAATAACAGCAGCCGCATTGAGCTCCAGCGCACGTTTGACAACCTCTCGCGGATACACACTGGTTTGCATGAGACTACCTTCAAACAATGTTTCGTAAGCGATCAAACGGTTTTGCGCATCCAGAAACAGGATGCCGAATACTTCGCGCAACAGATGGGATAACTGTAATTGCAAATAGGCTTTTACTTGTGCGGGAGAACTGAAGCTATCCACTTGCTGCAGTGTTTCACCGAGCGCACGCTTACTCATTTCCAGCACTGCCTGTAACTGGCAATATTTGCTTTCACCCATACCATGCACTTGCTGCACTTCATCCATACTGGCGGAGAAAATCCCATTCAGACTTTTGAAATGCTGCAACAGATCACGCGCCAAATCGACGGCGGTTTTACCGACCACGCCTACCCGTAAAAAGATTGCTAATAGCTCGGCGTCTGAAAGTGCGACTGCACCTGCCCGCAATAATTTTTCGCGTGGTCGCTCTTGTTCAGGCCAGTCTGTGATTGCCATCGCTCATCCTCGTATAAGCTTATTTTGCCCAGCCTATCTCTCGCGAGGTTGGCCGACCAATTATTGTCTCGTCCAGATTCCTCGCCATACGCGCCCGGTCTGGTGAAAGCGGGATTTTCCCCGCCATTATTTCGGCTATCTTTTGTGGATAAAGCGGTTGCATATAAGGCTCGGCATAACCTTGCGGTAACAAAGGTGCATTGGTGTTCAAGTCATATTTATCTGTTGCACTTAAGGTGTGCAGCAACTCATGGGCGATCACCACCGTATTTCCCGCATGCTGATCACGGGCCGCGAACAAATTGACGCGACCAATCTGACCTTTTTGTAGCGCGGTTGAGTGTAATAGACGCGTGTGATTTTTCGCATCGTGGTACAGCAGGTATAACTTGATATCAATGGGCACCCCTACGCCAGGCTTATGTTGCCAGGCAAACCAGCGAAATTTAAGACTCCAGAGAATAATCTCCAGCCGATTTGCATTGAGGGCTGGTGGCGCTGGCGGTATTTCCGTGATGCTGGGGCCGAGATGAAAAACAATAGGCCGCGGTAATGGCAACTGATACCGGCGTGCTTCGCGAGAAAAATACTGCTCTAAAACCTCAAAATCTTTTTCCTGCAAAGCCGCTATGTAGGTCTCAACTTCCGAAGATGCGTCTGCGTTGACCGGATATAAGGCCACATGCAGAGGCTTATGCCACTGTAATGCCTGATATTCATTCCAAACCTGCATAAGTGCAATCAACACCACTAAAACCCAGAAAAAAATCCGTATCTTTTTCAGCATCTACTTAACCTCTGTGATTGCCATATCTTAACATGTTTAAAGATGCGTTTATCTGGCCTGATTTCAAATGTACACGCTTTACAGTTAAAATACTGCCATGAATAGCGCTCACCTACAGCACGATTATTTACAGTCACGTCATATACTGCTGGGCGTCACCGGAGGCATTGCCGCTTACAAAACAGCTGAACTCATCCGCCTGCTAATCAAGCAAGGTCATACTGTGCAAGTGGTGATGACAGAAGCTGCTACTCACTTCATCACGCCAACCACCTTGCAGGCGCTGTCCGGCAATCCGGTATTTATTGATAGCTGGGATTCCAGCATTGCAAATGCAATGCCGCATATTGAACTGAGTCGACAAGCAGATGCCATTCTGGTTGCACCAGCCAGTGCTGATTTTATTGCCAAGCTTGCGCATGGATTCGCTAATGATTTGCTGTCAACATTATGCCTGGCACGTGAGTGCCCACTCCTGGTTGCACCGGCCATGAATAGGCAAATGTGGGAAAATGCTAGCACTCAACGCAATATTGCGCAGTTACTCAAAGATCAGGTAACAGTATTGGGGCCAGATAGTGGCGAACAAGCATGTGGTGAAGTCGGTCAAGGCAGGATGCTGGAGCCTGAAATTTTACTCGAAGGCTTGCAAACACATTTCACGCCTAAGCTTCTGGCAGGCAAGAAAATACTCATTACAGCCGGCGCCACCATGGAAATGCTGGATCCGGTACGTGGCATTACCAATATCAGTAGCGGAAAAATGGGTTATGCTTTGGCGAAAGTTGCCACGCAAATGGGCGCTGAAGTGACATTAGTCTATGGGCATGCAACTGCTGCCAGACCGCAAGTCAGCCATGCAAGTTATGCCGGCACCGCCAGCGAGATGTATCAAAGCGTCATGAGACAGATCGTAAATCAGGATGTTTTTATCGCGGTCGCTGCCGTGGCTGATTACAGCCCACTGACTCCAGCAGACCAGAAAATTAAAAAAAGTGAGGATACACTCACAATTCAACTTAAGAAGAACAAGGATATTCTCGCCGACGTCGCATCACTACCAAACCCACCTTACTGTGTTGGCTTTGCCGCCGAAACCGAGCATGTACTTGAGCATGCCAAACAGAAACGGCTGGCGAAAAAGATACCAATGATCGTAGCAAACCAGGCCCGTCAGGCTTTAGGTAGTGACCATAACAGCGTTACCATCATCGATGAGACTGGTGAGTACCCCCTGAATATATCCGACAAAACTACCATTGCAGCCAACATTCTCACTCACCTTAAGCATCAACTAAAATAATCTGCTTTAAAAGCATTACCTCTCAGTATTTTCATGAAAATACTGAGAGGTTCAACCTGACAAACAGCTTACAATCGCGCCATTTAATCCCCTTTGTATTGAGTAATTATGCGTGCTTTTGTATTTCGTTTGACGCCGGCTTGCCTGGCAATCTCATCCGCCTTTGGTGGCTTATCTGTAGCGGAGGCTGAAGAAGAAAAAACTTTGACGCTTTCACCTGTTGTAGTGACTGCCACCCGTCAGGCGCAAAATAGCTTTGATCTACCAGTAGCTATTGATGTCGTAAGTGAGAAAGACATTAAAGACGGGCAATTGCAAATGCAATTATCCGAAAGTTTGATTCGCGTGCCCGGCATTACTGCGCAAAACCGGACACAGCAATCACAGGATCCACAAATCTCCAGCCGAGGTTTTGGCTCACGCTCATCATTTGGAGTACGTGGTGTACGTGTTTACGTTGATGGCATCCCACTCACCATGCCTGATGGTCAGGGTCAGCCCGGCGTGATTGATCTTTCAGCAATCAAAAGCATAGAAGTCATGCGCGGACCATTTTCATCACTTTATGGCAACTCCTCTGGCGGTGTCATTCAAATGTTTACAGCCGACGCACCAGCCACTCCGACAATTGGAGCCACTACCATGTTTGGTAGTTACGATACGAAACGCAATATACTTGAAGCAGCAGGCCAGTTAGAGAGCTTAGAGTACTCATTGAATGTATCAAATTTTGAATCCGATGGATATCGCACGAATAGTAGTAGCAACAAGCAAATGGCGACTGCTAAATTCCGATTTAAACTAAATGAAGATACAAGAGTCACAACACTGATCAACTGGTTTGACCAGGAAGCACAGGATCCGCTGGGATTAAATAGAGCAAGAGCTTTCGCCAGTGCAACAAGAGACAAAGTAGTACCAGCAGCATTATTTGCTAATACCAGTGTAAAACGTGACCATACACAAGTTGGTTTTAACATTGAGCATGCGCTGAATGAAAATAATAAAATCAGTTTTATTCCTTATGTCGGCACACGTCGAAATGCTCAAATATTAACGACTACAGCAACTGCCACAACTTTAGGGGCAACTAACGCCCGATTGAGTGAAATAGAACGTGAATTTTATGGCGCGGATTTGAGATGGGATAACTTTGGGAATCTGGGATCTTTACCTTACCAAATCACCTTGGGACTCACTTACGGAAAATCTACCGATGACCGTAGAGATACAAATGTTTTGGCTTCAGGGGCACCGGCCAACGTTCAAAATAGACTCGAACAAAATATATCATCCAACTTTGATCAATATATTCAGGGGAAACTTAGCATCACCCCAACTATTGATTTGCATGCGGGTGCGCGACACACGAAAGTTAAACTCGAAGTACAGGATGACTTCACTACTGGTGCTGGATCAAATGGTAACAACAGTGGCTCTGCTGAATATCAAAAAACTACTCCGGTTATCGGCCTAATTTGGAAAGCTACTGAAACATTAAATCTTTACGCAAACTTCGGCAAAGGCTTTGAAACACCCACCTTTATTGAAGCTGCCTTCGACAATGTTACCGGAGGCGTTGCTAGCAGACCCAATCTTGCGCTTAAAGCTGCTGAGAGCCGCAACTTTGAGCTGGGAGCAAAAGCTTTTATTACGGACAATATCAGAGCAAACCTAACCCTGTTCAAAGTTGATACTGATAACGAAATCGTTACCCGCCAGACCGTTTCCGGCCGCTCCAGCTATCAAAATGCAGGTCAAACAAAACGTACAGGTGTAGAAGCTTCGGTAGACGCAAACCTTGATAATAATTTTACTGTTTTCGCATCGTATACTTTGCTGAATGCAAAATTTGAAGATCCCTTTGTTACTGTCATAAATGCAGCCGGAGCTACTGGAATAGTTAACTCAGGCAACAGAATTCCTGGCACTTACAAATCACAAGTTTATGGTGAAGTCGCTTGGAGATATCCAGCGCTTGGTTTCTTCTCTGCTTTAGAAGCTAGACATAATAGTGAGGTTTATGTGAATGATATTAATATAGACAAAGCTCCGTCATATACTATTTACAATATCAGGGCAGGTCTCGAGCAGAATTTAACCAATTGGAGATTCAAAGAGTTTATCCGTTTGGAAAACATCACGGATAAAGACTATATAGGCTCAGTACGAGTGAATGATGGTAATAGTTTATTCTTTGAACCCGCAGCAGGCCGTAATTACTTGTTAGGATTAAGCGCTCAATATAAATTCTAGCCAGCAATACTAAAAAAGCCAGCACTCGCTGGCTTTTTTAGTGTGAGCTAGCTATCGCGCTTAGTGATTTTCATCGTTATTTGGTGTTTAATAGCGCAATCTTTTTGGAGCAGGCATTATGTCGATTACCGTAGACCTCAAAATTCTTGACCCTCGCTTGCATCACATGATGCCGACCTATGCTACGCCTGGCTCGGCAGGGCTGGATTTGCGTGCCTGTATCGAGCATACACAAACCATACAGCCCGGTGAAACTATTATGATTCCTACTGGCATGGCGATTCATATTGACAATGCGTACTATGCGGCACTGATTTTGCCACGCTCCGGCTTAGGCCATAAACACGGCATCGTACTCGGCAACTTGGTAGGATTGATTGATTCAGATTATCAGGGACAGTTGCTGGTTTCTTGTTGGAACCGTGGTAAAGAAGCGTTTATTTTGAATCCTTTAGAACGTATTGCGCAGATGGTGATTGTGCCGGTAGTGCAGGCAGATTTTCATACTGTGGATGAATTTACATCGAGTGAACGCGGTGAAGGCGGCTTTGGCAGTACCGGAAAACATTAATCGCTAATTAAAGCATAACAATTGCTTGATTTAGGATTGCTTTTCATTCTATAATCTCGCTCTTTCTGAAAAAGATAAAGTATTTGGAGATAACCATGGCACGTGTATGTCAGGTAACAGGCAAAAAGCCTATGGTGGGTAACAATGTTTCTCACGCACAAAACAAAACAAAACGCCGCTTCTTGCCTAACTTGCAAAACCGTAAGTTTTGGGTTGAGAGCGAAAATCGTTGGGTAAAAATGCGCATTACTAACGCTGCTTTGCGTACTATCGACAAAAATGGTATCGACGCTGTGTTGGCTGATTTACGTGCAGCTGGCGAAAAAATCTAACTCGCGACATTTAGTCTGCAAAGGATATTATCATGCGTGAAAAAATCAAATTGGAATCAAGTGCTGGTACAGGTCATTTCTATACCACTACTAAAAACAAACGTACTATGCCTGAGAAAATGGAAATCAAAAAATTTGATCCAGTTGCTCGCAAGCATGTACTGTACAAAGAAACTAAATTGAAATAATTTATTTTTTACCGTCTTAAATAAAAAAGCCTGCATTAGCAGGCTTTTTTATTGGTTGAACTAACTATTTAATTATCATTTTACGCATCAGCTTGAGGCGTATTTAACGCAGCCTGGCCTGAAATAATGCGCACCTCCTGCTGAGGGTATGGGATGTGGATATTATTCTCTTTAAAACGCTGCCAGATCTCATAGTAAATATCGCTTTGCAGTCTTGCAGTTGCCTCTTCAGGATTGAGCACCCATACAGCCAGCAATAAATCTATGCCGTACTGTCCGAATGATTTGATAGTCACATCTACTGCATTGTCATCCAGGATTGTCCTCTCATGCGTCTTACCAACTTCTTTTAATAATTGCATGGCCAGGTCCAGATCACTTCCATAGGATATCTGGACTTGAACAGGCACTTTTGCCTTATGTGCAGCAGTCGTGTGGTTGATGACCACATCAGTAATCATCATTTCGTTCGGGACAATGATTTCAGTGCCATCCTGCTTGCGCAAGACCATATAGCGCGAGCGTAACTCCTTTACGATACCGTAATGACTGCTGATGGTGATGATATCCCCGAGATGAAGTGACTTGTCCATCAGGATGATAAAGCCGCTGACGTAATTGCTGGCAATTTTCTGCAAGCCAAAACCAAGGCCAACACCCAAGGCCCCACCAAATACCGATAGCATGGTGATATCTATACCCACGGCTGCCATGGACATCAGCAATGCAATCACCACGGCCACCATACGCACCAGCTTGACCATGATCACGCGCCAGTTGCTGTTAATATCTGTTGAGGCCATCAGGCGCAGCTCAATCATGCGGCTGAGCCACAAAGCCACCAGCATGGTGACTACAATGGTCAATGCGCCTTGGATCAATAACAGCAAGTTAAGCTTTTGTTTGCCGGCACTGAACTGCACATCTTCCAGCACTTGTAATGCTGGCGCCAGAAAGCCGCTAATGTGCAATGCAACGATTACCCATACAGTCCAGGTGATGACGCGCTCAAACGAATGCAACCATGCACTGGGAGAGAACACATAGCGAAGTATGTACACCACACTGCGAATAATCACCATTGCAAGCAGCATTCGCGCACCCAACTTCAGCAGGCCGACATGCATCCATTGCTGCAATACGAGGCGTGAGGTCAACATTAACAGGAAGGCAACGAAAGGAAAAAATAATCGCTCTATGCCGCCTAGCAGCATTTTGTAGACTACATTGACCCTTCCTGCCTGGATCTGCTTGCTTAGATGCAGATTCAGCAAACCGCTCACGGTCAGAATGACGCCGATGACCAGCAATTGCCAGAGAGCCGAAACAGTACTTAAATCCTGAACAATTTCTTTCCAGAGAATATTAATATCGTTATCCATTGTTATCCACTTACAGCAAAAAGATGGTTGCCAGCCCCAGGAAGATCATAAAGCCGCCACTGTCCGTGATGGCCGTAATCAGCACGCTGGAACCCACTGCAGGATCCCGGTCCAGCTTATTCATCACCAAAGGAATCACTACGCCTATAACGGCTGCAAGCAGTAGATTCAATGTCATCGCTGACATCATCACCAGCCCCAATGCCGGACTCTTGTACAACCAATATGCAATCAGACCGAGAACACTCCCCCATACAAGTCCATTCAGCAATGCGACACCCACTTCCTTTTTCAGCAACGAACGCATGTGATAGCCGGAAATCTGTCCAAGTGCCAGGCCTCGTACAATCATGGTAGTGGTTTGATTGCCGGAATTACCGCCAATACCGGCAACAATCGGCATCAGTGCCGCCAGCGCGACGATTTTCTCAATACTGCCCTCGAATAAGCCAATCACCCTGGAAGCAACTAATGCCGTCACCAGATTAATCGCCAGCCAAGCCCAACGGTTTTGCACGGATTTCCAGATTGAGGCAAAGAAGTCTTCCTCTTCGCGCAAACCGGCCCAGGACAACATGTCGGCTTCCGCTTCTTCCCTGATAATATCCATCACCGTGTCGACCGTGATACGCCCTACCAGCTTGCGATTGTTATCCACTACCGGCGCCGTCACCAGGTCATAACGCTCAAATGCCATCGCTGCCTGGTCAGACATATCTTCCGGGTGAAAAACTACAGCGTCGGTAGACATAATGTCACCAACCTCAGTTTCAGGATCATTCAGGATAATACGTTTTAGTGGCAGCACGCCTTGCAGAATATCGTCACGATTGATCACGAACAATTTATCGGTATGGTCGGGAAATTTTGGCAGGCGACGCAGGTAACGTAACACCACCTCCAAAGTGATATCGTCACGAATGGTGACAATATCAAAATCCATAATCGCACCCACCGTGTCTTCAGGATAGGAAAGTGCAGATTGCAAACGTTCGCGGTTCTGCGTATCCAGGCTGTACATCAAGTCCTGCAATACGTCTTTTGGTAAGTCAGGCGCCAAATCCGCCAACTCATCGGTATTCAGTTGTTCTGCAGCAGCGAGGAGCTCTTCGCTGTCCATATCTGCAATCAGCGTCTGACGAACCGCATCTGAAGCTTCAAGCAGAATTTCACCATCACGTTCGGCTTTGACCAGGTCCCATACCATGAGACGGTCATCTAGCGGCAATGACTCCAGAATATAGGCGACGTCAGCCGGGTGTAACTGATCCAGCTTGTGTTGCAGGATATTCAGGTTTTGCTTGTGGACCAGGGATTCAACCAGATCATGTTTGGGCATATCCTGCTTGTGCACCACATGCTCTACCAGTTTGTGCTTGCCCAACAGAGTAATCACCTGCTGCAATGTCTCGCCCAGGCTCTCCTTGCTTTCAATCACCTTCTCATCATGTTCGCGAATATCAGTCATGCTTCTTCCAATGTTGAGCAGGGTTTATTTTTTACAGGTAATATTGTACAAAGCGTTGATGACACTACCTAGCGATTTATGCAGAAGCAATTGATTTTATACGGCACACTAGGCTGCCATTTATGTGAAGACGCAGAACGTGTTTTGCAGGCACTGGCACTTACTTACAAAACAATCGACATTATTGATGACAATCGGCTGCTGGAGAAGTTTGCGACTAGCATTCCGGTATTAGAAGGCGATGGCGAAACATATTTATATTGGCCATTCAACGAGACTCAAGTTACCTTCTGGCTAAAACAGTAAAGATGGCTTTTAAGAAATATAAGTCAGAAACTTTTCCTGTGAGAATCAGTAATGTTATTAATGACAAAAAGCAAAAAAGCCAGCATTGCTGGCTTTTTTTTGAATCACTCAACAGAGATTATTCTGAAGCTGCTGGCGCTTCTGCGATTTCTGGGCGATCAACCAACTCAACAAACGCCATTGGCGCATTGTCACCGTTACGGAAACCACATTTCAGAATACGCAAGTAACCACCATTGCGTGCGTTGTAACGTGGGCCGAGTTCACCGAACAATTTGCCAACGATATCACGGTCACGCAAACGGCTGAATGCCAGGCGACGATTTGCCAATGTCGGTGTTTTGCCTAAAGTGATCAAAGGCTCTGCATATTTACGCAGTTCTTTTGCTTTTGGCAAAGTAGTCTTGATGACTTCGTGACGCAGCAAAGAGGTCACCATGTTGCGGAACATAGCAGCGCGGTGGCTACTTGTTCTGTTCAATTTACGATTGCTATTACCGTGACGCATAGTAATTCCTTAAGTATTTATCTTATTAGAAATTAAGCTTTTTCCAAGCCAACAGGTGGCCAGTTTTCAAGCTTCATTCCCAGTGTTAAGCCTTTGGAGGCCAACACATCTTTAATTTCATTTAATGATTTTCTGCCCAGGTTTGGAGCTTTCAACAGCTCGTTTTCTGTACGTTGAATCAAATCACCAATGTAAAAAATGTTTTCTGCTTTGAGGCAGTTTGCAGAACGTACTGTCAATTCCAGATCATCCACTGGACGCAACAGGATAGGATCAACCTGCGGTGCAGCTTTTACTTCTACATCTGCAGAAGCGCCTTCCAGATTCGCAAATACTGACAACTGGCCGATCAGAATACGTGCTGCATCGCGAATGGCCTGCTCTGGCTCGATAATGCCGTTGGTTTCAACGTCCATAATCAATTTGTCCAGGTCGGTACGTTGCTCAACACGTGCGCTCTCAACATGGTAGCTCACCTTGTTGATCGGGCTGAAAGAAGCATCCACCATCATGAAACCTAATACACGGTCTTCATCGTTAGCTTTCTGGCGAGCTGGCACTGGTTGATAACCACGACCCATTTCAATCTTCACTTCCAGATTCAACTTACCACCTTTGGTGATATGTGCAATCACGTGATTCGGATTGACAATTTCAGCGTCATGTCCAACTTCGAAGTCACCAGCAGTGACAATTCCTTCACCAGACTTGCTTAATACCAAGATGGTTTCAGTCTTGTTGTGCAGTTTTAATGCAACACCTTTAAGGTTCAACAAGATATCAACCACGTCTTCCTGAACACCTTCAATCGTAGAGTACTCATGTACTACACCATCGATTTTTACTTCTGTAATGGCAAAACCTGGGATAGAAGATAAAAGAACTCTTCTTAAAGCGTTACCCAATGTATAGCCGAAACCTCGCTCCATTGGTTCTAAAGTCACACGGGCGCGCAGAGGATTAATGACCTCAACATCAACTACACGTGGCTTCAAATATTCTGTAGGGCTATTTTGCATATATTTCCTTGGAGTAATTGGGTATAAACAAATAAACCTTAGTCTGAACTAAGTGATTACTTAGAATACAACTCAACGATCAATGACTCATTGATAGTAACTGGCAACTCATCACGCTGAGGCTTAGCCTTGTACATACCACTCAATGCCTTGATGTTGACGTCCAACCACTCAGGAAAGCCGCGTTGCTCAGCCGCTTCAACTGCAGCTTTAATACGCAATTGCGATTTAGCCTTTTCTGAAACACTGATCAAATCACCTGCTTTGACCTGGTAAGAAGGGATGTTCACACGTTTGCCATTTACCAGAATGCTGTTATGACGTACAACCTGACGAGCTTCAGAACGAGAACCTGCCAGCCCCATACGATAAGCGACATTGTCTAAACGTGATTCCAGCAATTGCAATAAGCTCTCGCCGGTAATGCCTTTTTGACCATCTGCTTTTGCGTAATAAGCACGGAATTGGCCTTCCAATACTCCGTAGATACGACGCACTTTTTGTTTCTCACGCAACTGCACACCATAGTCTGACATACGTGCGACGCGACGCTGGCCATGCTGACCTGGTGCGAAGTTACGCTTTTCAATTGCGCATTTATCTGTAAAGCATTTTTCAGCTTTCAGAAACAACTTCTCACCTTCTCGACGGCATTGGCGGCATTTAGGGTCTAGATTTCTAGCCAAAATATTCTCCGTTAATTAATTCGCTGATAATGAAATCAGTGAATTGAATTAAATTCTGCGTTTCTTTGGTGGGCGGCAACCGTTGTGCGGCACTGGTGTTACATCAGTAATGCTGGTGATTTTGAAACCAGCAGCATTCAATGCACGTACAGCAGATTCGCGACCTGGGCCTGGACCCTTGATGCGCACTTCTAGATTTTTGACACCAGACTCTTGTGCCGCTTTACCAGCCACTTCTGAAGCTACTTGAGCTGCAAAAGGAGTACTTTTACGTGAGCCTTTAAAGCCTTGGCCGCCTGATGTTGCCCATGACAAGGCATTACCTTGACGATCAGTAATCGTAATAATCGTATTGTTAAAAGAAGCGTGTACGTGGGCAATACCCTCGGCAATGTTCTTTTTAACTTTTTTTCTAACGCGTACATTAGCTTTTGCCATGTTGTACTGTCCTTAATATCTAACTAATGTTCAAAAAGATTATTTAGCTTGTTTAATAGCCTTAACAGGGCCTTTACGCGTACGTGCATTGGTCTTGGTACGCTGTCCACGGACAGGTAGACCACGACGATGACGGATACCGCGGTAGCAACCCAGATCCATCAAACGCTTGATGTTCATAGTCACTTCACGGCGCAAGTCACCTTCAACAGTGAACTTGGCAACTTCGTCACGCAGCTTTTCCACTTCTGAATCGCTCAGATCTTTAACTTTAGATGTCGTTTGTACACCTGCTGCTGCACAGATTTTTTGCGCAGTGTTACGGCCAATACCGTAAATAGAGGTCAAAGCGATTTCTGCATGTTTGTGGTTTGGGATATTCACCCCGGCAATACGAGCCATACTTAAACTCCAATAATCAATCGTTCATCACGATTAAACTTGTGCGTAGAAAAGAAAAGCCGCATATTATATCAGCCAATCCAGACCCTCACAAGGAATTGTTATACCAATTAACCTTGACGTTGTTTATGACGCGGGTCGGTACAAATAATACGAACAACACCGCGACGTCTAACGACTTTACAGTTACGGCACAATGTTTTAACTGATGCGCGAACTCTCATCTTATTTCCTTTAGTTAATTCACTTACTTTGTGCGGAATGTCATTCACACACGGGTTAAATCATTTAGCCTGATCTTGCTGCAACCCCGCCAACCGGCAAAGTGTATTTAGCGACCAGATCCTTTAAAGTTTGCTTTTTTGAGCAAGCCTTCATATTGCTGAGACATCAAATGTGATTGCACCTGTGTCATAAAGTCCATAGTGACCACTACAATAATCAGCAAAGATGTGCCACCAAAATAGAATGGTGTATTAAATTTCAGCACCAGGAATTCTGGCAACAAACAAACCAGCGTAATGTACAGAGCACCGATCAAGGTTAAACGACCCATGATGCGATCAATATATTTAGCTGTTTGATCACCAGGGCGAATACCAGGTACAAATGCACCACTCTTCTTCAAGTTATCTGCCGTTTCTTTAGGATTAAACACTAAAGCGGTATAGAAAAACGCAAAGAACAAAATCGCTGCTGCAAATAATAGAATATACAGTGGCTGACCAGGTGACAGTTTGGCACTGACATCTTTCAACCAATACATATGCTCACTACTTCCGAACCAACCAGCCAAGGTTGCCGGGAACAAAATAATACTTGAAGCGAAGATTGGTGGAATCACACCAGCCATATTCAGCTTCAAAGGCAGATGGGTAGATTGACCACCATAAATACGGTTACCGACCTGACGTTTGGCGTAATTCACTGTAATCTTGCGTTGTCCACGCTCAACAAACACTACTAAAGCGGTCACTAAAATCACAGCAACAAACAGGAACATCACCAATGGTATAGAGAATGCACCGGTCTTCGCCAAATCCAGGGTACTGCCAATCGCATGCGGCAAACCAGCCACGATACCGGCAAAAATGATAATTGAAATACCATTACCAATGCCGCGTTCAGTAATCTGCTCACCTAACCACATCAAAAACATCGTGCCCGCTACCAGGGTTGTCACCGCAGTGATACGGAAACCTAAACCTGGATCAAGCACCAGGCCAGCCTGACCTTCAAGTGCAATGGCAATACCTAGTGCCTGGAATGTCGCCAACAATACAGTGCCATAGCGCGTGTATTTGGTAATTTGACGACGTCCGGCTTCACCTTCTTTTTTCAACTGCTCCAACTGCGGTGAAACCACGGTCAGCAACTGCATGATAATAGAAGCTGAAATGTAAGGCATGATCCCGAGTGCAAACACGGTAAACCGTGACAATGCACCACCGGAGAACATGTTGAACATCCCAAGAATGCCATCTTTTTGTGTGTCAAACAGCTGCTTCAACACTGTTGGATCAATGCCTGGCACCGGAATATGAGCGCCTAGTCGATAAACAATCAACGCCCCCAACAAGAACCACAAACGGCTTTTTAATTCACCAAGTTTGCTAACGGAACTTAAAATATTATCCTGTGCCAAGCTGATACTCTCTTATGACAACAATTAAACTTCGAGTACTTTGCCGCCAGCGGATTCGATGGCTGCTTTAGCACCTTTGGTCAACAACAAACCTTGTACTTGTACTTTAGCAGTCACTTCACCTGACAGGTACACCTTCACTGCCTTGGCTGAAGCTGGCACCAACTTAGCTGCTTTCAAAGACAAGATGTCAATGACTTCACCTTCAGCCAGAGACAATTCGCTCGTACGGATACGAGCTGTGTCATCACGGGTTAAAGAGTTAAAACCACGTTTAGGCAAACGGCGTTGCAAAGGCATTTGACCGCCTTCGAAACCTACCTTATGGAAACCACCGGCACGTGACTTTTGACCTTTGTGACCACGGCCACCAGTTTTACCTAAACCGGAACCAATGCCACGACCTAAACGACGACGTTCTTTCTTAGCGCCTTCTGCAGGCTTAATCGTGTTCAATTGCATTATGCTTCAACCTTTAAAAGATAGCTTACAGCATTGATCATGCCGCGGATTTCAGGCGTATCTTGCACTTCAACTGTATGGTGCATGCGACGCAGACCTAAGCCACGTACTGTTGCTTTATGCGCTTCAATACGACCAATTAAACTTCTTACCAACGTCACTTTTAAAGTCACGTTCTCTTTTTTCGCTTTAGCCATGATTAACCTCTGATTTCTTCTAAGGTCTTGCCACGTTTAGCAGCAATTTCAGCTGGTGTGTTCATGGAAGCCAGACCGTTCAAGGTTGCACGTACCAGATTGTAAGGGTTGGTAGAACCAAGACTCTTAGCAATCACGTTAGTGATACCCATCACTTCAAAAATAGCGCGCATCGTACCACCAGCAATGATACCGGTACCTTCAGAGGCAGGCTGGATCAGTACTTTAGCTGCACCGTGCACACCGGTAACAGCGTGATACAAAGTACCATTTTTCAAATTCACTTTTACCATGCTGCGACGGGCTTCATCCATGGCTTTTTGTACAGCCACTGGCACTTCACGTGCCTTACCTTTACCCATACCAACAGTGCCATCGCCATCACCAACTACGGTCAATGCAGCGAAGCTCATGATACGACCACCCTTAACCGTCTTGCTTACACGGTTAACAGTAATCATTTTTTCACGCAAACCGTCAGTTTGCTGCTGTTCAAAATCTTTTGCCATTCTTATCTCACCTATTAGAATTTGAGACCATGTTCACGAGCCGCATCAGCCAAAGCTTTAATGCGACCGTGATACTTGTAACCTGAACGATCAAAAGCAACGTCAGTGATGCCGGCTTTTACAGCTTTTTCAGCAATACGTTTGCCAATCAAGGTTGCAGCTTCGATGTTGCCACCATTTTTCAGTTGTTGACGCACTTCAGCCTCAACGGTAGATGCACTCGCCAATACGCGATCACCAGTTTCAGTAATGATCTGAGCATAAATATTGGTATTGGTGCGATGTACACTCAAACGTGTAACTTTTAACTCGGCGATTTTGGCACGGGTTTTACGTGCTCTGCGCAAGCGGTTATTTACGTTTTTCATTGAATTTACCTTTAATATTGATTCACTGTTCAGGCTATTGTCTAACCTATAAGTGCTTTACTTATTTTTTCTTGGTCTCTTTAATGACGACCACTTCATCCGCATAACGAACACCCTTGCCTTTATATGGCTCTGGAGCACGATAGCCACGGATCTGCGCTGCAACTTGGCCAAGCACTTGCTTGTTAGCCCCGGTCAACACAACCTCTGTTGGCGTAGGCGTTTGCACAGTCACACCTTCAGGCATTTTGTGGTTGATAGGATGTGAGTAACCTAATTCAAGATTCAAAGTTGAGCCTTGAGCATTAGCTTTGTAACCCACACCAATCAGTGTCAATTTACGGGTAAAACCAGCTGAAACACCTTGCACCATGTTCGCCAATAAAGCGCGCACAGTACCAGACATTGCTCGCGAATGCTGTGTTTCATTGTTGGCTTTAACCAGCAACTGTTCACCATCACGAGTCACAGTAATATCTGCTGACAACGCTTGGTTTAATTTACCCAGAGGACCGCTTACTGCGATCTCAGCAGGAGAGATGACGACTTCTACCTTGGCAGGAATCGTAACCGGATTTTTAGCAACACGTGACATATCAAACTCCTCTTAAGCCACGATGCACAGAACTTCACCACCGATACCGGCAGCTTGTGCTTTACGATCAGTCATTACGCCACGTGAAGTAGAGACGATAGTTACGCCTAAACCGTTCATCACGCGTGGGATGTTTTGACTACCTTTATAAATACGCAGACCTGGCTTGGATACACGCTCAATTTTCTCAATCACTGGACGACCAGCGTAGTATTTGAGGCTGATGTTCAAAACAGGTTTACCTTCGTTGGCTTGAACATTGAAATCTTCAATGTAGCCTTCGTCTTTTAATACATTTGCAATGGCGCCTTTAACTTTAGACGCAGGCATTGATACTGTAGGCTTATTCGTACGTTGCGCGTTACGAATACGGGTCAACATATCGGCAATCGGATCACTCATACTCATGTTCTATTCCTCCGTTACCAGCTGGCCTTGGTGACACCTGGTACGTGACCAGCCATCATCAACTTACGCAACTCATTACGTGCGATACCAAATTTACTGAACACACCACGTGGACGGCCAGTCAATGCACAACGATTACGTGTACGCACTGGGCTGGAATTACGTGGCAAACTTTGCAATTTTGAACGTGCAGCAAAACGATCTTCAACGCTTGCATTTTGGTTGTTGATAATTTCAACCAATTCAGCGCGTTTGGCTGCATATTTTTTTACGGTTTCGCGACGCTTTTGCTCGCGCTCTGTCATACATACTTTTGCCATGACTTAACCTCTAAATGGGAAACTAAATGCAGCCAACAGTGCTTTTGCTTCTTCGTCTGTTTGTGCTGTCGTTGTAATGGTGATATTCATCCCGCGCAATACATCGATTTTGTCGTATTCAATTTCCGGGAAAATAATTTGCTCTTTAACACCCATGTTGTAGTTACCACGGCCATCAAAAGATTTTGCAGAAATACCACGAAAGTCACGAATACGTGGGATAGCCACGGTAATCAGACGATCCAGGAATTCATACATACGCTCACGACGCAATGTGACTTTACAACCAACAGGATAGTCATCACGGATTTTAAAAGCCGCAACAGACTTTTTAGCCTTAGTTACGATCGCTTTTTGACCAGCAATTTTTTCCATATCGGCAACTGCGTGCTCCATAACTTTTTTATCAGCTACAGCTTCGCCTACGCCCATATTCAGGGTAATTTTTTCGATACGTGGCACCTGCATTGAAGAGGTGTAACCAAACTGTTCAGTCAATTTGGGAACCACTGTATCGTTATAGAACTGTTTTAAACGTGCCATATGTATTCCTATGCGTCGATAGACTCGCCGCTAGATTTGTAAACACGAATCTTGCGACCATCTTCGAGTACCTTAAAACCAACACGATCAGCTTTTTTAGTTGCAGCGTTATAAATCGCCACATTAGAAATGTCCAAAGGCATTTCTTTGCTGATGATGCCACCAGTAACACCACGCATAGGGTTAGGACGAGTGTGTTTTTTTACCACATTCAGACCTTCCACCACTACATGGCCGGTTGGCAAGACGTTCAAAACAGCACCTGTTTTACCTGCGTCTTTACCTGTATTCAAAATGACTTGGTCACCTTTGCGAATTTTGCTCATTTATCGTCTCCAGCCTATTACAGCACTTCAGGCGCTAATGAAACGATCTTCATGAAGCGCTCACTGCGCAACTCACGTGTCACCGGGCCAAAAATACGTGTACCAATTGGCTCAAGCTTGTTGTTCAACAAGACTGCAGCATTGGCATCGAATTTAACTAAGGAACCATCCGGGCGACGTACACCTTTAGCAGTGCGTACAACCACAGCGTTGTAGATTTCACCTTTTTTGACGCGACCACGCGGAGCAGCATCTTTAATGCTAACTTTGATGATGTCGCCAATGCTGGCATAACGACGCTTGGAACCACCCAAGACCTTGATACACTGCACGGAACGCGCACCAGTGTTATCGGCCACTTCAAGCCGAGATTGCATTTGAATCATGAGAAATAATCTCCAACTTAATCCGTTATAACCACTACCAGCCGCCTGTTTTGAATTCGCATTCAAAAACACGTTACGGCCAATAGACCACGGTCAGTATTGGGGTGCCAGCTACATGCCATCTAAGGCGGGCACCGAAAAGTCCAACATTATACAACTAAAAAAACGCTTGTGACAAGCGCTTTTCCAGTTATATTTGAAGCCTTACTTAGCTTCGATTTTGCTCACTACCCAAGACTTAGTCTTGGAGTATGGGCGTGATTCAGTAATTGTGACTAAATCGCCTTCTTGACATGCATTACTTTCGTCATGTGCATGAAATTTGTTCGATTTAGAAACCACTTTACCAATCAGAGGGTGTTTTACTTTACGCTCGACAAGCACAGTCACGGTTTTATCCATCTTGTTGCTTACCACGCGACCAGTCAAACTGCGTACAACTTTCGCCTTTTCAGTCATCATGCTTGTTTCGCCTTCTCAGCCAGCACGGTTTTAACGCGAGCTACATCTTTACGCACTTTACCCAGCTGATCTGCTTTGTTCAATTGTTGAGTCGCCAGTTGCATGCGCAGTGAAAACTGTGCGCGACGCAATTCAACCAACTCGGTATTCAGCTCTTCAGCTGATTTTGCTCGAAATTCTGAAGCTTTCATTTCACTACTCCTTAACTACCGATTTGACGGGTCATGAATGTAGTTTCAATTGGCAACTTAGCAGCAGCCAGTTTGAAAGCTTCGCGAGCCAATTCTTCGCTCACGCCATCCATCTCGTACAACATTTTGCCTGGCTGAATTTGAGCGATGTAGTAATCAACACTACCTTTACCATTACCCATACGCACTTCAGCAGGTTTTTTAGAAATTGGCTGATCAGGGAATACACGGATCCAGACGCGGCCACCACGCTTAATGTGACGAGTCATCACACGACGTGCAGCTTCGATCTGACGTGCGGTCAAACGACCACGACCAATCGCTTTTAAACCAAATTCACCAAAGCTTACCTTGTTACCAGTAGTCGCAATACCTTTATTGCGACCCTTTTGCATCTTGCGGTATTTCTGTCTAGCTGGTTGCAGCATCTTTAGCCCTCGGCTTTCTTACTTTTTTCTCTGGCTCAGCATCAGCAACAGCAGCATTAGCCGCGTTATCACCGAAAATCTCACCTTTGAATACCCAAACTTTAATCCCGATAATACCGTAGGTGGTAGAAGCCTCTGCCACACCATAGTCGATATCAGCACGCAGTGTATGGAGAGGCACACGGCCTTCGCGATACCACTCGGTACGTGCAATTTCGATACCATTCAAACGACCGGAACTCATAATCTTGATGCCTTGTGCACCCAAACGCATTGCATTTTGCATTGCGCGTTTCATGGCACGACGGAACATCACACGCTTTTCCAATTGCTGAGCAATGGATTGCGCAATCAACGTGGCGTCCAGCTCAGGCTTACGCACTTCTTCAATGTTCAGATGAACTGGAACGCCCATCAAACCTTGCAGAGAAGAACGCAAAGACTCAATGTCTTCACCTTTTTTACCAATCACCACACCTGGACGGGCGCTGTGAATAGTAATTTTTGCATTTTTAGCTGGGCGCTCGATGATGATTTTGCTTACAGCAGCGCTCGCCAGTTTCTTGTTCAGGAACTCGCGCACTTTGATGTCGCCTTGCAACATCGCAGGGAAGTTCTGGCTATTTGAGTACCAACGTGACGCCCAGTTTTTCTGGACGCTCAAACGGAACCCAATTGGATGAATTTTCTGTCCCATATTATTCCTTTGAGTCACCGACTGTCACATGAATATGACATGTTGGTTTCGTAATACGACCAGCGCGACCTTTTGCACGTGCACGGATACGTTTCATGACAATGCCTTTATCAACGTAAATTGAAGTCACCTTCAATGCGTCAATATCAGCCCCATTGTTATGCTCGGCATTGGCAATCGCAGACAGAACCACTTTTTTGATGATCTCGGCACCACGCTTAGGCGTGAATTCAAGAATATTCAAAGCGTGATCTACTTTTTTGCCACGTACCAAGTCGGCCACCAGACGCGCTTTTTGCGGAGAAAGGTGTACGCCTTTTAAAACTGCAGTAACTTGCATATCAGCCCCTTACTTCTTCGCTTTTTTATCAGCCGCGTGCCCTTTGAATGTGCGGGTTAACGCAAATTCGCCAAGCTTGTGACCAACCATGTTTTCAGAAATCAGCACAGGCACATGTTGTCTACCGTTGTGCACTGCGATGGTTAAACCAATAAAGTCAGGCAATACAGTCGAACGACGAGACCAAGTTTTGATTGGCTTTCTATCGCGGTTCGCTGACGCAGTTTCGACTTTCTTAGCCAAGTGAGCGTCCACAAATGGACCTTTTTTAACAGAACGTGCCATAGCGATTACCTTACATTTCTCGGACGACGACTTACGCGCATGTTATCAGTACGCTTATTCTTACGTGTACGATAACCCTTAGTTTTCTGACCCCATGGTGAAACCGGGTTCATACCTGCAGCAGTACGGCCTTCACCACCACCGTGCGGGTGATCAACCGGGTTCATCACCACACCGCGAACGGTCGGGCGAATACCACGCCAGCGCATAGCACCAGCTTTACCGATAGAACGCAGTGAATGCTCTTCGTTACCCACTTCACCCAAAGTTGCTTTGCAGTCAACGTGCACACGGCGAACTTCACCGGAACGCAAACGCAACTGAGCGTAAGCACCTTCACGTGCCAGCAACTGGACAGAAGTACCAGCTGAACGTGCAATCTGCGCGCCTTTGCCTGGCTGGATTTCGATACAATGAATCGTGCTACCGACAGGAATATTACGCAATGGCAATGCATTACCAGCACGGATAGGCGCTTCAGAACCGCTCACCAGTTGTGCACCGGCAGCAATGCCTCGTGGGGCAATGATGTAACGACGCTCACCATCCGCATAGCACAGCAACGCAATGTTAGCTGTACGGTTTGGATCGTATTCGATACGCTCTACAGTCGCAGGAATACCATCTTTGTTACGACGGAAGTCGATCACACGGTAATGCTGCTTATGACCGCCACCTTGGTGACGGGTTGTGATGCGGCCGTTGTTATTACGACCAGCATTTTTACTTTGACTTTCCAACAGCGGCGCGTAAGGCTTGCCTTTGTGCAAATCAGGTGTAACGACCTTCAATACACCACGACGACCGGGGGAAGTTGGTTTGACTTTAACTAATGCCATGTCTTCTCTCCTTATTCGCCAGCTGCAAAATTAATTTCTTGACCTGGCTTCAGGCTAACATAAGCCTTTTTCCAGTCACTACGCTTACCTGTACGACGGCCAGCACGCTTTACTTTACCTGCGACGTTAATCACAGATACAGAAGCCACTTCAACCTTGA
Source organism: Methylophilus sp. Leaf414 (assembly GCF_001425425.1). Lineage (NCBI taxonomy): Bacteria > Pseudomonadati > Pseudomonadota > Betaproteobacteria > Nitrosomonadales > Methylophilaceae > Methylophilus > Methylophilus sp. Leaf414. Next base: position 2,114 of record NZ_LMQQ01000006.1, on the reverse strand, counting down.
ACACCAATTCAACTGCCGCCTTGATTTCTGGCTTGGTTGCATCAGTACGTACTTTAAAAGCGATTTGCTGATGTTTGTCAGCAATGAAAGTCGCCTTCTCGGTAATTTGTGGTGCCAAAATCACTTGCAATAAACGATCTTGAGTTTTGGTTGCTGCGGTAATCATGCCAAGATCTCCTCTAGTTTCTTCACTGCGCCAGCAGTTACTAAAACGTTAGGGAAACGCACTAGGCTAACTGGATCAGCAAACTGCGCTTCAACTACCAATACATTTGGCAGGTTACGGGAAGACAAGTACAAGTTCTCATCAAAACCGTCAATCAACAGCAATACACCGCCGTCAACGCCCAGAGCATTGATTTTTTGTACCAGTTGTTTTGTTTTTGGCGTATCAACAGTAAATGTGTCTACAACCTTCAAACGGTCCTGACGCACCAACTCAGACAAAATAGTCTGCATACCAGCACGGTAAGCCTTGCGGTTTACTTTGTGGCTGTAGTTTTCGTTAGGGCTATTAGGGAATGCACGACCACCTCCGCGCCAGATCGGGCTGGAAGTCATACCAGCACGAGCGTTACCAGTACCCTTTTGCGCATATGGCTTGTGGGTAGTATGGGCAACGGTAGCACGTGTTTTTTGTGCACGGGTTGCTGTACGGGCATTCGCCATGTAAGCAACGACAACTTCGTGCACCAGCGACTCGTTAAACTCACGACCAAAAGTTACGTCAGACGCATCAACGCCTTTTTTAGCAACCTTGCCGTTCAGATCAATCAGTTTTAATTCCATTATGCAGCCCCTTTCGCTTTGATGGCTGGACGTACAACAACATTGCCACCTTTGGAGCCAGGTACGGAACCTTTAATCAATAACAGATTACGCTCAACGTCTACACGAACGATTTCCAGGTTTTGGGTAGTAACTTTAATGTCACCCAAATGACCAGGCATGCGCTTACCAGGGAATACTCGACCCGGATCCTGCGCCATACCGATAGAACCAGGTACGTTATGTGAACGTGAGTTACCGTGAGAAGCACGGTTAGAGGAGAAGTTATGACGTTTAATCGCACCGGCAAAACCTTTACCGATGGATGTACCTGTCACGTCTACCAATTGACCAACAGAGAAAATATCAACAGTGACATTTCCGCCTACTTGGAAATTGGCCAGAACATCTTCAGCCACATTGAATTCTTTGATACCAGCACCGGCAGTTACGCCAGCTTTGGCAAAGTGCCCAGTCAACGCCTTGTTGATACGACTAGCACGACGCTCGCCGTATGCAACTTGCAGGCCTGTATAGCCATCAGTTGCAACTGTCTTTACTTGTGTCACGCGGTTAGGGATCACTTCCAGCACTGTTACAGGAACGCTTGCGCCTTCATCTGTAAAAATGCGGGTCATGCCCACCTTGCGACCAATAAGCCCTAAGCTCATGATCAGTTCCTTATAATAGTTTAAAGCGGACGATTACAATTGACCGTCCACCGAAGAGCGCGGATTATACCGAACTATTCTTGGTTTGACAACAGCCTTTTGTTTTAAAAGGCCATTCCCAGAATAACAACTTTAGAATTAAAGCTTGATTTCTACATCCACACCAGCTGGCAGATCCAGCTTCATCAATGCATCCACTGTTTTATCAGTAGGGTCAACGATGTCCATCAAACGTTGATGGGTACGGATTTCGAATTGGTCACGTGAAGTTTTGTTCACGTGTGGGGAACGCAGAATATCAAAGCGCTCAATACGCGTCGGCAATGGTACCGGACCTTTTACTACAGCACCCGTACGTTTCGCAGTTTCAACGATTTCCAGAGCAGATTGATCGATCAGACGATAATCAAAAGCTTTAAGACGGATACGAATTTTTTGAGCTGCCATGTTTTTTCCTTTAAAGAGCAAAAGCGGCAGGAAATTCCTGCCGCCTGTATAAATTAATTACTCGATGATTTTAGCGACGACGCCAGCACCAACGGTACGGCCACCTTCACGGATAGCGAAGCGTAAGCCATCTTCCATCGCGATTGGCGCAATCAGCGCTACCGAGATAGAAACGTTATCACCTGGCATCACCATTTCGGTACCTGCTGGCAATTCAACTGCACCAGT
>NZ_LMQQ01000005.1:0-172751 GCF_001425425.1 Methylophilus sp. Leaf414 | reverse complement strand
ACAAATACTATTGTTATCGGCCTTAATTAAGATCCATAAATATGGGCCGGATAAGAGTGATTACAGATCCTCGGTTGAACTTTTTGCGAGATGACAAAAAAATAAAGGGCTAAGAATTAACGTAACCCTTTGATTTACATATATTTTTGGTGGCCCCTCTGTGAGTCGAACACAGCACCAACGGATTATGAGTCCACATTGTTGAGGCACTATGCTTACCATTACGCAACAATACATATACTTAAATTACGTTATGCAACTAAATAGATGCGTCATCTAACTATAGCGTCGAACTTTTGTTGTACTTCTGTATAGTCTTAACTCAACCATCTCAACGTTTAAAGTAAGGGACCTAGATTAATTTAAAATCAGTAATTTAGCGTAATTTTTTTAATATTCAAAAAACTGATTAGTGTACTGATTTTGTACTAATCAAAGCGTTACATTAGATAGGCCACCACAGATGAATAAACGTCACCTCATAGGATTCATTAATTGAAAAAATTAGTTGACCTTCCTATTGTAGGAAGCTTTAGACTGGAAATATACTTAATACAAGTTTCCGGATTATGAGCATGTCCAAAAAGACTTTAAGTGATGCCATCCAAAATATCTCACTTCCTATCGAAGGGATGACATGCGCCAGCTGTGTAGGGCGTGTTGAAGCCGCCTTAACAAAGGTACCTGGCGTTGAAAGTGTCTCAGTCAACCTGACAAGTGAGCGAGCGACTATTCACGTTACCGAAGAGGTAAATCGCACAGCCTTGATCGAAGCTGTTCATAAAGTTGGTTATGAAGTTCCAACATCCAAAATAGAACTCAATGTTATTGGCATGACCTGTGCGTCATGTGTTGGCCGTGTTGAGAAAGCCCTCAAATCTGTACCAGGGGTCGTTGAAGCTACAGTTAACTTGGCCACTGAACGTGCCTCCGTTGATGGCTCTGCCAGTTCAGAAGATTTGATTTCCGCGATCGAGCGTATTGGTTACGAAGCTAAGGTCATTGATTCCCCGGTACAGGATGTAGCAGAGAGTCAAAAAGAGATTGAATTACTCAAGTTGAAGCGGGACCTCATTCTGGCAGCAGCACTATCGTTACCAGTGTTTGTAATGGAAATGGGTGCGCATTTGATATCAGGTGTTCATGAATTAATCATGGATACCATTGGCATAAACACCAGTTGGTACGTGCAGTTTATGTTGACGGCTCTGGTATTGGCTTTTCCTGGTAGACGCTTTTACCAGAAAGGCTTTCCTGCACTGTTTAGGCTTGCTCCAGACATGAACTCGCTCGTAGCAGTAGGTACAGCTGCGGCTTTCGGATATTCAATAGTCGCGACCTTTGCTTCAGGACTGTTACCGGAAGGAACGGTCAATGTCTATTATGAAGCGGCTGCAGTCATTGTGGTTTTGATCTTACTTGGCCGATTTCTGGAGGCGCGTGCCAAGGGGCACACTTCCGAAGCAATCAAGCGCCTGGCAAAAATGCAGGTCAAAGAAGCGCATGTCATGCGCAATCATCGCTTTTTGGATGTGCATATCAATGAAGTGGTGCTGAATGATGTGCTCGAAGTGCGACCGGGTGAGAGAGTGCCGGTAGACGGTGAAGTTACCAATGGTAAAAGTTTCGTTGATGAATCCATGATCACTGGTGAACCCATGCCTGTCGAGAAGAGCCTGGGTAGTTCCGTAGTCGGGGGCACCATCAATCAGAAAGGTGTTTTGGAGATGCGTGCGACAGCCGTTGGTAACCAAACCATGCTGGCTCAGATCATACGTATGGTGGAACAGGCACAAGGATCTAAGCTACCAATACAGGCGCTCGTCGACAAAGTGACCATGTGGTTTGTCCCAGCTGTCATGGGTGCTGCATTGATCACATTTACAAGCTGGATGATTTTTGGGCCTTCGCCTGCGTTGACTTTCGCACTTGTGAATGCAGTCTCCGTGTTGATCATTGCGTGTCCATGTGCCATGGGATTGGCCACGCCAACGTCAATCATGGTAGGAACCGGGCGAGGCGCCGAGCTAGGCGTTTTGTTCAGAAAAGGCGAAGCATTACAGTTACTCAAGGATGCCAAAGTTGTCGCAGTTGACAAAACCGGTACGCTCACAGAAGGACGGCCAGTGCTGACCGACCTTGAAGTTACAGAGGGCTTCGAGCGTAAAAGTCTTCTTGCAAAAATCGGGGCGGTTGAATCTAAATCCGAGCATCCAATCGCCCGCGCTATTGTAGCCGCTGCCACTGAAAATGGACAATCGCTACCGTCTTTAACAGACTTTGAATCTGTAACTGGTATGGGCGTAAGAGCAGGTGTTGAAGGTGTTCTTGTGGAAGTGGGGGCTGATCGCTTCATGCGACAACTGGGGTTAGATTTGAACGTCTTTGCGCAAACTGCTGAGCGGTTGAGTAAAGAAGGTAAGTCACCCTTATATGCCGCTATTGATGGTCAGTTGGCTGGTATTATTGCAGTGGCTGACCCTATAAAAACTTCAACACCAGGTGCAATTGCTACACTGCATCAGTTAGGTCTGAAAGTGGCTATGATTACTGGAGATAATGCCAAGACCGCACATGCAGTCGCCCGCCAGCTAGGCATTGATGAAGTCATTGCTGAGGTCATGCCTGAGGGTAAAGTGGAGGCTGTACGTCGCTTGAAATCTACTTACGGGCAGATTGCTTTTGTGGGGGATGGCATTAATGATGCCCCCGCGCTGGCAGAAGCAGATGTGGGCCTGGCAATCGGGACCGGTACAGATATCGCTGTAGAATCAGCAGATGTTGTCTTGATGTCTGGCAATCTGCAAGGAGTGCCGAATGCGATTGCTTTATCCAAAGCAACGATAGGAAATATTCATCAAAACCTGTTCTGGGCATTTGCTTATAACACGGCGTTGATTCCGGTAGCGGCTGGTGCACTTTATCCTGCCTGGGGCTTACTACTTTCACCAGTATTTGCTGCCGGCGCAATGGCTTTATCGAGCGTGTTCGTTTTAGGGAATGCTTTGCGCTTACGGACATTCAAACCACCTCTAGTGGAATTCAACAATCCACAAAACCTTTGAATAATAATGCTTGACCTTACCATTATTGGAACCTTTAAGCTTAAATTACTACCAATTATTCTTTAAGGAGTTGATGATGGAATTTCATATTGAAAATATGACCTGCGGTGGATGTGCAAGAGGTGTGACAAGTGCCATTAAAGCCATAGACCCAGAAGCAAGCATTACTACGGATCCTCCAACCAGAACGGTCAACGTTGAAAGCAGTATTGCAAAAGACGAGATCGTTTCAGCGCTTATAGATGCTGGTTTTCCACCTGAAACTAAGTAATTTCTATCTGCCTGCTGAGCAATATCAGCAGGCTTCTTACCTATCACTTGGGCATGAACGATGAGTTTATTTAATATTGGGCAAGCTGCAAAGGCGTCGGGTATATCGACCAAAATGATCCGGCATTACGAAAGCGTCGGGTTGTTGCCTGCTGCTTCAAGAACTTTTGCGGGATATCGTCAATATTCTGAAAAAGACATCCACACGCTGAGCTTTATCAGACACTCCCGCGATTTAGGCTTTTCTATCAAGCAAATTGAGGAGTTATTAAGCTTATGGCAAGACCCGCATCGGCCAAGCAGCAAAGTGAAAGAGTTAGCAACTGCCCATGTTGAGGCCTTAAACCAGAAGATTCAAAGCCTGATGTCGATTAAGTCGGAGCTCCAAAAGCTTGTGCATTGCTGTCATGGGGATGATCGCCCAGAGTGCCCCATTCTGGAGCAACTTGCGCTTAATCAAACATAGGATATTTCATAACAGGAAAATTTCAGTTTGGCACTGAATCATTTTTAATTTAGGGTTATCATAATCTCATCGTGAGAAAACTCATCCAGATCTTCGCTATTTGGCTCATAACAATCATTCTACCGGTGCAGGGATTTGCAGCGATTAGCATGATGAATTGTGAAAAGCCACAAAACCAGCACAACCATGAAAGTGTCAGTGGTCATAGCCATGAACACCACGAGGGTGCTGTGGATAGTCATGCTCACAAACATCAAGATGATACTAAGCACGCTTGTAACCATTGTTCCAAATGTTCAGTCTGCTGTTCAGGCTTCGCCTTTGCAGCCTCGGGTGGTGATCTAAAGCATCATTTGATTGTTGCAGGTACGGCAATAGGTTTTATCGTCCCAGATTTCACTAGCCACATATCCTCCGGCCCTGAGCGACCTCCGCGTTTTATCCTCATTTAGTTTGTTATTGGCTGAAGTCCTATCAGGTCTTTAGCCACCACACTTATGCTTTTGCATGCTCGCGGCAGGCGAAAGAATGCGTTTCCAATGGATGTTTGGGAATTCTAAATGAGAGGTTAATATGAAATTTCCTACCCGAAAGAGAGCTTGGATAGCTCCTCTTCATCAATACTTACTATGTCTTTCAATGGCATTGGGGATTGGCGTATCATTTGCGGAAGAAATTCCCGCGCCATACCAGTCCACGTTTGAAGATTACAAGGCGACCAATAGTGACAATCAAAAAAATTGGAAATCACTAGATTCTTCGATTGCAGACCAAGGACATCAAATGTCGGGGATGCAGCACGCCTCGGACCAACCAATGAATCATGAAGCGATGGGACATAGTATGTCTCATGGCGATACGCATGCTTCCCACGGCTCAAAATCTCAGATGCCACCCATGGACCATAACAGCATGCCGGGGATGGACCATAGCAAAATGCATGAGATGAATAGTCAGGCTGAGGACATGGACCACAGCATGGCAAGCATGGATCACAAATCATCTTCATCTGAAATGTCGGCACACACGCACGACCATGGAATGCATGCTGAAATGGGTCATCACTCCATGCAAAATATGAATCATTCGGGAAGTGAGAGTGAAGAGGCTTTATCAATGGCCCATGCGCATGGAAATTCGGAGAGTGAGCTTGCGGAAGAGGATTTCTCAAGCCATATCCATGAGTCTTCAGAAGCTCTTAAATCAGAAGTGCCCTCAGAACACACCGGTTTCCAGATTGTTCCAAATTTGCATCCGGCAATCGTGCACTTTCCAATTGCGTTGACGATGGTGGCATTTATTTTAGGCCTAGCTGCTCGCTTGCGCCGCCAATCTGCATCATCCACTTCATTGGATGCCGCAGCATATCACGTATTGATCCTAGCTGCTGTGAGTGCTGTAGCTGCCGTTGGTTTTGGTTGGCTGGCATTCAACTCAACCATGAATCACGATGATGCCGGCCATGCTGCCATGTTATTGCATCGTGCCTGGGCAATCCCTACTGCTGTTGGATTGGTGCTCGTTGCAGTCTGGCACTCGTTGAAGTCGCGTCAGGACATGCCGATGTCCATTCCTGTATTAGTTTGCCTGGCTGGTTTATCCATGGCTGTAACGACAACGGCATGGCTGGGCGGTGAAGTGGTTTATCGCCATGGCATTGGTGTTCTATCTTTACCTGCATCTGGTGGTCATCACCACGTTGGACATCACCATGGTGAAGCAAGTGAATCAGCAATACCAGCTCAAGACAACCATTCAGGTCATCAACATGAATCATCATCTGAAGGAGATTCACATGCGCACTAATATTGGAACCTTCAGGGCACGCAGCGTCATTCTTGTTGCCGTAAGCTTGTTATTAGGTGGATGCGCGACCTTCTCAAAAGATGGCGGCATGGATGAGGTACAAAAGCAAACTCAACCGCACCTGACGCAAGAGTATGAATGGGCTAAGACTGAAGAGTCTAAAAAGTCCCTGCAGGACAAGACTCAGGCATTGCTCGCACAACCTTTGGATGTAGAGGGTGCAGTACAGGTGGCGCTTTTTAACAACAAAGGACTACAGGCCTCATTCTACGAACTGGGCATCTCAGAAGCAGACTTGGTACAGGCTGGCCGATTGCCTAATCCACGTTTCTCTATGCTTTATGCGCGTGATGCTGGTGAGTATAAGATTGAGCAGGCATTCACGTTCAACGTCTTCTCCTTGATCACTATGCCTAAAGCTGTTGAGATTGAAAAAAGACGTTTTGCCCAGACACAAGCATCTACCGCTATTGAAGTCCTGAAGCTCGCCTATCAGACACGTATCGCTTATTTTAATGCGGTAGCCGCTACTGAACTGGCCAGATATAGCGCGCAAGTAAAAGAGTCTGCAGAAGCTAGTGCTGAGTTGGCTAAACGACTGCATGAAACCGGCAACTGGAATCGACTGGAGCAGTCACGCGAGCAAAGCTTCTATGCAGATGCCGCACTGGAATATGCGAATGCGAAAAATGCTGAAGTGAGGGCATATGAGGCTTTAGCCAGGCAATTAGGCGTAAAAGCTTCACAACTCAAAATCCAATCTCGGCTACCTGATCTGCCAAAGTCTCTTTCGGAGTTACAGGCCTTTGAACAAAATGCCTATGAACAACGATTGGATCTGCTGGTTAAGCGCTCTGAAATGGATGCCTTGGCTAAACAGCTAGGACTGACCAAAACAACGCGATTCATCAATGTGATCGAGTTAGGCCCTGCACGTGTATTGGAAGGCAGAAGAAGCGAGCCCTATAAAAAAGGTATCGATATCGCTTTTGAAATCCCGTTGTTTGACTGGGGCCAAGCCAAGGTGCCACGGGCAGAGTCCATTTATATGCAGTCTGTACAGGAAACTGCTCAGTTGGTGACCAATGCGCAATCTGAGATACGTGAGCGGTACAACACCTACCGCACCAGGCATGATGTCACTCGTCACATTCGCGATGAGATTGTGCCATTACGTAAACGCATATTGTACGAAGATCAGCTACGTTATAACGGCATGCTCACAAGCCCATTTGAATTATTTGGCGATGCCAGAGCACAAGTACAAAGCGTAAAAGGCTATATCGAATCATTACGCGACTTCTGGTTAGCTGATGCTGAATTACAAGCTGCTTTAGTCGCTAGTCCTCGTTTGATGGAAGGTCAATAAAATGACAACTATGGATAGAAGAAACTTTTTTAAATATGCTGGATTAGGCATGGCTGGCGTTGCAGTCAGTGCTGTCAGCAAGGTGGCATTGGCAGCCATCCCGGAAATCATTACCTCCGAAGTAGCCAATACTCAGGAACCTTTGCACCCGAACACTGGACGGCCTTATCAGCCTGTAGTCACATTGAATGGCTGGAGTTTGCCTTGGAAGATGAACAATGGTGTCAAAGAGTTTCACCTCGTTGCGGAGCCTGTCGTCAGAGAGATTGCACCGGGTATGAAAGCAAATCTCTGGGGCTACAATGGTCAAAGTCCTGGTCCTACGATTGAAGTTGTTGAAGGTGATCGTGTACGTATTTTTGTGACCAATCGCCTGCCCGAGAAAACCAGTGTGCACTGGCATGGTCAACGTTTGCCCAACGGTATGGATGGCGTCAGTGGTTTGACGCAGCCAGCCATTGAGCCTGGTAAAACCTTTGTTTATGAGTTTGAAGCCAGACGCCCCGGAACTTTCATGTATCACCCACATGCCGATGAAATGATGCAAATGGCCATGGGGATGATGGGCAGTTGGATCACGCATCCCAAGAACCCTAAGTTCATGCCGGTGGATCGTGATTTTGTATTTTTGCTTAACGCCTATGACATCGAGCCTGGCAGCTTCACCCCTAAAGTTAACACCATGCTGGATTTCAATTTATGGACATGGAATAGCCGAGCCTTCCCAGGTATCGACCCCATTGTGGTTCGTAAGGATGACCGTGTGCGCATACGGATTGGAAACCTCACAATGACAAATCATCCAATTCACATTCACGGCCATGAGTTTGAAGTCACAGGCACTGATGGTGGATGGGTGCCCAAAACTGCACGCTGGCCTGAAGTGACGACCGACATTGCCGTAGGGCAAATGCGTGCTATTGAGTTTATTGCTAATGAACCCGGGGATTGGGCTTTCCATTGTCATAAAAGCCATCACACCATGAATGCCATGGGGCACAGTTTCCCCACCATGATAGGTGTGAAACAGGGGGATTTGATGAAGAAAATCACTAACCTCGTACCTGACTACATGCCTATGGGTGAAACGGGCATGTCTGAGATGACAGATATGTCAGAGATGATGGATATGCCATTACCCAAAAATACATTGCCAATGATGATGGGCAACGGACAGTTTGGATCACTTGAGATGGGCGGAATGTTTACTACCGTGAAAGTCCGAGATGGACTCGCTAAAAATGACTATAAAAATCCAGGTGATTATAAAAATCCCAGCGGCACTGTAGCGCACGCAGTTGAAGTGGATTTAACCAAAGTGGAGCGTCAAAAGCCACATGCTGAAGGTGAGTTGGAAGTGAATGTCAGAAAACCAATTAACCATTCTGGTCATTAGTATCGTTGTGGCTTAGACTTTGGATATTGCTCTTAACTAAGACAAACGGCTTGCACATTTGCAGGCCGTTTTGTTATTTACTCCAATGGCCTAGGCCATTTCCTCTTCTGAAATTAGTTTTTTCGATGCCTATATCTTACAGCCGTTAGGATATTTATCGTTAAGATATCAAAATCTTTATATAACCCGTCATCCAATGTTCATCGTACTCACCAACGATGGATGGACTTAATCTTGGTTCGCCTATTAATACAGAAGAGGACGGGACTAGAGTCTGGATTAACGTTGATATTCCTCATTGGAAGAAAAGCAATTTTGTTTTTTATGAACGATTAGGTTGGACTGTATTAATAGATCCACAACATGCCATCGTAGCACTTGGAGATCCAAAGGTTACAGTAGGTATATTCGGAATACGCTCTCACACTATTTTTACTGCACGAGGGAAAGTTTATTCCGAATGGCTAAATCGATATAAAAAAGAAGAGTCTCAAACTTTCATCGACTCGGTTAATAATAAACTGGTTTATCTAACTCCTGCTGAATTGGGTCGTTCCGCAATTATTGCTGCGTTACCATTGGAAGAAATTCAGAAAGCGAATAAAGAATTCGCTAAATTATTCCTCCCAATTGGGATTTCAATTGGATTGGTGCTTAGTTTTGCGTTCATCCTGTTAGCAAAAAAACGTGTTTCTCCGAAAAATATCATCTTGAAAGCATTAATCAATGATGAGTTTTATATGGAATACCAACCAATTCTTGATTTGGATACGAATGCGTGTGTAGGGGCATAAGCTTTAATCCGCTGGAAATCTTATGAAGGCAAAGTAATAATGCCTGATTTTTTCATTCCAGTGGCAGAAGCTACCGGTCTTATGTGTCAAATTACAGCGCACGTGTTTAAGCTTGTGGCCATGGACATGCAGACTGTATTCCAACAGTATCCTGATATTCAAATAGGCATAAACATTACTGCTCAAGACTTATTATCAGGTAACCTTTTAGAATTAATCGAAGAGTTCAAAACAGTTGGAGGAGCTAAAAGTAGCCAACTTGTCTTAGAAGCAACCGAACGAGGTCTTGTAAATGATGCTAAGTCGTTACAAGTCATGAAGGAAATACGTCGTCAAGGAGCCAAAATAGCCATAGACGATTTTGGAACAGGTTATTCTAACTTATCTTATCTCACAAAATTCGAACTGGATTACATTAAGATTGACAAATCATTTGTAGATTCAGTTGGAACCGAAGCGGTAACCAGACATGTCGCTTTTCATATTATTGAAATGGCAAAATCATTAAATCTTGGTATGGTTGCTGAAGGCGTTGAAACTGAAATACAGGCGAAACTTCTCTCTGAAAAAGGGGTGAAATACGTACAAGGTTGGCTATTTTCTAAAGCACTATCAGCAAGTAATTTTGAGACTTACCTGGAAAAAAATGCTAATTGATCTCACCTACGTTTTGCTTGGAGCTATCTTCTTCAGTTTTTGGATTCAACCACAACTCTAAAATAAACCAACAAAGAGATAAGGCTCCAATGCTAAAAATGATGTCTCCAGGCACTCTCATCCATACTAAAGTATCAATGATAGGTTTTTGCATGAAATCAGCAGAGCGAGCATACCAATATCCATGATCAATCGCTGCCAAAAGTTGCAAAGTCCCAATAGGTAAAAGCGTCAAAATAGCCATTAATGCGAGCCCTATATTGAGTGACCAGAAACTGACTTTTAACATTTTTTCGTTCCATATTAAGTCTGGCTTTATTCCTCGAATGCAATACAACACCAAACCTATCCCTAGCATTCCATAAACACCGAATAAAGCAGCGTGGCCATGCAGTGGAGTTAAATTTAGACCCTGCATGTAGTACAAAGATAAAGGAGGATTCACGAGAAATCCCAATAGTCCTGCGCCCACGATATTCCAGAAAGAAACTGCAAGGAAAAACATAATCGGCCAACGGTAACGCTGCATCCAAGCTGTAGCGTGACCAAGTTGATAATAGTGATAAGCTTCAAATCCAATATAAGCTAAAGGGACAACTTCTAAAGCGGAAAAACTGGCACCTAGTGCAAGAACAGCCATGGGTGTTCCACTAAAATATAGATGATGTAATGTTCCTAGCACGCCACCAGCCATGAAAATGATGGTGGCAAATAACACTGCTACTGTCGCTGTTTTAGTAGGCAACAAACCCAGCCGGGTGAATATTATGGCTAATACAGCAGTAGCAAAAACTTCAAAAAAACCTTCAACCCAAAGATGGACCAGCCACCAACGCCAATACTCAATCGTAGATATATGACTATGTTCGTTTGAAATCAGGGCTGCGCCGTAAAATAATCCAATCGCTATTGTAGAGAGCATTAATAATGCAACTATCGAACGTGGTTCACTTTTAACTCGTAAAACAGGCCATAGAGATCTAGCGATTAAAACTAGCCAAAGAATCAACCCAACAAATAAGTACCATTGCCAAAACCGGCCCATATCGGAATATTCCCAGCCTTGATGACCAAACCAGAAGTTATACTTCAAACCCATCTTTTGCATAACAGCAAACCATTGCCCTGTGAAAGAGCCAATGACAATTGCAATTAATGATATCCATAGGAAATTGACTCCCATACGCTGGTATTTTGGCTCATAACCAGAAATTGCTGGCGCAATATATAATCCGGTAGCTAACCAAGCTGTTGCAATCCATAACACGGCCAATTGCGTATGCCATGTACGAGTCAAAGCATAGGGTAGAATTTCGGATAAATTGAACCCGTATTGTTGCTGACCTTCTATTTGATAATGTGCCGTGATACTACCGAGTAGTATTTGTATCAGGAATAAGCTAAGTAATAACCAAAAGTATTTTGCAGTCGCTCTCATCGAAGGAGTCACAACGATAGATCTCAAAGGATCATTTATAGGTAAAACTAATTGTTCTCTGGAATGATGTTGTGAAATTGCGTGGTGCCACCCTAATAAAGCAATACCTGCTATTAAAAAAATTACGCTGAAAGCAGACCAGACAAAGGTGCTTGCTGGAGGTTTATTTCCAACTAATGGCTCGGAAGGCCAATTATTAGTATAACTAATTTGACTGCCAGGTCTGTTTGTTACCGTCGCCCAAGATGTCCACCAGAAAAAGGCTGTGAGAGCATGGCGATTTGCTGCATTAGGCACAGTGTTATTTCGCATTGCGTATGATTCTCGTAATGAAGCTGTACTACTCTCGTCTCCAAATAATTTTTGGAAGTGAGCTTGAACCTTCAAGATTGCCCTGGCTCGATCCTTATCGAATGTAATAATTTTGGTTTTTTCATTGAATGTATTTAGACGTATTCGGCTTTGCAGTCTGCCTTGAAGTTTTGCCTGATTTTCTTCAGACAATTGTGCATAATTTAAATTGTCACCACTGCTTTTTGCCCAGATGTTCAGCAATGCAATTGCTTCCCGATGAAGCCAGTCTGCACTCCAATCTGGGGCCACATAACTACCGTGCCCCCAAATTGATCCTAACTGCATACCTCCAAAAGACTGCCAGACCTGACGACCTTTTTGAATATCTTCCAAGGTGTAAATTATCGATCCACTTTCACTCAACACTTTCTCGGGCATTGGGGGCGCTTCACGATAGATTTCGGAACCTGTCCAGAGCAAAGCACTAAAAGAAAGAACTAATAGTGTTCCGAGATAAATCCACAACCTTTTCGTAACGTCCATAAAATCCCCTGGGATAATGAATTTCGATTTGAATTCTAAAATCAGGCTGATTTTAATGAACTCGTGATGACAAAATTTTCAATCTATAGCAAGTCTTAAACTGGGCATTTTTTTATTGCCGACGGAGGTGATAAATCTTGCCGGGGACCGAAAAATTCGAAATGCACTTGTGCCGCAGGTATACCCCAACTCAATAGTTCATGATAAATACCTACCATGAAGGGCTGTGGGCCGCAGAAATAATAATCTGCGTCACGAGTCGGGACGAAAGATTCAATTAGGATAGCGTCGATAAAACCTTCATCTACATTCCCTTGTGAAAGCAGATCAGTATTTATGGGCTTACTATAGCGGTAATGATTTTTGAAATTGGAATGCTCTTCAGCCAAGCTATCTATGGTTTTTTTGAAAGCTTGAGTGTTTTCATTCACATTCCCGTGAATTAATATTATTTCTCTGTTGGGCATTGTCTCTATAGCGCTCAGCAACATACTGAGTATCGGCGTGATTCCTACCCCAGCTGCCAACAAAACTAATGGCCGTTCGTGTTTTTCAGTAACATCAAGGAAAAACTCTCCGCACGGCGGGGCTATCTGAAGTGTCGCACCTACGTCTATATCGTTATGCAAAAAGTTTGATACGTAACCTTCGGGAGTATCCGCCTTCAGACCAACTTCTCTTTTAACACTTATCCGAAACCATGGTTGACCTGGTTTATCCGATAAGCTGTAATTCCGCATAGTTGTTTGGCCATTAGCAGTTTTTACTCTTACAGTAATGTATTGACCAGGTTTGAATTTCGGGAGGTCACTGCCATCTTCTGGCACGAGATAAAAAGAAGTAATTAAATCACTTTCTTTTTCTTTTTTAGTCACTAAAAATGACTTGAAACTTTCCCATCCCCCCGGCATATTTTTATGTTCGGTGTAGATTTGTTTTTCTCGACCGATCATTATTTCCGCTAAAAACCCGTAAGCTTCACCCCAGGCCTTAATAACTTCATCACTTGCACCTTCTCCAAGTACTTCACGGATTGAAGCAAGTAAATTTTCACCAACAATTGGATAATGTTCTGGCTTAATTTGTAATGAAACGTGCTTTTGCGCAATTAACTCAACTGCGCCGCCTAAAACTTCAAGATTGTCGATATTTGCCGCATAAGCACATATTGCACCTGCCAAAGCTTTTTGTTGCAGGCCAGCTTCTTGATTCGCCGGATTGAAGAATGGCGCAACTTCAGGGTTATTGGAAAACATTCGTTTATAAAAATGCTTTGTTAAGGTTTCCGCGTGCTCTTGCAAGATAGGCGCTGTAGATTTTACAGTTGCTATTGTTTGATCACTCAACATGATTTTCTCCATCTAATATGTAATTCAAGGCCACTTGTGACAGTGCTGTGTCCAATACCGTAACTAGTGAACTGCTGAATTATTCAAAAATATTTCTATAAATCCTCTATGCATATTGCCGATCTCATTAGCCGCCAAACCATCTGTGACATCAGCTAATGTGTATTGATCCAATACAATGAAGAATCCTGCATAAGCACTTTCCAATATTTGCTTTAGGGCACATACATTTTTGAGTCGGCATTGCAGCTTATTGCAATCTATAACCTCAACATGGCCTTCTAGAACTCTAAGTACCTTACCTAATACAATTTCGGACGGTTCAATTGCCAACCTAATTCCGCCAGACCTTCCTCGAATCGACTCAATCCATCCATACTTAACTAGTTTGGCAGCCACTTTAGCAAGGTGATTTCGGGGGATATTAAATTGGTCCGAAACTTCAGCTAAAGTAACTGCTGGAATTGTTGATCTCTCTTTCGAGAGATACATTAAAAGGCGTAAGCCAATATCTGAGTACTGAGTTAATTGCATGGGATTAGTTTAATTAATATGCATTTTAAATGCAAATTAAAAATTAAACCTAACAATTCAAGATTAAGGCAATGCTATTACTGTAATTGGCGCTTCAACAAGGAGAATTTAAATCAGGGATTTGTCTAAAGGCTACGCCCAGACAATATGAAAAAGGTCACTTACGTTGAGATTAGGATGTGAGAACTTGACTATTATCCAATGGCTTTCAAAAGATTTTGCAAGTCCATTCAATTGTTGCCGATACAGAGATTTTGAAACCTCTAAGGCTTTCAAAATCTTAGTTAAGTAAAGAATATCTTTAGAAGCCAAAACGGATTTCTCCCCAACTTTTGTAGTTATTAGGAGTTCATAAGCAGGGTCACGAGCAGAACATATAAAAGCGCCAGCATACATTAGAAGCCACCCACGGCAAAGAGTGAGCCTTCCTGAAGTAATAAAAGCATGCCTATTAACATACATAATATCCCTAAGCTGGAGATATTGTTTTTTTCGACACACGGAATGATTTTATGTCGTCCATGAGGTAAGTTCTGCCATGAATTACTAGCCTGGACATACTCGAACAAGAGTGACTGAAGCACTCGGTTGAACTTTTTGTTAAGCTGACATAAAAACAAAAGGCTACGAATTAACGTAACCCTTTGATTTATAGTGATTTTATGGTGACCCCTCTGTGAGTCGAACACAGCACCAACGGATTATGAGTCCACAACGTTGATGAACTATGCCTACCATTACGCAACAATACATACACTTAGATTACGTTATACAACTAAGTAAACTTGTCATCTAACTATATCGTTGAACTTTTGTTGTACCTTTGTACGAGTGGTGCTAGATAATGGCATCAAACATCTAACGTTTGAATTAAGGGGCGCTGTTAGGCGTCCCGCTTGAATGATGGGTTAGAGCATATGGGCATCAGCTCAATTCTTTTCTGGCATCATTATTAAGATACAACTTTACTAGTTCCATTTTGTTCAAACCAGAATTGCTAAGACCTATGTCCTCTCGTATTGCGAGATATAAGGCATTAACTGACATGAACAGTTTTTTTGTGTCTCCGCTTTCTGACACGTTTTCAAATTCAATTTGAGCTTTTATAACTTTTGGAGACCCCCAAAGTAAGATGTCTGCCTTGAACTTGAATAAATAATGAACCAGCTCTTGGGTATCAGGCTGCTTTAGAGCGAGATTTTGATTTGACGAACCAATCATTCGAGAAATCATGTCGATAAAGCTTTGATATATTTCTACCTTTTTAAGGCGGTGTGCTTCTTCTGATGAGCGCTTGCGCTCATGTGCCTGACTAATTAAAACAGCTGATATGCCGACTAAGACTGTAGCCATGGCACCAACGATGGCAGCAACCACCTCTGGACTAGCTGCTGTGACAGCAGCAACAAATGCGTTTAGGAGAAGCCATGCTCCATACACAATGCCACCAACTAGCGAAAGCCCTAGAATAATTTGAAACACTTTTTGAATCTTGGCATTCATTTTTTATATGCTTTAACGTATGACAGAAGGGCCCGCTTTAGCGCGGCCCGCTTGATGGATGTGTTAGTGAACCAACGCATATACCGAGACCAATATGGCTACTGTTGATATTAAAGCCATCACAAACGTGATGACTCTTTGCCTTTGTACTGTTTCAGCAGTTACTTTGAGTGCGTTGCTTAACCCAATAATGATTTCGTTTTGCTCTTGGACGATAGTTCTGTTCTCTTCTACAAATGCAGCTAACTCATCAAAGCGTTTTTTGTGCAACTCTATTTCGGATTGTAGGGCGTCAACTGTGGCTGATGCTTTAGCAGCAGTGGTCGAGCTAGACTTGCTTGAAGCTGTAGGACCAAAAAAATTGTCTTTGACCTTGACCGCAGTGTCGATTGCTACTTTTGCAGCGTTTATTGCTGAGAGTATTGTTGTCGGATCCATGGGTTTTATTTGCTAACGTTTGACATAAGGGGCGCACTTTAGCGCGTCCCGCTTGATGGATGGGTTAGGACCAAGCTTGCTAAGGCTACAACATACCGAACCCCAACAAATAAAAAGATGAAAAAAACCAATGTAACCTAGGTGATTTATTTTTTAACAGGCTGTTTTTTCTGTTCAGATTCAATCTTTTTTTCTCTTAAAATGCGTTTGCGTGTCATTTCTCGTTCTTGCTCGTCTTTGATGCTCTGTTTAAAACGAGCTTCTTCTTCCTGTTGCTCAATATAGTATTCTGCGTCATCGCCCATTTTGTTCTCCTAACGTTTGAATTAAGGGGCGCCGTTAGGCGTCCCGCTTGAATGATGGGTCAGTGTTGTGAGTTTATTGAGCATGATTTAAGACCCACAAGTAAGGTGCGAGAAAAATTGCAAGCAGACTGAATGATTGCAGAGTTTTAGTTAGCACTGTGTTGGCATGTTGCTGATTGAGCCATATAAACAACACAAAGAGAAGAATTGGCATTCCGATTATCAACGTCCAGCGGAGCTCCGCGACACTTGAGATTTCAACCTTTAAGAAAGACAAAAGTGACTCAGCGAAAATTCCGGCGCTCATACTTAGTGCGGTCAGAACAATAGTGAAGTTTCGAACGAATGTGCTCATAAAATATGTGATGCTCAACAGTTATTAACCGGACGCATCTGTCCGCATAATAATATTCTTAAAAGGGCAACTCTCATGCGTCGTTCCAATTACTTCTTATGTTTAGAAGGAAACCTGTCCGTATAGTAATTAAGAGCAATTGCGGACGCAACCACTTTTAATTTAGGTAAGCTTCATCATTTTCACCCCCTGTTTAGGAGCTACATTTATGGGGTCAAAATCCACCTACCCCACCGCGTCTAATGGATCAGGTAAACAAACAAGGCTAGGTGTCTACAAAACTGTGGATAGTCCAATAAATATGGGCTGGACAATAGTGATTACAGATCCTCGGTTAAGCCTTTTGCATAGATGACAAAAAACAAAGGGCTACGAATTAACGTAACCCTTTGATTTACAGCAATTTTTGGTGACCCCTCTGTGAGTCGAACACAGCACCAACGGATATGAGTCCACATTGTTGAGGCACTATGCTATTCATTACGCAATAATACATACACTTAGATTACGTTACACAACTAAGTAGATTTATCATCTAACTATAGCGTTGAACTTTTGTTGTTCCTTCGTACGAGTTGGTCTAGATAACGACTAAGACATCTAACGTTTGAATTCACCGGTCTTGTGCGGCTTTATGAGCAAGGTCCGGTGGAATGATTGGTTATGCCTTGGCAGAGATTTCTCCTACAAGCTCGCTTAATTCAGTTGAGGTAAAACTATTGTCATTTCTCCAGGTGGTGGTCCCACTACTCTTATGAACACGAAGATGATCTCCATCTTCGACAATTCTGTAGCTTGGTGTTCCACGCAAGACTGGACAGCCGCCCTCAATTTTCCAATCAAGTACATCAGGGCGAACTTCGTGCAGCTTTGCCATGAACGAAGACGCTGTCTGGAATCGCTTCGCCGAGTCCAGATGGCACGCTTTCTTAATAATTTTAATAACGCTATTAGGGACCCAAGGCGGCAGCGCAGAAAAGTCCAAGAGCCTCCCGGAACAAATTCGCCCCTTTATGCACTGATCAACGAACGCATCTCCGTCAGCAGGCGTACCGAGAGCCTGAAACTGCAAAAGCTCTTTCTTAGATAACCAAGCCATTCCATCGTACGGAAGGTAGCCGCCAAGGAGTTGGTACAACATCATACCCGCTTGGTAAATATCTCCGGTTATGCCGTAAACATTGCCGCTTATCGTCTCTGGTGGACGGTAAAGAAGTGAATGACTCGATGCGGGTATTACAGAGCGGCCTTCAGGTAAACGCTTTACCGATCCGAAGTCGCCAATGACCGCTTTATAGTGCTCTGTTACGTAGATATTTGATGGCTTTAGATCGCGGTGCAAAAAACGCTTAGCATGAAGATGGCTTATGCCATCCAGAATCTGATATGTGAAGTCGATGGCTTCGAGATTGCCGATCGACGTTTGTTCAAGAATATCGTCCAGGTCTCCGTTGGTGCAGGCCGCCGTTTGAAAATAGGCCCAAGTGCCATCGATAAGGCCTGCGTCTTGAATCGACAACACAAACTCGGATTCAATTGATGCAAGTTGATTTGGTTCTGCGTGGAATTCTGCCTTCCCTCCCCAGTAATAAAATTTAACAGCCACCGATTTATTTGTGATTTTATTCACACCAAAAAAGACGTAGCCATTTGCTGCTTTGGCGTCTTCCTTCGTGAAGTGGATGCTCTTGGATAAATTTTGTAATGCGGCCTTAATTTCTGCTGGAGCACTAACGCCATTTATATACAAGCTGGTCATTTCGCGAACTTTACGATCATCGTACAAGCAGTTAAGAAAGCCTCGTGCTGGTATTTATTTAGTGAGTCTGGAATGGCAAAGCCGTGGCTCTTTTTTGTGGCGCTAATTGTTGGCGGAGAGATCAGCTTAACTGAGCAGTTACTAGTAAGCTGAATGATTCCCTCAATCTTGAATGTGACGGGACCGCCAGCGAACTCCCCTTTCTTGTTGCGTTTCTTTATAGCTATTGAGTGAATTCCGTTGTCACGAACTAGACCATTTATCAACGCACTAAATGACCTTATATGGTCAGCGTCTTCGTCATCCTGCAAAGCCACTCGTTTCGTTTCAAGTTCGACGTGTGAAATTTCGTCTCCATTAAGTTCGGCTACGGCAATTAGAGCCTCGCTACCTTTAATTTCAATTCCGCAAATCTTCATGGGCGCTCCGAAAGGCATAACGTTTGAATTAAGCGGCGCTGTTAGGCGTCCCGCTTGAATGATGGGTTAGGATGATTAGCATACTATTTCTCTACAAATCTAGTTTTAATTTCTACAACTATTGCTTGATTTTTCCTATTCGAATCAAAGCTAGTTTCTGTAGCAATATTTAAACTGTACTCGAGACGAATTTCTGCGATTAGGTCTTTAGTGGTTTTCATGGGGTCTATCGGTGTTAGCCATGTGTCGACGTGTGACGCAAGAGCGCCAGACGATGACATTGATGAAACAATGCCAGAGGCAAGTTGTTGCCATTTGTCTTGATAAGAAAAGCTCATAAAGTAAACACCTAACGGTTGAAGTAGGGGGTTAGCGACAATGGTGGCTCAATCCTCGTTATTGAAAAATTGTTGTTTCAGAGCTCATTTTCCCCGATCCGCCTGACTGATGGGTTAGGGTTTAGCAACTATAATAGCTTTGGTGAAAAATCGGGTACCCCGAGAACCTAATTCTTCCAAAAATATGGAGTGGAGAATTCGGCGACACGTAACCCCGATTGTGGATGCCGATGGTGCTTAAAAGCGCGTAAATACTCACCTTTTATATTGACGAGGCCTCAACTCTAGCCCACAATCACGCTACGATAGGGAGGTTGCGAGCAAAAGCCACCACCCTTTAATTATCAATAGTTTATAAGCAAAACTTAATGCAACATAGAACATTATTACAACATCTTGGATTTACTCCTAAAGAAAACGTTACTGGTATATTTTACAAAAAATATTCCAGTGCAGGTGGCTATGTTATTGAGGTAGATTTTACTCAAGAAAAAATAAACTATGGCGATTTAGTCGTTTGTGAAAACAAAACTACGCAAAATTTTTCCCAAGCAGAGAATTGGGTAATTTTAGAATGCGTTAACCGTTTGTTAGAAAAAGGTTATCAACCTAAGAACATTAAACTTGAAAAAACGTGGGCAACTGGCCATGGAACAAGTGGCAGACTGGATATTTTTGTTACTCATGATGATGGCTCAGCCTACATGATGATTGAATGCAAAACTTATGGTTCAGAATTTGATAAAGAATTCAAAAAAATTCTAGTTAGTGGTGGTCAATTATTCACCTACTTCCAGCAAGATAAGCATGCGGACGTTTTAATGCTATACGCATCTGAACTTAACAATAAGAATGTGCTCATCTACCGCAATGAAATTATAAAAATTGAAGAGGACTATCGCGAAACCAGTAATGTTAAGGACTTTCACGATCGCTGGAGCAAGCTTAGCAAAAACAATGGTGTATTTGATAACTGGGTCAAACCATACGACTTCCAAAGCAAAGCGCTTACACCAAAAAACTTGAAAGACATCACACAAGATGACAGTGGTTTTATATTCAATCAGTTTTTAGAAATACTACGTCACAACGTAGTTAGCGATAAACCAAATGCGTTTAACAAGATATTCACCTTATTTCTTTGTAAAATCTACGATGAAAAAACAACTAAGCCTAGCGATGAGTTAGCGTTTCAATGGTTTTACACACCTTATAAATATGAGGGTATATCTTACCCACCAGATGATAATATTTCTTTCCAAAAGCGCTTAACCGACCTTTATAAAAAGGGCATGAAGGCATTCTTGGAAAAAGACGTTACTGATATTTCAGATGCTGAATTTGAAAAGAAATATGCTGCCTTGGATGAAAAAGTACGTGGCTTAGTTTTAAATGAGCTTACTGAAATTCGCCTCAAGAAAAATAATGAGTTTGCAATCAAAGAGGTATTTGATGATGACTCTTTTAATGAAAATGCCAAAGTCGTCAAAGAGGTGGTAGAGCTTTTACAAGGCTTCAAAATTCGGTATACCAAAAAGCAGCAATACCTCAGCGACTTTTTTGAGTTATTACTCACGACAGGCTTAAAACAAGAGTCTGGTCAGTTTTTCACACCAGTGCCTATCGCTCAATTTATTATTAAAAGTTTGCCACTAGATAAGATTGTTGAAGCTAAATTGAATGCAGGTGAGAAAGACAGTCTACTACCTACGATCATAGATTATGCTGCAGGCAGTGGTCACTTCATCACTGAAAGCATGCATGAAATCCAACGCATTATTGATAAAACTGCACCAGATGACTTCATCGAAAGCACTGCCAAAAAGATAAAAAACTGGAAGGAAGATCATTTTGACTGGGCATTCCAATATGTTTATGGCATAGAGAAAGATTACCGTCTTGTTAAAGTAGGCAAAGTGGGTTGCTACCTGCATGGTGATGGCCTTGCGCAAGTAATTCATGGTGATGGTTTGGCAAACTTCACTAATGCTATCGATTACAAAGGCCTGCTAAAAAAGAGCGATAAAGACTTCCCTAAAGAGAACAAACAGTTTGATGTCCTAGTATCGAACCCACCCTACTCTGTCTCTGCTTTTAAGAACAACGCGCGTAAATATTATACCGAGTCTGATTTCACGCTTTATGACAAGCTCACAGACCAAAGCAGTGAAATTGAATGTTTATTCATAGAGCGCATGCAGCAGTTATTAAAAAATGGCGGATTAGCTGGCGTTATTTTACCAAGCAGCATCTTAAGCAACTCGGGCATATATACGGCAACTCGCGAAATTATTTTGCAGTATTTTGAGATTATTGCCATTGCTGAGCTAGGTAGCAATACGTTTATGGCAACGGGTACAAATACAGTTGTATTATTTTTGCGCCGTCGTAACAACTATGACAGCATTAATATCCGTGCATCTGTCACCAAAGCTGTGGCTGATTGCAAAGACGTAACGCTCAATGGTATTGAAAAAGCCACAAGCAAATATGTTGAGCATGTATGGGACGGAATAACATATACCGACTATCAATCCTTACTTCAAAGACAGCCAAGCCAAGCAGTGGTACAACATGAGATTTATCAAGAATACTTAAAATTGAAATCTGATAAAAAACCTCATGAGTCCGCGTGGTGGGATAAAGTTATTTCGTTAGAAACAGAAAAGTTATTTTATTTTGTACTCGCATATCCGCAAAAGATAGTGTTGATAAAAACGGGTGAGAAGAACGATGAGAAACAGTTTTTAGGTTATGAATTTAGCAACCGCCGAGGCGATGAAGGCATCCACCCGACGCAGCGGGGTAAGTCTATTGATGAATGCACCAGATTGTTTGATACAGAAGTATTTAATAACCCTGAAAAGGCGAGTACTTATGTTTATCAAGCATTTCTAGGTGACTTTAAGACACCAATAGATGAGTCATTGTCTGAAAATATCACTCGCTTTGATTTGGTTGACATGTTGACTTTTGATCGCTCAGTGTTTGAAAAAACCATTACTACAAATATTAAAAAAAAAGTAACAATTGATACTAAATGGAGTTTAGTAAAACTTGGCGATGTTACTCAAATTCTTAATGGCGGAACACCCGATACTAAGAATCCTGCATACTGGGATGGTGAGATAAACTGGGCCACACTGGTAGACACTAAACATAAATATGTACATGAAACGCTAAGGAAAATTACAAAGGAAGGCGTCAAAAGTTGCAACGCAGTTTTGCTTCCGATAAATACTGTTATTTTCTCTTCAAGAGCTACTATTGGTGACATTTCGATAGCAAAAACCGAAATTTGCACCAACCAAGGTTACAAAAACTTTGTTTGTGACGAAAATAAAATTCATCACGAATATTTGTACTATATTTTAAAAAATCAAAAGAACAATATAGCTAGTTTAGCTTCTGGTATGACTTATCCGGAAATATCTAAGTCATTAATATCTGATTACAAAATTCCACTACCTCCAATTGAAATTCAAAAAAAAATTATAAATGAAATAGCTAAACTTGAAGCAAAAGAGCAAGAAATTGAATCTGCTGTGGCAGTATTAAAATTACAAATTTTCAGATTGGTTGAAGGTTCATGTTCGGGCAGGATTTCAGATCTATGCGTCATATCAAATGAAAAAATAAATACTCTTCAATCTCCAGGCGAGAAATTTATCAATATTGGGTTGGAAAATATTGAAAGCGATACTGGCAAGTTAATAAGCAAAGTACAGTCTTTAGGGAAAGAAATTTTATCTGTAAAAAACACCTTCACCAAAGGTGATGTACTTTATGGGAAACTTCGACCATATCTTAACAAAGTTGCTGCAGTCGATTTTGATGGGATTTGTTCAACAGATATTTTGGTTTTGAAAACAGCAAATCCTAAAATACTAAAATATATTCTGCTATCGCAAGGTGTGCTTCAACAAACTCGTAATTTGATGAGTGGTATTAATTTACCACGCATCAAACCCGACACATTTTTGAATATTAAAATATCGTTTCCAGAGCTTGAACGTCTTAGTGACATTGAGAACCAAATCTCTTCTATTGAGATTGAAGTTAATACATTAGAAAACCAGCTCACTGAAATTCCTGGTCAAATAGATTCGACTTTGCAAAAGTATCTAAAGTAGCCATTTAAGCAACCAATCGAGTAAAAACCATCCTTAGCACTAATGCTCATTGAAATTGCACAATTTGGAGAGTTTAAGAATCCCTCTCTGTTTCCATATTCATCTTAACAAGATGGACTTCCTTTACAAGCCGCCCCTTCGCCACACCAGCATTAATCACTAGTTTTTAGTATTCTAAGTCTTTACCTGCATACTTAACCTTGAAACCATTAAATAAAGCTTTAGCATCGAATAATGCGTGATGTTGATTAGTTAGGTTATGCATAAAAAACAACTCTATTCCCGCTTCGAAGTCATCTTTTCTACTTTTGACCTTGCCTATCTGTGGGTAGTCGTTTAACAAGGCATTCATTAAATCCCAGTCGCCAGAATAATCATAAACTAACAATACCGTTGAATAGTCCTCAAGCAGATCAGAGATCCATATTTGTAACTTTTCTTTGAGATGATTGTAAGGCATGGCACATACACCACCCTTCAGCTTAGGCAAGACTTCAGAATTCACAAAATCACAACACCTGGCTTTGTTGAATTCTGAATTCTCAGCGTAAAACTCATGCATGTGTTCTGATACTATTCCTATACTGATGAGACTCATATCAACAAAGTCGGTAAACTCGGTATCAAAGAATAGTAGCAATCTATCTTTTTTAATTTCCATTTTATCTACCTTGTTCGTGGTTTCTGAATATCCATCTCCAATATTAGTGTGGCTTTTGGGATCGATGTTTGATAGCTAAATTCGTACAGAGCTCCATTTCGTAAATTGTCTCTAGTCTCAAATTTTGCGAGCTCGTGAACTACAACTTTGCCATTACCAATATTCTGAATTACATGGTGCGAAGTTATCTCGATTACGCTACCTCTATACTTGTTACTGCCAGACTTAACGACATCAAAGCCTTTGGTTCTGGCTATCAATTCTGCTTCGGCTAAACTCTCTTTCATATGATTAACAATCATTGTTGTCATCTGTTTGTTTTCAGATAGATTAGCAACATTCGACCGGATTAACTCTTGGGCAGCTGAATTTAGGAATTCTATTTTTTGTAGCTTTTTGTTTGCATCTCCGAGATTTCTCTCAATGATTCGCATGTCGCGTTGTGTAGCCAATTCTTGCTTATGTTTCCGCATGATTGTATTGATAGCTGGATCTGCAAACTCAACTTTAAGGCCTCGTTCTACTGCAATCCGTGCAACACGCTCCTGAAACTCGCGGGAACCTGCCAGCGTCAACTTGAACCCAAACTTTGCCTGTGCCAATCGCAAAGCAGTTTCTATGGTTAAATCGTCTGTTTGAAGCAGATCCACACGCTTACCCACGTCTTTGATGACGTCGATATCATGCATTTTGTAGGTTACTTCCCCACCCTTTCTGACTTCGTATTTGAGGTTTAATCTAGCTGGGTCAAATTTATACACTCCCTGGATAGCCACAATACTGTTTTGCTCTTTAGGTGTTTTGCGATTATTGGCGAGTAAACGATCCAATTCTGCCTGAGCGACCTCATCACCTAATTGCGACTGGCTCTCTAGGTAAAAGCGATACTTCTCAAAATAATGCTCGCTTTGCTCTGTTTTGATTGCTTGCCGTATGGCTTCAAACCCAGCCTTGATTTTCAGCTCTTGAGTGATACGTTCCATATTGGCGATGGAAATAGCTGCTCTACGTTCACCATATTTCAGACTGCGGTTATTATTTAGTGCCTCTCGCTTGGTAAGATATGTTGATTTAATCAGTGCGAGTTTTGCTTTCTGGTGAACCTGGGTCACTCTGAATTCATCAGCCAATCTAGAATAATTAGATCTGCGCTGTCCATGGAAATTAGTCCAAAGTTGCTTTCTTCTCTCCTTTGCCTGTTTCTGTAAATCGAACTGAAGTCTTCTATCAGATGAGTTAACAACGTCCTCGACAAAACGCCCCTCCCGGAGCGATTCAACTTTCATGATTAGATTGGCGCGATTTTTATTCTGCACTGATCGATCATGCACTGGCCCAATTTTTGGTTCGGCTTCATCCAATCCCTGCTCGATGTTACTTCTTAAATCTAGTTCAACACCATAGGATTTGGCGAAATCTGAGTACACCTGGCGTAAATCCTTCACCATCTGCTTTTCATGCCATTTTCGATCTTTAGCAGCACCTCCCTTTTCTGGAGCTTTGGGATTAGCACGCAAAAAGAATTTGCTAGCGTCACGCTCAATTCCGTCCAACCGGCGTTCTGTAAACATTAAATGTGCATGTATATTTCGCCCCCCGTCAGAGGCCAATTTGTCATGAACTGCCAATCGATACGGATGACTATTACCTAGAGTCGTGTACGCAAATTCTTTTGCGTAAGTAATCGGATCTGCTATTTCCCTTGGAATAGCAAATTCGAACTCAGTATAAGTTCGGCCATTTGCTCTTTCCATTTTGTCGGCTGCAGCAAAGAAGTCTGCCCCGTCACGTGCCCAACTGGGCATGTTTACATCAAGCAAATAAATGACGTCATCTTTATCTGCATATTTACCTTGGCCAGCAACATATAAAGCATGCTTACCGCCTTGGCCAACTTTGCCATGTTTAACGCTGAAATGCCGACTGGCCATATAGTTATCCTTTGCTCTGGATGATCCCTTACGCGTCGTTTGCTCACGTAGTGAGAAACGGGGAATCGCGCTTACTTTAGAAAAGTAAGCAAACTATATGAAGGTCGTAGAAGTGTGTAAAGCTAGTGACTAATAAGTTGCTTATTAGTTAATAATTAGAGACTTAACTACCAGTATAAAATGATTTCATTTTAAATGAATCTCAATAATGCTTGAAGTTTGCTAGGGTCAGGAGTAGTTGCAATCTCTTGTAACAATTTTCCGCTGTACATCCCAAACTCAATTTTAGTATTCATCAATATTACGAAAGTGTTGTAATTCGGTATAGCGTCACCTTTAAGCCATCTCCTCCAATTCCGCTCGGTTGCTTTTGAGAGAACAGTAATTTCTTGTAGAACCCCATTAACTTTATCTGTTTCTAATTTCGTTGCGTGCGGACTCATTAGCTGTTCCAATTTCTGACAACTTTTTACCTGGAGAATCTCCATCAAAGATTGAACCCATTTTGAAACGAATCTTTTACCAATACTCACCCTAAACTCATCATTTACAGGTCTACCCTTCCCTTTAGCGGCACCATTTTTCTTACTGATGATCTTGCATTTCCGAATGACTTTTTCAGATCGAAGAATTACGGCTTCCCTCTTTTCAATCTCAACCTTTAATTCGGCAATTTTGCGCTGAGCTACAATTATTTCCTCCTGTGCATCCCAGACATCGTATTCCTCAGATGATCGAAAGTTATTTTTCTCAGATACAAATTCATCGATACAAAACTCAATATCTTGTAAATTCTTTTCTCTTTGCTTAGCAAGCGAAGCTATGACTTCTGGATTAGAAAAATATGCAATGTTTCCCTTTCTAGCTTCCTCGCTTTTCGCATTCATAAGAATCTCCTCTCTATTTAAGAAAGTAGCTAACTCATTTATATATGGATGCTTAGTCCAAAATGAAGAGTTCAGAATTAGATAGTCGGAAACAGCTTCCTCATTTTGTTTACTGACTGATGTTTTACTAACTTCATTTTGAAATTTCCAATTTACATGATTTTCGAATACGCCCCGCCATGCGTTACGAAGTGCCAAAAGTTGAACAGCGATCCTGCAATCGATACTCAATGACTCACATGTGGCTTTCAATTCACTTTTTAAAAAAGTCTGCCTTTGGAAATGTTCGGGTAGCAAGCTTGCTACATTCCCCCTCAAATAGGCTGTAACTCTGAACAATCTAGGTGGCTCAGTATCCATATGTTCCAGCCATTCTGATCCAATAGTTTTTGCAAATTTATCAAATGTGACAAAACTCATTTAGACCCCTTTAATTCGGACAAATAAATATATTAAATTTTATTTTAAATGTATTTTCAATGCATTAAAAGGACTTTTAATACTAATTAGCATGTCATTAGTCATTAATAAACCCATTTGAGCCAAAAATATGAATAGAAAACTTAAGGAGATCGATCCGAATGAATTCGCTAACGCGGGGGACATTAATAAAACCACCATTAAAGGAGAAATGAGAAAACTCTATTCAGAAATTGACCGTAAGTTGAGAGAGGGAGGCTGGTCCGCAAAAGATGTCGTCACTTGGTTCAATTCTCGTGGATTACCAGTTAGCGTCGACTTGTTCCGGGTCTATTTACGAGATCTAGATAAGGAAAACGGTTATAAGCGATCAACAAATGAGTATGTTAATCCATTAGAGAGCCAATTCAACAATACGAGCCTTACAAATGCCCCGGCTCCAGAGACTTCAGCAGCTCGAGTCAATAGCATCACAAATCAAATTACAGCAAGCGAAAACCAAAGGATCTCGAATCCTGCAGATCTAAAGAAAGCCAGATCACAAGAGATTAATTTAGACGATTACGAAGAATAGGAAAATCATAATGAAAATTGCAGTTTTGAACTACACAGGCACTGTCGGGAAAACAACAATTGCTGCTCATTTATTATCTCCACGAATGCCACATGCAGAAGTTTTTGCAATCGAATCAATCAATGAAACTGCGAGTGGTTTGGGACTAGAAGTAGAAACGATCAGAGGAGAAAAATTTAAAGATCTGTTCAAAAAGCTTCTCAGTTTAACTGACGCAATCATTGATGTAGGCGCATCAAATGTTGAAGCTTTTTTGAATGGCATGATCAAAGCAGAAGACTCCCATTTGGAGATTGATTTGTACTTAGTACCCGTGACTAGTGGATCTAAAGAACAAGCAGAAACCATTAAGTTTATCAACACACTTTCCAGCTTAGGTATTCCAAACGAAAAAATCAAACTCATATTCAATCGAGTTGAAGAGGACGCAGAACAAGAATTTGCTCGGCTATTCACGTATACAAAAAAAGAAAACAAATGCGTTGCTCTTTCAGAGGCAGCAATTTTTGAAAATGAGTTGTTCGATATGGCTGCAGTAAAAAAGGTCACGATCTCAGCAATTCTAGCGGATGCAAATGACTACAAAACAATGCTGACGCAACTGGGCAAGGACGGGGACAAAAAGATGGCCTCACATTATGCAGACATGCACTTCATGAAAGCCTTGGCCAAGAGCGTAAATCGCAACCTTGATCAAGTATTTTTCACAGTGACCTCTTAGGAAAAGCTATGTCTGACGCCCGTACAAAACTAGATATTCTCTATCAAGAGGTCTTGGGTGATGTGAAAGAAGTGCTTGATCGCATGGACCAGTTAAAAGTCGACCTGCCTAATGTTTTTGATGGGGCAATTGCCTTAATACAAATCGAACACAAAAACATTACTTTATCTGCAGACAAGTTAAATGCTGGCTCACAGGATATTGTAAGCAGGATCGAGGCGTATGTGCAGGCTTCTGCAAAAAATGCCGCTGACATTGCCAAATTAGACTTTAGCCAAGCAGCCGAAGACTCTTTAAATACCCTTATTAAAAATGAGCTGCAGCCTACTCTGATTCAGGCAAATAACGATGCTAGGAGTATTTTGGAAGAGCTAAGACTGGTTTCTGAAAATATCCAAATCACGTCTGAAACTGCGATGAATAACGCGATCAACAACTTGAACAGTAGCATCAAAAAACTGAAAAAAGATGTAGAGACTGAAGCGGAAAAAATTGAAGCAAACAAGTGGAACCACATGCTTCATAGCGTTATTGGCGCTCTATTAGGTACAGGTATAGCCATATTTATGAGTACTTTGGCTTACCTGCTACTGAAATAAATGGTGAGGTTACTTTCTGACGGCAGCCTCACCAACATTCTCAAATAATCTCGAAAGAAGAAAATGCAAAACCATTCTATCACCCTCTTAAAAAAATGCGATCCATTCGTAACTGAAAATCGAAAGCTTAACCGCTTGCTTAATATTTATTGGGATCAGTTGCATGCCATGGCCGATGCAGAATTGGCAGGCTTGCCTGAACCCATGTTTGTAACACCCCCCCTTCCAAAAAACTTGATCTCAAAAAATTAATTAGGAGTTAAACATGAACCGAAAAACACGCGCTCTGGTTGCATCCGCTCTCTTTGGTTGGGCGGCGACCTCAATGTACCTGGTTTGGTATACCAAATATGAAATAGTTGGATTTGGTGGCTTTCTTGTATTAGTTGCTTTGAATGCTTATTTCAAAAAAGTTAAGCTTGGATGTGCAGCATGAAACTTACTTCTCAAGCAATCGGTTTGGTATTGGCTCTGTCCGCTGGATCTGCACACCCAGATACAGTGTTTTGCGTGAACTGTACGAATGAAGTTATGGAAATGGCCCGCCAAGCACAGAACATTGCACAATACACTCAACAAACCTCAAACCTTATTGCTCAATTAGAAGTAATGAGAGCACAGGCAGCAAGACTGACAACGGCAACCCCCTTTTCTCAAACTTCTTCTCTTTTGTCCAATTTAATGAAGGTTGTTAATCAAGGACAAGCACTGGGGCACGACATAAGCAGCATTACTCGCAGATTTGAAAACCAGTACCCAGAATTTGGAAAGCGCCAGGGTAATTATTTTGATACTTACCAGAAATGGTCACAATCCACCTCTGACTCGATCAAATCTGCACTGATGGCTGCAGGTATGCAGATGGGTAATTTTGAAACAGAATCCGCCACCGCTGACACCTTAAGAACCATGAATCAGACACCTGCAGGTCAATTGCAAGCGATCCAGATAGGTAATGCCGTATCTTCTGAAATGCTGGATGAGATGCGCAAACTCAGGCAGCTTAATACTGCGCAAAACCAAGCACAGAATGCCTTTCTATTAGGTGCTGCGCAACAAAAAGATGATACGACCAATGGATTGAAAACCTTCCTCAACCAAAAAAACAATGTCGTAAAGAGCTACGACGAAACAGCAAGGAAATTTAAATGAAAAAGATGACATTACTTACTTTGGCAACCTTGGCAGCACTGACTGGCTGCGAAAAGGAAAGCGAACAAAAACCAGCCTCTTTCTATAACCAAAAATATTCAACAGTATTGACCTATGAGCAAACAGAACAAAAATTTTCCTATCAGGATTGTCTTGCAAAAAATCGTGAAACTCACACTGAAGGGGAATGCCGTGTACCTGACTTCCTCAAAAAGTAAATGGTTCCTAATTGCTGCAATCGTCGTTCTAATGGTGCCAGATATCGCTATGGCAATGAGCACTGGAACGCCGATGGAAGTACAAAACGAATTCAAGAAAGTGGCGTTCACTTTTTCTAACAACATCAGCTCACTAGCCCTCAAGCTTTTATGGGGGTTAGCAGCGCTAGAGACTGCCTGGGGAACTGTAAAACACGTACTTGAACAACAACCATTTGAGAAGCTTATTGGCTTACTGTTCAAAATCGCCTTTTTCCCCGCTTTCTACACATTATTGGTACATAAAGGATCTGAATGGCTACCTGCCATAGTTGATGGATTTAAAATGTTTGGCACTGTTGGTACAGGGTTTGATAAAGAACTTGACCCTCTGAGAATCTTTGATATGGGTGTCACACTTCAAAACGCGATGGTGTCTTCTTTTACTCAAGAAACTGGCTCTGACTCGCCAATAGGCGCATTGCAAAATATTTTTCCAGCTCTTTTGATGACCTTTATTTGCATCATTATCCTGATATCGTTTGCCGCCATGGCTCTCTTAATGTTTTTGACTGTCGTTGAAGCATATTTACTCATGGCTGTTGCTCCAATTTTATTCGCTTTTGGCGGATCAAGATGGACGAAGGACATAGCCACAAAACCGTTCAACTCTATGATTGCCGTTGGCCTGAAGATCACGATACTTTATTTGATACTTTCCATTTCGTTACAGCTTGCTCCGTTGTGGGCAAAAACTGCAGCAAACTGGACAATGACTGATTGGAGTCCGCTCTGGTATGTCGCATTTTCCGCTGTCGCTACCGGTGTGCTTACCTGGAAAATTCCAAAAATAGCAGCGGACGCTTTATCTGGAACGGCTAGTTTGTCTGCAGGCGAAGCTTTACAAATTACTGCAGCAGCTATAGCAGGCATGGCAGGCGCTGCAGCTTTAGGAACTAAGGCCGCAGAAACAACTGCAAATGGTGTTGGTACGGTATTAGATAAAGGTTTAGGTGCTATGGGTAATGGTTTATCAAATCTACGTGCCCCCTCGATCGAACCAATGTCATCTAATGTACCAGTACCTGATCCGACTGGCCCAGCTCCAAAAGGTGATGGCAGTACGATAAGCACTTCAAATTCACCAGGCGGTGATGCCAAAGGTGCAAGTATCAGTGGTACTGGCTCCCAAGGGCAGAATACAGGTAAGGCTATTGAACGTTTTGCAGAACAACAGCAACAAAAAAGATTAAGCGAACGTGTACAGGATAGTATGAAAAGCTTTGAGTCTGCGATACCAAACGATCAGGCGACTGTAGGTGGGGATTTAGTTAAAAATTCTGAGTGACAGGTTGAAAATCAAAAACCGCTTTTGAGCGGTTTTTTTTATATCTAACTCCTGATAGCATGATTGATTATGAAAACCGTTGAGACAGTGAAACTTAGGGAGGAAGAGATCCTACGCATCAAACGCGAAGGCCAAGCTAAATCACGTCGGTTGGTCAAAGAAGGAGTTCGCACTCAAGAAAGCATGTTTCTGATATCTCCTGAAGTAGCAAAGGCATCCAAAGTTCGATATAGAGGATTTTGACGTTACTCTCAAACGAGCCTTGGCTTTTCCCTAATAGCTAGATTCAAGCGCCGTAAAATGATCATCGCTATAATTACTGTTAGCAGTTTGAAAGATAACCAATGACTTTGGAAGAAAAGCTATCTAGCTGGACTGGACCTTCTAGTGATTCGGAGAGAGATAAGCAGGACCGAACTGAACGAATGGTTCGTGAAGCGATAAATACGCACACACCATTCGAGAATTGTTCGTTGAATGTTTTTGCAAAAGGCTCTTATGCGAACAACACAAACGTGCGTTCAGATAGTGACGTAGATATCGCTGTGGAGTGCACGGACGTACAATATTGGGAAGAGTCAGAGAAAGGCAATCATGAACCTGGAAATCCCTACGAAGGTATTTGGACACCAGCAAAATTGCGGGCTGAACTTCTAGCTGCAATGGTGGCGAAGTTTCCTGGGCAAGTAGATTCGTCGGGTTCTACTGCAATACAGATAAATTCAAGCATTTCGCGAGTGAATGCAGATGTAGTTCCATGTTTTAGCTTTCGCTATGACATGAAATATGAATCGAGAAATGGAACCAAAATATTTAAAAAGGATGGCAGCAGCATTGTTAACTATCCTGTACAACAATTGGAAAATGGTATCGCAAAAAATAATGCAACGAATTATGCGTTTAAAAAAGGAGTTCGATTACTGAAGAGAATTGAAAACGCAATGGCAGCAGATGGAACATTCCGAGAGCTTCCATCGTTCTTTATGGAATGCTTGGCCTACAACTGCCCAAATCATGTGTTTTCACATTCAACATGGACTTATTGCTTACGTGCCATGCTTTCTCATATTTGGAGTAATCTCCAAGGAGATGAGCCTAGCGAGGGCCGCTGGCTTGAAGTGAATGAATGCTTTTTCCTTTTTCATCCGGGCCAAAAATGGAATCGCGCCGATGGTCGCGAATTTGCTATTGCGGCCTGGAACTACTGTGGATTCAAATAATGCGCAATATAACTATTAAAAGTTCGCTTTATGTGCTGGTTGGCATATCAGCGATAGCTTGGTTTTCTCTCGCGTATTTTAGCGATTTGGATTTGTCAAAGTTTAAAGACTTCTTTGGGCTTATCCCAAAGGTAGTGACTATTGATTTACTAATAATGGCAATTTTCGTCAAATGGGGATGGAAGCTCAAGGTATTTAGAGGGTGGCTTGTACCTTTCCCCAATTTGAATGGTAGCTGGGTGGGTTTTATATATTCGGATTGGAAAAATCCAAATACGGGAGAAAAGCCGCCTCCTATACCAGTAATGCTTACTGTAAATCAGTCATTCTCCCACATTAGCTGCATGATGCGTACAGCAGAAATGGAAAGCTCTTCGTATTCTGAGGGCTTCATTATCGATCCTGACCGGCAAATCAAAAACATTGCATATTCATATTGTAGTAAACCTAGAATAAGCTTGAGTGATAGAAGTACTCCTCATGATGGAACGGCAGTATTCAAGATAATCGAAAAACCAGAGTTAAAGCTCGTAGGCAGATATTGGACAGAAAGATTAACAAAAGGTGAAATAAAACTTGAGTTTCATTCGGCAGAATTGCTTGAAGAACTGCCAGATGACTTTGGGAATCATCCAGTGACTGAAAATGAAAACCGTTAAGAAAATAAAGCTTAATGAAGCAGAAATCCTACGCATAAAACGCGAACAACAGGCCCGTGATCGTCAGTTAATCAAAGATGGAATTGCACCCAAGAAAATATGTTTCTGATACCTCGTGATGTCGTAAAAAACTCTAAGGTTCGGCACCGTGGGTTAGAGGATGATTGAGTCAATATAAGGATTGTTCACTCCCATGTCTAAATGAGAGTAATAGTTTATTACTTAACTAACATCAACTCATCCCAGCTCCCTGTGTAATTGGGACTCTTAAAGTTGCGTTGCATCGCCCACTGTTTGCTTTCTTCAGTACCTTCAGATGCCAGCCAAATGGTGCCCCTTGAGTATTTGTTATTGATCCTATCCATTACATCCATCAGAGAGTCTGCCTTCTCATCACGCTGAGAATAACCGAAGAGATCTGTTTGCAAACCACCTGCGGGAACGGTATCGAGCAACATGACACCAGCTTTCTGATAATAGACGCCAGGGTGGAAAATTCGGTTAAGAATGTACTGTGCAGCCTTATTAATTTTCAGGGTCGAATTTGTAGGTGCTGGAAATCCAATCGACCACTGATCAGTAGGCCGTGCTGCTTTGTCATAAGGACTATTCATCATAAACACGTACACACCATTGGCGTATAAATCCTTTTTACGCATTCGGTCAGCGGCCATTGAAGCGTGATAAGTTATTACCTCACGCATCTGTTCAATCGAAGAAACGCGACTGGCAAAAGATCGAGAACTCATTACCTGTTTGGCTTCAGGAATCTCATCTTCCATTTCAATCCAAACTTCGCCATTTAGTTCTCTGACTGTACGCTCAAGCAATACACCAAACTCATCTCGAATCCGTTTAGGGTCTGCATTTTTCAGGCGAAGCACTGTGAGTACGCCAAGCTTATTTAGCTTTTCTTCAAGCCTTCTACCCACGCCCCATACCTTGGACACAGGAAGAGCTGCCAAAATGGTATCAATCTCTGTTTCAGACATTACGGTGAAGTCACACACACCATTCCACTGATCTTGCTTTTTGGCGCAATGATTCGCTAACTTCGCAAGGGTTTTGGTGTAGCCAAACCCTACACAGATAGGTAAGCCGGTAGAGTCGACGACATCTTGTTTAATTTTCTGCCCATAGTCAGTGTAATTGACGTGGATGCCAGTCATCTCGAGGAACACCTCATCAATCGAATACTTCTCCATGCGTGG
The DNA here is from genome assembly GCF_001425425.1 of Methylophilus sp. Leaf414. Lineage (NCBI taxonomy): Bacteria > Pseudomonadati > Pseudomonadota > Betaproteobacteria > Nitrosomonadales > Methylophilaceae > Methylophilus > Methylophilus sp. Leaf414. Next base: position 137,940 of record NZ_LMQQ01000005.1, on the reverse strand, counting down.
AGAGTATCTGGATAGCACTTTTGCAAACCGATTGCTCATATTTGCGTACAGTTCATAGTTTGATGAGAAAACAATGGTACCTAGCTTTTCTGCGATTTCTTTGATTTCAAAAAAAGGACGCGCCATGTAGATATCTAGTATCTCTTTGGCTAGCTTATTCTGTGCAATAACGCATCCGTCGTTATTGGACAAAACTACAACTGGTTTACCACGGATATCTGGGCGGAATACTTCTTCACAGGAGGCATACATTGAATTAACGTCAGCGAGGGCAAATACGCGCCGCAGGACGCGTTTAATTGAAGGAAGTAATAACATGCTGCACCACACCCCAGATAATGAGTTCCTGGCCTTCAGAAATCTCAATCGGTGGATACTCTTTAGCCTTATTCTCCGACAATAGGCGTACTACTTTCAATCGTTTGTACAAACGCTTAACAACATACTCACCATCTACAATGGCAACAACGATATTGGAAGACTTGGCTTTCGGTCCCAATGCTCTGTTTACAATCAGCTTAGAGTCCGGAAAGATACCAATATCAATCATTGAGTCAGCATCTTTAGCTACTTTAACCATGAAGGTGGCTGGCGGATCGGTCACTAGTAGCTCGTTAAGATCCAGTTCCTTCATTTCATAGTCTTGTGCAGCCGACGCAAAACGTGACTGGCCAGCGCGCACTTTGCCCTCAAAGAAAGGGATCAGAATGATCGATGGATTGGATCTAATCGGGATAGGTTGCTGCATGGCTATTATTGTAACAATAATCAAATTTATTGTAACAATAAAAATAAATGACTCAGAGAGAATGCTTTTTGTTGTTCGTTTCCACAAATTCTGTGGATAAAGCAGTGGATGGTATCTTGGTAAAGTCTATAACTTCATGATTCGAAAAATTCTTTTAGAAGTGTCTACATTTTGCACTCTCAGTAGAACCCATGTATCCGAAAGTTCTCACCTTAGAGTACTTCTCAAACAGAGCAAGTGGAAATAATTTAAAAAAACGATAGAAATCGGGCTTAAGAGGCGCGAGGAGTTCTATTTTTCCGGAGATTTCGTCTAAGTTGTAAGCATATCCACCCTCTAAAAACTACATGATTGCGAGTTACGAAAAGTCTCACCTATAAAAAACAATGTCTTTAGTTATCCACAAGCAGTTAGGTTAAATAATGGTTATAAACGGTTAGTTGATTCAAAATTCAGTCTGTAAGCCTTATTAAATCTGGATTTGTTGGTTTTTCATAGTGAGTCTAAACACAATAGTTAGTGAGTCATAACCCAATACATGGTGAGTCTAAACCCAATACTTAATATTTAATTTGTGAGTCATAACCCAATATGTAAGGTGTTTAATTTTTCCTTTTTACATGGACTAGCTCTCCAACAATTTCCCATGATTGCAAAAAACCGACTTCCACTAATTTAATTAACGCCCTCTCAATCCCTGCTCGAACATCGGCTTTCCTTTCAGTTTCAATTCCTGCACCAAACTTCAATGTACCAATCTTTACAGGAAATGGGTGGGCGTGACTTGCATAGTAAGTATGCAGCCACGTTGCTACGCCTACAGGTAGCGCACGACGTTGAGACCACTCAACTCTTGTATAGTGAATTTCACCGAACAGAGTTACCAGCTCTGGTGCGATCCTGACTTGATATTTAGTCAATGCTGCACCCGCTTCGTCACACCACTTAAACATTGGAATCATTGAAAGACTCACACCTTCTTTCAATCGTGGTGAATAAATAGACAATGATGTAGCTTGCATTCTATCCAGACAGACCCGTAGACGCGTATAGCTCTTGCCATCTATTGACCAGCCAATTGCCTTGCATGCCTTTGCCTCACATGCCTGTTTCGCTATGTTGGGGAATGCATGAAGGCTGTAATTTAGCCCACCATTGCGAGAACCATTCGGTTTGGTTCTTTCATTTGAATTGTCTGGCATTGCAGAAATAGTTTAAGAACGCTCAGTCTCTAAGCATCGCTTTCTTAGAAGCTCTATATTAACCAGGCTGTATTTTCCGATAGAGTATGTAGGTAAATAACCTTTATTGATAAACCCTACTACTACACCTAGCGGCAATCCCGTTAAATCGGCAAACCTTTCTCTAGAAATTAATGGATGGGTTATGCTCTGCTGAATTCCGAACTCCGGAACTTCATTAACCTCGTTCTTAGTGCCAACATTGTTCATAAATTACCTCGCATAGTTAGTTAACGACTACTTGAAGTCATGCTAAACAACAATAAATGTCCTATCAAACACTAATTATTTTGCATTAAATATTTTTATATATATTTATTTGTCCGATTTTATGAAGTTACTCACAGTAAGATATTGTTGATCAATGAGTACTTTAATCCGGCAAAAATTATGGCGATCAATCAAGTAAAGACTGGATGGCAAGTAGACATCCAACCAGGCGGCAGATCTGGCAAGCGAGTTAAAAAAACATTTAGAACAAAAGCAAAAGCCATTGCTTGGGAGCGTTTTGTTCAAGCTAAGATTCAAGAGTCATCTGATTGGACTCCCCAAAAGAAAGACACTAGATATTTAAAAGACCTAGTTGAAACCTGGTATCAGTACCATGGTATTGAGTTGAATGACGGTTTTAGACGAAAAACTCTGTTGTTAACTATGTGTAGCTCAATGGGTCATCCCAAAGCAGAAACCTTTTCCACTGAACAATTTGCACAATACAGAATTAAACGAATTGACGCTGGCATCACACCAAACACAATAAATAGAGAACATGCCTACTTAAGGGCCGTTTTCAATGAGAACATTCGCTTGGGCAACTGGAAGAAGGACAATCCTCTTGCTCAGCTCAGAGCTTTTAAAATTCAAGAACAAGAGCTCTCATATTTGACGCTTCCACAAATCCAACAACTATTAAGACGCTTAGAATTATCCAAGAACCCACATGTATTACTAATCACTAAAGTTTGCTTAGCAACAGGCAGCAGATGGGGAGAGGCAGAGGCTTTACGTATATCTCAAGTGAAGAAAGGTCTCATACAGTATGTGAATACAAAATCCTCCAAAGCTAGATCCATTCCTATTTCCAAGGGACTCGAATCACAACTCCTTGAACATCATAAAACTTATAAACTTGAGAATAGAATTTTTTCTTCAGCTTACTCAGCTTTTAGAGAGGCATTAGAGGAGACGAATCTAAAGCTTTCCGAAGGTCAACTGACTCATATTCTAAGACACAGTTTCGCCAGTCACTTCATGATAAATGGCGGAAATATAATCGCACTACAAAAGATTCTTGGCCACTCCAGTCTTGTAATGACAATGCGCTACGCTCATCTTTCTCCAGAGCATTTGCAAGAAACATTAACCCTTAACCCGCTATCCAAGTTATAAGTCCGTTGAACTTTTGTTGAACTGCAAATATAAAAAAGGGTTACGAATTAACGTAACCCTTTGATTTTATTGGTGGCCCCTCTGTGAGTCGAACACAGCACCAACGGATTATGAGTCCGCTGCTCTAACCAAGCATGAGCTAAGGGGCCGGAAAGCGAGTGATTATAAACTAATCTTGTCCGTTTTCTAAGAAGCTGCGCAGGCGCTCGGAGCGTGTTGGATGACGCAATTTACGCAGCGCTTTTGCTTCGATCTGACGGATACGTTCACGGGTCACGTCAAACTGTTTGCCCACTTCTTCTAGCGTGTGGTCGGTGTTCATTTCGATACCAAAACGCATGCGTAACACTTTGGCTTCGCGCGGAGTCAGTGACTCCAGCACTTCGCTTGTTGCATCACGCAGGCTGGCGTACACCGCAGCATCCATTGGTGCCAGTGTGGTGTTGTCTTCGATAAAGTCGCCCAAATGGGAGTCTTCGTCGTCGCCAATCGGCGTTTCCATCGAGATCGGTTCTTTGCTGATCTTCAGGATTTTGCGGATTTTTTCTTCCGGCATTTCCATTTTCTCAGCCAGGGTCGCCGGATCAGGTTCCAGGCCAGTCTCTTGCAGAATCTGACGGCTGATGCGGTTCATCTTGTTGATGGTTTCGATCATGTGTACCGGGATACGAATCGTACGCGCCTGGTCAGCGATAGAACGCGTAATCGCCTGACGGATCCACCATGTTGCATAGGTCGAGAATTTGTAACCGCGACGATATTCAAACTTATCTACCGCCTTCATCAACCCGATGTTGCCCTCTTGAATCAAATCGAGGAACTGCAAACCACGGTTGGTGTACTTTTTGGCAATCGAAATCACTAGGCGCAAGTTAGCCTCGATCATTTCACGCTTGGCGCGACGGGCACGTGCTTCGCCGGTGGTCATCTGTTTGTTAATGTCGCGCAGCTCTTTGATCGGCAACCCAACACGAATTTGCAGGTTTTGCAAACGCTCTTGCTGATCCAGAATTGAATGGGTAAAGCGTGTAAGGCGCTCTGCGTAAGCAGGATTACCGGCCAACTCGCCATCCAGCCAGTTCATGTTGATTTCGTTACCAACGAAACTCTTGATAAATTGCTGACGCGGCATGCCCGCTCTGTCTACACAGAACTCCATGATCTTGCGTTCGTGAGAGCGCACTTCTTCAACCATGTTACGCACCTGGTCACACAAGGCTTCAACTTGCTTAGCTGAGAAACGGAACGTGGTCAGCTCATCAAGCACTTGCTGATGCAGGGTTTTATACTCGTCGTTTTGTGTCCCTTTAGCCTGACGGATTTCATTCATCTTGGCATTGTGAGAACGAATTACGGCGAAGCGGTTGAGCACCTCTTCTTTGAGTTTTGCCAGCAATTCGGCAGACATGGAAGAAGCCTTGGCTTCATCATCTTCCTCTTCTTCGTCTTCCTCTTCTTCGCCTTCTTCTTCCTCTGCTTCAACAGCAGCCAGCGCGTCATCCAGGCCCAAATCGCTATCAATCAAACCATCGACCAGGTCGTCGACGCTCATTTCGTCTTTTTCAACTTTATCTACCATCTCCAGCAACTGGGCGATGGTGGTTGGACAGGCGGCGATCGCATGCACCATATGCTTGAGGCCATCTTCGATACGCTTGGCAATTTCAATCTCGCCCTCACGTGTCAGCAGGTCAACCGTACCCATTTCGCGCATATACATACGCACCGGGTCGGTAGTACGGCCAAACTCTGAATCAACCGTTGCCAAAGCTTGTTCAGCTTCTTCAGCAGCATCTTCATCAGTCACGGCTGGCGGTGCGTCTGACATCAGCAACACTTCGGCATCAGGCGCTTCTTCATACACCTGGATACCCATGTCGTTGATCATGCCGATAATGCTCTCGATCTGCTCGGAGTCTTGCACATCATCCGGCAAGTGGTCATTAATTTCGGCGTAGGTGAGGTAACCGCGCTCTTTACCCAGAACAATCAGGGTTTTCAGTCGGGTACGGCGCGCTTCTGCATCCATGGCCTGCGTGGCCGGGTCTTTAGGGGATTCGGCTTCTTTGATTCCGAGCTCTTTGTCTAAACTTTTATCTGCTTTTGGTCTGGCCATGGCCGATTCCACCTCTAAAATGATTGTTGTCGAGCGCCGACCACACCTTCTGACACGTCGCTCGCTATAACATTACGGGAAACCCTACATTTTACCTGATTTTTGCATTTTCTTTAAGCATACCCATGACTGTTTTTGTGGGTATTAGGAAAAACAGGTTAGCGCTTGCTGGTTAACTGCCGTAAGGACTCTCGTTCAGCGTCTGAGAGTGTAGAAAACGGTTTTTCTGTGAGTTTACCAAGCAGCGATTTGTCTCTCGCAGCTAGCGCCATATCGGATAATTGGGTACACGCCCCCTCAAATTCAAGTGTGAAGTCCAGGCTTTCATCCAGCAAAGACAATTCTCTATGTAACTGATTGCGCAAGACTTCTGAAATACCCTGACTCACTATTTGCAACAATACGACCGGGTGTGACTGAGAGTGCGCGATCGATGCTTTGACGACTTCACGCAACATATGCTCCTCATCACTCTCGCCCAACACCTGATCGAGCAAATCGTGCCGCGCCCATTGCGGACGCATGAGCAATATCAACGCCAGTCGCAAATGCAATGACAATGGCGTTCTTGAACGCTGTCGCGGTGCTTTTTCCTGTTTCTTTGTCGGATTCGGCAACTTGAGCATGCGCTGCATTTCAGCTTGACCTAAGCCGGTCATTTCGGCGACTTTTTTACGTAACAACATGGAAAACCGCGGTGCCTGGATCTGTTTGAGAATAGGCTCGGCCTCATTCAGGAATTGCACTTTATCCTCCTGCGACGCCATCGGATTGTGCTCACTCAAATGCTGGATAATATATTGCGAAAGCGGCATCGCTTTATCCATTTCTGCCTCAAATGCCTCTTTGCCAAATTCACGCACAAAACTATCGGGGTCATGTTCGGCAGGCAGAAACAGGAAGCGCAATTTCAGGCCATCTTTAATCGCAGACAAGGCATTCATCACCGCGCGCCAGGCCGCTGTGCGCCCGGCTTTATCGCCATCAAAACTGAAAACTATTTCGTCGGTCTGCCGCATTAATTTGGCGATATGAAACGGTGTAGTCGCTGTGCCCAGCGCTGCCACTGCATATTCAATACCGTATTGCGCCAGCGCCACCACATCCATGTAGCCCTCTACAACCAGCACACGACCTGCATCACGAATGGCGCGCCTCGCCATAAACAAGCCATATAGCTCATGGCCTTTTTGGAACAAAGGCGTTTCCGGGGAGTTGTAATATTTAGGTGTATCTTCAGGGTTAATCACACGCCCGCCAAAACCGATGACTTCACCTTTCTGATTATGAATCGGAAACATAATTCGGTCGCGGAAACGATCATAACGACGCCCCTGCTCGTTCTGCACGACCAACCCGGCAATTTCGAGTGCTTCTGCCTCATAATTTGGGAATATCGTTTGCAGATTTTGCCAACCGGCAGGTGCGTAACCCACCTGGAATTTGGCTGCCACCTGCCCGCTCAAGCCACGTCCTTTTAAATACTCAATTGCGCGTGGTGATTTTTTAAGCTCAGCTTTATAAAAGACGGCAGCTTGTTGCAAAGTCTCTTGCAAGCTCAGCATCACTGCTTTGCTGGGGGGCTCTGGTTGGCTAGGATCGCGTTGCTCTTGCGGCACAATCATGCCGACTTGCCTGGCCAAATCATGAATCGCTTCAATGAAACTCAGCCCGTTGTATTCCATCAGAAAGCTTAGTGCAGACCCATGGGCACCGCAGCCAAAGCAGTGATAAAACTGCTTGGTTGGGCTTACAGTAAAACTAGGGGATTTTTCGTTATGAAACGGGCAACATGCCGAGTAATTCGCCCCGGCTTTTTTCAATGGAACCGCCTTATCGATGACCTCGACAACGTCTACGCGATTGAGCAGTTCTTGAATAAAACTTTCGGGGATCATAAATGGAAGTATCGCTTATGCGGAGCAAAAAACAAAGGGCGCCAATGCGCCCTCTAACTCTTTTGCAACCGGCTGCAAACTTAGCCTAAAGCAGCTTTAATCAAGCCGGATACTTTCGCCATATCCGCTTTACCTGCAACCAGCGGTTTCACAGCACCGACCACTTTGCCCATATCTTTGGCGCCAGCGGCGCCGGTGTCAGCCACTACCTTAGCGATAATGGCCTTAATTTCTTCTTCACTCATCTGCGCCGGCAAATACGTTTGCAACACGGTGACTTCAAACTTCTCCTGGTCAGCTAAATCGTGACGCTCAGCACTCTCAAAAGCCGCAATTGAATCGCGGCGCTGTTTAAGCATCTTCTCAATCGCGGTAATCACAGCTGCATCATCCATCTCGATACGCTCATCAACCTCGCGTTGCTTGATGGCCGCCAGTATCAGACGAATCACACCCAGCTTGGCCGTATCCTTGGCACGCATGGCGGTTTTCATATCTTCGGTGATTTGTGCTTTCAAGCTCATATGCGTTTCCATTAAACAGACTGACGAAAAATACCGGCTACAGAAATAGCTAAAGGTTGTGGCACGCCACAACCTTTGCAATATTCAGTTAACCCCAGCCACTGGTTAACCGCAAAACATACCCTAGAAATTAATAGAGTTTTGTTGGCAACTGTTGGTTGCGCAGACGACGGTACTGACGTTTAACCGCAGCAGCAGCTTTACGTTTACGTTCCCAGGTTGGTTTTTCGTAGAACTCGCGTGCACGCAAGTCGTTCAACAAACCAGTTTTTTCAATCAAACGCTTAAAGCGGCGCAATGCAACGTCAAACGGTTCGTTCTCTTTCACACGAATAGCGGTCATGTAAATCCCTATCCTTACAATTATTGGTTAGACTAAGGTGCTTGCGGATTGATGCAGCACTGAAAACCGCGTATTCTATCGCGCTTATCTGGATTTATCAATCTTTTCTGTAAAAAATCATATGCGAGTTCCTTTTTAATGTTGGTGTTAGGCATTGAATCCTCTTGTGACGAAACCGGCGTCGCTTTGTACGATACACGTCACGGCTTGCTGGCCCATGCGCTGCACTCGCAAATTGATATGCATGCCGCTTACGGCGGCGTAGTGCCTGAGCTGGCTTCGCGCGACCACATCCGCCGTGCTCTACCGTTGACACAGCAGGTCCTCGCGCAGGCAGACAAAACTTTGCAGGACATTCAAGGCATTGCCTATACGCAAGGCCCAGGTCTGGCCGGCGCTTTACTGGTTGGCACCAGCATTGCGCAATCACTGGCGTTTGCCTTGAATGTGCCGTCAGTCGGCGTACACCATCTGGAAGGCCATTTGCTTGCCCCGTTACTGGAGGAAAATCCGCCAGCTTTCCCCTTTGTTGCCTTACTGGTCTCTGGTGGCCATAGCCAATTGATGCGCGTAGATGGCGTCGGGGAATATGAATTGCTGGGCGATACCCTAGATGATGCTGCCGGTGAAGCATTTGATAAGACAGCAAAATTAATGAAGCTGGGCTATCCAGGCGGACCAGCGTTATCGAGACTTGCCGAGCTGGGAAAGCCTCGCTTCCAGCTGCCAAGGCCTATGCTTACCAGCCCTGATTTGAACTTCAGTTTCAGCGGCCTGAAAACGGCAGTGCTCACATTAGTTAATAACCAGCCACAACTGGATGCGGAAACCGTGCAAGATATTGCCTGGGAGTTCCAGGAATCAGTGACCGAGATTTTGACGCTTAAATGCATGAAAGCGCTCAAGCAGACCAAGCTGAAAAGACTGGTGGTTTCAGGCGGTGTAGGTGCCAACAAACGCCTGCGTGAGCGCCTGAACGAGGCAGCATTGAAACGTGGTGCGAGTGTCAGCTACCCAAGACTGGAATTCTGTACTGATAACGGCGCCATGATCGCCTTTGCCGGTGCCATGCGCCTGCATGCCATGCAACAAAAGACAGCAGATTATAGCTTTAGCGTGCGGCCCCGCTGGGATTTAGCAGAACTCAAAGCACCTGCTTAAATTACTTTTTACCAAAGCGTGTTTCAGTACCCGCCAGTAATTTCTCAATATTGGATTGATGGCGAATCAGTAAAAACGCCGCCATTACCACCACTACAGCCACATAGACCGGATAAGGCGACAAAAACTGCCAGGCAATAATTGGCGATAATACGGCTGCCACCAAGGCTGACAATGAAGAAATTCTGCTGATTAAAAACACCGCCAACCACACGGCGACAACACTTAACGCCAACCAGCCTGAAAACGCAATCATCACACCCAACGCTGTGGCCACACCTTTACCGCCTTTGAATTTATGGTAAATCGGGTATAGATGCCCCAAGAATACGGCCAGGCCAACCAAGGCCACCACATCCATCAGCATACCTGCATGTAACGCCAGCCAGACCGGCAACCAGCCCTTAAACACATCGCCCAACAAGGTCAAAATAGCCGCTGATTTCTTTCCGCTACGGGCCACATTAGTCGCGCCGATATTGCCGCTACCTACTGAACGCGGGTCCGGTAACTTATATAATTTGCTGACAATAATGCCAAAAGCAATCGAACCGATTAAGTAGGCCGCTACTACCCAGATGATTGCTTCCAGCTCAAACCCAAAACCAAATTCGCTCATATTTAAAACTCTCAGGAGATGCGCAGTGCGCTTTGTGCCAGCCACTGCGTGATGTTGTATGATGCCGAATCATACTGGATTCCGGCCCGCGCGGAAATAACAAAGGACGCATAGTGATGGACACGATTTTTCTTGAACAAGTCAAAGTACAAACCAAACTTGGCGTACCCGAGTGGGAGCGTGCCGTACCACAGACCGTGATTCTGGATATTGAAATTGGTTATGACTTTAGTAAGGCCTGCCAGAGTGATGCGATTGAAGACACCATTGATTATGGGCAGGTGGTAGGGCGTATTCGCGAGACTTTAGCAGAGCGTAGCTTTAAGTTAGTGGAAGCACTGGGGGAGCATGTTTGCCAGTTGGTTTTGCAAGAGTTTAAGGCGCAGAATGTGAAGCTAAAGGTGAGCAAGCCGGGAATATTGCCGGGGCTGAAGGCGTTGGGGGTGACGCTTTATCGGACAGCTTAAATCTTGATTATCTAAGCATTTCTAAACGTTTTATGTCGCTTTTAGGCGGAAAAAGAATGTTGAGTATCTGAAGAATACCTATTTAAACTCTTCCGGAAGATTAACACCCAGATCTAACCACAATCCTGATCAGAACTCGTCTACCCTCTCGGATGGTGCATCTTATGCAACTGCTGCAACCTCTCCCTCGCCACATGCGTATAAATCTGCGTAGTAGAAATATCCGCATGCCCCAGCAACATCTGCACCACCCGCAAATCCGCACCATGATTCAGCAAATGCGTCGCAAACGCATGACGCAATACATGCGGGCTGATATGCTGGGTAATACCCGCCTGTAAAGCATAACGCTGGATCAAATGCCAAAAAGCGTGCCGTGTCATTGCAGCGCCGCGATTAGTGACAAACATGGCATCACTGAGACGGTTCCCCAGGATTTCTGCCCGCGCATATTCCAGATATCTATCAATCCACTCCGCAGCTTCTTGCCCCATAGGCACCAACCTGGTCTTGCTACCTTTACCTGTGACACGCACGACGCCATCCTGTGTGCTGATTTCCGCCACACTGACATTGACCAATTCAGAAACCCGCAAGCCGCTGGCATATAACAATTCCAGCATTGCCCGATCACGGATACCCAATGGTGTATTCACATCCGGGGCATGCAGCAAATCTTCCACTTGCGATTCACTCATGGTTTTGGGTAACTGCCTGGGCATTTTTGGCGCTTCTATATGTAGCGTCGGGTCTTGTTTAATCAGGTTTGCCAGCAAGGCATAGCGGTAAAACCGGCGCAAGGTGGCAATCAGCCGGTTGATACTCCTGACTTTGACCAGCGGGAAACGATGTGCCAGATACTCCTGCACCTGGTGTGATTGCACCTCCCATAACGTCAATGTGCGTTTGCTGACCCACTCGGCAAAGCCTTTGAGGTCATTGCGGTAACTTGCAAGCGTGTTGGGTGACAGGCCATCTTCCAGCCATAATTGATCAATGAAGCTATCAACTTCAGGAAAAGCTGTTATTGCCATACTTTGTTTTTTTTGCCGCATTGTTATTTTTTTGCGCGCTGTTCATGCGTTAACAGCCAGCGCTTGATTTCCAGGCCTCCGTCTATACCCTGCATGAACCCACCCAGGCCATTACTGGCAACAATACGATGGCATGGATTAAACAAAGGCAACGGGTTGGCCCCACAGGCGTTGGCAACGGCACGCGGCCCGGAACCAACAGCTGCAGCCAATTGGCTATAGGTCCAGGTTTCACCCACAGGAATCGTACGCATGGCTTGCCAGACTCGCTGCTGGAAAGGGGTACCATGACTGGACTGAATGGGCTGCCAGGCCATGTGCGGATTTTCAAGATAAGCCGCCACTTGATCGGCAACTGCTTGCGCACGCGGATTAGGGTTGAATTTCACCGGCAAGGCATGCAGCAGGAATTGAAGTATCTCGCCCTTCTCATCACTACGTACACCCACAAAACCAAATGGTGCAGGGATTAAAGCATCAAGTTCATCAACAAGACTTTTCATGCATGTATTTAACGTTAATCTTGAACCTGGCGCAACCAGCTATAGCAAGAATATGGCAATAAAAAAGCCCTTCAAAAGAAGGGCTTTTTCTGCAACGCTTGAATTAGGAGTTGTCTGCCGCGATTTCTTTCTCGCGTGCAACCAGTTTCTCTTTAATACGTGCGGATTTACCTGAACGTTCACGCAGGTAGTACAGTTTAGCACGACGAACGTCACCACGGCGTTTCACTTCGATAGAAGCGATTTGTGGGGAGTAAGTCTGGAATGTACGCTCTACACCTTCACCTGATGAGATTTTACGTACGATAAATGAAGAATTCAGGCCTCTGTTACGCTTGGCGATGACTACGCCTTCGTAAGCCTGCACACGTTTACGTGTACCTTCAACCACGTTCACACCTACGATGACTGTGTCGCCTGGTGCAAAGCTAGGGATCGTTTTGTTCAAGCGGGCAATTTCTTCCTGCTCTAACATTTTGATAATGTCTGCCATGTTACTTCCTTTCGTTCCTTTTAATTGTAAAGAGCTCGTTCCTACTCCACATCTTTGAGTAGCCTAGCCTCTTCCTTCGTCAACTGCCTTGCGGCAAGTAAATCCGGGCGTTTAGCCCTTGTTAGCACCAGCGATTGTTGTAACCGCCATTGTCTAATCTTTGCGTGGTGACCAGACAATAAAATGGCTGGCACCGCTAATCCTTCAAATACTTCAGGTCGTGTGTAGTGCGGGTAATCCAGAAGGCCGTTCACAAACGAATCTTCCTGCGCTGAATCAGCGTCCCCTAGCGCACCTGGTAACTGGCGGATAATCGCATCCAGTAATACCATGGCCGGTAACTCGCCACCGCTTAACACATAATCACCGATAGAGATTTCCTCATCTACCAGTGACTCCAGCACACGCTGGTCCACTCCCTCATAGCGGCTGGCTAATAACACCAGCCCCTGATTATCTTTGAGCGCCATCACTTTTTCATGTGTGAGTGGCTTTCCTCGTGGTGACAGATGAATCACCCTGGGCGTTAACCCTTTTGCCTGCAAGCTTGCCTTGGCATCTTTAATCGCTGCTGCCAGTGGCTCAGCCATCATCACCATGCCGGGGCCACCGCCATACGGCCTGTCATCGACCGTATGATGCACATCATGTGTATATTCGCGTGGATTATTCAGGTTTAACTGATACAAACCACGCTGTCTGGCACGACTGGTAATGCCGTGCTCTGTCAGTGCTGTAAACATCTCAGGAAACAAACTGATGACTTCAATCTGCATCATGAGACTACCTTTCATTTCCGGCTTTCCAATATTTCGGACGCCTTTTAAAAATCTGCATCCCAATCAACCAGCACCGTACCGGCTTTTATATTCACATCCGGTACTGCGTCGCTGGTAAAAGGAATCAGCCGCTCGCGGTATTCCTCATGCAACTTACCATCTTTACCCTTGACGCTGGTAGGCTGGTCTTCACGCACGACCAGCACATCGTTGGCACCGGTTTCAAACACCTGGGTGACTTTGCCGAACACGACACCTTGCGTATTGGTGACATGCAAGCCTATCAGGTCAGACCAGTAATACTCACCTTCGTCAGGTTCTGGTAGTGCTGCGCGTGGTACCGCAATTTGCTGCCCTTTCAGGCTAAATGCAGCATCGCGGTCTGCGACGCCTGCCAGCTTGATCAGCAATACGTCGTTGTGGATTTTGGTTTGTTCAACCGAACATTCACGCCAGTTTGGCGCTTTGCCTATCCACCAGGCTTCATAATCCAGCAAGCCATCCAGATACTCAGTATCGGGCACAACTTTCAGCCACCCATAAACGCCATATGGGGCGACAATGCGCCCCATTACAACCATATCTTCAAACGCCATATGAGATCAGGCGTAAGAAAAATTATTCAGCAGCTGGTGTTTCAGCAGCTGCGGCTTCAGCGGCATCCGCTTCAGCTTTTGCGGCTGCTTCAGCTTTTTCTTTGGCAGCGGCTTCTGCAGCAGCAGCGTCAGCTTCAGCTTTTACTTTAGCAGCAGCATCCGCTTCTTTTTTCGCCTTGGCAGCATCCGCTTTAGCAGCGTCTTTAGCCTTGGCAGCAGCCATACCATCAACGCCTTTAGCGTGGAATTTAACCAGACGTGCAACAGTGTCAGACACTTGAGCACCGGTACCGATCCAGTATTGCGCGCGCTCTTCATTGATACGCAGGCCTTCTGCACCAGAACGCGCTGATGGATTGTAGAAACCGATGCGCTCTACGAAACGACCGTCACGACGGTTGCGGGAATCTGCCACAACTACGCTGTAAAACGGGTTCTTCTTAGAACCACCGCGTGATAAACGAATAACGACCATAATCTTTGTTCTCTTAAAAATGAATTCTTAGCAGAAAGGCGCGGATTATACTTGATGAATACGCGAACTGGCAAGTGTTTTTCACTTACTTAATCAGCTATTGCGGTAAGGCGTGGGATCCTCGACACCGGCCTGTCCGAAACCTGTTTTGCGGAACCGGCAGGAATCACATACCCCACAAGCCGCCCCGGCATCATCTGCCTGGTAGCATGAAACCGTCAGTCCGTAATCCACGCCTAAAGCGTGGCCCGTGCGGATAATATCCGCTTTAGTCATATCGATCAGCGGCGCATGCACCGTGATCGGCTGCCCTTCCACGGCAGCCTTGGTCGCCAGGTTAGCCATTTGCTGGAATGCTTTCACGTACTCTCCGCGGCAATCAGGGTAACCCGAATAATCGAGCGCATTCACGCCGATAAAAATATCATGCGCTTCCAGCACCTCTGCCCAGGCCAGTGACAATGACAGCATGATGGTATTGCGCGCCGGCACATAGGTCACCGGGATACCTTGCGTTTCTTGCTCAGGCACGGCAATGGCATTATCGGTGAGCGCGGAGCCGCCAAATAAGGATAAATCCAGTTGCACGGTTTTATGTTCGGCTGCGCCTAACGCTGTGGCGACGCGTTGCGCAGCCAGCAATTCGACATTATGCCGCTGGTGATAATCCAGGCTCAGGCAATAGCACTCGTACCCCTGAGATTGCGCAATCGCCAGCACGGTGGTCGAATCCAGCCCGCCAGATAACAAAATAACGGCTTTGGGTTTTTGTCCGGTTGAATTGTTGTGTTGATTCAGGTCTGTCAACTTACACCCCTTGCTTCTCGCCCCAAAGGATTTTATGTAATTGCAGTTGCATTCTGACATGCAACTGGTCCTGCAATATCCAGCCGGCAAGGGTCTCGCCACTCACTTGATTAAAGCTTGGGGAGAACAAATGATCACAGTCCGCAGGGAACGGCTGTTCGGCCATCATTTGCCTGGTCCAATCATAATCTTCACGGCTACAGATAACCCATTTCACCTCATCGCCGACTTTAAGCAACGGCAGATTCTCCCAGCGGTTTTTCAGCATTTCGCCGGAACCCGGAGTTTTCACGTCCATAATGACTTTTACTCTTTGATCTACCGGCGTCAAATCCATGGCACCGCTGGTTTCCAGGGAAACCCGATAGCCAGAATCGCATAATCTGGTCAGCAAATCAGCGCAGCTTTTTTGCGCCAATGGCTCGCCACCTGTGACACAGACATAGCGCGTGCCATACTGCTCAACCTGCTGCATGATCTCGTCCAGCGTCATATTGCTGCCGCCTTTGAACGCGTATTCAGTATCGCAATACACGCACCGCAACGGGCAACCTGTTAGACGAATGAAGACCGTCGGCAAGCCGACACGCGAACTTTCGCCCTGCAAAGAATAAAAGATTTCGAAAATTCTGAGTGTGGTCATGGGAGTAATAAAGTAAACGGGCAGATATTGCTATCTGCCCGTTATTATCGCCGAAATAAGGCAATTTCAATCATGCAAACTACTATTTAATGCTTTCAAGCACCTTCAGGCGTTTTTGCGCGCTAGGCGTTACTTCCGCTGAAGGGTGGGCAGCAATCAACTCTTTTAATGTCTTCTTGGCTGCTGGTATCTGGCCTAACTGAATCTGGCTATTGGCCAGACTGAGCATGGCATTAGGTGCCAGCGGATGCGAAGCATAGTTTTCCAGGAACTTTTGCTGGGTTGCCACTGAAGATTTGTAGCTCTTGAGCGCAAACTGGGTATACCCCATGCCATACAATGCATCGGGCGCCAATTTACTGCCAGAGTAGGTTTTCAAAAAGTTGTCATATGCAGTAAACGCCTCTTTGTATTTACCTGCCTGGTTAAGCGACTCCGCTTCAGAAAAAGCACGTGCCTCCTGCTGGGATGCATCAGATGGCTTATTGGCATCACTACCGGCTGCGCCGGGCACAGCAACACCTAACTGCCCGGAAACCTGCTGTGCCAGCGACTCAAGACCTTTGACACGGGCATCCAGATCGGTGTACTGCGCATTTTGCTTGGTGCGCATATCCTCCAATTGATGGTTGACGACTTCGAGGTCACCCTTCAACTGCGCGACATCCTGCCGGATTTGTTCAAGCTGGTTCTGCATATCCAGCAGACCTTTGCCATTGATTAGCGCTTCCAGGCTTTGCACCCTTTTATCCAGAGATTGCTGAATGCGCGTCAAATCACCAATCGATTTTTGCTGCGCATCATGCTCGGAGGCCTGCTTATTCTCTAACTCAAGAATACGTTTCCTGGCTTCAGCATCATCAAACAGCGCCGCATGGCTGACTGCCGAAACAGTCAGCCCCAGTAAGGCAATTGAAATTGCTTTACGCAAATTATTGGCCTGCATAAACAACATCTACGCGACGGTCATGCTGGAAGCAATCGTCGTCACCACAATTCTGCTTGGAGCGCTCTTCACCGTAGCTAACAGTTTCGATCTGGTTATCGCTAACGCCCAATACGTTCAAGGCATTTTTTACAGCTACAGCACGACGTTGACCCAGTGCCAGGTTGTACTCATGTGTACCACGCTCATCAGTGTTACCTTGCAGTACTACTTTGGTTTGTGGATGTGCAGCCAGATATTTGGCGTGGTTAGCTACCAGTTCTTTGTACTCTGAACGGATTGCGTCGCTATCGTAATCAAAGAAGATTTGACGTTTAGCCAGTTCAGCCGCGCTTAACTGATCTTTGCCGCTATCAACATCAACCGTTTTGATATCAATTTTGTTAGTACCAGCAGAACCATCATTGCCATTGTTCTGTGAGTTTGAAATAGGCTTAGTCACGCTTGAATCTTCAACTTTTGCCGGGTTCATTGGGGTGCTTTTACAAGCTGTCAATACCAATGCGAGAGCTGCGATTTTCCAGATATTATTGTTCATACTTTCTCCTTAAATTGAGTTACAAAACTAAAATTCATCCATACCTACTTGGGTGCCGCTTGCGCAGGTCCCCAGGCAGGTTCACGAATATCACCACCAGCTTCAGATAAACGCTGCCTTACCAGGCCATCCACTGTCACTGTCGCCAACGTGCCTTTTCCACCCACACGCGTTGCATACATGATCGTGCGTGCATTCGGTGCAAAGCTTGGAGATTCATCCTGTGAGCCAGTGCTTAGCAGCTTGACGTCTCCAGAACCAAGATCTTGTACAGCAACTTTGAACGAACCACCATCATTGCGGATGTAGGTCAGGTATTTCCCATCAGGTGAAAAACGCGGACTCACGTTGTAACCCCCTTCAAATGTCACGCGTGAAGCTGAACCACCAGAAGCAGGCACTTTATATATCTGCGGGCGTCCGCCACGGTCTGAACTGAAATAAATGAACTGGCCATCTGGAGAGAAAGCAGGCTCAGTATCAATCGAGCTGCTCTTGGTTACTTGTTGCAGGTTTGAGCCATCAGCCGAGATAGTGTAAATCTGAGAGTTTGCGCCATACGTCAACACTACCGCCAGTTTACTGCCATCCGGGGCCCACGCTGGTGCACTGTTATTACCCTTGAAGTTGGCAACGACTTTGCGCTCGCCGGTATAAAGTGATTGCACAAAAACGATAGGTTTCTTTTTCTCAAAAGACACATAAGCCATTTTGCTGCCGTCAGGTGCCCATGCTGGTGAAATAATCGGTTCATTTGAAGACACCAGGGTTTGTGCATTAAAACCATCGTAATCAGCAATTTGCAGCGTAAAGCGCTTACCTGCTTTGGTGACATACGCGATACGTGTGGCAAAAGCGCCTGGCTGGCCGGTGAATTTTTCATAAATCTGGTCAGCAATTAAATGTGCAACGTGCCTGTATTGGCTAGGAGAAACAGTATAAGTAGATTGCAACAAAGGTGTTTGGCGCAAAACGTCCATCACCTGTACATTGATTTTCAAATTACCATTGGCTGTTTGCTGCACTTCACCAATACTCAAGCCCTGTGCCTTGAGTGCAGTCCAGTCGGTATATTTGATTTGTGCAGCCGTCGTAGGCAATGAAGGCACGCCGCTGGTGTTCAGCACACGGAACATACCGCTGCCTTTTAAATCATTGCTGATGATTTCATGAAGACGGCTTTTGCCTTGTACATTGGCAGGCTCGTTCAATGGCAAAATTGCAATAGGAATCTGGATGGCGCTACCACCGCTAATCTCGATTTCAAGCGCAGCTTGAGCAGGATTTGCAAACATCCACACCAGGATACTGGCGCAAAACGCATTGATTAATGCCCAACGATTATCTATCAGGCGGCTTTTAACTCTTGTCATGGTTACAATATTATTCACTTTAAATTGCCTGTTATATGAAGAATTATAGCGAAAAGCCCGGCCAACGTCATTTCGACGCTAACCGCGCGGTTTAAATTTCAAATGTAACAACTCCAGCAATGCTTTACGCACTGCCGGGTCATCAGGTAAATCAAACGGTTTAGCTGCCACAATGGCGCGGAAAACAGCATCATCACAAACCGTGTCGCCAGAACCTTTAACCATCTTAGGCATACCGGATAAATCACCAGTATTGGTCAATTGTATGTCAAACAACAATTGAGGATTTGAAACAGGGCACAGACCAGGGTTGACGTTACTCCTGATTTTACGATTCATGAGCCCGACGTAATAGCTTAAAACAGAAGGATCCACTGGTCCGGTCGCGGCAGCTTGTGCATCCAGATCCTGCTGCCGCATGGCATCCTGCACTTTCTTCAGCTTTTCTTCTGCTTCTTCCTTACGTAAAGCTTCCTGAATTTTCTTCAGTTTCTCTTCCTGCTTTTTCTTCTCTTCTTCTTTCTTTTTCTCTTCCTCTAACTTTTGTTTTTTCTCGTCTTCCCGCTTTTTGAGTGCAATTTCCGCTTCTTGTTCCGCTTTATTCACTTGCGGCTCTGGCGGCGTGACTTTTTCTGGTGGTTTTGGCTTAGGCTCTGGTTCTGGCTCAGGAGGCTTAGGCGGTTCCGGCTTTGGTGGTTCTGGCGCAGGCTTAGGCGGCGTCTTGCTGGGTAAACTATCCCATAACGTCGCCTCCATTACCGAAGGATTCACATGCACGGCTTTCCAGTCGATCATAAAAACCATCGCCAGAAATAGCGCGATATGCATCAGCACAGACAATATCGCTGCACGTCTGCGGAATATCTGATCTTGTGGTGAATGTGAGATTTTCATTAAATATGCGACCTGCCGCTTATTTTTCGTTCTGGAACAGCAAGCCAACCTGGTTGACTTGTGCCTGTTTCAACAAATCCATCACAGAAACCACTTCACCATAAGGCGTATTTTTATCGGCAGAAACCACGACTGGTTTTTCTGATTCGGATAACTTCTGACGGATCAATGCCAGCATGTCATCCCGCTCCATCTCCTTGCCATCCATGGTCACGGTGCCTTCTTTCAAGACGGTCACCACAATCGGATCACCACTTTGTTTCAACGCCTGCCCGACTTTTGGCAATTCAACCATGCCAGGATTAGTCATCGGCGCGGTCACCATAAAAATCACCAGCAATACCAGCGTCACATCAATGTAGGGCACAACATTGATCTGGTTCATCATGCGCCGTTTACGCGTTCTGCTCATAAGCGCTCCAATCAGGCTCTACGTTGCAAAATGTTGGTAAATTCTTCCATAAAGCTTTCGTAACGGACCAGCAGTCGATCTACGTTAGCTGCAAAACGGTTATAAGCAATCACCGCTGGAATCGCAGCAAACAAACCAATCGCTGTCGCCACTAATGCCTCTGCAATACCTGGCGCTACCTGGCTCAGCGTAGCTTGTGCCACATTAGATAATCCACGGAAAGAATTCATGATGCCCCACACCGTTCCGAACAAACCGATGTACGGACTGACTGAACCTACTGATGCCAGAAAAGGCAAATGCGAATCCAGGTAATCGAGTTCGCGGTTATACGCTGCGCGCATGGCGCGGCGTGTCGCTTCCATCACATCGCTGATTTCTGCGTCTTTTTGCGCATCTTTCTGCTGTTTGTGGCGGATAAATTCTTTTAAACCGGCCTGGAAAATACTGGCCATGCCTTGAGGCACCTTGCGCCCTGAGCCTATGCGCTCATATAACTCGTTCAAGTCACCACCAGACCAGAATTGTGCTTCAAATTGATCGACATTTTCAGCGGCGGCCTTTAATGAAAACACTTTAATGAAGATATACCACCAGGATGCCAGCGAGGTCAGCAATAAAATCAGCATGACCACCTGGACGGGCAAACTCGCCCCGCTCACCAGGGTAAAAATCGACATATCGTTTGTTACATTCATGAAGACTCCAGTGCTATTTTGATACGGGCCGGAATACCCGTGGGTTTAAATGAATCCGCGTCTACACAGGCAACTTTCACCTGTGCTTCTAATAAAACCAATTCGTCCCGCATAATCTGTTGCTGGCAGCTAAAACTGCCAAGCCGCATTTCAGTGACCTGCGAAACAATTGTTAACTCGTCATCCAGCCTCGCTGGCTTCTTAAATTGTATTTGCATGCTGTGCACAACAAATAACACCTGCTCATTTTGTCGCAACGCGGCCTGGGCAAAACCCAGGCCGCGCAACCATTCAGTCCGCGCACGCTCCATAAAGTTCAGATACTGGCTGTGGTACACCACGCCGCCGGCATCCGTATCTTCGTAGTAGACCCGCACGGGAAATTCAAATGGTCTACTGTCCGCCATCTTGCCATAACTCGCCGCTGACCATGCTGGCAGGCGCTTTTAATCCAAAATGCTGGTAGGTTAACAAGGTGGCGACGCGGCCACGCGGCGTGCGCATCATATAGCCTTGCTGAATCAGGTAAGGCTCCAGCACATCCTCAATCGTATCGCGTTCCTCGCCGATCGCGGCAGCAAGATTATCCAGGCCTACCGGGCCACCGCCAAATTTCTCTATCACCGCTTGTAACAATTTGCGATCCATCACATCCAGTCCTTGCTGGTCGACATCGAGCATTTTCAAGGCAGCATCAGCAATCACATTGGTGACTATACCGTCGGATTTTACTTGTGCGTAATCGCGCACCCGCCGTAACAGGCGATTGGCTATGCGAGGTGTACCACGCGCTCTGCGCGCTATTTCGACAGCACCGGCCTGTTGCATTTCAACTTCCAGCAGATTGGCTGAACGCGCCACAATCTTGGCCAGTTCGTCGTGGCTGTAAAACTCTAATCTTGCGACGATACCGAAACGGTCCCGCAGCGGATTGGTCAGCATGCCGGCACGGGTAGTCGCGCCCACCAAAGTAAATGGCGGCAAATCCAGGCGCACACTACGCGCCGCCGGGCCCTCACCAATCATGATATCCAGACGGTAATCTTCCATCGCCGGATACAGAATCTCTTCCACCACCGGGCTCAGGCGGTGGATTTCATCGATGAAAAGCACATCATTGGGTTCGAGGTTGGTCAGCAACGCTGCCAGGTCGCCCGCGCGCTCAAGCACCGGGCCAGAAGTCATGCGCAGATTAACGCCCATTTCTTTGGCGATGATATGGGCAAGGGTGGTTTTACCTAGCCCCGGCGGGCCGAACAGCAGCACGTGGTCAAGTGCTTCCTGGCGGCCGCGTGCGGCATTGATGAAAATCTCGAGTTGACCGCGTGCTTTTTCCTGGCCGACGTATTCGTCGAGCACTTTCGGCCGAAGCGCACGTTCCAGCGCTTCTTCCTGCACGCTGATTGTGGCAGGAGCGACAAGTCGATCGGTTTCTATCATGGGATGGTCGGTGATGAGGTCATGGAACACATAGTGTCAATGCAAATTTAATCAGTGCAGGACTTCATTGCCGCTAATTTAAGAAGTTATTTTTTATGCATCATACCATGGCGCGCCTGACTATTACAGGCGCCCGCTGATGCAAGCCTTGGTTTGGTTTTTTGTGGATTATTTGGAAAGATATTTCAGTGCCTGGCGTATACCATCACTGACACCGACACCCGGCTCGAGCAATTTGATCGTCGCTGTCGCTTCGCGCTCGTTGTAACCTAGCGCCACCAGCGCATTCAGGATATCGTCGGTGGCCGCTTTAGCCACCGGCTGCGCCGAAGTGGAGCCGGTCACCACAAACTTGTCTTTTAATTCCAGCAACAAGCGCTCCGCGGTTTTTTTACCAATGCCAGGCACACGAGTGAGCATAGCCACTTCTTGCTGGCTGACTGCCAGCATTAAATCATTGACGCTGACACCGCTTAAAATAGAAAGCGCCGATTTGGCGCCTATGCCATTCACTTTAAGCAACTGCTTGAAGGTGTTTTTCTCTTGCTCGCTACCAAAACCATATAGCAATTGCGCATCTTCACGCACGACCATATGCGTCAGCAATTGCACCGACTGGCCGAGCTCAGGCAGGTTATAAAAGGTGCTCATTGGCACCTCGACTTCGTAGCCTACGCCATTACAATCCACCACAATCAGCGGCGGTGATTTTTCCAGCAGACGACCATTCAGACGCGCAATCATACTAACCTTCCATTTTTGACCCTGAGTCCGGTCGTTGCCAGTGCACCCAGGCCTTGCCCACCATGCGCATGGCAGATGGCACAAGCCAGCGCATCCGCCGAGTCCGGGCTTGGGTTTGCAGGGAGTTTTAACAGGCGCTTGACCATTTCCTGCACCTGCTCTTTTTGGGCGTGCCCGTTTCCGACCACAGATTGTTTCACTTGTAATGCGGTATATTCCGCAACAGACAGTTGTTTAATGACCGCTGCTGAAATCGCCGCGCCACGCGCCTGGCCAAGTAACAACGTCGATTGCGGATTCACATTTACAAATACTTTTTCAATCGCCACCTGGGTGGGCTGATAGGTATCGATCACTTCAAACAAACCATCCAGAATTACCTTCAAGCGCTCCGGCAAAGCTTCTTTTTCTGCTTCGCCAGCGACACTCTTTTTGGCAGATGCCGTTTTAATCACGCCGCTGCTGACATAACTCAACTTGCCACCAACGGCTTCTATCACGCCAAAACCAGTGACGCGCAGGCCGGGATCTATGCCTAGAATACGCTGCATGGTCATGGCAGATGTGCCGCTGGAAAAGTCAACTAGCTCTCTTCAATCACTGCGGAAGTATAGACATCCTGCACATCATCCAGGTCTTCCAGCATATCGAGGATTTTTTGCATTTTCACCGCATCCTCGCCGGTAAATACCACTTCATTGAGTGGCTTCATGGTCACTTGCGCCATCACTGCTTTCAGGCCGGCGGCTTCCAATGCTTCCTTTACCGTCACAAAATCATTCGGTGCGGTGATGACTTCAATACTGCCATCTTCATCGGTAATCACATCTTCAGCACCGGCTTCCAGGGCAGCTTCCATCACAGCATCTTCGGAAACTCCCGGTTCAAATACCAGCTGGCCACAGTGCTTGAACATAAACGCCACGCTGCCATCCGTACCGAGGTTACCGCCATGTTTGGTCAGCGCATGCCGCACATCCATCACCGCACGCTGCCTGTTATCGGTCAGGCAATCAATAATAATAGAAGCGCCGTTGATGCCATAACCTTCATAACGGATTTCTTCGTAATTCACGCCTTCCAGCTCACCGGTGCCCTTTTTGATGGCACGCGTGATATTGTCAGAAGGCATGTTCTCTTCTTTAGCGGCAGCCACGGCAGCACGCAGGCGCGGGTTCATGGCGATATCGCCACCACTCAGCCTGGCTGATACCGTGATTTCCTTGATTAACTTGGTGAATATTTTTCCGCGTTTGGCATCCTGGCGACCTTTACGGTGCTGGATATTGGCCCATTTACTATGTCCCGCCATGTAATGTCCTTATCAGTCTATGCAGCAATGGTTGTTTCTTAAAAGTGGCGATTTTACCACAGCGCACGCACCGGATTTTCATTGTCCCCCCACAATCATAATGCTGGGCAATCCTTCATATATTGATAACCACAAGTCCAAATCAAACCACCAGTGTTTGATTTTCCAACGCCAAAACTTCTGCATTTACATATGCAAAACTGGTTTTTTTTGTTTATAAAGAAATGTTAGTATTTGTTTCCCTTTGTATTTAAAGACGCTGAATATTCTTACAAGGGGATTTTTATTGCGGTTTTTTATTAATGATAAATATCGCTATAAAGCTTGGAGAAGTAAAGAAAACAAATTAAGGAGAAGTGTATGGCATTACTTAAAACCCTGACTTTCGGATTGTTTGGCACTGTCAATGATGTGATTGATGGCACCCAGGCGAAGTTGAATAGCATACTTCCGCAAGTCATTACTCCAGTGGATAACGCCGTCGACCATTTACTCGGCAGTACCGGCAGCCTGCTAAATGTGGGAGGTTTAGTGAACACAGTGACAGGTACTGTAGGTGGCGTAGTCAATACCGTTAACCAAACCGTCGGCCATAGTGTCGCAGAAGTAGGTACGCTGGTAAACGGCACCACTGCTTTGGTTGGCGATGTGGTGGCGGGCACCGGAGACTTGCTGGAAGACGTTACAGGCGTGCTAGCCAACACAACTACCACCCTTGGTGAGGTGGTCGGAAGTACCACCAGCCTGGTAGATGTTGAAGCCGTTGTAGGTACCGTCAACAATATCGTTGGTGACGTAGTGCATGCCACAAACACGCTTCTGGATCAGACAGCCACCACTGTAGGCGCTACTGTGAATGGCGCGACCGCCACAGTGGGTACTTTGTTGACCGATGTCACCACAGAAATCGCAGCACTCGTGAATGGTGCCGGCGATGGCGCACCACAAAATATCACAACTGCAGTAGGTGGCGTGGTTGGCACCGTTTCAGGTGTAGTAGCAGGTGCTCCAGAAACCGTCGGCAATTTGCTTGATAGTGCAACCGGCCTTGTTGATATCAGCGGTTTGCTGGGTAGCGTCACTAATGTGGTGGATAATGTGACCAGCCAGGTGGATGTCGGTGGTTTGCTGGGCAATGTCACAGGTTTGCTGGATGTGAATGGTGTGGTCAATACCGTTACCGGCGTGACTCAAGGTGTCACCGGGGAAGTGCTGAATGTTGCGGACGTACTGTTTGAAACTGCCGATGGCTTGCTGGATGGCGTGATTGCTGCGGCGGGCGACATTACTGCAACAACACCAGCCGTGACTGCCGGCTTGACACATGCAGTAGGTGATTTAACACATGCAGTAGGCGACCTGGGTTCAGTACTCGGCAACCTGCTGGGTGGAGTCAACAACGGCTTGCACGAACTGGCTTGATAGCCATCATTTAATGGAAAAAGCCCGCATGTGCGGGCTTTTTTATATGGCTTTCACAGGTTTTGGCTGCTCGCGAATAGTGACCCACGAAATCACCAGCAGCGCAAATGCAATCAATACCATACCGATAGACTCCATTGCATCCGGGACTTCACCAAGTTGTATCCAGGCTGCAATCACGCCTATCACCGGCGCCAGCATGGAGCCCATGCTCGCTACACCTGCTGGCAGCCTTTGCAGGGCAAACAGCCATAGCAGCCAGGCGAATGCGCCACAGAGAATCACATTGAACAACACTGCGCCTATCAAATAGGGTTCCCACATAATGGGCGGCGCAGGTACCAGGAAAGCAATCGCGATCATCGGCAACGAGCCCAGCAACATTGGCCACGCGGTGAGATTGATTAAATCCAGGTCCGGATGACGCCTGTGCAATTTTTTAGTCATGATGACCGACAATGACCAGGAAATACCGGAAATCACTGCCAGTGTCATGCTGAAAGCATCGGCGCGGATATGTAGTGGATCAAAAATAAATATCATGCCGAGCACGGCGGAAATCACAGCCAGCCATTGCCAGCCATGCACACGCTCACCTAATAGTGGCCACGCGAACAATAATGTCCAGAAAGGCATGGTGTAAGTGAGCACCGCTGTTTTACCGGCGCCGCCCTCAACCAGCGCCCACATTAACACACCAGTAAATCCTACATTCTGCAATATACCCAATACCAGCATGGTCGGGAACTCGGTAAGTCGCATGGACCGGCGTGTCACATACAACACCAGAAACAACACCAGCGCACCAAAAAAGGTGCGCATGGCCGCAAACTGGAAAGGCCCCGCATAATGCAGAGCGCTTTTCATCACCACCCAGTTATAGCCCCAGATAATGGCGAGCACTAATAAGGCGGTGAGCGCCTGAGAACGCTGTTTGACTAATTGATCCATACTGTTTATTCGTAGTGAATATAGCTTGAGAGAGTCAGGTTTATTAAGCACCAGCTGGCAGCGCATAATTAACCTGATTGGATTAGTTCCAGATATGCGTCACTGCCAGCCACTGGCCGTTAGCCTGTTTTTGGAAAACGACTTGCACATTACCGCCAAATTGCTGTTTGACACCATCTTCACCGACCATGGCGCCCGCCCAGTTGCCTGTTTGCGTTGCCAATGACTCTGTGACGACTGCATCTTTCATTGTCAGTGCGTGTTCGATGACGCCGGCCTGGATCAAACCACCAAAGAAATCTGCGATTGCCTGGCGGCCTTTCACTGGCTCGCCTGCTGGTGCCGGCAGTACAATGGCGTTTTCTGTATACAATGCTGCAATTGCCTGGGTGTTTTTGCTATTGAATGCGGCGTCAAATTGCGTATTCAATGTGGTTAAAGTCTCTACTGTAGTCGCCATCTTTTACTCCTTTAAAAATACTATGAATTACTGATTGAAATCCCAGGCGGACATTCCTTGGTCTATCACGCCTAAAATAGTTTGCAGATCACTACGCTGGTTTTCCGACAAGCCCTGCATGCATAAACGCAAGCGGGTGTAATAATCCGGCATCACCGCATCCAGCTTGGCCTGACCAGCTGCTGTCAATTTGACCTGCACACTGCGCCTGTCTTGTGGTGCAGAAATACGCTGCACTAATCCGCCTTGTTCCAGACCATCCAGCAAACCGGTCATGGTTGCGCGTGTGACCCCGATTTTTTCTGCCAGCACAGAAGGCATACACGTTAAATCCTGCTCGCGCATCAGCAAAATAAGCACCCACCAGCGCCCTTGCAGCAAGTCATGTTTGGTCAAACAGGCATCTAGTGCGACCGACAAATCGGTTGCCACCCTGAGCAACATCAAAAAACTGGCAATCGCAGTGACGTCGGCAGCAGGATACCTTTCAGCAAATCGCTGCAATACTTCTTGGGTAGGAAGATCTCTGAGTTGCAACATAATTAGGATCATTATAGTTAGCTTCCTAATTATGTCAAGCGTAATGAAAGATTTTACTCAGGCTACCATCGGTGTATATTTAGATATTTGTGATCATGATAGGAGGAAGTGATGAAGACTCTTCAGCAAGTACTCAATCAGAAAACTCACCAGGGGATCATCAGCATTGCCCCTAACAGGCCGGTGTATGACGCCCTGGTTATTCTCTCAGAATACAAAATTGGCGCACTGGCTGTCATCAAGGATGGCGAGCTGGTCGGTATTTTCTCTGAGCGGGATTATGCGCGCGAGATTATCCTCAAAGGCCGCTCATCAAAAACGACAGACGTTGGCGAGGTCATGACGCAAAAAGTCATCACCGGGAAACCTGACGAACTGGTGGAATCCGCCATGAACACCATGCTGGAAAAACGCTTCCGGCACTTGCCAGTGGTGGATAAAGGGAAAATGTTGGGCATGTTATCGATTGGCGATATTTTGAAAGAAACTATCAGCTATCAGCAGGAGCTGATTAAACAGCTGGAAAGCTATATTCATAGTTGAATCAGCGCTTTCCCTGATTTCACGAGCAATTAAAGCCAATATAAAAATAATGCCGCCCTGATTTGGCGGCATTATTTTTAACGCTCTATTTAAAGGCTACGCTGCCTTATTCACCAATAATCTTGATCAACACACGCTTGTTGCGACGGCCATCGAACTCACCGTAAAAAATCTGTTCCCATGGGCCAAAATCTAACTGGCCTTCAGTGATAGCGACTACCACTTCTCGGCCCATGATCTGGCGCTTGATATGTGCATCGGCATTATCTTCACCGGTATCATTGTGGCGATACCCACTCACAGGTTCGTGAGGTGCCAGTTTTTCCAGCCAGACTTTGTAATCGTGATGCAGGCCGCGCTCATCATCATTGATAAATACACTGGCAGAAATATGCATGGCATTGATCAGCACCAACCCCTCTTTGACTTTACTTTCGCGTACGCAGGCGATGACATCTTCTGTGATGTTTTTAAAATCCATCCGTGCCGGAATGTTAAACCACAACTCTTTGCGAAAACTTTTCATACTTATTCTCCAGATTCCGATACCCTTATTTTAACATTTACAGATAAACTCCAGCGATTGAAGAATGCAAACCATAAAAGCAAAAAAAGGGCCTCATTCGAGACCCTTTATTAACCCGTTATGTAATTTAGCTGTGCACATCAACGCTTTGCGTAAAAGTTTTACCCTCATTGTCGGTGGCGACTATTTCCAGTTTACCTGGCGCATCAGGCACGAAGCTGAATTTCATATATGGATCTTCACTGGTACCCACACCTACATCTACTGTCATCAACTCTTTACCGTTGTAGGTAAATGTCGTCTTATTGATATAAAAAGCCGGCACATACCCTTGTGAAACCAGGTCACGCTGTAAACCTGTGCGCATGACGTGCCTGATATTAAAAGTAGCGGTGGCTGTTTCACCCATTTTGGGCGCATCGACATTCAGTTTGATTTTACCAGCGGCGGCACGCACTTCAGATTCGTTATTGTCCACCGTACCGCCACAGCCACCAGCTGCGCGAATTTCACGTTTTGCCATGTATAACTTGCCATCGGCAGTTTCGCCAATCAAGCGCACGTAAGAATCTGTTTCTTGCCGGATTCGGGTGGCCATGTGAAAACCATTCAAGCTATCGGTCAAATGATAAGTAGAAGCTAACTGAATCGGATTGGCATCGACTATCACATATAACTTCTTAAGATCAACGCCATTCGCGGCCGCTTTGTCATAAGTGAAAGTAACCGGCACTTGCGCTCCACTCTCTGCGCGTTTAGGCGCTTCAATTTTCAGGAAGTCCACCTCCTGAATATCCCGTTTAGGAAAAAATGCCTCTTTCACAACTGCCCATAGTTTAGGATCCGCTTCAGCTTGCGCAAATGTGCTCAAGCAAAGTGCCGACAATGCTATTACCAATATCCTTAATCTTTTCATTTGATTCCCCATGTCTCGTGTCTAGCTTATTATTTATTTCAAATTGTTTATATCAACGCCATGAAAGCCATTCTGCTCCGGAAACACAACTTGAATATGTGATACTCATCACACTTTAATGCTTACAAGTATTTCTAATAGTTACGCCTGTTTGCTTGGATCGCCAGAAGGACGCATCTCATAATCAGGGTCAGCATACTCTTCAAAATTCAGCTCTACGCCATTGCCGGCAGGGTCGCGCAGGTTAATTTGCTGTATGCCATTGGCCAATGTGCGAGTAGTGTATTCCAGCGAATAGGTCTTCAGGCGCGCCTCCATCTCCGGCATATCGGTACAGGTAAATGAAACATGGTCGAAAGTGCCATGCACATGCAGCTTCGGCGCTTCGGCAGTTTTATATTCGGCCAGGTGAATCACGTCGTTATTGCCAATATATAGCCAATAACCATAGGTGGTACTGGCAACGCGTTTGCCTACCGTTAGCCCCAGCACATCGCAATAAAAATCACGCAGCTTGTGCATGGTGTCGCGATCAGAGCGGAAATTCACATGATTGATTTCGGTTAACGGCATGATTACCTTATGAAAAAAATGATTACAGTCGGCAACTATAGTACAAAATTTCTTGCGTACAAAACTTAATGCAACGCAATCAGAACTGGCATAAGGCAAATCCCTGCACACCAGCATTCGCCAATTGTTTCATGCCGCCCAGTTCGGGCAGGTCAATCACAAAGGCGGCCTGTTCCAGCACACCACCCAACTGCCGGACAAGCGTTACCACCGCCAGCGCGGTGCCACCGGTTGCTATCAGGTCATCCACCAGCAGGATACGCTCACCAGGCTTGATCGCATCTTCATGCATTTCTAATGTATCTATACCATATTCCAGGGTGTAAGCTTGCGAAACGGTAGCCCATGGTAACTTGCCAGGCTTGCGTGCAGGCACAAAACCAATACCCAGTTTGACTGCCAGCGCTGCGCCGATAATAAAGCCTCGCGCTTCCATCGCCACTATCTTGTCAAATGTGTGCTGTTCAAATTGTTTGCTCAATCGATCAATCGCTGCGGAAAACCCTTGTTTATCCTGTAGCAGTGTCGTGATGTCACGAAACTGGATTCCTGCTTTGGGATAATCGGGAATAGTGCGGATCAAAGACTCAAACATAATCACCTTGCAATAAAAAAACGCGCCCTGAGGACGCGCTTGAACTTACTGAGCGCTTGCAGAAAACCATGCAAGCATACCCATCATCAACTGGTAGCAGTATTTTGCTGACGTACGCGAATATGTAATTCGCGCAACTGCTTCTCATCCACCTCGTTTGGCGCATTGGTCATTAGGCACTGCGCGCGCTGGGTTTTCGGGAAAGCAATCACGTCACGGATAGACTCGGCCCCGGTCATCAAGGTTACCAGGCGGTCCAAACCAAAGGCTAAACCACCGTGCGGAGGCGCGCCGTATTGCAATGCATCCAGCAGGAAACCAAACTTCTCTTGTGCTTCTTCCTTGCTGATTTTCAATGCATCAAATACTTTCGATTGCACGTCCTGTTTATGGATACGCACAGAACCGCCACCCACTTCCCAGCCATTCAGCACCATATCATAAGCCTTGGACAGGCAAGCGCCAGGATTGCTGACCAGCAAGTCTTCATGGCCATCTTTAGGGGCAGTAAACGGATGGTGCAGCGCAACCCAACGATCACCTTCTTCATCATGCTCGAACATCGGGAAATCAACCACCCACAATGGTGCCCACTGGCGACCATCGACATGGCCTTTTTCGTGGCCGACTTTGGTACGCAATGCGCCTAATGCTTCGTTGACGATCTTGGCTTTATCAGCCCCGAAGAAAACGATATCGCCATTTTGGGCGCCAGTACGTTCAATAATTGCTTGCAGCGCATTGACGTGAATGTTTTTCACAATCGGGCTTTGCAGACCTTCCTCGTTCAACTTGGTAATGTCATTGATCTTAATGTAAGCGAGGCCTTTTGCACCGTAAATTTTGACGAATTCGGTATACGCATCGATTTCAGAACGGCTGATGGCCGCGCCGTTAGGGACGCGAATCGCCGCTACACGGCCACCTGTCATATTGGCAGCACCGGCAAACACTTTAAAATCGACATCTTTCATCACGTCGCTGAGCTCAGTGATTTCAAGCGTAACCCGCATATCCGGCTTGTCTGAACCGTAACGGTTCATCGCTTCACTGAAAGGCATGCGCGGGAATTGCGCTGGCAGATCCACATCCTGTACTTTTTTCAGCATGCGGCGGATCATTTCTTCCACCAGGTCCATGATGTCGTTTTCTTCAAGGAATGAAGTTTCGATATCGACCTGTGTGAATTCCGGCTGACGGTCTGCGCGCAGATCCTCGTCACGGAAACATTTGGTAATCTGGAAATAACGGTCAAAACCCGCCACCATCAGCAATTGCTTGAACAATTGCGGCGATTGCGGCAAGGCGAAGAACTGGCCGTGATGTACACGCGAAGGCACCAGGTAGTCGCGCGCACCCTCTGGTGTAGAACGTGTCAGCATTGGTGTTTCAACTTCTATAAAGCCGTTTTCATCCAGGTAGTCACGCAGGTTTTTTGCCACTTTATAACGCAGCATCAGGTTTTTCTGCATGGCCGGGCGGCGCAGATCGATATAACGATGCTCCAGGCGCACAGTTTCGGTCAGGGTATCGTCATCCAGCATAAACGGTGGCGTCAATGAAGGGTTCAGCACTTCAATCTCGCTTGCCAGCATTTCCACTTCACCGGTAGGCAAATTGCTGTTCACAGTACCCTCAGGACGGGCACGCACTTTACAGACCACGCGCAGCACAAACTCGTTACGGACGGTTTCTGCAATGGCAAACGCTTCTTTGGTATCCGGGTCGATCACGATTTGCGCCAGGCCTTCACGGTCACGCAGGTCAATAAAAATCACACCGCCATGGTCGCGACGGCGATGGGCCCAGCCACACAGTGTCACAGTTTGTCCGATATGTTCGCGGTTCAAATGGCCGCAGTAATGTGTACGCATCATAATAGTTTTTATAAAGTTGAAAGGGTTGCGGTTAGTGCTGTTTTGGCAAAGGCGCCACTGTACCCATGCTGATAATGTATTTCAAGGCTTGATCTACACTCATATCCAGAGTGATCACGTCTGCTTTCGGCAGCATCAGGAAAAAACCCGAGGTCGGGTTAGGCGTGGTTGGCACATAGACGCTGACATATTCACCTTTTAGATGATTGGCAACATCGCCACCCGGCGTGCCGGTCAGGAAGGCAATCGTCCATACGCCCTGACGCGGATACTCAATCAATAACGCCTGGCGGAATGCATTACCAGAATCAGAAAACAGGGTATCAGACACTTGTTTGACGCTGGAATAGATAGATTTCACCACCGGGACCCGGATTAATAAACCTTCCCAAAGTTCAATCAGTTGCTGGCCAAAAATATTCGTCGCTACGAGGCCGGTCGCCAGCACAATCGCTACCGTCAATATCACGCCAAAGCCGGGGATATCCACGCCCAGCAAGGCTTCCGGACGCCAGGCAGCAGGCAGCAAAAACAAACTCTGGTCCAGCGTTTGCACTAAAGTTTTAAGCACCCAGACCGTAATAAATAAGGGGACCAGTACCAGCAAGCCCGTGATGAAGTATTTTTTCATGGTGTCAGCTATTTGCTTTTAATGACAGGCGCAGCCAGCAGCGCACTTGGCACCTTCTGTAGAAGCGGGCTCTGCAGCTTTACTGGCACTTGAATTACTGCCGCCTTTGAAGTCAGTGGCATACCAGCCACTGCCACTTAACTGGAAATTCGGCGCAGACACTTTTTTAGAAAAGGTCTCTTTTTGACATTGTGGACAGGTATCCACACTAGGTGCAGAAACTTTGCGCATCAGCTCTTGCTGATATCCGCATTCGCTACATTGGAAATCGTAGATAGGCATATGTAAACGCAACCCAAAGGACAACTTGCTGAAAAAGATTTATTAAGCGGCAAATTATACATTATTCAAGCTGCAAAACATCAAAACGGCGGCGATGTAATTGAATTAAAAAGACTTTAAGGACTCATGCATGCAACAAACAAGCTTTAAAATGGCAGCACTTTCCAGCCTGTTTATCTTTCTGGGTTTAGTTAGCCGCGACCTGAATGCACATCACCAACGCCTGACGCTCAATAGTGTGCCGTTAAAAACCCGTAGCTTTTCAGCACTGGCTACGGATATTTTGTATGCTGAACCAACGCTGACTATTCGCCGGATTAAATAATCAGCGGCCAGACCGGCTGATTAAACTTGCGCTTCGTAAGTGGCTTGATCCAGCAACACTTCAGCACCGTCAGCACTTGGCTCGAGCTTGAAAAGCCAGGTCGTATAAGGATGATCATTCACTTTTTCCGGGGATGCCAACGCATCCTCGTTTATCGCCTGCACAACACCAGTCAACGGCGCATAAATATCGGAACCGGTTTTTACTGATTCAATCAGCCCGCACACTTCAAATTGGCTCACGGCCTGACCGACTTTTGGCGGGTCTATAAACACCACGTCACCCAGCATATTTTGCGCATAATCGCTCACACCAACCAGCCAAGACCCATCCTCTGATTGTGCCGCCCATGTGTGTTCTTTAGAAAAGAGGTATTTCAAGCCTGTTGACATAAGTTTTAAAAAAGAAAAATTAGGTGATAATAATTGTGCCATAGACTATTATTCCGACCAATGCTTATTAAGGTAGCGCTGTCACATTAGCAGTTGTAAAGCTTTAATTTTTTACAATAGAAAATTGCGATAAGTGATTGACTCTGAATAATAACTGGGCAATAATAAAACTGGTTTCTGGAAGGTAGATCATGAGTTTTTTCAAGCATTGTCTTAAAGTTTTACTGGTGAGTTCGATTGCATTTGCGCCAGCAGGCCAAGCGATTGCAAAATCCCCATCGAAAAAACAATCGGTTTCTAGTACCCAGAAGAAATACAGCCCGCGCGTTTCATCCGAATATCGCGTTAATCCAAACAAAACCAGAGCGATGCGTCCGGCCAAAGTCAGGGCGCATGCAAGAAAAGTTTCAAAACCTGCTGTTGATGCAGAGATGTTTGACTCTTTCACAGGCAAGTCTAGCAACAGCAATCTGGCAATTGCTTCGACCAAAGCGCTGGTGATGAACCAGAACACGCACGAAATTATTTACTCCAAAAACCTGGACACCCCTACTCCAATAGCGTCAGTCACTAAACTGATGACTGCGATGGTCGTTCTGGATGCGAAACTTAACCTGGCGGAAGAAGTTTCGATTACCGAAATGGACGTCGATTACCTTAAAGGTACTTCTTCACGTTTGCCGGTAGGCACCACCATGACCAGGGAAGATTTGCTGAACCTGGCACTCATTGCTTCTGAAAACCGTGCCGCATCAGCGTTGGCAACCCATTATCCGGGTGGAAAACAGCGTTTTATTCAGGATATGAATGCCAAAGCCGCAAGTTTGGGCATGATGAATACCCATTTCGAGGACTCCACAGGACTGAACAGCAACAACGTTTCTACCGCGATGGACTTGGCAAGAATGGTACATGCAGCGTATCAATACCCGACAATCCGCCAGATCACGACCACTTCTGATTACGACTTGAATGTACACAGAAGGCAACCACTGCATTTCCATAACACCAATGCATTGGTGAGGGAAAGTTCACGCAGCAGCTGGGAAATCGGGCTCTCAAAAACCGGCTACATCAGTGAAGCAGGCCGCTGTTTGGTGATGCAGGCAACGATTGCGGGTGAACCATTGATACTGGTCTTACTGGATTCTGTCGGCAAATTGACGCGTATCGGTGATGCGAAACGGATTAAAAAATGGATGGAGCACAACTCCAATACATTAACCTCGCATAATGATGGTCGCGGCGACATCGTGCTGACAGGCTTATCGATGAGCAAAACGCTGGGGGAAGAAGCTAACTGAGCTGATCGTAGTCACTACCTAAGCACAAGCAACAAAAAAGCCCGCAAGTAATGTGGGCTTTTTTACGTCATACACAAACCTTAATTAGGCTCGGCGCCGTCAAACTCCGGGTCATACCCTTCGCTGGCTGCGGCTTTGCGCTGATGCTCTTTCCATTGTTTACGCAGCACTTCTTTTTTCTCAGGGCTCAGACTCTGGAACTGCTGATAACGCTTACGTGCATTTTCCCGTTCATAAGGCGTCATGCGACTCCACTTCACTAGCTGCTTCTGAACGCGCTGCTGTTTCTGGGCATCCATTTTCGGGTATTGATGGGCAATATCCAGCATTTTTTCGCGTTGCCATGGGCGTAGGGTATCCCATTCGCCTTTCAAAGGTGCCAGCACCAAGCGTTGCTGATCAGTTAATTGCGCCCAGGTAACATTGGCAGCAGGATCATCTGGCGACAGATCATTCTTGATCGCGCCAATATCGGCCATTGCCAATAATGCCGGACGTGAATTGAGATCACCAGCCTGCACTGAAAGTGCGCTTGCAGCGACTCCCAAAGACAACACCACACTCCCTAATACAAATGAATGATTTCGCATCACTTCTCATTGTTCCATTAATTTAAACCTAATAACCAAAGCTTTACTTTAAATGTGTTCTGAATAGTGCCAGGGCTCAAACCCATTATCGACAAAAGCTTCCACCGGCAAATCTGCACCCAGTAACAAAGCATCATCGTTATGCTGGTTAGATATCAACAACATGGTAACTACAAGACAAACAGATAACGCGGCTGCACCCAGCATGCGCGGGTGGCCGAATGACGCCCAGGACAAGATATCGCCAATCATTGGTGATGTTTGTTTGGTTTCGGCAAAGCGCCTTAAGGCATCTTGCCTGGCTTTGGTTAATCGTGCCTCAACCTCCACGGATAGTGGCGTAACATCATTTTTCAATAAATCCACACATTCACGTAGAGGCAATGGCAAGTCGTCTTCCGGATGACGTTGATTGCTCATGACTTTACTCCTCTTTTTTGCAACTTCTGACCACCGAGACCAGCTTGTTCCAAGAACTGGGACATGGCGCTAACCGCTCTGGAACAATGCGTTTTCACACTTCCTTGCGAACAACCCATGGCTTCCGCAGTCTCGGCGACATCCAACTCTTCCCAATAACGCAATACGAATGCTTCTCGTTGACGTGCTGGTAACTTTTCTAACGCTTTTCCTATCAGAATCATGGTTTGCGAGCGCTCGAGCTGGTCTGCAGGATTATTGTCGGCACCTTCAACATCTATTGTTTCCAGCAGATCAAACTCTTCATCATCCTGCGGACCAAAGGAAGAAAACAAAGAAGTCCATAAATTGCGGACTTTTTGCCGACGCCAATAATCACGGGTAGTGTTTTGCAGAATGCGTTGAAATAGCATGGGGTATTCAGCAATGGGCTTGTTGGCATATTTATCTGCCAATTTCAGCATCGCGTCCTGAACTATGTCCAGTGCGGCGTGGTCATCGCGCACAGCATAAGCCGTTTGCCTGAACGCCCGTTTTTCAATCTGACGTAAAAAATCTGATATTTCTTGCGCACTCGCCACTACGGTTCCTAATCCCCGAGATAATCAAAGTTTCCACTCGCCGATGCCCGTTATTCGCCGCATTCATGATTATTTTTTTGGCGGTCAAAGAAATAGGCATCGTTTATCTCCCTGTCGATTGGAGTATATCAGTTTTAATTTTATTACTGATAGAATAAGGCTTGATGGCTGCAAAAGTATGGCTCACCTCATGACAATCAAAAAAGAATTACCTATAAACGAAGGCATGCGCTCACATGCCTTGATCGTTAAACCATGGTTTCAGGAAACTGCACGATGGTCGCAGCAATGAGTACGCCTCAGCCAGAAAAAGCGCCAGACTTACAGCATCTCAGACTGTACAGCCTGTATCGACTGTGTGCTTCGGGCATGTTGCTGGGCAGCCAGCTATGGCCGTATTTCAAGTACACCTTTCAGGCTCCTGCTTTTGTGTTCTGGATACTGGTCGTATTTTTCTTTTATGCACTGACCGTCAGCTTCAGCTTCAGGCATCTTCAGTCTAAAAGCGGGCTCACGTTAAAACTGCAAACCAGCCTGGATATTGTATTTATTGTCGTGATGATGCATTTTCTACAGGATGGCCAAAGTGGTATTGGTCTATTGCTCATCATTAATATTATCTTCGCCGGGCTTATCAGCGATGGCCGCTTTGCCATGTTTTATGCAGCGATAGCCACGATAGGTATCCTGCTCGAAAACACGCACCAAGTATTAAAGCATAGCCTGCAAAATGGTAGTTACAATGATTACAGCAGTTCTGTGCTGCTTTCATTAAGTTGTTTTGCCACGGCATGGCTGGCGCAAACACTGACCTCACGCATGCAGAGCAGTGAAAAATTGGCCACTGAACGTGGTCAGGATATTGAACAGCTGGCGCGGACAAATGCGCTGATTACGCAGGAAATGCCCAATGGCGTGCTGGTGATTGATCAGCATCAGCGCCTGAAACATTACAACTTGCAGGCTTGCAAATTACTCGGGCTGGAAGATAGCCAGTGCCAGGAGATCGTAAAATCGCAGGCAACATTGAGTATGCTGACCCCTGCCATCACTCAACTTTTGCACTCATCGCCAGCCAACAGACCGATATCACAGGATGCCACCAAACTTACGATTAATAATCGGGACCTAGGCATCCGCTTTCATGCCATTTCGGAAAATATGGACAATGGCGTGGTGATTTTTATTGAAGACTGGTCACAAATCCAAACCCAGGCACACCAGGTCAAACTGGCAGCCCTGGGCAGATTAACCGCCAATATTGCGCACGAAATCCGCAACCCTTTAAGTGCTATCAGCCATGCCACCCAACTATTGCAGGAAGATTCGGTTGATCCTGGCACAGAGCGCATGCTGCAAATTATTTCGGATAATGTGCAGCGCCTGGACCAAATCATTAAAGATGTACTGGAACTGAATCGTCGTGACAGAACCAACCAGGAACAATTCAACATCAAAAACTTTATGCAGGAGTTTTACCAGCAGTTTTGTGCCGTGGAAAAAATTGACCCTGCCGCCTTCACGCTCAGCATTCCGGAAAAACACGGCATGGTGATGTTTGATCGCAGACATATCAATCAGATATTATGGAATTTATGTAAAAATGGATGGCGTCACAGCAAGCAACAGCCACGTAGCCTGCAACTCAAAGTCACTGGGGATAAAAGCGGCCAGTTCATTCATGTGTTGATTAAAGATGATGGCAGCGGCATCGATCCAAAAATCCAGCCGCATTTGTTCGAGCCGTTTATGACCACGGAAAAAACCGGTACCGGCCTGGGATTATTTATAGCGCGTGAACTTGCAGAAGCAAATGGCGCCAAACTAGATTATTCAAGCAATACAAACGGCACTCAATTTTCACTGACTATTAAGAAGGTAATCGTTTAAATGGCAAACTCCTATCGCTGTCTGGTAGTCGATGACGAAACCGATATCCGTGAATTAGTCGTGTTGACCCTTGAGCGCATGGGCATACAGGCCGAGAGCGCGAGCAATGTCACTGACGCCAAACACATGCTGCACTCCTTCAGCTATGACTTATGCCTGACTGATATGCGTTTACCGGATGGATTGGGGCTGGAACTGGTGCAGCATATCAATGCACAATTCCCGGGGTTACCGGTGGCGGTGATCACCGCTTATGGTAGTGCCGAGAATGCAGTTTCGGCACTAAAAGCCGGTGCATTTGACTACATTACCAAACCGATCTCACTGAAACAATTACGCCCATTGGTGGAATCTGCACTTAAGCTTTCTTCGCAAAAAGAATCGAATGGTGCCAATACCGTAGACCTGATTGGTGCATCTCCAGCCATGAGCTATGTGCGCACGATGATTGCGAAACTGGCGCGTAGCCAAGCACCTGTCTACATCAGTGGCGAATCCGGCAGCGGCAAGGAACTTGCGGCCAGACTTATCCACCAGAACAGCTCGCGCAAGGACCAGGCCTTTATTGCCGTCAACTGCGGCGCCATCCCGGAAAACCTGATGGAAAGCGAATTTTTCGGCTATAAAAAAGGGGCATTTACCGGCGCCATACAGGATACACAAGGCCTGTTTCAAGCCGCCAATGGCGGTACTTTATTTCTGGATGAAGTGGCTGATTTACCGCTAGCCATGCAGGTAAAATTATTGCGGGCAATCCAGGAGAAAAAAGTACGTGTAGTTGGCAGCACCATTGAAGAAACGGTTGATGTGCGCATCATTTCTGCCACCCACAAAAACCTGAACGCCATGATGGAAAAAGGCGAATTCAGGCAAGACCTGTATTACCGCCTGAATGTGATTCAGCTCAAAATGCCATCCCTGCGCGAACGGCCGGAGGATATTCCGGAACTCACTGAACGCTTGTTAGCTAAACTCTGCCAGAACCAGAATATCAGCAAACCCGCTATTGCGCCTGAAGCCAAAGTGTATATCCAGCAGCTACAGTTTCATGGCAATGTACGTGAGCTGGAAAACATGCTGGAACGCGCGCTGGCATTATGTGATGGACTTACCATCGCGATTGAGGATTTATCGCTGGAGGACATGCCACCGGTAGTGTTAAGTGACAAACCAGTGTTGCCATGGCACTCGCCCGCTGCTGCCGAAGAAAATGTCGATTCGTCTATATACCATTCTCCACGCACCGAGGCTGCATTAGCTGGTGACAGCGCGATTAAACCAGCCAATGCAAGTAATACCATGCTGCCTATGGATGTCAGCTTGTCAGATTATCTCGAGGATATTGAAAAACGGACCATCTTGCAGGCACTTGAAAAAACTAATAATAACAAAACGGCTGCTGCCAAATTGCTGGGTATCAGTTTCCGTACTTTACGTTATCGATTATCCAAACTTGGTTTATCTAAAGAACAGGATATTGAAGACGTAGAAAATGAAGAGGATTAAGATTTAAGCCGAAGTTGAGACTGGTAAATTAGCCGTTTAAAAAGATTAAGGCCCTTCACAGGGCCTTAATCTTTTGTAAAACATGGTCCTAATTCAGAACAATCGCCAGGTAAATTAAATACAACAGACCATTGACCAACAAGTGCCATACCAGCAAACCACCTTTGGCAACCCGGTAACGTAACCAAACCGCCGCCAGCAGTGTAATCAAAATCCCCAAAGCGACTTCCTGTCGTGGCGCCCAATCTGTCAGCATAATACCGATTGCGGGCAACAAGGTGCCTTGAAACACCATGGCGCCGGTAATATTACCGAACGCCAGTGTATCTTTACCTTTGCGTATCCAAATAATGCTGTTTACTTTTTCCGGTAGTTCGGTGGCAATCGGGATAACCAGTAGTGACAACAATAGCGCTGATACACCAAGAATCGCTGCTGCGGTTTCCACTTCATTGATAAAGCCTTTGGCACCCGCAATCAGCAATCCCAACCCAATCAGCAACTGTACTACGATAGTTACAATATTGGTTGGCAGGCCAAGCTTGGAAAGCATCATGATGTCTTCAGCCTCGGTAGCGTGGCCTTCCTCGACCAACCCTCTAGAGGCTTTAATGGTCATCAACACATAAACAAAATAGATCAGTACCATCAGTATGCTGATCGCATACCGCACTATCGCTTCCGTATGCGGCACAAACATGGCAATCGTTGCAAATATAAATGCCAGGATAAAGAAATTCAGGTCACGGACCAGGCCAGTGCGCTCGGGACGAATATGCCCACTGCTGCCGCGTCTTTTCCATACCGACAAAGCCATCAAGCTGATTGAGAGTGTACCCAGCATCAGTGGAGCGCCCAGAATTGCGCCTATGCCGATATCATGACCGGCATGGCTATCGCCCGTTGAGGAGGTGTAAGAGAAAATGGCCAGCAGGGGCACCAATGTTTCAGGAAGAGCCGTGCCAACTGCAGCAAAAATAGAGCCAGTCACACCTTCTGAAATACCGAGGCGTTCACCCAAATGCTCCAGTGCATTGGTAAACACTTCTGCGGCAATCAGTATCACCACCAACATTAATAACAACTGTAAGAAAACCATGCTCGTTCCTGTCCTGGCGGCAATCAGTTTCCATGCAGCCTCCGCCAATGCGGCATGGAATGACAAACTTGTGGTTGCGGGCGGAATCATAACGCAATTCGCACAAATTCACCTACAATGTTGGCATGTTGCCTGCGCTTTCATCCCCGATTGAAATTGATACCCAAGGCATGGCCAGCCCATGCCTGATCATAAACTCACCCAATACGGATGAGCGTCCTGCTGGTACCAGCATAGACATGATTGTCATCCATAACATCAGTCTGCCTCCAAACGAATTTGGCGGTCCGGGAGTTATCCAGCTATTTACCAACCAGCTGGATGCCAATGAGCATCCGTACTATGCAGAGATTGCGCATCTGAAAGTGTCGTCGCATTTC
The DNA here is from genome assembly GCF_001425425.1 of Methylophilus sp. Leaf414. Lineage (NCBI taxonomy): Bacteria > Pseudomonadati > Pseudomonadota > Betaproteobacteria > Nitrosomonadales > Methylophilaceae > Methylophilus > Methylophilus sp. Leaf414. The sequence continues at coordinate 95,944 of NZ_LMQQ01000005.1, read as the reverse complement.
CTGATCCGCCGTGAAGGTGAATTAATACAATTTGCCAGCTGTGCGCAACGCGCCTGGCATGCAGGCGTTTCCTCATGGGAGGGCAGAGAGCGCTGTAATGATTTCTCTATTGGTATAGAGCTTGAAGGCAGTGACGAATGCGCATTCGAAGACGCGCAGTATCTGACCTTGCAAGCGCTGATTGACGCATTAAAAAAACGTTACCCAATCCAGCATATCGTTGGCCATTCAGAGATTGCGCCAGGGCGTAAAACCGACCCCGGTCCTTTTTTCAATTGGCAGCGGATTACACCATCCAGCTAGTCGTACCAGCATTGTCTTATGGTGAATATTCGAGGAATGAATTACTAGAACTTCCAGAAAGTACGAGCTTATTCCTTTTGAAACTAAGCTCAGCATTAACTTTTACCTAGACTCTCCCTTGCAGGGCTCCTTACTTTCCGAGATGAGTGGTGTTTTAGAAGTAACGTTCGATGACTAAGCATCGAAAAGCATTCAATTTACAGGCAGGTTTATAATTCACAACACCTTCTGCAAAACAATCAACTGCATATTCTCCACCTGCGCTTGCCACATATCCGGCTGATGCGGAAACGGCACCGTCTCCCCAGTCGCCTGGTATCCCAGCCGCTGATAAAATTCAATCAACTCCTTCCGCAGGCTGATCACCATCATTTCCGCCCGCTGTGCCTCCCACTGTGCTTTTGCCAGTTTTTCCGCTGCCCGTATCATGGTTTTCCCATACCCACGATTCTGCAATAAAGGCGAAACAGCAATCATACCCAAGTGCACCATCTCCGCGGAATCCGCATGCCGTTCCAGGCAAATACAAGCAGCCACTACCCCACCAGCTTCTTCACCTAGCAAAATACAGGCATCCTGGCTTTCAATCAGCGCCTGGATGGTGCGCTCACTGGTGCGCACACCGGAGAGTAAATCGGCTTCTGTGGTCCATCCAGCGCGACTAGTCTCTCCGCGATAAGCAGCATTGACCAATGCGCAAATGACGGGAGTATCTGAAACCTGGGCTACGCGTTGTTCTAACATGGATGGTTTAGCTCGAAGAATGGGATTCAGTCACGTTTTGTACCACCAAGCTGCCTATCATATCGCCTTCCACGTTAACAGCGGTTCTGACCGTATCGAGCAAGCGGTCTATGGGCAATAATATCGCAATCGCTTCCGCGGGCAAGCCTACACTTTGCAATACCATCACCATGGTGACCATCCCGGCACTTGGGATGCCAGGCGCGCCCATGGCTGCAATCATGGTAGTGAAACACACCACCAGTTGCTGACCAAGCGACAAGTCAATCCCTGCCAGTTGCGCGACAAACAATGCAGCAGCGGCTTCGTACAAGGCGGTGCCATCCATATTCACTGTTGCCCCTAGCGGCACGACGAACCCGGCAATCTCAGGTTTCACCTGCATATTTTGCGTGGCGCAGCGCATGGTCACCGGCATGGTGGCATTGCTCGAGCTGGTCGCAAAAGCAGTGATTAAGGCTTCTTTGGCATTGCGCAAAAACCACCACGGCCGCTTGCGGGTGATCAGGAATAATAAAGCAGGCAACACGACCAGCCCATGCAGCAAAGTCGTACCGGTGACCACCAGCATAAACTTGGCCAAGGTGGTAAACAGGCTCAAATCCTGTGTGGCTACCAGCTTGAACAGCAAGGCACCAATCCCGAACGGTGCCAGGCGCATGATCCAACCTATCATTTGCATGGATAAACGCATGCCTTCTTCAAACAAACCCAGCAATTGCGGATAGCGGTCTGAAGCCATCACCAGCGCAATACCCAGCAACAATGCGTAAGCGACGATAGCGAGAATATTGCCATCAGCCAGCGCTTTGAAAGGGTTCATGAAAATGCCATGCAGAAACTGGGTGAAAAACTCGGGCAAAGTCATTTGTCTAGATTCAAACTGCTGCATTGCATCGGCAAACATGGCCAGATGCAAGCCTTCGCCCGGTTTGAAAATCTGGCTGGCACTAATACCGATGACCACTGCAATGATGGTTGTGGTGGCAAAGAAAAGGAGGGTGGTTTTCCACACCAGGTTAATCTGACTATGCTGCCGCAGATTGGCGATCCCGGTCACAATGGCACAAAACACCAGCGGGATCATCACCATTTTGAGTAAGTCTATAAACAGCGTACCGACCAGATTGGTGGCGTAAAGACTCCACTTTAGTGTTTCTGAATGTGCGGGCAAGCCATGCATCGCCCACCCCCCGGCAATACCCAGCAACGCAGCGATGAGTATTTGCAGATTCAGAGTCAGTTTTGTCATTTCTATGCTTTAAGAATTAATCAATCGTGGATTAAGAATAACTCAAAAAAGTAGTGTTGACATGTCCCAGTCGTCTATTGCTGATTGATTGCTGCCTCTAATCTACTGGGACAAAGATAGCTGCTAAGCCCTATCTAATTGATGCTTCAGCAGCTTATAGTGTTTTCTAATCAAGAATCCTTTGCAACCTCGGTTGTTTGACCCGCCTTCTCAAATACCGCCGCAAAAAAGCCATCCGTCCCATGCAAATGCGGCAGTTGTTTCAGGTATTCACCAGTATCCAGTTCAATGTTTTGCTGCGCCAATACTTGACTGGCAGGGATCAACTTAAAGTCGGGATGCGCTTGCAGAAATGCTTCGGCGATCGACTCGTTTTCATCACGCAACAGGCTACACGTCGCATAAATCACGCGGCCACCGGTTTTGCACAGTTTGGCTGCACGCGCCAGAATATTGGTTTGCTTTACATTTAACTCGGATACGTCCTGCTCGGTTTGGCGCCATTTCAGATCCGGGTTGCGGCGTAAAGTCCCCAAGCCGCTACATGGCGCATCCACCAGCACACGGTCAAACTTGCCGTTCAGGCGTTTGAGTTTTAAATCATTTTCGTTGTTGATCAGCTGCGCCTGCAGGTTGGACAATCCACTGCGTTTCAAGCGATGACCTAAATTATTCAAGCGTTTTTCAGAAACATCGAACGCGTACAAGCGACCGGTGTTTTTCATCAATGCGCCTAGCGCAAGCGTTTTGCCACCAGCGCCTGCGCATAAATCAGCCACCATTTGCCCGCGTTTTGGGGCAACCAGGTAACTCAGCAATTGGCTGCCTTCATCCTGCACCTCAATCTTGCCTTCGGTAAACAGAATATGTTTGCCGATATTCAGGCGTGAGCCCATGCGAATACCGACTGGCGAATATGGCGTGGTAGTAATGACATTGTCTTTAACGGTATTTTCCGCCAGCATGCGTGCCAGTACTTCTTCGCGGGTAGCTTTGATAGTGTTAACGCGTAAATCCAGGCTGGCTTGATCGAACATGCTGCGGCAGATGGTCATGGCTTCGGCTTCGCCGTATTGCGCCACCAGTTTGTCCCAGAACCAGTCGCGTACATCGGCCAGAATGGCGGGCGCAAACCCTTCGCTGGTTTTGCTTTTAATTTGCACCGCCCATTCTTTTTGGCGCTCGTCTAGCATCTCGTCGAGGTCGCGTATGCTTTTGCCTTCGATCTTGATCAGATAGGCCAGGATCAATTTACGCGTGTCTTCCTGTTCATCAGGCTCTGTGATGCTGATTTCGCGCAAGTAGCGATAGCGACGCAATACACCATAGGCGGTTTCAGCGATCCAGGCACGCTCTTTAGTGCCCAGCTCCCTATGCTGGCGAAAAAACTCACTGAGTTTGCCATCGGCCGGGCTTTCGAACTGCAGCATGTCGTTTAATAAAGCCGCCGTTTGGCGCATTAGGGTGGAATTCATAAATGTCTTTCAAATATGTTACGTCTTGCGTTATTCAGTGATCAAACGTGTGGCGACTTGCTCAATCACCATGCCGTTTTTTTCCTGTTTTCTGATCTTGACTGGCACATAGCGGTAATCGCTCGCCAGCCATAATTCAATTTTTTCGTCGGTCTCGCCACGGGTATGCGCTATGTGTACCGTTTGAATGGCCTGGTCAGCGATCACCATCGAATCTTCACCCTCAAACTCGTATTGGTAGGTATTCAGGCGTCGCCCGTTGGTGAGTGCAATATGCATTTCCTGCAATGGCGGCACAAACATAAACTGGTACATAAAGCTGAGGATATCCTGTGTGTTACGTGGCAGGTCCAGCCGTTGCTCGCCCTTGGACGTTTTCAGGGTGATGAAATTGGTTTCCCAATCCAGAGTCGCTTCATATATTTTGTCCGCCTTGCTGCCAAACGCATAACGGTAAAAATGCGGTTTTAACCCATGTGGGCCAATGTCACCGCGGCTTTGTTGCTCCAGCGTCGGGTAGAGCAATTTTAACAGACCACGCCCTTCAACCACCCAGCGGAGGCTGTATTGGCCGGATGGCTCCTGCGCATAATCTATTTTTGCGCTGCCCGCAGGCTGCTTTTCGCCATTTACAAACACCGCATACTCAGTACTTACCCGCTGATAAGGCGGCGGTAGCGCCGCATCCGGCTCTGCGATGGCACTATCAGTTTCATGCCAGGCGGCAATTTCTGCCTGCCGGGCTTCTTCTGCCTGCGCTGTGTCCTGTTCGCTCATTTCTGCGGGTTGCGATGCAACAGGAGATTCGGCCACAGGTTCTGGTGGATCTTCAACTGGAATAGCTTTTGGCGCTGGTTCAGACTTGGTTACCGGTGGCTTTTCTTTGGCTACAGCTTTGACTGGTGCTTTGACCGGCGGCTTGACTGGCGCGGCTTCCAGCTGCGCACTTAACAAGGTTGGTGGCGGCTCTTCGCCTGAAAACCAGCTTTGCCAGGCAACCTCCTTCACAAGCAGCACATGCACAAGCAAGGATACGCATAACGCCAACCCTAATCGCCAGGAGACGTGTTGCCGTATCCATTTTCGCAGGCCTTGTGTGTTAATCACGCGCTTTCCCGATGTGGAGAATACCCGTTATTGGCCAGTGATGCTGATGATCACTTGTTCCATGCGTTTACCGTCATCCTGCACGACTAACTTTACTGGCAGATAACCTTTGTCCTTGGCCAGATAAAGCGTTTTTTCACCCTCGCTGTCTTCCAGTTTGATCACATTAAATCTACCAGCCTCGGTTTCCAACGGTGTCTTTTCTTCACTTACTACAAATGTGTGTGGCGATAGTTTCTTACCATTATTGATCAACAACTTCACCTGCTTGCCTTTTGGCGGTTGCCACATCCAGCAATACAATATACTTAATAAATCCTGGGTACCTTTCTCCAGCTTCTCCGTTTCCTTTTCGCCTTTCACCTGCATATTGAGTACTTTTTTGCCCCAGTCAAAATCACTGATCAAAGCTTTATCAGGATGTTTGGATTGACGGGATTCAAAATGTGCAGGGCGTAACGTATTTTGGGCCACATCGCCCTGGCTTGAGAGTGTGCGCTCACCCATCAGCTTGTAAATACCTTTACCTTCGGCCAGTGAGTCGATCTGATATTTATTACCGGTCACCGTCAGTTGGTCTTTGACACTACCTATAGTAACGCCTTGCTGGAGCAGGTCATACTTGAGGGTGAGCTGCTTGGGCGCTGCAGATAAATTCGCGGAAGCAACAAACAATAGTGCCGCCAGCCCGCTGACGACCCTATGCTGTAAGCGAATCGGATTCATTACACCACCACAGTCGGCGCTTCGCCAGCCTGTTGCGTACGAATCTGGCCAATGCGGTATACCGTTTCACCTGAACCAGCCAATACAGTTTGTGCCTGCTCGGCATGTTCGGCAGCAACGATGATGGCCATGCCAATACCACAGTTAAAGGTACGGTACATTTCCACTGAAGCGATATTGCCCTGAGCCTGCAACCATTGGAACAGCGGTGGCAATGTCCAGCTCGATTTTTGCACTTCTGCCGTCAGACCTTCAGGTAACACGCGTGGAATATTTTCAGTAATGCCACCGCCGGTGATATGCGCCATGCCTTTGACCGGCAAGGTTTCCAGCAATTTGAGCACGGATTTCACATACAGCCTGGTTGGTGCCATCACTACATCTTTGAATTTACGGCCATGGAAGTCTGATTCCATATCAATGCCAGATTGTTCAATCAGTTTGCGGATCAGAGAATAGCCATTGGAATGCGCGCCGCTGGAAGCCAGGCCCAAAATCACATCACCTGCTTTGATGGTAGAACCATCAATGATATTGGCTTTATCGACACAACCAACCGCAAACCCTGCCAGGTCATATTCACCCGCCGGATACATGCCCGGCATTTCGGCAGTTTCACCACCGACCAATGCACAGCCGGATTCTTCACAACCTTGGGCAATCCCTTTAATCACGGCGGCGGCCGTGCCAACTTCCAGTTTGCCACAGGCAAAATAATCGAGGAAAAACAGCGGCTCGGCGCCCTGCACCAGAATGTCATTCACACTCATGGCTACCAGATCGATACCTACGGTGTCATGCTTGTCGAGTTGGAATGCCAGTTTGAGTTTAGTACCTACACCGTCAGTACCGGAAACCAGAATGGGCTCCTTGAATTTTTTCGGCATGGCGAACAATGAACCAAAGCCGCCAATGCCGCCCATGACTTCCGGGCGCATGGTGCGTTTGGCAAATGGCTTAATCTGCTCGACCAGCGCATCACCAGCTTCCATATCCACACCGGCGTCGCGGTAAGTGACTGAAGTTTTATCAGAAGAAGTCGTCAAAGTACTCTCGTTTCTTTCTATGCTATGAATATTTAATTCAATATAAATTCATGGATATTGCAACAAAGCGTGTTACATCCACGAAATTCAGTATAATTTTAAGAATAATCATTATTTTAACGCATCTTGCCAGTTCGACCTATGCCGGATTGAGTGTATGCATTACAGGCGCCCATGTCAGATCACGAGTATCAAACGTCCAGTGTGACTCAGTTTGTCAGCGAAAATCGCTGGTGGATCGTGGCTGCGCTTTTCATTTATCTGTTTTATTTGCTGGAACCTGTACTGACGCCCTTTCTCGCAGCCATGGTCATTGCCTACATGCTGGACCCGCTGGTAGACCGGCTCAGTGAAGCCGGATACCGTCGCTGGAAAGTCGGCCGTACCCTGGCGACTTTGCTAGTGATGGCGGGCGTGATTCTGGCGCTGATTGGCTTGATGCTGATTATTCTCCCGCTGTTGCAACAACAATCAATGCTCATTGTGCAACGCTTGCCGGCAGTGGTGGATCATTTTCACCAGCAGGTGGAGCCCTGGCTGCTGCAGCATTTTGGCATTCGTTTCAATGTGAACCCGGCCTATATACAAAAACTGTTGACCGAGCACTGGCAATCAGCGAGCAGCTTTGTTGGCAGCGTATTATTGAGTGCCGGTCAAAAAGGCCTGAACCTGATTGGCATGCTCGCCAACATACTCTTGCTGCCCGTGGTGCTGTTTTATTTTTTGCGCGACTGGGACGATATGATGACCAAAATTGGTGAGCTGATTCCACGCGACCTGATAGGCCGTGTCAAAAAAATCGTCAAGGATATAGACAGTGTAGTGGCCGAATTTCTCCGCGGGCAGTTATCAGTGATGCTGTCGCTTTGCGTGTTTTACAGTGTTGGCTTATGGCTGGTTGGCCTCGATATGGCACTGTCTATCGGCATGATTGCCGGCTTACTCAGCTTTGTACCTTATCTTGGTTTTGCCCTGGCGTTTATTTTGGCCATGATCCTGGCATTATTACAATTCGCCTCACTGCCAGAAGTGGTTCCAGTGCTACTGGTGTTTGGCGTCGGCCAGTTTGTAGAAAGCTTTTTCCTGACACCTATCTTGGTCGGTGACCGTATCGGCCTGCATCCGGTACTGGTGATTTTGGCTTTAATGGCGGGCGGGCAATTATTTGGTTTTGCCGGGGTGTTGCTGGCGTTGCCGGTCAGCGCTGCCATTGCCGTCGGTTTACGTTACGTCAAAAATAGTTACTTGCGTAGCGACACTTACCTGCACAGCCAGGCATCAGTAATTCACTTATCGGATGACTGACCTTTTAATTTTTAAGCATTCGCTGTGAAACAATTATTACTGAATATCCAACCCCCGGCAGCACCGGGGTTTGGCAATTTTATTGCCGGCCAGAACCAGGAAGCGCTCAGCAGCCTGCAAGCAGCACTGGCCGGGCATGCGCCTTCACCTTTTGTATATCTATGGGGTGTTGCGGGCAGTGGTAAAACGCACTTGCTACTGGCAGCCCAGGCCATGGGTGCGCATATCGCCGATGATGTGCATACCCTGGATGAAGAATCACAAATCATCCTGTTTGATACCTTTAACCAAATCAAAGCCGAGGGCGGTGTATTGGTGACCGCCGGCAACCATGCACCCACGCAAATGGGTTTGCGGGATGATTTGGCTACCCGTTTAGCGTGGGGATTGGTCTACCAGTTACAGCCATTGAGTGATAACGAAAAAGCCGATGCTCTGCGTGCGCATGCGCGTGACCGTGGAATGAAATTACCCGATGAAGTGATCGCTTACTGCCTGAAATACTTACGCCGCGACTTACCGACACTAGTGGCAGTACTTGATGCGCTGGATGAATGGTCACTGACGACTAAAAAGCCGGTGACAGTGCCTTTGCTAAAAAACATGCTGCAACTTGAACTGGCAAATTAATGCACTATTCACCATCAAAACTGTAAGAATTTTTACCGTTTTTCTTCGACACATACATCGCCTTATCGGCCGCATGTAATAACTGTTTCACTTGTTTGCCATGCCGCGGATACTCGGCAACGCCTATACTCACGCCAATATTAAGTGCCATGGTTCTGACAATCACCGGGCGCGAAAATAACTGTATCAATCGTTGCGCGAGTTGCACTAACTCCATGCGGTGCATATAACTGCCCACCACCAGCACAAACTCATCGCCACCCTGGCGGGCAAGAAAGTCCGTTTGCCGGAGCACTTTCTGGAACATATGAGACACTTCAATCAGCAGAGCATCGCCAATTTCATGACCATACTGGTCATTCACCTGCTTGAATCCATCTAAATCCATAAAGAAGATGGCAAACGGTTTTGAAGTGTGTTTTGACCGCTGGAAAACACTTTCCAAATGTTCATCCACACTGCGCCGGTTTGGCAAACCGGTCAGCAGATCATGGTCAACCTGATGGCTTAACTGCTCGGTGACCGCCTGGGTTTCCAGCATCTTGCCTAACAAATCGGTGGTACTGCGGTACGAAAACAGCAACACGCCTATAATCAGCATACACAGCAAAATAGCGCCGATCACCGCCTGGATCACGCGCTGGCGTATTTCTTTTTCGTAATCCGCCCGCAAATGCTCAAGCTTGCTATCCATCTCGCCCAAGCGATCATCAATCAGCTTCATCAACTCTCGGCTTTTATCTTTACTCAGCGTAAGATGTGAGGCATAGGAACCGGCGCGCATTTGCACTTGGATGCTGATATCCATAGCATCAAATTTTCGATTCACTAATTGTTTAACCGTTTCCAGTTCGGGGCGAACTTCACCCACAGAGGCTACACGTCTATCCAGGCTGGCAAGCACTCTACGTGTGTCTGTACGGCCCTGCTCCATCGTATCGAGGAATAAGGTATGCCCGGTCAGCAAATAGCCGCGCTGGCCGCTTTCAGCATTGGTGATGGCTTTACCTAGTGCAGCCACGTCATAGCGCTGCCGGTCTACCGAATCTTTTTGCTCCGAAAAGGCCACCAGCTGATACATAGCGATAAATAACCATATCATTGAGACGCACAGAATAGTTGCGGCAATGATTAACGGGGTAAGTATTTGGCGCTTGTAATTAAACATAATTCCTCTAACGACCAAATTCGACACTAATTAAATAGAACCGATATAAAAATCTACCATACGCTAAGACTGGATGTAATAAAATACGTTTTTGATAGATAACCACTATCCACGAGATATTTATGCTACGAATTACTGAAATCAAGCTTCCATTAGTGCAAGCGGAGACGCTTAAGCATCAAGACGATAAAATCAGGGCTGCTATTCTCAAGCGGCTGGAAATTCCTGAGAGCGATTTGATCCATTTTGAAATTTTCAAGCGCGGGGTGGATGCGCGTAAATCACATGCCATTCTTTATGTGTACAACATCGATATCGAGGTCAAAAACGAGTCTCAGATTCTTGCCAGGTTTAAAAAAGATCCCCATATCAAACCTGCGCCAGATACCAGTTATAAATTCGTTGCCACCAATACGCAGGCATCGGAACACAGGCCTGTCGTGGTCGGCTTTGGCCCGGCAGGTATTTTTGCAGCCCTGATATTGGCGCAAGCCGGTTTTAAGCCTATCGTGCTGGAGCGTGGCAAAGAGGTACGCGAGCGGACCAAAGACACCTGGGGATTATGGCGTAAAGGCAAATTGAATCCTGAATCCAACGTGCAGTTTGGTGAAGGTGGTGCGGGCACTTTCTCCGACGGCAAACTGTATAGCCAGATTAAAGACCCCAAACATTACGGCCGCAAGGTATTGCAGGAGTTTGTCAAAGCTGGCGCGCCGGAAGAAATTTTATATATCAGCCATCCGCATATCGGTACGTTCAAGCTGGTCAGTATGGTCGAGGAAATGCGTAGCACCATTATCAGCCTGGGCGGCGAAATTCGTTTCAATCACCGCGTCACCGAGATTGATGTGCAGGATCAGCAAGTTCATGGCGTTTTCTTGCAAACAGGCGAATATTTATCTACCCGCCATCTGGTACTGGCCGTCGGCCACAGTGCCCGGGATACTTTTGAAATGGTTTACGACAAAGGCATTTTTGTCGAAGCAAAACCGTTTTCAATCGGCTTCCGTATTGAGCATCCACAAAGCCTGGTAGACCGTGCACGCTATGGCAAAAGTTACAGCGATGACATCCTGCAAAAACTGGGTGCAGCTGATTACAAACTGGTACATCATGCGAAGAATGGCCGTAGTGTGTACAGCTTCTGTATGTGCCCAGGGGGAACTGTAGTCGCCGCCACGTCTGAGCCTAACCGAGTGGTGACCAACGGCATGAGCCAGTACAGCCGTAACGAGCGCAATGCCAATGCGGGTATTGTGGTCGGCATCACGCCGGAAGTAGATTACCCCGACCATCCATTGGCAGGCATTGAGTTACAGCGTCAACTCGAAAGTCATGCGTTTGTATTAGGCGGCAGCGACTACTCGGCGCCGGGGCAATTGATTGGTGACTTTCTGGCAAATCGCCCTTCTGCCGAGTTTGGTGAAGTCACGCCTTCCTATACGCCAGGCGTGCATCTGACTAACCTTGAATCCGCCTTGCCAGAATTTGCGATCAACGCTATCCGCGAAGCAATTCCGGCGTTTGCCAAGCAGATCCCCAATTTTGATTTGGCAGATGGTATTTTGACTGGTGTGGAAACACGCACTTCCAGCCCGATACGCATCAAGCGTGACGATGACACGCTACAAAGCATCAACACCAAAGGCTTGTACCCTTGCGGCGAAGGGGCTGGTTATGCCGGTGGCATTCTGTCTGCAGCAGTTGACGGTATCAAAGTCGCCGAGTCTGTGAGCTTGAGCCTTACTTCCACCTAGTCAACATGCACGACGCTTAATAATTGCTATACTCTTGAATCGGACGAGACTAATCAATCCCAATCCAACAATCATCATTACATACACTTGTTGCTCGGGCACAGCCACTGGTGGAGTAAAATTTATGAACTCAGGGCCAACAATATGCCCTATTTCTATAAATCCAGCATTTTCACTAGGACCTGTGGTAGCTCCTCCATTATAGATAAAGTAATTATTGGCAGTAGATGTGTTAACGCCTCTAGGTGTCGTGATTGAAAAAACTAAATTTCCTACATTGCTAACCGACTCAGAAAAATAATTGTGCTCCCAAGTCCAGAAAGTGCCATATATATTTAGCGCGCCTGAGTTACTTAATCCTCCAGCAGACATCTTAAACATCCAGTCGCCTACAGCAGGTTCTGTATGGACAACTGGAAGAGGATGACTCCAATCAAAACCGAGATTTTGTAATATACTAATATTGACAATGTGATCCAGAAGCGTTGTAGTATCTAAAGTATAGGTATAAGTATATAACTTGGTATCGTTATTATAAGTTACTTCCCCAGTCAACAGATTTGCCGCATACACATTAGGTAGAAAAAATAAAGAAAGGATCGTTAGTAAAGCTAACTCTAGTTTTCGTTTCATAGTCAACTCCATAGACATGGTTAGAAATAGGTGATAACGAAATAGCATATGACGTGCTTTATAAATATATGCTTATTTATGTAAGTTCACTACCGATATTTGGAAAATCAAACGACTGATACCTAAATAACTCACTTTAAAATAAAAAAATGGCCACTGAAGTGGCCGTAAAATTTGATAGTTAAGAGATACTACTGACGGATCAGATAATCAAATGCGCCCAGAGCAGCATTCGAGCCTTCGCCCATTGCAATCACGATTTGCTTGTAGGGAATGGTGGTCACATCCCCCGCTGCAAATACACCCGGCAACGAAGTCGCATTATGGTTATTAATTTCAATTTCACCATACTTGCTCAGGTCTATCGTACCTTTCAGCCAGTCCGTATTCGGTACCAGACCAATCTGGATAAATACACCTTCCAGGGCTACATGCTTGCTTTCGCCACTGACACGGTCTGTATAGGTCAAACCATTCACACGGGTGCCATCACCAGTAATTTCAGTGGTTTGTGCACTGGTCAGAATAGTGACATTTTCCAGAGTGCGTAATTTGCGTTGTAACACGGCATCCGCTTTCAGCTCGGTATCAAATTGCAGCAAAGTCACATGGCCCACTACACCGGCCAGGTCAATCGCCGCTTCCACACCGGAGTTACCACCGCCAACCACTGCCACGTGCTTGCCTTTAAACAACGGGCCATCGCAGTGTGGGCAATAGGCAACACCTTTGTTTTTGTACTCTGCTTCACCAGGCACATTCAGGTTTCTCCAGCGTGCCCCGGTTGCCAGAATCACTGACTTACTACGCAAGGTCGCGCCGCTTTCCAGCTTCACTTCAATCAGGCCGCCATGCTTTTGGTCGGTCTGTTTAGGCTCAGCCAGACTAACTGCACGTTGCAACGGCATGATGTCGACCTCATAAGTTTTCACGTGTTCTTCCAGCGCTGCCACCAATTTAGGCCCTTCAGTTTCCTTGACCGAAATAAAGTTTTCAATCGCCAGCGTGTCGTTGACCTGGCCGCCAAAACGGTCCGCCACAATGCCGGTACGGATACCTTTACGTGCAGAATAAATCGCCGCTGAAGCGCCAGCCGGGCCACCGCCCACCACCAGCACATCAAATGGCTCTCTGGCATTCAGTTTTTCAGCTTCTTTCGCTACCGCGCCAGTGTCCACTTTCGCCAGAAACTCTTCCACCAGCATGCGGCCAGAAGCAAACATCTCGCCATTCAGGAAAGTGGCTGGCACCGCCATGATGTTGCGCTCGTTCACTTCGTCCTGGTATAGGCCGCCATCAATCACCGTCACATTGATGCGCGGATTAAATACCGTCATCAAGGTAGTCGCCTGCACAACATCCGGGCAGTTATGGCAAGAAAGGCTCATATACACTTCAAAGTTCAGGTCGCTATCCAGCGCCTTGATCTGGTCGAGCACATCCTGCTCCACTTTTGGTGGATGGCCGCCGGTCCACAACAAAGCCAGCACAAGTGAGGTGAATTCATGACCCAGAGGAATCGCTGCAAAGCGCACGCCATGCGTTTCACCTTCCTTGGCGATCACGAATGAAGGTTTACGCGAATCATCGCCGGTTTCATCCAGGCTGACTTTGTCCGATAAGGCGGTAATCTCTTGCAGCAATTCGCGCATTTTTGCGGCATTGTCGCTGTTATCCAGGGATGCGATCAGACGGATAGGCTGACGCAGCATACCAAGGTAGGTTTGCAGTTGTGTCTTTAAGGTATCGTCTAACATTTTTATTCTCCAAAATTCCTGCCCTTATTTCAGGCGGCAAGAAGCCCTGGCCATTCCACATGGCATTTAAAACGGTTGGGGGAAGCTCAGGTAAACCCGCTAGCAGGCATAAAACCTTTAGTGACTTTACCTGAGCGCCCTGCTCTCGCAGGGCGATGCTAAAACTAATCTCAGAGAGATTAAATCTTACCTACCAAGTCCAGTGATGGTGTCAATGTCGCAGCACCGTCATTCCATTTGGCTGGGCAAACCTGGCCTGGGTTGGCAGCGGTGTATTGTGCCGCTTTCAACTTGCGCAAAGTTTCTTTCACATCACGCGCGATTTCGTTGCTATGTACTTCAGCAGTCTTGATCACGCCTTCGTTGTTGATTACGAAAGTACCGCGCAATGCCAGACCTTCTTCATCAATATGCACGTCAAAGGCACGTGTCAATTGGTGAGTCGGGTCGCCAACCAACGGGAATTTTGCTTTACCCACGGCTGGTGAAGTCTCGTGCCAAACCTTGTGGGAGAAATGTGTATCGGTGGTCACGATGTACACTTCAGCACCAGCCTTCTGGAACTCTGCGTAGTTGTCAGCGGCATCTTCAACTTCTGTAGGGCAGTTGAACGTGAACGCTGCCGGCATGAAAATCAATACAGACCATTTGCCCTTTAAAGATTCTTCAGTTACTTCGATAAATTTACCGTTGTGAAATGCCTGGGCCTTGAATGGTTGAACTTGTGTATTAATCAATGACATTGTGCTCTCCTTTTAATAATGGTTTAAAACGTTGTTTCACTTAACTAGTGATCTGATACTGCTATTTAAACTTTGTTTGTTTAAGCGAATGCATGCATTGTAGACAACTTTAATACATATGCATAATTGATTGTTTTAATTTTAATGATAAATATTACTTATCAAAAATTAAAGTGATACGGTGACTTCACCGTGGCCGCTGAAACCGCGATTATCCTGCCAGTTAACTGCAATCACATCACCAATTCTGGCGTCTTTCAAATAAAACGTAAAGTAGGGGTTACGCGAAATGCCGGTGCCGGTTTGCGCATCGACAATGACCGCTCCATTCAGTATCACCTGCATCAGCTGCATGAAATGCGCTGGCATCAATTGCCCATCGTCATTTTTACTGCGACCAGTGCGCATCGGGTGCACGATAATAATCTTGAGCTCGGTAATGTTCTTGCCTAACGGCCCGTCTGCAAGTGGCCTTGCGCGCATTTTCATGCTGCTGGCGAATGGCTCTTCGCGCTCACTACCTGCACAG
Organism: Methylophilus sp. Leaf414; assembly: GCF_001425425.1. Taxonomy (NCBI): domain Bacteria; kingdom Pseudomonadati; phylum Pseudomonadota; class Betaproteobacteria; order Nitrosomonadales; family Methylophilaceae; genus Methylophilus; species Methylophilus sp. Leaf414. The sequence goes on along the minus strand of NZ_LMQQ01000005.1, from coordinate 80,769 downwards.
CCATCCTCCAGCACAATCACATCACGGCGTTGTTGTTGAAATTGGCCGCCAGGATTCTGCACTAAGGCGATTAATTCACCCGATTGCGCCAGCTTGATGCGCGTTACCAGCTTAGGCAATACCTGCTTGCCTAACTCAAAACTGGCGATCAGCGGCGTCGGGTTGGCATCGGCCAGCAAACGCATGTTACTGACACTACCCGCAGGCTGCTGGCTGGAAATCTCCACTTGCACCACCGCCCCATTTTCGGCTTTTTGTGGTGCTTCGATATGAATCTCCTGCGAAACCGGTACTGCTTTCGCCTGCAATGCTGACATGACCTCGGCAGTGTGCTTGGCTTCAAACGCCTGCATAAACCAGGTGGCAGCCTGTACTTTCTGAATCATCATCCAGAACGGTAAGGTCGCCAACGCGAAACAGCCTTTTAATAGTGTCCGTCTTTGCATTTAACGCTCCTGCAACCATTTAGCCTTTGTCATCATCTTTTTCCAGTGCTTGCTGCAAACGGAGCGCCTTCAGTCGAGCTTCGACTTTGGATTGCAAATAAAAATCCCCATCTTTGGCTTTACTGGCGATTTCAAACTGATCTACCGCACGCGGAAAATCGTATTTGCGCACATATGCCTCACCCAATGCCTGATGTCTCAGCATTTGCTTGCCTTGCCCCTGGTAAGCCGCGGCCAGCCATTCATACAGTTTGGGATCATCAGGAAACGTTTGCAGCTGCTTTTGGATAAAACTCACTGCCGGCGCCCACTGATTGCTATTAATCAATGACTCCGCCTGGCCCTGGGCAAATATTCTATGCTGCGGGTAACGTTGCAGACCTTGTAAAAACTGCGCTTGCGCTTCCGGCACCTGGCCGAGCTTGGCCAACGTCACCGCTTTCAGGGTAATAATGTAAGGATTGACCATGCCATGCTGCTCCAGCCATTGCACTTCCTGCTGGGCATTTTTTGCCTGGTTCGCCCGTAAATAAGCATACGCCAACCCGAAGTGTTCGGACTGCTCATTCTGGAATCGGCCTTCCTCCAGGTTATTCTTGAACTCTTCGACCATTTGCGTGGGAGAACCCTGGAACGCGCGTATTTTTGCCCGCATCAACGAAAAAGCTGGGTTTTCATTGACCTGTTTATAAGGCAGGTTTTGCACACGGTTACCCATATCGGCAATCCGCTCGCTGGTCATCGGGTGAGTACGCAAATAACTAGGCATATTGCCATCAGAAAAACGCGTCGCCCGCTGCAAGGTATTAAAAAAAGCGGGCATGGCGCGTACGTCAAACCCGGCATCCTGCAAGATAGTCAGGCCGACACGGTCCGCCTCACGCTCATGCTCACGCGTATAATCAATCTGGCGCTGGATACCGGCAGCCGACGCCGCTGTCATCGCGCCCATCCCCGCTTGCGGATTTGACCTCATCACTAGCAAAGCCAGCGCAGTCGCAGCAATATTCTTGAACATATCGTATTTTTGCGAGGCCAGCATACGCGCCAGGTGATGCTGGGTAACATGACCGATTTCATGTCCCAGCACACTCGCCAACTCAGACTCACTATTGGATGATGTAAACAAACCGGTATGCACACCGATCACACCGCCAGGCATCGCGAACGCATTAATGCTTTTATCCTGCAAAACAAAAAAATAGAATTTCTGCTGTTTGTCCGGGCTACTGGCCCCCAGACGCTTGCCTAATGCCTGTAAATAATCAGTGACCTCGGCATCATCAAATACATCCTGGCTCACAGCCACCTGCTTGAGAATCTGGTTAGCGATTTTTTCCTCATCGCGCGCAGACAATACGGTTTGCGAAGCATCCCCCAGTTCAGGCAACTGGTTGGAAGAGTCTGCCGGTAAATTTAAATCCAGCTCGGGCTCATAAGGTTTACCGGAGAACTGGCCAACCGCACTTTCTGCCAGCATGGGGAACCCGGATGGCATCAGCAGAGCCAACGTCACACTCCATCGCCCAAGTGCGCGGCGCGAGTAGGGATCAACAAATTTGAGTGGGTTAAAAACCATGTACCTTTGAGTAAAAACGATCCTGAAAATCACATTATTCCTGAATCAACATAGACCGCTGACCCAAACTTGTTATGATAACGGCTTCACCGCTTGAGTTCATCATTTTTCAACATGTCCGAATTAACGCATTTCAACGCACAGGGCCATGCGCATATGGTCGATATTGGCGATAAAGCGCACAGCAAACGTGTGGCCATTGCTGAAGGCACCATTCATATGCAAGCGGCGACATTGCAAACCATTTTGCAAGGTAATGCAAAAAAAGGCGATGTCCTGGGAATTGCCAGGATTGCAGCCATTCAGGCCAGTAAAAAAGCAAGTGACCTGATTCCGCTTTGCCACCCGCTTAGCTTAAGTCGTGTTGATGTGAGCTTTGCGACAGATGAGATTAATCATCGTCTTGTTTGCCGTGTGCAGTGTGAAACTACCGGGCAGACGGGGGTAGAAATGGAAGCATTGACGGCGGTTCAGGTGGGGTTGTTGACGATTTACGATATGTGTAAGGCAATAGATCGTGGCATGACGATGGATAGTATTCGATTGTTGGAGAAACATGGTGGGAACAGTGGGGATTGGGTAGCTGCTGAGAACAGTGGCAATTAAATTCTTCCTGACGTCAGCTTAGCTTCTAATGCTAACTCTTAAAGATTAGCTTAAAAAGCAATTCTCATTTTTTTAGCTTGGTGGTCATTCTTTTTCGCCCCTAGGCGACTTTATGCTTGTCCATAAGAAAGAGGGTCGCCTAATGGTGAAAAAAGGAATGGTGAATAATCTAAGAAATACCTATTTAAGATTTCCAGCCAGTACGGCACTCTTCTCTTTAAAGGACCTGAGCCAAGCAATAATGCTGCCTGGATTCTGGCCTCCGCCAGAATGACGACCCCTTGCTGTTCTTATGATTTGCGCACAGGCCTGCCGTTAAGCTATGTACTGCACACGCCGCACTGTCAGGCAATCAACGCGGCAATTCTCCGTGCACACTCCGGCGCCATCGTCACCCCATAGCGAAAATGCCCGGTATTCAAATACAAATTCTCAATCTGCGGATGCCGTCCTATCATCGGGATATTATGCGGCGTCCCCGGCCGCAACCCACTCCAGTGTTTAATAATCGGCTGCCCACGCAATTCTGGCAATATTGCCTCTGCCTTCTCCTGCATTTCTAGCCGCATGCTCTCGGTCACACCTGTATCAAAACCGACATCCTCAAGGCTACTGCCAGCCAGCAAGTGGCCATCCGCACGTTGCAGCATATAAAAACCATTCCGGTAAACAATATGTGGCAACAAGCCAGGTTGCATTTGGTATAGCAGCATCTGTCCGCGCATGGGCTTGATATCCAGCGTAAGGGCAGTCTGTTTAAGCAACTCAAAGCTCCAGGCGCCTGAAGTGACTACGTAGGTATCCGCGTACAAGGTTTCATCTTCAGTAGTTTTCCAGCCACTGATAGGCAATTGCCCTTCTTGCAATGGCATTAAACGGGTTTGCTCACGTAACTTGACGCCGTGTTTAATCAACCAGGCTTTCAGGGATTGCAACAGGCGAGGATTACGGATTTGTATCACTTCAGGGATCAGCAGGTTTTCGCCATGTGCCTCTACTGCCAGGCCAAATTTGCTACACCATGCCAATGCCAGTTCGCGCTCAAAGGATGGCTGAATCAGCATGCCACTTTGAATACATTCAGGATCAATGCCGGTTTCTGCAAACAACTCGGCGCTGACTGCTGGGTAAGCTCTGGCACCGGCCAGCGCTAGTTCGTTGACCACATCCTGGTAAAACCATGGCAACAGCGGAAACGCGATACCCGCCCCGGCCCAGGAAGATTCCCCCGATGTTTGTGCGGCGATGATATTGCGCTCTACCACTGTGACTTCATGGCCTTGCTTGCGCAATTGCATGGCGGTCAAACAGCCGACAATGCCGCCGCCGACAACTAATACCGAAGTGTTTGCCATTAAAGAATTTTCAGGAAAAAACGCGTGTGTCTAACAGTGGATTAAATAGGAATTAAATTAAACAGGCTGCCGACTTTACACTGTTAGCAGCCTGCTTGAAATCAGGGGTGGAGTTTCTAGGGTTTGCGGCCGGAAATCAAATAGACTTCCATGGCGATCAGGGCGGCATTACTGCCCAGCAATACCAGCACATCACCTTCGTTCAGCACGATATCGCCGCGCGGGACGATAGGTTCCGGCATGTTAGGGCGGCGTAGCTGTTTAACCTCGACCGCAAAATCTTCAAACGGAACATGATCCAGCCGTAAGCCATGCGCATAGAAATTTTTATACATTTCCACCGAGTGCAGTTGTGGCAAAGAGGCGGTAGACGCATCGGCATCGCTGACACCGCGGAAATAACCCTTGAACATTTTGTAGCGTTCTTCGCGGAACAGGCGGATACGTTTTACCACCCGATTTAGCGGCACCCCCAGGGTTACCAGGGCATGCGAAGCTAACATCAGGCTGCCTTCGAGAATTTCCGGCACCACTTCAGCCGCACCGGCGGCGCGCAACTCATCCATCTCGCTGTCATCATGCGTACGCACAATCACCGGCAGGTTAGGATGGCGTTCCTTGATTACATCCAGCACCTTCATGGAGGCACGTGTTTCGGCATAGCTGATAATCACGGCCTTGGCACGACCCAGGCCAGCGGCTTCCATTACTGAACGCCTGCTGGCATCACCATAAATCACGTTTTCACCGGCAGACGCGGCTTCCTGCACGCGGCTGGCATCCATATCCAGGGCAACATAGGGAATATTTTCTTCACGCAGAAAACGGCCCAGATACTGACCGCTACGGCCATAGCCACAAATAATAACGTGACCACTTAATTCCTGGCTGTGCTCCTGGATAGTGTCAACGCCTTTGATGCTATTGCGGGTATAGCTTTTTACCAGGTAACGCGCGATACGGCCGTTGTACTGAATAATAAATGGCGCCACCAGCATCGAAAGTATAGCCACGGACAACACCAGTTGCAGGGCCTCACCATCGATCAGGCGCGTTTGCAAACCCAAAGCCAGAATCACAAAAGTAAATTCACCTGCCTGGCCCAGGATAATGCCGGTACGAACACCCACCCCCATTTCAAAGCCATAGAATTTGGTCAGGAAAGCAATCAGGGCTATTTTGAACATCAGGTAAACCGCCAGCAACACAACGATCAAGCCTGCATGTTCAAGAATGACCCTGACATCCAGCAACATACCGACACTGATAAAGAACAAGCCGAGCAGAATATCTCGGAAAGGCGCGATATCCGACTCCACCTGGTAGCGGAACTTGGTTTCTGAGATCAGCATGCCGGCGACAAAGGCACCCAGCGCGAAGGATAGACCGGCAAAATTGGTGGCTGCCGACATGAGCAAGGTCACCATCAGCACGTTTAATACAAACAGTTCGCGTGAACGCTGTTTGGCTACCAGCTCAAACCAGAAGTTGAGGATATTTTTACCAAACTTGAATAACAGGAATAGCAGGACTGACGATTTCAACAATGTCAGTCCAAGCACATCCAGCCAGTTATTACTGTGCGCACCCAATGTTTGAATCAGCACCAGAATTGGAATCACTGCCAGATCCTGGAATAACAATACCCCGATACTCAAACGTCCATGACGTGAGCTGAGGTCTACGCGTTCCATCAGGATTTTTGAAACGATGGCGGTAGATGACATGGTCAACGCTGCACCGATAATAAAAGCAGTGGTCAGGCTTAACCCGGCCATTTTGCCTAGCAACAGGCTGACAACCAGCGTGAGAATCACTTGCCCGCCACCCAGACCAAACAGGGTTTTACGCATGGCATATAGCTTGGGCAGGCTGAATTCCAGGCCTATGCTAAACATCAGAAACACAATGCCGAATTCAGCTACCTGGCGACCGGTTTCTTCATCCTCAAGCAGGCCCAATGTATGCGGACCGAGGACGATGCCGATCATAAAGTAAGCCAGTATTGCCGGCAGTCCCAATATGCGGAACAAACCGACGGCAAATACCGAACTGGTGAGCAATAAAAGTAAATGGATTAGGGAGTCAAACATGCAAAAATTCTAAGCAACTAATTAAAACCATTGATTTAGACCACATTGCCGATATACAGAGAATACGCCGCTTGTGGTCGTTAATTTATTATAAAACCGGATTATGTCAGCTTAATTATGCCGCCACAAAACTTTTGTTCAATGCAAAAAATGTGCCTGATATTAAAAAAACGGTAAAAAAGCCTAGATTCGCTTTCTTGCCGGGGCTGTCACTTGCTATACTTAGTGACCATGAGTATAGCAAAATCAGGTGTCAAACTTGCTGAAAGTTCTGGCATAGTAGAAAAAGCGCGCAATGTGTTATTGCACGAAGCAGATGAGATCCGCCAGCTGGCCGGACGCCTGGGCGCTGAGTTCGAAGCTGCGGTCCATATGATTCTTGACTGCCGCGGCCGTATTGTTGTCACCGGCATGGGGAAATCCGGGCATATCGGCGGCAAAATTGCAGCTACACTCGCCAGCACAGGGACCCCAGCATTTTTTATGCATGCGGCCGAAGCCAGCCATGGCGACCTCGGCATGATTACCGCTGAAGATGTGGTCATTGCGCTTTCCAACTCGGGCGAGAGTGATGAAATCATCAACATTCTGCCTGCTATCCGTCGCATTGGCGCCCGTATTCTCAGCATTACCGGCACGCAAGATTCAACCTTATCGCGTGAATCGGAAGTACATTTAAGTGCTGCAGTTGGTCATGAAGCCTGCCCGCTAGGCCTGGCACCGACCGCGAGCACCACCGCGGCACTGGCTTTGGGCGATGCACTGGCGTTATGCGTGCTTGAGCAGCGCGAATTTACTGCCGAAGACTTCGCCCGTTCGCACCCCGGGGGTAGTCTTGGCCGCCGATTACTGGTCAGGATTAAAGATGTGATGCGCACTGGCGATGCTATTCCAAGTATCAGTGAAAAAGCCACGGTGCAGCAGGCAATCCAGGAAATCACCAGCAAAGGCATGGGGTTTACTGCCATTGTGAATGCTGAACAAAAACCGACTGGTATATTTACCGATGGCGACCTAAGACGCCTGTTTGTTCAGGGACTCACGGATCACCAGGCGCCTATTTTAAATGTGATGAGCAAGCAGCCCCGACTGTTGGGTACCCAGCAAATGGCCGTTGAAGCCGTCAGTTTGATGGAGCAACACAGAATCAATGGTTTTCTGGCTGTGAACGAGCAACAGCAATTGGTAGGCGCATTTAATATGCATGACTTGCTCAAGGCGAAAGTCGTTTAGGCAGACAGGTAGAGATTTTACGCATGCTTAAATATCCGATTCTGCTGCCGATTGGTTTGATGCTGTTTTTGGCACTGCTGACTTTTTGGATTAACCAAACAGTGCAAGAGCAAGCGGCGCGCGTGACTGGTCTGAGCCGTCATGCGCCCGATTACATGCTGTATAACTTTGTCAGCACGCGCACCGATGCGACTGGAAAAACAAAATATGTGCTGGCTGCTGCTCAGATGCGCCACTACCCGGATAGTGACCACACTGAACTGGACAGGCCGCGTTTTACCCAGTTTGGACAAGAGTCTCCATACACACAGATTCACGGTCAGCGTGGCAAAATATCCGGCAATGGTAAACTGGTGGAGTTTGACAAACAGGTCAAAGTGATTCGCCAGGCCACCGCTGAAAAAGGTGAAATGCAAATGCTTACCGAGAAGTTATTCGTAGAGCCGGATACGGATATTGCTTATACCGATTTGCCCGTCACTATCCATCAGAAACCAGCGACAGTGATTACCGGTACCGGTATGCGTTTTGATAAAAAATCGGAAACCATGCAATTATTTAACCGGGTGCATGTTCATTATGAGCGAGCGCCCGATGCAGCACCCACAAAGGCTGTGGTCAAGCCAGCTAAAAGCGGCACCAGCAAAAATACAAGTACTAAGAGTCGATGATTCTGGAGAGATGAGTTGAAAACGCGCACGCAATTATTTTATGTTACCTGCCTGATGCTGGGCACGCTATGCTCAGCTACCGGTTGGGCTGAGGAGTCAGATCGTGACCAGCCGATAGAGCTGGAAGCCGATACCGTCAGCGTCAACGATGCGAAAAAAATCAGCGTCTATACCGGTAATGTGATCCTGAACCAGGGTACTTTGCAAATCAAGGCCGACAAGATGATAGTACGTGAAGACCAGGATGGCTTCCAGCATAGCACTTGTACCGGCACTCCTAGCACGCCAACCACATTTAAACAGAAACGCACCGGCAAAAATGAGTGGATGCAAGGCAGTGGTCAGCGCATTGAATACAATGCCCGCATGGATAAAGTGCAACTGTATACCAATGCCTGGGTCAAACGTGGCGAAGACGTAGTGACGGGTGATTACATCAGTTATGACGCCAATGCCGAATATGCAGAAGTGATCGGTGGCACTAAAGCAAACCCGAATGGCACCGCCAACAGCCGCGTGAAAGCTACCATACAGCCAAAAAACAAAACAACCCCACCAGTGTTAGATAACAAATCTAATACCCAACAAGGGTTGCGGATGAATCGCTCGTTGCAGTTAAGGACTGAACCGGTACCCGATGCACCTGAAAACGGATCCAAGAAAGAATCACAGTAAAGACTGGCAATATGCAAACAACCGTTTCTCCAGACAACAGCCATTTGTGCGTCAGCCATTTAAAAAAAACCTATCAGGGCCGTACCGTCGTCAGAAACACCACGCTTGATTTGCACAGTGGTGAAGTGATCGGATTACTGGGTCCGAATGGTGCAGGCAAAACCACTAGCTTCTATATGATTGTTGGCCTGGTGGCATTGGATGACGGCCGTATCACCCTGGATGGTACCGATGTTAGCCACGCCCCCATGCATGAGCGTGCGCGTATGGGTCTGGCCTACCTGCCGCAGGAAGCCTCCATTTTTCGCAAGATGTCTGTGACCGATAATATTCTTTCGATACTGGAAACCCGTCCTTATACCGCTGAACAGCGTGAAGCCAAACTGGAATCATTGCTGGATCAGCTACATATCCAGCATATCCGCAATAGCCAGGCTGTCAGTTTGTCAGGGGGTGAGCGCCGCCGGGTTGAAATCGCGCGTTGCCTGGCAACTGACCCGAAGTTTATTCTGCTGGATGAGCCATTTGCCGGGATTGACCCGATTGCGGTGATCGAGATCCAGAAAATTATCCGTTACCTCAGCAGCCAGAATATAGGCATTTTAATCACAGATCATAACGTGCGTGAAACGCTGGATATATGCGACCGCGCTTATATCGTGAATGAAGGCGCCATCTTTGCCGCGGGTACGCCGGATGAAATCATCCAGAACGAAGGTGTACGTGAAGTATATCTGGGCAAAAACTTTAGGCTGTAATTTGTTATGAAGCAAAACCTGCAATTACGCATGTCGCAAAACCTGGCTCTGACGCCGCAGTTGCAGCAGTCTATCCGTCTGTTGCAATTGTCGACGCTGGAACTTAACCAGGAGCTGGAAGCCATCTTGCAGGAAAATCCTTTACTGGAAATGGCTGACAATGAAGAAGGCGAGTTTGAAGATAACACGCCCGAAGCACCGTTGCAGGCTCAGGCTGAAGTGGAAGATGCCAGTTCATTTGACGTTGCCATTCAACAGGATATTTCTTCGCCAGCCGATACTTTGCGTGAAGAATTACGGGATGACCTTAGCGGTAACGAAGGCGAATTACCCAACCTTAATGAAGAATTCACACCGCCGGAATTTGAAGATGATTATGGCGAATTTGGCAGTACCAGCAATTGGGACGAGGCAGGCCGCAACAATAATGACGATGAAGACGGCGATTTCTCCCGCCAGGATGCCAGCAGCATCAGCTTGCGTGAGCACCTCATAGACCAGATTCAGCTGGCGCATTTATCGCACCGTGATATGAGCCTGGTTAAACTGCTGCTCGACAGCATTAATGATGACGGCTATCTCGAACAGGATCTGCAGGAAGTCGTTGAAAACCTGCCGCTTGAACTTGAGGTAGATTTGCTCGAGCTGGAGACCGCACTCAAGCTGATCCAGAATCTTGATCCCATCGGCATAGGTGCACGCGATTTGCGTGAATGCCTGTTATTGCAACTTAATGCCTTGCCTGGGGATACGCCCTACCTGAAAACCGCCATTGCACTGGTCAAAGATCATCTGGCACTGCTTGCCAATAAAGATTTTGTGAAGCTGCGCAAACAATTGAGTTGCGATGAAACCTCACTCAAAGGCGCGCAACAGCTAATCCGCCAGCAAAACCCGAGGCCGGGTAGCGAATTTTCCAATTTCAGCCACGATCATTTTATCCAGCATGATGTGGTGGTCAAAAAGATTAAAGGTATTTGGGTAGCTACCCTGAATGATGGCGTGATCCCTAAATTGCGCATCAACCAGATGTATGCCGATATTCTTAAACGTAATCGTGAGAGTTCCGGCCAGTATCTGCAAAGCCAGATGCAAGAAGCCAAATGGATGATCAAGAATATCCAGCAACGATTCTCGACCATATTGCGCGTATCGCAAGCAATTGTGGATAGGCAGCGCAACTTTTTTGAGCACGGTGACATTGCCATGCGCCCGCTGGTATTACGTGAGATTGCCGAAGAACTCGAATTGCACGAAAGCACCATTTCCAGGGTAACTACGCATAAGTATATGCTCACACCACGCGGCGTTTATGAACTTAAATACTTCTTTGGCAGCTCAGTTGCGACAGATGCTGGTGGTTCCTGCTCGGCGACGGCGATCCGAGCACTGATCAAACAGATGGTCGCAGAAGAAAACGTCAAAAAACCATTGTCAGATAATCAGATTACCGACACCCTGGCACAACAGGGCATTGTGGTAGCGCGCCGGACCATTGCCAAATATCGTGAATCATTGAGCATTCCACCCGCCAATTTGCGTAAGTCACTTTAAAGCGTAATCTCTATATTCCAGAAAAAAGCCGCTAAAAAGCGGCCTTTTACTTTCAAGCAGTTAATTACTTAATGGTTATTTTGGCGAACTTGCGTTTGCCAACTTGGGCCACCACCACGCCTTTTTCCAATTGCTGATTTTTGTCTTCCACTTTTACGCTATCCAGTTTCACTCCACCTTGCTGAATGGCACGCATCGCTTCACTGGTGCTTTCTACCAGGCCAGCCAGTTTCAGTAACTGGCTGATACCAATACTCTCGCCTTCAATGGCCACTTCCACTTCCGGCACATCATCAGGGATGCCACCTTTGGCGCGCGTCTGGAAATCTGCCAGTGCTTTTTCTGCTGCTGCCTGTCCGTGGAATCGGGCTACGATTTCCTGCGCAAAACCTACCTTGATATTACGCGGGTTTTCGCCACCGGCAACTTGCGCTTTCCATTCGGCGATCGTTTCCAGTGAGGCAAAAGACAGTAAATCAATATAGCGCCACATCAGCGTGTCGGAGACAGACATGATTTTGGCAAAAATTAATTCGGGTGCCTCGCTGATACCAATATAGTTGCCCAGCGATTTGGACATTTTATTAACGCCATCAAGACCTTCCAGCAATGGCATCATCAGCACACACTGCTGCGCCATTCCCGCCTGCTTCTGCAACTCGCGACCCATCAGCAAATTAAATTTTTGATCGGTGCCGCCCAACTCCAGATCGGACTGCAAGGCGACAGAATCGTAGCCCTGCAACAACGGGTATAAAAACTCGTGAATCGCAATCGGCTGATTACCTTTGAAACGCTTGGAAAAATCATCACGCTCCAACATACGCGCCACAGTATGGCTGGCAGCCAGTTTAATCATGCCAGCTGCACCAAGCTCGCTCAACCATTTGGAGTTGAACACAATTTCGGTCTTAGCCGGATCCAGGATTTTGAATACTTGCTCTGAGTAAGTGTCCGCATTGATTTTGACCTGCTCTACTGTAAGCGGCGGGCGGGTAGTGCTTTTACCAGTAGGGTCACCTATCATGCCGGTGAAGTCACCAATCAGGAATAAGATCTGGTGACCAAGATCCTGCAACTGGCGCAATTTATTGATAAGTACCGTATGGCCTAAATGAAGATCAGGTGCGGTTGGGTCAAAACCTGCCTTGATGCGCAGTGGCTTGCCGGTTTTGAGCTTTTCAACCAACTCTTGCTCGATCAGCAATTCATCCGCACCGCGTTTGATAATAGCCAGTGCTTTGGCAATCGCGGGGGAAATTTCCGTGCTAATCGCCTCGACTGAAGGTTTTGAGTCTGTCATAAATACATTTCTGTCATGCTGTTAGCGAAGATACTTCTTAACAGCATGGTTTAAATTAAAGCGGCTATTTTAACGTAATCTGGTGCATTACTGTAGGCATATCCCGCGACGATGTTACTATGTGGGCCTATGATTTCACAGTCAGCAGTCCCCGATACGCGTTACTTTATTGGCATCATGTCAGGCACCAGCCTGGACGGTGTTGATGCGGCATTGGTCGCGCATACCGGTGATTGCTTTGAACAAGTTGACCAGGCATTTGTACCATATCCATCCGTAATCAAACAGGCATTGCTGGCGTTGCACCAACCTGCCATCAATGAACTGCATGATGCAGCACTGATGGCAAATAGTTTGGCCGAGCTCTACGCAGAGTCTGTATTAAAAATTTTGCAGCAAAGCCAATTGCCGGCATCAGCAATTACCGCGATTGGCTGCCACGGGCAAACCATACGCCATTGTCCAGACCTGCAAGATGGCCAGGCTTATACCTTACAACTAGGTAACCATGCCCGGCTGGCAGAACTCACGAATATCACAGTAATAGGTGATTTCCGCAGCCGGGATATGGCAGCAGGCGGTCAGGGCGCACCTTTGGTACCGGCCTTTCACCAGGCGGTGTTTGCGAGCCTTACTAAAAACCGCGCTATTATCAACATCGGCGGCATTGCCAACATCTCGTGGTTACCAGTGGATGGGCAAGTGACCGGATTCGATTCCGGCCCCGGCAATATGTTGCTCGATCAATGGACGCAACAACACACAGGTCAGTCCTTTGACGCCAATGGCACCTGGTCTGCCAGCGGACAGGTAAATAGTGTTTTATTAGAAGCCATGCTGGCTGAACCCTATCTGGCGCAGGCTGCACCAAAAAGTACAGGACGGGATTTGTTTAACCAACAGTGGCTGGCGCAACATTTAAACGTGGTTGATGACCGCCCGGAAAATATCGCGCGAACCTTACTGGAGCTTACAGCGCTTAGTATTGCCGATGCCATCAAACGCTTCTGCCCAGGCTTGGACGAAGCCTACGTCTGCGGTGGTGGTGCACACAATGGCTTGTTAATAGAGCGCTTATCAAGGTTGATGGGTTGCGTTATTGAACCCACCGACAAACTGGGTGTGGCGGTAGACTGGGTGGAAGCGGTGGCTTTTGCCTGGCTGGCGCAACGCTGTGTCGATGGCCTGACTAGCAACCTGCCAGCGGTCACCGGGGCACACGGTCTGCGTATCCTCGGCGCCATTTATCCCGCCTAATCTACTTTGCTTTCACGCATGCAGTGCAAATGCACCACCATTAGGGCTTAAACTGGTGCATGTTTTTATGGCATTTTCTGTGTTTTCACTGCCAATCTCCCGCTAAGTAGGTTTTTTTAAGAGTTGATTGCGTATAATTTAGCCTTAATCCCGTCTACCCATTTTGAGTATGTTATGGCAACCAAAGCGACCATTTCTTTTGATAACGACACCCCCGCAATAGAACTCCCGATCCTCAAAGGCTCGCTGGGCACCGATGTGATCGATATTCGCAGCCTGGGCAAACACGGTATTTTCACTTATGACCCGGGATTCATGTCCACGGCGGCTTGCGATTCTGGCATCACCTTTATTGATGGTGAAGAAGGCTTGCTGTATTACCGCGGCTACCCTATTGAAACCCTGGCTGAAAATTGCGACTTCCTGGAAATATCCCACCTGCTGTTACATGGCGAGCTGCCAAATGCCGCCCAGAGTGAAGAGTTCGTCAACGCGATCCGCAAAAACAGCATGCTGCACGACCAGATGAGCAATGTCTTCCGCGGCTTTAGGCGCGACGCTCACCCAATGGCCGTGATGATAGCCGTCGTCGGCGCGATGGCTGCTTTTTACCCTGACAACAATGATGTCAGCAACCCGGAGTCGCGCAAACGCGCGGCAATGCGCTTGCTGGCAAAAGTGCCGACCATTGCAGCATGGAGCTACAAATACAATATCGGCCAACCGTTTATGTACCCGAAAAACAACCTGGGTTACGCCGAGAATTTCATGCACATGATGTTCGCCACGCCCTGTGAAGAATACGTGCCTAACCCTATCCTGGCGCGCGCGTTCGAACGTATCCTGATCCTGCACGCAGATCACGAACAGAATGCTTCTACGTCTACAGTGCGTCTGGTCGGCTCCAGTGGAGCCAATCCATTCGCCTGTATCGCAGCCGGCATCGCCTCGCTGTGGGGCCCTTCACACGGCGGCGCCAACGAAGCCACACTGAACATGCTGGAAGAAATGGGTGACATCAGTCGTATCGGGGAGTTTATCAATCGCGCCAAAGATAAAACCGACAGCTTCCGCCTGATGGGGTTTGGCCACCGGATCTACCGCAACATGGATCCACGTGCTTCCATCATGCGCAAGACTTGCCATGAAGTACTGAATGAACTGGGTTTGCAGGATGACCCTATGTTCAAGCTGGCAATGGAGCTTGAGAAAATTGCATTGGAAGACGAATACTTCGTTTCACGCAAACTGTATCCGAATGTCGATTTTTACAGTGGTATCGTCATGCGCGCCATGGGCATCCCAAACTCCATGTTCACCGCCATTTTTGCGCTGGCACGTACGGCTGGCTGGATTTCGCAGTGGTGCGAGATGAATGCCGACCCGGAACAAAAAATCGGCCGCCCGCGTCAACTTTACGTCGGCGAAACGCGCCGCGAATTCGTACCATTGGATCAACGCTGATTTTAAATCTGTTGAAAAATAAAAAACGCCGGGATCCCGGCGTTTTTTGTGCACTGAGTAGGTTAAACCGAGAAAGAGCTACCGCAACCACAAGTCGTTGTGGCATTTGGGTTACGAATCACAAACTGGGACCCTTGCAGGCTATCGGTATAATCAATTTCCGCCCCTGCCAGATACTGCAGGCTCATCGGGTCAATCAATAAAGTAACACCATCTTTATCCACTTGCGTGTCGTCATCGTTCACCTCTTCTTCAAAGGTAAAGCCGTATTGAAAGCCGGAGCAACCGCCACCACTTACAAATACGCGTAACTTGAGGTCGGGCGTGCCTTCCTCATCAATCAGTTCTTTCACCTTTTTGGCGGCATTATCGGTAAATACCAATGGGGTTGGCATTTCAATATCAATCATAGCTTCTGCGGTCATCATAGACTCCTGTCAAACTCTCAAACTCAATATGGCGGCGAAATTAAATATTTCAAGTTAATTCTGGTACAGCCACTTCGGGTGGTTGTTCTCCGAGGTAAATCAACTTGCCTTCAATCACTGCGCCGGTATGCATTTCCAGTGACTTGTAGTACAAATCACCCACTATCCGTGCCTTGCTTTGCAATTCTATAAATACTGAGGATTTCACCGGCCCGCGGATAATCCCGTTCAACACAATCTTGGAAGCCTCTACTGCCCCGGTAATAGCCCCATTCTCACTGATAATGAGCGTGCTCGGGTGCTCTCGTTTTTCAATCAGGTTTCCGGCTATCTGGCCATCTACCCGCAAGCCGCCAGCGAAGTGCATATTGCCTTGAATCTGTGTTTCGTGACCGACTAGTGTATCAATATGGCTGTCGATATGAACGCTTTTTTTGAAAAACATGGCA
Source organism: Methylophilus sp. Leaf414 (assembly GCF_001425425.1). NCBI lineage: Bacteria > Pseudomonadati > Pseudomonadota > Betaproteobacteria > Nitrosomonadales > Methylophilaceae > Methylophilus > Methylophilus sp. Leaf414. Next base: position 64,898 of record NZ_LMQQ01000005.1, on the reverse strand, counting down.
TTTCCTGTTCCGAATCAATTATTCTGAATGCGTGCTTGTTTCTAGAACCGATACAAGCAAATATTATGCACACACTTAACGCTTGGTAATTTTCTTGTAAAACACCAGTTCTTCTTTCAGTTTGATGTTTTCATCTTGCTGGGCCGTGAGCGTTTTTGCTAGATTATTGCTGGTAGCCAGCTCTACCTGTAACTCACGTTGCGAAGCAATTAATTTTTTCTGAAACTCAATATTTTCTGAAGTCACCTGACGCAGGCGTTCGCGGACATACTGGCTATTATCATCATGCAGTGCCCAGTAAGCCAGTGCAAAGCCAAGCAACAAGTTGATGACAGCCAGTGTACCCTGAAAATACCAAGGCCTGTGTGAACGCACTGCGACTTGCTTGGCTGTTAATCCAAAATGGTTCCTGAGTCTTCTACGTATTGGTCTTATCATTATGGCAATAATGGCAACACTTGCAAACCTGTATCTGACGCCAATCCAAACATGATGTTCATATTCTGAACCGCCTGGCCTGAAGCGCCTTTCACCAAATTATCTTGCACGACAATGATCGTCACATAATCATTTGCCTGTGGATATAAAGCCACCCGCAAAAAATTAGAGCCGCGCACTGAACGTGTTTCAGGCAAAGCACCTGCAGGCATGATATCCACAAAATAATCATCCTGGTAATGCTGCTCATACACTGCTTGCAATGCCTGCTTTGCGCCTTCTGCATTCAGCTTCACATGCAGGGTCGTCAACATACCGCGAATCATCGGGATCAGATGTGGTACAAAGATTAGGTTGACCGCATCATTGCCCGAGAGTTTCTTCAATTGCGCCAGAATTTCCGGGTGATGCCTATGCCCGGCCACACCGTAGGCTTTGAGGTTATCACTGGCTTCGGAGAATAAAGTGCTGACTTCGGCTTTTCTGCCCGCACCTGATACCCCAGATTTGGCATCTGCAATAATTGGTGCAGAAAAATCAATCCAGCCATTTTGCAGTAATGGGGCCAGACCCAACAAAACCGTCGTTGGATAACAGCCTGGATTACCGATGACTTGCGCGTGTGCAACTTCATCTGCATATAACTCCGGCAGACCGTACACCGATTGTTCCAATATATCGGTACAGCTATGCGGCAGTTTGTACCATTTTTCAAACTCTGCTGCATCCTGCAGGCGGAAGTCCGCCGCCAGATCAATAACCTTCACACCTGCCGCGACTAACGCTGGTGCCTGGCTCATTGCCACTCCATGCGGGGTAGCAAAAAATACGACATCGCATTGGCTTAAATCAATGGTTGTGGGATCGCTAAAGGTTAAATCAACCACACCCCGCAAGCTTGGAAACATATCAGCCACCGGCAAGCCAGCTTCACCACGGGATGTAATGACCTGCAATTGCACTTGCGGATGCCGTGCCAGCAAACGCAATAATTCAACACCTGTATATCCGGTGCCACCGACAATGCCGACTTTAATCTTTTCCATAGACTTCAACCAAACTTGCGATTCATGCAGAGAAAAATAAAACAATAAATGAAAAAGGCCGCCAACGCGACCTTTTTGCACAACTCTCTTGTAACAAACGTGAAATTAACGTTTGGAGAACTGCTTCCGGCGACGTGCTTTGCGCAGGCCGACTTTTTTACGTTCAACTTCGCGAGCATCACGGGTAACGAAACCAGCGTGAGACAAAGCGCTCTTCAACGCTGTATCGTAGTCGATCAATGCGCGAGTAATGCCGTGACGCACAGCACCAGCTTGACCAGACTCACCACCACCGTGCACGTTGACCAAAATGTCAAATGTCGCTGTGTTATTTGTTAATTCCAGTGGTTGACGCAGAATCATGCGAGATGTTTCGCGTGAGAAATAAACGTCAACTGGCTTGTCGTTCACTACGATGTTGCCACTACCGGACTTAATGAACACACGTGCCACTGAGCTTTTGCGGCGGCCTGTGCCATAGTTGTATTTACCGATCATGCTTTATCCTAATCGTCTGTATTTAGATAGTTAATGTTTGCGGTTGCTGAGCAATGTGCTCGTGCTTGTCACCGGCATACACTTTCATTTTCTTGATCATGGCATAGCCCAAAGGACCTTTTGGTAACATGCCTTTTACTGCTTTTTCCAACGCACGACCTGGGAAACGGTCTTGCATTTTAGAGAATGTAGTGGTTGTGATACCACCTGGGTAACCGGAGTGGCGGTGATACAATTTACCGCCAGCCTTGTTGCCGGTCACTTTAATTTTGTCTGCATTGACGACAACGATATAGTCACCGGTGTCTACGTGCGGTGTGTAAATAGCTTTATGCTTACCACGCAGGCGGTGAGCAATAGCACTGGCCAAACGACCCAAGACTAAATCTGTGGCGTCGATCACGAACCAATCACGTTGTACTTCATGCGATTTTGCTGAAAATGTTTTCATTTTATAACTACCGAGTTATAGCGTGTAAATTAAGAGGGCGGATTATAAGCCAGCTTGAGAAAGCTTGTCAACGAATTAATCCGAAAAAGAATTGACGGTTACGCCTGATCGCAATCTTTCATGCGTGCTATTTGACCAACATTGTTTTTTCTCGTGTCAATTATGCAAATTAACGGAAAATAAACCTAGTTTATGGTCAATTCCCCTTGATATCTAGGGGTTTTATACGGTCAAGTGTTATATTAGGCCATTCATTGTGTTTCCAAGCAAGCTTCAATTTAAAAATAAACATTTGCATCATGCTTTTTTGCAACACGCATACACAAAGCAGACGCTTCGCAGCTTTTCACCGGTTGCGACTGATCTCTTTATTTTTTCTCGGTTTGGCGTCCGTTTCAAATGCCGCCGAGTTAAATACACTCAGTATCGAATCTGGGTTGAATGAACCGTTTCTCGCGCAATTCAGAATATATAACGCACAATCGAGCACAGACCTAAGCTGCTTCACCCTGCAACAACCACCTTCACCTGACCCTATCCAACTCGAATACACCACCTTGAGCAATCAGCAAGGTAGTATCATGTTGTGGTCAAACAGCCCGATTTCCGCACCACTAAAACTGACCCTTATTGATCACTGCCAGCATAGCAGCCAAACTTTAAGTATCCAGGCCGATAATACTGTCACTGTTTCACCCCCAGTTTCCACCAATAAAGTGGCCACTGAGGCTATACCTTTGCAACCTGTAACAGCAGAAACCATTGCTGACACACCTTCTGTGCAGACTGAGATAATTTCAGCGCCGACCCTGATATCTCCAGATGTTCCACTAGATACTTACAATGCATTGCAGCAACAAATTAACGCACTTCAAGTCGACTTTAAACAATTACAGAAAAAATCCGACACGCTTTATGCCAGCAATCTTGCCCAGGCAAATATATTAATGACATTAAAAAGCCAGCTAACCCAACTGCAAAATGAAAATCACTTGTTGCGTACGCTGGTATTGACACTGAGCCTGGCATTAATCGTCAGCGGCTATTTCTTCGCCGATTGGCTGCGTCGATATGCAGCGATCCCTAAAACATCCAAAGTGCGCGAGAAATCTAAAGACAAAACTAGCAATCCTGCACAGCCTGGCCACAGTCAATCTGCAGATACATTTGCCAGAACTCAGCAGGCGGCACCTCATACACAATCACCTTATCAGCCAACAAACCAGGCGACGAACAGACTGCAATCTGTTCCGCTACATGCGAATGATGATGCGGTATCACCGGCTAGCACACCGCAGAGAATCAGTTCTCAGCAGAATACTAATGCAGTGATGCAGGACGCTTCCCGGCTATTTACCCATGGCCGTGCTAATCAGGCGATTGAGCATTTGCAGCAGCATCTGGCGCGCCACCCTAAATGTTCACCTTGGATGTGGCTTTATCTACTCGATTTATTATCCAAGGAGGATAAGCAACAAGAGTTTGATATTGTGGCCGCGGACTGCAGGAAACATTTCAACCTTAGCGTGGAGCGCAGTCCCGACCTTAAACAGCAGGGAATAGAATCCTATCCTCGCATCATGAAAGCTTTGCAACAGACCTGGGGTACGCCACAGGTGATTTCGCTGATTGACGACCTGGTATACAACACGCGCCTTGTACCGCGCATGGGATTTGAACGCAGTGTGTTTGAAGAGTTGATGATGCTTAAAGAAGTGGCTTGCCAGACCCAGAATCTGCCTACGGTACAGCCAACGGTCAAGACCACTGCGGATGCAGAATCGATGAGTGATAATTTGCGTGAATTGCAAAAACTCTCAGGTGATATTTATGTGCTGGCACCAGTCGACCAGACGCCATTCCAGTATTGGACCGATTTCACCTTCGAACTGGATGAGCCTTCAACGGCACGCAAATCAGCCTAACCAGTAAGCCCCTGCAAACCCTGCGGTTAAGGCAGCGCCTATCCACACATTATCCAGAAAAGCCTTAAAACACTGTTGTGGATCGCGCTTGCTGATGAGTTTATATTGTCGCGCAATCAACACACACGCCAAGATCCAACCCAGCCAGAAGGGCCATGCGAAACCCGCATATATCGCAACAGCTGCCAGGATCAGCATCATGACAGTAAAACAGCCCATGATTGCCATCACATCAAAGCGCCCGAAGGTAATGGCTGACGAGCGTATACCAATCTTAAGATCATCTGCACGGTCTACCATGGCATAAGCCGTATCATAGGCAATGGACCAGAACATATTGGCCAGCAATAAGCACCATGCCACCGCTGGCACCTGCCCTTGCAAAGCAACAAATGTCATCGGGATACCGAAGCCAAATGCCAGCCCGAGATAAGCCTGCGGTATGGCCAGGAAACGTTTGGTATAGGGATAACTGATGGCAAGAAATAATGCGGGCACCGACCATGCCACTACTTTCCAGCCCAGGGTGCAGACTAGCGCAAAAGCAATCAGTGCCAGGATGACGGCCACCAGATAAGCTTCTTTGACTGAAATTTCGCCGGTTGCCAATGGCCTTGCCTGCGTACGTGCTACAGCACCGTCCCAATGCCGGTCCGCAATATCATTGAGTGCGCAACCCGCCGAACGCATAAGGATAGTGCCTAAAACAAAGACAGCCACTACATGCAAATCAGGTTGCCCTTGTCCGGCAATCAGCAGTCCCCATAAAGTTGGCCACATCAATAACCAGATACCAATGGGTTTATCCAGCCGGGTCAGGCGATAGTAGGCATTCCATTTGGCAAACGACAACATTATTCTTTTAATCCATTATCGGTATTCGTTAACAGGCTTGGCAGAAAAACTTCAGTGACCAGCAAGTGATTGCGTTGCAGGCAAAATAATGAACGGCGCGCCCATAATGGGTGGTTTGTCTTGAGCGTTAATTTTTTTGACACTGCTTTGTAAAGAGCGTGCGCAGGAGTGAGTTTTCTAAAATGCAAAGCGCCACGCTTAACTTTAGGATTAGCAAACAAAGCGGCCCCCAATGGTAACCTTCCCATTTTGCGCAGACTATACCATGGACCTCGCAAATCTTTGCGCGCAATCACGCTATGTGCAAACACGCGTGGTTGCCCGTCGCCCATCAGCCATACTTCGCGCACCCATGTTTGGGTATAGGCTGGTAATCGCAATAGTTGTCGCTCATCGACATGTGGCTTGCCCCATGCTTCATGGTAAGGCTGCACAGAAAAATCCGCATACTGCTGTTTTAACTTGGCAGTCAATGAACCGCGCTCTTGCAACCATGGACGCAAGGCGCTCCTGATTATCAATTTAGCGTGCCAGCGGGCGTCATTGCGATAATGAACGCGTTGCATCTAGGTTACTGTTGGGGCAGTTTAAAGGTTTTAGGCAACCACACCCACAATTGCCCTTGCTGCCGCATCGCGCCTGCCAGTTTACCGGCAGCTTCGCCGTCACCCCAATAAATATCGGCACGCACACCACCTTTGATGGCACCGCCTGTATCTTGCGCCACCATTAGTTGTTGCAGCAGAGCATCCGAATTCGGGTAAGGGTAAGTCGTTGCCATGTATACAGGCGCGCCCAATGGAATATAAAACGGGTCTACCGCAATACTGCGGGCAGGTGTTAATGGCACGCCGAGCGCACCGAGCGGGCCTGATAAGCCTGTAGGTAATAATTTAAAAAATACATAACTGGGGTTGGCATTTAGCAAGCCCTGCAATTGATCCGGATGCTGTTGCCCCCAGGTTTTAATGCCTTGCATGGAGGCTTCGCTGGCAGTGAGCTCGCCGCGCTCGACCAGCACTTTACCGATAGACTGGTAAGGATGTCCGTTTTGGTCGGCATAACCAACAGGGATGCGCTCGCCACTTTCCAGCTCGACAATGCCTGAACCTTGCACCTGCAGGAAGAATGCTTCCACAGCGTCATTCACCCACAACAATTCATTGCCCAGCAATGGCGACTGTTGCTGCTCAATTTCGGTACGGGTGTAATAAGGCACCAGTGTTTGCCCCTGTACACGACCGCGCACGCGCTTGTATTTAAGGTCAGGGAATAAATTCGACAGATTGACCGTAATCAGGTCTGCGGGCACTTTATACAATGGAACAGGATAACGCTCACTGGCTGCTCTAGCACCTTTTAATACCGGCTGGTAATAGCCGGTAATCAGTCCCTGCTGGGTGCCTTCGACTTGCTGTGTAGCATAGACATTGAAATACTGCTGCCAGTAAGCTTTGATCGCATTGGCATCATCACCTTTGACGGTCGGTGCCGCAGCACATACGGCTTGCCAGTCAGGTTTTTTCCTTAATCCCTGGCAACTTTGCAACCATGCTGCCCAACTGGCAACCCAGTTCTCGTTATCCACTCCTGGCATCTCTGTCCAGCTCGCTGGGGTTAATAATGCATAAGGTGAAGTTGGCACCGGACGGCTGCCTTGTGTGGCTAGGTCAGGCTTTTCAGCCGTCGTAGTCACCGATGGTTTGGATGCAGATTTTTTGGGAGGGATAGGCGCAGCCGATTGGCAACCAGCCAGGCCAAAGGCCATCAAAACAGATATCAACAACAGGCCTGATTTACTTGCGCTGATTTTTCTTGCTAAAAACACATCAATTAATTTCACTTGAATCTTTTCATGACTAGCTCACGCATGTATGAGCGTCAGCCTTAATGTAATCCTGCCGCCTGATGCAGCCAGAAAGTCGGGATATCCACCTCAAACCAGTGACCATCAACCGCCACCATCTGGTACGTACCGTACATTTCGCCACTCGGCGTATTAAACATCACGCTGCTGGTATATTTGTATTCAGCATCGGGCGCCAGCAATGGCTGCTCGCCAATCACCCCCAGGCCTTTGACTTCGCGCACCTGCTGCATGGCATCGGTGATCACCCAGTGTCTGCTGATCAGTTGCGCCGGTGTTTTTCCGGTATTCCGGATAGTGACGGTATATGCATAAACATATTGCCCGGCTTCAGGGGACGATTGATCGTGCAGATACTCGGTGATGACCGAAACCTCGCATGCATATAATTCGTTATCTTCCACGGTTTACCCAATCATGCCGGTAGTAGGTGAACTTGGGCTGGCGGAATACAGCTTTTTCGCCATACGCCCAGCCAGAAATGATTCGCGTCCGGCTTCCACTGCCTTTTTCATGGCACCGGCCATCAGCACCGGGTCTCGCGCAGCGGCAATCGCGGTATTCATCAACACCCCGGCACAACCTAATTCCATAGCTATCGCGGCATCAGAGGCACAGCCTACGCCAGCATCCACCAGCACAGGAATCTTGGCGTTTTCAATGATAATCTGCAGGTTCCATGGATTCAAAATCCCCATCCCGGAACCAATCAGTGACGCCAGCGGCATCACTGCAACACAGCCGATGTCTTCCAGCTGTTTGGCAATAATCGGATCATCCGAGGTGTACACCATGACTTCAAATCCTTCTTTCACTAATACTTTGGCAGCTGCAATCGTTTCTGTTACGTTAGGATATAAAGTATTCGGGTCACCGAGCACTTCAAGCTTGACCAGGCGGTGATCGTCCAGCAGCTCACGCGCCAGGCGCAACGTACGCACCGCGTCATCAGCACTATAACAGCCTGCCGTGTTCGGCAGATAAGTAAATTCGGTAGGCGGCAGATAATCCAGCAACGAAGGCTCATTGGCATTCTGGCCGATATTAGTGCGACGGATGGCAACAGTCACAATTTCGGTACCGCTGGCATCAATCGCCGCGCGGGTTTCCGCAAAATCTTTATATTTACCAGTCCCCACCAGCAGGCGGGATTCATAACTTTTACCGGCAATTACCAGTGCATCACTCATGTATTTATTCTCAAAAAATCTTGTTTCTGTAACAGGGATAGGATTAGCAAATGCTATTTTGGTTGCAGATGATTCAACCGCCGCCAACCGCGCCAACGATCTCCAGCCTGTCGTTCCCTTGCAGTTGCACCTCCGGGAACTGGCTGCGCGGCACAATATCACCGTTACGTTCGATGGCAATGCGCTTGCCAACCAATTGCATATGTTCAACCAGTGCCAGCACTGTCATCGCCTCCGATGGCAATTGCATGGCTTTACCATTGACAAGAATTTGCATCCCACTCTTCATTTTGTATTTTCCAGCCGTTATTTTACGAAATATTGACGCATTTGGCTTTTAGTTTTTAAGTGCTGGTTAGGTTGTCATCCAATCGTCATGGCTGTGCGTTAAACTAAGCAAACATGGCATCATGTTTGCTTTGATGTTGTAGCGGCGCAAATACAGCATAGCAATTGGACCAAATTGGGCACTTTAACGTTTAACCCTTTGCTCAATCAGGAACTTTTTGTTAATTTTGTCGCCACAGACACGACGAACAAAATTCGTTATGTCGTATTGGAAATATTGAATCCCAAAAGGAAAAATTGAAATGCAAATTGTAGAGTCTTACCAACAAGCTTCGTCTATTCATTTTTTAACTGACGAAATTTATTCACCAGGCTTAAATACTGCTGCTGATGTGAGTGCTTCAAAAGCTTCGCTTAAAGCTCAGGAACATAAAAAAGCCATTCTCGAGTTACATCGTTTTCTGGAATCCAGTTGCGATTGCGTTTAAAGCTTTAACACACGCTCGACCGTGACCCAGGGTGGGTCAACGTTTTATCTGTGCCATGCGAAAAAATGATTGACGAAATAAATGATTGATTAGTGCAGTTGCACTATTTCATTTTTCTGCTGCTAACAGATAAAGACAAAAAAGATGGCATCTAGCCATCTTTTTATTTTCTGCCTGACCAACGCGCAGATGCCAAAGCGGCATCCACACATCAGATTTAATTACCAGAAATTACTCAATCACCAATTCAGGACGACCTTGTTCCGGCCAATCAAGATGGAAGAATTGACCGCGTGGATGATCTTTACGCTCATATGTGTGTGCGCCGAAGAAGTCACGCTGACCTTGTAACAGGTTAGCAGGCAAGTCAGCACTTCTGTAGCCATCATAATAGGCCAACGCCGCAGCAAACCCTTGTGCAGGAATACCATTGGTCACTGCCAGTGCAATCACCTTACGCCAGCCTGCCTGGCCTTCATTCATTGCATTCGTAAAGTATGGGTCCAGCATCAGGTTTTTCAGGCGTGAATTCAATGCATAGGCATCGGTAATTTTTTGCAGGAAGCGCGCGCGGATAATACAACCACCACGCCAGATTTGCGCGATTTCACCAAAGTTGAGTTTCCAGTTGTAAGCCACTTGTGCTTTATCAATCAGTTGGAAACCTTGCGCGTAAGCGCAAATTTTGGAGCAATACAATGCATTCTTAATCGCTTCAATAATCGCTGGCTTGTCAGTTTCCTTAACAATCTCCGGACCTTTCAGAATGCGGCTCGCTTCCACACGTTCTTCTTTGAGGCTGGATAATGCCCGCGCATACACAGCAGCGGCAATCGCGTTGGCAGGTGCGCCCAGCTCCAAGGCGTTGGCCGCTGTCCATTGACCGGTACCTTTCTGACCCGCAGTATCCAGGATATTATCGACCAGGAAGCCTTTACCACCCGGATCTCTCTGTTGCAGGATATCTGCCGTGATTTCAATCAGGAAGCTGGACAACTCGCCCTTGTTCCATTCCGCAAATACCTTACCGATTTCATCTGCTGGCATACCCAGCAGGTTTTTCATCAACCAGTAGGCTTCGCAGATCAACTGCATATCGATGTATTCGATACCGTTGTGCACCATTTTAACGTAGTGACCGGCACCGTCAGGGCCAATATATTCCGCACAGGAGAAACCGCCTTCTACAGGCTTGCCTGGCTCGCCACCTTCCATAGGCGTGCCAGTCACCGGGTCTACCTTGGCGGCGATATCACGCCAGATTGGCTCCAGGCTGGACCAAGCCTTGCGTGTGCCGGATGGCATCAATGAAGGACCGAAACGGGCACCGGTTTCACCGCCTGAAACACCTGAACCAATGAACTCAATGCCTTTAGCGGCCAGCTCTTTTTCGCGGCGGATAGTGTCTGTCCACAAAGCATTACCGCCATCAATAATAATGTCGCCCTGCTCCAGGAAAGGCAATAAAGCATTGATAGTCACATCGGTGGCGCTACCGGCTTTTACCAGTAACACAATTTTGCGTGGACGTTTGATACTTAACACGAAAGAAGCCAGATCAGCGTGGCCGACTACGCGTTCATGCGATGGCTCCTTGGCCTTGCACTCTTCAATAAAATTCAGCATTTTTTTCGGGTCGCGGTTGTATACCGCGATGGTGTAACCGTGATCGGCAATGTTCAGGGCCAGGTTTTGGCCCATCACTGCGAGGCCCACCAGGCCGATGTCAGCATTTTTTGTGGTCATATCAGTCTCTTAAATTTTTGATTTGGTTAAAAAAAAGCACAGGCTTTTGGCCTGTGCTTGGACTTCAAAGTGCAATTGAACGTTCAATGCTTGCTGAAAAACCAATCTTAACAACAGTCATTTATCGCTCAACCCAATTACTTATTTTAATGCGTTGCCCAACAAGTGCAGAGCCAGCTGATAACCGATGCCAGCCACCTGCGCATCATATCTTTCACCCTCATCGCGCATAAAGGCGTGTTGCCCGTTGACTTCATGCCAGGTGTAATTCAAACCTGGGATATTAGCGAAGCGGTTGTATAACTCAGCACGCTTATCGCCAGGAATATGTGGATCCTGTTTACCCCAGATCATCAGCAATTCGCCTTTAATCTCGTTCACACGATCCATGCTGTGCTGGCCAGGTTTATTAGGAATAAGGTTGGTATGTAAATCGGTCGCGTAGAAGCAAGCGGTGGCTTTTACTTCTGGCTGCAACGCAGCACGGAATGCCAGATGACCACCGATACAGAAACCGGCTGCGCCCAGCTTACCGCTGTACCATGGCTGTGCATTGAGAAACTCAATCATGGCGCGGTTATCAGTGTCGTAAGCCTGCACATCTTTGGCAAACTTATCCGCATTACCCTTATCGCGACCGGCATCGTCATAGCCAAGCACAGTACCAATCGGGTTCAGCTCATGAAACACTTCCGGCACTAACACCGCATAGCCATGGCTGGCCAAGAAGCGTGCTGCACGTTCGATTGGGCCGGTTTGCTGGAAAATTTCCGAGTAAAACAAAACCGCAGGCACTTTACCATCCTGCTTTGGACGATGCACATAGGTGCGCATCACCCCGGTCGGCGTGTCCAAATCAACGATTTCGCTTGTAATCAGCATAACTATCCTTCAACAATCAAAAATATCGGCTATTCTAGCGCTGTTTCGCTGGCTTTTCACTGTATTAATGGCTAGTCGCAGATTTTTTTGCATTTTTCGCTTTAAATTAAGTCTCATCATTACCGAGCAAAACAGTCACAAGGAGTTGGCATGCGCACTCTGTTTCAAGGCTTTATCGCACTTACATTGTTATGGTCTATAAATGTTGCGTTTGCAGAGCCAGACCGTGAGCTGGTGTACAAGCTAAAAGCATCCATTGTAAAAGTGCATGTGATCACACAAACAGGAGGGCATGGCGTCGGCACTGGCGTGGTGGTCGCTAAAGACACAGTCGCCACCAATTGCCATGTACTGGCAAACAGTAACGGCATCAGCATTTCAAAATTCGGCGAGAGTATCAGTCCAGTCGGCATGGTGGCAGATTGGCCGCATGATGCGTGTTTGCTTAAGTTCCAATATCTGGAACTGGCACCAGTCAAACTGGCCTCGGCTGACTCACTAAATTATGGAGATGATGTCTTCACCATAGGTTTTCCCGGCGGACCACCCAAACCACAAACCATCGCCGGCAAAGTACGTGCGCTCTATCCTTATGATGGTGGCACCATAGTGCGCTCAGATGCCGCATTCATCATGGGTTCCAGCGGTAGCCCGACTTTCAACCAGGCCGGTGAACTGGTCTCACTAAGTACTTTTAAAAGCCCGGGCAAACACGCGTATTTCTACAGCATTCCGGTCGAGTGGGTACAAGCCCTGATGCAGAAGGATAGTGTGTCTACGCCTGCTCCCGATGGCACGCCGTTCTGGGATTTACCACCGCTTGAGCGCCCATACTGGATGCAAGTGGTGCAACCCTACCAAAACAGTGACTGGAAAGAACTGGAAGCCATTTCACGCGTCTGGTTCAGCCAGCAGCCCAACTCGGCGGAGGCGGCTTTTTACCTGGCAAGCGCGCTCCATGGGCAAGGGCAACTCGATGCTGCCCAGCAAGCTTATCAGCAATCCGTTGCACTACAACCTGCCCATATTGATGCCTGGATAGGTTTAGCTATCCTCGCCCAGCAGAAGCAGCAAACTCAGGTATTAGCTGATGCCGAAAATCACATCCGGCAACTGGATGCGCAGGCGTTTGGCGATTTGCAGCAGCGCTTGCAAGAGAATCGCTAGCTCCACATCTGCCATCTGGCAACATGCCTCTGATAGAATAACGTTTTTGTCGTTTTGATATCCTCAGGCTTATGACTTCTCGCAATCAGCAACTGTTCGAACAATCCCAAAAACTGATCCCGGGTGGCGTCAACTCGCCAGTCCGCGCTTTCCGCAGTGTTGGTGGGACGCCGATTTTCTTTAAAAAGGGCGTGGGTTCCAGATTATGGGATGCCGATGGCAAGGAATATATCGATTACATCAACTCATGGGGACCGATGATTCTCGGCCACGCCCATCCTGAAGTGGTGGCAGCCGTGCAACAAGCCGCCGCTAACAGCCTGAGCTTTGGCGCCCCAACCGGCCTTGAACTGGAAATGGCCGAACTGATTAATAAGTTAGTACCAAGCATGGAGCAAGTACGACTGGTCAGCAGCGGTACTGAGGCCACCATGAGCGCCATCCGCGTAGCGCGCGGTTTTACCAAACGCAATAAAATCATCAAGTTTGAAGGTTGTTACCACGGTCACGCCGATGCTTTACTAGTAAAAGCTGGTTCCGGCTTGCTGACCTTTGGCGAACCAAGCTCAGCTGGCGTGCCTGCCGAAGTTGCGGCGCACACGCTTACTCTGGATTACAACAATACTCAAATGTTGAAAGACACTTTTGCCAGCATTGGCGATGAAATTGCCTGTGTGATCCTGGAACCTGTGGTTGGCAATATGAACCTGATTGTGCCACATCAGGAATTCTTGCAAACGCTACGCGACCTGTGTACTCAGCATGACACGGTACTGATTTTTGATGAAGTAATGACTGGCTTCCGTGTGGCACTTGGTGGTGCGCAGGCGTTGTATAACATCACGCCGGATATGACCACATTAGGCAAAGTGATTGGCGGTGGCTTGCCGGTGGGCGCTTTTGGCGGTCGCAAAGATATCATGAGCGTACTGGCACCGTTAGGCCCGGTTTACCAGGCAGGTACATTGTCAGGCAACCCGGTAGCTGTCAGCGCAGGCTTGACCACCTTGAAACTGGTGCAGGCACCCGGCTTTTATGAAAAACTGACTGCGCAAACAACCAAGCTGATGGAAGGCTTCAAAGCTGCAGCGAAAAAAGCGGGTATTACTTTCAACGCACAAAATGTAGGCGGTATGTTTGGACTCTATTTCAGCGAAAACAACCCAACCAGTTTCGCCGAAATCATGCAATCAGATAAAAATGCATTTAATAAATTCTTCCATAGCATGCTGGATAGCGGCATTTATCTGGGACCTTCAGCGTTTGAAGCTGGTTTTGTCTCTGCAGCGCATACTGATCAGGATATTGCTGAAACAATTGCCGCCGCAGAAAAAGCGTTTGCGGCTTTGTAATCCCTCTTAGCCTAATCAAATTGAAGTAATTAAATAGTTTTTCAAAAAATATGTTTAGCCCCGCTTCAATGGCGGGGCTAAACATATCTAGCGCCTGAGTGTGTTTAAGCCTTCCCAAATGATTCATTAGGTATGCTGCAAATGATTTTAACTAGCGGAAAGGAAGAAGTTAAGTCTTCATAAATTTTAAGAAGTACGATCAATTTCCCGACTGTTCATAACCATTTATTTTGAATATTTGACTGAATTTTCATACACAAAACTCAACAAATGAAAATCATTCTCAACTGAGAATTAAAAATGCATGTCTGCGTTATTTAACGCAGGCTAAACGATTGAAATTGCTAAACTTTAACGGTATCATTGAAGGTTCCTCCAAATGTTTTGTAAGTGAAGAATCTGGCAATGGATATGCAGCCCGACAACAACCTGATGAGTGCTTCTCAAGATTCCGTAACCGCCCTGGATAGCCAGCTCGGTTTAGCCCCGCAATCGCAGGGTTTATATGACAGACGTCATGAGAAAGATAGCTGTGGCGTGGGCTTTGTTGCCCACATTAAAGGCCAAAAGAGCCATGACATTGTCGCCAAAGGTTTGCAGCTCCTCGACAACCTGACCCACCGCGGTGCAACGGGCTATGACCCGAAACTGGGTGATGGTGCCGGTTTGTTGATGCAAATGCCAGATACCTTTATGCGTGAAGAAGCTACCAAACTGGGCATGACTTTGCCGGTAGCTGGTCAATACGCAGTGGGCCAGGCATTTTTGCCACAAAATGCAGATAACCGTGCTAAATGCGAAGCCATTTTTGCGCAGATTATTGCCGAAGAAAATCAAACATTATTGGGCTGGCGAGATGTGCCAGTCGACAACAGCAATATTGCTGATGCAGCGCGCGCAGTTGAGCCGGTAATGCGCCAGGTATTTATTACCAGCACAGTGGCTGACAATAATGCTTTTGAGCGCAAATGTTTTGTGATCCGTAAACGTATCGAGCATGCGATTCGCGCGCTTGCGTTACAGGATAACGCTCAGTTCTACATGCCTTCTTTTTCTTCACGGACAATAGTCTACAAAGGCATGTTGCTCGCGAACGAGGTAGGCGTCTATTACAAAGACCTGAAAGACGCTCGCGTTGTATCAGCGCTAGCATTGGTACACCAACGCTTCTCTACCAACACTTTCCCTGCCTGGGACTTGGCACATCCATTCCGCATGATTGCGCACAATGGCGAAATCAATACCGTGCAGGGCAACGTCAACTGGATGACTGCACGTCATGAAACGATTAAATCTGTTGTGCTTGGTGAAGACCTGGAAAAACTGTGGCCATTGATTGTTGAAGGCCAGTCTGACTCAGCCTGCTTCGATAACTGTCTGGAATTGCTGGTTGCCGGCGGGTACAGCCTGCCACACGCGATGATGATGCTGATTCCGGAAGCCTGGAACAACAATCCGCTAATGGACGAAGACCGTCGTGCATTCTACGAATACCACGCCAACATCATGGAGCCATGGGATGGCCCGGCCGCGGTGGCATTTACCGATGGCAAAATGATTGGTGCGACTTTGGACCGTAATGGTCTGCGCCCGGCACGTTACCTGGTGACTGAAGATGACATCGTCATGATGGCGTCTGAAATGGGTGTAATCACTTTCCCGCAAGAAAAAATCGTCAAAAAATGGCGCCTGCAACCTGGAAAAATGTTGTTGATCGACATGGAGCAAGGCCGCATTATCGATGACGAAGAAGTCAAAAAAGAACTGGCACAAGCCAAACCTTACCGCCAGTGGATTGAACAAACCCGTTTCCACGTGACTGAATTGCCCAACGTAGGCTCCGGTGAAGTCACCTTGCAAGCCAGCCTGCTGGATACACAGCAAGCGTTTGGCTATTCACAGGAAGACCTCAAATTTGTTCTGCAACCAATGCTGGACAACGGTGAAGAAGGGGCTGGTTCCATGGGTAACGATGCGGCTTTGCCGGTGTTATCCAACAAGGCCAAAACTTTATACAACTACTTCAAGCAGTTGTTTGCGCAAGTGACCAACCCGCCAATTGACCCGATTCGTGAAGAATTGGTGATGTCACTGGTCACCTTTATTGGCCCTAAGCCTAACCTGCTGGCCGTGGATGAAACTAACCCGCCATTGCGGCTGGAAGGAAGCCAGCCCGTATTGAGTTTAGATGGCCTGGAAAAACTGAAACAAATTGATACTTTAACCAAAGGCCAGTTCAAATCCATCGTGTTGGACCTGACATACGATGCGGCCTTGGGTAAAGATGGCATGAAACAAGCGCTGGACACGCTGCATGACCAGGCTGAAAAAGCGGTACATGATGGTTACAACATATTGATCCTGTCAGACCGCACGGTATCAGCTACGCGCGTTGCAATTCCTGCATTACTGGCCTGTTCGGCAACACATGAATTCCTGGTGAAAGCTGGTTTGCGTACTAGCACTGGCCTTGTGATTGATACCGGTTCTGCACGTGAAGTACATCACTTTGCCTTATTAGCCGGTTACGGTGCTGAAGCCGTCTGCCCATGGCTGGTATATGAAACCATGAAGAGCATGACCGGCGATGCGGAAAAAGCGGGCAAAAACTTTGTGAAAGCAATTGGCAAAGGCTTGTATAAAGTCATGTCCAAAATGGGTATTTCTACCTACCAGTCTTATTGCGGCGCGCAGATTTTTGAAGCGATTGGTTTGAACAGCCAGTTTGTGAATGACTACTTCACCGGCACAGTCAGCCAGATCGAAGGTATAGGCCTGGAGCAAGTAGCTGAAGAAACCATGCGCATGCATGACCAGGCATTTGGCAATGACCCCACCTTATCTAACTCACTGGAAGCGGGTGGCGAATATGCCTTCCGCGTGCGTGGTGAAGAGCACTTGTGGACTCCGCAATCTATCAGCAAACTGCAAAGCGCTACCCGTACCGGCCAGTACGACACCTATAAAGAATATGCAGCGCTTATCAATGACCAAAGCCGCCGTCATATGACACTGCGTGGCCTGTTCGAGATCAAACCGGCTGCGGCAGCGATTCCGCTTGAGCAAGTTGAATCTGCGAAAGAGATTGTTAAACGCTTCGCTACCGGCGCGATGTCACTGGGCTCTATCTCTACAGAAGCACATGCGACTTTGGCAGTAGCGATGAATCGCATTGGCGGTAAATCCAACACTGGCGAAGGTGGTGAAGACGTTAAACGCTTTATCCCGGTGCAAATCGATTCCAGCATTGCCAAAGTATTGGGCAGCGAATTGATTGAGGCAGATGTGCCACTGAAAGCTGGCGACTCCATGCGTTCACGCATCAAGCAAGTGGCTTCCGGCCGCTTCGGTGTGACGGCTGAATACCTGAGCAGTGCTGACCAGATCCAGATTAAGATGGCGCAAGGTGCCAAGCCTGGCGAAGGTGGCCAGTTACCTGGTCACAAAGTATCTCCATACATTGCGAAACTGCGTTTCTCAGTGCCTGGCGTAGGTTTAATTTCACCGCCACCGCACCATGATATTTATTCGATTGAAGATTTGGCTCAGCTGATTCATGACCTGAAAAATGCCAATCCACAAGCCTCAATTTCGGTGAAACTGGTATCAGAAACCGGGATTGGTACCGTGGCAGCGGGTGTGGCAAAAGCCAAATCTGATCATATTGTGGTCGCTGGCCATGACGGTGGTACTGGTGCATCCCCATTATCTTCAGTTAAACATGCTGGTACGCCTTGGGAGCTCGGCCTGGCTGAAACACAGCAGACTTTAGTTTTGAACCAATTGCGTGGCCGTGTCGTACTGCAAGTCGATGGCCAGATGAAAACTGGCCGTGACGTGTTGATTGGTGCCTTGCTGGGTGCGGATGAGTTTGGTTTTGCCACCGCGCCACTGGTGGTTGAAGGCTGTATCATGATGCGCAAGTGTCATTTGAATACCTGCCCGGTTGGCGTAGCGACACAAGATCCTGAATTGCGCAAGAAATTCACCGGCCAGCCAGAACACGTGGTGAACTACTTCTTCTTTGTAGCTGAAGAGTTGCGTGAGTTGATGGCAAGTATTGGTATTGCCAAGTTTGAAGACCTGATTGGCCGCGCTGACTTGCTGGATATGAAAGCCGGTATCGAGCACTGGAAAATCAATGGCCTGGATTTCAGCAAAATTTTCCATCTGCCAGACATGCCAGCCAGCGTATCGCGCAAAAACAATGACATTCAAGACCATGGCATTGCTAAGGCGCTTGATAATCAACTGATTGCCCTGTCGCAAGCGGCCCTGGAAAAAGGTGAAAAAGTTATCCTGGACCTGCCGATCATGAATACCAACCGTACTGCCGGCACCATGCTGTCGCATGAAGTTGCACGCCGTTACGGTAATGATGGCCTGCCACATGACACCATCCACGTTAACTTTACCGGTACGTCAGGCCAGAGCTTTGCTGCTTTCCTGGCTAAAGGCATCACCTTTGAATTGACTGGTGAAGGCAATGACTATGTGGGTAAAGGTCTGTGTGGTGGTCGCATCATTATCAAACCACCAACCACCTTCCGTGGCCTGTCTTACGAAAACATCATTGTCGGTAACACTGTGATGTATGGTGCAACCACCGGCGAAAGCTTCCTGAGTGGTGTGGCTGGCGAACGCTTCGGTGTACGCAACTCCGGCGCGACTGCGGTTATTGAAGGCGTTGGTAACCACGGTTGTGAATACATGACCGGCGGCACTGTGGTGGTGTTGGGTCAAACCGGCCAGAACTTTGCTGCGGGGATGAGCGGTGGTATTGCTTATATTTACGATGTCGACGGCCAATTCTCCAAGCGCTGCAATATGAGCATGGTGTCACTGGAAAAAGTCGAAGCCGCTGAAGCCGATGTCGGTAAGGTACAGCATTTGGGTCAGCCTGATGAAGTGATTCTGAAAGGCCTGATTGAGCAGCATGCAGCCTTGACCGGTAGTCCGCGTGCCAAAGACATCCTGGCAGACTGGCCGGCTGAACGCGCAAAATTCGTCAAGGTGTTCCCGAACGAATATAAACGCGTGCTGACCGAAATGGCTGCGGCCTCTGCCAAACAAGCCGCTTAATCGTTGTTGTTATTGAATGCCCCGCGTCTGCGCGGGGTTTTGTTAAGGTTGTGCCAGACTGGCACAATAGGGAAGAGATAATTTCACATGGGTAAAGTCACAGGTTTTATGGAATTTGACCGACTGGCAGAAGACAATCTGCCGGTTCCGCAACGCATCAAAAACTACAAAGAGTTTGTTCTGCATTTGACAGACGACCAGGCCAAGCAACAAGGTGCTCGTTGTATGGATTGTGGCATTCCGTTCTGTACTACCGGTTGCCCGGTCAACAATATTATTCCTGACTGGAATGACCTGGTCTATCACCAGGACTGGCGTAATGCGATTGATGTATTGCATTCCACCAATAACTTCCCGGACTTTACTGGCCGTATCTGCCCTGCCCCTTGCGAGGCGGCTTGTACGCTCAATATCAATAATGACCCGGTCGGCATTAAATCGATTGAACACGCGATCATCGATAAAGCCTGGGAAAACGGCTGGGTCACCCCGGAAATCAACCCGAACAAAACCGGTAAAAAAGTTGCCGTGGTTGGTTCAGGCCCGGCAGGCCTGGCTGCAGCACAACAGCTCGCACGCGCCGGTCATAACGTGACGGTATACGAGAAGAATGACCGTATCGGTGGCCTGCTGCGTTATGGCATCCCTGATTTCAAACTGGATAAATCCAATATTGACCGCCGTATTACCCAGATGGAAGCCGAAGGCGTGACCTTCAAGGTAAATCAATACGTAGGTGAAAACGTCAGCGCCGCTGACCTCGAGCGTGATTACGACGCAGTAGTATTGGCCGGTGGTGCAGAGTTACCACGTGACCTGCCGGTCACTGGTCGCGAACTGGATGGCGTACATTTTGCCATGGATTTCCTGACACCAAATAACAAAATGGTGGCAGGTGACAACGTGCCTGACCAGATCAAGGCCACTGGTAAACACGTGGTGGTGATTGGTGGTGGTGATACCGGTTCTGACTGTGTCGGTACATCCAACCGCCATGGCGCAGCTAGCATTACGCAATTTGAATTAATGCCGCAACCGCCGGAAAAAGAAAACAAACTCATGGTATGGCCAAACTGGCCACTGAAAATGCGTACTTCCAGCTCTCACGAAGAAGGCGCTGCCCGTGACTGGTCTATCACTACCAAAGAGCTGATCGGCGAGAATGGAAAACTGACTGCACTCAAAGGTGCACGCGTGGAATGGAAAGACGGCAAAATGACTGAAATTCCAGGCTCTGAATTCACTATCAAAGCTGACCTGGTATTTTTGGCAATGGGTTTTGTTTCCCCTATCCAGAAAGTACTGGATGCATTCGGTGTGGAAAAAGACAACCGCGGCAATGCCAAAGCGACTACCGATGGCGAAGGCTGCTACAAAACCAGCAAAGCCAAAGTGTTTGCCGCCGGTGATATCCGTCGTGGGCAATCACTGGTGGTATGGGCAATTCGTGAAGGTCGCCAGTGTGCACGTGAAGTGGATGCTTTCCTGATGGGAAGCTCAACCCTGCCACGTTAATTGTGACATAAGTCATTCAACGCCGATGGGTTAAACTCATCGGCGTTTTTATTTGTGCCAGCGCAAAAAAACAGCATTCTTTCAGGTGAAAACTGACTGCGCACTTTATAATGCTATTTTGATTTTTTAACGGTTCAATCACTCACCAGCCAGGCCCGAAAGCTTGCTGTGTAAAATGTTGACCGTGACCTTGTGATCTATATGAGCCAACTGCGAAACGATACCTTTTTACGCGCACTGCTGCGCCAGCCAACCGACTATACACCGGTATGGATGATGCGCCAGGCAGGCCGCTATTTACCTGAGTATCGCGAAAGCCGTAAAACGGCAGGCAGCTTTATGCAGTTGTGCCAAAGCCCGTCGTTTGCCACTGAAGTCACCTTACAGCCACTGGATAGATACCCGCAGCTGGATGCCGCAATTTTGTTCAGTGACATCCTGACTGTGCCGGATGCCATGGGCCTGGGTCTTTATTTTGAAGAAGGTGAAGGCCCGAAATTTGAGCGTACCTTGCAGGCTGAGGCCGATATCCTCAAGCTTGAAATTCCGGATATGTCCAAACTGCAATATGTGTTTGATGCCGTGAGCAGTATCCGCAAGGCACTGAATGGCCGTGTGCCACTGATTGGTTTTTCCGGCAGCCCGTGGACACTAGCGACCTATATGGTGGAAGGCAAAGGCGGTACGGACTTTTTAAATACCAAGAAAATGGGCTATGCCAGGCCGGAACTGCTGCACCGCATTCTGGAGATTACTGCGCAGACAGTCATCCAGTACCTGAATGCACAGATTGCCGCTGGCGCACAGGCAGTGATGATTTTTGATTCCTGGGGCGGCGCGCTGTCACACAACGCCTATACTGAATTTTCACTCAACTATATGCAGAAAATTGTCGCCGGCCTGACCAAAACTGCCGAAGGCCGCCAAGTACCTTGCATAGCCTTTACCAAAGGTGGCGGCTTGTGGCTGGAAGCCCAGGCAGCCATTGGTGCAGATGCACTTGGCCTGGATTGGAGTATGGACGTAGGCAATGCCCGCCAGCGTGTGGGTGACAAAGTCGCACTGCAAGGCAATATGGACCCGGCGATTTTATTGAGTTCACCAGCAGCAATTGAAAAAGAAGTGGCTAGCATCCTGGCCAGTTACGGTCACGGCAATGGCCATGTATTCAACCTAGGCCACGGCATCACACAGTGGACCCCGCCCGAGCATGCAGCCTGTATGCTGGAAACCGTGCGCAAGCTGAGCCCGCAATATCACCAGTAAACTGTTAGATTAAAAAACAATATAAAAAATCCCGCTACGCAATGAGCGGGATTTTTTTATACTGTGCAGATGATTATTTGAGAGTCATACGCGACAGGGTTTTATCTTTATCAATAAAGTAATGCTTGAGTGCGCCGACGATATGCAGGGCAATCACAGCGAGCAAGATCGTCGCAAACAACTCGTGAGAGTCTTTGAAAATATCGCGCAAATCTGCATTATCCAGGCCACCAAAGACTTCCAGCCCAAACCACTTCAATCCATATTTGCTATAGAGGGTCATTAACACACCACTCAACGGCATTGCCACCATCAGCACATACAGGAAGTGATGTGCGGCAGTCGCCAGTTTACGTTCGAAAGTCGGATAGCTGCTCAGCATGGCAGGTGGCGTATGGCTAACGCGCCAGAACACTCGGAATACCACCAGCCACAACAAAGTGAAGCCTAGGGATTTGTGCAAATTGAAATACAGGGTGCGGGCACTGCCCGGCTCATCCATCTGCCAGGTATAGATACCCCAGCCAAATAAATCGAATTGCGTTTCTTTAGGGCCATCTTTCGGTAGCCCGGTCATATACCATCCCAGTGCAAACATCCCGGCGATGGCCAAAGCAATCAGCCAATGCAAAATAACGGCAACTTTGGTATATCGTTGCGTAGAACTCATGTCTTCTCCTTGAAATCCCTTGTGACAACGATCACTTTGTCATCACGAATGTATTGATTATGATGTATGAAACATTCATGGGTGAGTCAGCATGTTATCAAAAATAAAGCTATCGTGTGTTGGTGTTACATTCGGGTTTGTAACGTTTTGTAGTCATGTGTGGGCAGACACCTTTGAATTAAAAAAAGTTGCTGAAGGGATTTATGTACATCACGGCCAGCATCAGGATATTGACGATGGCTACAAGGGAGATATCTGTAACCTGGGCGTTATTATCGGCAACCAGTCGATTGCAGTGATCGACAGTGGTGGCAGCAAACACACCGGCGAGCAATTGCTGCAAGCTATCCGCAATATCAGCAAGTTGCCGATAAAATATGTGATCAATACCCATGTGCACCCAGACCATACTTACGGTAATGCTGCTTTTCAGGGAGAGCCTGTCCACTTCGTCGGCCATGAAAAACTGGCCAACACCATGTTGCTACGCAAAGAGCAGTACGAAAAACTTAATGCCAACCTGCTGGGCGAGGCAGGCAAAGCCAGCACCACGATTCCTCCCGATACCGCTGTGCATGACCAATTATCACTGGATTTAGGCGACCGCGTATTACAACTGAAATCGCAAACGGTCGCGCATACGCATACCGACCTGACCGTGCTGGATAGCAAAACCAATACCTTGTTCACCGGCGACCTGGTATTTGCGCAACGTACACCAGTGGTTGAAGGTGATATCAAAGGCCTGATCGCCGTACTGGAGAAAATCAATCAGACTCGATACGCACTGATTGTGCCAGGTCATGGCTTAGAAAGCCCTGACCAGAAAACGATTATTGGTGATGAATTGCGTTACCTCAACCTGTTGTTAGCCGACGTCCGCGCCAGCATCAAAAAAGGTATCAGCATGGAGCAAACCATGGACACTGCTGCCGAATCTGAACGCCAAAAATGGCTATTGTTTGATATTGCTAACCGCCGTAATGTGAATGTGATTTACCCGCAGCTCGAATGGGAGTAAGGCATTACCTTATAACAAGAGATATTCACTTACTTTTAAAACCCTGCAAAATTTGCAGGGTTTTTTCTACTTTGAGTCTGTCGTTTCTGCAAATCATGCATAAAGCTGCATGCTGCCTTTATGACATCAACACATAAATAACAACAAAAAACCATTTAAATATCATATAGTTAATGACAAATCACTTTTAAATAATCTTCTATGGCATAACGCTTGCAAAGATACCCCTGAATTTATCAAAAATAATTAGGGAAGTCTTTGTGAAGCATCCATTCTTACGCGCTTATGGCCTGTTTCTGCTGCTGGGCGGTTTAACACAATTCCTGCTTTGGCTATTTGGCGCATCATCCCTGGAAGGATTCAAGGATGCCGTCATTGTTTCCACTTTGTGGTTGATTCCGCTGTGGTGGCAACCGCAACGGTTGCGCTTTTGGAGCGCAGCGATTGCAATTTTTATCGGCATCTCTGCCTTACCTGGCATCGCTTACTTTTTAATTTATCGTCAAGAGCTGACCCAGAGCTTGATGATGATTTTGTTTGAGTCAAACAAAAGTGAATCTCAGGAATATCTGCACAACTATTTTTCCTGGTGGATCTTGCTGGTATTGCTGGCGTGTATTGTCATTCCCGCGCTTTACTGGCGCACATTAAAACCGGCGCAACTGTCGAAATCACGCGCAGCGGTTTATTCATTAATTACTGTGTTGATCGCTTTTTCCTCCCCGTTAAAACATGCGGTTAACAATCAATGGATGTACGCTTACAAGAGCTTTAACAAGCATTTCAGCGGCGTGCCACCTTACCAGTTAGCACTCGGTTACCTGAATTACCAGCAGCAGCTAGATGAAGTTAACCATACCCTGCTGACCATGAATAAGATTCCGCCTCTGGCGCAATTATCTGAACAAGCCAAGCCGGGGCCAACCACCGTGGTGCTGGTGATTGGTGAATCCACTTCGCGTTTGCATATGGGTTTATATGGTTATGGCCGCGATACCAACCCTGAACTCAACAAAATCAAACATGAGCTGACAGTGTTTGAAAATGTATATTCTCCACGCCCGAACACCATTGAAAGTCTGCAGCAGGTGCTGACATTTGCCAATCAGCAGCATCCTGACGATTACAAGACTAAGCCATCACTGGTGGCGATGATGAAACAGGCTGGCTACCACACTACCTGGATCACCAACCAGCAGACCCTGACTGGCCGCAACACCATGCTGACGACATTCGCCAAACAGGCAGACAAACAATATTTTCTGAATAACGAGCGCCGGCAGAATGCTTACAGCTTTGATGAAAAGGTATTGTCACCGTTTGCTGAAAGCCTGAACGATCCGCATCCGAAAAAACTGATCGTGGTGCACCTGCTAGGCACACACATGAAGTACAGCTACCGCTATCCGGAAAAGTTTGATGTGTTCAAAACAACCCAAGGTTTGCCTGCCACCGGGCTGGATGAAGAAAAAACTGCATTGATTAACAGCTATGACAATGCTATCCGCTATAACGACTGGATCATGTCGCAGCTGATTTCTACACTGAAAGCCAAGCAACAACATAGTCTGCTGGTTTACTTCTCCGACCATGGTGAAGATGTGTACGACACTGCGCCGCACGACTTCCAGGGACGTAACGAAGCCGCGCCTACCTTACCGATGTATAGCATACCGCTGATTATCTGGCATTCGGATAACTGGTTTAACGCCAAGAAAGTGTTAGCTAATGTGGATACGCATCAGCAATATGACAATGCCGACCTGATATATACCCTGGCCGATCTGGTTGGACTGTCATTCGATGGTTTTCGCCCGGATGAGAGTATCGTCAACGCACAATTTCTGCCTGATAGCATCCTGGTGGGCGATCCCTATATCGGCAAATTGCAAACGTTACCGGGCACAAAACATTTCCCTGACAGTGAGGTCGCCACGTGGAACGCTGGCTTACCAACAAGGGATTAGCCGGGTTATGGCTACTGCTGGGTGCAAGTGCCCTGGCGATTTTCGCCATGGCGAATTACACCCCGCTCGATTTGATGCTTGCAGACTGGATGTTCGATTTTAGCCGCGGCCAGTTTACTGGCCAGCACGTATTTTTCTATGACACGGTCATGCACAGTTATGCCAAATATTTGCTACTGAGCGTGTGGCTGGTGCTATTGGTGTTTGCCATGTTGCCGGGAAGATTGCGTCCAAGCTGGTTATCTCCTGCACAACAATACCGCTTGCGTTGGGTAACCGCACTAGCCATCGCGCACAGTAGCCTGGTGTCATGGCTTAAACATCAGATGCCGCATGCCTGCCCGTGGGATATCACGCGCTATGGCGGCACTTCAGACTGGTTTCCTGCATTTGCTGCACACACTTCCCAAATGGCTGGCCATTGTTTCCCGGCAGGGCATGCCAGCAGTGGCTTATGGCTTTCTGCCCTGTGTTTATGCTGGTTACCGCACCACCCACGTAAAGCTTTGGCGGTGATGGTAGCCGGGCTATCGGTTGGTTTTATGCTTGGCTGGAGCCAGCAACTCCGCGGCGCACATTTTCTGTCGCATACGCTGACATCCATGTGGCTGATCTGCGCTTTGCTGTTGTGCGTATTGTCATTTTCCAGCAGCCATTACCTGACTCGTATTCAACCGAATAACGCTTACTCGAAACGCAGTTACCCATGAAAAAATTTTCCTTGTCCGCGGTGTTCCGCCATTTATTCACCCCACAGATATTAATGATCTGGGGTGTGACGTTGTGGCTGATTGCATTTGATAACTATGCGCTGGTTTCACATTTAAGCCAGCTGTATCCGCCACTAGGTGGCCAAAGCGGTTTGCTGCTCAGCCTGTTGCTGTTTTTCACGCTGGTTACCGCCATCTGGCTATTACTGATCAGCCATGGCCGCAGTGCGCGCTGGTTATTGGCATTGATACTGTTCAGCAGTGCATTTGCCGGTTTCTACATGCAGGAGTTTGGCATCATCATCGATACTGTGATGCTGGACAACTTGCTACAAACCGACAATAAAGAGATTGTCGGCCTGCTCTCCTGGGACATGATCTTTTTTGTCATTGCAATTGGAGTAGTGCCTGCTTTATGGATGCTGTTCAGAGCGCCGCAAGAATGGTTTCAACGTGATAGCCTGCGAATTCGCGCTCTGCACCTGGGGTTTTTAGTGGTGGTGATGGTGGCGACTGTGTGGCCGAACTCTGCCGGATACGCCAGCTTTATCCGCGAGCACAAACTGGCCCGAATGTATGCAAACCCCAGCTTTATGCATTACTCATTAATTAAATGGACTAACCAGCACCTCAGCATTCCCGAGAGTCAGGCGCTGGAACAGGTCGCCACAGATACACAAAGAGTTGGCGCTAACACTAAACACGAGCTGGTCATCATGGTGGTCGGTGAAACCGCGCGCTATGACCGCTTCTCGCTGAATGGCTACCATAAACTGACTAATCCGCGCTTGCAGCAGGAAGATGTAGTCAGCTTTAAACAGGTGACTTCGTGCGGTACTTCTACCGGTGTATCGGTACCTTGCATGTTTTCCATGCTGGGCAGGCAGCAGTATTCGGCGAAAAAAGCCAGACATATGGAGAATGCGCTGGACATTTTGAAAGAACATAATGTCAATGTGTTATGGCGTGATAACAATTCAGACTCAAAAGGTGTGGCTACGCGTATGGCTTACCAGGATTTTCAATCACCGGCACAGAATACAGTCTGCGATACCGAATGCAGGGACGTTGGTATGTTAAATGGCCTGGACCAGTACATCCAGTCTCACCATGGCCAAGACATCATGATCGTATTGCACCAGATGGGAAATCATGGGCCGGAGTATTATCGTCGTTATCCGAAAGCATTCGAAAAATTCACTCCGGTGTGCCGCAGCAGCGATTTATCCAAATGCAGCCAGCAGGAAATCGATAATGCCTATGACAACGCTATTTTATATACCGATTATTTCCTGAGTGAAGTCATACAGCTTCTGAAAAAATACGACAACAGTCATGAAACCGCCATGTTATATGTAGCTGACCACGGAGAATCTCTGGGAGAGCATGGGCTTTACCTGCATGCAGCACCTTATATGATTGCGCCTAAGGAGCAGACTCATGTACCGGCCATTTTATGGCTGGGCAAACAGTTTGATTATTCGATTAACCAGATCAGGCCTTACCAAAATTACCCGCTTAGTCATGATGACGTGTTCTGCACACTCTTGACAGCCTATGAACTCAAATCCAGCACTTGCCATTCGCATTACAGTTGGCTGGTCGCAAACCCGGTGGTGCGTGCAGAGCTCAAATTGCCGCCGCTGCCATTACAGCCGGAGCAGCCACTTGCGCCACCTGCTGTCGTTATCCGTGAGCAGCCAGGTGGGAATCTACAGACAAAGCTGGATCAACCACCGGCGCCGGAACAGGCAGGCAGAATGAAGGCGATAAAAAATGCCGCATTAAGGCGTAGCAGTACTGCAACGTAAAGCGGGCGCTTCACCCAGTATCTTATTGGCCGTCACCCATATGACCGGCTTCACCCGCTCATCGACCTTGCATGCATCTATGTAGCCAATAGCGCTTTCAGTGTAAGCGACGTAACGTATCATCGCTTCTTGTGATTCCACGGTATACGGCGGCTGGATACCGTGGAAATACTGCTCATTCCAGTAACCTACTTGCGACCTCGGACTACTGTGCAATACCTGCTGCGAAAAGCGCAAGCGTAACGGATGGTCACTGGACAAATTGGCCGGATGTAAAGGTTTACCATGGTTGTCATACAGCTTCTTGCGCCAATAAACGGATGCCAGATCATTGGTAGCCACCGGCACCGTATAGGCAGCCTGAGCTGACACAATCACCGCAATCACCGGCTCGTCAGCCAGGGCGAGGCCGGGCAAAAAGCCAGCGACTATGATCCAGATGCTGAGCAAATAGAAACGCATCAATACATCATCGCAAACGAAGTAGTGAATCCGCGCGGTATATCCTCATATTCGCCATTACCGCCTACGACTTCAAATTTTAGTAACTGGTTTGGTTTTAGCCTTTTGGTTACCCCTATGATCCAGCGCTCGGCGTTGGAGGTGTCAGGCTGATGCAGGCTTTCCAGCCGGGTGATCCAGTACCAGTCATTTTTGATCAGGTAGGCACTTTGCAGGTAAAAACCACTGCCGCCACCCTGGCCATGGTCAATCTTGCGGGTATACGCTTCGCCACTCAGTTCCCAGCGGTTAAACTCGATCAGGAAATCCACACCGAGCAGGCTGTATTTAGGTCCAAACGACTGTTCTTCGCGATACGTGGCGTAATTCAGGCCTATGGTATTCAGGCCGGCATTTTCATCAGTGAAATTGAATACATTATTGAGGGCAACCCGTGCACCACGCATGTCCTTGTACTGCGTTTCACCGCGGCTTTCCGGTTGCGCATTCATAGTCGCGCTGTAAATCTGGTAATCCAGCGAGCGCTCCTGAAAAGGCAATGTGCCAAAAAACTGTATGCCGCTGGTAAAGGTGGGAAACAGCTCAGTAGTTGCCAAAGGCCGGCTAGCTGTCCATACCAGTGGCGATGCATGCAACTGGTTCCATCGGCCTAACGGTGTGAGGAAACGGCCCAGTCGTACGTTGGCACGTTCGGTTAGATTCACATCAAAATACAGACGCTCGGGATTGATATAGGCGTCGCGGAAATCCAGTCCCTGGCGGTGGTTATAACTGGCTACATCTTCCAGGTCCAGTTCGCCGAAAAACTTGATACGGGTGTTTTTATCCCAGGTCACGATCATCGCCAACTCGTTCCAGTTCAGCCGGGTGGTTTCTGTGCGTGGCACATGCAAATCCACACTGGTATATCCCCCAATGCGGAAGCCATCCCAGAAAGAGGAATCTTCCTCCGCCAACAGTGGCTTGCACATCATGCACAGGCTGATTACACTGACCGCGCAACGCAATAAAATGGTGGACATACACACTTTCCGATTAAGCTAATGCAACGCCAATAGTAGAAACCGTATTTTCTCATATTCCATGCCTAAACATTCGCCTTTAACCATCCGAAAAATGCTGCTAATCGCATTTTTGCTGGCAGGATTATTGCCGGCACTATTGGTGAGTGTGCTCAGCTTTTACCAGGCACGCACCGCGTTGCGCACCGAAATAAAACATGACCTGAAAACGACAGGTAAAGCAGTAGGCGAACACATTGACCGCGTGCTGTTTGAACGTGTGCAAAACGTGCGCAGCTGGAGCCAGCTGGCGATCATGCAAGACATGC
The DNA here is from genome assembly GCF_001425425.1 of Methylophilus sp. Leaf414. Taxonomy (NCBI): domain Bacteria; kingdom Pseudomonadati; phylum Pseudomonadota; class Betaproteobacteria; order Nitrosomonadales; family Methylophilaceae; genus Methylophilus; species Methylophilus sp. Leaf414. The sequence goes on along the minus strand of NZ_LMQQ01000005.1, from coordinate 34,871 downwards.
AAATTGGTGACATTGATAAGCGGCTATCTGTCTTTCTCGAAGAAACCCACTTAAGCTATGCCGCTCAATATATTTCGATTGACGTGGTCGACCTGCAATCCATCATTGTTGCCTCCAGTAATCCGCAGCACATCAACCAACGGCTTACCAGCCCGCCAGTCTGGTTCTCGTTTAAAGAAGACGATCAGCCAATCACCATCTATCATTTGCAAAATGATCAGCTGATGATTGCTACGCCCATTTATTCTGATTTGACCCTGCAACCTATCGGCCACCTGATTGCCACGTTTAACTGGTCAGTAATCCAGAACTTGCTCAACCATGCCGCCCAACACTCCACTGAGCTAGCTTTGGTAGATGAACATGAACGACTGCTGGCACAGTCCAGAAACTGGTCACAACCACGCTACAACCTGCATACACATGCATCAATAGAAAGCACGCTACCTATCCACGGCTGGGAAGTAAAACTCAACAAAGAACATGATGTTGCTGTCGCTCCGGTACACCGCCTGGGGCTTATTTTCATGATCCTTTTGGTGGTGATCCTGTTTTTCTCTTTACTGCTGGTACGTCCGATTGCAAAGCGCATCACGCAACCGCTGGAAGAACTGATCCGCTTTGTACAGCAATTGCGGCGTCCGAATGTGATTGCCCCGCCGCTGAGTGGCCCGGTGGAGGTACAGGCGCTGCACCAGACATTCACTAAAATGGCCGCCGAACTGGCCGAGTCTGAACAACAATTGACACGCGCAGCCAAACTGGCAGTGGTTGGGGAAATGGCCGCGGCCATGAGTCATGAGGTGCGTACACCATTAGGCATCATGCGCTCATCGGCTGATGTACTGAAACGCGAACCTACACTGAGTGAAGATGGCCGCGAAGTATTGGGATTTATTATTTCCGAGACCGAGCGCCTGAACAAACTGGTGACGTCGCTGATTGATTCGGCCAGGCCGCGCTTGCCGAGCAAAACGCCACTGGAGCTGCAATCTCACTTGCAACATGTTTGCGATATGTTGCAAAAACAGGCACAGGATAAACATATCCAGCTGTCATTAAATGCACCCGAACCAGTGACTATTGCCGCCGACCAGGACCAGATGACCCAGGTGCTGGTCAACCTGATTATCAATGCCATCCAGATATTGCCCGAGCATGGCCAGGTAGCCATTTCTTTATCCCATGACCCACTTTATGCCTATCTATCGGTGGCAGATAATGGGCCTGGCGTGCCACCAGCGCAGCAGGCACATTTATTTGAAGCTTTTTTTACTCAGCGTGCCGGTGGTGTAGGGTTGGGCCTGGCGGTGGTCAAACAAATCGTCGAAGCACACGGTGGTACAATCACCTACAGCACCAGCCCGTGGCAAGGCGCACAATTCAACCTTGCCTTACCGTTTGAATAAAGTCCTGAAATTTAAGTCAGAATAAGGCATGACAACCCCAATCACTATCCTCGCCGTTGATGATGAGCCGAATATGCGGCGCCTGCTGGAAATCAGCCTGCGCCAGGCCGGTTATCGTGCCCTTTCAGCTGGCAATGGCCGCGAGGCGATGGCGTTTATCCAGCAACAGCAGATAGACCTGGTGGTCAGTGATTTACATATGCCAGGCATGAATGGCCTGCAATTGCTGGAAACCTTGCGCAAAGAACATGAGCATTTGCCCTTCATTATGGTGACTGCACAAGGTGAAATTAAGACTGCAGTTGCAGCGATGAAACTGGGTGCCAGCGATTATATTTTGCGCCCGTTTGAGCTGGAAACACTGGAAGTCGCCATTGATAAAGCCCTGACGCTCAAACGTATCAAGCAGGAAAACAGGTTTTTCAAAGAAACCCAGCAACCGGATATTACCGGCCTGGTAGGCAATAGCCCGGCCATGCAATCACTGAAACAGATGATTCAACAAGCCGCGCCGGAAAAGGCAACGGTATTTATCGTCGGTGAAACCGGCACTGGCAAGGAGCTCGTTGCCAAAGCCCTGCACGAAGCCTCTCCCCGCAATTCGGCGTTATTTGTAGCCATCAACTGCGCAGCTATCCCGGCAGATATTCTTGAATCCGAATTGTTTGGGCATGAGAAAGGCGCTTTCACCGGCGCAGTAAAAGAACGCATCGGTAAATTTGAACTGGCCAATGGCGGTACGCTTTTTCTGGATGAAATTACCGAAATGCCTATTCAATTACAGTCAAAATTACTGCGGGTATTGCAGGAAAATGTCGTCGAGAAACTAGGTGGTAACCGGCAGGTTGCGCTGGATGTGCGGGTAGTTGCCGCAACCAATCGCGACCCGATCCAGGCGGTCAAGGAAGGCAAGCTGCGGGAAGATCTTTATTACCGCTTGAACGTCCTGCAATTGCAGATTCCGCCATTGCGTGAACGTAATGACGATATAGGATTACTGTCGGAGTTTTTTCTTGGTAAACGACAGTGCCAGCTGAGTGAGAGTGCCAGGCTTTGCCTGCAACATTATGCATGGCCGGGCAATGTGCGTGAACTGGAGAACATTCTCGAACGCGCCGCGATTCTGGCAGCGAACCAGACCATACAGCCGCAACATTTGCCAGCGGATATTGGTAAACAACTCCCCGAGTCATCCAGTGAAGTAGCTTCAGATAGCAATGTGCTTTCTATCCCCCGCACCACGGAAGCCATGGAAAAGCGACTGATTTCACAGGCTCTGGAAGCTTGTCAGGGCAATAAAACCAAAGCGGCGAAGCTGCTAGAAATCAGTGAGCGTTCACTCTGGAATAAACTCAACCAATATGGGCTCCGTTAAGTGATTTCACATACTTCACTATCTGTTTAAATCAGCCTTCCCACACATAAGCATCCATCGCCAGAATGCCGTAAGTGGTTTCTGGCGTGAATCTTTTTGGTACACCCTGCCCACTTCCTGCCGCGACAAACAAAGGCATCAGGTGATCTTCGCTCGGGTGCGCCTGTATTCCTTGACGATTCTCCGTGCGGTAATTTAATAATGTTTGTGCTTGTTCTCCAGCCAGCTGATCGGCAATCCAGTCGGCAAACGCATTCACATAAGCTAACGGTGCCGCATCGCGCTGCCCGGTAAAAAGGTCTGACAAGTTGTGTGTGATAGCACCCGAAGCAAGGATCAGCACATTCTGATCATGCAAATCCTGTAATGCCCGGCCCAGGGAGAATTGCGCTGCCGGTGTACTGCGGCTCTGTATTGATAGTTGCGTCACCGGAATATCGGCTTCGGGATACATCAGCGACAACGGTACCCAGGCACCGTGATCCAGGCCACGATCGGCTTGCGTTTGCCCTTGAATATCATGCGCCGCTAATAACTCAACCACTTTGTTAGCCAATGCGGGTGCGCCAGGAGCCGGGTAATGAATGCCATATAATGCCGCCGGAAATCCGGCAAAATCATGAATGGTTGGTGGATGCGCTGCCAGACTGACCATAGGCACGCGCGTATCCCAATGCGCAGAGATGACCAGTATAGCGTCCGGCCTCGGCAAGGATGCTGCCAGGGTTGACAGCATTTTGCCGGTCTCCCCTGGTTCCAGCGCCAGCGTCGGCGCCCCATGCGAAACGAACAAGGTCGTCATCTAGCAGCCCCCGGCTATGTGACTTTATGAACGACGGCGATTATCCAGACTGTAAGCACCGGCGCCGAACGCGACTACCAGCAATAAACCACCCACAATCGTCAAGTTTTTCAGGAACATGATCTGTTGCATCTGGTCAGCCAGGTTGAAATGGAACAGAAACGCCGTTGCCAGCGTAAACAGGGCAATACCGGCAGCAGCCCAACGTGCTTTAAAGCCCACCAGCAAAGCAATACCTAGCACCAGCTCTACAAACAATGCTATGCCATAAGCGACTTCCGGCATAGGTGCGCCTACACTTTGAATGTAGCCTATGGTCCCTTCAGGATTGGCTGCTTTGCCAAGGCCGCTGATAATAAAAATGTGTGATAACAACACACGGCCTAAAACGCTGACTGCTGATTGAAATGAATTCATGTTCTACTCCTCCTGTGAATGAGTGGGCATTAGCCATTGAAATAATCTTGTCATGCTGATGACTAATACGATGTATTGTATTCCTGAATGGAAAAATTGATAATCCCTGTTATTTAAGTATCACTGTCTCATTTAAGTTGACAATATATGCATTCATTTGAAGAGATGCGTTTTTTTATTGAAGTGGTCAAACATGGCAATTTCACCAGCGCTGCTAAAGTGCTGGGGATTTCCAAACAGCTGGTCAGCCGTCGTATCATTGTGCTTGAAGCGCGTTTGGGTGTGCGTTTATTGCAACGCACAACGCGCAAGTTATCACCCACAGAAACGGGAAAAGTTTTTTTCCAGCGTGCTCAGCATATTTTGCAAGCCATGCATGACGTAGAAGTTGAAATCAGTCATCGTTCGGATAAATTACGCGGCTTACTCAAAATCTCCACCCCGCTTTCATATGCCAACTTGAGGTTGGCGCCTGCGTTGACCGCCTTTATGCAATTGCATCCCATGCTTGAAATCTGGCTGGATGCAGATAACCGGCAAGTGGACATCGTCAGTGAAGGTTATGACATGGTCATTCGTGTCACTGACCAGCCGGAAGAAGGGATGGTGGCGCGCAAACTGGAAGATGCTGCCATGCGTTTTTGTTGCAGCCCGGACTACATCGCGCGTCATGGCGCACCCGGATCTCCACATGCATTAACATCACATGCGTGCCTGACACACCGTGCCAGCGAGTGGATATTCAATGAAAACGACCAGCTGCAACGCATTCATATACAACCACGCTTAAGATCCAACCATGGTGAGGTGTTGCGCGATGCCGCGATTGCAGGACTGGGTATCACAGGCTTACCCGCATTTTATGTGATGGAGGCGCTACAAACCGGAAAGCTGGTAGAGGTGCTGGCTGATTACACCATACAACAGGCAGGTATTTATGCCATGTATCCTTACCATAAGCAGGTTTCTGCGAACACGCTGGCATTGGTGGCACATTTGCAGCAATGGTTCGGATCAGGTGAAACCAGATCCGAACCATTGAGCGCAGATCACTGATTAAGAACCAAACGCTTGCCGTTATCCACGCTGTAACCGCCAGGCCCAAAGGCGATGACGACAAGTAGCCCGCCAATAATGGTGATGTTTTTCAGGAACATGATGACCTGTACCGGATCGGCCATATTGCTATGAAACGTCAGCGCCGTGACAAAAGTAAAAATGGCGATCCCCGCTGCCGCCAGTTGCGACCGGAATCCGACTAATAAAGCTATGCCTAATCCCAGCTCCACGAACAATGCCACCGCATAGGCTATCTGCGGTAATGGTAAATGAGCACTTTCAATATAGGCGATAGTACCCGCAGGATCCAACAATTTAGTAATGCCGCTGATAACAAAAATTAAAGACAATAAAACACGCCCCATAAAACTAACCCAACGCTGCCGAACATTCATACTGAATCGCTCCTAATCGTTTTTGGACTCGCCGTCCGCTCGATTCTTTGATCGCTACGGACATCGGTATGATGCATGCCGGTGAAAGGCAGAGTTTGTTACCACTCAGCTAATCAGCCCTCCCTGAACACCGGTGTATCACATTTGTTACTCTGCACCATTCTTGGCTGAAATGCCAGCATGATTTGACTTTGTAATTTAACAATGTTAAGTTAACGTTGTTAACAATAAATTCCGTTACCGAATTCATGCCCCCAAAAGTAAAAACAGATGCTGAAAAACTGGCTATCCGCACCGTCATCATCGATGCGGCACGAGACCTGTTTATTCATCACGGGGTAGATGCAGTGACCATGCGCGGCGTGGCGAACAAGATCGGCTATTCAGCCACCAGCATTTACCTTTACTTCAGCGACAAGGAACAATTACTGCGTGCAGTGGTGGATGCCGACGCCCTTAAGCTGGCACAGGCGCTGCACTCTACTTTAGCCATCAGCGATCCGCTGGAACGGTTTTTGCAGTTTGCCCAGCATTATGTGCAGTTTGCGCTGGCTAACCCCAATCATTACCGCATGATGTTCATGACGCCACATCTTCCTTGCGACCCGGCATTGTCAAGCATTGAACAACATAACCCTGAACAGGATGGCTATGCCCAGCTGATAGGTGTGGCTACCAGCGCTTGCGCGGCCGGCATATTTAAAGATGAATTTAATCATCCTGTTCTCCTGGCACAAACCGTATGGGCATCCATGCATGGTTTGTGCGCATTGCAGATCAACATGGCCGATGATGCCTGGATCAATTGGCAGCCTATCGAAGCCCGTATCGATTTCATGATGCGCATGTGTTTACAAGGATTGTTGAAAGTTACTCCACATGAATAACGCTTTTTTACTGACGCTATGCTTCAGCCTGCTACTGGGTGCCTGCCACAAGGAAAACCAGGAAGTTGCCGCCCCACGCCCGGTATGGGTGATGAAGGTGGGTACTACAGATACTCATGCAAGTGGAAGTTACACCGGTGAAGTTCGCTCGCGCTACGAATCCAGCATCGGCTTCCGCATTGCAGGCAAGATTACTTCTCGTGATGTGAATGTGGGAGACATGGTTAAGAAAGGCCAGTTGATTGCCCGGCTGGACCCGAATGATTCCCGGCTTAACGCGCAGGCAGCCAGTGCCGAGGTGCAGACTGCGCAGGCCAACCTGTCACTGGCAAAATCAGAACTAGCCCGTCGCGAGCAGCTTTACCAAAAACAATTCATTTCCAAATCCGCACTGGAAAGCTACGAGACCCAGGTCAAAACCTCGCAGGCTCGCCTGGCACAAGCCCAATCGCAAGCGGCAGTCAGCCAGCACCAAACCGCCTACACACAACTACTCGCTGATCGTGCAGGGGTAATCGGCATGATTCAGGCAGAACCTGGACAAGTGGTTGCCGCCGGGCAGACCGTTGCGCAGATTTATGATTTGCAGACACTTGAAATCCAGATTTCTGTACCGGAAACTACCATAGCGGAGCTGAAGATCGGGGATACGGCACTGGTCACGCTTAAGGAATCAGCACAGCCATATACCGGACGTATCCGTGAAATTTCACCAGCGGCTAACAGCCAGACACATGCTTTTGATTTACGTATCCAGCTACTCAATATTGATCATCGCATCAAGCTGGGAATGACTGCAGACGTAATGTTCTCTGAGGCGAATACCGCGCAAAAAATTATCGTCCCTTCCACCGCGGTGACGCAAAATGGTCAACAAGCAGCAGTCTGGGTAATTGATCCGCAACAGCAAGCACATCTGCGCCCGGTCACGACCGGCTTACTCAGCGAACAAGGGATAGAAATTACTTCTGGCCTGCAAGCAGGCGAAATTATCGCCACTATCGGCGTGCATACATTGACCGAAGGCATGCAAGTACAAGCGGTGACGCCTGCACCCGAGGTGCTTCGCTAAATGACTGCACCTAATATGCCGGATAACCAGCAGCACCCTGAGCTACACCAGCGCTTTAACCTCTCGACCTGGGCATTGAAAAATCAGGCTTTGGTGCTGTATTTTATTATCCTGACTCTGATAGGCGGTGTACTGGCGTATACCCACCTCGGGCAATCTGAAGACCCGCCATTCACTTTCAAGGTGATGCTGGTCCGCGCCAGCTGGCCAGGGGCATCAGCCCAGGAAGTCGAGCAGCAAGTCACTGACAGGATAGAGAAAAAACTGCAGGAAATTCCCTCTATCGATTACACCAGCAGCTATTCAAGACCTGGTGAATCGGTGGTTTTCATTGTGATCCGTGATAATACTTTCTCGGAGAAGATTCCCGAATTATGGTATCAAATACGTAAAAAGATAGGCGATATCCGCCACACTTTTCCCAGCGACCTGCAAAGCCTGACCTTTAACGATGAGTTCAGTGATGTCTACGGCACTATGTACGCCATCACGGCCGATGGCCTTAACCCGCAGCAACTGAAACGGCAGGCTGAATGGGTACGGTCACGCCTGCTCAAACTACCAGATGTGGAAAAAGTCGATCTCTTCGGTGAACAGCCACAGAAAATTATTATCGAGATCTCCAACCAGAAACTGACCTCGCTGGGAATCAGTCCGGCCCAACTGGCGCAGATGCTGAAACAGCAAAACACAGTCATCGGTTCAGGCACATTTGATGCAGGGCCGGAACGCATCAGGCTCAGCGTGAGCGGGCGCTTACAAACATTAGAAGATTTGCGTCAGTTTCCTATTCGCGCTGATAATCAAAACCTGACCCTGGGGGAGATTGCTACCATCAAACGCGGTTACGCTGATCCGCCTGCACAACGCATACACTTCAACGGCCAGTCGGCATTATTGATTGGTGTCAGCATGCAGCAAGGCGGCGATGTGATTGCACTGGGTGAAGCGTTGCAACAAAACATCACCAGCGTACAAAAGCAGCTGCCGGTAGGTGTGCAACTGCACCCTGTAACGTCACAGCCGGATATTGTCCAGCACTCGGTACAAGACTTTGTACATTCCCTGACCGAAGCCTTGATCATTGTGCTGGCAGTCAGCCTGCTCTCTCTAGGCTGGCGGACCGGCATCGTGGTCGCGGTGGCAATCCCGATCGTACTCGCAGGCACCTTCCTGATGATGGACTGGTTTGGCATAGGCTTGCACAAAATCTCGCTAGGGGCCTTGATCCTGGCATTGGGCTTGTTAGTGGATGATGCCATTATTGCGGTAGAGATGATGGCATCGAAAATGGAACAGGGCTGGGCGCGTATGGACGCGGCCTCATTTGCATTCACCTCCACCGCGATGCCTATGCTTACCGGCACGCTGGTCACTGTGGCCGGTTTTTTGCCGATTGCTATTGCAGTGTCTTCTACCGGGGAATATACCCGTTCCATTTTCCAGGTATCCGCAATTGCGTTGACTTTGTCCTGGGTGGCTGCGGTGATCGTCGTGCCGTTTTTAGGCTATCACCTGTTACCTGATGCTGCGCAGCAAACCAGTGCGCCTGGCGGGTTAATGCAAAAAATAAAGTATTTCCTGGGCTTTAAACAAAAGCCTGAAAGCGAAGCAAGCGCTCACCACCACAATATCTATGAGACTAACTTTTACAAGCGCCTGCAGGGCATTGTCAGCTGGTGTGTGATGCACAAAGGTATGGTCATTATTGCCACCATCATCCTGTTTGCAGTTTCGATGTTCAGTTTTGGCAAAGTACAACAACAGTTTTTCCCGGACTCCACCCGGCTGGAAATTGTGGTCGACTTGCGCCTGGCCGAAAATGCCAGTGACCAGTCCACCGATGAGGCGGTGAAAAAGCTTGAGCATTGGTTACAGCAATGGCAAAAAAATCACGCTCCAGTACAAAATGTAGTGTCTTATGTCGGCTCAGGAGCCCCGCGTTACTATTTGCCCCTGGATGTGCAACTGCCTCATCGCGCGTTTGCGCAACTGGTGATTCTCTGTGACAACTTGCAACAGCGGGAATCTTTACGTAACGATCTGCTGACATTGTTCGAACATGACTTCCCGCAACTGCGCGCGTCTATTCTGCGGCTGGAAAATGGTCCGCCGGTGGGTTTCCCGGTGCAATTTCGTGTCGACGGACAGGATCTGCAGGCCATCAGGGAGGTCGCGCACAAGATTGCCGATGCCATGCGCGCCAACCCACATTTGCGTAATGTACAGCTAGGCTGGGAAGAGCCAAGTAAAGTGATTCATGTGGATATCGACCAGCACAAAGCCAGGCTGTTAGGGGTGAGTTCGCCCGATATCGCGCAATTGCTGAATACGCAGTATTACGAACAAGTAGTCAGCGAATTCAGAGAAGGCAATGAACGGATAGACCTGGTGATGCGCAGTACCGAGGCAGAACACAGCAAGCTCTCGCAACTGGCGCAACTCACGGTATTAAGCCAGCGTGGAGAGCGTGTCCCCCTGGCGCAGGTTGCCAATATCCATGACGGGTTTGAAGAAGGCGTGATCTGGCGGCGTAATCGCGTGCCTTCGCTCACGGTGCGCGCCCACTTGCGAGGCAATATGCAAGCGCCGGTAGTGTCTACACAAATCACGCAAGCGATTCAGCCCATATTGCAGAAGCTGCCTGCCGGTGTAACTGTAGAAACTGGCGGCGCGATAGAAGAATCAGCCAAAGGTGCCAAATCAGTGGCCAAAGGTGTGCCCTTGTTTTTCGCGGCGGTTTTTACTTTACTGATGTTGCAGTTACGCAGTATCTCGAATGTTTTACTGGTGGTGCTCACTGCCCCATTAGGGATGATAGGCATCACCTTCGCCCTGTTGTTGTTTAATATGCCGTTTGGCTTTGTGGCCATGCTCGGCAGCATTGCATTATCCGGCATGATCATGCGCAACTCGGTGATTCTGGTCGACCAGATTAACCAGGATATCGCAGAAGGTGCTTCGCTGGAACAGGCAGTTGTGCAATCTACCGTACGCCGCTTCCGCCCTATCGTGCTCACTGCCGCCGCTGCCATTTTGGCGATGATTCCGCTGACACGTAGTGTGTTCTTCGGACCGATGGCCGTCGCCATTATGGGCGGCTTGGCAGTGGCTACTGTACTTACCATTTTGTTTGTACCAGCCCTGTATACATTATGGGCAAGGCTTACCGCAAGAACCGCGAAATGATGACGCAATAAACTATAATACTGAGACCAGACAGGCATTAAATGCAGGACAGGATTTAAAAGGTAATTGCCTTGAATTCTGCAAATAGATGGACATTGAACTTACACACAGGACTAGACCATGACAGACCAGGCAACCGCACGTTTTAACATGATTGAGCAACAGATCCGCACCTGGGAGGTGCTGGACCCTAAAGTACTGGCAACACTCAACAGTATCCCGCGTGAAAAATTTGTCCCGGATGCTTATCGTGGGCTGGCCTTTGCCGACATTGAGATTCCCTTGGCGCATGATCAGCAAATGCTGAGCCCTAAAGTGGAAGGCCGTTTTTTACAGGCTTTGCAATTGCAGGCGACGGACAAAGTATTACTGATAGGCGCTGGCAGTGGCTATTTGGCAGCCTTGATGGCTCAACACGCTGCGCAAGTGACCGCGCTTGAGATATTCCCTGACTTGTGTGAATTAGCCAGCCAGAACCTGAGCAAACAAGGCATCCAGAATGTGCAGGTGATAGAAGCTGATGGTCATAGCGGATTGGAATCCAATGCGCCGTTTGACGCGATTGTGTTCACTGCCTCAAGCCCGGTAGAGGCTGAAGGCGTCCGTCGCCAGCTGAGCATAGGTGGTCGCATGTTGATTGTGCTTGGTAAAGCCCCGGTCATGCAGGCAACCTTGATCCAGCGCCTGGCAGAGCACAGCTACAAACAGGACGTGCTGTTTGAGACCAGCCTGACTGAAATGCAGAACGCACCGCAAGCACAAGCATTCTCTTTCTAAGCTACATTAACGCTCTATGAATATCTTGTCACGGGTTTTGCTACTGACCGCCTTGTGCATACCGCAAGCCATTCTGGCAGCGTCACAAAGCTTGATGGACGTGTATCAGGAAGCCAAAGCCAATGACCCGGTGCTCGCTTCTGCTGGGAGTGCGAATCAGGCCGCGCAGGAAATCATAGAACAAGCCAAGGCCGGCTATCGGCCTTCGGTTAATTTTCTGGCAGGCGCCAATGCCAACCGTACCGATTTAAAGATTATCGGTAGTCCGGCGCCTTTCCCCGGCGGACGCAATAACTTTGAAGGCTACCAGGCCCAGCTGCAAGCGAGGCAACCAATCTTTCGCAAAGAAAACCTGGAACGCATAGACCAGAGCAAAGTGCAGGTCAGCATTGCAGACAAGCAATATCACCTTGCCCAGCAAGGGCTGATGTTGCGCACTACGCAGGCTTACTTTGATATGTTGCTTGCGCAAGATCGCATCACCTTGATCGAAGCGCAGAAAAAAGCCATTCAACGCCAGTTGCAACAGGCAAATGCGAATTTTGAAGTAGGTACCGCCACCGTGACCGATGTCAATGAAGCGCAGGCGCGTTATGACCTGATTGCCGCGCAAGAACTTTCTGCACTAAATGACATGGAAATTGCCAGACGCAGCCTGCAGGCGATCACAGGCAAACTGCCAGAGCAACTCGTCAGCGTTCGCGAAGATATACAGGTCACACCCAATCTGAAAGCCATGCAGGAGTGGCAGGATGTCACTAATGCCAGCAACCTCAATATCCAGATCCAGCAGGAAACCGTGCAGGTCAGTGAAAAAGACATTGAAATTGCGCGTGCCGGACATTACCCGGCAGTGGATGCGGTTGCAAGCTACCAGGATAGTTACAGCAATGGCGGCCAGTACGGGTTTGGCGGCGACCTGAAAAGCGCCAGTATTGGTGTGGAAGTCTCCATGCCGCTATACCAGGGTGGCGCCGTTACCTCCCGCGTGCGACAGGCCGCTTTTAACCGGCAAAAAGCACTGGATGACTTGCAGAATGCATTGCGCCAGACCACACTGGAAACCCAGCGCGCCTATTTGAACCTGAATACCAGCATCGCCCAGGTGAAAGCGCTGGAGCAGGCGCTCAAAAGTAGCCAGAGCCAGATGGACTCCACCCAGCTAGGTTACGAAGTCGGTATACGCACCAGCGTAGATGTGCTCAACGCACAACAGCAATATTTCAGCGCCAACCGTGACTTATTGCAGGCGCGCTACAACTATCTGGTCAATATTATCCGCCTCAAAACCGCCAGTGGCATTGTATCGGAAGCGGATTTGCAGGATATAGACCAGCAACTGGCAAGGAAATAGTATGAATACCATCATAGCAAGCACGGACGCCGTCTGGATGCTGGTCGATGTGCAAACACGCTTATGTGCAGCCATGCAAAAAGACGCCATGTCCGCCGTGGTGAATAACATTCAGCGCCTGATCCAGGGCGCACAATTCCTCAATATTCCCCTATGGGTGACTGAGCAGTATCCTGAAAAACTGGGCGAAACGCTGCCGGAATTGCAGGCTCTGTTACCAGAGTACACACCACGTTTCGGCAAGCTGGCTTTCTCCGCCTGGCATGAAGCAGCCTTGCAGGAGTCTTCCGTCAGCGTCGCACCACAAGTTGTACTGTTTGGCTTGGAAGCCCACATCTGTGTATTGCAAACCGCATTAGATGCACTGGCTTCCGGCAAGCAGGTATTTGTGGTTGAAGACGCAGTGATCTCACGCAATGAAGCCCATCGTTTAAATGCGTTGGCGAGATTACAGGCAGCAGGCTGCATCATTACCAATACAGAATCAGTGTTATTCGAGCCTATGCAAGGTGCAACGCATCCGCAGTTCAAAGCGATCTCTGGGCTGATTCGCTAACTAGACTTACTGCAAAAATGAATCAAATCGAATGGAGTGACTTCACCAAAGTAGAGTTACGCGTGGGACGCGTACTTTCTGCAGAGATATTTCCCGAAGCGCGTAAACCCGCCTATAAGTTACAAATCGATTTTGGTGCTGAGATTGGTATCCGCAAATCCAGTGCCCAAATCACAGCGCACTACACCCCGGAAGTACTGGTAGGAAAACTGGTCGTCGCGGTGGTCAATTTCCCCCTTAAACAAATTGGGCCTTTTATATCTGAATGCCTGGTCACTGGCTTTCACGATGCGGAAGGCAATGTCACATTGTGCATGCCGGAACATGAAGTGCCTTTAGGTAGCAAATTGCTGTAACACAAGACTTACAGAAGAAAGTCATCGATGCATATCCGTGAAGCAACTCTGGCAGACTTTGAGCAGATCTGGCCATTTTTCCATGAGATCGTTTCTGCTGGTGAAACCTATGCCTACCCGCGTGACACAACCCGGGAACAGGCGATTACATTATGGATGGAGACGCCACGAAAAACCTTTGTCGCAGAAGAAAACGGGCAGATATTAGGTAGCTATTACATCAAAACCAACCAGCCTGGTGGCGGTGATCATGTCTGCAATTGCGGTTATATGGTGTCATCCGCTGCGCGTGGTTTAGGTCTTGCGACAACCATGTGCGAGCACTCGCAGCAATTGGCAAAATCATTGGGTTACCAGGCCATGCAGTTCAACTTTGTTGCCTCCAGTAATGAAGGTGCTGTGCGCTTATGGACCAAACTGGGATTTGAAACAGTAGGCAGGTTGCCAAAAGCATTCAGACATCCAAGCAAAGGCTATGTCGATGCACTGGTGATGTACAAATGGCTATCAGAACGATGAAAGGAGAAAGGTCATGACCTATAAAGGCAGCTGCCATTGCGGCAATATTGCATTTGAGGTGCAAGGTGAAATCACCGGCGCGTTAGCCTGTAACTGTTCCTTTTGTCAGCGTAAGGGGTCTTTGCTCTGGTTTGTACCCTTCACAGAATTAAAGTTGCTGACTCCTGAGTCCGCTATCAGCACTTACACATTCAATAAACACGTCATCAAACATCATTTCTGTCCTATATGCGGCATTCACCCTTATGGTCAGGGGATGGATGCGAAAGGCAATGCCATGGCTGCTATCAATATCCGCTGCATTGAGGATATCGATCTGGGCAGTATCCCTGTGCAACATTACGATGGTCGTTCCGCTTAACAAAGTGCTCCCAGAAGGAATGGCCCTGAAATTTCTTTGCATGTGTGATTACGATCTTCAACAGTTTGCGACTTATCTGCTCAGGATATCAGCGTGATTGCGCAAGCTTGTAAACTCAATAAAAAAGCCCGCTTGCGCGGGCTTTTTACTTCACTGCTAATTACTCAGCAGCTGGTGCTTCTTCTCTTGCAGGAGGGTCGATCAAGGCTTTGATGCTTAAGCGAACTTTACCTTTGTCATCTAACTCAACCACTTTCACTTTCACGATGTCGCCTTCTTTGAGGTAATCACCTACTGCTTTCACACGCTCGTGGGCAATTTGTGAAATATGTACCAGGCCATCTTTACCTGGCAACAATGTCACCACAGCACCGAAATCAAGGATCTTGACCACTGGGCCTTCGTAAACCTGGCCAATTTCGACTTCAGCGGTAATCGCAGCAATACGACGTTGCGCTTCAGCACCTTCTTCTGCACTGGTGCAGGCGATTTTCACGGTACCATCTTCTTCGATATCGATGCTGGTGTTGGTTTCTTTAGTCAGCGCCTGGATCACGGAACCACCTTTACCAATCACGTCACGGATTTTGTCCGGATTGATTTTCATAGAGATGATACGTGGCGCAAATTGTGACATTTCGGTGTTTACACCAGACACAGCCTCTTTCATCAGGCCCAGGATATGCGCGCGGCCTTCTTTGGCCTGTGCCAGGGCTACTTGCATGATCTGTGCTGTGATGCCGGTGATTTTGATGTCCATTTGCAGTGCAGTAATCCCTTTATCGGTACCTGCTACTTTAAAGTCCATATCACCCAGGTGATCCTCGTCACCCAGAATGTCAGTCAGCACCGCGACGCGGTTGCCTTCTTTAATCAGGCCCATCGCCACACCGGCAACATGCGCAGTCAGTGGCACGCCAGCGTCCAGCATGGACAAGCAACCGCCACAGACAGAAGCCATAGAGCTGGATCCGTTAGATTCAGTGATCTCAGAAACGACACGGATGGTGTAATCAAAATCACCTTTGGCTGGCAATACTGCTTTCAATGCGCGCTTAGCCAGGTTGCCATGGCCGATTTCGCGGCGTTTTGGCGTACCTACACGGCCAGTTTCACCAGTGGCGAACGGAGGCATGTTGTAGTGCAGCATGAAGCTGTCGTAGTACTCGCCACCCAAGGCATCAATGGTTTGCTCATCTTTACCGGTACCCAAAGTAGTTGCTACCAGCGCTTGTGTTTCACCACGGGTAAACAGGGCAGAACCGTGCGTGCGTGGCAATACACCGGAGCGGATCACGATAGGACGCACGGTGCGGGTGTCACGGCCATCAATACGTGGCTCGCCATTCAGGATCTGGCTACGAACGGTTTTCGCTTCCAGCTTGAAGAATTCGTCTTTAATCTTGTTGGCTTCAAGCGTAGAGGTTTCTTCGGTGATTAAAGTGCTCATCACGCGGGATTTCACTTCATCCAGCTTGGCAGAACGCTCGCCTTTGGATTTGATTTTGAATGCCGCATTGATGTCATCAGCAGCAATTGACGAGATTTTTTCGATCAATGCAGTGTCTGGTTCTGGTACTGTCCAGTCCCAGGCATCTTTACCAGCTTCGTTAGCCAGTTCGTTAATGATTTTAATCACAGATTGCATTTGCTCGTGACCGTAAACCACGGCGCCTAGCATGACGTCTTCCGGCAACTCTTTAGCTTCGGATTCAACCATCATTACAGCAGTTTCAGTCGCAGCCACTACCAGGTCCAGTGCTGACTCGGTCAGTTGTGAAGCGGTTGGGTTTAAAACGTATTCGCCGTTAATGTAACCCACGCGAGCAGCACCCATAGGGCCGTAGAATGGGATACCTGACAATGCGATCGCAGCTGAAGCACCAATCATGGCTGGAATGTCAGCATCGATTTCAGGATCGTAAGACAATACGGTGGCTACGATTTGCACTTCATTGTAGAAGGCGTCAGGGAATAAAGGACGCATAGGGCGGTCGATCAGACGCGCGGTCAATGTTTCTTTTTCAGAAGGGCGGCCTTCACGTTTGAAGTATCCACCCGGGATGCGGCCTGCTGCATAGGTTTTTTCCTGGTAATCCACAGTCAGAGGAAAAAAGTCCTGGCCCTCTTTGACTGTTGTTTTCGCAGTAGCTGCAACCAGTACCACAGTATCTCCGTAGCTCACCATCACGGCGCCATCCGCCTGGCGTGCCACTTCACCTGTCTCAATTGTCAGGGTGTGCGCACCAAACTGGATGCTTTTTTTAGTAATTTCAAACATTAGTTTTCCTTTTCTACCATGGCTATTCACTACCTAATAGCCAATCTCAACAATAGAAACTTGGAATAAGTATTTATTCCGCGTTTCGCGATATGCGGTGACTTCTGTCAGTGCGCTTTTGTTTTAATAAACAAAACATACCCACAGAAGCCACCCCAGTGGTGATTTTTATCCCTGATTATTTCGAACATTCCAGGGATTTTAAAAACAAAAAAGCCGAGGCAAGCACCATGCCATCGGCTTTTATTTCGTTAAAAGTGAGCTGTAATTTTCGTCACTTTAACCAAATTATTTACGCAGGTTCAGACGCTCAATCAATGTCTGATAACGACTAACGTCTTTACCTTTCAGGTAATCTAACAGGCTACGACGTTGGCTAACCATTGCCAGCAGACCACGACGTGAGTGGTTGTCTTTTTTGTTAGCTTTGAAATGCTCAGTCAGGTATGTGATACGGTTAGTCAACAAAGCAACTTGTACTTCTGGGCTAGCCGTGTCGCCTGGACTGCGTTGGAATTCTTTAATAATCTTTGCGGATTGTTCTGCGGTAACAGCCATCTTTATTTTCCTAATTAGCGTCAATATCGCTGCAGCCAGACAACCTATTTGCCTTACCGCGTCGACATTCAATTTACTCGAACCGAGCATTATAGAGACAAAGACTCACCTTGCAAAGAAATTTGTTTAAGTAAGTTTCTGTTTTTGCTAATTTTTTAGGCGTTTGGTACTGATGTTACTAAGCAAAATCTTTATAAAACGCTGCGCTTTCAGGCACTGCACCACGGATACCACAAATAGCGGCGGCAAATTTGGCCGCATCCGCAAGCATGGTTTGCCTAGGCATATCGGCTAGCAGGCCACGTATCACAATGGCAGTGTAAGCATCTCCTGCACCCACGCTATCGACGAATGCTGTTTTTAATGGCACTGGCGCCTCTCGGAAACTGCTACCATTTCCATCCAGCCAAAAACTGCCCTGCTCGCCACAAGTGACAAACATTTCACTTAGCCCAAATGTGTTCAGCAACTGCCTGGCTTGTGCATCCAGGTCAGGCGCTTGCGGCAACCCTAGCAATCTGGATACTTCTGGCAATTCTTCATGATTAATCTTCAGGACATCCGCCGCCTGCAAGGCTAACGCTACGTTGGTTTTGTCGTACCAGGGCTCACGCAGATTAATATCGCAAAACACCATGGCGCTATCACAGAGCTTTAACCATTGTTCCGCCACGCCCTGCATAGGCGCGTGCCTGAGTGCCAGGGTGCCAAAATAAATCAGCTGGGGTGTGTATTGCTGGGTTAATGCCTCTACCGGCAGCCAATCCAGAGCATCATAAGCCTGATTATCCAGGATTTCGAAGCGATGCCCGTGTGGCTCAAAATGTACGTGCACCTGCCCGGTTGGCAATGCGGCATGCTGCTGTACGCCTTTGGTAGACAAGCCCTTACGGTGCATTTCATCTAATATACGTTGACCCAGAGCATCCTTACCTACTGCGGTTAAGAGATGCACATCCAGCCCGAAGGCATGACAGTGCCGGGCTACATTGTAAGGCGCGCCGCCGATAATGGTTTGCTCGGGAAAAACATCTCCCAATACTTCACCTAAAATCATGACTGAATTTGACATACATTTATCCTGTTTTTTATTGGACCAACTTAAGACTGCTGAGATGAAGCAACCTTAAAAAATACCTCAAAAGCACTCTGTTAAAAGGTGTGACCGCAATCACAATCCATTGTTGCACTGAATAATTCATCATTTGTTGTTTAGATGGAAGAAGCTGAGACCAGGAGGATTTCAATAGATTGCATACTTCTAAACAAACCCTGCTATCGCTTTAAAACCGGGCACAGCAAAAGCATGACAGGCATGTCAGTAATTTTTTTATCTTTTGTGTGCATACGCGAATAACTTTGCTATAATGCGCCTCTTGCAATTCGGGGCGACCTGAATTGTTGTTGGCCAGATAGCTCAGTCGGTAGAGCAGAGGATTGAAAATCCTCGTGTCGGCAGTTCGATTCTGCCTCTGGCCACCACTTCTTCCATGCCTCCCGGCATATTACTCCTGGGTTTGTTGATGTCATTAAAACACTTAACACCGGATGATTTACACCCCTTATTGAATGACCCTTCGGTATTGCTGATTGATATCCGCAATGATCACGAGCTGGTCTCCGGCATATTGCCTGGTGCACTACATGTACCTTTGGGCAATCTGGCCACCGCGTTTAGTCAACTGCCGCAAGATAAAAAACTGGTGTTTTATTGCCGCAGTGGCGTACGCTCGGTATCTGCAGGTGAATTCGCGCTTGCGCAAGGCTGTGCTGACGTTTCTCACCTCGCGGGTGGCATATTGGCATGGGCAGGCGCAGGCTTGCCGATTGAACCTGCGTAGTTAAATATTCATTCCAGGACATTCAAATGGTAAGCGATAAAGAAGTGGATGCACGTAACTTGAATTGCCCTTTGCCTATTTTGCGCTGTAAAAAGGCCTTGAATGATTTAGCCCCGGCGCAAGTGCTTAAGATCATGGCGACTGACCCTGGCTCAAAAAAAGATTTCGATGCGTTTTGCCGCCAGACCGGCCACACCTTACTTGAATTGCAAGAGAGTGATGGCATTTTTACTTTCTGGATTAAAAAACGCACTGCATAACTGCTGTCAGAATCTATAAAAATAAATGAATAAAAAAGCCCGCATTTTGCGGGCTTTTTTTGTTTCCGGAGTTAGCGATTACTTCGCGTTTTCCAGGCTACCCATGGCTTTCGGATAGGTCACTACGCCCCAAGGCATATTTTTAACAGCGATCTGCTTGGTGACTTCAAGTTTTTCTGCATCAATCACGAGCACTGCATCAGATTTACCGCACGCCAACAGAATGTCTTTGTTATTTGGCGTAAAGCTGAAATGCCAGCAACGGTTACCGGTAGGTACTTCTTTGATTTTCTCAAAAGTTTTGGCATCAAACACTTGCAGCAATTTAGCTTTGTTTGTCGCAACAAAAATGCGGTCGCCTTTCGCATCATAGGCAATCCCATACGGTGTTTCGGCAGTGTCTACTGTACGTACCACATTAAACTCTTTATCCAGCACCAGGAATTTATTACCGAACTCCAGCGTTGCCAGGTAGGTATTTCCGTCTGGCGAAACCTTGATGCCGCGAGGGCGATCACCATGGCTATGCGTCTGCACGGTTTTGATCAATTCGCCGGTTTCGATGTTGTGTACGGTGACAGTATTGTCAGCCTCGTTGGTGATGACCAGTTGCTTGCCATCGGCTGAAAATTCAATCCCTTCAGTTTCCGGGCCGCCAGTGATTTCGCGTACTTTTTCACCTTTGGTTAAATCAACCACAGCGATTTTTGCCGGGATTTTTTCTTCGTCATCATCGTCATCGTCTTCTTCACCCGCTTTTGGTGGAGGCCCGCCTTTAGCGCTAGGTTCTGAAGACACGAAAGCATAGTTGCCACTCACGCGTACGAACTCAGGATTCTTGCCCACATTGATTTGCTGCAACACTTCACCGGTCGCAGTATCAATCACAGAGATGCTTTCGTTATCTTTAGTGGCGACAATCAGCTTCTTGCCGTCGTCAGTCACCGCCAAACCGCGCGGACCTTCAGCTTTGACGTTCAACTGTTTGGACACTTGCATGGTCACCAGGTCAATCACGTCTACACCAGCATCTTGCGTAGATACATAAGCTACCGGGCCGGCGCTCAGATTATCAGAGGCCGGCGCTACAGCTTCAGCAGCAGGCTCTTCCGGTTTGTTACAGGCAGCCACAGTGGCGACCAATGCCAGCAAAAGCAAACTGGTACGCGCGCGACGCGCTAAAGGTGAATTCAACATGCAATCTATCTCCTGATTATTATTTAAGTTTAATGACACCAGCAAAATTCATTCTCAGCTAGCAAGGCTTGCATACCGCCAATTTCGATCTAAAGCCAATATGAAATGGTTGATATAAACCACCACATTGGCTGATAAAGACCAAAAATATTTAGCCCAGGAATAACTGATAAGCAGGATTGTTACTTTCATCCCAGTAGGGATAACCAAGCTGCTTCAGAAATTGCTCGAAAGCCGCTTTGTCTTCCTGTGGCACCTGCATGCCGACCAGCACACGGCCGAAGTCGGCGCCATGATTGCGGTAGTGAAACAAGCTGATGTTCCAATTGTGACCCATAGATTCAAGAAAGTTCATCAATGCGCCGGGTTTTTCCGGAAACTCAAACCGGTAAACAACTTCGTTGCGCGCCTGTGGCGCATGTCCGCCGACCAGGTGGCGCAGATGCAATTTGGCCATTTCATTGCCAGTCAGGTCCAAAGCTTTCAGGCCTGCAGCATCCAGCGCGCGGATAATTTCAGCTGGTTCATTCGGATTTTGCACCGACACCCCAACAAAAATATGCGCATTTTTTGCGTCGGAATAACGGTAATTGAATTCAGTAATATTGCGGTTGCCCAGCAAGCGGCAGAAGGATTTAAAAGCACCAGGTGTTTCGGGAATCGTCACTGCAAACACCGCTTCGCGGTGCTCACCCAACTCGGCCCGCTCGGCAATAAACCGGAGGCGGTCAAAGTTCATATTGGCGCCGGAAGCAACGGCTACCAGGCTTTTGCCTTGCAGTTGATGTCGTTCAGCATAGGCTTTCAATCCCGCTACGGCCAGTGCGCCAGCGGGCTCCAAAATACTGCGCGTGTCTTCAAACACGTCTTTGATCGCGGCACAGATCTCATCGTTATCGACCACAATCATCTCATCGACATATTGCTGCACCAGTGCAAAGGTATGCTCTCCAACCTGCTTTACGGCGGCGCCATCGGCAAACAAGCCGACCTGCTCCAGCATGATGCGCTGGCCAGTTTTGAGCGATTCGGTCATGGCTTCGGCATCTTGCGCTTCCACCCCGATGACCTTGATTTCAGGCCGCAATGCTTTGACATAGGCGGCAATACCCGCCAGCAAACCGCCACCACCCACGCAACAGAAAATCGCCTCGATAGGTTCAGGATGGTCCTTCAAAACTTCCATGGCAATCGTGCCTTGCCCGGCAATCACATCCGGGTCATCGTATGGGTGTACAAAAGTCAGACCTTCGCTTTTTTCAACTTCGAGCGCATGCGCATACGCGTCAGAATAGCTATCGCCAAACAACACTACCTCGGCACCACGCGCCCGTACCGCATTGATCTTGATTGCTGGAGTTGTGGTCGGCATCACAATCACGGCACGACAGCCCAGTTTTTGCGCGCTCAGGGCGACGCCTTGTGCATGGTTACCGGCACTCGCGCAAATCACACCGCGAGCGAGCGATTCCTGCGGCAGATTGGCCATTTTGTTATAGGCGCCGCGCAATTTGAATGAGAATACCGGCTGCATATCCTCACGCTTGAGCAAGACCTGATTTCTAAGTCTTACAGACAGGTTTGGCATGATATCCAGCGGCGTGTGGCGGGCCACGGCATAGACTTGGGAGTGTTCGATTTTTTCGCGGTAGTCGGTGGTCATCAAATGCTTTAAGGTTTTAAAACCGCAAGGTTGCAGTGTATGATAGGGAATTGTTTGTATTATAAAGAATTAATCAAGGATTGAAGCAGATGGCATTGGATAAAGCACAACAAGACGCACTTAAACTGGAAGTAGCTAAAGCAGCAATTACCTATGTAAAAGATGGCATTATCGGCGTGGGTACAGGTTCAACCGCCAACTTTTTCATTGATGAATTAGCCAAAGTTAAACACAAAATCGAAGGGGCTGTCGCCAGCTCGGAAGCGACGGCCAAACGTTTGCGCGACCATGGCATTGAAGTATTCGATTTAAACAGTGTCGACAGCCTGGATATTTATGTGGATGGCGCGGATGAAATTACCGAGCATTTGCATATGCTTAAAGGTGGTGGCGGTGCGCTGACCCGTGAAAAAATCGTGGCAGCTGTGGCTAAATCCTTTATCTGTATCTGCGATGAAAGCAAATTTGTACCCGTGCTGGGTAAATTCCCGTTGCCAGTTGAAGTGCTGCCTATGGCGCGTAGCCAGGTAGCGCGTGAATTGGTCAAACTCGGTGGTCAGCCAAAATTGCGTGACTTCACGACCGACAATGGCAACATCATTCTTGATGTGCACGGCCTGACGATCAGCGATCCAATCGAACTGGAAACCAGAATCAATCAAATTGTGGGTGTAGTTACTAACGGTCTGTTCGCGGCACGTCCTGCAAACGTTTTGCTGCTGGCGACGCCAAATGGTGTTAAAACCCTGACCAAATAATTGAAACAACCCCCGCCAATCACTATCATAAAGTTGTCATATTGTACTGATAACCTAGCGGGCACAATAATTAGGAAATTACGTCATGCAATTTGAACACACCTCAAAACAATATGATGTTGAACTGGAATCAGTACGCGCCAAGGTTCTGGAAATGGGGGGGTTGGTCGAACAGCAAATTGTGAATGCGCTGGAATCACTGACGACAGCGGATGTTAATCTGGCTAAAGATGTGATGGCACGTGATGCACGCGTCAATGCACTGGAAGTGCAAGTCGATGAAGACTGTAGCCATATCATTGCCCGCCGCCAGCCTGCGGCACGTGACTTACGCATGATTATGATGATGGTGAAAACCATTACTGACCTGGAACGCATTGGTGATGAAGCCACCAAGATTGCCCGTACCGCTCAGCGTATTTATGAGCAGGACCGCATGTACAAACCTCGTTTCAACGAGATTAAATCCATGGTTGGCCTGGTGCGTGAAATGCTGCGTACTTCACTGGATTCATTCGCGCGCCTGGATGTCAGCCAGACTGTTGAAGTCGCCAAGCAGGACGAGCAGGTGGATGAGCAGTTCCGTGCAGCGATGCGTCAGCTGATTACCTTTATGCTGGAAGATCCACGCACAATCTCGATGTCACTCGAAGTGCTGTTTGTGGCAAAAGCGATTGAGCGTATCGGGGACCATGCAAAAAATATCTCTGAATATGTGGTGTATATGGTTAAAGGTAAAGATATCCGCCATACCAGCCTGGAAGACATCAAGCGCGAAACCATGTCTTAATTATTAAAACAAAAAGCACTCCGAAGAGTGCTTTTTTTATGCCCGGCTAATTAAGCACTGGGTGGAACATAACCAGTGGCCACATCCGCACCATCCCCAAAGAAATACTTTTCAGTTTGCTCAGCGAGATATTTCCTGGCACTGGCATCGGCCAGGCTCAGGCGGTTCTCGTTGACCAGCATGGTTTGCTGTTTCAGCCAACCTGCCCATGCTTCTTTAGAAACATGCAGATAAATCTTTTTACCCAGCTCACCAGGATATGGCGGGAAATCCATGCCCTCCAGCTCTTTACCCAGTTTCACGCACTGCACCATTCTTGCCATGTTAACCCTCATTACACTGCTAAAAGCGTTATCATAGCGCATGTTAAAATGTGATGTAGATTTTTAGAGATAATCCATGCAAAACAAACCCTCCCCGTCACATGAAGAAAGCCCGTTTAAGGGCAAAACCGGCATCCGTCGCCTGGTGAATGCATTCGGTTACTCCATGGATGGATTCAAAGCCGCCTACCAGCACGAAGATGCCTTCCGGCAAGAGGTCTGGTTATCCCTGGTGCTGATTCCATTGGCGTTTTACCTGGAAGCTGAAGCTTTGCACCGCATTCTGATGGTAGGCAGCGTCATGCTGGTTCTGATCGTAGAATTACTGAATTCTGCGGTCGAAGCCGTGGTTGACCGTGTCTCGATTGAGCGCCACGCGCTGGCCAAACGTGCCAAGGATATTGGCAGTGCAGCTGTTTTACTGGCACTGATCAATCTCGGTATCGTCTGGGGACTGATCCTGTTTGGTTAATGGATTAACTAAATAAAAAGGGTTGGCAATTGCCAACCCTTTTTATTGCCTTTAACTTTTAGAAATCAGCCCTGGCCCCTATCAACACCGAACGTGAGCCTGCCGGAGAAATATCCTTGAGGAAAGAGGCATGCTCGCGGATTTCATCGTTAAGCAGGTTATTTGCTTTGGCAAATAATTCTATGTGATATTTTACTGGCAGCTTGTAAGCCAGTAACGCACTCAGGTTGGTATAACCATCCGTTTTCAGTTCATTTTCAGCGACATCATTTTGTTTGAAGGCATGCAATACATCCATGCGTGCATTCCAGTTACCTAACCGGTAATCCAGTCCGCCGCCTAGGCGTAATGGCGAAATGCGCGGAAGATACTCGTTGTTGCGTGTGTCTTTGGCGTGCACAAAATCGCCGCGCATCTTGAGCGTCCATTCGTCGTTAAGGGCAAACTTTCCTTCCAGCTCCAGCCCTTTAAACATGGCCGGCACGGCAGTGAAGGAAGCTTCCGGCACAAAGGTGCCGGGCTCGGTCTCAATTTCATTACCGGTATTGAAGAGGCCGATAAAGTTCTTGAAGCGGGTGGCATAGGCCCCAACTGTGACACTGTGACCGTTGGCTTTCCATTTCAATTGCGCATCAATACCGTTTGAAACTTCTTTATTCAGGTTGGCATTACCCACTTCAAACTGCCCAGTTGCCACGTGCTCGCCATTTGCATACAGCTCAAAATAGCTAGGTGCACGTTCGTTATGGGACAGGTTTGCTGTCGCACTCCATGCGTCATCAATGGCATATAAACCACCTAAGGCAAAACTGTTGGGATTAAAGCGATTGTTAAATGCCTGAGTGAAGACAGCATCAGCACTGGAAGCCACCGAGGTTTCACCGACGCGGCCACCAAAGGTAATTTTATGCCTATCAATCGGCAACTCTTCGTATACGTAGAGTGCCTGTGTTTGTGTCACCACGCTTGGGACAAATGCCTCTTCACCCAACGCCTGGAAACGGGTGTTCTGGAACTGATAACCGACGACGCCATTGACGTTTGCCCAAGGGATGTGGGTCGCTTCCAGGCTACCCTCCATACCACGGTTTTTAAAAGTAGTGCCTACTTCGCCACCCTCTAATTCAACGTGCTGGTAATCGGTATGTGCCATGCGCAACTTCAACTTCTGGATAGGGCCACGCAGCTCCCTGACCTCACCTGCCAGCTCCCATCTTTGCTGTTCCATATCAATGCGCACATCATCTTCATTCACCACACCGTAATTGTTGTTCAGGCTGGAATATGAAACCCCCAGGTAGCCGGTATCAAATGTCCAGGCCGCTCCTAAAGCACCGCCATTCGATAAAGCGCTGCTATTGTTCAACTTGCCTTTGCCTTTGCTATCGCGCGGCTCTCCATCTGCCAGGCTTTTGCGCTTTGATACGGCATAACCGGGAATATCCAGGTTACTGGTTTCACGAGAATAAACATCGGCATGGATGGCAAACGTACCGTTACCGACATCGACAACCGCAGCGCCATTACGCGCATTATCCGGCCCGCCAAAACGCGCTTCTCCGCGTCCGGTCATGCCGTTTAAGGATTCTTTGGGAATACGATGATCAATCGCGTTGACCACACCACCGACTGCGCTGCCGCCATACAGCAATGCTGCGGGTCCGCGCACCACATCGACTTGCTCAATAATGAGGGGATCGATCGCCACAGCGTGATCGAAACTGAGGGAGCCCGCATCCAGGATACCCACACCGTTTTGCATAATACGAACGCGCTCGCCATCGAGACCACGGATAATCGGGCGCGAGGCATTGGGGCCGAATTGCGTGGCGGTCACGCCGGGAATCCCGTTCAATGTTTCACCCAAGGTGCCTTCGCGGCGTAAGCTTAATTCGCGCCCGCCAAGTACAGACACAGGCACGACCATATCATCCGAGCCTACACCCAGTGGATTACCGGTAATAGGCACATTGTCCAGGTCCAGTGTATGACTGTGCTCTTCGGCATGCAATGTTGAAACTGGGAAGGCTAAGATGGTTGTTAATGCCAGCCACACAGGGTTTAGCTGTAAATGTGGAGCACGTGCGATGTGCTTTGCGATATTCATGATCATTCTTTCTCAACAATTAATCGTCCTGCAATGAGGGCCAACCGCACGGGCAGCGGTTGCCAAATCAGCAGGTAAGGATTCAGGTGCGCTCTGGGCGCAAGCAATAGAAATTAAAGCTGAGAAAAAGAGGGTGGTGCGCGTGCAGCATAGACCTTGGTAAAGGACTGCACGGCAGTTGACGAGGTTAAAATGTAATGAGGTTTATCACATGCAATGACCGGGAAAATAAAGGCCGTTGGTGGCATGCCACCGGCAATCACTGATAAGCCCAGGCATAAGGTACAAGGCTCACCGCCAGTATGTTGATGATCAGATTGTGATTGGTTGTTTAGATCGTTTAAATGGCTGATTTCATGTGCAGCCATGCCAATTTGCGTGAACGCAAACAGCACGGAAATGAGCACATAGGTATAAAACCGCTTTAACATGTTGAATATATTAACATATCTGATATGACTTGATATGCAATTTTGTTGCAAAATTATGTCTATTGGTCTATAAGTACTTGTAAAATTGCTTCAACCGCGCTGGCATTGTTTTCCGGAATATATCCGCCTTCCAGCACCCAGACTGTTCTGCCCTGCGCATATTGGTTGGCTAGTGTGACCAGCTTTTGTGCAATCGCTGCATAACCTGCGTCTGTGTAGCTTAATCCACCGAGCAGATCACTCTGATGTGCATCTAGTCCAGCCGAGACTAAAATTAGCTCAGGCCGAAAGCGTTGCATGGCTGGTTCCAGTTGTGCATTGAGCGCTTTTAAGATGATAGCTTCATCGCTGCCGGCAGGCACATCCACATTTATGGTCTAGCCTTCCCCTTTGCCATGTCCCTTTTCAGTTGGTCTGCCTGACCTGGGATAAAGCGGATGCTGGTGCGCGCTGAAATAAAAAACGCTGTCATCCTCATCAAAGATGTCTTGCGTACCGTTGCCGTGATGGACGTCGATATCCACGATCAACACTCGCTGCACACCATATTTCTTTTGCGCATAACGCGCCGCCACCGCCACGTGATTGTAAATACAAAAACCCATGCCGCGATTAGCGGTCGCGTGATGACCAGGCGGCCTGACCAGCGCAAAAGCGCTTTTACTATCGTGTTGCATGACTGCATCAATGCCGGCCATCGCTGCACCGCTAGCCAGCTTGGCCACTTCAAGTGATTTTTTCGAGATAACGGTGTCGCCAGTACTCAGCGTAAGATAAGGTCGAGCGGGAGTCAGTTGTTGCAGCTCTGCATCCAGCAAATCAAGATAACTGGCTTGATGAACGGAAAGTAAATGTTCACGTGTAGCCGCAGAAAATGTCGGCCAACGCAGTTTTCGGCTAATGGTTTTATGTTGTTTGAGATGCTGGGCAATAAAGCCAAGCCGGTCTGGCTTTTCCGGGTGACCGGCGCCAGTATCATGCAGCAGGAAACGGTCATCATAGAGTACAGTCACCGATGTGGACTGGGCTTCGATGGGCAAAACGGATAACAACAGCAGACTGATAAAATAATGGCGTAGGATATGCATTGCCGCTCTCCTCAAGCTTTATTTGAGACTAGAAGCTGGTAGCCGACTGCCCAGCGCTACAAATTTACGACGCGTTTGGGTGCGATTCTTCCGTTTGCCAGTTGTACACCGAGGCCTAAAAACAGTCCTGCTTCACTATAAACCCGCACATCGCCATCTGGAATAATTCCCGGTAACCATACCGGATTCCCCTGCTTAAAATAATACACAGCATCTGCATGCAGCGCTATTTTAGGTAAGGCGCTAATCGCAGTATCCACCGGCAATAATAGCGCATCGCGCGCTTCCATCGTCATAACTTCCAAACCCTCTAGCGTTACCGTATGCACGATCTGGTAAGTCGCTGTGGCCGTTCTGCGCAGGTCAATCAGGTGTGCACCCACATTTAGTGCCTTGCCAATATCTTCAGCAAGCGTGCGAATATAAGTGCCCTTACTGCAAGTGACTTCAATGTTCGCAATATTATCCTGGCAATCCAGTAATTGAATGGCGAAAATAGTCACCTGGCGTGGCTTGCGTTCCAGTTCAACGCCTTCCCTGGCGTAAGCATATAAAGGTTTGCCATCCACCTTGAGGGCAGAATACATGGGAGGGATTTGGGTAATCTCACCCGTCAAGGCAGGCAGTACTGCTTCAACCTCCCCTGGCTGCACATTGCACGCGACCTCCTGCACAATATCGCCCTCTTTGTCACCCGTAGTGGTAGAGACGCCAAATTTGACTGTGGCTATGTAGGTTTTATTTTCATCTGTCAGGTGCTGGGCAAATTTGGTCGCTTCACCCAGGCAAATAGGCAGCACGCCTGTCGCCAGCGGATCAAGCGTGCCGGTATGTCCGGCCTTTTGTGCCTGGTAAAGCCATTTAACTTTTTGCAGTGCCTGGTTGGATGAATAACCATGCGGCTTATCAAGCAGTAACACGCCGTGAACGGCGCGTTTGATGCGTTTGGTTTGCATAGAAAGTTATTCTTGCGAGGGAGTGTCGGGTGTAGCTTGTTCCGGGGTTTGCTCGGAGATCGCTTTGTCAATCAGCTTATCCATATGCATCCCGCGGTCTATCGATTCGTCATACACAAAATGCAGTTGTGGCATTGTGCGTAGCATCATGCGTTTACCCAGCTGTGAACGTAAAAAGCCGGCGGCTTTTTCCAGGCCTTCTTGCAGGCCTTTGCTGTTTTTTGCTGCGGTATAAAACACTTTGGCGTGCGCCATATCACCGGCAACCTCAACATCGGTCAGGGTGACCATTTGCACGCGCGGATCCTTTACTTCAAACATCAGCAAATCCGCCAGTTCACGGCGAATTTGCTCAGACACACGGTCATTGCGGGAGAATGCTTTAGCCATTGATTTTCCTGACTTTAAAAGACTAAATGAGGCTAGGCGTCAGCCAAAAAATGGAGCGCGGCATATTGGGCATATGTAAGCGAACATTTTTTGGATGGCAACAACGCATCATGACGGTTTTTAAAGTCAAAGTGTACGGGCCACTTCAACGACTTCATACACTTCCAGAATATCACCCACTTCAATCTCGTTGTAGTTCTTCAGTGACAGACCACATTCAAAGTTGTTTTTAACTTCTTTAACGTCATCTTTGAAACGTTTCAGTGAGTCAAGTTCGCCAGTATGAATAATGACATTGTTACGCAGCAAGCGGA
Organism: Methylophilus sp. Leaf414; assembly: GCF_001425425.1. NCBI lineage: Bacteria > Pseudomonadati > Pseudomonadota > Betaproteobacteria > Nitrosomonadales > Methylophilaceae > Methylophilus > Methylophilus sp. Leaf414. The sequence continues at coordinate 4,914 of NZ_LMQQ01000005.1, read as the reverse complement.
CTTTAGCATTACGTTTAACCATACCATCCTGCACATAACAACCAGCCACAGCACCCACTTTGGAGATACGATAGACTTCGCGGATTTCCACAGTACCAATCATTTGTTCTTTATGCTCTGGCGGCAACATACCGCCCAAGGCCGCTTTGACTTCGTCTACCGCTTCATAAATGATGTTGTAGTAACGTAAATCGACACCAAGTGTCTCTACCAGTTTTCGCGCACCAGCATCGGCACGGACATTGAAACCGATCAATACAGCTTTAGATGCGGCAGCCAGGTTAACATCTGACTCGCTAATAGCACCCACTGCAGTGTGAATGATATTAACGCGTACTTCTTTAGTGGACAGCTTTTGCAAGCTTGTAGTCAACGCTTCGAAAGAGCCCTGAACATCTGACTTGATAATCAGGTTAAGGGTTTGTACTGCGCCCTCAGCCATTTGTTCAAAGATATTTTCCAGTTTGGCTGCATGCTGTTTAGCCAGTTTCACGTCACGGAACTTGCCTTGACGGAACATGGCAATTTCACGTGCTTTACGTTCGTCGTTGAGGACTATGGTTTCTTCACCGGCACTTGGCACATCCGATAAACCCAATACTTCTACCGGGATAGAAGGACCTGCTTCTTTAATATCGTTGCCGTTTTCATCCAGCATGGCGCGAACGCGACCATAAGCAGTACCCGCCAGCAACATATCGCCGCGACGCAAGATACCAGACTGCACCAATACGGTAGTTACCGGTCCACGGCCTTTATCCAGACGGCCTTCAATCACTAGGCCTGTAGCCGGTGTATTCTGCGGAGCTGTCAGCTCAAGTACTTCTGCCTGCAACAGCACGGCTTCTAGTAACTCATCAATACCCTTGCCCGTTTTAGCAGATACTTCACGGAACATGGCTTCACCACCATATTCTTCCGGCACCACTTCATGAGTAATCAATTCATTTTTCACGCGTTCTGGTTGTGCTTCTGGTTTATCGATCTTGTTGATCGCTACCACGATAGGCACGTTACCTGCTTTTGCATGGTGAATCGCTTCAATTGTTTGCGGCATGACACCATCATCAGCAGAAACCACCAGAATGACAATGTCAGTAGCCTTGGCACCACGCGCACGCATAGCCGTAAAGGCTTCATGGCCTGGAGTATCCAGGAATGTCACCATGCCACGCGGTGTTTCTACATGGTAAGCACCAATATGCTGGGTAATGCCGCCAGCTTCGCCTGAAGCAACACGGCTACGGCGGATATAATCCAGCAATGATGTTTTACCATGGTCAACGTGACCCATGACGGTGACGACCGGTGGACGCGCTTGCATCACGGCTTCGGTCATGTCAGTTTCTTCGAGAAAACTCTCAGGATCGTTGGCAGCAGCGGCCTGGGCTTTGTGCCCCATTTCTTCCACCAAAATAATGGCAGTGTCTTGATCCAGCACCTGGTTAATAGTAACCATCATGCCCATTTTCATCAGTGCCTTGATCACCTCAGCTGCTTTGACTGACATTTTATGTGCCAGGTCAGCGACTGAAATAGTCTCAGGAATCATCACATCTTTGATCACTGGCTCAGTCGGTGCATTAAATGCATGCTGGTCATCTTTATTTGACTTGTGATGCTTGCCTTTAGGGGTGCGCCATCCTTGTGAAGCACCACCAGGCGCATCACCGCGGGTTTTAATGCCGCGTTTTTTGTTTTCGTTATCGTTCCAGTCACGGTTACCAGGCTTGCTCTTTTTATCTTTGCTTTCCGCTGGTTTGTCAGTAACTTTGTTCGCTGGCTTGTGCAGCGTACCTTCAGATAGTTTTGTTGGTGCTGGCTTGTTTTTGGCCGCTTCAGCATCCGCTTGACGTTTTGCCTCTTCTTCGGCACGACGTTGTGTCAATGCCTGTTTGCGTTGTACATCTTCTGCCTGAAGCGCCAACAGTTTGGCATGCCGTGCCGCTTCATTTTCACGCAAAGCAATCTCTTGCACAGATAGCACTGCGGCTTTGGATTTAGCTGGCGCTGCAATCGGCGCTTCTGCTTCAGGTGCAGGCTCTGCCACTTCCGCGACTGGCTCTACTTCGGGTTCCGGCTCAACTTCTACCGCAGGCACTTCGATTTCTGGTTCAGGGACAATTACTGGCGCCTCTTCGAGCACTTCTGGCTCGGCAATGCTAGGCTCTTCAATTGCTGCTTCAGCAGGAGCTTCATACCCGATCTCCTCAGGACGCTCTAATACGCGTTTTTTGCGCACTTCGACTTGAATGGTGCGTGCTTTACCTGAGCTATCAGTTTTCTTGATTTCGGTATTCTGCTTGCGCATCAGCGTGATCTTGTTTTTAGGGGCATTGGCTGCGCCATGCTCTTTACGCAAGTAATCCAGCAATGCAGTCTTGTCACCTTCTTCCAAAAAATCATCCACAGACGTTTTATTAACGCCTGCGCTTTTCAGTTGCTCGATGAGCAAGGTCGTTGGAAGACCCAGCTCTGCGGCAAATTGTGCGACGGTTGAAAGTGCCATGTACTGCTCCAGTTCGATTACTCTATATTCTAATTTAAGGTGTACGCATGATTCTTGCCTGGCGGGTTACAAGAAACCGCTAATTACTTAAACTCAGGTTACAAACCGGGCTTTTAAACCCGGGCTGTTTTAACGCCAGGTTATTTAAACCAAGGCGCGCGTGCGGTCATAATTAATGACTTGGCACGTTCATCATCTATTCCGGTCAATTCAACCAGTTCATCCACTGCAAGCTCAGCTAAATCTTCACTTGAGTGAATGTTGTTTGCAGATAATTTGTGCGCAGTGTCGGCATCCATGCCTTCAAGCGTCATCAAATCATGCGTGTCTTCTTCAACCTTCTCTTCTTTGGCGATCGCCTCGGTCAGCAAAGCAGCGCGCGCACGTGAACGTAATTCATTCACGGTATCTTCATCAAACGCGTCGATTTCTGCCATTTCTGCGATCGGCACATACGCAATTTCTTCCAGCGTACTAAAGCCTTCTTGCACCAGAATGTCTGCTACTTCTTCATCAACATCCAGTTTTTCAATAAACAACTGGCTGATTTTTGCGTATTCGTCCTGGTTCTTCTGTGCAGCGGCTTCTTCGGTCAGGATATTCAAGCTCCAGCCAGTTAATTCTGAAGCCAGGCGTACGTTTTGACCATTACGACCAATCGCCACTGCCAATTGCTCTTCGCTTACAACAACATCCATGCTGTGTGCATCTTCATCTACCACGATGGAGCTTACTTCAGCAGGCGCCAATGCGTTGATTACAAACTGTGCCGGGTCCATGCTCCACAGCACGATATCCACACGCTCGCCCCCGAGTTCTGAGGTGACTGCTTGCACACGTGATCCACGCATACCTACGCAAGTACCTACCGGGTCAAGACGCTGATCATTGGTTTTCACTGCAATTTTTGAACGCAAACCTGGGTCACGCGCTGCTGAACGAATCTCCAGCAAACCTTCTTCAATTTCCGGCACTTCAAGCTCAAACAAACGTTTAAGGAAATCAGGTGCGATACGCGACAAAATCAATTGCGGGCCACGGCCACCACGGTCTACGCGTGACAAATAGGCACGTACGCGATCACCAACGCGCAAGTTTTCTTTCTGGATCATCGCTTCACGCGGTAACAGGCACTCAATGCGACCTACTTCAATAATCGCATTCCCTTTTTCCATACGCTTGATCACGCCAGTGACCAGGCTTTCGCCACGGCCTAAAAAGTCCTGGATCATTTGCTCACGTTCAGCTTCACGGACTTTTTGTAAAATCACTTGTTTCGCAGCCTGTGCACCGATACGGCCAAAAGAAATAGACTCTAGCGGCTCTTCATAATAGTCACCGATCTGGCGACCTTCTGCTCGCGGATCTTCCTCGTCGAACTGGTAAGTTGAACTTTCGAGCAGGTCGTACTCGACATATTGCCAGCGTCTGAAAGTACTGTAGTCACCACTTTCGCGGTCAATCTCGACACGAATGTCTGCCCCTTCTTCATGGTTCTTTTTAGTTGCAGAAGCCAATGCCAGCTCTAATGCCGTAAAAATCACTTCTTTACTGACATTCTTTTCATGTGCCAGAGCATCAACTAACAACAATATTTCACGACTCATCGTAATCTCCAACGCACCGTACGGATTAATTAAAACAAATTAATCAAAAATCGGGCTCAACCGAGCCTTGTCTAAATTATCCAGCGAAAAGCTATACAGCCAGCCATCGCACTCAATCTTCACCTTGCCATCTTCAACACCTTGCAGTACACCTAAAAAGGTTTTCCTGGGCAAAGTCGTTGCCGTGGCTTTAGGGCCATCATCTTTAATACCTATGCGCAACTTAACAAGTGCGCGCTCGCCGATAAAGCGGACAAAATCACTTTCTTTACGCAACACACGATCCAGGCCAGCGGAAGAAACTTCCAGCCGGTCATAATCAATGTCCAGCTCAACGGTTAACACATTGCCTAGCTGATTGCTTACCAGCACACAGTCATCAATGTTAACGCTGTCTTTAGTATCTTTAGGGTTCAGCTTGTCGATAAACACACGCAGCAATTTACCGCGGCTGGCCACTTCAAAGTCAACCAACTCATACCCCAACTGGGTAACCGTCTTTTCAACAACCGAATGCAAATCTTGCATGGCGAGCCTTAATTCCCAAACATATCGACCAGAAACGAAAAATGGGCGTAAAGCCCATCAATCCACAACATTATACCAAAATTCCTTTGAAATTTAAAGCCATAACTTGATTGATGCAACTGCCTTCCCTGAAGCATTTTGACCTTCATAAGACAACGTTTTTTTGATTAGCCCTAATGGGTCAATGACATGCTTGTTTTGGATGCTTATGATGCAAGCAAACGAGGGAGAAGACTCACAACAACAGCCTGCCTAGCGGTTAAACGCCTG
>NZ_LMQQ01000004.1:0-780605 GCF_001425425.1 Methylophilus sp. Leaf414 | reverse complement strand
AAGTCCAGCGCCTCCAAACGCACTGGTACTGACGATAGTGACTGGGAAGAGTTTTAGCCAGTAACGGAATCACAAAAAGCCGACCTAAATAAGGTCGGTTTTTTTGTTTGTAAAGACATGTCAAAGGGTGTATTTTAGATGTTGACGCTTTCGTTATTGCGATAGCAATATCGCATCACCTACGTCACATTTCTTGTTTTCTTTAGCTTTGCAATTACCAAAATAGAATGGAGTTTCCCCTTTTTTAGCATCATTTAAATCCAGGCAAGTTCCTTAATAATGACCACCATAAACCGATAAATAGTACAAACCATCCATTTACAGGGATTTTGGAAATCAAAAATAAGGAGTGACAACATGTTGTCAGAGAAATTGAGTGCATTAACAGGCAAATTTGGTCGTTTGAAATTGTCGTCTCAATTAGGCTTATTGCTGGCTGTGTCAGGTGTGGGGGCTGTTGTCAGCGTATCACATAGTGGCCTGGTGACAGGTTTGATTGTGGGCAATATGGCGTTGGGCACGCTGTTGGTGTTGAGTGTCAAACGTAATCTCGGTGGTGAAGCCGCCAAAGTATTAGCCACCGCACAAGAAATTGCTAATGGAGATTTCAGCAGCACAGATGACCCTGCTGGCTCTGGTGGCGAGAGTGTACTGAATGCATTGCATCAGGCTAAAGATTCTTTAAATAGTCTGGCTCAGCAAATTGCGTTGATCTCTGCCGAGCAGGCGAATGGCAATTTGAAGAAAACAATTGATCTTGCACAATTTAATGGCGAATATCGTAATATTGCGCAAGCAATCAACCAGATATTAGCGCTGCCTGCCGAGCTGCTGGAAAAAACCAGTCACTCTATGCTGGCACTGGGCCAGGGCAATTTCGATACACAGCTCGATAGCTTGCCTGGTGACCTCTCCCAACTGAATCATCATTTTGACAGTTTAAAAACCAACGTCAAAACCTTGATTACAGAAATGCAAAAAATGGCCTCTGCGCATGCAGAAGGCGAATCCGATACTGCACTTGAACTCGTTAAGTTTGATGGCGACTTTAAAGTAGTCGCACAAGGCATCAACAATATGGTGTCTGCCTATGTGGGCGAAACCGAAAAATTCATCGCCGTGATGGATAGCATCGGACGCGGTGATTTAACAGCCCAGCTTGAGCCTATGCCAGGTAAAAAAGCAGCGATGAACAAGAGTGTTGATCGTATCCGTGGCAATCTCAAAGGTATTGTAGATTCCGTCAACTGGGTCAACACCGAGCATGAAAAAGGCAATATTGACATGACGCTACGTGCGGATATGTTTAAAGGCCAGTTCTCGGTATTAGCCGATTCTATTAATAAAATTGTTGCTGGTCATATTGAGTTAAACCAAAAAGCCATGGCCTGTGTGAAAGCCTTTGGTGATGGTAATTTCGATGCGCCATTAGAGCAGTTCCCAGGCCAGAAAGCTGAAATCAATCTGATTATCGAGAAAGTACGTAGCAATCTGAAAGCATTGAACCAGGATGCTGAAATGCTGGCTGAAGCGGCCAAAGAAGGACGCGTCACTGTACGTGCCGAAGCCGCCCGTCATCCAGGCGACTACCGCAAAATTGTCGAAGGTATGAACAATACGCTGGATATGATTGTTGAGCCGGTATTGACGGTAAAAACCGCCGCTGAATCCATCAATATTGCAGCGAAAGAAATTGCTCAGGGCAACGCCGACTTAAGCCGTCGTACTGAAGACCAGGCAGCTAACCTTGAAAAAACAGCCTCCAGCATGGATGAACTGTCTTCAACCGTGAAACAGAATGCTGAAAACGCTAAACAGGCGAATGAACTGGCTGCGCAGGCGTCCGAAGTGGCGATCAAAGGTGGCGATGCTGTGAATGCAGTAGTTCACACCATGAGTGACATCAATGAAAGTGCCCACAAGATTGAAGACATTATTTCTGTCATCGACAGCATTGCTTTCCAAACGAATATCCTGGCATTGAATGCGGCTGTTGAAGCGGCGCGTGCTGGCGAACAAGGCCGTGGATTTGCAGTGGTAGCGGCAGAAGTGGGTAATCTTGCCCAGCGCTCCTCAGTCGCTGCACGCGAAATTAAAGAATTGATTAATGACTCGGTCAACAAAACTGCAGAAGGTAGCCGCCAGGTAGAAGAAGCCGGTAAAACCATGCATGAAATTGTTGGCTCGGTTAAACGTGTCAGCGTCATTATCGGCGAGATTGCCTCTGCTTCTAACGAGCAAAGTGCAGGCATTGCCCTAGTGAATGATGCCGTGATCCGTATGGATGATGTAACACAACAGAATACCGCCTTGGTTGAAGAGGCTGCTGCGGCTGCCGAATCACTGATGGATCACGCCAATGAGCTGGCAACAGCGGTTAGCGTATTTATCGTAGAAGGCAACGCAAAAGGTTCGCGTCATGAAAATGCAGGCTGGGCGGGAGATTTCCGCAAAGTCAGTAACGGATAGGGCAGGCTGTAAGCCCTTTTATAAGTAGTACTTTTAATAATTAACAGGAGTATAAAAATGGCAGTGATTGATCGAGTATTGATTGGCGAAGGTTTGGTCATCGAAGATCGCCCAGAGGGTGGCCTGGATTTGAAAAACGTGGCACATATTGACTTAATTATGGGCCCACGCGGTAGCGCTGCAGAAGACGCATTTTGTCGTACGCTCACCGATCAAAAACAAGGAGTAAACGGTTTATTGGCGATTGCAGCGCCAAACATGATGGTAAAACCAAACACTGTAATGTTTAACAAGGTCACCATTAAAGATGGTCGCCAGGCTACTCAGATGTTTGGCCCAGCACAACGTGGCGTGGCCATGGCTGTGATGGATTGTGTTGCTGATGGCACCATCCCATTGGAAGAGGCAGATGATGTATTTATTTGTGTAGGTGTATTTATCGACAGCAAGGCCGACATGGATGACCGTATCCAGGACTGGAACTATCGCGCAACTAAAATTGCAATTAAAGCCGCTGTAGCACGTGAGCCTAAAGCTGCTGATGTTGTTAAACAGTACAAAGAAGCATTACACCCATTCGCAGCGCAAACACCAGAAGCAAAAAACCGCCGTTCTGATGATACAGCGGCTGCCTTGGCAATCTCTCAAATGCAAGAGCGTAGCAAATATGCACGTACAAGCGCTGAAAGCAAAGCCCGTGAAGAGAAACAGATTGAGCTGGCTATCAACCAGATGAAAGATCGCATCAACACGACCAAGGCTTAATTCAAGCTGATGGAACCTGACGGATTTGCATAGGATAACGAAGTGACTGCCTTAAAAAAACAAGAACAAGAAGATCGCGAGTTTTTGTTTACGCGCGATGATTTCGTCAGAATTAAAAGTCTGATTTATCGCCATGCAGGCATTTCATTGTCCGATGCAAAGACGGACATGGTGTATAGCCGTATTGGGCGGCGCTTACGTGCGCTCGATATGCAAAGTTTCAAGCTCTATCTCGATAAGCTTGAGCAAAATAATCATTCAGATGAGTGGCAGGCATTTACCAATGCTTTGACCACCAACCTGACTTCATTTTTCAGGGAAGAGCATCACTTTCCCATCCTGTCTGACCATTTGGTCAAGACGGCTTCACAAAAACGAAAAACCATTCGTATCTGGTGTTCGGCGGCTTCCACCGGCGAAGAGCCTTATTCAATTGCTATCACAGCCTGTGAAGCATTTAATACGCTCAAACCCCCGGTTGAGATTATCGCGACTGATATCGATACCAATGTATTAACTACTGCGATGGCGGGTGTTTACCCGATTGATCGCATCAAGAAAATGGACGAATCCAGAGTACGCAAGTTCTTTGAAAAGGGGACTGGCAAACAGGATGGATTGGTCAGAGTGAAAAAAGCGGTGCGCGAGCTCATTAGTTTCAATCAGCTAAATTTGCTGGACCATCAATGGCCATTCAATGATGGTTTTGATGTGATTTTCTGCCGCAATGTCATGATTTATTTTGACAAGCCTACCCAAGGCAAGATTATTGAAAAGTTTATCACCCTGATGGGCGAAGACAGCTTGTTACTGGCGGGGCATTCAGAGAACTTTCTCTATGTTTCGCAGCAATTGCAATTGCTCGGCAAAACCGTTTACAAACTAAAAACTAATGGCGCGGCACGTTCCAGCCTATTAATGAATCGGAAATAGTCATGAGTGTTATACAAGAAGATATTGCAAACACCCTGTACTTTGACAGAACGTTTAACTGCGATGCGGCCAAAATCTCTCCCGGAGAGTATTATTACACCGATAAAGACATGCTGATTGTCACCGTGTTAGGTTCATGTGTGTCTGCCTGTATTCGTGATACCAAGTCTGGTATTGGCGGCATGAATCACTTTATGTTGCCGGAGAGCGGCAGCGCTGATCGCGATAGCCCGGTGTCAGAGTCTATGCGTTATGGCACCTATGCCATGGAAGTGCTGATTAACCAGTTGCTGAGAAATGGCGCCAGACGCGAGAACCTGGAAGCTAAAATATTTGGCGGCGGTAATGTGCTGCGCAGTTTCACCACCAATAACGTAGGTGACCGCAACGCCGCATTTGTTAAACAATACCTCAAGGATGAAGGTATTAAAGTGACAGGTGAAGACCTGCTGGATATCTATCCGCGTAAAGTCTACTATTTCCCGAAGACCGGCAAAGTACTGGTTAAAAAACTGAAACAGCTGAACAATTACACATTGGTCAAACGCGAGCAAGCTTACTCAAGCAAGCTGAAAACCAACGATGTGGGCGGCGATATCGATTTGTTTTGATAATAATAATTATAAAAAGGAAATCCCATGAAAACGAAAGTGTTAGTTATTGATGATTCAGCACTAATACGCAGCTTGCTGACTGAACTTATTAACGATACCAAGGACCTTGAAGTGGTAGGGGCTGCGCCTGACCCTCTGGTTGCGCGTGAAATGATCAAGCAATTGAATCCGGATGTCCTGACGCTGGATGTGGAAATGCCGAGAATGGACGGACTGGATTTTCTCGAAAAGCTCATGCGTTTGCGGCCTATGCCGGTATTGATGGTATCGACGCTGACTGAAAAGGGCTCTGAAATCACCTTGCGCGCGTTGGAACTGGGCGCTACAGATTTCGTCACCAAGCCAAAAATGGGTATCACCCAGGGCATGCAGCAATATGCCGATGAAATTACCGATAAGATCCGTACTGCCGCCAAAGCTAAAGTCAGCACTTTGCAAAGTATAGCGAAAGCATCAGTGGCTGGTGGCCAGGTACAAAATGCCATCCGTAACCCGTTGATCAGTAGTGAGAAATTATTGATTATCGGTGCATCTACCGGGGGTACCGAAGCCATTAAATCGTTTTTAATGCAAATGCCTTCAGATTGTCCCGGCGTCTTAATCACGCAGCATATGCCCGCAGGGTTCACTAAATCGTTCGCTGCCCGTTTAGATAGTCTATGTAAAATATCAGTCAAAGAAGCGGTGGATGGCGAGCGGATCTTGCCGGGCCATGCCTATATTGCGCCAGGTGATCAACACTTGCTGCTGGCTAGAAGCGGCGCCAACTATGTCACCCGCTTGTCTGACAGTGAGCCCGTGAATAGACACAAGCCTTCTGTGGATGTATTGTTTGATTCTGCAGCAGTGCATGCCGGTAAGAATGCGATTGGCATTATTATGACCGGTATGGGCAAAGACGGCGCAGTGGGTATGTTGCGTATGAAAGAGTCCGGGGCTTACAACTTTGCACAAAATGAAGAAAGTTGTGTCGTCTATGGCATGCCGCGTGAAGCGGTTGCACATGGTGGCGTGCATGAAGTTGCGCATTTGAAAGACCTGCCAAAAATGGTATTGCATTATCTGGCAACAAATAGTGAACGCGCCTTGCGTGTGTGAAGGCTTCAAAGAATAAACAGGCAAATCAGGGCTTTATTGCCGCTAGCATTTAAACGATATGGAGTGATAATGCTAGATATAAATATGTCACTAAAGATAGCGGAGTAATAAATGGGCAATCCGAATACTAAATTTCTGGTGGTTGATGATTTTTCTACCATGCGCAGAATTGTGCGTAACCTGCTTAAAGAGCTGGGTTACAACAATGTTGAAGAGGCCGAAGATGGTGCTGATGCATTAAGCAAGCTGCGTAGCGGTGATTTCGAATTTGTCGTATCTGACTGGAATATGCCAAATATGGATGGGCTGACCATGCTGCAGAATATTCGTGCAGATGCCAAGTTATCCAAATTGCCGGTATTGATGGTGACTGCAGAAGCTAAAAAAGAAAACATCATTGCCGCCGCACAAGCTAAAGCCAACGGATACGTAGTCAAGCCTTTTACGGCCGCCACGCTGGAAGAAAAATTATCGAAGATTTTTGAGAAATTGGAAAAAGGCGAGGCTTAATCATGACCGAAGCTGTCAATCCGAAACATGAAAACATCGTGGTAGAAATGGCTTCTGCCATGATGCAAAACCTGAACGGTAATCAACAAGAAGAAATGATCAGCCGGATTGGCCATATGACACGCACGCTTCATGACAGCTTGAGTGCATTAGGTTATGACAAGGTATTAGAACAAGTGGCACAGGAAATCCCGGATGCGCGTGACCGGTTAAACTATGTTGCCAGAATGACGGAACAGGCTGCTGAACGTGTACTAAATGCAACCGATCAGGCTACGCCATTGCAATCTGAAATGGCTGATCGTGCCCATGCATTGCAGGAACGGTGGAAAGCGGTGATGGCCAAGTCCGCCCTTAAATCAGAATACGATTTAGTCGTGCATGAAACCCTGGATTATCTGTCTCTGGCAGATAAAAATACGACAGCGACCAAATCGCTGCTAATGGATATCATGATGGCGCAGGATTTCCAGGATTTGACAGGTCAAGTGATCAAAAAAATCACGACCCTGGTGCAAGAACTGGAAGGGCAGCTGGTACAGGTGCTGGTAGATTTTTCACCAGGTGCTAAAAAAGAAGAATCTTCAGACTCATTGCTAAACGGTCCGCAAATTGACCCGCACAATAAGGTCGATGTAGTTTCTAACCAGGAACAGGTAGATGATTTGCTGGATAGCCTAGGCTTTTAAAGCAGGTTTTTAAACAGGTTCTCATGCTGCTAGATTTGAATATTAAAAGGGCCGATTGGCCCTTTTTGCTTATGCATAGCCAACACGTTCTTCTGCAGGCAGTGTCGCTAATTCTTCATCGGTATACACGCGTCCGCGGGTTATAAAGGCAAAACCACTACCGCCATCCAGTGAAAACGAACCGCTGGAGCCAGGAACTGCATCCAGAATAGTATGTGTGTTGGTCATAAAGCTGAAATGGCTGTCACCCATATAAAAAATAGCTCCTGCCAGCACCCCAAGCTTTACATCAGAAGGGCTGGGCCTGAATTCAGCAGCGGGCATGCACATCGGGCCACTGCCTTCGCAGCAACCACCAGATTGTAAAAAAACTATCGGCCCATGTTGTTCAGTGAGCTTTTCTATCAAACTGATTGCTGAGGGCGTTGCAGAAAGTCGTTCAGCCATTATTTTTCCTTAATGAGTCGCTTAAAAGTATAGGCAATAAAGGGGCGAAAAATTCGCCCCTTTATTGTTACTGATGGTCCTTAAGCATGGGAATCAGGGTTAGAAGAAACCAAGTTTTTTAGGGCTGTAGCTCACCAACAGGTTTTTAGTTTGCTGGTAGTGATCAAGCATCATCTTGTGCGTTTCACGGCCAATACCAGATTCTTTATAGCCTCCAAAAGCTGCATGCGCAGGGTAGGCGTGGTAACAATTGGTCCACACACGACCAGCTTTAATACCACGGCCCATGCGATAAGCACGGCTGCCATCACGTGACCACACGCCTGAACCCAGGCCAAAGATAGTGTCATTGGCAATGCTCAAGGCTTCGGCTTCGTCTTTAAAGGTGGTCACAGCCAGCACCGGTCCAAAAATTTCTTCCTGGAAAATACGCATTTTGTTGTGGCCTTTGAACAGGGTTGGTTTGACATAATAACCTTCAGCCAGATCACCACCCAGTACATTGCGTTCACCACCGCACAACAGTTGCGCACCTTCCTGGTTACCGATATCCATATAAGAAAGAATCTTGTTGATCTGGTCTTGTGACGCTTGTGCGCCGATCATGGTGTTGGGATCTAGTGGGTTACCTTGTTTAATCGCAGCAACACGTGGCAATACGCGCTCCATGAATTTGTCGTAAATGGATTCCTGTATCAAGGCACGTGATGGGCAGGTACAGACTTCGCCCTGGTTGAATGCAAACAGCACCAGGCCTTCGACGGCTTTATCCAGAAAGTCATCATCGGCAGACATAATGTCTTCAAAGAAGATGTTAGGCGATTTTCCGCCTAGTTCCAGAGTTGCCGGAATCAGGTTATTGGCTGCAGCCTGGGCAATAAAGCGTCCCGTTGCGGTAGAACCGGTAAAGGCAATCTTATTAATACGTTTGCTGTTAGAGAGCGGGGCGCCCACTTCGCGGCCGTAACCGTTCACAATATTCATCACGCCTGGCGGGATCAGATCACCAATGATTTCCATCAATATCAGGATACTAATAGGGGTGAATTCTGCCGGTTTCATCACCACACAGTTACCGGCTGCAACGGCTGGCGCAAGTTTCCAGGCCGCCATTAAAATCGGGAAGTTCCACGGGATAATCTGGCCAACCACACCTAAAGGTTCGTGAAAGTGGTAAGCCACAGTGTTTTCGTCCAACTCACTCAGGCTGCCTTCCTGCGCACGCAGAGCACCAGCAAAATATCTGAAATGATCTGCAGCTAAAGGAATATCCGCATTCAAGGTCTCACGGATCGGTTTACCATTATCGACCGTTTCAGCAGTAGCAATCAGCTCAAGATTTTGTTCGATACGGTCTGCGATTTTCAGCAGTAAATTAGAGCGCTCTGCTGCGGGGGTTTTTGCCCATTTATCTGAAGCAGCATGTGCAGCATCCAACGCTAGCTCAACATCTTCAGCACTGGAGCGAGCGGCTTGCGTGTAAGGCTTGCCAGTAATCGGGGAAATTACGTCAAAATATTCCCCTTTAACAGGGGCAACCCATTTACCACCGATAAAATTGTCGTATTTTGCCTTGTAAGGGACTTTTACACCCATGGCTTTCAATAGATCCAAACTCATATTCACTCCTGTACTTTTTATATAGATGTTATAGCAGAACTGCTCTCCAAACCGCCATATTGAGCGATAGCTCAATTACCTGATCAATCATCATCTGAGCCGCTTAAAATAAGGCTTTTTAGGATGATTAACGGGATAAACATTAAACCTTAAAAACCACAAAATCAAGCTTTTTTGCCGTGTTTTAAATGATTTATAAGATAACTGAGTTACTTCGTTTAATGCTGAAAAGTTCAATCTCTTTTACGTATAGAAGTAGTCTTCAATATCACTTTTTTTTCATGTTGATGATTGCGGTATAAATAATTTGGCGCGTTATAGGGAATGGGCTATAATCGCGCCTTCTTTCGGAGAGATGGATGAGCGGTTTAAGTCACCACCCTGGAAAGGTGGCATAGGGGCAACTCTATCGAGGGTTCGAATCCCTCTCTCTCCGCCAATAAAAAACACCCGGATGGGTGTTTTTGTTTTTATATTCGATGCACCTATTTTGCTTTTAATGAATATAGGTGCACGGTCAATAACGACAATATCAATCAGTGTCAGGGTTTCTTTTTCTCTATTGATTTATCGGCTTTTGTGGATTCCGCAGGCGTGTTTTTTTTACCGCCAACGCTGATATCTTTTTTAAGGCCTGCGAATGTCGCTTGTCCAATACCCGGTACCTGATCCAGTTCTTCGACCGTTTTAAAGCCACCATTCTTTTTACGATATTCAATGATGGCCTGGGCTTTAGCTGGGCCTATGCCATTCAGGCTTTCCAATTCGGCCTGGCTGGCTGTATTAATATCGACGGCTGCATGGGCCAGTGGTGATAACAGTAACGACATCAGACAAACTAAAAACATGTATCTCATATATTCTCCTGATCAATAAAATAAAAAACAGGCTAAACAATCAGCCTGCTTCGATTCTAGCGCCAAGAACGCTACAGAGAGGGTGTGTAAATTTAAATTATTTAATAAATGTTAAATATTTTTAATAATTGTGTTTAATGCAACAACTGGGTCGGCAGCTTGGGTAATCGGGCGGCCAATGACGAGATAGTGGGATCCTAAAGAAAGGGCGTCTTTAGGGGTAACAATCCTGGTTTGATCATCCTGGCTAGCATCAACAGGGCGTATACCCGGAGTCACCAGGCAGAAATCACTACCTAATGCTTGCTTGAGCATGGCTGACTCTTGTGCAGAGCAGACTACACCGTGTAAACCTGCTTGCTGGGTTAGTTTCGCCAGTGCTAATACATGATCACTTAAAGAACGTTGTATACCCAATGTATGCAAAGTTGACTCATCCATGCTGGTGAGCACAGTGACAGCAATCAGCAACGGTGCTTTCGCGCCGTAGGCTTTATCAAGCCCTTCTTGTGCTGCCTGCATCATAGGCAAGCCGCCGCTTGCATGCACATTCAGCATCCATACACCTAAGTTTGCAGCTGCCTGGCATGCTTTTGCCACCGTGTTAGGAATATCGTGGAATTTCAAATCAAGAAAAACATCGTAGCCTTGCTTTACTAGCGATTCTACAAACGATGGCCCGGCTGCGGTAAACAGCTCTTTGCCTACTTTCAATTTGCACAGGGCAGGGTCCAGACGATTGACCAATGCCTTTGCAGATTCTGCATCAGCATAATCGAGGGCAACAATAATTTTGCTATCAGTCATATTTGATTACTATTTGGTATGGGAAACACTTACTTGCGTTTGAGCAATTTGATATCACGGATTGTGGCTTCAGTTGGCTCAGCGGGGAGGGATTCCCATGCATTGCATGCCGGGCACTGCCAATGATACTGCTTGGCGCGGAAGCCGCACTGGTCACAATAATAAGCAGCCCGGTCGCCAATCGCATTACGGACGGTTTGCTGCATTAACTGCAAGTCGTGCTGCTCATCATCCAGGATTGCGCGCGCTTGCAACAACTGGTCTAGTGATTTCAGGCTGGGTTTACGGATCAGTTCATTACGTGCCAGTTTTGCGGCGGTTTCAGCACCTTCGGCTTGCAAGGTTGCTTCATACAACACCGACATAATGCTGCTCAACTGGTAGGTTTCAAGATATAGGTTTAATTGGGTTAAGCCTTCTTTTAAACCTTTGATGCCATGTTGCTCCGCCGTGGCATGACTGTCTGGTAATGCCGCATAGCTTTTCAACATCTTCTGCGCGACTAGGCCCAAATATTCAGGGTCCTGCATCTCAATTCTTTTCCAGAATGCAATCGCAGCCGCATGGTCTTCTTGCTGTGCGGCCATATCGCCTAGCAACACGTTGGCACGTACGCAGTTTTTGTTAGCATCGAGTGCCTGCTCAAGGTGATATTTAGCTTCTTGCCAGTTCTGCTGAATAATGGCGTTGACCGCCAGTTCACAGGAGTACTGTGCGATTTCTTTACGGTAAGAAATACCAGAAGAGCCTTCTAACTCAGTCGCAATGGCGATGGCTTGCGACCATTCGCGCTCTTTGACATAAATTTCCAACAAGTGGCGTTGGGCGGCCTGTTCATAACGCGTGTGGCGCAAAGTCTGGAACAGTTCTTCTGCGCGGTCATACAATCCTGCCTTAAAGTAATCTTGCGCCAACTCAACTTTGATCGAAGTCGATTGTTGATCAGTGAGCTCGTAATTTTCCAGCAAATTCATATGTAAATGAATGGCTCGGTCAGTTTCACCGGTGCGGCGGAACAAACTACCCAGTACAAAATGTAATTCTAGCGAATCTTTATTCAGGTAAAGCGCCTCGCTGAACGCATCGACTGCCTTATGATACTGGTCGGCAATCAGCAGATTTAGACCTTTAAAGTAGGTAGCGGGCAGGGAAGTCGATTCTGCAATCAATTGCTTGATATCCACCCTGGCTGCAATCCAGCCCAGTGTGAAAAACAGTGGCAAAATGAGTAGCCACCAATATTCAAATTCAACCAGCATACAAGGTCTCTTTTTTAGGTAGCGCCTATTTTACCTTAAGCGCCAGTAGTGGTGCCATGAATATACTAGTGGCTTGAAGACACGTTGCCAGGATTATATGATCAGCAACCGTAGCAGCAAAAAAAACGGCATCTCAATGAGATGCCGTTTTTATAATTAAAGGCTGATTTACACCATTGCGTCTACACGATCGCGCAGTTCTTTACCAGCCTTGAAGTGAGGCACATACTTGGCTGGCACCTGTACTTTAGTGCCAGTTTTAGGATTGCGTCCCAAACGGGGCGGGCGGTAATTCAAACTGAAACTACCAAAACCGCGGATTTCTATACGCTCGCCAGTTGCCAGGTTTTCTGTCATCGCATCCAGGATGGTTTTGACAGATAACTCGGCATCTTTCAACACTAATTGCGGAAAACGCTGGGCAAGTAAATCAATAAGTTCAGATCTAGTCATGACCTAAAAGCCTTTATTATTTTTTGCTGTCCAATTTAGCTTTCAACAAAGCACCCAGATTAGTGGTACCTGCTGAAGCTTCATCCATAATGACATCATCAGCTTTAGCTTTTTTGGCTTTTTGTTTGCCACCTTTGTCTTCACCGATAGGCGCGCTGTTACCGCTTGGATCTTCTGTCAATTGTTTCACGCCAAGAGAGATACGCTCTTTCTCAACGTCAATTGCCAGAATAACCGCTTGCAGCTCGTCACCTTTTTTGAAGTTGCGGATCGCTTCTTCACCAGACTGTGTCCATGACAGGTCAGACAAGTGAACCAAGCCATCGATGCCGCCTGGCAGACCGATAAATACACCAAAGTCAGTGATAGACTTGATCTGGCCGGATACTTTGTCGCCTTTGGCGTGTGTAGCAGCAAAATCATCCCATGGGTTTGGTTTGCACTGTTTCATACCCAGTGACAAACGACGACGGTCTTCATCGATTTCCAGGATCATGACTTCAACTTCGTCGCCCAATTGAGCGATCTTGCCCGGATGGATGTTCTTGTTGGTCCAGTCCATTTCTGAAACGTGTACCAAACCTTCAATACCTGGCTCTACTTCAACGAATGCACCGTAGTCTGTCAGGTTAGACACTTTACCGAACAGGCGTGTACCAACTGGGTAACGGCGGCTCAATGCCACCCATGGGTCGTCGCCCAATTGTTTGATGCCCAGAGAAACACGGTTTTTCTCTTGGTCGAATTTCAGGATCTTCGCTTCAACTTCTTCACCAACAGTCAGCACTTCAGATGGGTGCTTAACACGGCGCCATGCCAAATCAGTGATATGCAACAGGCCATCGATACCACCCAGATCCACGAACGCGCCGTAGTCAGTGATGTTTTTAACGATACCTTTGATCACAGCACCTTCGGTCAGGCTGCCCAGCAACGCTTCACGGTCGGCACCCAAGGTGTCTTCCATCACTGCGCGGCGAGAAACCACGATATTGTTACGCTTGCGGTCAAGCTTGATAACTTTGAAGTCCCACTCTTTATTTTCGTAAGGAGTAGTATCTTTAACCGGGCGGATGTCTACCAGTGAACCTGGCAGGAATGCCATGATACCGCTGACAGACACACGCAAACCGCCTTTAACACGGCTGCTCACAAAGCCTTTAACGACACGGCCTTCGTTCATGGCTTCTTCCAGATCCAGCCATGCTTGCATTTTCTTCGCTTTTTCGCGAGACAGTTGTGTAGAACCAAAACCGTCTTCCAGCTTTTCGATAGCCACTTTAACGAAGTCGCCTACTGCAACTTCCAGTTCGCCTTGGGCATTTTTGAACTCACCGGCATTAATCACGCTCTCGGATTTAAGACCAGCGTTAACAATCACGAAATCATTGTCTACAGACACTACTTCGGCGGTGATCACTTCACCTGCGCGCATTTCCTGGCGGGCCAGGCTTTCTTCGAAGAGGGCTGCAAAAGATTCGTTAGAAGAGGTTGAATTAGAAATAGAAGCCATTAAAAAATTGTCCAAATTTACACGTAGAACAGCACATGCCGTTGTACGAGCCATTGCTACTCAAGATAAGCAGGCAATGGATGAAGTTAATATTTGTCACATCCAGCTGGCGCCAGATGTAACGCGAATCTGGGACTATACACAAAAAAATTATTCAGTTCAATGACTTAAAGCTTTTTTTATGTGATTTTGGTGGTCTTTTTATAGGCTTCAATTATCAAATCGACGGCTTGGGCGATATTCATTTTCGTAGTATCAACCAGCATCGCATCCGGCAATTGTATTAACGGGGCAGACGATCGCTGTGTATCACGCAGGTCACGTTGTTTTAAATCATCCAGAATCGTGTAGTAATCTGCACGATCACCTCGGTTGATAAGCTGGTCATAACGCCGCTGGGCACGTGTTTCCACGCCTGCAGTGAGGAAAACTTTTAAGATGGCGTCCGGAAAAATGACTGAGCCTATATCGCGCCCATCTCCAACTAGCCCCGGGGATTTCCTGAAGTTTCTTTGTGTCTGCAATAAAGCAGTACGCACTTGCGGGTGGACTGCAACTTCAGATGCCCCTTTGCCCATTTGTTCAGTGCGGATATAGGCACTTACATGTTCCCCATTGAGATATATTTCACCACTCTCGAACCTGATATCCATCTTAACGGCGATATCCGCCAGCGCGGATTCATTAGACCAGGCCACCGATTGTGTATGCGCTGCATAGGCCAGTAAACGGTAAAGCGCCCCGGAATCCAGGTAATGAAAACCAAACGCTTTGGCAACAAGTTCAGCAACGCTACCTTTCCCTGAAGCGGAAGGGCCATCAATGGCTATTACCGGCCATAAAGTTTGTTCAGTCATAAATTTTACTTATCAAATGCTTAAAAACAATGAATTGGATAAAACAACTCGGCTTTTATATGATGTGCTTAACAACAAAGGAGCACAGCATGATTAAAACATTTTCTTTCGCGATACTACATTTCAGCGTTGCCTTCAGCATTGCTTATCTGCTTACCGGCAGCATTCTGATTGGCGGACTGATGGCCCTCATTGAACCAGCGATTAATACGGTTCTGTTTTATTTCCATGAGCGTGCCTGGAACCATCATCAACATGCGCATGCGCCGGTTAATCAGCGAGACGAGCATGAATGGGCTTACGCCGCCTGATTATTGGGCAATGCTACTGAATACCCTGAAATACTCAGGAAAGGTTTTAGCAACACATTTGGGGTCATTAATCGTGATTGGCACACCCGCCAGACTGATCAATGAAAAGCACATTGCCATGCGGTGGTCGTCATACGTGTCGATCACTGCATCTTCTATTAACTTTTCGGGTGGCGTGATCTGAATAAAATCGGCCCCTTCAATCACGCTTGCGCCAACTTTGCGCAACTCAGTCGCCATCGCGGCAATGCGGTCGGTTTCCTTTACGCGCCAACTGGCTATGTTCCGTAAAGTGGTAGTGCCTTTGGTAAACATGGCCATGATTGCCAGCGTCATCGCGGCATCAGGAATATGATTGCAATCCAGGTCTATGCCTTTCAGGTCACCGGTTTTTTCAGCGCGCACATGATTTTCCGCATAGCTTACCCGGCCACCCATTAACTTTGCAGCTTCAGCAAACAGGATATCGCCCTGGATACTGCCTTTGCCTACACCCAGTACAGTGACATCGCCGGCCAGAATACCGGCGGCAATAAAGTAGGAAGCGCTGGAAGCGTCGCCTTCAACGTAAATCTCACCTGGCGATTGATAGCGTGTTGATGCTGGAATATGAAAGCTCTGCCAGCCCTCTCTTTGTACCTGAATGCCAAACCTCTGCATTAAATTCAATGTGATCTCAATATAAGGTTTTGAGATTAACTCACCAACCACTTCAATGGTGGCGGCCTGACCTGTCAGCGGTAATGCCATCAACAAGGCGGTTAAAAATTGGCTGGACACATCGCCGCGTATTTGAATTGGCTGGCTGACATCCAGCGTAGCAGGCGAAATTTGCAGGGGAGGGTAGCCCACATTGCTCTCGTAACTCACTTCTGCACCAGCTTGTCGTAATGCATTGATCAAGTCACCAATCGGGCGCTCGTGCATACGCTGAACACCATGCAGATGATAATGACCATTTGAAAAGGCCAACGCCGCTGTTAGTGGACGAAACGCAGTACCCGCATTACCTAAAAACAAATCGGCTTCTTTATTGGGAAGCGCCCCCCCGCAGCCAGTCACTCTCCAGGTATTTTCCTCAATATTTTCCAGTTTTACCCCAAGCGATTGCAGTGCCTCCACCATTCTTGCAGTGTCGTCTGAATCCAGAAGATCACGAATTACTGTCACGCCCTCAGCAAGTGCCGCCAATAACAAAGTGCGATTGGAAATGCTTTTAGAGCCGGGCAAAGTAATTGACCCAAGCGCTTTGGTATATGAAGGTAAGTGCAGTTGTTCCATATCTATGAATCTTTTAAGTCTTTTATTGAATTTTGGATTTTGCCCAGGCATTACGCGCATGGCTGGCATGTTCAAACAGCGCAAATAAACCTTCATGGTCATTATTTTCGAGTAGCGCAGTCATCTTGCCTATCGCCTGTTGGTATGTGTTGAGTTCTTGCAATAAGGCCTGTTTATTGGCTAGCGCAATGTCACGCCACATTTCAGGGTGGCTACCGGCAATCCGCGTGAAGTCGCGAAAACCACTGGCGGCAAACTTAAACAGCAGTTCAGCATTGTCACGCTTGGCTAAATCTTCCACCAGCGCGAATGCCAACAAGTGCGGCAAATGGCTGACCGCTGCGAATACACTGTCATGTTCTTCCGGGCGCATATTGGATACCAAAGCACCACACACTTTCCATAACTCTGTCACCTTTAATACCGCTTCCGGGTCAGTGACCAAGCCTGGCGTCAGAATTACGTTTTTGCCTATATACAAATCTGCCATCGCAGCAGCTGGACCGCTCTTTTCAGCGCCGGCAATCGGGTGCCCGCCGACAAACTGCTTAAACTGCTCACCGAGCTCGGCTTCGGCATAAGCCATGACATCAGATTTCGTGCTACCTGCATCGGTAATCACCGTCTGTGCTGCAAGGTGCGGAAGAATGGATTTTAAAATGGCTGGCGTTTGTGCGACCGGTGTAGCAATGAGTATCAAGTCTGCATTTTCCAGCGCAATCGCAATATCTGTTTCCGCGCTGTCTATTAATCCCAGGCTCAGAGCTTCTTGCAAGCTTTGATTTGAACGGCCAACGCCGGTGATGTGTGGCGGGTTAGGTAATTTTTTCAGCGCCAGCGCGACTGAACCGCCTATCAATCCTACGCCGAATATCACGATTTTCTTGAACATTCGGGAATTGTATCATGTCATACAACTGCGTCTGAAGTTTGGCTAGACTGGGTTTCAGGCGTATACTTGCTAGCTTGCATTGGGGCTGACCAGGTTTCGACGTGGGTTGCAAAGCAGTGCAGGGCATACCGAGGATTCAGGTTCCCTCGTAAATCCATCTGAAAAAGTATAGTCGCAAACGACGAAACTTACGCTTTAGCCGCTTAATCCCGGCTGAACGCTGCCCCGAAGAGCCTCTCGGTCGGGCCGGGTAACCGGCAGCAGCGTCATTTAGAGAGGATCGTGCGTGGTTGGGTTGCTTAATCACGTATTAAATCTAAGGCAACTCGCTTTACTCTTGCTTGCTCGTTGGTGAGTGTACGGTTAAACATAAACAACACAGCTAAGTATGTAGAACTGTCTGTGGAGGGCTTGCGGACGGGGGTTCGATTCCCCCCAGCTCCACCAATTTAAAGTAGTAAATTAAGAGCCAGCATTTTAATGCTGGCTTTTTTGTGTCTGTAATTTAATATTGATTTCAGATAATTGGTATTTTCCTCTGATTGTTAATAAAAAAGCCACTCAAGGCAAGTGGCTTTCAAACTAACTAAGATTAACGATGGACCTTTTTCAAACCGGTAAAGAATCTGCGCTTTGCTGGCATGCTTAGTTGATCGAAGATCATATTTTTCCATAAGAACTGCGCTTTAATTATTTCTTCATCCAAGCCAACTGCCAAACACTGGTTTAGTTTTTTTCGATGCCTGATTCGCAAAGTAGCAAATGCATGATGTTTTATGCGGTTGAGTGTACAGCTTGGTGCTGCTACTTTACCTGATACCCAGCGTTGAAAAACAGCCGGTTTTACGTTAGCTAACTTGATTGCTTTATGTTTGTTTAATGTACCCAGCTGATCACCAACTTTCAAACTCCAGTTTAATAAACATTTCGTGTGTAATTTTTTAATTTTGATTTTGTTTTTCATTAACTCCCTCCAAAAGTGCAGATAAATCTGCAACCAAAATATTAACATTCCGATAAAAAATGTTAAAAACGATTCCCTACTTTTGTTATGCAAACAATGGGAATGTGTCTGAATTATGCAAAATATCAATTTAAATCAATAGGTTGCTGCACTAATAAAATGACACCAATAACATATCTGTTGATGTATTTTGTAAACATGAAATTAGCCGAGCCAAATTTTTCGCAAACTATTTAGTACATATTTTTGTCACAAAACAAATTAAGCAATTTGATTATTTGAAATATGACCTCTGTACATATCAATGAAGCCAAGCTTGTCCAGGATGTTGAAGTGCTTCGCAGCCAGTTTCCACAAGTAAAAGATTTATACCGTGAAGTATGTCGCTTGATGTTCTTTCGCTATGGGATTCAACCCACTGCCAATAAGCTGTATCAGCTTGTGCGCAAAGGGACTATGTCAACGCCGGTTCAAACGGTGAATAATTTTTGGAACGAACTCAGGCTTAAAAACAGGGTGGATGTTGAGTATTCTGGGTTGCCAGATACTTTGCGTGAATTTGCTGGCGAAGCGCTGAGTACTTTATGGAAATCCGCGCTTGAAGTCGCCAAGCAGAACGTGAAGGAAAAGCATTCTGTTATTAATAACCTGGAAAGCAACAACAAGCTTGAGTTGGAAAACCTTAAAGCCCAGCTAAAAAAAATGGAGAGCCTGAGCGCTGAACAGCATTCAGAATTAACCATGCTTAGAAAGCAGTTGCAGGAAAGTGAAAAAAGATTCCTGATTGACCATCAGGTGTCGGCTACTCAGAAAGAAGCTGTAAAAACGCTGCAAAATGAAAAATCTGCGTTGGAGGGCTCACTAAAAAGCGTCAATAATGAATTTTCAGCAGAATTTAATAAGCTGCATGCAGCCTTGAAATTATCAGAAGACAAATTCAGAAAGCTGGAAGCAAGGTCATTTATAGAAGTTGATCGAGAACGCCAGCGGGCCTGTAAGCTGGAATCTGAAATCAGCGAATTAAAGAAGGCACTCCTGAAAGAGCATGCAGTCACCAAAAGCCAGGCCGCCAAAAATCAGAAACTGGTGAATGAGTTGCGTGAAAATGTTGGCATGATAAAAGGGCAGTTAAAAGAATCACAACGACAGCAGTTGGCAGCTTCAAACAAGCTAAAACAAATTGAGAAAAAAAAGCCTTTGATCAAATAAAACCAAGCCACCTTCTGGCCTGAGGGAAACGATCATGAAAGTTCGATAAACCGGTCTTCGATAAATTTCTTTTCAATATTGTTGCGTTGCATTTCATTGTCCAGTGCTTTGATTTTGTCTTCTAGCGCTTTTTTCTCGCGCTCTGCGTCTTCCAATTGCTCCTGCAAACGCTGATTTTCAGCACTGGCTTCGGCGGTCGGATTGGTTTTTTTGGCAGTTTGTAGCTGTTTTATCTCTAGCCTGAGTTCAGACATAATGGTTTCCGAGTCTTTAGCTTCTGAACGCGCCTTCATGACCATGGATTGATAGCTCTCAATCCGTTTACGCATGGCAGCAAGCTCTGCGTTTTCATCCATGGAGAGGTAGTTACTTTTGCGTAGCTGGTTGGCGATTTCTGCCATGCTACTTTGCAATTTGCTTATTTCATTGACCACAGCTTCACTGGGCATATCACTGGCCTGTTTATCATTACTACTTAAGGAGCTAGTGATAAACATTTCATCCAGGCGTTCATGTATTTCTTTTGATACTTTATCAAATCTCTGCAAGGTATTGATTAATAATGGATCTGGCTGTTTGGAATTCTCTTCCATATTGGAGAAACGTCTATCCAGTATCGCGCACAGCGTTTCAAGATTCTTTGATGAATTTTGCAATTCGGCATTACACCTTCCCAGTGAATTGAAAAATTTTTCTTGTTGCACTGTATTGCTTAATAGCAACTTAACGAGCAAAACAGCTGCGCCGCAACTGATTAACAGTGCAACGCTGCCAAAAACTTCATTAAAGGTATAAGCCATAAATACTCCTAGATCAATTTGATACCTAAATCAATTTGATGTAAGTGATATAACCTGCACCGATGCCAGGTACATTTAATTTATAGTCAGCACGGCCTTCATTGGTTTTTAACGACATTTCCAGGCGTGGAAACTGTCTGCTGACGATGCTGGAGCGTGCCAGTTTAAGTGGGCCATTTTTATTGCTAAGTGACATGCCTGCACCAAACTCATCCATAAATTTACGTGCCTCGTCCAGTTGATCATTTGAAGCAGTACCATTTTTGATAAACGATTGCACCATGGCAGGCTGGTCATTATTCAGTGCCCACAGTATGCCTACTGCACTCATTTCCATAATAGCAAGGGCATTCACTGGCGGCGTTTTTCCATTTTCTCCAAACAAGCCAATTAAATTATTTTCGCTGTAATCTGCCAGCTTTAATTCAGGGCAGGGCTCCAGTGTGAATGCTTGTCCTTTAAGCATGCTGGAGAGCACAGTCATTACGTTTGCGAGCTCTTCACTGGCTTTACCCGATGATTGTTCATTAGAAGAAAAGGGTACAAATTTCGTTAAATATGTTTTTAAATCAGCATCTTGGAATGGTTTGTTAATCACAAATTTAGCACCGCTTTTATAAGCCGATTCTATTTTATCCATGTTGGATTCGGTCGTAATAAAGCCGATTGGAATACGATTATTATAGGTTTGGCATACATGCTGACAAAATTCCAGGCCACTGATTTTAGGCATATGCCAGTCAGTGATGATTAAATCCGGTGTATATTTTTCCAGAATTTCCATTGCAGCTTCTGCGTCGCTCGCACTTCGAATTTCCAGGTTTGGATAATTACAAGATTCAATGACTCTTTTAATAATACTTTGAATAGCTCGACTGTCATCGACAATCAAAAATTTGGCCACACCGCCTGTCACTGTACTCATGATAAAAATTCCCCGGAAGATTCATTATTTACGTTGAAGATCACCAGATTAACCAGGTCCTCATTCGGTTTATCGCTTACAAACAGCATGCTGAATGTCGCATTTTTTTGCAACTCAAGAAACTCAGCCAGCGGAATTTCTCTGGGGAGTCCTAATTTGCTATTTTCACCCACAACGAGGTTACCGCCGAGGATGTTACAGGTCTCTTTTTTTGCATCCTGTATATCTGCCGCTGATAGCGTTTCTGGTGTCAGGCCAAACATATGCGAGGCCACCTTGACTGCCTCTGCGTCATCCAATATCAAACCAATTGCGATTGATTCACGCTGTGGCAGGCTATCAATATACATAGGCAAAATCACTGCCATCAGGCTTTCATGATCATCTATCGCCGAACGGTGATCGCTTTCCTTAAATGCGAAAGGGGTTCCGCTCACAAATGACCATGACTCAGAAATTCTTTTCACCATGTCTGTTGTCGATAACAACTGCATTTGGTATCTCCCAATGTAGAGTTAAGATGCTACAGGGTTAATGCGATAATAAATGTTGAATGAGTGCAGGAAAACCCCATTAATTATTTGTATTATTATCAATGCTCTTTGCGTTGATATATAAATATTATTATTCGCATAATGTATATTATGTTAAATTGGCGAGAAACAAAAAGAGAGCTGTTTTTCCTGAATCGCTAACACCTCTCTTAATGTATTAGCGTTTTTGAAGTTACACAGATAGCGGCAAACAGCCGCTATTTTTATTTGTGACACTCCGGCTTCGGCCAACCTTAATTTCTCTTTCTCGACCTTCCTGTAATACCTTCTGCGTTTCGCCTCAATACGTCCTTCAACCCGAATCACCCAATACAGGTGTTTCAAGTCAATCGCCCACTCTGGTAGCTCGACATATTTACTGCTATCAAATGCCATTTTTTCTTATTCTGTTGTAAAACGTCCGTAATATAAATCTAGTGGCGGCTTTAGCCGCCAGACGTAGCGCCCAGCCGTCCGCGGTGCCCGCTGCCAGCTTGTCGCACTAGGAAACGACAGATTGTTAATAAGTGTAATTAAAAACGGGGTGTTAACAGGTGAAAAAAAAGCACCGAAAAGGTGCTTTGTTTTATTTAAGACGACCTTTAAAGTCAAATACACCCCATATGGTTGAGTCATCTTTGCGCATGGAAAGAATAACCGGGTGGTATGTTTCTTCATCTAAAACTACCGTAGAAAGAGCCGTTTTGACGGTATCAAATTTTTTAGCTTCATCCATGCTCCAAGTCCATTCAGGCGTAGCGTTTTCATCCGAGTGAATCGAACGTAGATACCCAAGCGTGTCTTGAGATTGAATGATGTAAAACATTTAACCATAATAACTACATGGACTTTAAATAACAAGCAAAAAACAGTCTACAGAGAGCGTTAATACTTCGTTTGTGCCGATGGTGCGTGCCAAGTATCCCAGCTCTTCGAATCAAGATTGATGTCTGCATCAAGGGGCTTTTCGCCCCCTGATAACCCCCTTGTAGTCTCATGTGAGGCAGTTACAGTTTTAGCGTCCTCAGGGGCTACTGGTAAGGCGCATATAGCGACAATTTTTGCCTTTTCGTACATTAGATAAGCAGTGCAATCATTAGCTACAGTAATTGAGTAACCAAGCTTTTCCAATTCTGTATTGCTGGCAGTGAAACCGTATTGACCATGAGTTAACTTATAGTAGGTCAGATCTTTATGACCGGCTCTGACACGCCCGATCAAGACAAACGTGAATCCCGAATATGGGTGAATTTCAGTGGAAATGTTAAAAGAAGGGTCACCATGGACCCCTTCAACATCGGCCGTTTCACTGGCTGACCGAAGTTGAACCCCTCCGGAGCGCTGTTGATCACCTTGTAAATCTGTTTGTGAAACTTGATTGCTTTTTCCGCTATTTTTGCTGAGTTCGATGCTTTTGCCTTTTTCATCATTAATCCTTTGAGAAATACTATTGTATGCACGGAATCCCATGTATCCCATAAAGACTACAGCAAGCGCCAAATAAATCCACACTTGATGAAAGCGCCTAGGCTGTTTAGTGTGCATCTCACTAGATTTGTAATACTTGAATGATTCTTTAGGCGGTTTAAACGCCCTCTTTGCTGCAGCATCCAAATTGGCTTTGTTGTCAGTATCGTTATATTCCGGCCATTCGTACAACTTGCGGCCGAGGATGGTGTCACGTATGTGAATGTGGCGGCCGCAGAGGTGCCTTACATTGACGTCTACAAGGTTTGGCTTTTGAGTGAGCAAGATTATGTCTAATCCTGTATGACGATGCGTTTCCAATGCGGCCACGTAGGGCGGTACTTTTGTACCAGCTGCACGTGGACGGTATACGCGTTGCGCCTCATCAAGTATCAAATAGGAGTTAGGCGGGAAAGTAAAATAATCAAGCATCAAAGACTTGTCGTCAGGGTCTTGGCGTTTTTCTGTCCATTCTTCAACTGGAGGCGCTTTTACATGCTCTATTTTTAAATCGGGTATACCCATAACAAAAACAGGCCTCGCATTTGAGGCCTTGTCATTAGCTAGAAGCATTTGCACCAGCAGCGCAGTTTTACCCATGCCTGGCACACCCGTGATGATGGTTATCATAAAACACCCAACCTTTTAACGACCATAAGAGAGGCGGCAGAACTGATACCACCAAGCATAATTCCAATCGATTCAGGAATGCCCATCATTGTGGCTATACCAAGAATGTCGGCTGTAGTGCCGCCAATAGATTGATTAATTAACGTAGTAAGTTGCCCTATTGCCAAATCAAAGCCGGTAACAGTAAGAATGCCGACACCTAAAGCAACCATTACTTTTTTTGCAATAGGCGCAACTAGCGCAAGAATCCAAACAGCCCAAGTCATGTATTAGCCCCTCTCAAACCCATAAATAAGAACATCGCCGCTGACAAGTAGGCAAAGGCCAACATGAACGGTTTAAACATTGATGCATACTGACAAAGCCATGAGTAACTAAAAGTTATGGAGCGGCCAGCAATAGACACAGACTTGTCTGGAGGGCAGGAACCACCGGAGGTAATTTGAACAGGTGCAAAAGAAACTGTTTTGTTGGAGGTAGCAATTGCCCCACCCTCTTCTGCTTCGCCTAATCCAATACATTGAGGTAAGTCAGGGTTGTCCTCGCATGGGTCCGGCCCCTCTTCTTCTTCCTGTGCTGCCTTCTTACAAATTGGATGAGTTGGATTTGTTGCACAAAATGAAGTGACACTTTCCGTTTTTGTCTCTTCTGTTTTTGTGCCGTCAGCGTTTGTTTTTGTAGTGGAACTAGTCACCTGATCGCCGTCTTGAGTTGCGTTTTTTACTTCTGAACTGGTTGTACTTGATGTATTGCCCTTAGTGTCTGTACTGGAATTTGTGGTTGTCGATTGATTAGAATCCTTAACAGGAGTAGCTGAAGATGAACCCTTAGGAACACACACAGGCACACCATTAACATAGCCAAAGCTTTTGCCGTCTTTAAGACAATTAGTTTCTGGTGCATCCACAGGCGGAGGATTTGCATTAGATGGATTTGAAAAAGAAGTAGTTGAAGGTTGACCGCCACAAGTTGCACCTGTGTATCGTGCGTTGTTAACACCAAACCAACAATTACCTACCCTTGCGGCAGAATTATCGACTACTGTGGCAGCACAATTATTTGGCATACAAACACCAGTACCAGAACTAACGTCTACACCGCAATTAAGAGAAAAGGAACCAATCTTGCCTTTATTGGGAAGACAAACATCATCACAAACATTTGTTGTTGTATTTAGGGTTGTATTGGCTGGACAACTTGTGAGTACACAAACTTTATCAAGGACTTTTCCTGAATTTGATTGCAGTGTTGCACCAGTAGGACATTGATAGGCATAGCTATAGGAGGCACCTAACATTTGTGACTGACCGCTAGAGTTTCTAATTGTGATTGAACATGAGCCAGGGAATTCAGCACCAGCCCTTAGGTCGTTTCTTTGTTCAAGTAAAGGAAATTGTGAATAGTTTGAATCATAGTAGTGGCGGCAAGCTGCCTCCATAGTACGAAAAAAACGAGAATCACCGGGTATATATGTAGTTTGTCCAACTGTGTTGTACCAAACAACAGGGGGAACGTTAACTGCGTGAACTAAATTGCTAGCCAACAAGAATAGGAAAAGCAGAAATAGACGCTTCATTTTGTGAGAGTGATAACAGGTAAAACCACAATAAGGAAACCAGCCCAAAGATAAATGTTTGCAAGTTCATTCATTAATGCCTCACTCTTAAATAACGCCATAGAAATGCAATGACGATTGCACCGGATACAGCAGCCCCCAACTCCATACCAGCTTGAAAGTTGGCTGTAGGGTCGCTGGAATCTGTGCAGGGTGTAAATGCAGGAAAGTTGATTGCAGGACATTGAGTAAGGCTACCAGTAGACAAACTGTGAGCGCCCATGCACCAAGCACCAGATACTTTTTCAGGATAGTAAAAAGAAGTTGTTGAATCGTTAACAATGAATGCAGGTTGCATGCTTTGTGCATATGCATCTTGTGCCATTGCCTCACTTGAGTAACAAACATCTTTTAATTGATATCCCATTTTATTATCCAAAAAGGCGAGGTTGATGAGACCCCGCCAGACTCGAAGAAAAGCAGTTAATTAACCTGCTTTGCGTTTCAACCAGAACAGAACACCTACAGTTACAGCCATACCCAAAAACAGGCCACCCAAAGTTACACCGTCAGCCTCAGCAGTTGCGATAGCGTCAGCTACACCAGCAGGTAAAGCTGCATTTGCATTGATAGCTAAGGCAGACAGAGCAGCACCAAAACCATATTTACGAGCTTGTTTGTACAATTTCATGATTACACCCTTTATAAAAAACGGCAGTAAACGACTGCCAACGCAGTGGCCAGAAAGGCCAATTCGATAACGTTCTTAATCAACATATGCGCTTCGCAATATGTAAATGTCCTCTCCCCTATTCCAAGGGATCATTTGTGTGGGATGTTGCCCTGTTACAAATTGGGCGATTTGTGACACCTCGATTAAGGCGTCAATGAAGTCGTTTCCGCCTGCATTACAGGCCATAAGGACTTGGTTAAACTCGATAGGCTTAGGTATGTCACGCGCTTTTAAATAGCGGTGCTGCCCCAGTTCCGCAGTATGTGCGAAGTCCTTATCAATGTATTTTGTAAGGTAACGAACAAGGGAAAAAGTCTTGTGTGTTTCGGTTTGATTACCCCAGCGTTTCTGACGGTATTGAACATCCACTTGACCAAGCGCATTATCCCCAGAATCAGAAATATTGCCACCCAACGCGACATACCAACAGGCACGTAAGAAACGAATGTCCTGACGGCCAACCACAGCACAGTGGAGATGATATGCACCACGGTCCTGTAATTCTGGGACAGCCACGTAAGCATATGATTTGCGCGGGACTGTGACCAAGCGGCCATTGACGAGAATTTTTGTGCGGACAAGTCTAATAAAGCGCTGAAAGATTTCGAAGTACTTTGCACGCTCTGTGATGTTTTCGCGTGTAGTGAGTGTAAGCAGGTGGTCAGCGCCGATTTGACGGATTGCGTAATGAACAGATTTTTTAGCACGTCTTACCGCCCTTTCTAAATTTTCCGCATCTTTAGCGGCTTTTTCTTCATCGGTTAAGGAACGCGGATACGTGGTGAACTCGCCGTATGTCGGCTCTTGAGTCAGCTTAGGTATCGTGTGTTTAATCCGCGTCATGATGAAGTCGATTGTGTTGTTAGCAAATGTCACCGTCTTAAGTTTGTATTCGTGTACGCTTTCAATGCTTCTATGGTTCTTTGGGTCTAAATAGTCGTCATTGACAACTGAATTAAAGGTATTTAAAGTTAGGTCCATGTTTAAGCCATTCCGAGTGGTTTAAATTAGAAAAAGCCAATTGATTCCAGTCAGTTGGCTTTTTTGTTTTCTATCAAGCTGGTTTCACTGGTAAGAGATCAACAATTGACGGAACCAAACGCCCGTTATCCCCTGCCCTATTGCGAACAACGGCGGTATATTTGCCACCCTCTTTGTATGAATTCAATTTGTCCAAATCGCCATAAACAGGAATATTGCCTGCTACCTTGGCTTCAATATCGTAAACTTGGAATGTGCGACGGTGCCATTCAGTACCACGCTGTGATTTGCCGGATTCTGTTTCGCCGATTGATAAAACTTGAATTTGAATACTCATGATTTAAGCCCTTATATAGCCCCTTGTAGATGTGTGCAGATCAACGGGGGCAGGTTCGTTGTCTGTAGAATATATTTGACGTAATGCAATGTAAAATACTTCTAACATTGTGTCAATACTATTTGACGCGTAATATCTGAAAAAAAGGAAAAATAAGTAATGAGATACTTAGTTATGGTTCTGATTGTGGGGCTAGCAATACTTTGGATTGCGAAACACAGAGTAGAAACGGTACAAGAATTCGCTGATAAACAAATATCAAGAGCAACACAAAGGGAATCAGCTCAAAAGGAAGAATCAAGAATTAAAGAAGTAGAAAGAAAAAACTCAACTTTAGTTAAGGTACTGGTAAAAGCAAAAGACATCAGAACTTGTTTAAAAGAAGCAAATACTAGAGTTATAGATAACTCGATTATCGAATGTAACAAAGATCATTACATTGAAGTAAGAAGTGACGAAGCAGAAAAAATGAAGGAGTAAAAAATGGCCGGTTACGCATTAATTGAAGAAGTAAAGAAAAAAACTGGAATTACAAGTGACAACCAAATTGCAGAGGCAATTGGAAAACATAGAAGCAACGTGAGCGCTTGGAAAAGAACAGAACATACACCTGATAGTGAAAGCGTTCTTAAATTGTGCATATTAGGTCAAATTGAACCTAAAAGAGCATTAGAGTTAATGCAAGGTGGTTACGCAAGTTTGTCACTGATGGCAATGACAGGAATAGCCTCTCTAGCCCTACTGGCAAGCCATCCGATCATATCCACTGTATATTATGTTAAATAGTACTGATGTCCATATTACTGCTGTTGGATTTAAGTTATTATCTAAATTCCTCTGTTAAAAGGTACCAAGGATGAAAAACATTTATCTTTGTGTTGCTTCTGTATTCATTGCCAGCTGTACTGCGCAGCATAGTCATATCACTGCTCACCAATTGGATCGTTCCAACGCCTTAACTAAACCGGTACAAATAACCGGCAAGGTTGATCAGGAGTTGAAAAGCGGAATTCTTGGTAGAAGTGTGACGAGCACCGTATACATTTACTTTGATAATGTGTTGCATGTACAAGGTAAATTGGATCGCTATGGTTTTGGTGAGTTGCCAGGCGTTAGTTACCAGGATAAACGTGTTTCGAGCAGCTGCAATTCGAGACCTACCGGTTTAGAAACGGCCGAATTAAGCTGCGAGGTTTTTATTAATAGCGAACACGCAACGACCTTGGTGATGCAGACCAGGAAAAACCGCAAATACTAATCAGCACCCTATTCGAATTTATCTTGGATAAACACATTTAAAATTCGATAGCAGCAAAGAAACTATTCAGGCAAATCCTCGTGCTCTTCAAATATTTCCCTAAAGCGCTC
Organism: Methylophilus sp. Leaf414; assembly: GCF_001425425.1. Lineage (NCBI taxonomy): Bacteria > Pseudomonadati > Pseudomonadota > Betaproteobacteria > Nitrosomonadales > Methylophilaceae > Methylophilus > Methylophilus sp. Leaf414. Next base: position 751,728 of record NZ_LMQQ01000004.1, on the reverse strand, counting down.
AGCGAGCTTTTCGAATGCGTTGAGTAGCATTGGGTCAAAATGTTCTGGACGTGTACGACCGTCACCTTTTAGCATGATTTGTAATGCATGCTCATGTGTATATGCAGGCTTGTAAGGGCGCTTGCTACGTAATGCATCATATACATCACTAATCACCATGATCCGTGCAGCTAAAGGAATAGCTTCACCTTTTATCCCATTTGGGTAACCAGTACCATTCCAGCGCTCATGATGGTTAAGGGCAATTTCAGCGCCCATCATGGTGAACGGTGATGTGCTGTTTCCGTTGCCAAGAATGCTGTACCCTAATGCTGCATGGGTTTTCATGATTTCCCATTCATCAGGCGTATGTGGGCCAGGTTTAAGCAAAATACGATCGGGGATCCCAATTTTGCCAACATCATGCAGAGGGCTGGCATGGTAAATGGTGTCACAAAATTCGGAACCCATGCCAATATTTGCGGCCAGCTCTTTACAGAAAAAAGCAATACGGTGAATATGATCGCCAGTTTCTTTATCACGGAATTCTGCCGCCCGCAGTATACTGAACATGGAATCAAAATAACTGGTTAACAGCTGTTCTGTACGCTCTTCAACTTGTACCTCAAGTGTACGGCTGTAATTAGTTAAAAAGTCGTTGTATTCCTTCAGACGTAACAGGTTTCTAACCCGAATCCACAGCTCGGCACGGTCTACCGGTTTGGTCACAAACTCCTCTACCCCACATTGTAAAGCGCGCATTCTGGAGTTTCGGTCAACCAGCGCTGTGATCATGATGATAGGGATCACTTTTGTTGCTTCATTACTTTTCAACTTCTCGGCTAACTCAAACCCATTCAGCACCGGCATCATTGCATCCAATAGAATCAGATCCGGCTGATGCTCTTTGATGAGCTCGAATGCCATTTTCCCGTCATTTGCATGCAAGGTGGCATAGCCCTCAGAGGTCAATATGGCATCAAGGTATGTGCGGTTTTTTTCCTCATCATCTGCTATGAGAATGGTCTTGCGCGTGACTTTCATATCCATGTTATTTATCCCCCCGCAAGCTAATTTCAATGTAGGAATTTGCCATAAGGTAGCTTAAGCACGCCTGAAAAATGGCTGGATTAGCTTTAAACTTTGCTGGAGTTTTTTTAAAGTACCGCATCGACTGTTTCCAGAAATTCTTTATAACGGATCGGTTTGGCAATATACCCATCACAGCCTGCGTGACGCATTTTTTCTTCATCGCCTTTCATGGCAAATGCAGTCAGCGCAATAATTTTAATCTTGCTGGTTTTACTATCTTCCTTTAGTAAACGCGCTGCAGTGAGGCCATCCATGCCTGGCAACTGAATATCCATCAGGATAACTTCCGGTAACTGGTTGCGCGCAATATTCAAGCCATCAACAGCGTTTACCGCTTGCAGTACTTCGTGCCCGGAGGTTTCTAACAGCAGTTGTGCGAGTTTCATATTGGTTGGGTTATCTTCAACAATCAGGATTTTTGCCATATTCACCTCTATGCTTTAGATCCTGAGGAGTGTTTTTTATTGCCGGCCAGTGCACGGTGCACTTCACTGAGGAAGTTGCCATGATTAAATTCAGATTTCTCAAGTACCGCCAACACGTGCCCTTTAAGCGTTTGCTGCTCTTGCGGCGACAGGAATTTGGACGTCACAATAATGATTGGGATCTTGGCTGTGCGCGCATCCAGTTTAAGGTTTTCAACTACTTCAAAGCCATTGATTTCCGGCATCATTAAATCTAGTACGATCAAGTCAGGCTGTTGTAATTTGGCGATATGGGTAGCTTCATTGCCGCCATAAGCGCGTAGCACAATGTGCTTTGTATGCTCAAGATGAGATGAGATGATTTCTACCGCTTTAGGGTCGTCATCAACCACTAAAATTTTTGCGCCTGGCTGATTGTGCTCGGGTTTGGTAAAGCCAAGCTTGCTTAATGCCGTTTGCAAATCATCCGCAGAAACAGGTTTTTGTAATACCTGGGCGGCACCTAAAGACAGGCCACGATTACTATCAGCCACAATCGAAAGAATCACTACCGGGATATGCGCAAGCTTGGGGTTGGCTTTTAAGGTAGTCAGGAACTCCCAGCCATCCATGCCGGGAAGAAGAATATCCAGCGTAATTAAATCAGGAGGGCTATTGTCAGCCAAGAGAGCCAGGGCTACTTCGGCAGTAGTCGCACGCGTCACACGACAGTTATCTGATTCAAGCTGTAACCTGATTAAATCCGCGGCCCGGTCATCATCTTCCAGCACCAATACATGTGGGGAATCCGACAGAACCAATTGCCGGATACTTTCGCCGGTTTGTGTGGATGCCAACGCTGCGTCTACCAGGTTGGTTTTGTATTGCAGCCATACCGTAAATGTACTGCCCTCACCCGGTGTGCTGGTCACAGCCACCGCACCGCTATGCAATTCCGCAAGTTTCCTTACCAGTGCCAAGCCCAGGCCGGTGCCTTCAAAGCGCCTTGAAAGCGTGCTTTCAACTTGCACGAAAGGTTGGAAAAGGCGGGTAATATCTTGTGCTTCAATCCCTATTCCGGTATCGGTAATCGCGATCTGGATAAACTGTTCAGCATTACCGATCGGTGAATAATGGCTCTTCGGTATATCTCTAGTCTGTTCAAGCACGTATTCACGCGAAACCAGGCTCGCCTGTAAAGTGATCTGTCCGCCTTCAGGTGTAAATTTAACCGCGTTGGAGAGCAGGTTATAAACGATCTGTTTCACTTTACGGGCATCCAGCCAGGCATTGCCTAATGCATCTGATAAATCGGCCTGTAATTTAATACGTTGGGTAGATGCTTTTTCTTTAATGATAGAAAGGCTGTTTTGCAGCAAACTCTGAACGTCAATGACTTCACCTTCAAGCTCCATACGACCGGCTTCAATCTTTGATAGATCAAGCACATCATTGATCAATGAAAGCAGGTGTTGCCCGCTTTCAAAAATATCATTGACGTAAACTTTCTGTTTGTCTGCGAGGTCGCCAATCAAGCCATCGCGAAGTATTTCCGAGAATCCAATAATGGCATTCAGCGGTGTGCGCAGTTCATGAGACATCGTAGCCAGGAATTCAGATTTCATCTTATCTGCTTCCAATAGCTGTTCGTTTTTTGAGCTGATTTCTTCACTGCGTAAATGCAATTGCTCTGCCAGCAGCTTGAGGTCACCATACTGTTCAATGTTATGCAGGGCTACGCCCAATTGCGCAGAAAGCCGTTCAATAAAGGTCTGATCGCGGTCTGAAATCGGTTGGCTGGCGGCCAGCACCAGCACGGCGAGACATTTATCCTGATAGGTAACAGGGCAAATGATGATACCTGCCGGCTTGATGGAAAGTAACCCTGTTTCCAGGCTGAGGGATGGAAACAGGTCGACATCACGCAATATGAGTGTCTGATTATTTTGAATCGCCTCCCCTATTATTCCGTGGCCAAGTTTAAATTCAGTAAGGATATCCGTCGGCGCAGCATGCGTGCTTTCCAGACGATATAATCCAGCCCATTCATCGTAGCCATAAATTGCAGATACCGGAAATGCATGGTTTCTGGCCAGCGTCTCCAACATGCTTTGCAGGATGTTCGGACGATCGTAATTGGCATTGAACAGCCTTAATATTTCGGTATGCGTCTGGTCATAGATGGCCGCATGTTTAAGGTCAAATTCAATTTGCTTGAACTCGCTCACATTGCGCGCAACGGTGGATAAATGCGTAGGGATGCCATCCGCATTTTTATGTACCACCACTACCTGGGATACCGGGATATCCACCCCTCCCCGGCTGATAAAAGCGGTTTCGCCGCTCCACACTCCCGTGTTGAGCGCTGCAGGAATGGCTTTGTTATGAATCAGATCAATCGCCCATGCAGGGCGCATGCGCGAGATGGCTTGTGAGGCGATATCTTCATTTTCACCAATCCCCAGTAGTTTGCGCCCTCCCCGGTTAAGGTAAAAATAATCGCCTTGAAGGTTAGCGTTTGCAATGAGGTCAGGGGAAGCATCCAGAATATCCGTGAGCCGTTTTTGTTCAGCAGACGCGAGTTTGCGGATGTTAAGATCGCGTTGAATCCGCCAGATGAGTAAAGGGAAGAAAATCAGAATGGCCACAGACATCACAGTAAACAGCACCAGCAAGTCTTTAGCGTGATCCTGCTCTAACCTGGTTCGATCATCCAGCAGGTTCTGCTCTTCAAGTGACATGGCACTGAATACACCTCGAATCTCGAGCATATCTTCCCTACGAATAGAATCTTTACGCAGGAATTCCTTTAATTTGTCTACTGATGCTGTGCGGGCAAAATCTGCAACCTGATTAAAGTAAATCAGGCGCCTATCGATAAGCTTTCTAAGTTGGGTAATTTGTTTTTGCTGGAAGCTATTATCTTTGGTGAGCACCGCAAGTTCAGTAATATCTTTTTGCAACTCGGCTAGCGCAATGTCACGTCGATTAATAGCACTCTCATCACCAGTCAATAAAAAACCGCGTTGAGAGACTTCCAGTTGATTGAATAGCCCTAAACCTCTATCCAGTTTTGAGATGACTTCATTGGTATGGGTGACCCAGCGATTGTTCTCAGAAAAGCGCTGCAAATAAATGATGCTGGTAATACCCAGAATCACTAACAGCGCAAAAAAGCTCATAAACCCATAAATAATGATGGATTCTAAAGCCCAAAGCTCTTTACGTTGCGAATTCCCCGGTACCACCCCACTAAGCATTGCGATTCCTATCTTGTTTTTAATTTCAAGGATAAGTCTGTATTGCTTTTAAGCCGCTGTTTGACGTTAACGGTTCGACAACGTTCAACCATCGTTTACTATTTGTAAGTTTTTGATTTAAAAAAATAATCGAGCATTTTTTTGCATGGGCAATCAAGTGCTCAAAAGCAGTAAGTAAATACATATTTACGCTAATCTATTCGTAGTGTATTTACATGTCAATTATTATTTTTACTTAAATTAATTGTTACAATAACTGATTGAAATTGTTTCTTATTATCGTGTTAAATATTGGCTTTCCTCGCTTTAAGTTAAAAAATATGTCTACGGTTTTGGCAGCTTAAATGTGAGAACGCTATCGCCTTGTTTAAAACCAAACAATGAGTTACCGCCGCTTACGACTGCAATATATTGCTCGCCATTTACCTGGTAAGTAATAGGTGGCGCATTCACACCATATTCCGATTGATAATGCCATAAGGGTTTACCGGTTTGGCTGGCATAAGCCGTAAACTTGCCATTGCCCTCACCTGAAAATAACAAGTCCCCTGCTGTTGATAACACGCCCCCTACCAGGGGTTGTGCCGTTTTTTGCTGCCAGGCGATTTTTCCGGAATTCAAATCAATCGCGCTTAACAAACCCCAACGCGCATCATCGGTAGGTTCGCTGGATGTGTAGCGCATAGAATGCTTGCCATCATCGTTATCTGTTTCATGGATGGTGTACTTGATCGGGCTATGCATGGCAGCGACGAATACTTTTTGCTGTTGCTCATCTACGCTGGCAGGCGACCAGTTTGAGCCGCCAAGTATCCCAGGATAAACGACTGTCCCTTCTATGCTGGGTTTTTTAAACAGGTTATGTTGCGGCACAAACGCTTCCGATTTGGCTAAAAATTCACCAGTGACCCGATCATGAATATAAAACCATCCGGTTTTGCTGGCTTGCCCCACAGCAGCAATATTTTTGCCATGATGATTGTATTGAAACAGGACGGGCGGGCTTGCTAAATCGTATCCCCACAAGTCATGCGGCACTTGCTGATAATGCCACTTATATTTACCGGTTTCGGTATCCAGTGCGACCAATGAGACGGTATATAAATTATCTCCGGGTCTTGAAACATCATTCATTTGCGGCGATGGATTGCCGGTTCCGAAATACAAGGTATTGGTGTTGGCATCAATGGCAGGCGTGCTCCACGCTGATCCTCCACCAAAAGTGGCGGCATCAGGATATGTTTTAAGCGCCGCTTTCTCTTCTGCAACATCACGTTCAAAATGGCTGCCATCAGAGGTTTGTGTCGTAAAGTTGCCTTCCCATCCTTTGGTCGGGATAGTATCAAACTGCCAGACACGATGCCCATCGTTCGCATCAAATGCAGCCAGAAAGCCAGGACGGCCATAGCGCCCAGTGACGCCAATCACGGCACCCAATGGCGCATCGCTGCGAGGATTATCAATATGTAATCCATAACCCACGCCGGTTATGCCGATGATGACCTTGTTGTTGAACACGACTGGCGCCATGGCAATGCCCACGCCGGTGCCACCAGTGATTTTTCGGGTTTTATTAGGGTCGCTGCTATTTAATGTGCCTTGCTGCTCTGTAGTCACCTGGCTGGCTGCTACATCAATATCCCAAAGTTTTTGTCCGGTTTTAGCATCTAGTGCGATTAATCTTGCATCTACGGTACCAATATATACCTTGCCTTGAGCCACTGCGACGCCACGATTGGCAGGTCCGCAACACATGGCCCAATCTGCTTTGCGATCATGCGAATATTTCCAGAGTTGTTTACCCGTTGCTGCATCTAGCGCCAATACATGATTAAAAGGCAGGCTGACATACATGATGCCATTCACCACGATGGGTGTGGCCTGGAATGTCGCTTTGACGCCAGTTTCCACTTTCCAGGCAGTTTTTAATGTTGAGACATTATGCTTATTTATTTGTGACAGATTTGAAAACCGCTGCGACTTCAGATCTAAGCCATAACTTGGCCAATCTACATTGCCGGTATTGCTTGAAGTCGGCTTGGAAACTTGTGTGCAAGCCATTAAGGCTGTGATGGATGCCAAGCTTAAATAACGAAAAAGTGTGCGCGTCATAGAGGGTTTCATCTCAAAATATTTAGTAAACTATACAGATTAGTATACATGTTAAATATAAACTTGAAACAGTTAAGTCTCCAAGTAAACGCCACTACCCCAAGGCGGCCATTTAAAAATTTTTTGCATGATGAAACTAAACTCCGTTTATGATGGACATAACAACAACGAAATAGTTAGTGCGATAATAAATATGAGTTCAATTGCAACTGCAGCGCTAAAACTTGCCGAAAAAGGCCTGATACCTGATGCACTTATCCGGAAAGGAATACAAAAGCTATGCAAGGACAGGTTAATTGAAATCAATGAAGAAAATTGCGAACGAGCGCAATCTGCACTTATCAAATTTATAGAGCAGATGCAAAGTTCTGAGATTGCTCCCCTACCGGAAAAGGCCAATGCGCAGCATTACGAAGTCCCCGCCATATTTTATAACTATTGCCTGGGCGTTAATCGTAAATACAGCAGTTGCTACTGGTCACCTGAAACAAAAACTTTGGATGAAGCAGAGCAATTAGCACTTTCACAGACCTGTGCGCATGCACTGCTACAAGATGGTCAACAGATACTGGAATTAGGCTGCGGGTGGGGTTCATTAACGTTCTGGATGGCCAGTCATTACCCGAATGCCCGAATCACTGGTGTTTCCAATTCCGCCTCACAGCGGGAATATATTTTGCAGCAGGCCAACCTGCGTGGGCTTTCTAATATCAACATCATTACCGCGGATATGAATGTGTTCGATACCGATCAAACGTTTGACCGCATAGTATCGGTAGAGATGTTCGAGCACATGCGGAATTACCAGGTTTTATATGCCAAAGTAGCGCGCTGGTTAAAGTCTGATGGATTGTTTTTCAAGCATATTTTTGTGCATCGTCACGCGCCTTATACATTTGATGTCAAGGCGGATGATGACTGGATGAGTCAGTATTTTTTTAGTGGCGGCATGATGCCCAGTGACGATCTGCCACTATATTTCCAGGATGATTTGAAAATCATCGAAAAATGGCGCTGGGACGGCACTCACTACGAAAAAACTGCCAATGCATGGCTGGAAAATATGGACCAAAATCATGCTGTGCTTACCCCGGTGCTGCAATCTATATATGGTACAGATGACGCTGAACTGTGGCGGCAGCGCTGGCGAATATTCTATATGGCATGTGCCGAGCTATTCGGCTATAACCAGGGACAAACCTGGTGGGTAAGTCATTATTTGTTCTCGAAAAAATGAGAAGTTAAACATTAAATATGAAATCTAATAAATTGATTATATTTAATTTTATCTCTTTCCAAATTCTTTGGTGGGCGTGTGTGCTATCAGCTAAACCAGGATTGGGTTTTGCTGTTTTCCTGCTGGTCATCATTTTTACTCTAGCCCATTTAGAGTGGGTAGAAGGCTGGCAGCAAGCTTTACCGCTCATCATCACCGCTTTGATTGGTTGCCTGCTTGACCAGATAGGCTATTACATGGGCTTGATCAGTTTTGAATACCCGGAATTCTGGACAAGTTATATTCCGCTGTGGATGATTGCCTTATGGCTGGCATTTGCCTGTACCTTAAACGTCAGCATGCGCTGGTTACAGCCAAAACCTCTGCTTGCAGCAATACTGGGTGGCATTTTTGGCCCTCTGGCTTATCTTGGCTCCGCAAAATTACAGGTGATACACCTGCCCCATCCCACGCTTAGCCTGGCATGGGTAGCGCTGGAATGGGCAATCGCCATGCCATTCATGTTTTGGATACGCCGGCAGTTCTCTCAAACCATCCTCGGGAAACCCGCATGATCTACTTTTATGCATTGATTGCGATTTTGATGTTTGCCCTGAGCGGCTGGCTTTTAAGCTTCGCTACCCGCCATTACAGCCATGTCGACAGTATGTGGAGCCTGTTCATGGCAATCACCGCCTTTATTACTGCCATCTTTACCTATGATCTATCTGTGCGTGCCTGCCTGGTATTGGCAGCAGTCACGTTGTGGTCACTTAGATTGAGTATCTTTCTTACCTGGCGCAACTGGGGCAAGGAAGACCACCGCTATGAAACTATCCGTAAAAATAACGAACCACACTTCTGGTTTAAAAGCGTTTATATCATTTTTGCATTTCAGGCAGTGCTGGCCTGGATCATTTCTTATCCTTTATATGCAGCCATCCATGATCAAGCGCCTTTACTCTGGTTGGATTACGCCGGTGTTGCGTTGTTTTTGATTGGTTTTTACTGGGAAGTCGTGGCTGATATCCAGTTAATGCGCTTCCGTAATCAAGCTGAAAACGAAAATGCCGTATTAAACACCGGCCTTTGGCGCTACAGCCGCCACCCCAATTACTTTGGTGAGAGCCTGATCTGGTGGGGTTTCGCTTTATTTGGCGCCGCTACCGGCAATCCATGGGTATGGCTATCGCCCATCATCATGACCTTATTACTATTGAAAGTGAGTGGTGTCAGCTTGATGGAAAAAACCATCCATAGCCGCCGTCCCGGTTATGCTGCTTACGTCAAAAATACCAATGCTTTTATTCCTGGCATTCCAAAAAGCGAGTAGATGCGTGATCAATTTGATTAATAAAGCAAAACAGTTTTTGGCTTTTACTGCCTTAAGTCTAGGTATGTTGTCGACCGCCCAAGCGAAAGACTGGACGTTTGAGGTTTGGCTGGATAAACAAAAAATTGGTACCCATACCTTTGCGTTTAATAACAACCAGTTGCAAAGCCGTGCTGATTTCAATGTAAAAGTGTTATTCATTAACGCGTATCGCTACACACATCAGGCAGATGAAACATGGCAAGGTACATGCCTGACCAGTTTAAAGGCGCACACCGAAGAAAATAAAGTCGTCACAGACGTGAATGGGCAGCTGCAAGACAAACAATTTGTGGTCGATAAACACAGCGCGAAAAACTCTGACCAGCAAACTTTACCCGCTTGCACCATGACATTTGCTTACTGGAACCCTGAAATCCTCAAGCAGTCGCGACTGCTTAATCCGCAAAATGCTGAATATCTGGATGTGACGGTAACGGATGAAGGTCCTAAAACAATTATGGTTAAAGGCCAAAGCACACAGACCCGTCAATATCGCCTTAATGGTCGCCTGAATGGCAAGGATAAGTTAAAGATTACACTCTGGTATGACCAGCAACAAGCGTGGGTTGCTCTTGAATCCATTACGCCAGAGGGTTACAAAATCGTTTATAAACTAGTCTAAAAGGCTATTTGATCAATATGTTAAAAAATTTAATTAAAGTGATTTGTATAATGAGTATATTCGGACTGAGTGCTTGTCAAAATTTACCACCTGTCAAAACGGTCGAGAAAGTCGATGTTGATCGCTTTATGGGTGACTGGTATGTGATTGCGGCGATCCCCACTTTTATGGAGCGTGATCCCTATAACCCGGTCGAGCATTATGAAAAAAATCCGGATGGCACTATTGCGACTACCTTTACGTACAACCAGGGTGGGTTTGATGGCAAGCTAAAGGTTTATCATCCGACAGGTTTTGTGGTGCCGGATAGTGGCAATGCTGAGTGGAAAATGCAGTTTCTGTGGCCCTTCAAATCCGAATACCTGATTACTTATTTAAGTGATGACTACCAGCACACCATTGTTGCCAGAAACAAACGCGATTACGTTTGGCTAATGTCACGTAAGCCTGCGATAGATCAGGCGACTTATAACGAACTGGTGGCTAAAATCAAAGCGTTGGGATATGACATCAACAAGCTGGAAATTTTCCCGCACCTGAATGCAAAAGCACCATCAAAACCGCCCCTTTAATTTAATCAGGCTTGCTATTTAAAAGGAAGTGACATGCATTACCGCATTTGGGGGCTATTTGGCAGGCTGGTAGGCTGGCTGGATAACCAGCGTTATCAGCCACCAGCCAATGCCAGTGCCGAGAGTATCGACTGGTGGCGGGTAGTGCCATTTGTAGCCTTGCATCTGGCGTTGGTGGCTTTATTCTGGGTTGGCTGGAGCCCGTTTGCGGTTGTCTTTGCCGTGGTCATGTATGTGTCACGCATGTTTGCCATTACCGGGTTTTATCATCGCTATTTTGCGCATAAAACTTTTCAAACTTCTCGCGCAGGGCAGTTTCTGTTTGCCCTCATTGGCGCCACCGCCGTTCAACGCGGACCATTGTGGTGGGCAGCCCATCACCGAAACCATCATGTGCATGCCGATCAACCGCAAGATATTCACTCTCCCTATCAACAAGGCTTTTTATGGAGCCATTTGGGTTGGTTTCTGAGTCATGCCAGTTTCAAGACCCAGCTTGATCGGGTGCGTGAACTTACCCGTTTTCGCGAGCTATGCTGGCTTGATCGTTTTGATAGCATCGTTCCTATTGGGTTCGCGGCCGCTATTTTTGCATTAGGGGAATTGCTTCGTGTTTACGTCCCGCAACTGCATACCAATGGCTGGCAGTTGCTGGTTTGGGGGTTTGTCGTTTCTACTATCGTTCTCTATCACGCCACGTTTTGTATTAACTCACTCGCCCATGTCTGGGGTAGCCGCAGATATGCAACACGCGACCACAGCCGCAATAACTGGCTGCTAGCACTACTCACACTTGGCGAAGGCTGGCATAACAACCATCATCACTATCCTGGTTCAGTAAAGCAAGGATTTTACTGGTGGGAAATAGACTTTACCTATTATGGCCTTAAAGTGTTGGCCGCGTTGGGGCTGATCTGGAATCTCAAACAAGTACCGATAGACGTACGCAACCAGCATACTGTGAAGGGCGATTAACAATGGGCTTGAATATTGCCATTATCGGCAGTGGTATTGCTGGAAACACCCTCGCCTATCACCTGCATAAACAGCATAAGGTCACTGTGTTTGAGGCCAATGACTATATTGGCGGCCACACCCATACCCACCATGTAGAAATCGCCGGAGAAACACATGCGGTTGATACCGGTTTTATTGTATTTAACGATAAAACTTACCCTGAGTTCGAACGCATATTGATTGAAGCAGGTGTGGCCTGGCGCAACAGCGACATGAGCTTTAGCGTACGTAATGAAGTCACGCATCTTGAATACAATGGCACTTCTCTTAATAGCCTGTTTGCGCAGCGGCGTAACCTGTTATCGCCAAAGTTTTACCGCATGATTCGCGATATCTTGCGCTTTAATCAACAGTCATTGGCTTTGCTGGCAGAAGGCAATGAAATTCCGTTAGGGGAATATTTATCGCTGAATGGTTACTCGCCACAGTTTATTCGTGACTACATAGTACCGATGGGGGCTGCAATCTGGTCAACCGATGCACAGCAAATGTTGCAGTTCCCTGCCCGCTTTTTTGTGCGCTTCTTTCATCACCATGGCATGTTGAGTATCGATGACAGGCCGCAATGGCGCACGATTATCGGTGGTTCAGCGAGTTATGTCGAAAAAGTGACTGCCGGTTATCGTGATCGTATCCATCTGAATTCTCCCGTAAAAACCGTTGAAAGAGACAGTGCTGGCGTCACGCTTACGTTTACCAACAAACAGCCTCAACGATTTGATTATGTGTTTTTTGCCTGCCATAGTGACGAAGCCTTAACCATTCTTGGCACTGAAGCAACGGATAATGAACGTGAAGTACTCGGTGCAATTCCCTATCAGGACAATACCGTTTTTTTACATACTGACGCGAGCTTAATGCCCAAGCGCAAACTGGCGTGGGCGGCCTGGAATTATCACGTCGCAGCGCAGCCCACTGACAAAGTACAAGTCACTTACAATATGAATATCCTGCAAGGCATACGCTCAACAGAGCCTTTGCTGGTGACGCTTAACTACACCAATGCGATTAACCCCGCCAAAGTGATTAAAAAGCTGCAATACCGCCATCCGCTTTATACCCTGGCCGGCGCCCGGGCACAGTTACAGCATGCTGATATCAGTGGTCACCATCGCACAGGCTATGCTGGCGCTTACTGGAAGAATGGTTTCCACGAGGATGGAGTGATCAGTGCGCTGGCCGCTATCAAACACTTTGAGGCAGCCATGCGATGAATGCGGCATCTTCGTCAAATCAGAATGAAAAGTTGCATAGTGCTATCTACACCGGATGGATCAGCCATCAGAGATTGCAACCGAAAGCTCATGGCTTCCGTTACCAGCTTTTTATGCTGTACCTGGATTTAGATGAGCTGCCCTCTCTATTTAAAAACAATCGCTTGTGGTCTTACCTTAAGCCTAACCTGGCTTATTTTAAGCGCGAAGACTATCTGGGCCCGCCAGATCAACCTTTGGATCAATGTGTACGTGACCTGGTTGAAAAACATACCGGCCAACGCCCTCTCGGCAGAATTGGTCTACTCACCCATTGTCGCTACTGGGGCGTCTGCTTTAACCCGGTCAGTTTTTACTATTGCTACGACCCTAAGGGTGAGTTACAGGCGATCGTCAGCCATATTACCAACACACCCTGGAAAGAGCAGTTTGCTTATGTACATGAAGTAAAGCAGGCCACCTCAATGCTTTTCAAACTGGAAAAAGATTTCCATGTCTCGCCATTTATGCCCATGGATATCGATTATCAATGGCAATTTTCAGCACCCGGTGATGCACTGAGTGTGCATATGCAAAACTGGCACCATGAGCAAGCTACGTTTTTCGCTACCTTGAAATTACAAAGACATCCTTGGCAAGCCAGTACTTTAAATCGCATGTTATTAAGCTATCCATGGATGACTGTCAAAGTCATCGCAGCCATTTACTGGCAAGCCCTGCGGCTGTGGCTCAAAAGAATTCCTTTCTACACTCACCCAAAACAACACGCCAAACTTGGTGATTAATCATGAACTCAATGCCTTCAAACGCCCTTTCCACTGACACGCTGACCAAACCCTTAAAATCTAAAAGTCGTGCCAAATGGGTCGCGCAACTGGCAAAAAAGCAGGTGCTCAAACGGTTGGCCGGACTGAAAGTCGGCCAGCTGACTATTATTGATGGTAACGAAAGCCATGTTTTCGGACATCTTCCCAACCAAAGCAATATACAAGCAATCCAGGCCAGTATCACCGTCCATGATCCGCGTTTTTATGGCGAAATCGCGTTCGGCGGCAGCATCGGGGCAGGCGAAGCCTACATGCTCGGTTATTGGCAGGCGGACACATTGACCAATGTGGTGCGACTGATGGTGCTCAATCAGTCTGTGATGGATACGCTTGAAGGTGGTTACCAGTATTTGAGTAAACCGATGCTTAAGGCTTTCCACTGGTTAAACAGCAATAGTGAAGCGGGTAGCCAGAAAAACATAGCCGCGCATTACGACCTGGGCAATGATTTATTCAAGTTGTTTCTGGACCCAACCATGATGTACTCGTCCGCCATGTTCGATGCTGAAGACAGATCCAGTGCGGATATCAGCCGCTTGCAGGCGGCTTCTGAACGCAAGCTAAAAGTGATTTGTGACAAATTGCAGCTGTCGCCGGCAGACCATGTGATTGAGATAGGCACTGGCTGGGGAGGATTCGCCATTTATGCCGCCAAGCATTATGGTTGCCGTGTCACCACGACCACAATATCGCAGCAACAGTTTGTGCTGGCAAAAGAGCGGGTTGCAGCGGAAGGCTTGCAGGATAAAATCGTATTACTCAAGCAGGATTATCGTCACTTGCAAGGTCAATACGACAAGCTGGTGTCTATTGAAATGATAGAAGCAGTGGGTCATCAATACTACGACACCTATTTCAATAAAGTGAGCCATTTGCTGAAACCAAACGGGGTTGCGTTGATACAAGCTATTACGATTATGGATCAGCGCTACAAAAGCGCTATTCGCTCGGTGGATTTTATCCAGCGCTATATCTTCCCTGGCTCTAATATCCCTTCCAATACCGCCATGTTGACTAGCCTGACACGTGCGAGTGATTTACGTTTAATAGATCTGCAGGATATTGGCCAGGATTACGCGACCACCCTGCGTTTGTGGCGCGAGAACTTCTTTGCCAATCTCGATCAGGTGAAACAGTTAGGTTATAGCGATACTTTTATTCGCATGTGGGATTTCTACCTGAGTTATTGCGAAGGCGGATTTGCCGAATGCGCGCTAGGCGATGTGCATTTATTGCTGGCAAAACCGGGCTACCGAGCGCTTAAACGGGTGTAAGCGTAAATCAGGCATGATACACTTGCCAGCCTATGACTACCCATGCAGCACTGGAATGGCGCGATGGTTTGCCCTACTCCACCACGTTTGATGATACCTATTTTTCCGTTAGCCCAGACCATCCGCAACATGGGCTCGCTGAAACGCGTCATGTGTTTTTGCAACAAAATCATTTGCAACAGCGCTGGCAAAACCTTCCCGCTGATAAACCCAGTCACTTTGTCATTGTTGAAACCGGTTTCGGCAGCGGCCTGAACTTTCTGGCAACCTTGCAATTGTGGCGCGAAACAGCGCCTGTCTCTGCCCACTTACACTTTGTCAGTATCGAAATTGCACCTTTTTCCTTGCAGGACTTGCAGCAGGCGCATGCGCACTTTCCTGAACTAGCCGAGTACAGCCAGGCTTTGTGCGAGCAATATCGTTTTTTGCAACCTGGCATTAATCAGTTGGAGCTACCGAATTTTTCTACCAGCCTGACCTTACACATTGCTGATGCTGCCAGCCTGTTGGCTGAACTGGATTTAAAAGCAGATGCCTGGTTCCTGGATGGTTTCGCCCCCTCAAAAAACCCTGAAATGTGGCAGGCGCCCCTGTTTGAATGTATGGTGAAGTGCGCCAAAGCCGGCACTACTTTCGCCACATTTACCAGTGCCGGCTTTGTCCGTCGCCAGTTGCAAGAAGCAGGTTTTCAAACTAAAAAAACTGCGGGCTATGGTGCAAAGCGTGAAATGTTATGCGGTGAGTGGCCCTCTCAAGCGATTACACCTATGCCAGACATGCCAAAAATTGCCATCATCGGTGCCGGAATTGCCGGTTGCAGTAGTGCGTGGTTTTTAGCCTCTATGGGTTGCGAAGTACACGTGTTTGACCGGGCTGAAACCATCGCCAGCGGGGCATCCGGTAATCCACGCGGCATGCTTTATCCACGCTTAAATACCGAAGAACTCCTGAATGATGAATTAGCTTTGCGCAGCTATAGCTTTAGCCTGCGCCACTTTGCCAATTTGGGCTTGGCTGAAGATGCTTTCAAACACAATGGCTTATTGCAATTAGGTGGTGCTGCGCGCGAACAGAAGCGCGTACATAAAGTCGCAGCGCGTTATGCCCATTTAGGATTATTGCAGCAAGTGGATGCAGCTCAAGCCACTGAACTTGCAGGCGTGCCTCTGACATCAGATTGCTTGTATTTTGCCGACGCGGCCTGGGTGAATCCTCGTGAAGCGTGTATTGCCATGCTTAAGCATGTGAATATTCATGTGCATTTGCAGCAGAATATCACTGGACTATCCAGCCAAGATGGCTGGCAATTACAATCCAGTACTGATTTGCACCAGGGATTCGATGCAGTGATTGTAGCCAACGCTGCAAATGCTGCCGAACTATTACCAGACAGCAGCATGTGGCTAAACCCGGTGCGCGGGCAAATGGGGATGATTGCCGGACAAGCTGCCATGCAAGATTTAAAAATGATACTGTGCGGCATTGGTTACCTGACACCGTTGCAGGACGGCATGCACGCCATGGGTGCCACTTTCGCGCATGGCGATTTAGATACTGATGTAAGGGATGCAGATAATGCAAGTAACCTCAATATGGTCAGTCACTTAAGTCCGCAATTTAATGCAGTTTCTTCAGCAGAAATTACTTATGCCAGGGCTTCAATGCGCTGCGGCTCCCCCGACTATTTACCTTATGTCGGGCCATTACTTCCTACAGACAACCTCAAGCCAACCTCTATCAGCATTACCGATTATGAAGACTTGCCCGCGCCACAAGGTTTATATATACATATCGCACATGGTAGCAAAGGCTTGATGACTGCACCTTATTGCGCCGCTGTGTTGGCCAGAAGGCTGTTAAAGGATTTTTCAATAGTCCTGCCGCAGTTGACCGAGGATAGCTTCTGGAATGGCCTGCATCCACAGCGACTTCTGTTCAAACAACTGGGCTGGAAAAAACTATTAAAGCCATTTAAGGTGACAGGATGACGCCGGAAATAGCCAATTTGCAGCAGCAGCTTGTCAAGATGCCACATGACCCGGGCCTGCATTACGAGCTTGGGCGATGCTACCTGGCGCAAAATCAATTAGACCTGGCCCAGAAATGCTTTTCTGCAGCATTGCGCCTGGCGCCTGATCATCCGCAAATCTTAATGCAGTTAGGCAATGTTGCCAGCCGGCAAGGTGATGAACTGCGCGCATCGGAAGCTTTCAGAAAGTCTTTACAACAAGATCCTCAACAGGCCGATGTTCACTTTAACTTGGCCAACAGCCTGCGTAAGCTTGGGCGAAATCCGGAAGCCATTCAGCATTATCAGCAAGCATTGTTAATCAATCCAGCCGATGCTGATATCCAAAATAATCTGGGTAATGCCTATCGCGAAACCGGGCAACTGGATTTAGCGATTAAGGCCTATGAGCAGGCACTTAAATGCAATCCACAGTTGCTACATGCCAAAGTACACTGGATACACCAGAAACAGCACATGGCTGACTGGCAAGGCATGGACGATGCCATCAACGAAGTCCGCGCAGCACTAAAGCAGCAACCAAATGCACAAATTCCTCCATTTGCGTTCCTCGCCATGCCAGGCACTAGCGATGCGGAGCAACTGCTATGCGCCAGCTCATGGGCTCAACAGCACTATGGATCCATACAGCCATTACCAGCACCCTCTCCCGTAACAGACCGCCGAAAAATCAGGCTAGCTTATATTTCCTCCGATTTTCGCAAACACCCGCTGGCATATCTGGTCACTGATGTGATTGCCGCCCATAATCGCGATCACTTTGAAGCGAGCTTGTATAGTCAGGCTAAAGATGATCAATCGGTTGAAAGAAACGCATTTATTGCGGCTGCGGATCACTGGATTGAGATTGCTACGCTGACTGACGCGCAAGTGGCTGCCCATATGCGGGCTGCAGATATTGATTGCCTGATAGACTTGACCGGATTCACCCAGAATAGTCGCAGCGGCGTGGCCGCCTATCGTCCGGCACGCTGTCATATCAACTGGCTAGGTTACCCTGGCACGATGGGCAAAGTGAATAATCGTCCATTATTCGATGTGATTCTGGTGGATAGCTCGGTAAAAAGTAATTCTTTGGCTGAGCAGCCAATAGAATTACCTTGTTACCAGCCGAACAATGCACAGCGACCACAGGCTGATGCTGGCAGTAGATCCCAGCATGGCTTACCCGAGCACGGATTTGTATTTTGCAGCTTTAACCAAAGCTTTAAAATCACAGCCGATGTTTTTGCTTACTGGATGCGCATACTCGAGCAGGTCCCTGAAAGTGTTTTATGGTTGCAGGAGTGCAATCGATGGGCGACCAACAATCTCAAACAAGCTGCGCACCTGGCAGGCATCAATCCTGCCCGACTTGTATTCGCGCCGCGCACTAGCGCCGAGCTGCATATTGCCAGGCAGCAACATGCTGATTTGATGCTGGATACTACACCGTACAATGCACATACCACGGCCAGTGATGCGCTGTGGCAAGGCGTACCTTTGCTGACGGTGGAGGGAGTTACATTCCCTGCGCGTGTCAGTGCCAGTTTGCTTAAACATAGTGGATTGGAAGAGTGCGTTTGTAGCGATTGGGAGAACTTGATAAAACAGGCGGTGATGTTGGCAAATAACCCCGCCGCATTGCAGACGCTGAAGGAAAAGGTTAAACAGCAGGCACAAGTGCTATTTGATCCCTTAACCTTTTGTCGCCAGCTAGAACAAGTTTATCGAGAACTTTTGCCATAACCACTACCTTGCACTGCTTTTTTCGCTGACTTCACTGCTTTCACTATAGTACACAGACAACAGGCCTGCAGCAACGATGCAAAAGCCGCCGACCATTTCTATCAGTGACATACTCTCTTGTGCCAGAAAGTAGGCAGCTACCGCAGCGACAATCAATTCAAACATGAATAATACAGACGCCTGAATGGCGGGTATTTTGGTAATGCCATATTGCACCAGCAAAGTTGCGGAAATAAGCATAAATGCTATCAGCAGCATCAAAACCATAGTGCCCGAAGTCAATGAGCTGGCAAAAGCGAGGCCGGATAAACCATCTTGCCAGAGCAGCACGAGCAACGATAATCCAAACACGCCCAACCACACCAGCATGCCTTTGGCTGCGATAGTGAGGTGAGTGGAGAAACGCGTAATAACGTTGGTGATCGAAAAACCAATGCCAGCTGATAATGCCAGCCAATCAGAAGATGATTGCGGCCACGGCCATGCGAGTTGACCATCTGTCAGCATTAAATCAGCCCCTAACAAAGATAAGGCGATGGCTAATAGTTGCGGTTTATGCCAACGTTCATGCAGCCAGATTTTCGCCAGTAACAACGTCCATAAAGGCGAGAGATAAAACAGCAGCATCACCCGCATGACTTCACCATCAATCACAGCCAGCACATAAGCGAGATTGGTCCAGCCGGCTACCAGGCTCAGCCAATATGCAGATTTAGGTACTTTGGAAATGTGCGGGTAGCGGCGCCAGAATATAATTCCGCCTATCAGCAAGGCCAGCCAATAGCTCAAAAAGCTGGATTGCACGCCAGAGATGCCACTATCATTTAGTAGTCGATATGGGTACCAGATCACCCCCCAGGAAATGGCACCGTAGATCAATGCTGCCAAAGCAAAATATTTTTGCTGATGGGCTTTTTGCTTATGCGCAAGGCTCACTTATAATACAACCCTATGAATCCACATTTAAATTTACTCCAGCCCTACCCTTTTCAGCGTTTGCGCGACCTGTTTGATGGGCTAACGCCTAATCCAGACTTTGCGCCTGTCAATTTATCTATCGGCGAGCCCAAGCATGCCACGCCGGAAATCATTACCGAGGCCTTAAAGGCAAACCTTGGCGGACTGGCCAGCTATCCTACCACAGTCGGTGTACCCGCCTTGCGCGAAGCCATCAATCAATGGCTGCAACGTCGTTACAAGATCCCTGCATTGAATATCGAAAAAGCCATTTTGCCTGTAAATGGAAGCCGTGAAGCCTTGTTTGCCTTTGCACAAGCCGTGATTGACACCAGCGTTCCGCAGCAACCCGTTGTGATCTCACCAAACCCGTTTTACCAGATTTATGAAGGCGCTGCTTTCCTTGCTGGCGCCACGCCTTACTTTATCAATACTACCCAAGAGAATGATTATGTCATGGACCTGACACAGGTTCCGGCTGATATTCTCAAGCGCACACAATTAGTGTATGTCTGTAGTCCGGGCAACCCTTCAGGCAAAGTGATTGATATGGAGGCCTGGAAAACCTTATTTGAGTTGTCTGATCGGTACGGGTTTGTAATTGCTTCAGATGAATGCTATTCAGAAATTTACTTTGATGAAGTGAATGCACCAGTAGGCGCTTTGGAAGCAGCGTATAAGTTAGGACGTGATTTTAGCCGGGTCGTCATGTTCAGTTCACTATCCAAACGCTCCAACGTTCCAGGTATGCGATCAGGCTTTGTAGCTGGTGATACTACTATCATTGAAAAGTTTGCTTTGTATCGTACGTATCATGGATGTGCCATGAATCCTGCCGTGCAGGCAGCGAGTATCGTGGCTTGGAATGATGAAGCACATGTGATCGAAAACCGTAAACTGTATAACGAGAAATTCCAGTCAGTGACACCGATACTTCAACAAGTATGGCCTAATACACAACTTCCTGATGCGGCCTTCTACTTATGGGTAGACACTCAACAGGATGATACCTTCGTTGCCAGACAGCTTTATCAGGAACTGAATATCACGGTGCTACCAGGCTCTTTCCTGGCCCGCCAGGCTCATGGATTTAATCCTGGAAAAGGTTTTATCCGTATGGCTTTGGTGGCCTCGCCAGAAGAAGCCATCATGGCGGCACAAAGAATTAAAGGACTTCTGGAATAACCTATTCGAGGAAACAAAAAAGCCGGATGCATGTGCATCCGGCTTTTTAATTGCTAGTGAGAATTAAGCAAATTTTCTACGAGCGATCATACCAATAATGCCCAAGCCCAGGAACATCAGAGCGTTAGTCTCTGGCTCTGGAACTGGGGTTACAGATGCTGCTGAGATAGCCACTTCACCACCAAGACGCAATGTAAAAATGCTCGATGGAACCAATGTCAAAGAGTAACTACCACTTGTCAGATCATCAAATGTATAGGTATGTGAACTTACAAGAGCTAATGGAGCAAGTGCGATTTGCTGAATCTCAGTCGCACCTTGTTTTAGGCTGAAATAAGTGTTTCCAATGCTAAGACCAAATAGTTCGGAAATGTTGATTGAAAGATCAGAAGTTTTAGTAAAGCTGAAATTGAATGTATCACCAGCATCAATCACTGCACCCGCTACAACCCATGTACTGAAAGAACCACTATTAGAACTATCGGTAATATCATTAAAGTTAGTGACTGTCGCAGAAGAAGTCATAGGCAACAACATTGCAGACCCAAAGGCCATTACTGCCAAAGATTTTTTTATATTTAACATATATATCCTTAAGAAAATTAAAAGAAATAACTAAAAAACAAACTAATTACAAAAGGCAAACTTAAAACACGCAAACTAAACAGAAGCAGACTAAGTTCATACCAATAACATTACTACGTGGAGCTGAGACATCCAGGTAAATCGGGGAGATTAAAGGTTTGTTGGTATTGCCAGCCAATTACTGCAGCATTCACCCAACAATACGCCCCATTGAGCGTTTCCTTATAATTCTCCTCTTTTTCTAACAATAACTTAATATTTTCTCTTACGACATTACCCATTCGGGCTATTCAAATATTATTATCGCGTTATTTATTTTCAAAGTTAAGGAATGCAAAAAACGTTCCAGCTTTTTAAAGCATTTAACCTATTGATTTAATTTGATTATTTTTAAGGTTGATTGCTTAAGTGCTGAATTAATTGCATCAAAATCACAAGTTTGCTGCACCATTGATGCGCATGCACCACTTAAGTGCACTAAACGATTTGCATTTTACACATAAAAAAAGGTTTATTGTGAATTTTTTATTACATTTAACAATGGCTTTTGTCAAATGCAAAATGCATGATTTAAGTTGATTTATTCTGTGACTGAATTATGACGGGCTGTGTTAGAACTTATCGGCTTCAGCGAAACTGAGACCAAGCGCATCTTTTGTAGATAACGAGGGCTGTTGGGCAATAGGCCAATCAATATTTAAGGTCAGGTCATTCCATATAATACAGCGCTCGTGCTCAGGCGCATAAAAGTTTGTAGTTTTGTATAAAAACTCGGCTGATTCTGAAAGCACCAGAAATCCGTGAGCAAATCCTTCAGGAACCCAAAGCATTTTTTTATTTTCATCACTCAAAACCTCTCCTACCCATTTTCCAAAAGTGGGTGACTGTAAACGCAGATCTACAGCAACATCAAACACCGCACCCTGGGTCACTCGAACCAGTTTTCCCTGAGGTTGTTTAATCTGGTAATGCAAACCTCTTAATACGTTTTTTGCTGATTTAGAGTGATTGTCCTGTACAAAACGAGGGCGAAGCCCGGTAGTTTCAGCAAATATATTCTCATTGAAGCTTTCAAAAAAGAAGCCTCTGTCGTCGCCAAATACCTTGGGTTGAAAAACGAAAACATCATGAATCGCTGTTTGAGACGTAATCACTAAAACACCCTCTCGTTCACAACTTGCATTAAATATTGGCCGTAGCTATTTTTCTTATAAATTTCAGCTTCTTTTAATAACATCTCAGAGGTGATGTATCCCATGCGATAAGCGATTTCTTCAGGACAGGCAATTTTCAGGCCCTGGCGATTTTCAATGGTCTGGATAAACAGCGAAGCCTCCAGCAAAGATTCATGCGTGCCGGTATCCAGCCAGGCGTGTCCACGGCCCATTACCTCAACATTCAGTTGCTGCTGGGCAAGATAATGCTTGTTCACATCGGTGATTTCCAACTCGCCTCTTGGAGAAGGTTTCAAGTTTGCCGCAATATCACAGACCTTATTATCGTAAAAATACAAACCGGTCACCGCATAACGGGATTTAGGTTTGGTCGGTTTTTCTTCCAGGCTTATAGCTTTACCCTGCCCATCAAACTCAACGACACCATAACGTTCGGGATCATTGACTGGGTAGGCAAACACTGTCGCTCCGCTTTCAGAATGATTTGCCTGCTGCAAGGTCGTCGCCAAATCATGGCCGTAAAAAATATTGTCGCCCAAGACTAGCGCGCTTGGGGAGTTGTTGATAAAAGACTCACCAATGATAAATGCCTGTGCCAACCCATCTGGTGTAGGCTGCACTGCATATTGAATATTGATGCCCCATTGCGACCCGTCCCCTAGAAGTTGTTCAAATCTGGGAGTGTCTTGCGGCGTAGAGATTAGCAAGATATCTTCAACACCGGACAGCATGAGCGTAGTCAGTGGGTAATACACCATAGGCTTGTCATATACAGGGATCAATTGCTTGGAAACTGCCTGTGTAGCAGGATATAGGCGTGTGCCAGATCCTCCTGCCAGAATAATGCCTTTTCTATTTTTTGCCATAATGTGCCTTATAAAATTTGCTGCAACACATGAGAAACACCCTGTTTCCAGTCAGGCAGGCGTAAATCAAATGTGTCTTGGAACAATGTCGTATCTAGCCTGGAGTTCGCGGGACGTTTAGCCGGTACCGGGTAATCTGAAGTGGTGATTGGTTTCACCATCTCTGCCGATACTTTCATTGCCTTACCTGCTTTGATTGCTTCTGCAATGACAAACCTGGCATATTCATGCCAGTTAGTCACGCCGCCAGCGACGACATGATACAAACCATAAGGGAATGTTTCATCAACCTGATGTTTAATACGACCTATCAATTGCGCAGTAATATCAGCCAGCAGCGCCGCTGAGGTCGGTGCGCCAAACTGATCAGCAACCACGCTCAGCGCATCACGCTCACTGGCAAGTTTTAGCATGGTTTTTGCAAAATTCGCACCATGTGCGCCGACCACCCAGCTTGTTCTCATGATCAAACTACGCTGGCAAGCAGAAAGTAAATCCCGCTCACCGGCGAGTTTGGTTTGCCCATATACATTTTGCGGGTTGGTTGCATCAGTTTCTTTATAAAACTGGTTGCCCACCCCTTCAAATACATAGTCAGTCGAATAGTGAAAAACAAAAGCGCCACACGCCGATGCTTCTTCACCCATGATTCTGGGTGCATCGCAGTTTATTTTCCTGGCTGATCCGGGGTCTGATTCAGCTTTATCCACCGCGGTATAAGCAGCCGGGTTAATAATCCCGTCAGGTGTAATCTCCCGGATAAGTGAGCGTAGAGCGGACTCATCGGATAAATCACAATCATCCCTGCCAATGGTGATCACATCAGCCAGCGGGGCCAAGCTGCGTTGCAGCTCAAAACCTACTTGCCCAGTACATCCCGTAAGTAATAGCCTCATTGATACTGTTTTTCTACCCACTGCCGGTATTGACCACTGGTAATGTTTTCAACCCACGAAGCGTTATCCAGATACCACTGTACCGTTTTCCGGATGCCGCTTTCAAATGTCTCGGCTGGTTTCCACCCTAATTCTTTTTCCAGTTTTGTGGCATCAATTGCATAGCGTCTATCATGACCTGGACGGTCTTTTACGTAGGTAATCTGGTTTTTATAAGAGCGCCCATCTGCCATTGGCTTCAGTTCATCTAATATTGCACAGATAGTATTTACCACTTCAATATTGGGTTTCTCGTTCCATCCACCGACGTTGTAAGTCTCTCCCAATTCCCCCTCAACTAAGACTCTGCGAATTGCAGTACAGTGATCTTTCACAAACAACCAGTCACGAATTTGCTGGCCATCGCCATAGATAGGAAGTGGTTTGCCATTGAGCGCATTATGAATAACCAGAGGAATTAGCTTTTCGGGGAAATGATAAGGACCATAATTGTTTGAGCAATTGGTCGTTAGTACAGGTAAACCATAAGTATGGTTGTAGGCACGAACTAAATGATCAGAAGCAGCTTTGGAAGCGGAATAAGGACTATTCGGTTCATAACGATTCTGCTCATTGAAAGGTGGATCCTCTTTCTCTAAAGAACCATACACTTCGTCTGTAGACACATGCAAAAACCTGAAGTCAGCTTTTGCATCGCCTTCCAGCGCGGTCCAGTAAGCGCGTACCGCCTCTAGTAAATGGAAAGTGCCGACCACATTGGTTTGAATAAAGTCTTCCGGCCCATGGATAGAACGATCTACATGTGACTCAGCCGCAAAATTCAAGATTGCTCTTGGTTTGTATTCAGCCAGTAATCTTCTGACTAATTCAAAGTCGCCAATATCTCCTTTGACAAAAATATGGCGCTTATCATTGTTAAGCGATGTCAGGTTATCCAGGTTGCCTGCGTAAGTAAGTTTATCCAGATTTAACACAGGCTCATCGGATTGCTCCAGCCAGTCCAATATGAAATTGCTGCCGATAAACCCGGCGCCGCCAGTAACAAAAATCATGTAATCAATAACCTTTTTAAGTGTTCAGATACCAAAAAGGCATATTAGAACGTTTTTGCGATGACGACAATTTTAGTATGAATGTTAACTGCCAATCTGATCATATTTGAGAACCTGGATTATGCAAACTGCTTAAGCTGCCCCATGACGCTAGCCAGCAATGATTGCGCCGCCAACTGACTGGTTTCTTCAACATAACATCTGAACTCAGGCGCATTGCCGGATGGCCGTAAATGCACCACGCTCCCAGATTGCAACGTTGCCCTCAAACCATCGGTGGTATCTATTTTAGACACTTGCTCTTTAATCTTCAGCGTTTCCAACATATCTGCGGGATTGTTAGTCCAGCCAGACAGCAGTGCCTTACTTTTTTCCGTGGGGAAATTTTGCAGGCGGTCACTGGCTGTAAAACGCTGAGGTAAGGCGGCTACTAGTTGTGACAGAGGTTTGCCTTGCGTTTTTACCTGTGCCAGCAAAGTCACTACCGGCAATACTGCATCGCGTGTAGGTAGTGGTTGTAATGAAGGGGCCTGAGGTATATGGCTGCCTAACAAAAATCCACCATTGGCCTCAAACCCTGCCACACTGGCTGCACCCTCTTTTTGCAATGCTTGCATACCTGCAATTACAAATGGTGACCCAATGCGTGTACGTGCTACTTGCTGAAAAAAGCCACTGGCTTCAATTGCGGTATTACAGCTCACCGGCACAGCTAAATGTGTAATCTGTAAAGCCTTTGCTGTTAATAAACCCACGATATCGCCACGCAACCAGTTGCCCTGTTCATCACTGATTAATGGCCGATCACCATCACCATCAGTAGAAATGATCGCATCTACCTGATATTGCGCTGCCCAATCAAGGCCGCGTTCTGTATCTTCAGCAGACACCGCTTCAGTATCAATCGGCACAAAAATGTCTGACCGTTCCAGGCAAACGACTTCGGCGCCCAGGTCACTCAATAGACTATGCAATACATCGCGCGCCACGCTCGAGTGCTGGTAAATCGCCAGCTTTAATCCTGTCAGTGCTTGATCACCTAATAAACCTTTGTAACGCTGAATATACTCGGCTCTGGCCTGAGAATCTTCTTCAGGCAAGCTGGTGCCCGTTTCGCATAATGTCTGTAACTCAGTAGTCAACATTGAAGCTTCATCAGACTTAGTGATTTCACCATCCGGGCGATAGAATTTGAGGCCATTGCGGTCAAAAGGGATATGACTACCAGTGACCATAATCCCAGGAATACTGCATGTTTGAGCGAATAAAGCCAAAGCAGGTGTGGGTATAGCACCACAAAAAATGACTTCTAGCCCAAGCTGACGCAACATCTTTGCACATGCTTCCGCTATGCGTGGGCTGCTTGGTCGAAGATCTACAGCAATGGCTACTTGTTTAAAGGCAAACGAACCTTGGACTGTTTTTACAAAAGCCTGTGTATAAGCAGCACAAACTTCATCTGTCATGGCAGCCACCAGGCCGCGTGCACCACTGGTACCAAATGCCACCCCGCTCTGCTGCATTACAGTTTGTAATACCGGCATATCGGCCACCTTAACTACGGCCATAAGTATCTTCGTAACGCACAATGTCGTCCTCGCCCAGATAGCTACCTGATTGCACCTCAATCAAATGCAGTGGTAATTTGCCGGGGTTTTCCAAGCGATGTGTGGAACCGATAGGAATATAAGTAGACTCGTTTTCGGTATACAGCTTGGTCACATCATCAATCGTGATCATCGCGGATCCACTTACGACCACCCAGTGCTCGGCGCGATGATGATGCATTTGTAGAGAAAGCCGTTCGCCAGGTTTCACCATAATACGCTTCACCTGGAAACGCTCGCCGATATCAATGCCTTCGTACCAGCCCCACGGGCGATATACACGAGGATGCATTTTGTGTTCTGAGCGACCGCTGGCTTTTAGATGATCAACAATGTTTTTTACATCCTGCGCACAATCGCGATGCGCCACAAGAACCGCATCACTGGTTTCCACAATCAGCAAATCTTCCACGCCCACGGCAGCTACAAAACGATTTTCGGCACGAACAAGAGTATTGTTTACATCTTTGAGATAGACATCGCCACGTACTGCATTGCCATTGGCGTCCTGCGTTTGTACTTCTTTAAGCGCGGTCCATGAGCCAACATCGTTCCAGCCCATGCTCGCAGGCACAACCGCTGCCAGTTTTGTTTTTTCCATCACCGCATAATCAATCGAATCCGAAGGTGACTCGGCAAAAGAAGCCTCATGCAATCGCACAAAATCCAGGTCTTTATAACTTTGCTCGACAGCTTTAGTAACTGCAGTCACGATAGCAGGCGCATAATGCTGCAGCTCCGATAGAAATACTGCAGGCTTGAATAAGAACATTCCACTATTCCAGTAAAAATTACCGGCATCCAGATATTCTTGCGCAGTTGCAGCATCCGGTTTTTCTACAAAGCGCGCCACTTCATAACAATTGTCGGCAAACTTTGAGGCACTGTCAGACTGAATGTAACCGTAGCCGGTCTCTGGATGGGTGGGTTCAATCCCGAATGTCACCAATTTGCCCTGTTCAGCAGCTAGGCTGGCCCGCTTCACGGCAGCTTCAAAAGCGGCTACATCGGTAATGACATGATCAGCAGGTAATACCAGCATCAGCACATCTTTCTCTTGAAGCGCAATCGCCGCGGCAGCAATCGCTGGCGCTGTGTTACGCGCTACAGGTTCAAGTAGAATAGCTTCTGGGCTTAGGTTGATAAGCCGCAACTGCTCAGCCACCAGGAAACGATGATCGTTGCCACAAACGACTATCGGCGGCGCTATTTCAGTCCAACTGGAAAGCCTTAACAAGGTATCCTGAAGCATGGTGTTTTCAGTCACCAATGGCAATAATTGTTTGGGCAAAACTGCACGAGACAATGGCCACAAACGCGTGCCAGAACCACCGGAAAGAATCACTGGAACAATTTTCATCTACTTGCCTTTTTTACTTTGAATTTGTTAATTTGACTGTTTGAGTTCCCATTGCCATGCATGCAGGACAATTGTTTCTAAATCAGTAAAAACAGGTTTCCAGCCTAATGTGCTTCTGGCGCGGCTAGCGTCTGCCACCAGCCTGGCAGGATCACCTTCCCTGCGTTCTCCATCAATGACAGTGACAGTTTTACCAGAGACCTTCTGCACAGCATCAAGCACCTCCTGCACCGAGAAGCCAGAGCCGTTACCTAAATTGAAGCTATCACTGCTGCCTCCACCATTAAGGTATTCCAATGCGGCCAAATGCGCTGAACACAAATCCACTATGTGGATATAGTCACGAATGCAAGTGCCATCGGGCGTATCATAATCGCGGCCAAAAACCTGAATACTTTCCCGTTTTCCAGAAGCTGCCTGGAGGATTAACGGAATCAGGTGCGTTTCCGGCTCGTGCCGCTCGCCCAACTGTCCATCCGGATCAGCGCCGGCGGCATTGAAATAGCGCAAACAAACTGATTTAAAATCAAATGCTTTATCGTAGTCAGCCAATACCTGTTCAATCATCCATTTTGACCGTCCATAAGGGTTTAAAGGTCTATTAGGATGTGCTTCATTGATAGGAACATAATCAGGTTCACCGAACACAGCTGCGGTTGATGAGAATATGAATTTATTAACACCATGCTCGCGCATAGTATCCAATAAGTTAAGTGTATTTGTGACGTTGTTGCGATAATAAATATCCGGTTTACGTACCGATTCCCCTACCTGGATATAAGAAGCAAAATGCATCACTGCTTCCGGCTGGTATTTTTTAAAAACTTGCTCAAGGCATTCGGTATCAGCCAAGTCGCCTTCAACGAAAGCGCCACCCAGCACAGCACTCCTATGCCCGCTTGATAAATTATCAAAGGTAATGACATCGTAACCGGCGCCAAGCAAACTCTTAACCATATGTGAGCCAATATACCCAGCCCCGCCAACAACCAATACACGCATAAAAATATTCCGGTTTAAAAACGATTTTGCAAATTCACAGCATAATCCAAGCCTGTTTAGTTAAGCTTCGATTGGGCGTAGATGGCTCAGAACAAGCTTATGAAGGATTAACCTTAGTTCTCCACCACTCCTTCAAGAAGATTTGTGGGAATACAATCGCCCCAATAGCATATCTTTTAACCAGTCTTTTTGGCTCAGAAAGCATTCGGTGTAGCCATTCAATGCCCATGCTTCTCATCCATATTGGAGCTCGCGGTTTATTGCCAGCAAGAAAATCAATGGTGGCTCCCACACATAATGCGACTTTTACAGGAATCTGATGTGAATATTTGTTGATCCATAACTCCTGCTTGGGCGCACCCAAGCCGATCACCAAAAGATCTGCCTCAGAAGCAGCTATGGATGCACAAATTCGGTCACAATAAGCTGCATCTTTCTCAAAGCCAAAATCTGGGCTTAGTATGCCGACGACGTCTACACTTGGCCAACGCGCTTTAATATTTTTTGCAGCAACTTCACCTACGCCAGGCATTGCTCCCAGCAAAAAAATTTTCAGTGGAGTCCCTGACTGATTAAAGTGCTCAAAAATATTTGGCACCAAGTCACTACCAGGAATTGTTTCAGGGAGAGGCTTACCTAGTATTTTTGAAGCTAGGACGACTGGTTTTCCATCCGCAACAATCATCGACGCTTTTAAATATGCATTCTTGAAAGCCGTATTTTTCTCTAGTTGTACCACATGATCTACATTAGGTGTTACAACGTATTTACAGTCACTTTCTCCAGTAAGGATCCAACTTCTCACGACATCCACAGCCTCATTCATAGAGAGGCTGTCAATGTTTAGTCCAAACATTTTAATGGTTTTTGACATAAAAGACCTATGTTTAATAATTTTTGCAGAACAACGCCTGAGCAGCACCCAAGTGTCTAATTTCTTTCTGAAACGCTTTTATAATCAATCCCGCTTAGACCGAACCCATTCAGATTGCCTGTTAAAAATAAATTTTGCATATATAGGGAGTTTTAAAAGAATATAAAAAGGGATACTCAACAATTGACCCAAGCTTATCACTTTTCGACCAAATACCCCCCAATAGGCCAGGATAGTAATAACGAATAAACAGAACAAATAAAAAGCATAGCTGAATAAGTCGACCATTGATGAAGTAAATAGACTAGCTACTGCCCCTATCAACACCACCGCCACAATTATCATCGCCATTAAGGACAAAGGTGGAACTAACAAATCTATTGCCATCGCTA
Source organism: Methylophilus sp. Leaf414 (assembly GCF_001425425.1). Classification (NCBI taxonomy): domain Bacteria; kingdom Pseudomonadati; phylum Pseudomonadota; class Betaproteobacteria; order Nitrosomonadales; family Methylophilaceae; genus Methylophilus; species Methylophilus sp. Leaf414. Next base: position 721,056 of record NZ_LMQQ01000004.1, on the reverse strand, counting down.
ATAAGTTCCAATTTCTCGACTTGATAGCTTTTGTAACTAGTCCGGGAACAACTTTAAAAATGATGTCCAAATGACCATGTTCCCAACGCGTTCTTTGTGTTTTCAAGCCTTGATCATTTACAGGAAAATAGCTAGATACTGATGAGCGGGGACAAAAAGCAGGGGCATGCCCCATACTTGCAAAATCCAAACCTAACTTCATATCCTCGACAATATGCCCTGTTGCGAAATTGACTTTCGATAATACGCTCCATGGAAAAGACATCCCAGAGCCCGTCAATTGACACGGAAGCCCTAATTTAGAATATCCGAGTGGGCGCACCAGGTTCTTTAGCATCCATGCAAACTCGGCAACTTTCGTTTTGATTAAAGTCCCTTCTTGCGTAAGCATCAGATATGCTGCTTGAGAAGGACGATTAGTCGCTATGGATTGAGCTACCAAGCGTTCTAAAGCATCAGATTCAGCGATGCAATCGGCATCAACAATCACTACAAAATCGGGTGGTGCTGATTGGCTGAGATATTTAATTCCAAAATCAAGTGCATAACCTTTACCTCTCAACTGCTGATCAAAGCGTTCAATCACATCAACACCTTGGGTACGAACAACGCTTGCAGTATCATCATCGCAATTATCAGCTACGACTAATATTCTAAGTCCACTCAAAGTTTGTGATTTTAAAGAGTTAATCGTAGCAATAATGTTGATTGATTCATTATGAGCAGGAACCAGCGCAACCACACTTGCAGAATGACTATTTGAGTGAAATCCACTTTTTTCTTTGCTGGGTATGAGTAAGGCCGCTATTACTTGAATGAACAACGTCAAAATTGGAACAGCAATCATTAAAAGCAGCAGGGAGTATAAAATCTGGAAGATTAGCATTCAATTCCTAACACGATTCGCAATACGAATCTGGCACTTTAAGGGAGTGCATTTTGTAATTCTGATAGTCTAATCGAACATTAACGACAAATCAGTTTTTGTACAACCTTAAAAACAATAAAAATTCGCAAATGGCAAAAATCAACTTTAATACATGAAACATGGCCGTAAACACAATGCTTCGCTTACAAAATCAAACTTACTCAATCCAATAAGTCACAAGAAACCGAAGATAATTACCGACACCACTAATTGCAATGGTGGTGAAATCAAAATCATTCAAATACCATGTAAAGTCAGCTAACCTTGAGTCAGCTAACTCTTTCGAGTCATAAACGATTAAATATTGCACGTATCATAGCGGTTAACTGATCTTTCTAACGTTTTTTGGGTATAGCTCTTAACATTTATCTTATTATCAAGGCTTAAGAAGTTCTGCAGACAAGCTCGAGCTATCTCCTACACCACTAGTAATAGTTAAAATGGTAGAAAAATCATCAGCGGGCCAAGTAAATATTTCAGATTCGCCGTTTCCAAGTTCTTTGGATTGAAATACGATTTTCTTTGATGTTTTATCGACGATTTTTAGAGTTAATTTTGCACCGCCACTGCTTTTAATAGTTAATTTATAAGAGTCGCCAAGTTTGGGTTTTGCCCAATTAACAATCTGCATCGAGCGTCCGGATATATTTTCTTGCACGACAGGACTGGCTGTTTTGCCGAAATTAACAGCTTGATCAGCAGTACTAAACTCTCCTAAGGTGTTACCTGAAACAAGACGCCACGGGCCACGCATAGAGAGCAAATTAAGATTTTTATCAGGTGTAAACCGTTCTCCATTACCGTTTAACCAACCCTCGGCTGTAGAAACTTGCCGTAAACCTTCACGTATCAAATGCAGCTCACTAGCTGCTTGACTATCCCATAGAAGATTTGCCTTTTTCAGGCTGTATACATTTGACCCATTTTCAACATAGACGACAAACGGCGTTCCGACATTTCGATCAACAACATATGCACCATAGGTTTTAAGCGTTTTTGCGACTTTTATAAGTTTTGGTGTTTTTATCCGAGAGATGTCAAAGTCAGGTGGTAACATTAATAGTGCACCCTCAGGAATATCGCCACTATTCGTTTTATCCGCATCACTGTCAGCAGAGGTTGCGGGGAATACATATGTGGGATTTTTGGATAAAGCGTTATGAGCCAATGAGATAGCTAGCGCATGCTCATAAATCTCTTTACCATCATCCATTTCATGTTGTCGAATAATCCCAGCGCTAGAAGGAACTGCTGCAGCTCTTGCGCCTTGAAAGTAATGTGCAGGATCACTCCATCCAGTTCCATTTAACTTTGTCCAGGCGTATTGAGCCGCGACCCACTTTCCATTAATCAATTTCAGCTGCCAAAAGGAATGAATAATTCCCAAGGATTCATCTACTACATCAGCATGCCCATCACTTCCTTCTGCTGGAACTACACCTGATGGCCAATGAGGAATCTTGATGAAAGGCTTGAATACTTCAGAATCCGGGTCCCAGACTCCCTTTTTGTCCGGGTATCCGTAGATGGTGCCTTCAGGATCGGACGATTTAGTTTGAAAAACGCCTGTCGAATATTTACCTTGCTGAATAGCGGGATAGTAAATCGACGTTGGTATTTGAAATTCTTTAAACTTAGGATTAACTGGCTTGCTATTCCAAAGAGAATTCACAGAAAATGGGGTGGCGTATGTACCAAATTCCTTTGCTGAGACGCCAGTTATATTTAAACTTAGCAACCCTACCCAAAAAACAATTAGTTTTGAGCGTGGGATACTTTTAGAAAAATACATCTACTACTCCTAGATTAAGAATCGCCGTTTTTAGTTGCGCTCCTCAGAAGATAAATAATCCGAGAGCCTCAAAGCAATTGCAACAATAGTTAGTGTCGGGTTCGCATGACTATTTGTAGTAAAAACAGATGAACTGGCAATATACAAGTTCTTGATGCCATGCACTTTACAATTCACGTCTACTACACTAGTTTGAGAGGAATCTCCCATGCGGGTACTCCCTATATGATGCCCGCCAACGGGTAAAGCATCTTTTACCGCCAGTTCCAATTGCTTGGCATCAAACTCTAATCGACAATTTTGAGTTTTTTCAAAGGTTTGTTTTAACAAATTAAAGGATTTGATACCGGAGTCAATATCAAGATCCGTCAATTTCCAATGAACATTGACGCGCTGCATACCAAAACGATCAACCTCGTCTAAAAGCTCAATTCGATTTGACGGATGGGGCTCTTGCTCGCTATTAAATTCAATTGGATATGTACCATTGCGATTGGCAATCAAGGTGTAAGGGATCTTACGTTTTGCCAATTTGATCTTAAATAGCCAGTCATACGCAAACTTGCTAACAGATCCAGCATCAGCAATCACATTTATCAAATGTCTGAATGATTGACCGTATCCAGTAGATTGGTTCACACCATGATTTAAAATAGTCTGATATTCGCTTTTGAGTACTGACTTAGCCAAATAGATAGCCGACAAAACACCACTGCCATGGCTGGGGTCAGCATAAGCAGGAAAATGTAATCTGAATGCAGAGTTTAGTAGGCCGTGCTGTGCCTGAAAGGGAGCAGAGAACTGTAGTTTCCGGCGAGCATATATACCCTCTACGGTTTTCTGAAAATCAAATACCGGTTTTTCGTTCTTGAATCGAAGCGAGCCAAAAATCAGATCATAATGGCACGCGTAGTACTTCCCTAAACTTGCATCCAAGTGTCCCCATCCTGGATTACATAGTCTGCTTACAAGCATTAATCGAGTAGTATCAATACCGCCGCCGGACAAAACAATTTGTTGAACAGTGATTACTCTTTGATTTTCGCCATCATTAAGCGTAATAGAACTGACCTCGTCTGCTTTTTCAGGAAGACAGTTTAATCGTATGCAACGCGTATTTAGTAACACCAATACATTTGAAGAGTGCGTTAATTCATCACGAAACTTACGACCGAAATCAGTTGGTAAACTGTAACGCTCAATATATTCGTTTAAATCAGGCGCCAAACCAGGGGCTTCTGAAAATATGGGTTTGGCGTTAGGCCCAAAAGCCGAAATGGTAAAATCTGAATTCCCGGCATCACAATACTCAAGTGCTTTGGGGTAATAATCAGCGATTTCTGATGCACCAGATGGCCAACCGCTGTTGGGAACATGTCCACGCTGTTCAAAATCATGCTTGTCTAGAGGAATGCACCGGCCTCCCCATAAATGCGTCGTACCTCCAAACCGCTGGTATCTGTATTCAGTTGTTTGCGCATGAGGAGGCGAGGCTTTACCAGTATACGAATCTACGATTTCTGCTGTCTCGTTCCAATCCCCTCCCTCGATCAGTAAAACACGCTTGCCCTTACGTGACAGGCTTATTGCCAAACTAATCCCTGCTGCACCAGCGCCCACAATGCATAAAGGGAAATTTTCGAGTAAAGACTGATCTGTGCTGCCAAGATAGCCGATCATTTCAACCTTCCAGATACTTCGTCATCAACTGTTGCAGCTTGCTTATCTCAGCCTGTAAATTAAAGTCTGTCTCAACCACTTTTCTAGCTGTTTTCCTAACATTTTCACGAAGCTCTGGGTTATCAATGTAGCTGGAAAGTGCCTTTTTGAGTGCGATCTCATCCGATGGCGCTACTACCAGACCTGAAACCCCATGCTCAATTAGTTCTGTGACTCCACCCACATTAGTGGCAATAACAGGCACACCACAAGCCATGGCCTCCATAAGAGAGACTGGCACACCTTCTGCGAAACTTGGCAGCACAAATACATCACTTTCTTGCAGTGCGTTTCTCACTGTTTCCTGGCTGGAAAAACCGCCAAAATACACCATTTCATCCAGTCCATGTGCTTTTACATCAGCTTCAATAGATGCTCTTTCAGGCCCATCGCCCAATAAAGTCAAGTGGAACCTGTAGCCTTCATTTTTTAATGCAATTAAACTGCGCAGTAAAACAGGAACGCCTTTTTCTACTGCAAGACGACCAACATAAAGCAACCTTATGACATCCGTTACTTTGTTTTCAGATGCATTATTGATGGTGTAACTGTTTAAATCTATTCCACAATGCACTATTTGTAATTTGGCCAAATCTTCAACATCTGAAAAAAGCATCATCTGACTTTTACAGTAATTGCTGATGCAAACAATAAATTTTGAGTGCTTTACTTTCTCGCGAAGTGCCCATAATGTGGGCTCAAAAAATATGTGCGGTCCATGAAAGGTGATGCTATACCCTACTCCACTCAACTGCGAAGCAAGCATTGCTACGCTACCACTACTGTCCCCGAAGTGATTATGCATATGCTGAATATTATTTTTTTGCAAATGTTCAGCAAGCAATAACGCCTCTTGAAAGTAAAACAATTGATACAGCGTTCCCTTTATGCCAGGACGACGTGTAGTAAAAGCAAGCTTCAAAGTACTTAAATACTTTGCTGGCACCGTGCCCAGCATTTTCAAATTGAGAATAATTAATCTCAAAGGGTTGGCAGGCAGCAGATAAGAAGTGTTTTTACGCTCACTTACAACAAGCTCGCTGACATTGTTAACTCCTTCCGGCTGGCGCAGTGCACTGGTAAAAACCTCATGCCCTGATGATCTTAATTGCACAACCTCACGCTGAATAAAAGTGTCTGTTGCCCTAGGATAAACGCTAGTAAAGTAAGCAATCCGCATTCTTGTTATAAATCCTTTTTAATCAAACAGTTTGGTTTCCAACCCAAAAGCTCTTTTGCATAAGCATTACTATATTTAAAAGGTTTCAGACGTGTTGAAAAGGCTTGTGGCATTAATAAATCAGGCAGACTGTGATGCAAATTGAACTGTCTTGAAGCAGTAAAAATAATGTTTATCAAAATCTTGAAAACCCGCCAATTAACTGAAACCGATTTGGTAGAGATGGCTCCACGTTGACGTAAATACTTCAGGTAGTCACTTTGAGTTGGTAAATAATCATCTACAAAATGAATAAAAGACACCTTCTTTTGATTTCTCCCTAATTGAATGACATTATTGATACCTTCAATTAAAGAGTTAATCTCTACTAATGGTACAAATCCATTATTAGAAATAATTATTGATAGTTTATTTTTGATGATCCCTGCATAGGCATCACTCAAGCGCTCACCTTCATACACAAGGCCTGGCCTGACAATTGCCACATTTGCCCATGCATGGTTGCTGTAGTTTATAAAAACAGCCTCCTGGGCAGACTTTAATGCGGCATATCGACCCATTATTTCGTAGTTTGTGCACCTTGGCGTCTCTTCATTAATCGTCGAGTTTTCCTTCACATACTCAAAATCAAGTACAGACATACTGCTCATCCCGACCAGGATAGGTACTTTTGCGCTTTCCATGGCTTGCAATAGCCTATAAGTACCATTTAGCAATTCAGCTGAAGATTGTGATCTCTTTGGGTTCATCGAAATCGCAAGGTGAACAACACAATCAAAGCCCAGCAAATCTGGTAATGGGTCGCTATCTAGATTTAATGAAATAAAACTGAAAAGTGGCGATGTTGAAAGCTCAGCATCTTGGCTTGTGAGATCGATTCCCAGAACATGAAATCCTGAAGAAATTAATGCTTTTGTTAATTTTTTTCCGATAAAACCATTACAACCTGTTACCAAAACTTTCATCATAAATCCAGATTAGCTTTCACTTTATAGCATGCCCATTAATACTATTGGAAAGCAAAGGCCAGCTTTTCAAAAGATAAACAAGGGCAAACAAAAGCAATAGATCAATAACACCGGTTAATAGTGCGTCCAACCCTAAACGAATGCTGTATCCATGGACAAGATAATTGAATCCCACAAATGGCAAAGTCCTATATCCAATAAAAGTAAAGAAACTCGATTTTTTATAAAGTCTTGCATAAAACATTATCAGCCACGCACCAACCAATGCAATTAATACATGAAAGGTAAACTCAGTGATATTTGCTCCATAAACTGCTCTGGCCATGACAATTGTAGAATTGGAAAGTAAAGGAATTAAAATCAGCGAAAATGTCAAAATCAATGCTAAAACGAACGTTTTAGTATCCCTTTTGAACAATGATGAAAGATCTTTATTTAAATAGTTAGAAATGGTCTTACCTAAATAAATCCATGGAATAAATTGGAAAGACAGAAACAAACCAACAGTATAAAAAGGGACTTCGGATATTTTAAATTGCGTATAAAAGCAAATAATTAAGAGGGTTACCATAGCCACTAGAAGCTTGGATAAACGTGTGACATAAAAAAACATTAGTTCAGCAAAAAATAATGCATATAAATACCAGAGCGGAGAGCAATTAAAATTATATTTAACTGAAGAGTTTCCAGTAAAAGTGCCAATTACCTTTACAGAAAATTCATGTATTTCGATATTTCCTTTAACCAGCTTTAGCAAAAACGGTATAGAACATATAAGTCCCATTATAAATGCCGGCAAAATAATTCTTTTAAAACGCTGAATAAGAAAAATGGGAAATGTCGTTGTAGCGTGTTTTGAGCTCCATAAAAAACCACTCAATATCGCCAGGCTTGGCATGTGAAAGTTATAAATAAAATTGAACAGAAAAGTATTTTCTTGAGCCGCATGTCCTATCACCATCAAAGAAATAAGTATGCCTTTATAAACATCAATCGAGTTTTGTCTTAAGGTATTCTTCATTTTTGGTATATATTTTGATCAATATAACTTGCTTGATTAACTCGAACTGGTTTTGCAGGAATGCCTGCAACTGTCACGTTATCTTCAACATCATGTAGGACTACAGACATTGCAGCTATTTTCGCGTTATTACCGATCCTGACACCTCCCAAGACTTGGGCATAAGCACCGAAATCAACATTATCCCCAATGATTGGCAACGGCCCATTTTCATGGCGATTACCAATGGTCACTCCCTGTCGTAGCGTGCAGTTTTTACCGATTTTTGCCCCAGAATTGACAAAAATATTACCGAAATGCCAGATACGTAAACCGCCACCAATTTCAACGTCTTTTGGCAAACTGATACCGGTAATTGTCTCTATTAAACGGAATATAGGCCAATAAATTGTAGTGCAGAATTTTTTGTATAACCCTGGCTTTTGCGAATTAATTCGCCTACCCCATCGATAAACAGCAACAGCCCATATAGATTGCTCCTTCAAAAACGCTCTTTTAGGATACTGGGCTAAATCCTGTTTGTAATCAGCATCATGAACAAAATTAAACATTTTTATATTTACTAGGGTTTTTAGAAAGATTCACATAGCTTAATGTCAATCCAATCAAAAACCATAAGTACCAATCAAAATTTAAGTAATCAAGCATATTGTCTGAGTAACACTCGAACAAAAACTCGACAAGAACAACAATTACTGTAAATACCAAAAATTTATTATAAGAATAAATTTTTATTAACGCCTTTAAGTGTGAAAAGATAATAAATAGAAAGGCTAATAACCCAAGTATCCCCAACTCAAAGAATAGTAATACGTAAACGCTATGAGCATTAATTTCAACGGTTTGTAAATGATGGGCATTACCCATGCCAAATGACGTTGAAAAATGCGTGAAACTATGAAGACCATATCCCTGGATATAGTGCTTTACCGACATCCAGTGTAGAGCATCTGTCCAGTATTTAATCCGCCATGCATAAGAGTTTAGACGTTCGTAACCTGTTGCGCCCCAATTAGTGCCTTGTTGCAAGTCAAGTAATCTATGCTGAACATCTGGAATCAATAAAGCTAGAAAAGAAGCAAAAAATAAGACAATTAAAAATTTCCGTTCAAAAATCAAGCCATATAAAAGGAAAAAAAGTCCGCATGCTGCCCAAGCCGCACGTGTTTTAGTCATTAATAACAGACCTAAAAGCGTGATTATGTAAATCGGTAGTACTTTAAGAACTGTAGTGTTGAAGTAACTTGGTTTAGTTTTATAAATATAAAATGTAATTGTAATAATCAAAACCAAATAAAAAGAAAAAGAGTTGGGGTGATTAAAAGTACTTTGTAATCTTAAGCCTTCTTCAACACTTAACCTTAATCCCCCTTGACCTCCAAATGCCAAACAATATAAACCATAAGTAACTGGTATTACGGAAGAGTAAAAGATTGCTTTCATCCATTTACCAAAATCATTTTCGGATTTAACTAGGTATAAGCCCAAGTAGAGCATGGAGGAGTAAGAAACGTAAAGTAGAAAAACCTTTACGCTAGGTAAAAGCTTTGGTGCATAGAATAATGAGATGAAACTTAATATTAAGAAAATAGCCCACGACTTTTTTACCCAATCTAAGTCATTGGTTAACTTTGGTTTCTTTTCAAGTATAGCTAAAAAAGCGATGATAATGACTAATGCATTTAACACTGCTCCAAGGCCAAAAGTTCCAAGCTTGATTGAGTCAAGGGGGGCATCTAAAGACGCTCTGGTTAATATTATTAATAGAAAAAATAACTGACGATCAAGAAAAAATAGAATCGCAATAACGAAAAACAACGGAAGCGATAATAAATAGTTGTAATGCTGGCCAGCTAAATTTAGCATCATTAATGATGCTAGTCCAAAAAAAATGGCTGCAATAGATGCGAAAAGAAAAAGTGCTACTTTAGATTTGCTTGTCATTGTTAACCAAATTTTAGGTAAGTTTCATTTTAAATTGGGTATGCCATTTACTGAGATTGGTATAAATGTTTGACTTACTACAAGTTGAAAATCTGCAATACACCCACTACTAAGTTATTGTCATCTAATACAACCATAGAGTTAATTTTAAATTTCTGCATGAATTCCTCAGCCGTAGAAAACATCTCGTTTTGGTTAATAGTTTTAGGCGAGCTCGTCATAAAATCACTGGCTTTTAGATTGATTGGAATATCGTATTTATCTAAAACGCGTCTTAAGTCCCCGTCAGTAATAATCCCGCTCAACCTATTTTTATCAATAATAATTGCCAGACCCAACCTGCCCTGATTCATTACACTCACCACGTCTCTAAAGCTTGCATTAGAGTCACAAACCGGCAATTGTTTACTTCGCATAACCTCATGCACTTTTGTTAACAACTTACGGCCCAAACTACCACCAGGGTGGAATCTTGCAAAGTCTTCAGGCCTGAACTGCTTAAGGGTCGAAAGCGTTACCGCCAATGCATCACCCATTACCAAGGTAGCAGTTGTTGAGCTGGTTGGCGCAAGGTTATTATTACAAGCCTCTTTTACGACGGCTATATTCAGAACAGCATGCGCATTTTTTGCCAATGTTGAGTTGGGATTACCAGTCAACGCAATCATCTTGTTTTCTTGCCATTTCAGGAAAGGGATAATCCTGATCAGCTCTTCGGTTTCACCACTATTCGAAATCAGTAGTGTGACATCACCAGGTTGAATCATGCCTAAATCACCATGAAAAGCTTCGCCAGGATGCACATAAAATGAGGCCGTTCCTGTAGAGGCTAGAGTAGCAGCTATTTTCCTGCCAATAATGCCTGATTTACCCATTCCAATAATAATCAGCCGTCCTGTACTTTCTAAAACAAGCTGAACTGCTTTTAAAAACTCGTCATTCAGCCCATTGGCAATTTGTACCAGGCTTTCAATCTCGGTATCAAACACCGTTTTGGCGATGTCGAGAATTTGGGATTCGCTGATAGCTGTAGTCACTGATGTATTCATATCTATGCTTTTTTTAGTCATTTAATAGCCAGCTAAGTTACTGCACCATCATATCCATGATTCTGGCATACCCATCCGTGGTAGATAATACGTCGCCCATTCCTTTGGCGATCAATATAGCATCGCTTGCCTCACGAAATGCGCCATGACCACCACCTAATTTCAACACATGCGTTGCATGTTGCTTTACATAGTCCGCAGAATCCGCAACAGCAAAGCGGACCCCGCAGGCTTTAAAGGCGGGTAAATCTATTGAGTCATCTCCAAGGGTGGCTGTTTGCTCTTTATTAACACCACAATCTTGCATCAGGTCGTTACAGGCCTGAAACTTGTCTTTCACACCAAGTTTAAAGCGTGTAATACCAAGGTCGGCAATACGTTTTCTCAGCACAGCTGAATCGCGCCCGGAAACCACGGCCACTTGAATCCCGAGCTCAATCAGCATGCGAATACCCAAACCATCACGCACATGAAAGCGTTTGATAAACTCGCCGTCCTGGTTGTAATACAAACCGCCATCAGTAAGCACACCATCCACATCGGTAATGACAAGTTTGATATTTGCGAGTGGGTTTTCAGTTATGACGACAGCATTTCCCGTTAGCAGCGCTTCCACTGCCTTGAGATCTTGCGGTGTATCGACACCCGGCCCTGTTTCATCCACTGTTAATGCTTTTATGGGAATACCCGCTTCAAGCAATCTTAACTGCTCTAATGACTCTGCATTTTCCAGAGCTGAGAAAGGCAGATCATAAAACTGCTCAAGCACATGTCTTTTGTAAGCATAAACACCAACGTGTTTATAGTATGCAGCGTGCTCTGCATTGCGTGGATAAGGTATTGGTGAGCGGCTAAAATACAGTGCTTGTTTATACTGATTTAAAACCACTTTTACAAAGTTTGGATTCTTGGCCTCTTCAGCATGGATCTTGTGACACAAGGTAGCCACTTGAGTCTCTGGCAAGCCAAGTTGTGTCACTAGCAGAGCAATATCTTCCGGGCGAATCAGAGGCTCATCACCTTGCACGTTAATGTAAGCATCTGCGGGATATGCTTTCATCACTTCGATCAAACGGTCAGTACCCGATTGATGGTTTTCAGAAGTCATCATTGCCTTACCACCAAACTGCTCTACCGCCTGCAATATCCTTGCATTATCGGTAGCCACAATCACATCTGCAATATTTTCAACCTGTTTTGCTTTCTCATAAACATGTTGCACCATTGGCTTACCGAGCAACAAGGCCAGAGGCTTTGCCGGGAAGCGTGTTGATGCATACCGCGCCGGTATGACAATGATAATCTTCTGCTGCATAGTGCCTGTGACTCTTAATCGATATTTAAAGCCGGGAAAGACTTGACCAACTGGTCTACTGCCTTAACCTGACCAAGGAATGCTTCAAGTAATGCGATAGGCAATGCACTTGGGCCATCACATTTAGCTTCATTTGGATTAGGATGGGCTTCAAGGAATAAACCTGCAATCTTGGTTGCCATCCCGGACAACGCCAGATCCACTACTTGCTGGCGGCGGCCACCCGAAGCAGCACCTAATGAATCACGTTGCTGCAATGCATGAGTGACGTCGAAAATAACGGGTACATCCGGGCAGACTTTTTTCATCACACCAAAGCCCAGCATATCAACGACCAGGTTATCATACCCAAACGCAGAGCCGCGCTCGCACAAAATCACATTCTCGTTACCAGCCTCTTTAAATTTATCCACAATATTCACCATTTGATGCGGACTTAAAAACTGAGGTTTTTTGATATTAATTGGCTTACCGGTTTTGGCAAGGGCAATAACCAGATCTGTCTGGCGAGCCAGAAAAGCGGGTAATTGCAATACATCGCACACCTCTGCAACTGGCTCAGCTTGCCATGGCTCGTGTACATCCGTAATTACAGGCACATTGAACTCTTTCTTTACCGCCTGGAATATTTGCATACCCTGTTCCAGACCTGGGCCACGGTAAGATTTGATGGAAGAGCGATTTGCTTTATCAAAAGAAGCTTTGAAGACTAAAGGGATATCAAGTTTTTTAGTGATATCCACATAATGGCGGCAAGCCTCTAATGTTGAGTCGACATCTTCGAGGACATTAATACCGCCAAATAAAACAAATGGTAGATTATTGTCTAAAGTAATTGAATCGTTAATTTTCATCTATTGCCTTTAATTAAACTTAATGAGGGAAAGTTAGTGAATGTTTCAAGATAAGTGCTTAATAAAAAAAACTTTATTAAGTTTATTCCTAAGAGGCTCTTCAAAATATTTTGCAATTAAATAAGCTACACAAGGTAAGAAAATTATTAAGCACCATGCAACAAAATATCGATTACTTCCATCGCTCGCAAATAAATTCAAAGCAGCTAATGAAACATTAAAGTGAATAAGATAGAGCGGATAAGAGACGGCCCCAAGTATTTGACATACTTTAAATATTTTTGATGAATCGTGTTTTGAAATTTTATAATTTATAGCAATAATGAAACAAACATAAATTGCAAATAAAACTAATAATAGTTTTGAAGAGCTGAATTCGAAACCATATTGAATTGTTTTAAATGACAAAGTAGTACTTTCATTTAAGAAACCCAAGAAAAAACTTAGAATTAAAAACGCAACTCTTTTCAAATTCAGTTTGAAATTATCATTACTTATAATAAAGAGCATTGCACCGCTCGAAAAGAAACTTGAATAATCGGTTATAAATATGTTCTGGATTATTTGATTGTGAATGAAGTAGTTTGCTAGACTCAATAGCAGCCAAATCCACAAGATTTTTTCTGCATTTTGTAATTGTTTAAAGTAAATAACCAACAATGTAAGTAGATAAAACTTTAATTCTACAAATAGTGTCCAGTAAACATTATCAATAAACTGTATTTTAAAAAAACCATTTAGCATTGTCATATTGGCAATGTATCTGATTATCGTTGGATGAAATATATGCTGCAAATAAAAATAAGAGACTACAAATGAAATGGTGCAGGCCAGCCAATACGCTGGGTAAAGTCTAAGAAAACGCGAAATACAGAATTGTTTTACGGACCTATTTTGTGCAGTTAAGAAAATAACAAATCCAGAGATTATAAAAAATAAATTAACTGCCAAATAATTATACTTTAACCAATCTCCCCAGACTCCAAAGCTATGCGCATAGTACGTATCTTTGGGAAACCCCCTAACCATTATGTGCATAACCATAACCGAAAATGCAGCAAAAAATCTTAGAAAATCCAGAAAAGGAAGTCTCATATTGTTACCTTCTGCAATTCTTTCATTCTTATAACTAAGCCTACTGCCATTGAAGAAATCGGTTTATGATGAAAAAAGTTGATCTGATGAAATTGAGACATTGGAATTTTTATAATATTAATAATTTAATTAACTAATTTATGAATTCTATAAGCACATTCTGAGATGCTTTCGGGACTAAAGTTTTTCCAGCTTCCTTTAAAAAAGAAGTGGCTATTAATATATTTAAGATATGTTTTTATATTTTGACGGCGCTCTTCACTTATTGGCTTACTCGCATCCAGGATTACATTTTTAGACTGGCTCAAATCAGTGATAAAGCTACAAATCTGATCACGTGAGTAAATAGAGTCCCCATACACAATCACCGGCTTTTCCCTGGCGATGGCTTGCAATCCCACTGAAGAGTTTATGACAGCAACGAAAGTCGCGTTATCAAGCAGCTTTTCAATGTCAAACTTTCTTAACCAAATAATATCAGGAAACTCTGCCCTGATGTCATCATAGTCATACCTCAAAAAGTCTTCTGGATGCTCTTTAACAATGATCGGATATTCTGCCCCCAATGCCTCACGAATTTGCTGGTAGCAGTGCCGAATAAATTGTTTGGGATCCTTGAAGTGAGGGGAATTTATTAAAATTTGAGTATCATCATGCACCTGAAGCGGCAGGAATGCATAGTTGTTTGGTAAAAGAATAGTGTCTAATGGGATAGCCAGCCTTGCCTTATCTAGCTTCCGCTTCATGAACCAGCTTGATCCACGCAGTTCTGGAAACTTTGCATAGAACTTAAAATCAAGAATCCTCTTTAAGAAGTTAAACACATTATTCAATGAAGATAATTGGTTTACCTGAACAAGCGTAGGTGCTATTAATTCAGATGGAACTTGCGCTGCGGGTAACTGTGATAATTCATTTATTTTACTAAATGCAAATGTGCGGTTTGAAGCACTCATATTCACACCCTGAGTGTCCGCCTGTAGCGTATTGGAAAAGTAACCATTTTCCATATAGACAGTCCGAATGTGATGCTTTTTTGCAATTTCAGTAAGTGCACGTGCCACGTGATCCTGACCATTCCAAACCACTATCAGGTTTATTTGGTTTTTTTGGATGAAGCTTTCCAGAAAACCCAATAGTGTCGAAGTTCGTCTTATCCATTCCGTTTTACTCCCTTTATGCTTTGCGTGCATAAAGGCAAATAAATCATCAATGTCTGACTCTGATAAGTTTAAAGCGCTTGTGTTTTCTTGTGCATCGATTTCAGATAAGTCAGCTGGATAAACGGCATATCCATTTTTTTGCAGGATACGTCGCTCTCTTGGTGTGAATGAAACCAAGTATGGCTCGTAATGATAGAGCTTTCGATGAATTTCAGAGAGATTCAAAAAGAAAGGAACAAAGATATCTGAAAATACATAATAGAGTGCTTTTGTTGTCATCTGACCTTATGCCTTCTAAGAAAGTGTAAATGCTCTGGACTTAAAATATAAATAAGAACCAGGTAGCTTAATGAAAACACCAAGCAATCCGTAAAAAAACGGGCGACTGAATTCACTATCGGAAAGATCTGATCAAAAAGCAGGCAGATGGAGCCAGCATATAACGATAAAGTAACACTCGGTAAAGCAGTAACCAGCATATCCCGGGTTGATAGCATCATGGCTTTGTTAGCAAATACAAATGTCAAAAATGTCACCACTACCGATGCAATTAAATAGCACTGGGTCACTTCTAAAATACCTGACTGCGCGCCAATAATAAAAAGAATAATATGAATCACTGCGCCAAAGATGCCAAATTTAAATAGAAAACCTGTCTTGCCCAGGGCCATAAAAACCGGGCCAGTGGTCCCACTTACGGCCTGCAAATAACCTATGGGTGTCATAAAAATCAGGAGGTCAGTAATCATGCCCCACTTATCACCCAAACTCACTAAAATAAAATCATGCCTTGTGACATAAAGCACAGTCATGAGAGGTGCAGTAAAGAAAGAAACCCCCTTAAGTGCACTAAGATAAAGTTTCCTCACTTCAAACAAGTCATGCTGACAGCGGCTGAGTAACGGAAAAATTGCGCGTGTCGTGATCCATGAAATATTCTGTATCGGAAATAACATGATCTTGTAAGCCATCGAGTACACGCCGAGTGCAGAGCTGCTAAGTAGTTTACCAATGATGACAGCGTCAGCATTTCTGAAAGCAAAACTGACAAGTTGATATCCTGCCATGTTTCCAGAAAAATGAAATAGCTCTTTTAGTCTGTATAACTGTGGATCTAACGATGGTTTCCATGGTGCATTGATCCACAAAAGGACTGTGACACTGATTGCTTGCACCAGAACCTGTATGACCAGACTATATACGCCCCAACCTGACCAAGCTGCAACCAGTGAGACTGTGATCGCTAAAAGCGCAGAAAAAGCCTCGATCTTAGCTAATAGTTTAAATTTAGACTCTCGCTCAAGTAAGGCCTGATGTATGGCAGAGCTGCTCGCCATTGGGAAGGTCAAGGCGATTAAACTTAATACGCCAATTAGCTGGTCATTGTTAAAACTGGTAGCGATAACTGGTGCCAGCAACAAGACAATCAAAAAGATGACAGTTCCTAATGCAATGTTTAACCAAAAAACTGCATTGATGATGCCATGGTCCAGGGTTGGACGTTGAATGATATTTGATGCGGTCCCCATATCCCGGATCAGCAAAGCGAGATTAATAGCGACTGCGGCTATAGCCATCAAACCGTAATCACTGGGAGGCAAAATTCTCGCTAATACAAATATATTTGCGAGTTGTGAAAGCACCTTAGCAGCTTGAGACACTGCAACCCATTTTGTATTTCTCATGACAGACATAAATTATGTCTTTGAGGCAGATGGTACTAGTAAACCAGGGAATTTTCCTTCTACTGTTGCAGTCAATTCCCTAAGGAATTGATCATGTAGCTGATAAAACTTGCTTACATCACTTTCGTTATTGGTGATTGAAGACACCCGCACCAAAACACCATCGTCCAAGCGTCCTTTAAACAAACCGTCTTCAATAATTTTTAAACGCATTTGGATGCCCGTTAAAAGGGTTTCATCAGCCACCCTAATCCAGTAGCTCACGGCCTCTTGGTGAGATGAACCCGAGTAGACCTGCCGTTTTCCAACTACAGGACTTGAGCTAACAGGCATATTGAATACTGAGACTTTCGAGGACAGCATTTGGAAACCTTGTGCCGGGTAACAAATCTCCGGCTGATGAACCTTAACATCCTGACGCTGTTCTTTGACATAAGCCAGCGCAAGCATTATTTTTGCGCCGTCTTTGTTTACATACGTGCGCATAATGACGTCATCGTAAATTTGATTTTGTAAGCTTTTGTTATCACTAACCAAGCTCACTTGTGGTGTCAGTTGCGGAGCCTCTTTCCAGTCACCAAACTCTTTGGGAATACTGTTCTCAAAATTATCAAAACCACTTGAATAATGTTTCTGAGGCTTAAGAGAAGTTGCAATTGCCAAAAAAATAAGGCTAGTAACAAATAAAATTAAAGCTGTTTTAATTTTTACATCAGGCAACTTATTAAATAGGTCTTTCATTAAACACACGTCACTATTCTGAACTAAGTAATGATTTTATTTTAAATTTTTCAGCGATCTTTTGAATGACTGTATCAATCAAAATAATTAATATCAATGCTGTCAGGAATAATACCATTCCGGAAAAGTTATGCAGAAATCCCTGTCCTGCTTCATCGCCCATGTAGTATGTAATGAGGGCAAGTGTACAAACACGGAGAACATTCGATGTAAAAGAGACAGGAACGATTAATACAGCCAATAAAACATTACGCCAGAATGCCTGATGGTTGATTACATTTATATAAAGTAAGCCGATTGCTTCTAATGTAAACAGGGAGTTTAACCCCGCACAGGCGTCTGCAACCAAAAGTTTGTATGGCCCTATTTGAATAATTACGCCAGACCTTGCCACAGGGTAATTGAGTGTATATAGCAAATATTCTGATGCATAGGAGACTGCGATTTTCATAGGTTGTGTGACAGCATCTATGATTGAAGCTGGCCACGGCATTAGAAAAATAAAGAAAAAAAGTGCAAACCAATATTTAATAGCAATCTTTGTCCCAAATATATTAGAAATGACACCTGCCAATATAAATACAAGCGAAAAAATCGACAGTAAATATACGCTTTGCGAATAACCAATCGTATAAATTAACAAGCCAGCTGCAATGAGTAACCAGCCAGTATATGGCGCAGGATTTAATTGCTGCGGAGTAGCGAAAATTTGTTTGGTTTTAAAATAGAAAAACCAGATTGCAATAGCAAGGACAACCGGCCCATGGGATTGACTATCAAGATTCCAAACCGTCGTGGACAAGTCATAGAATACGGGTACAAATAAACACAGAATTGAAAGTAATATAACTACATAACTCAACAGTTTGTTTTGCGGGATTAATGATAGTCTTAGTGGGTTTTGCGGAGACATATTAAGATTCATTTACAGCAAGTTGAACCTCAATACCTAAACTACGGCAAGCTGTTACAGCCTCTTCGGTATCCTTCAGTACTGTTTTATTGAGCTGTGTAGTAATCAACACCCCGCCTACTTTTCTGGATACGATTTGCGCATCTGATGAACTTAAGATAGGGGACGTATCAATAATGATTACATCAAACTGGCTTGAAAAATGTTCTATCAGTTTGTCAAAAGGTTCTTTGTTAAGTAACTCTTGTGGATTGGGTGGCACAGTACCCGAAGTTAAAATACTTAAATTCAGTAATGATGCAATTCTAACTACTACATCTGTAGATGCTCGACCGGCCAGAATATCTGAAAGACCTAGATTATTGGAAAGTTTAAATAATTTATGCTGGGTAGGATTCCTGAGATTAGCGTCAATCAATAATGTACGCTCACCCAGTTGAGAAAATACAATCGCCAGATTACTTGCCAATTGGCTGGAGCCATCAGCTTCA
Source organism: Methylophilus sp. Leaf414 (assembly GCF_001425425.1). Lineage (NCBI taxonomy): Bacteria > Pseudomonadati > Pseudomonadota > Betaproteobacteria > Nitrosomonadales > Methylophilaceae > Methylophilus > Methylophilus sp. Leaf414. The sequence continues at coordinate 702,198 of NZ_LMQQ01000004.1, read as the reverse complement.
CGTGCAGAAGAAATGGCTATTGCTTTATAGCCTCGTTCAAACCAGCGCAACATCAATTGCGTACGTAAAGAGCGTAAAGTTTCTACTTGCTTAGAGAACGGGTCAAAAGCGGCAATCAGGTCATGACTAAAAGAAGTTTTATCAGGAGATAAGTAAGGATACTCAAATTGATAAGACAATGCGTGGTTAATATCTTCCATCGTGACAAAACCAAGCGCTATGGCTGCTTCACCGAATCGCATGGATTTTTCTTTTTGGAATTTTAAGATCCGCTCTGCATCCTTATCAGTAATTTTACCCATATCAAGCAGTAAATGCCCAATACTGGCTGAAACGGTTTTCATGGGAGTATTGGATTCAGATTCAATGATATTCATAACGGCACTCATGCAATAATTTTTTGTTCAGTAAATGGCTAAATTGAAGACTTGATACTGTATTGATATACAGGGATGTCACCTATTAAAGCAAGATCATCCAGACCACGAACTCTGCGATCAATAAACTCCAATAACAATGCAAACAAGCAGCCCAGGAAGAAACCAACAATTGCTGAGAATGGAGCAATCAACATTACACTTGGATTGCTGGGATTTAATGGTGGTGTGGCTCTTTCCAACACAGAGATATCACCCTGGTTAGACTGTCCCTCTAAAGCAGTTTGGCTAAAACGATTGTTGACAGATTCAAGTGAATTCTGCGCAATTTGCACTTCTTTTTCGAGAATAGCAAAATTTGAACGGTAACTATTCAGTTCAAGCACTTTTTGCTTTTGCTTCTCCAACTGGACTTTAAGGTCGCCAAGCCGTTGCGAGTTAATGGTCGCGTTGTTACCTATACTGGCGACGGTGCGATTGATTTCTGAGTTCAATTGACTTTTTAATTTGGCTACTTCGGCTTCACCTGACTGATACAAGGGGTGATTTTTACTATACCGCTGCTCCATCTCGGCCAGTTTTGATTCTGCGGTGGCCAGATTCATGCGTAAATTCTGTACAACAGGATTCTGTGACACATCAGGAGACTCGCTGGTATTTCTGGATGCATCACTTCTTCGGGAGTTGGCATCGATAGATTGCGATTGAGTTAGGCTATATTGCGTAGACAAATCTCTAAGCTTGGAACTTTCAACATCAAACGCATCTTGAATACTGGTCAAGCCATGTTCTTGCTGGTATTTCGAGAGTTTATCTTGCGCTTGCTGCAAGTTATCACGCAGCATTTTTGTTTGCTCTGAAAGATATTGCGAAGCTTTGATCGCAGGGTCAATCTTCAATTTCAGACTTGTGGCAATATAAGATTCCGCAAATGCATTAGCCATCGTTGCCGCAAAAGTGGGATCAACTGCTTTGTAACCAATGGTAATCACACTACTTTCTTTTGAAGGAATGATCTCAAGTTTTTTTGCGAGCCTGTCAGCCATCCACTGATTAATATCGGCCCCTTCACCATTTTCTTCATTAGCGAAGTCTTGTTTAATTGATGGGATTTCAGTTAAATTAAACTTTTTAACCACATCAAGCGCAACACTTTTACTAAGGATGATATCTGCCTGAGTTGCCATGTACCCTGGCATAAGTTGCGCTGGCATTGCCATGCCCGTGACTGGATCTACGCCTTTATAGTTAAGAATGACTCTACTGGCGGCAAAATAATTTTTGGGAAACAGCAAGCTAATGATAACCGCTGTAAGCATGGTGATTATCATTACAAGGATGATAATCTTGAACCGTGCTTTTAGAATATTTGTAAATTGGTAAAAATTCATATTAACACCTGATTAATTAGAGCAAACTTTCTTCAATATATAGCACATCTTCATCCATCAATGTGCCAGTCAAATCTGGTGATTTTTTCTCTACCTTTCCTTCTGCATTTTTTCTATGCAATTTAACTGACCGCTGAGTACCGCGCAATGTAAGGCCACCTGCTTTCGCAATTGCTTGCATCACAGTCATATTTTTATCAATTTTATACATGCCAGGGCGTTGCACTTCACCATAGATGTAAAACTGAGGCGCTTGGGGTACATAAATCACATCTCCTGGAGTCAGCTCTTTATTCAACTCGCTTGCAGGGGCTTTAAATAAATCATTAATGTTTAATTCTTGCGTTGTTGGTGTACCGGAACGTGATGTGGTAAAAAATAAAGTTTCGCCTGCAATTTCATTCGCTCCACCCGCCAATGCAATAAAGTCTGTAATTTTTCGAGTGCCTCCCTGAATACCGTATTTCCCAGGGCGCAGCACTAATCCTGCAACAGTTACATCCCGGATACTGACATAAACAGTTTCGCCACCAGTTAGACTGATATCATGAGCATTTAAATTACGATGCTCAATAATTTCGTTTAAATCGAACTCGCTACGTTTTTCACCACGAACTACCGTAATTATTTCCGATGCTTCCGAAGTCAATCCACCTGCTTCTGCAAGAATATCCTTTATATCTGTTGGGCGCACAACTGGATATCGGCCTGGCTTTAAAACGCCACCTAAGACAGAAACACTTTTACTCATAAATTCAAGAATAAGCACTGAAACCTGCGGATTGGCAATAAATCCACCACGTTTCAGTTGCTCTGAAATGCGCTTTTCACTTTCGATAGTCGTAAGTCCGCCAACTTTCACCTCACCAATAAGTGGCATGGTCAAAACACCATCTTCAGACACTCTGGTCTCACGGGTAAGGTCGGCATCGCCATAAACAATGACTCTTACATAATCTCCGGCACCGAGTGTGTAGTCTGCGTGGGCGAAAGTACTGAAGACTAAAACAAATCCGGCTACGATGTATTTTAAAAATTTGGTCATAAATAATTAACTCTTTTCACAATGAAAACTAACTCATAAAATGCAAGAACTTTAGGTGCCTGTTCTTTAAAAAAATTCAATTAAACTTCTTTAAGTACTATATTTAGATTAGTGAGCAATCATTAAACACTTTAATTTTGACAGTTTCTTTAAACACACATTCGTTAAGTAACAAACCCCTGTTTTCCCCTGCTCTGTATTCAATGTCGACATGCATGAAAGTACCCAGGCATTTAAGCATACATTAACTTCATTAACCTAACATGATTATGCAGTAAGCGACTTTAGTATTTACCTAAATTTTAAGGTCAACTATCACGCTAGTGGTGACATCATCGTAATCAAAGTTATTGTATGTTGAGCTAGCATTTCTTGAAGACTTGATGGAGTTAAGTGTAAAGCCGATATTCTTGATTGGCTGCCAGGTAATTGAGCCTGAAAAACTCTTTTCATCGTCAACTCGCTTATCTATCCCTGGAATAACGCTTTGTCGAAAATCTCTTTGTGCAATCCGGGTGTTTAAACTGAAAATCACTTTTTCAGAATAGTCATAGCTTAACCCCACCAGCAATGCATCAGAAACAGTATAAGTACTGTAATTGGTTTCAAATGGACCAATAACTCGGGATAAATCAAAGTTTGTTTTAAGCTTGCCAGTCAGCAATAGATCATACTTTACATAACCCAGCCATGAATCATAATCTCTGACGGAGAAATTATCATATTCACGGGAAAGATAGCCCAACTTGCTACTTAATCTACTTTTACCTGTAGGCTTTAAAACCAAGTCCAGCTCAAACTCATTTTCCGTAAATCCATTATCAAAGAGTGAAGCTTGACTAATCGGGCGTTGAAATTGACCATCACGTTTATGCCCCAAGAGCGTTAGGTTGCTACCTGAAGGGAAATTGTAACGGGCCCCATAATCAAATGCTGTGGCACTGTATTGTGCGACAGCATTAAATGTTTGACTATTGTCATTATCTGTTTCAGTTAAACCAGCGATTAAAGCCCAAACTTTATGTGGTGAGTATTCCGCTCTGAATCTATTGATTTCAGTCGTTCTAATATTTTGAGTCAACAGCCGGAAATCACTAAAACCATTTAAAGTTTTGCTTTTGCTGGAGTACACGCTACCAGTTAATGAAGGAGTAAGGGCCCATAGCCATTCTGCATCATAGTTGATGGTGTCAAAGTCTAAAAAATCATTGCGTTGATATTTATTATCGACATAATTGACGTTCAACATAAATCTCTGCAAGGAATACTGTTTATCAATATGAACGCCGGCTGAATAGGTTGTGATTTGATCAGAAATTTCGTTATTACTTAAACGAAAAAGATTGTTATCCCAGGCTTTGTTAACAGAAGCATTAAATTGTACCGTATCAAATTCGTCGGCTATCGCCGGATTAAATGCAAAATTAAAAAAGCAGTAGCACCAAACTGTTTGATGTACTAACAATGTTGTTACTCTATTGTTATATTTTAAAGGCATGAGCCACCCTGAATTGATAAGGCCTTTTAGACTAGTATGCATTCTACTATATATAAAAACTGAATCATGCTGCAAAACAAGAACAGTTCCCAACTAAATTAGTTTAAAGTTTAAATCATCTAAATACTGATATTTGCTGGTTTAAAAATGATATTACTAATAAGCCTATCATGTCTGCGCCATTCTTGCACCTACTCAAGGTGGCGATTGCCTAAACAAACAATTGCTGTAACTACAACGGATGCGTTAAACTCTGCATGAGAATTATAAAAGAAATTTATGGCCACTAAAAAACCTCCTATCAGAACGCTATCGGGGCTTTCCGCAAGCGCTAATAGTCCGCTTTACCTTTTAGAATCCATTGTCGAGCCATTAGTAATGGTTTTTGTGCTATGGGGTCTTTTCATATACACAGAAAACCAAATTCCGATGTCGATATTTATCGTATCGATTGTTTTGTTTTCGATTACTTTTCCTAGCGGCGCCAAAATTCGAAAGTCTTTTTTTTCCATGTGCAGGGATGTCATCGCACAATGGTTATTAATCGCCTTTTTTGTTTTAATTTTTGCTTACGTCACCCGATACATCACACTCTATAGTGGACAAATGATTCTAGCGTGGCTGGTTATTACGCCATTGGCACAAATTACAGCCTTACAGTTATTAAAATGGGCCAGCCCAAAATTAATCGAATGGCAAGGGCCGCCGCAAAATACCTTAATAGTTGGATTGAACGAGCAAGGTATTTTGTTGGCTGACAATCTTAAAGAAGATTATTACCAACGAATTAATGTGCTTGGTTTTTTTGAGGATCGCTCGCCAGCCCGATTGGAAGAACAGTCTGATTATCCTGTGCTTGGAAGTTTAAATGAACTCAGCACTTATCTAAGGCTGCATACAGTACATAAGTTGTATATCGCTTTGCCAATGTCCAGTCACCCACGTATTTTAAAAATGCTGGACGATTTAAAAGACACCACAACTTCAATCTATTTTGTGCCGGATATTTTTGTCACGGATTTGATCCAGGGGCGCGTATCTGAGGTAAATGGTATTCCAGTTGTGTCTGTATGCGATACTCCGTTCACAGGTATGGATGGGTTCACTAAACGCACCGCTGACGTGTTGTTTTCACTTTTTGTTTTAATTCTGATTTCACCGATTTTATTGATTATTGCTATTGGAATAAAACTTACCTCTCCTGGCGCGATCATTTTCAAGCAACGTCGTTATGGTTTAGATGGGCAAGAGATATTGGTCTACAAATTCCGTTCTATGACGGTGACTGAAGATGGCGGCAAGGTGACACAGGCGACAAAGAATGATCAGCGGATTACGCCACTGGGCGCATTTCTGCGTAAAACTTCATTAGATGAATTACCGCAATTTATTAATGTATTGCAAGGACGTATGAGTGTCGTCGGCCCACGCCCACATGCGGTGGCGCATAACGAAGAGTATCGAAAGTTAATCAAAGGCTATATGGTACGCCATAAGGTTAAGCCAGGCATCACCGGTTGGGCACAAGTGAACGGGTTCCGTGGTGAAACTGATACGCTTGAGAAAATGGAGCAGCGTGTGCATTATGACCTGGAATATTTGCGTAACTGGAGCCCGAGACTGGATATGTTAATTGTAGCAAAAACAGTTTGGTTAACCGTAGTGGGTCAGGACAGCGCGTATTAAATCGTTACTTAAGTTTTTAGATCAAAAAAGCCGGATAATTCCGGCTTTTTTTATTTTTGGATATGCTGTTTTATGGATTTAAAAGCAATATTGATCCAGTCTGGATGTAAGCAATCAACCACATGGTTATCGGTCATTCCGCGTAACCAGGTCAGTTGGCGCTTGGCAAGTTGCCGCGTGGCGAAAACGCCCTGGTCTCCTAGTGTTTTAAGATCAATTTCACCATTCAAATAGGCCAATACTTGTCGATAGCCCACACAACGCATACTTGGACTTTCTGCGTTAAGCTGTGGATATTCGGCAAGCAAGTTTTGCACTTCCTCGACAAAACCTTGTTCAAGCATCAATTTAAAACGATCCGCGATGCGCTGATGCAATACGGCGCGCTCACTCGGCATCAGGGCAATTTTCAGGATATTAAAGGAAAGTTCATGTTTGCTGGATTGTGCGCGCAAGGTGCTCATCGACTGACCGCTTATGCGATAAACTTCTAACGCGCGCTCAATACGTTGCGAGTCTGTGGGTTGTATTTTTGCAGCTACTTGTGGATCAATGATTGCCAGCTGCGCATGCATGGCTGACCAACCCGCCTTCGCCGCCTCGGCTTCGATTTCGTCACGCACATTTTGGTCAGCCTCGGGAAGCTGGCTAAGCCCATGCTGCAAGGCATTAAAGTACAACATGGTGCCACCGACTAGCAAAGGCACCCGCCCTTTTTCCTTCGCTGCATTCATCAGTGAGAGTGCATCTTTGGCAAACTGCGCCGCTGAGTACTGTTCCAGCGGTGTGATTAAATCAATCAGATGATGCGGGGCTTGGCGTAGCGTTTCGGCATCAGGTTTGGCGGTGCCGATATCCATACCGCGATATACCAGAGCCGAATCTACACTGATAATATCTACCGGCAATTGTTGGTATAAGGCTATCGTGGCGGCAGTCTTGCCGCTGGCAGTCGGCCCCATCAGGAAAATCGCGGGGGGCAGACTGGTGTTAACTGGTAAGGACATACAGTATCAAGCGATAATCAATAAGGTGTAGCAACTGCTTAGTTGAGCAGTTTATTTATCATACTTTACATAACTGAAACGCAGGTCATCTTGTGGGGTACCTTCCAAGGCAGAATCACCTTTGGCATTCGGCTGCCATTGAACAACATCTTCAATTTTGCGTGCCAGTTCAATGTCTTTCATGGTGATACCTTTGGCGCTGTGGGTGCAGAGCTTCACAATCACAAAGGCGTAGGAAACAGTTAAATCAGGATGGTGCCAGGCAGCTTCAGCCAAATGCCCGACGGTGTTCACCACCATCAGTGTGCCTTTCCAGCTATTTGTTTTATATTTGCGGCGGATCCAGCCTTCTTCATAAAACCAGTGAGGCAAAGATTCAGCAAAGTGTTGTTGGATTTCCTGCTCGGTTAGAACCTGTTCAGTCATGGCGTTCTCCTCGTGAATAATTTTTAATTTTACAGACAGTATACCTTAGCAATAAAGGCGATTTACATGCATCTAGCATCCCTTGACTGGCGAGAATCGAGATCGTCCTAAATTAAATCAGCATTGCCAGCATGGCGGTGATTACGGTGAGGTCCGCACTAGTGCCAGGGTTAAGTCGCGCTTGCTTGAGCAATTGATCCCAGTTGAGTAGTGCTGTCATATAGTTTTTAGGATTTTCAAGTGCCATGAATGCTGTGGCATGTTCCAACGCGGTTTGCTGTACTTGTAATGCCCGTTCCTCACCATACTTGCGTGCGATGTGGCTGTCTGGCACAGAGGATAGCCAGTGTAGATATACTGCGGTCAGTGCCCAGGCCGGACGCTGCCAACGATCAATATAGTTTTTATAAAGTGTCAGCGCTTGAGAAAATAGTTGTGCATAGCATTCGCTATACTGGCGCGCCACCACATCGTGCGCACTTGCAAGACGCATTGCCTCAAGCAAGGTAACCTGGGGTGGCTGTGATACATCATGTTCGTTGCGCTCGCCCATTCCTGCGGGACTTACAAGCCTGATGCCCTGATAGACTAGCGCTGCGTCTTCCACGGTCGTTTCATTCAATACTTGCTTTAGACCATCCAGCAGAGGCAAATGTGGATAACGTAAGACAGCCTGCACTATAGGTGCTGCCAGTAAAATAATACCCAGATTGGTATTACAGGCTACTTTGTTATAAGTGACTTCTAATGCAGCCAGGATACGTTGACCTAACGTGCGATCACCATACTGTGCATCATCACACAGAACAGGTGCCGAGACTTCGGCGCTATCGATAAAGTGTTGGACCTGCATGCCGTGACCATCAGCAAAGATGTGCACATTACCGGGTTTGAGTGCTTCCAGTTCCGCCAGGCAAGCTTTTAAATATGCGCTTTGTACGTTCATAGGCAATAGTGATCTAAATTAATCAACATTGCTTTCGCCTGAAAAGCGTAATAAATCTGCCACCAGAATATCTGCAATATTCAAATCAGTAATAGTTTGCAAACCTCGCCAGGCTGGAATACTGTTCACTTCTATCACCCACAGTTTACCGTGCTTGTCGCGCATGATATCCACCCCGGCATAATTGATGCCAATGGCAGCGGCTGCCTGCACCCCTATTTCGGTCACATCGTCTTCCTCACTGGCCGTGCATCGTGCGCCACGCGCAACATTGTGTAGCCAGCCATCTCCCTGCCGGCGCATCACAGCCACAGGCTCACCATTGACGACGAAGACTCGATAATCATGCTGATTGGTGCCGCAATCAATTTTCTCTTGCAGATAATAAATGCCATCGACAAACATATCCTGCGGCAAGGCAAATTGCTGCGGATGCTCAATTAGACGCACACCTTTGCCTTGAGAGCCAAACAAGGGTTTGATCACTAATGTTTTGCCGTTATCCAGCGCTTCTTGCATCAGGGGGTGTGCAACCTGTCTATACTCGCATACCCAGGTATTCGGTGTCGCGATACCATGCTCGGCTAATAACTGGGTAGTCAGGCCTTTGTCGACAGTGATTTCAATGGCGCGGGCTTGGTTATAAATAGCCATGCCCTGACGTTGCAGGGTATGCAAAATATTCATGCGGGTGATGATTTGCTGGGTAGATCCGGCGGCAACGCCACGTACAAATGCAATAGGTGAAGGTTGCGATAAACCTGGAATATGCACTTGTACTTGCTGGTCAACGATACTGACATGGCAGCTATCCAGGCAGACCATATGCGCGTGCCAGCCCTGACGGGCAAACGCTTGCGCCAGGGCCTGCCCATGCCAGCCGCCCGCCTGGGCGACTTCATCGGTGAAGATAGGAACGATTTTCATGCAATCTGAAAGATGGACGGGACTGAATGCTGGGATAAGACATTATTGAAAGCTTCGTACAAAATATACGTAAGCTTCGATGCAATATGTCTTGGATACTTACCCAAGTTTAGATGAATATCTATCCACCAAAAGATTGGTTTAGCAATGCCTCATTGAATTGACCGGCAAAGAAAGTTTTACCAGAATTCAGGTTAGTGACGCTGACTTTGGCCGGTGAAAACAGCATAGGGTCAATCTGGTAGAAATCCATATTCACTGCTTTAAATACCTCAGCAAATGGACGTCCATAATCTTTAGAAGCGGAAGAAGGTAATTGTTGCGCCAGCTGTTCAGCAGCAGCATCTTCAACATTCACAAACAATTGCACGAAACCACCGAATAAAATTGCATCATTGGTGCGGCCCATACCGGTTATAAAGTCCGGTGAAGGCGCTGGCACTGGTGCCACGCCATAGCCATCAACAATGGCGCTGAGATCAAAATGCAGGGTGTGGCATTTGTGCAGTGCGACTTCCAGTACGCGTGCAGTCACTTGTAGCGAACCGGCAATACTGCGGGTAGGGGTCAGGATAAAAGTCAGTTTATTAGCTGGCAGACCAGTATCCCTGGCGACTTTCTCAATCACTTCCACTGGCGGCACTTTATCGGTTTCCAGTACCAATACCGACTGATCGCCTTTATCGCTGTAATTAATATCTTTGAAAACTTCTTCACGCTGTGCGATGGCGCGTGCCGGGCCACTACCAAGAGAGAAAAACTTTTCATGTGACAATGCCCAGCCGGCGTATTGACTACCTAAACAGGCAATCACAGGCTGCTTTGCTGTGACTACCACGCTCAATGGCCAATTAGCGAATTGCGGGACTTGCTGCAGTGTCACGCTACCCAAACCGCCCATGCATATTTCAGCAATGATGCGCCCGGCTTCTAAACCACCAGGAGTTTGGATGCCGGCATCAATAATAGTCGCGCCAGTCTCATGTGTAGTAACCAGGCAGCCAAGTGCCGGTGCATTTGCGATCAGGTGTGCGACCAGTGGCGCACTGTATTGCTGCACGCTAATGGATGTTGAATTCGATGTGTTCACAGACATAAATGCCCCATAGTTTCTCTAATTGTGTTTTTTTATCTTGCAAAATCTGTTGCACCGCATCTTTTGAAGGCCCTTCTGCATACAGGCTGCATATAGGTTCGCCTCTCTCGATTGTGCGATTTTCAGGCCGGTCTTCCAACCAGGTTGGGAGCTCCGCCTGATTTATTTCTAACGTTTGTTTTGCATACGCGATGCAATGACTGGCATGAGTTTTATATACATTTAATTCAAGGATCTCCATCCCTTGGCAACTGGAGAGTTGAGTCTGTATCAAAGGCAACTCTGCATACAAACGCATACTAGCGCTTAACCTGGGGTTGATTTCCAATACATGCAAACGGCCATCTTGCCAGATTGCATCCAGGCTATTAATACCAACCAGGCCGGAATCTGGTACGACCAAATCTAACAATTCTTGCATGGCTTGCGTTAATTTCTCATCATGTAAACGCGAAGCCCCTGCATATGTATACATTCCAGGCCGTTGCTTCAGGGCATGCACGCCAATCAACGTGATTGAATTCTTGCTTACCACAAACAACGCCCCTACCGGCAGGCCAGACTGAAATGCTTGCCAATAACCATTCGCCGCATTTAGCGCCGAAGCTTTATTCCAATCACGTACATGCGCTCCACCGCTCTGCCCGGCAATCTTGTATAACCAGCGTCCATTTTGGGGAGCTTGTGACACTACCTCTGGCGTTACGACACGATGGCGAACACAATGCGCCTTTAACCAAAATGGATTTTTTACCTGTTCAATCACTTCCGGCGCATTGCCAGGTAATGCATAACGTTTGTACAGGCTTGCATAATACTCAGCATTTGCCTCAAAACCAGAGCCTACCAGCACAAAATCCGGTTGCCATGCATCCAGTTTATTTATTAAAGCTTTTGCATCTGCAGCATTTAGTTGCTTACACAATGCAGGTAATCGCCAAACTTTCTCTGCGGCTGCTAACGTATCAATATCTGCAAAAGCATCAATTGCTAATACTTCAAATCCTTCGCGCTTCGCCATTTCCGCATAAATGCGTGCGCTTTGCGACACAATCGCCAACCGCAAAGATGTAATTACTCCACGTGGGCGCAGGCGTACTCATATGCCTGGTGGTAATCAATATGCATTGGTGATTCGCTTTGCAGCATTTGCTCAAGCAATTTGTTCTGCGTCACATATTTCAGTTGGCCAATGGCCAGTGCGCCAAACCCGGCTACTTGTGTACCTTCAATCAGGCCACCATTAGAGAACGTATCAACGCCTTCAATGCCTGACGGTGGTACCGCATTCACATCCGCGACCACTTTCAATGATTTAGAATTGGCTAACTGGCGGGTTTCCAGTACACGAATACCTGCTGGCGTGGCACATAAAGCCACTGTTGCCTCATTCAGGATCGCAATTTTGGCCTCTTCAGAGCTACCATCCACCACTTTTAGATTCACATCGTAACTGCTGGATAATTTATCGACATAGGCTTGCATGCTATCTACACCTGCATGCGCAACCATCAACACTGTAGACCCCTGGCGTGCGGCGATCAGCGCAGCGGTAGAACCCACGGTGCCGCTCGCACCAAAAATAGCAATTTTCTCTTTGCCTAAACCGCTGCCGGATTTTTGCAGGTAAAAATCGACTTTTGCCAGCATCGCAGCAGCTGTTGTAAACGCGCCGGAAGGATCAGAAAAGGTATGGCACTCAAAAGGTTTAAACATGGCGCTGCGCGCCTGTTTCTGCATTTCAAGCGCAACCTGGATATCACGGCCACCAAAAAATAAAGCCTGTTGTTTAAGGCCGCTAGGGCTGCGTGAAAAAATCGCATCTTGAGTTAAAGCAATCACTTCATTCAGCGTTACGTCTGTATAGGAAATAATTTTTTCATAGCCTGCATCAAATGCCATATTCACATCGAATGGACTGGCATTTTTCGCGGCTGTGAATAAATGCATAATACTGGTTTTTTTCATTATTCCCCCTGTGGAATCCGTTTACTAAATAGTATTCGTAGCAATATACACAATGATATACATGTTCAAAATCAGAAGCAGACCTTAAAAATAGACACTTTTCCCGAATATGTTATTTAAGGTTAATAATCAGTTTAGCTTTATTCTATATATTTGTTTCAATTCGCGCTGCATTATTGATGGCAGCAGTCACAATAAATGATAAATGTTGGTTTGTGGCATGGCGCTGTGCCAAATCTGCCTGCATTCGTAGAGCATCAGCTTTCGAAGGCAGTAGCACAAAACCGGTAGGGCCCCATGACGTTTGACCTACTCCGTGAAAACCTTGCTGTTTAAAGCTGTTTAAAATGTGTGCCACTGACTGGCTCGCATAAGCACCGCCTTGTGCAGGCGCAAAATAATCTGCGTTATAATTTTGCAGTTCCCCGACAAATGCACTAAAAGCCTGGAAATCCCGTTCAACCAATGCGGGCAATCCTTGCATCAATAATTGATGCTGAATATCTTTTGAAGCTGCGACTGTTTGGGGCAGTAACCGTTTGAAAGCGGTTTTTTCACCATTGCCATGCAGCCCATCACGACTTTGATCGACAATTAACAAAAAATGCCATTCTGCGGGGAATGCATGACGTGCCAGTAATGGCGGTACGATAGTTTCAGGGCCGCGGCCTCCATCGACCACTAAGCCACCATGATCAAAAGTAGCGATACCGATCCCCGAGCGAGCACCTCGTTGATGGGCAGATGCAATAAGGGCGGTGTTCAACGGCTTGCCCAGTAGTGTATTTACCCCTGCACCAATTGCAAGCGCCATTTGAGTACCTGACCCCAAGCCACTATGCCGGGGAACGGCCTGACGAATGTTTAAATCAAGTGGTTGAGCTGGCTTATTAGCAGCGATAGATTTTAAATGCTGTTGCAGAATATTGAATGCCCAGGGATCTACTTCATCTTGCTGAGCTTGCGTTGAAATAGTCAGTGCGGTTTGGTAAGCATCAATAGCCACCCCTACACTACCAAAACGACGTTCGCTCTCTCCACTTAAATCAAAAAAGCCGAGATGCAACCGACCATGGGTAGTCACGCTGACCGAGCGTATTGAAGAGTTTACTGCATTCATAACGGCAAATTATACTGGTGCTGAAAAATATGGGCTGTCAGCGCGAAGCTGACGTGACATTAAAACATGATTTTGGCATAATGCTTGGATAAAAGTAATTCCTTGAAACAGGTTGCACTCAAGAGTAAACCTCACTTTATCGAATTCGATCCATTGCACTCGGTGGTAGATTTCATCGGCGATAGATATCATCTGATTTAAAACAATTAAGGGTTTTATATGGTTAGTCATGTTATTCCATTCGAGAATCTCAGAAACAGCGATGTGCCGTCAGTCGGTGGCAAGAATGCTTCTTTGGGTGAAATGATTTCTCAGCTCAGCGCTAAGGGTGTTCGCGTACCGACAGGCTTTGCAACCACAGCTGATGCATACCGTGAATTTTTATCTCAAGGCGGTCTAGATAAAAAAATCAATGACTTGCTCGATAAACTAAATGCTGATGATACGCAAGAACTAGCGAAGTGCGGTTCGCAAATCCGTCAGTGGATTATGGAAGCCGAGTTTCCGGACGCCTTACAAAGCGCGATTGCACAGAACTACGCGAAGCTGATCGATAAATCGGCACCGGGCACTACCTTCGCTGTCCGTTCATCTGCTACCGCAGAAGATTTGCCAGATGCATCTTTCGCTGGTCAGCAAGAAAGCTTTTTGAATATTCATGGCCTGGATAACATCAACCATGCCATTAAAGAAGTGTTCGCATCTTTGTATAATGACCGCGCAATTTCATACCGTGTTCATAAAGGCTTCGTACATGCCGATGTTGCCCTGTCTGCGGGTGTACAGCAAATGGTGCGTTCAGACATTGGCTGTGCAGGCGTAATGTTTACGATTGACACTGAATCCGGTCATAAAGATGTTGCATTTATCACATCTTCTTACGGTCTGGGCGAAACTGTGGTGCAAGGTGCGGTGAACCCTGATGAGTTCTACGTACATAAGCCATTACTGAATAAAGGCAAACCGGCTATTGTACGTCGCACCATGGGTTCAAAACTGATCAAGATGGTGTTCTCTGACGCGACACAGGCTGGTAAATCTACCAATACAGTGCCGGTAGATGCGGCTGAATCTAACCGTTACTCTCTGAATGATGCTGATATCCTGGAATTAGCGGGTTACGCGATCACCATTGAACAGCATTATGGTTGCCCAATGGATATCGAATGGGGTAAAAATGGCCTGGATAATAAGTTGTATATCCTGCAAGCACGCCCTGAAACAGTGAAATCCCAGGAAGCGGCCAAAAACGTTACTGAGACATTTAAATTACAGAAGCACTCCTCAGTGCCAGTGGTTGCCGGTCGTGCCGTGACGCAAAAAGTAGGTGTAGGTCCTGTACGTATCGTGCTGGATCCAGCCGATATGCACGAAGTACAACCTGGTGATGTGTTGGTTGCTGACATGACAGACCCTAACTGGGAACCGGTGATGAAACGCGCCAGTGCCCTGGTGACGAACCGTGGGGGTCGTACTTGTCACGCAGCGATTATTGCGCGTGAATTAGGCATCCCGGCCATTGTTGGTTCAGTCAATGCAACGGATTTACTGCGCGATGGCGAAATCGTGACTGTTTCCTGTGCTGAAGGTGAAACAGGCTTTGTTTATCACGGCGCTTTGGATTTTGAAGTATCCACGCAGTCAAATAGTGCATTGTCTAAACCGCCATGCAAAATCATGATGAACGTAGGCAACCCTGATATGGCGTTTACATTTGCGCAAACGCCTAACGATGGCGTTGGCCTGGCGCGTCTGGAGTTTGTCATCAACAACATGGTCGGCATACACCCGAAAGCGATTTTGAATGTCGAAGCCATGCCGAAATCCGTTCAAACGATTATTCACAACCGTGCGCGTGGCTATGCCAGCCCGAAACAGTTCTACATTGATAAAGTCGCGGAAGGCGTTGCAACCATTGCAGCTGCGTTCTACCCGAAACCAGTGATTGTGCGTACTTCAGACTTCAAGTCTAACGAGTACAAGAAATTGGTAGGCGGCGACATTTACGAGCCGGATGAAGAAAACCCGATGATCGGTTTCCGTGGCGCAGCACGTTACATGGCAGAAGACTTTAAAGAATGTTTCGCCATGGAATGCCAGGCCATGAAAAAAGTCCGTGATGAAATGGGTTTAGAGAACGTTGAGTTGATGATTCCATTCGTTCGTACTCTTGACGAAGCCAAGGCAGTGACAGAAATCATGGCCGCAAACGGCCTCAAACGTGGTGAAAATGGCTTGCGCCTGATCATGATGTGCGAGATTCCTGCAAACGCCCTGCTGGCTGAGCAGTTCCTGGAATACTTTGATGGTTTCTCTATCGGTTCAAACGACCTGACACAGCTGACACTGGGTATGGACCGCGATTCCGGCATCCTGGCTGATGGCTTCGATGAGCGTAATGACGCAGTTAAAGTATTACTCAAAATGGCAATCAGTACCTGTAACCGCTTAGGTAAATACGTAGGTATTTGCGGCCAGGGCCCTTCTGACCATGAAGACTTTGCTGAATGGCTGGTTGCCGAAGGCATACAGTCTGTCTCGCTGAACCCGGATACTGTGGTTGCTACCTGGCAGCGTCTGACTAAAAAATAATTTTTTAGCTTTAAAGCTCTTTAACTCAAGGCAATCGCATGAATCACCGTTCTGTGTTTATTATTTCTGATGGTACGGGGATTACGGCGGGTGCCTTGAGCAAACTGCTTGAGCATTTTCCAAATACCAAATTCACTACTACCCGCCTGCCCTTCACCGATAACGATGAAAAGGTACAGGCAGGTTTCGAGCATATCCAGAAAGTTGCAGATCAGGACGGCATCCGCCCGATTGTGATCATGTCGGTGGGTAACGGCGAGCATAGAAATCGCCTGAAACAGGCCAATGCTTACTTTATTGACCTGTTTCACCGCTTTATCTATCCACTAGGCTCAGAACTCAACCAGGAGCCTCTGACAGGCGCAAGCATTGCTTACAGCTCTATGGGTAATAGCTACCATGAGCGCATGGAAGCTATTAATTTTACGCTGAACCATGATGATGGCATGACCAACACCGGTCTGGATGAAGCTGAGGTGATTCTGATTGGTGTATCCCGCTGTGGAAAAACACCGACCAGTATTTATCTGGCCATGCAATTTGGTATCAAAGCGGCCAATTACCCATTGATTCCGGAAGATTTTGAGCGCGGCTCTTTTCCTGCGGCGGTAGAGAAAAATATAGACAAGATATTCGGACTGACTATCAAGCCAGAGCGCCTGCATTCGGTGCGCAGCGAGCGCCGTCCCGACAGTTTTTATGCTTCACTGGATAACTGCCGCAAGGAAATTGAACTGGCGGAAAACATGATGCGCCGTTACGGCATCACATGGGCTGACTCAACCAGCCGTTCCATTGAAGAGCTTTCTGCCTTAATCCTGCAAAAAATTCGCCAGCGCTAAGGCTGGCAGTTTGTTTAATTCCTTTAACTAACCCACAGTTAAATCATCAGGTAATTCACAGAATTACCTTCTCCTGTGCATTGATTAAGCTGCCATGGCCATTTCTGACGTTTTGGCTTTAGATTTTGCTGGTACTGGCGTCTGCTGAGGTTTCAACATATCGCCACGCCAGAAATAATAAAATTCACGCGCTACACTCAGGAATTTATGCTGGTTACCAAGCGCATTAAATAATGGCATATTTCTATCTACCATCTGGCGATAACTATGTGACTGTTTGTGAGCGACATTACGCAGCGACAGTAACAGGCATTTTGCCATGCGCATACGCTCCTTAAAGGCGGCAGGGTCAAACCCCTTGGCTTGAGAATCGGTCAGGAAAGCTTCCAAAATCTGCTTCTCTGCGGTGGACATCATGGTCTTGTCCAAATCATACCAATGCTTGAATAATTCATCTTGCGTCACCGCGGCAACCGGCACATTGCCGTTGAATACCTTAGCCTGGCTCATTGCAGCTATCGCTTTGATATCACGCACCCAGAACGAGAAAAACTCACGCACCACAGGTAACACCATTGGAATCTCGGCAGTATCAATACTGGCGATAAAGCGGTCTACAGCATGACGGTAAGCAGTACCGCTACAGGGAATATCTTTGAGAAATGCGCCTAAGCGGATAATGGTGAACTCACGTTGTATGAGTACTCGCTGACTCACACCTTGGCCAGTAAGCAGTTTGACATACGCACGTTGTGCATCTTCTTCTCTGGACATTTCCATTTGTGACTCCCATCTGCTTTTATGATTAACACTGAATGTGTATAGCTATTTATAGTGTCATCATAGAGTAGAGGCATGCAATTCAAATACACGATTAAATCCAGAAACCCCTCATAGATTATGATTTTACGACCCTGTTCTAGACGGGCTTCACAGCGACAAACTGGCGCCTGACCATCCATAATAATCCGGCACTAAGCAACGTCATGCAGAGCATGGTGCCGGCTAATTTTAGCGGCGAATCCCATATAAGCGGCACAATCACTGCCGAACTGATGGTGGAACAAAGCATTTGCATAAAGGCCTGAGCTGAGGCGGCGGTACCTCGCACTTTGGGAAAGCAGTCGAGAGCGGCAATAGAAAGCACTGGCATAGCCGCTGCCATGCCTATATTAAATAAAGCAATCGGAATAATGGCCAGCCACCATACATGATGAATTGCATGCATGACCCATATTTGCACAGCAACGTTGACAGCCGCGATCACGACCATCCACGCAAATGACCAGCGCAGCAAATTTGTCGGCGATATTTTCCCCGCAGAATGACGCGAAATCCAGGAGCCGATCATCATACCGGTTACTGTGGGAATGAACAGGAATCCAAATTGCTGGCTGCTTAAATGCAGGTGTTCGACCAGAAAGACCGGACTGGCTAATACATAAATAAAAAACGCTGAAAAATTGAGCCCCAGGCTGGCAATCAATACTAAAAAGATGCCATTTTTCAGCATGGTGAGATAAGTGTCTTTAATACCTGGGAACGACAGTGGCACACGTTTATCTGCCGTCATTGTTTCAGGTAAATAACGCATAGCTGCCCACAAGGAAATGGCTGCATACAGCGCCAGGAAAATGAAAATTGCCTGCCAGTGTATGCCTAGCAACAGGCCACCCAATATGGGCGCGACAGCCGGTGCAATGCCAAATAACAATTGTACTGTTGCCATCACTTTTTGCGCCTGAGCGCCAGAAAACAGGTCGCGTACCATCGCGCGTGCAACAGTATTACCTGCCCCGCCACTGGCACCTTGCAAGGCACGGAATAACCATAGGGTTTGTACATTAGGTGCGAAAGCACAGCCGAGACTGGCCAATACAAAAATCGTCAATCCCCATTTAATGGTTCTGATACGGCCTATTGCATCAGAAATGGCGCCATGAAACAGGGTCATTAAAGCGTAAGGCAACAGGTAAAAGGTCAAACTCTGTTGGATAGCCACAGGATCCGCCTGCAACGATGCCGCCATCACATGAAAAGCTGGCAGGTAGGTATCAATAGCGAAAGGTGCCAACGCAGCTAAAGCTGCCAATACATAAACCAACAAAGAAGAATGCCGCACGAAGACACTTTCACAAAAAATAAAAGATCATAAAAAATAACAGGCGCCCAAAGCGCCTGTTGATTATAAAGCATGTAACTGCCATGATCAGGGCAAGGCATGAAATTGCTCAACTCTTTCCTTGTCGCCTTCCACATATTTCTTGGAGTTTTTGTCGGTGCGGAAAATAATCGGTTGCTCGCGCACCAAAGGATTTTGTGAGCTTAGTAATGCTTCATCAATCAAATGACGGTTTGGTGATTTGGTGCATACCGGATCGGCCATTTCAGCATCGCCACTTAATATATAAGACTGGCAACGGCAACCACCCAGGTCATTATCCTGCTCGTCGCAGCTGCGGCAAGGCTCTTTCATCCAGTCCTTACCACGATACTTGGTAAATGCTGGTGATTCTTTCCAGGCCCATTCCAGTCCATTTTCCCGTACATTCGGGAACTCCATACCTGGTAAAACGCGGGCAGAATGACATGGCAGCACATCACCATTGGCAGTGACGATCATGAATACCTCACCCCAGCCATTCATGCATTTTTTCGGACGGTCAGAAAAGTAATCAGGCACCACAAAAAATACCTTCATTTTATTACCAACACGCTCGCGGAAAGCATTGGTGGCCGCTTCTGCCCTATTCAATTGTTCACGCGTTGGCATCAGTTGATCGCGATTCACCAGGCTCCAGCCATAATATTGCGTATTGGCCAGCTCAACGTAATCAGCACCCAGCGCTTCAGCCATTTCCAGAATTTTGCCAACCTGGTCAATGTTAAAGCGGTGAATCACCACATTCAGCACCATAGGATAACCATGCGCTTTAATCATGGCCGCTACTTTTTTCTTCAACTCAAAAGTACGGGTATTGGTAATAAAGTTACTAATATCTTCTGTCACATCATGCATGGAAAGCTGGATATGGTCCAACCCGCCTTCTTTAAATGCCTGTATGCGTTTTTCAGTCAATCCCACACCGGAAGTGATCAGGTTGCTGTAATAGCCCAGTTTATGTGCTTCAGCGACGATTTCTTCAATGTCATCACGTAACAAAGGCTCACCACCGGAAATACCGAGCTGGATGGCACCCATTTTACGCGCATCGCGTAGCGCATTTATCCATTGCTCGGTGCTTAATTCATTTTTGGTGTGCTTGTCATAATCCGTCGGGTTATAGCAAAAAGCACAATGCAGCGGGCAGCGGTAGGTCACCTCTGCCAACAGCCAAAGCGGCTGTTTCTGCGTAACATTTGCTGCAACCCCATTATTCAATTGTGCCATGCTGTTCTCCTTACGGATCAATTCACCTTGCGTAACCAGGCTTTGCTGACAGCCAGGTCAAACATGCCGAGAATATCGGCTTCAATACCTTCTGCATCCGGAAAAGCAGCTTTTAACTCAGTAACGATATCGCCTACGCTTGCTTTACCATCCAGGCGCTTCAAAATCTCTCCGGCACCCCCATGCAATTTCACCATACCCTCCGGAAAAAGGATGACATAGCTTTGCTGCGCCTCTTCCCACTGAAAGCGGTGGTGTAAGGCAATCGCATAAATATCTGAATATTGAATATTGTTTTCCATCTGTCTTCTCTCAAATCTTCAGTCTAATCAGTCATCAGTTTTCAATCTTGATGACCGGCTGCCGCAGATAATCGCGGCCTTCGACTTTAATGTCAGTCGAAGCCAGCATGATCGAATCCGCAATCACCCACAATACATTGAGCTTGAATTGCAAGATATCCAGCGCTTTCAACTGCATTTCACGCGAGGTACTGAAATAGTCTAAAGTCACGCCCAAACCTTGTTCCACATCGCGGCGGGCTTCGGTCAGGCGCTTTTTAAAGTACATCAGGCCCTCTTCTTTCACCCATGGGTACATGCTCGGCCAGGAGCTGATACGTTGCTGATGTATATGCGGAGCAAACAACTCTGTCAGGCTGGAGCAAACGCTCTCTTGCCATGAGCGCTGCTTGGCAAAATTAATATAGGCATCCACCGCGAAACGTACACCGGGAGAAACCAGTTCCAGGCTGGTCACTTGCTCACGTGTTAACCCAACTGCCTCACCCAATTTGATCCAGGCTTCAATACCGCCGATTTGGTCATCTACGCCATCGTGGTCGGTAATCCGCACTATCCATTGCTTGCGCACTTCTTTGTCCGGGCAATTGGATAAAATCGCAGCATCTTTCATCGGGATTGCGATCTGGTAGTAAAAGCGATTGGCAACCCAGCACTGCAACTGTTCTTTGGTCAGTTTTCCTTCATACATCATCACATGGAAGGGATGATAAATATGATAGCCCTGTCCTTTTTCCCGCAATTTGGCTTCAAACTCTTCACGTGTCCAGGGTAATGCTGCCTGTGTCACTGCATTCATATTGCTCTCCTAAAGAATGATATCCATACCGTCATACGCCACTTCGATCTTGTGATCATTAAGAATGGCGCGCTCGGCGGAATCTTCCCTTAAAATCGGGTTGGTATTATTGATATGAATCAGCACTTTACGTACTGGTTTGTCAGACCCGAACTTATCCAGTTCTTCAATCATGCCACCCGGACCCGATTGCGGATTGTGGCCTATACTACGTGCGGTTTTAGTCATCAACCCCATGTCCAGCATTTCAGTATTTGTCCAGAAAGTACCATCTACCATGATGCAATCCGCCTGGTTCATCAAGGCAGGCAAATGTGGCTCGATCTCACCCAAACCAGGCGAGTACCAGCATTTTTTGCCGGTTGTGATTTCTTCGATCAAAACGCCTATGGTGTCGCCAGGGTGAGGATCATTACGATGCGGTGAATAAGGCGGTGCAGCGCTTTTTAATGCCACTGCAGTAAAACGCAAGTTCGGCACATTTGGTATCTCAAAGCTATTAGCTAAGCTGATATCATTGGCATCAATCGCAATTTCGTGGTGATTCACACCGCAGTAGTGGCCGAGAATATTCAGAATCTGGTTACCACTGGTCAAGTCTTCATAGACCATTTTGGTACAGTAAATCTCACGTTTGACCTGCCCTTCGCGCAACATAAACAGGCCAGTGGTATGATCAATCTGGGCGTCGATCAAAATAATGGCCTGGATACCGCTGTCGCGGATTGCACGTCCTGGCTGTAAAGGTGGGAATTCCTGGATTTGCTGCAAGATATCCGGTGAGGTATTAAACAACACCCAATCGATGCCATTGCTGGACACACAAATAGAGGACTGTGTACGACGCGTGGCTTTAATCGTGCCTTTGCGCAAGCCATCACAGTTTTCACAGTTACAGTTCCATTGCGGGAAGCCCCCGCCAGCACCAGCACCCAACACGTGTATATACATAAATCGCTTCTGTTTTAATAATTATTGAGGTAACGAAGGCCATCATACAATAATTCACTCATCATCGTTGATAACTCTTCGTGCGGCAATGACCAATGACTCTTGCCTGTAAGTATGACTCGCATCATACGCATGCGTTGCAAGTTCACCCTGCTACTGACAATGATTCCCTGCTCATGATTTTCATGAGCACAATCATATGGCGTTACAAAATGAAAAAGCCGCATTGAATAATGCGGCTTTTAATTTACGTCTGTTTAAATGGGCTAATCTTCTTCGGCCAGTTTTTCGCGTCTGAATTTTACTGCAATCGCCAATTTTTCCAGCACAGCTACCGAGTCCTCCCAACCCAGGCAGGCATCGGTAATGGATTGTCCATAATTCAATGTACAGCCCGGATAATGATCCTGCCGGCCTTCGTTAAGATGCGACTCCAGCATCACACCGATAATACGGCTATCTCCACCTGCAATTTGGCCCGAAATATCGTCAACGACTGCAATCTGATTTTTGTACTGTTTTTGACTGTTGCCATGACTGCAATCCACCATTAACACAGGTGCCAGGCCAGCATCTGCTAATTGGTCACAAACCTCACCAATACTTTTCGCATCGAAGTTTGGTAATTTGCCACCACGTAAAATAACATGGCAATCTTCATTGCCTTTGGTCGCAAAAATGCCCGATTCACCCTCTTTGGTCACAGATAAAAAGTGATGCGGGCTTGCAGCAGTCTTAATCGCGTCTATCGCTACTTTAGCGCCACCATCAGTGCCATTTTTGAAACCGACCGGGCAGGATAAACCTGATGCAAGTTCGCGGTGAATCTGGGATTCGGTGGTGCGCGCACCAATTGCGCCCCAGCTGACTAGATCTGCCGTGTATTGTGGCGATACTACATCCAGGAATTCAGTGGCTGCAGGCATGCCGATTTCATTCACTTCCAGCAAAAAGCGGCGTGCTTTTTCCAGCCCTAAGTTAATGTCATACGTGCCATCCAGGTGAGGGTCGTTGATCAACCCTTTCCAGCCGACTGTAGTACGCGGTTTTTCAAAATATACCCGCATCACAATAACCAGCTCATTGCCAAGACGGTTACGTACTTCAAGCAGGCGTTTTGCGTACTCCATGCCAGCATCTGTATCATGAATCGAACACGGCCCGACAATAACCACCAGGCGGTCATCACCTTGATGCAGAATATGGTGAATCGCCGTGCGCGTTTGCAGGATATTCTGGGTGGTGGTATTACTTTCCTGCAGGCGTGACAACAGCTCCGCCGGTTTCACCAGGGGTTTCACTTCGAGCACCCGAACATCGTCGGTGGCTAATTTTTCATAGGTATTCATGACTTCAGAATCTGTTCCAGCACTTCCAGGAAACGTGCATTTTCACTAAACAAGCCAATACTCACGCGTAAATAATCCGGCATTTCGTAATTGGCTACCGGCCGCACAATCACGCCTTGTTTTAACAAAGCCTGATTGACAGCGCTCGCATTGGTCACTTTAAAGCTGACAAAGTTGCCAAAAGACGGAATAAAACTTAACTCTAGCTTTGTTAAACCTTGCGTTATTTGTGACATACCGGCCTGATTGACTGCATAGCTGCGTTCGACAAAGTCTTCATCCTGTAATGATACTGTTGCCGCCACTTGTGCCAAACTATTGACATTAAATGGCTGGCGCACGCGGTTCATCAAATCGGCCAAGGCAGTATGCATGAGGCCAAACCCAACCCGCAAACCTGCCAGTCCATAAGCCTTGGAAAACGTGCGCGAAATAATCAGGTTTTCAAATTCAGCCAGCCAATGAATGGCTTCAGATTTATGCGCTACAGACAGGTACTCGTCATAAGCTTCATCGAGTACCACCACAATATTTTTCGGCACTTTTTGCAGAAAGTCTTTTAGCACTGCTTTGGAGATCAATGTGCCGGTCGGATTGTTCGGGTTGGCGACAAAAATCAGTTTGGTTTTTGGTGTAATGGCTTTTGAAAAGCCATCCAAATCGTGACCAAAATCCACAGCAGGGACTATTATTCCAGTGGCACCTGCCGCTTGCGTCACCAGTGGATACACAGCAAAGGCATGCTGCGAATAAATCACCTCATCACCGGCTGTTAGAAATGCACGTGCCGCCAATTCCAGTATGTCATTGGATCCGTTACCAAATACAATCTGGTCTGGCTTTACCTGGTATTTCTGGCTGACTGCATCACGTAGCGCAAAACTGTTACCATCCGGATATCGCGCGATTTCGTAAATGGCTTCTTCAAGCGCCATCTGCGCTTTAGGACTCATGCCTAGCGGGTTTTCATTTGAGGCCAGCTTTACGATATCTATTTCGTTTAATCCCATTTCGCGAGCCAGCTCGCTGATAGGCTTGCCACCCTGATAAGGGGCAATCGCACGTATATTGGCTGGCGCCAATGCTGACAAATGAGAAAGCTTTGATGAATCAGACATATCTTTAAGTTAAATAATGGCGGTTGGATATGAACCCAACACTTTGAGGAATGTGGCGCGTTCAGCTAATTCTTTCAGTGCCGCTTGCACAGAAGGCGCCTGCTGATGCCCTTCAATATCGACAAAAAATACATAGTTCCATAAATTCTGGCGTGAAGGCCTGGACTCCAGTTTGGTCATGCTGACGCCATGGCGTGATAATGGCTCCAGCAGCTGTAACACAGCACCCGGCTTATTATGGGCACTCATCACGAGAGAAGTCTTGTCTTGCCCTGACGGCGCTACGCTATGATTACCCAACACCAAAAAACGCGTGGTGTTTTTTGGGTCATCTTCAATATTTTCAGCCAGAATATGCAAATCAAACAGCTCGGACGCGCGCTTGCTGGCAATCGCAGCAGCAAACGTGCCTTGGGTCGCAACCAGTTCATGAATCATCTGCGCTGCACGGGCATTGCTGGTCACCGCCTCCCGCTCTACACCAGGCAGTACCTTATTGAGCCATTCATGGCATTGCGATAAGGATTGCGCGTGCGAGAACACATGCGAGATTTGCGAAATATCCTGTTGGGCTGACAGCAGGCAATGATGCACCGGCAGTGTCACTTCGCCAACGACTTGTAATGCACTGGCTAACAGTAAGTCCAGTGTAATACCTACCGCACCTTCGGTTGAATTCTCAACCGGCACAATCCCGTAATCTGCCTGGCCCGCTTCCACCGTGCGGAAAACTTCATCTATGCTGGCGCAAACGACTGCCTGGCGCCCTTCCCCAAATTGTTTCAGGGCTGCCTCTTCACTGTAGGTGCCTAAAGGGCCTAAAAAAGCGATAGACAACTCTTTTTCCAGCGCACGGCAATTCGACATCACGGCACGGAAAATATGGCTGACGGCTTCCGGAGACAAAGGTCCCTGATTGTCAGCCTGTAAACGGCGTATGACCTGCGCTTCTCGCTCCGGACGGTAGATAACACCATCGTCTTTCAAATGTCCGATTTCACGCGCCAAAGCTGCGCGCTCATTTACCAATGCCAACACCTGCGCATCGATAGCATCAATTTTATCTCTAAATTGTTTTAATAAATCAGACATTTAAGATTCATACTTAATGTGAATTAAGAATTACCTTTTTCGAATTCCTGCATAAAAGCGACTAGCGCTTGCACACCTTCAATCGGCATCGCATTGTAAATACTGGCACGCATACCACCTACGGAACGATGGCCTTTTAACTGCAGTAGACCACGCGCATCTGCGGCTTTCAGAAATGCCTCATTCAGGCTCTCATCGCGCAAGCGGAACGGGATATTCATACGCGAACGGTAAGCCGGTTCAATCGGGTTGTAGTAAAACTCGGTTTGATCCACATAGTCGTAGAGCAGGTTGGCTTTGGCAATATTTACTTTTTCAATCGCTTCAACGCCACCTTGTGCCAACAACCATTCAAACACCAGGCCTGCAATATAAATACTATAAGTAGGCGGCGTATTGATCATGCTCTGGTTTTCGGCCTGCGTTTTCCAGTGGAATACTGCTGGTGTTAATGGTGAGGCTTGTTCCAGCAAGTCCTCGCGCACAATCACCAGGCACAAACCTGCCGGGCCAATATTCTTTTGTGCACCGCCATAAATCACACCATATTTCGATACATCAATCGGGCGAGAAAGAATATGCGAAGACATATCAGCGACAATAGGTACGCCCTTTGTGTCAGGCACATCCACAAACTCAACACCATTAATCGTCTCATTGGTGCAGTAATGGACGTAGGCAGCATCAGGGTTTAGCTGCCATTTGGAAAATGACGGCACATGCGTGAAATTATCTGCTTCTGCGGAAGCTGCAATATTGATCTGCCCGTAGACTTTGGCATCCTGCACACTGCGCTTGCTCCAGGAACCGGTAACAACGTAATCCGCCGATTTACCATTCAGCAAATTCATCGGAATGATGGCATTTTCACCGATAGCGCCGCCTTGCAAAAACAGCACTTTGTAATTGGCCGGTATGGCTAATAACTGACGCAAGTCGGCTTCGGTTTTCTCCAGTATGCCGGTGAACTCTTTTCCGCGGTGTGACATTTCCATCACACTCATTCCACTACCATGCCAATCAAGCATTTCAGCTTGCGCGCGCTCCAGAACCGGTTTCGGTAATACTGCCGGACCCGCTGAAAAATTAAAAATCTGTGTCATGAATCCAACTATTCTTCGCTATCGTTCTCGTCTTCATCAGTTTCAACGATTTTTTCAAGACCAGAAAGCTTCTCGCCTTCACCCAGGTTAATCAGTGTCACGCCTTGTGCAGCGCGGCCCATATCACGAATTTCTTTAACACGGGTACGAATCAATACACCACCGGTCGTAATCAGCATGATTTCGTCATCTGCTGTCACCAATCTTGCTGCAACCGCCAAGCCGTTACGCTCGCTGATTGCAATCGCCTTCACGCCCTGTGTACCGCGACCGGAGTGACGGAATTCAGACAACACAGTACGTTTACCATAACCATTTTCGGTGGCAACCAATACTGATTGCTGATCATTTTCTGCAATCAGTAATGAAAGTACCTGCTGTTTGGCAGCCAGTTTCATACCGCGCACGCCTCGCGTCGCACGACCCATTGGGCGAACGTCATCTTCAGTAAACCAAACCGCTTTACCGCCGTTGGAAACCAGCACGATGTCATTCTTGCCATTGGTGACTTCTGCGCCAATCAGGTAGTCATTGTCATCGAGGTTAATCGCGATAATGCCGGATTTGCGCGGGTTGGAGAATTCAGTCAACGCAGTTTTCTTAACTGTACCCATGGCGGTCGCCATGAATACATAATGGTTTTCGTCAAACTCTTTCACCGGCAGGATAGCATTGATTTTCTCACCTTCTTCCAATGGGAACAGGTTCACAATCGGCTTGCCACGGCTAACGCGGCTACCTTGCGGCACTTCATAGACTTTGAGCCAGTAAACACGGCCACGACTGCTGAAACACAGAATGTAATCATGCGTGTTTGCCACAAACATCTTGTCGATAAAATCGTCTTCCTTAGTCGCTGCGGCTTGTTTGCCACGACCACCTCGGCGCTGTGCACGGTACTCATCCAAAGGCTGAGATTTGATATAACCTGTATGTGACAAGGTCACTACCACATCTTGCGGTGTGATCAAATCTTCCAGTGACAGGTCTTGCGTATTGTGCTCAATCTCGGAACGACGTTTGTCGCCAAACTGTTTCTGAATTTCATTCAATTCTTCAACTATAATGGCCGTCACGCGTTCAGGTTTCGCCAGGATATCAAGCAAATCGGCAATGATATCCATCACCTCTTTATATTCGGTCACTATCTTGTCTTGTTCCAGGCCGGTCAGGCGTTGCAAGCGCATCTGCAGGATTTCCTGCGCCTGCACATCTGACAAGCGATAGCCATTTGGCGTCAAGCCAAAGTCTACAGATAGTCCTTCTGGACGTGATGCTTCCATGGCTGCGCGCTTGAGCATCTCTTCCACCACAGTGGAATGCCAGTTGCGTGCCATCAATTCTTTTTTCGCTTCCGGTGGCGTTGGTGCGGCCTTGATGATAGCAATCATCTCATCCACATTAGCCAGGGCTACCGCCAGACCTTCGAGTACATGACCCCGGTCACGCGCTTTGCGCAGCTCAAATACAGTGCGGCGTGTAACGACTTCACGGCGATGGCGCAGGAAGGCTTCCAGCATCTGCTTCAGGTTGAGCAATCGTGGCTGACCATCCATCAGGGCAACCATATTCATACCGAAGGTATCTTGCAGTTGCGTTTGCTTGTAGAGGTTGTTAAGAATTACCTCTGGCACTTCACCACGCTTAAGCTCGATCACCACGCGCATGCCGGATTTATCCGACTCGTCGCGCAGATCAGAAATGCCTTCTATTTTTTTCTCGTTAACCAGCTCGGCAATTTTCTCGATCAGGGTTTTCTTATTCACCTGATAAGGCAGTTCATCAATAATAATGGACTGGCGACCACCTTTATCCAGATCTTCAAAATGCGTGCGGCCACGCATTACAACACGGCCACGGCCGGTGCGATACCCCTCTTTTACGCCTACCGTGCCGTAAATAATACCGGCAGTCGGGAAATCAGGTGCAGGGATATACTCAATCAGCTCATCAATCGAAATTTCCGGATTTTTCAGCAATGCGAAACACCCGTTCAACACTTCATTCAGGTTGTGTGGAGGAATATTGGTCGCCATCCCTACAGCAATCCCCGAGCTGCCGTTAATCAGCAGATTAGGGATTCGCGTTGGCATAATCAGCGGTTCTTGTTCGCTGCCGTCATAGTTAGGGCCAAAATCGACGGTTTCTTTCTCGATATCTGCCAGCAGTTCATGGGCGATTTTGGACATGCGGATTTCTGTATAACGCATTGCCGCCGCGTTATCCCCATCTACTGAACCAAAGTTACCCTGACCATCAACCAGCATGTAACGTAAAGAGAAATGCTGTGCCATACGAACGATGGTGTCATACACTGCGGTATCGCCGTGCGGATGGTATTTACCGATCACATCACCGACAATACGGGCAGATTTTTTGTATGGCTTGTTATAGTCATTGGATAGTTCGTGCATGGCAAACAATACACGCCTGTGTACTGGTTTGAGGCCATCACGCACATCTGGTAAAGCACGACCAACAATTACGCTCATCGCGTAATCAAGATAACTGCGGCGCATCTCGTCTTCGAGACTGATAGGCAGGGTTTCTTTAGCAAACTGATCGGGAGACTGACTCATTCTTGACCCATTTTATAGTTAAAAATTATCTCGCGATTTTAGCATATTTAGCAGACTCTGGCTGCTTAAAACGCGGCTAAAATGGCCTGGATCAGCCTTGCAGAAGTAAAAAACAAGTGCAAAATGCAGAATTAAATCTATCGTTTTACCTGCACAAATATGGAAACAATAAAACTCGGGATAATAAAAAACGGTTTATCGCATTACCCGTCGTCAGGTAGCGATAAACCGTTTGTTTTAAAGCTGGTGTTAAGCCTGCGACAGCAGCTGCAAGTCAGCTTTTAAATCTTCCACGTGCTCCAGCCCTACTGCAATACGCACCAGGTTATCTTTGATGCCAGCTTCTGCCCTGGCCTCGGCTGTCACACGGCTGTGCGTAGTGGTTGCCGGATGTGTGATGGTTGATTTCGCATCACCCAGATTAGCCGTAATTGAAATCAGCTTAGTGGCGTCAATTAATTCCCAGGCGGCCTCCTGCGCGCTTTGTCCGGCGCGTGGTTTAACCTCAAAAGTGACGATGCCACCACCTAATCTTTGCTGTTGTTGTGCTAACACATACTGCGGATGCGATGGTAAACCAGGGTAATACACACGGGCTACTCGAGGCTGTTGTTCCAGCCACTGCGCTATCGCCAGGGCACGTTGCGCATGCGCTTCCATACGGATCTGTAGTGTTTCCATGCCTTTGACGAACACCCAGGCATTGAATGCACTCATGGTCACGCCTGCGGTACGCAAGAATCCATAGACCGGCTCCATCAAGGTCTTATTGCCAAGCACAGCGCCGCCCAATACCCTGCCCTGACCGTCAATATATTTAGTTGCAGAGTGAATCACAATATCGGCACCCAATTTCAATGGCTGTTGCAAAGCCGGGGTGCAGAAGCAATTATCAATTGCCAGGTAAGCGCCTGCAGCGTGGGCTATTTCCGCCAGCTTGGCAATATCGCCTACTTCGGTCAGAGGATTAGAAGGCGTTTCGGCAAAAAACAATTTGGTATTGGGTTTTGCAGCGGCTTTCCATGCGTCAGTATCGGTAAGTGATACCAATGTGACCTCCAATCCCCAACGTTTGAGGATATTCGAAAATAACTGCACAGTGGTACCAAACACACTGCGCGAAGCCACCACATGGTCGCCCGCACTACAAATACCCATGATGCAGGCTAAAATTGCCGCCATGCCGCTGGCGGTGGCCACGCATTGTTCGGCACCTTCCAAAGCAGCCAGCTTATCCTGAAACATAGTCACGGTCGGGTTAGTGAAGCGCGAGTAAATATTGCCAGACTCTGTGCCGCCAAATCTTGCTGCTGCCTGGGCTGCATTTTTAAAACGGAAACTGGAGTTCAGGAACAAGGCTTCAGAATTTTCACCAAACTCGGTTGTCAGCGTGCCAGCACGTACTGCCAGCGTTTCCAAATGGTATTGATCACTCATTTTGTTAATCTTCCAACTATCTTAATCTTTAACGACACATTTAACTTTACAAGGTATGCAGCCAATAAAAAACCCGCTTCAGCATTGCGCTAAAACGGGTTTTTGGGCTCTCGCTTTAGCAGGATTTATAATGCGCTCGCAAGCTGAGTTCGGCTTCGTTTAAAGTTCGCCACTCAAATCAGCGCAATTTCATTAGACGCCTTCTGATGGCGCCTGTCAAGGGCTAATCTACCCCAACCAGATCGGTTGATAACAAATTCAAATCCAGTTGCGTAGTTGAATTTGGTGGCGGTTGTTTTTTGTTGAAATCGCTACGCGCCGCCTCAATACGGTTCAGGTAAGCCGCATCAATATCACCAGTCACGTACTTGCCATCAAAACAGCTACAATCGAATTCTGTCAGGTGTGGGTTGGACTTGGTAATGCTCTCTTTTAATGCATCCAGGTCCTGGTAAATCAATGCATCGGCACCAATCTCGGCACAAATTTCTTCATCGGTACGATCAGTTGCCAACAACTCGTCACGACTAGGCATGTCAATACCATATACGTTAGGGTAACGTACCGGCGGCGCGGCAGAAGCGAAATACACTTTGTTAGCACCGGCATCACGCGCCATCTGCACAATCTGCTGTGATGTGGTGCCACGCACAATCGAATCATCGACCAGCAAAACGTTTTTACCTTTGAACTCAATGCCGATCGGGTTTAGTTTTTGGCGTACCGATTTTTTACGTAATGCCTGGCCTGGCATGATAAACGTACGGCCAATATACCGGTTTTTGATAAACCCTTCGCGGTAATCCAGGCCCAGTGAAATCCCTAATTGCAAAGCGCTCGGGCGGCTGGTATCAGGGATAGGAATCACGACATCAATCTGTTTGTCAGCCCATTCGCGCTTGATTTTTTCGCCTAGCAAAGTACCCATGTCCAGGCGGGTTTGGTAAACAGAAACACCATCAATCACTGAATCTGGGCGTGCCAGGTAAACATATTCAAAAATACAGGAGGTCAGTTTAGGATTTTGCGCACATTGACGGCTGAACAAATTGCCATCCATATCGATAAATACTGCCTCGCCCGGCTCAACATCACGTAATAGAGTAAAGCCCAGCACATCCAGAGCAACGCTTTCAGAAGCCACGATATATTCAGTACCTTTGCTGGTTTCCTGCTTGCCTATCACCAACGGGCGAATGCCATGCGGGTCGCGGAATGCCAGCAAACCAAAGTTAGCGATCATGGCAACCACAGCATAAGCGCCTTTACAGCGCCTGTGTACGCCAGAAACCGCATCAAATACCATGTCGCTGTTCAACAAGGCATTTTTGGAGGTATCTTCAATCTCATGCGCCAACACATTCAACAACACTTCCGAATCGGAGCTGGTGTTGATATGACGCAGATCTTGCCTGAACATTTCAGATTTAAGCTGTTCTGAATTGGTCAGGTTGCCATTGTGGCCAAGCACAATTCCGAAAGGTGAGTTGACATAAAACGGTTGCGCTTCAGCCGCACTGGAAGAGCCAGCCGTCGGATAACGCACATGCGCTATGCCGACATTACCGGCCAGGTTGCGCATATGACGGGTATGAAATACGTCTTTAACCAGTCCGTTATTTTTATGCATATGGAAAGTATTACCATCGCAAGTCACAATCCCTGCAGCGTCTTGCCCGCGATGCTGTAGCACCAGCAACCCGTCATACAACAACTGGTTCACCGGGTTTTTACCTACAATACCGATAATTCCACACATAGCGACATCCTATTCCAAGACTAGATTACAAATTAAATGAGGGATTCATCTGCCTGCTCATGTTCCAAATGCACATGCTCGGCAATACTAGATGGTATCCATGGCAGCAAATTCAAGACCAGCACTTCAACGGGGGCACTCAACATGGCGTTGGTCCAGCGTGGGTCTTTGGGAATATCGGTCATCGCAGCAAGCATCGCCAGTATGCAGACGATCAATACACCTTTAACTGCACCGGCAAGACCACCCAGCACGCGATTTAGGCCACCCAAACCTACTGCCTTGATCAGGGTGGTCAGTAATAAAGCTAACAAGGTGCATAAAAACAGCACAGATAAAAATACTAGCAAGAATGCAGCAATCGCTTTCACCGCTTCACCAGGCACTTGCTCCGGGATATAGCTAATAACCTCACTGTTAAATTTGTTGGCCAGATAAAATGCCAGTACCCAGCCGATAACCGAAAAGAACTCGCGGATAGCGCCGCGCATCAATCCAACCAGAATGGAAAAGCCAATAATACCAAGTACAAAATAATCAAAAATGGTCATTGCCTGATTCAGGATTTCGCAACTATTCCGCTAAAACCGGCAGCTTCCAGCTTTTTCAATGCTGCTGCCGCTTCATTTCGTGTCGCATACGTGCGCGACCGCAACCGTAACTTATTGCCAGCGGCATCGACTTTATCCGTCGCTGCTTCAAAACCGGCCTGTTTCAATTTGCCTTGCAGGTTTTCGAGGTTATTCGGGTCAGAGAACACGCCAAACTGCACATAGAATTTACCTGATGATTTATCGGAAGAATTAGGCTCTTCTTTAGATTTCGCCGCCGCAACTTTGGGTTCAACTTTGGGTTCAACTTTGGGTTCAACTTTGGGTTCAACTTTGGGTTCAACTTTCGGTTCAACTACTGGAGCAGGCTTAGCAGTAGCTGTTTCAGCAACCGCCACTTGCGCAGGCACTGCTTTGGCTGGTTTGTTTGGTGCTGGGGGCGTTACAGGCACTTCTTCGATATGTGCTGCAGGTGTTTCTACCGCAGGCGTTGTCTGAGTGGCGGCATTTGCAGCAGGTGCAGCAGCCTCTACCTCAAGTTCAACATCCTCATCCGGTAATTCAAGTATCGGTTCGCGGTTCGCTTGTTGATTGACGACAGTAATCTCAACATCGTCATGCGCAGGTTCAACGACTCTGTCTTTCAGGACGAAAGGCAATACGATCAACATCAGAATAACCAGGGTGATGGCACCCACCAGCCGCCTGCGGGCTGTTTTCTTAAGGGTCAGTTCTTTGTCTGTCACACTATCTCTTGCCATGTTGTCTTAAATTCCCACTCACATCATTTCACATATTGCTAGTCAACAGCTAGCTTGATGAAGTCCATTGGTCAGGTGTTATTTCCAGGATGGCAGCCACAGTGAAAAATGAGCCGAACACAATAATTTTATCATTTTTTGCTGCTTTTTTATAACAGCTTCTTAATGCCGTTGGCAGGTCAGGATGTGTCTTCAATTGCTGATCAGAAACTTTGTGGCTCAGGCACTGCTTAAGATAATCAACACTGGCGGCACGCGGATGCTGGATAGGCGCGATTTCCCACTCATCGATGACATCATGCAGAATATCTACCACACCGGCAATATCCTTGTCTGACAACATGGAAAATACGGCAACAACCTTACAACCGTCGGCGCTCAGTTGTTGCAAATTACTACGCAAGGCACGAGCAGCATGCGGGTTATGTGCAACATCCAGAATCACATCCGGCGAGCGATGCCAATATTGAAAACGACCGACCACTTTTGTCGAGGTCAACCCTTGTCGTAAATCGTCGTCTGTCACTGGTAATTTAGATTGCAGTGCGCGTACTGCATAAATCACGTTGGCAGCATTTTGCCACTGATAATCACCAAACAATGGTAGCGAACCAATGGCCAGTGAGCCATGAGCGTCACTATACTGCGTATCCGCTAAGTCCATGCGGTAATCTACCCCATAGCGTTTTAATGGTACGCCCAGTGATTCAGCATAATTCAGGAGAGAAATTGGAGGTTGTACATCGCCACAAATGGCAATCTGGTGTTTACGATAAATACCTGCTTTTTCATGGCCGATCAATTCGCGGGTATCGCCCAAAAACTCCATATGATCAAGGTCAACATTAGTCACAATAGCGCAATCGGCATCAACAATATTGACGGCATCCAGCCTGCCGCCGAGCCCTACTTCGAGAATGACGACATCCAGAGGCTGCTGCTCAAACGCCCACAATGCCGCCAGTGTGCCCATCTCAAAATAAGTCAAAGATATATCTTCGCGCGCTTTTTCTACGGCGGTGAATGCTGCGCATAAAACGTCATCGGCAATCAACTCGCCATTTAAGCGGACGCGCTCTTGATATTGCACCAGATGCGGTGAAGTATAACAGCCGACACGGTAGCCAGCTGTAGCATAAATGCCTTCGAGCATGGCACATGTAGAGCCTTTACCATTGGTACCACCGACGGTGATCACGGTAAAAGGAAATTTCAGATGTAAGCGTGCGGCTACCGCTTGTACCCGTGACAATCCCATTTCTATCGATTTGGGATGTAATGACTCTATGAAGCTAAGCCAAGCCTCGACTGTGTCAGGAAGCTCGGGCACATGTGACGACATCAGGCAACTTTAGCAATATTCATAAAACCGGCCAGCAACTGACTTAATTTTGCGCGCATTTCTCGGCGGTCAATAATCATATCAATCGCGCCATGCGTTAGCAGGAACTCTGCACGCTGGAAGCCTTCAGGAAGGGTTTCGCGTACTGTTTGCTCAATGACGCGCGGCCCAGCAAATCCGATTAGCGCATTTGGTTCGGCAACAATCACATCACCCAGCATGGCAAAACTCGCAGAAACGCCACCCATGGTTGGGTCAGTCAGGACTGAGACATAAGGCAAGCCAGCTTCAGAAAGTTTAGTCAATGATGCGCTGGTCTTGGCCATTTGCATTAATGACAGCAAACCTTCCTGCATGCGCGCCCCGCCACTGGCAGAAACACAGATAAAAGCGCATTTGTTTTCAATAGCAGCCTGCACGCCACGGACAAAGCGCTCGCCGACTACAGAACCCATAGAGCCGCCCATAAACTTAAACTCGAACGCAGCCACGACAACCGGTACGCGCTCAACCGTACCGCGCATGACGATCAATGCATCTTTTTCTTTCACGTCGCGTTGCGCGCTGCGCATACGTTCAGTATAGGTCTTGCTATCCTTGAATTTCAAGGCATCGACTGGCGTGACATCGGCACCAATTTCAACGCGGCTTTCCGGATCCAGAAACACATTCAGACGCGCGCGGGCCCCCAATCTGTGATGATGGCCACACTGGGGACATACCTCCAGGTTTGCATCCAGATCAGTACGATACAGCACGGTCTGGCAGGCATCACATTTATGCCAAAGTCCTTCCGGCATATTGCGGCGCTCGCCGCTTACCGCACGTTTGATTTTTTGAGGAATTTTGTCTAACCAGCTCATAGTCTCTCCTGCTCAAATAATGTGATGCCCCTAAACGGAGTCAATCGCAGTACGTAATTCTTTCATCAAGGCTTGCACATTCGGAATCAGATTGTGTTCATCTGACTGCTCGATTGCCAGCACCATACGGCTACCTACCACTACCGCATCAGCAATCGCAGATACCTCACGTGCAGTCTCTGCATCTTTCACGCCAAATCCCACGCCAATAGGCAAATCAGTACTACCACGGATTTCAGCCACACGTTTTTTTACTTCAACGATGTCAAGATTACCTGCGCCGGTAACGCCTTTAAGCGATACGTAATACAGGAAACCTGTTGCCTGCTTGACAATTAATTCGGTACGCGATGGCTCGGTAGTCGGGGACAGCAGAAAAATACTATCAATGCCGGCTGCCGCCAGTTGCTTATTGAAGTCTTCACACTCTTCAGGCGGGTAATCAACAGTCAATACGCCATCGACACCTGCTTCTTTGGCTAAATTCACAAACTGTAATACACCCATTGCCTCGATAGGGTTAGCATAGCCCATCAGAACAATGGGGGTTTTCTGATTGGTTTCGCGGAAATCTTTCACCATCGCCAGCACTTTGCGCAAGCCCATTTTATGCATCAACGCACGCTCACTTGCACGCTGAATCACCGGGCCATCTGCCATCGGGTCAGAAAAAGGCACGCCCAACTCAATCACATCGGCACCGGAGTCAACCAAAGCATGCAATAAAGGTACGGTCTGGTCTGGGTGTGGATCTCCAGCGGTGAAGTAAGGGATCAGCGCTTTTTTACCTTGCGCTTTTAATTCAGCAAAAACGGATTGAATGCGTGACATAGCAAAAAATTCTTTTTTCTAATGGATGGGCTATTGATAGTCTGGACTAGCTAATTGGCTGCATCAGAGTGTGATGTTAGATAGCTTAGCAACGGTATTAATATCTTTATCACCGCGTCCTGACAGATTCACAAGCACCACTTGGTCCGGTGACATTGTTCTAGCCAGTTTTTCTCCATAAGCCAAGGCATGGCTTGATTCCATTGCCGGAATAATGCCTTCGGTACGACAGAGCTGGTGAAATGCATGCATGGCTTCGTCATCTGTGATCGCCACATATTCAGCGCGTTTGATATCTTTTAACCATGCATGCTCCGGGCCTACTCCCGGATAGTCGAGGCCAGCTGAGATAGAGTGTGTTTCAACGATATTGCCGTCTTCATCCTGCATCAGGTAAGTACGGTTGCCATGCAATACACCAATTGGGCTGTTCGCAGTTAGAGGAGCAGCATGGCTTCCGGTTTCAAGCCCATGCCCTGCTGCTTCTACGCCAATCAGGCGCACGCCTTCAACATCAATGTAGGGATAGAAAATCCCCATCGCATTGGAACCACCGCCCACACAGGCCACCACAGCATCAGGCTGGCGACCCATCATTTCCTGCATTTGCTGTTTGGCTTCAATACCGATCACCGCCTGGAAATCCCGCACCATCATCGGATAAGGATGCGGACCGGCAACTGTGCCGATAATGTAAAACGTATTGGAGATATTAGTAACCCAGTCACGCATTGCTTCATTCAGTGCGTCTTTCAGGGTTTTAGAGCCGCTTTCAACCGGGATAACTGTCGCACCCAGCAGTTTCATGCGAAATACATTAGGCGCCTGACGCTTCACATCTTCGGCGCCCATGTACACCACGCACTCTAGGCCCAGACGAGCAGCGATGGTAGCGGTTGCCACGCCATGCTGCCCTGCGCCTGTTTCTGCAATCACGCGCGGCTTACCCATACGTTTGGCCAACAAAGCCTGGCCTATGGTGTTATTGATTTTGTGCGCGCCAGTATGGTTTAAATCTTCGCGCTTAAGGTAGATCTGGGCGCCGCCGATTTTATCAGACAAGCGCTTGGCATGATAAATCGGGCTTGGACGGCCAACAAAATGTTTGAGATCGTAAGCAAATTCAGCTAAAAACTCGGGATCATGGCGATACTTTTCATACATCAGCCGCAGCTCTTCCAGTGCTTCTACCAAAGTTTCCGCGACGAAAATTCCACCAAATGGACCAAAATGGCCATGTTTATCTGGCATGTCATACACTTGCATGCGTTACTCCGTATATCGTTCTGTTATTCAAACCGCCCCAGTGCATACCTTCTCAACCTGCATTGCGTCTTGCATCGTATTGGGTAACCTGCTGCATAAATGCTGCTATTTTTTCTGGGGATTTAATCCCTTTTTGCGCCTCTACACCACCGCTCACATCCACGGCATAAGGCTGAACCTGTTGCAATGCATCAGCGACATTCAGAGGATTTAATCCACCAGCCAGAACCAGTGGTTTTTTTAACCCGGCAGGGATCAATCCCCAATCAAATGTCTGGCCTGTCCCCCCAACTGCTTTTTCTGAAAAAGTATCCAGCAATAAGGCGGAAGCCGACGCAAAATCAAGCTCGCATTGTACCAAACTTACATCCGGTTTGACGCGGATTGCTTTGTAATATGGCAGATTAAATTTCTCGCAATAGTCCGCCGCTTCGTCGCCATGAAACTGCAGGCAATCCAGAGAAGTCGTATCTATCACCTGTTGCACCTCGCTGGCAGAAGCATTCACAAAAAGGCCAACCTTACCAACATAAGGCGGTAAATTTTTAATGATAGCCTGCACCTGGGCTGCGCTTACAGCACGCGGACTTGGCGCATAAAACACAAATCCGAGAGCATCAGCTCCTGCATCAATAGCTGCCCAAGCATCCTCATGCCTGGTAATGCCACAAATTTTAACTCTGGTTCTTTTCATATGCTTCATGGACCTTATTTAGTCCCACTTTGTTTCACAGGGTGGCAGTTGCCAATGCGTATCATAGGTCACGCCCGTAAAGTACAAGCCATCTGGCATAAACGTGGGTGGTGAAAGCGTTCTATCTTTACGCTGGAGCAATTCAGCAAATTCGGCGACCGTCAGTTTGCCTTGACCGACGTAGATTAATGCCCCGACGACATTACGTATCTGGTGTTGCAGAAAAGCATTTGCCTGAAAGCTGAAAACTATATGTTTGCCTTGCTGGTTTACTTCGGCACGGTGCATGGTGCGTATCGGGGAACTCGCCTGACATTCACTGGCGCGAAACGCACTGAAATCATGCTCGCCTAATAAGAATTCGGCGGCAAGTTGCATCGGTGCAATGTCCAGCGGTCTATGGTACCAGCCTACACGACCGTGCTGGGTCGCTGGTGCCACGGCATGGTTATAGAGCACATATTGGTAACTGCGTGCCTTGGCGCTAAATCGGGCATGAAAATCATCAGCGACTTCGCGCGCCCACAAGATACGTATCCATGGTGGCAAATGCGCATTGCTACCACGAACCCAGGCACTTTGCGGCCGTACTACCGTCGTTTCAAAATGGGCAACCTGCATTAACGCATGGACACCGGTATCAGTCCGGCCAGCCGCATGCAGTCTTACCGGCTCACCACCAACCATTGCTATGGCATGTTCAATTGCATCCTGTACCCCACGGCCATTAGGCTGGCTTTGCCATCCCTGAAAATAAGCACCATGATATTCAATGCCAATCGCAATTTTCATGGCGCATAGTATAAGGGCTGTCAGGTATAACACCTAATAGCGCAAAGCTTTGAATCAATATTTTCTTATTGGTGCTGGCTTTTGGCTGATCCATACCATTGCTATGCGTCTACTTCATCTTCAAACAAAAAGGCCGGAAAACCCGGCCTTGTTTTATGCAACTTTTGCAAGCAACTCACTAGCTCGTTGCCGCTGGCGTTCACCACCCTCGGTAAGCACTTCTTCGATCAATTCCTTGGCGCCTATCATATCTTCCATATCGATATAGGCCTGGATCAAATCCAGCTTGGTATTAACCTCTTCTGGCTCACCATCAAACTCAACCAGGCTTTCCTCAGGCTTTTCTGTGACATCCAGTGAAATTTCAGGGAAAGCGGTCTCGCTACTGAAGGTTTCGGCAGGTACGCGGCTGAGCACTTCGTCATCCACATTGTCGAGGCGGATATCATCGATATCGAGTGCATCATCTTCTTCAGAAGTCTTGATAGTCGTATCATTTGGCCCTCCCAGCTCCAGCGAAAGCTCAGGTAGAGATTCAAACACAGCATCATCCGATGATAGCTTCTGCTCACCTGTCGCCTGTGTAGCAGCCTGATTATCTCTGATTGAACTTGAAGACTCGTCATCAAGATTCAGGGAGGGTAAGTCCAGCGCTTTTGGTGTTAGCTCTGCATCAACCACTGCATTTGGCACCGATGTCTGCTCAATTGTTTCTTTTTCAGAGCTTTCTTCAAAGCGTAGTTCAGTAGTAAGGTCTGGTTTCTCTGAGTCCTCGGACTGAGGTACTTTTTCGTTAGCCAGAATATTTTCTTGCTGAACAGGCTCGATGATTAAATCGTCTGAAGGCGTTTCTAGCAATTCCGGCAAATTATCTGCAGGTTTGTTACCAGGATTATCAAAGTCTGTTTGTAATTCTGCAAATTTTTCCGGTTTAGTTTCTGTCAGTGAGGGTTCAGTCAATGTATTTACGGTTGATGAATCTTCAGTCGAAACTTCTACGCCTGCATTGCCCGCATTATCATTATTATTTTTTTTGCTATTATCAGATGGTTCGAATTCAAGCGCTGGCGCTTCAAAATTGAAGTGATAGCCTTGATCTGCACTATCTGCTTCAACCACGGGTGTTTCGAGGCCGGTATTATCAAGCGCCGGCATCTGGTAAAGTGAATTTTCAGGATCCAGCTTCTGCCCCATCGCCACTACTTTGGACCAGGTCTGGTCATTAGGGCCGACATTGGCGTAAATCTCCCCAGCCAATGATTCAAATGCTCCCTTGTTAGCCGTGCTTTGGTAAATTTCAAGCAGCTTTAACTTGAGCTCCTGACGTTCGGGATCTTTTTGAATCGCATCCTTGAGAATTTCTTCTGCCTGCGCATCACGACCGTAAGCCATGTAGACTTCGGCTTCAGCAATCGGGTCAACATCGTGTGAGTCGATCATCCCGCCTACACCACTTTGCGAGAAGTCGGTCAAGAAAGAGGTGTCACCAGAAGCAGCCTGGGTATCACCAAATACAGTGTTGTTCTGCATTTCAGTCGCTGGTGAAGTCAGGATCGCATCTTCAAAGGTATCAATTTCTTTTTTACGGCGAATGCGAATCAGTGCCCAGACACAAATCAAGATAGGTAAGGCAATCAAGGCCCATGGCAATACGGGACTGATTCCTTTCAAGCGCGCCATCAGCACATGCATGAAAGAAGGCTGCTCTGCTTCAATAGCAGGCTCAACCGGAACAGATTCTGTATTCGCTTTAGGCGAATCCTGAACAGCGGGTGCCGGTTTGCTTTCGGCGGGTACTGCAGGCGTTTCAGTGGTCTGAGTGGCAGGTACTTCAGTTTTGGATTCCGGGCCTTGGGTTTCAGGTGTTTTGGTATCAGGAGCCGTAGCTTGTGCAGCATTTTTCTCCGCCTGCGCCATGGCATTATTTTTCATCTCTACCAATTTTTTCATGTCGGCGACTTGTTTTTCAAGCGCTGCGGCACGCGATTGCTCTTCCTTGATAGCGTTTTCTTTAGCGATGGCTTCTTCCTTGGCAGCATTTTCCGAAGCTTTAGAAGCGGCTTTATCGGTTTGGGTGCCAGACTTTTCATCGCCGGCAGACAGCTTCAGTGTATCTTTGCCTGCTGGTATTTGTGGTACAGGCTTGTCCTGTGCACTACCAATTTTGCCAGCGGATTGCTGGGTGTTACCGCCGGTTTCACTGGCAGCAGATTTTTCCACTACATTAGACAAGGCATTTTTATACGCCAGCCAATTTGTATTATGTTCGGCCACCAGATTTTTAGCCTGCTGGTGACTGATGGCATTTAAAGTGTCTTGATCCGGCATGCGGATGATCTTGCCCACTTTTAAACGGTTCATATTTTTACCATCAAACGCATCCTGGTTTGAGCGGTAAAGCGCTGCAAGCATTTGCTCGACACTGACATTATCCGGTTTCATTTGGCGCGCGATGGCATACAGCGTATCACCTCGGTCAGTGGTGAGTGGGTCCGGCGTATCAACGTTTTCAGCTGATGGTTCAGGTTTGGGCGTTGGCTTGGGAGCCACGGCACGGTTAGCTGGCGACTTTTTCGAAGCAGGCTTGCTTGTAACAGGCTGTTCAATGTCGGCTGCAGGCACCGGTTCCACTTTAGCTGTTTCAGCGGGGGCTTGCGGTTGACCAGTCACGGGCAACCCTGATGATTCAGACACGTAGTTAGAATTGAATCCTGGAGGATCCAGCAAGAGGGTGTATTCTTTGACCAGTCGCCCGGTCGGCCAATCTACCTGGATCAGCATATCCAGGAAAGCTTCGGTAATCGGTTGTGAACTGGTGAGTTTAAGGATGGGCTGACCCTTGCTATTGTTGCCAACCTCAATCTGAATATATGGGTAAGAAGCAGGTTTTTCCAGCATCTGATCCTGGTATACCTGATCAGCGGCTAGCGCGGCCTGGATACTGTTTAATTCGCCTGGCGCAACCGCCAGCAATTCAATTTCTGCATTCAGTGGCTCCCCCAGTTTTGAAGTGGAGGTCATTGTTCCCAGACCTGCAGCGTGCGCAACAATTGCTGCGCTCAAGCTCAACCCCAGACTTAATGTAAAGGCTAATTTTTTTAATTTAAATTTAGGCACCGTTTAACCCTTGTCATTCATGGCGATTGTCAACATAGCATCAATCAGTAAGCCACGCAAGCACGCCAATTGCCACCCTGCATGCCACAAACTTACCTTGCTTGGACTCTATCATCCATTAAACCTGAATGCATGCAAAACAAAAGCCCGAAAAGACCATGATTTTATTAACAAATCATGGCTTTACGGGCTGCAATTTAATTAATTACTTAAGCTTCAACCAGAATACGTAACATACGACGCAGAGGTTCTGCTGCACCCCAGAGTAACTGGTCGCCAACGGTAAAAGCTGACAGGTATTCACCACCCATGGCCAGCTTGCGCAAACGGCCAACCGGGGTTGTTAACGTACCCGTCACGGCCGCAGGCGTTAATTCACGCATGCTGACTTCGCGTTCATTAGGAATCACTTTGGCCCACTGGTTGGCTTCTGCCAGCATCTGGTTGATTTCATCCAGCGGCACATCCTGGCGCAATTTCAGGGTTAAGGCTTGTGAATGGCAACGCATTGCACCAATGCGCACGCACAGACCATCAATCACAATCGGGTTGGCTTCACGACCCAGAATCTTGTTGGTCTCTACACCGCCCTTCCATTCCTCCTTGCTTTGGCCGTTACCCAGATCCTTATCAATCCACGGGATCAGGCTACCAGCCAAAGGCACGCCAAAATTAGAAGTAGGTAAATCAGCGCTCCGAATTGTATCGGCTACAGTTTTATCAATCTCAAGAATCGCAGAAGCAGGATCGCCCAACAGATTCGACGCTGATGCATGAATCACGCCCATTTGTGAAATTAACTCACGCATGTTTTGCGCACCGGCGCCTGAAGCTGCTTGGTAAGTCATCGAAGTGGC
Organism: Methylophilus sp. Leaf414; assembly: GCF_001425425.1. Classification (NCBI taxonomy): domain Bacteria; kingdom Pseudomonadati; phylum Pseudomonadota; class Betaproteobacteria; order Nitrosomonadales; family Methylophilaceae; genus Methylophilus; species Methylophilus sp. Leaf414. The sequence goes on along the minus strand of NZ_LMQQ01000004.1, from coordinate 658,323 downwards.
CCATTCCACCAGATCCGCCTTGAACAGACCGTTCAAAGCCATCAGCATCAGGGAAACCGTACAGTTACCACCAATCCAGTTTTTGCCACCCTGGCTCAATGCATCCTTGATCACATGCATATTGACCGGGTCAAGAATCACTACTGCATCTTTTTCCATACGCAAAGTTGAAGCGGCATCAATCCAGTGACCGTTCCAGCCACTGCTGCGCAACTGCGGAAAAATCTCGCTGGTGTAATCACCGCCCTGGCAAGACACAATCGCATCCATCTTGCTCAGTTCAGCAATATCCTTGGCATCTTTTAGCGCAGGCGAATCCTTGCCAACCTTGGGTGCAGCTCCACCCGTTTGTGATGTAGTGAAAAACTGCGGATCAATATCTGCAAAATCTTTCTCTTGCACCATGCGTTGCATGAGCACAGAGCCCACCATACCGCGCCAACCTACAAACCCTACTTTTAACATGTGATCTCGTTATTCTCGCCGGTCATCCCGGCATCAAAACATTATTCGGAGGCCTTTTTCTGCACAGCTTCACCAGCTTTTTCCATATCCTTGCCCACACCGTTCATGGTATTGCAACCTGCCAACACCATCGTCACAACCAATAGCATCATTAACCTTTTCATTTATTTTCTCCTTAAAATTAATCTCTGAAATTACCAAACTTCAACGGAAAATCCGTCACACTCTTTTTAACATACGCAATGGCATCCTGCAATAAATCGCGCTTGGCACCATTAACCCGCACTGTATCGCCTTGAATAGTGGCTTGCACTTTCATTCCGCTGTCTTTGATCAGCTTGGTGATTTTCTTGGCCAAGTCGCTATCAATACCATCTTGCACGCGCAGATCCTGTTTCACCTTGTTACCTGAGACTTTTTGTACGTCCTTGTGTTCAAGTCGCTTGGAAGACTCCGGTTCTTTCTTTTCCATTGCTGGAAGCAAAATATCTTTTATCTGGTCCAGTTGAAAATCATTGTCACCAAACAAGGTAATGACCTTGTCTTTTTCGTTAAATTCGACTTTGGCAGATGTACCTTTGAAATCGTAACGATTGGTGATCTGTTTAATTGAAGCATCAATCGAGTTTTTTAAGTTGACCATATCAACTTCAGAAGTAATATCAAAACTGGGCATCTTTGAAAACCTTTCAAGCGATGGCAGAGCAAGGCGTTAGCGCGCAGGCAGTACATTAACATTAAGTACGACAAGCGCTAACAACACCGCTCTGCCGAGCAATCACACAATTATTCGAAATGGCAGACGTAGTCTACGGTCTCTAACACTTCAATATCAAAAGACGAATTACCCGCCACAGTGAATTTCTCACCTGCTTTATAAGTGGTCCAGTTTTCTTCATCTTTCAAGCGCACTTTACAGACACCATCATTGATTTCCATCAACTCTGGCGAGCCGGTATTAAAGGTCAAAGTGCTCGGGAAAATCACACCCACGGTACAGCGTGTACCGTTCGGAAACAGCACAGTATGACTCACACACTTGCCATCAAAATAAACGTTTGCTTTCTTTTTAACACTGACATTATCAAATTGTGCCATTTTAAATTCCTGATTAATTTCAATGTGTCGCCAATAAAAGCGCGACTATATCACACCTGAAAACTGAGCGAGCGCGATGCAATGCAAGGCGCGCGCTGCCCGTTTACATCGCAGCCACGATCTGGTCACCCATTTCAGAACAGGATACACGCTTGGTGCCCTCTTCATAGATGTCACCGGTACGGTAGCCTGCTGCCAACACTTTCTTCACTGCATTTTCAATGCGGGTCGCTGCAGCTTCGTTATCAAAGCTGTATCGCAACATCATGGCCGCAGACAAAATAGTCGCAATCGGGTTCGCTAGGTTTTTACCAGCGATATCCGGCGCAGAACCGTGTGATGGCTCGTACAAGCCCTGCTTGCTCTCATTCAGCGAAGCAGACGCCAGCATACCAATCGAGCCAGTCAGCATGGAAGCTTCATCTGACAAGATATCGCCGAAGATATTGCCCGTCACCATCACATCAAACTGTTTAGGGTTACGGATCAGCTGCATGGCTGCATTATCCACATACATATGGCTTAATTCCACTTCCGGATATTCTTTAGCGACATCAATCACGATCTCTTTCCAGAATTCAGTGGTTTCCAATACATTGGCTTTATCGACTGAACACAGTTTTTTGCCACGCTTCATGGCGATTTCAAACGCCACATGCGCAATGCGACGTACTTCCGGCTCGCTGTAGATCATGGTGTTGAAACCTTCGCGCACGCCTTCTTCATTAGTGCGAATGCCACGTGGCTGGCCGAAATAGACATCACCGGTCAGTTCACGCACGATCATGATATCCAGGCCGGCAACCACTTCCGGTTTCAGGGTGGAAGCATTCGCCAGTTCCGGGAATAGCACTGCCGGACGCAGATTGGCAAACAAACCCAAGTCTTTACGAATAGCCAGTAATCCGCGCTCAGGACGCAATGGGCGGTCTAAAGTGTCATACTGCGGGCCACCAACAGCGCCCAGCAATACGGCATCCGCGGCCCTACAGATTTTTTGCGTAAACTCAGGGTATGGATGACCGTACTGGTCATAAGCCTGACCGCCTAACGGAGCTTCGGTGAAGGTCATATCCAGACCATCTTTTTTCAATACTTCCAGCACGCGCAAGGCTTGTGCAACGATTTCAGGGCCGATGCCGTCACCGGGTAAAACTGCAATATTTAATGCCATAGGTTTATCCTAAATAATTATTCTATGATGTGAGAAGCCATCAGAAACCGTCGCGAGCGATTGAGTGACAAGGCACCCGGAGCACAGAAACCGGAATGTACAAAAGTACATGAGAATTTCGAGCACCGCGTAACGAAGTCAATCAATTGCACAGCAGGTTTATATGGTTTCTAAGCGAATAGCCAGGGTTGGGCGGCTTTATGTTTAATCTCAAATGCCTTGATCTCTTCCGCATGCTGCAAGGTCAGGCCGATTTCATCGAGGCCATTCAGCAGGTTGTGCTTACGGGTCGGGGTGATCTCAAAGCTGAATGACTGACCTGAAGGCGTAGTCACCGTTTGTGAAACCAGATCGACGTTCAGCGAGTAACCCTCATTTGCCAGGCACTCTTTGAACAGGATATCCACTTGTTCGGCTGAAGCGACTATCGGCAAGATACCGTTTTTGAAACAGTTATTAAAGAAGATATCGGCAAAACTAGGCGCAATAATCACGCGGAAACCCTGGTCTTCAATCGCCCATGGCGCATGCTCACGTGATGAGCCACAACCGAAGTTATCACGCGCCAGCAATACTTGCGCACCTTGATAGCGCGGCTGGTTCAGCACGAAATCCTTATTCAAAGGACGTGTGCTGCAATCCATGCCAGGTTCGCCGTAGTTGGTATAGCGCCATTCATCGAACAGGTACGGGCCAAAGCCTGAACGTTTGATGGATTTCAGGAATTGCTTTGGAATAATCGCATCGGTATCGACATTGGCACGATCCAGAGGACAAACCAGGCCGTTAATAGTGGTAAATGCTTTCATAGGGTGTTCTCCTTTATACGCTGCGCACGTCAACGAAATGACCGGCAATCGCAGCTGCTGCTGCCATTTCCGGGCTGACCAGATGCGTGCGTCCACCAGGGCCCTGACGGCCTTCAAAGTTACGGTTAGAGGTTGAAGCACAACGCTCACCCGGCTCCAGGCGGTCAGCATTCATCGCCAGGCACATGGAACAGCCTGGCTCACGCCATTCAAAACCTGCATCAATAAATACTTTGTCCAGGCCTTCAGCCTCGGCCTGGCGTTTCACCTGGCCGGAACCAGGCACTACCATCGCCAGTTTGATATTGCCAGCGACTTTTTTGCCTTTGGCAACACTGGCTGCAGCGCGCAGATCTTCAATACGCGAGTTGGTACAGGATCCAATAAATATTTTATCCAGCCGAATTTGATCAAGCGGTGTATTGGCATCCAGTCCCATGTACTTCAGCGCATTTTCGATACTGGTACGCTTGGTCGCATCGCCTTCCTGTTGCGGATCCGGCACATTCGATCCGATCGGCAACACTTGTTCAGGCGAAGTACCCCAGGTCACTTGTGGCGCGATTTCAGCACCTTTCAGTTCAACTACCGCATCATATTGTGCATCTGCATCGGATTGCAGAGTTTTCCAGTACGCCACCGCCCTGGTCCAGTTTTCACCTTTTGGGGCATGCAGACGGCCTTCAAGATAAGCAGCGGTTTTCTCATCCGGTGCCACAATACCGGCACGTGCACCTGCTTCGATCGCCATATTACACAGCGTCATACGGCCTTCCATGGATAAACCACGGATGACTTCGCCACCAAACTCAATGGCGTAACCAGTGCCGCCGGCGGTACCTATCTTGCCGATAATCGCCAGCGCAACGTCTTTAGCAGTCACGCCTTTGCCAAGTTGACCATCCACTTTCACCAGCATGCGTTTGGACTTTTTAGCCACCAGTGTTTGCGTAGCCATCACATGCTCAACTTCAGAAGTGCCTATGCCATGAGCAAGCGCACCAAATGCACCATGGGTTGAAGTATGGCTATCGCCACACACCACTGTCATGCCAGGCAGGGTCGTACCGTTCTCAGGCCCAATCACATGGATAATACCTTGATCCTTGTTTTTAAAAGGAAAATACACCAAGGCACCAAATTCCTTGATATTGCTATCCAGTGTTTCCACCTGCAGGCGCGAGATTGGGTCTTCAATCCCTTTATCCCAATCTTTGGTTGGCGTGTTGTGATCAGGGTTAGCCACGATGGATGAGTTGCGCCATGGCTTACGGCCAGCGATGCGTAGCCCTTCAAAGGCTTGCGGGCTGGTGACTTCATGCACCAGATGGCGATCAATATAAATCAGACAGGTGCCGTCTGGTTCCTCACGCACCACATGTGAATCCCATAATTTGTCGTATAGCGTTTTGCCTGCCATGACTGTTCCTTTCAAATCCAAGCTATCAAATCTTAATAAATTGATAAAACACGCGCAGAATACCTAAATTTTAATACCCTTACAAGAAGATGATTTATACTAGTATTGACACTAATAGGATAATAAAATCAAATGGATACAAGACGTCAGGAACTGGCTGAATTTCTGCAAGCGATGCGCCAGCGCGGTAGCCCTGAAGAATTCGGCTTTCCCTCAGGCTCTCGCCGCCGCACGCAAGGCCTGCGCCGTGAAGAAGTCGCGCAACTGGCCGGCATCAGTGCCACCTGGTATACCTGGATTGAACAGGCACGCGAAATCAATGTGTCGTCAGAAGCCTTGGATAGACTAGCGACTGCTTTAAAACTCAGCAAAACCGAGCGCAGTTATTTATTTGATATGGCCGACCGGCGCGATCCGCAGGCGCATCAGAGCGAAGTCGATACCGCCCCTGAAACATTAGTGGGTATCTTAAGCCAGATACAGGTCCCCGCTTACATCATGGGTCGCACGTGGGATATCCTGGCCTGGAATCAGGCCGCGACCAACCTGTTTAGCGGATTGCTGGATATCCAATGGCCCGAAGGTCAGCACCCTAATCTGCTGCGGTTTGTGTTCGCCAATCCTGCCGCCAGGCAATTTGTTGTTAGCTGGGAGATGCGTAGTCGTCGCCTTGTCGCCGAATTCAGGGCCGATTGCCGTTCGCGGTTGGAAGAACCCGAAGTGAAAAAGCTAGTGGATGAACTGAGTACCAGTAGCGCTGAATTTGACCGCTTCTGGAAACAGCATGATGTGCTGGAAAGACAAGGCGGAAAACGTGAATTTCAGCATCCTGATTTAGGATTGATCCAGTTTCAGCAAGTAACATTGAGACTGGTTGAACAGGAGCAACTTAAACTGGTGTTACTGCAACCCACCTGACAATGAATGGAATTACACCTTTTTCGTCTTGAAAAGCTTGTATTCAATCGCATCTTTTAATGCCAGCCATGAAGCTTCGAGAATGTCTGATGAGACGCCTATCGTGGTCCAGTTGGTCTGCTGGTCAGTAGATTCGATCATGACCCGCACTTTAGCCGCCGTGGCCAGGTTCGAATCCAGCACACGTACTTTATAATCTATCAGTTTGATGTCTTTGATGATGGGGTAAAAAGGTTCCAGTGCTTTGCGCATCGCCTTATCCAGTGCATACACAGGGCCATCGCCATAAGCGGTCACTTCCGCTTCCTGGTTATCAACAAAAATATGCACGGTAGCTGAAGAGTTGATGCCATTTATCGATGGTTCATGAATGTACACACTATATTGTTTCAACCTGAAAAACGGTTGAAACTTACCCAGCAGCTTTTGCATCAGCAAATCAAATGAGCTTTCTGCACTCTCAAACTGGTAGCCTTCATGCTCCAGTGCTTTCAGGTGTTCAAGTATCTGGATAGCCTCATCAGACTCCTTGGTCAGGGTCGGATCTATCTGTTGCAGTTTATTCAGAATCGCCCCGCGCCCTGCCACCTCGGACACCAGAATATGGCGTTCATTGCCGACCATATTCGGGCTGACATGCTCATAAGACTTGGGGTTTTTATTCACAGCATCAATGTGCATACCGCCTTTGTGAGAAAAAGCATCATGACCGACATAGGGTGCTTTATCATTAAAAGTGACGTTTGCGACTTCGCTTACAAAGCGCGCAGCGGCTGTGAGTTCAGCCAACTGGGCTGAAGAAATGCATTCCAGCCCTAGTTTCAGCTGCACGTTTGGAATGATGGACACCAGATTGGCATTGCCACAACGCTCACCGATGCCATTGATTGTGCCTTGTACCTGCACTGCACCTGCTTGCACCGCAGCGACAGAATTTGCCACTGCCATCTCGCAATCATTATGGCAATGAATGCCGATTTCTAAAGTGGGGAAACGCGTAACGACTGTTTGGGTGATTTCAAAAATCTCGTTGGGAAATGTCCCGCCATTGGTATCGCACAATGCCAACACATTCGCACCGGCATCAGCCGCTGCCTGCAAGGTATTCAATGCATACTCGGGATTTGCTTTGTAGCCATCGTAGAAGTGCTCGGCATCGAACACAATCTCTTTATCTTGCGCTTTGAGAAAGGCAATCGTGTCGCCTATCATCGCCAGGTTTTCCTCCAGCGTAGTACGCAGGATATCGGTCACCTGGTAATCCCAGCTTTTGCCAAAAATGGCGACCGCCTGAGTATTGGCGGATAACAAGGACTGCAGGTTTTTATCTTCGGCAGCTGTAATACCTATGCGGCGCGTACTACCAAACGCAATGATCTTTGCGTGTTGCAAATTCAGCTCGCCGACGCGTGCGAAAAACTCTAAATCTTTTGGGTTGGAACCGGGGTTACCGGCTTCGATGTAGCCTATGCCTAACCTGTCCAGGCGTTGCACAATTTTGAGTTTATCCTCGACTGAAAATGAAACACCCTGCGCTTGTGCTCCATCGCGCAGGGTTGAATCATAAGCAATCACACGTTGCCTGGACATAAGGATTATTTGTTTGCGGTCATTTTTTGCGCTGGGTTATTTTTTACGCAAGTGCAAATTCGCTGCAATACGCATACGCAAAGCATTCAGCTTGATAAAGCCGCCGGCATCTTTCTGGTCGTAAGCGCCTTTGTCATCTTCAAAGGTAGCAATGGTTGAGTCAAACAGCGAATCTGTTTTACTGTCACGGCCAACCACAATCACATTGCCTTTATACAGCTTCACGCGCACCCAGCCATTGACTGTCGCTTGCGTGTGATCAATTAATGTTTGCAGTGCAAGACGCTCCGGGCTCCACCAGTAACCGTTGTAGATCAGGCTGGCGTAGCGTGGCATTAAATCATCTTTCAGGTGCGCGACTTCGCGGTCCAGCGTGATGCTTTCAATCGCACGGTGTGCCTTGAGGATGATGGTACCGCCAGGAGTTTCATAGCAGCCACGTGACTTCATACCGACATAACGGTTTTCCACCAGATCCAGGCGGCCAATGCCGTGTTTGCCACCAATACGGTTAAGTTCTGCCAGGATTTCATGCGCTTTTAAAGCTTTGCCATTCAGGGCTACGATATCGCCGTTCTTAAATTCGATATCCAGATACTCAGCTGCATCAGGCGCTTTCTCAGGCGACACTGTCCAGCGCCACATATCTTCCTCGGCTTCGGCAGAAGGGTCTTCCAGATGACGGCCTTCGTAAGAAATATGCAGCAAATTAGCATCCATAGAATATGGACTGCCGCCTTGCTTATGCTTCATTTCAACCGGGATGCCGTGTTTTTCGGCGTAAGCCAGCAGTTTTTCGCGGGACAACAAATCCCATTCACGCCACGGGGCGATGATCTGGATATTCGGGTTAAGCGCATAAGCACCCAGTTCAAAACGCACCTGATCGTTACCTTTACCGGTCGCACCATGTGAAATGGCATCGGCTTTGGTTTCATTAGCGATTTCAATCAGGCGCTTTGCAATCAATGGACGTGCGATAGACGTACCCAGCAGGTATTCGCCTTCATATACAGTATTGGCACGGAACATAGGAAACACGAAGTCACGCACAAACTCTTCGCGCAGGTCATCAATGTAGATTTCCTTGACGCCAAACTTTTGCGCTTTCTCGCGCGCCGGTTCCAGCTCTTCACCCTGGCCCAGATCAGCAGTAAATGTCACCACTTCACATTGATAGGTGTCTTGCAACCACTTCAAGATCACGGAAGTATCCAACCCGCCGGAGTAGGCCAATACCGCTTTTTTAATATCGCTCATTTAAATAAATCCCAAACTGAAATCATCAGGCTTGTTTTATCAAGCCACTTTTCCCAATAATAAATATTCCATCAACGCTTTTTTGGTATGCCGCCTGTTAACACTATGGCCGCCAAGCTTAACCTAAAGATTAGCTCGCGCCGAAACAGCTTGCACATCTTAAGCTAGCGCTTAAAGAATTTTTCCCAGGAGAAGGTACTCCATGAGTGCCTTCTGCGTATGCAATCTGTTTTCAGCTTCATCCCAGACCACGCTTTGTGAACCATCAATTACTTCTGCAGAAACCTCCTCGCCACGATGGGCAGGCAGGCAATGCATAAACAATGCATCCGCTTTTGCTACGCGCATCATGTCGGCATCGACTTGCCAGTCGGCAAAGTCTTTACGGCGCTCTTCATTTTCAGCTTCAAAACCCATGCTGGTCCAGACATCGGTCGTTACCAGGTCAGCGTCACGTGCTGCTTCCATCGGGTCAGCAAACGACTCGAAATGATCAGTGCCGTAAAGATTGGCACGCTCAAACTCGACTTCGTAGCCTGGAGGCGTTGACACATGCACGTTGAAATCCAGTACTTCAGCAGCTTGCAGCCAGGTATTGCAAACATTGTTGCTGTCCCCAATCCAGGTCACAGTTTTGCCCTGGATAGAACCACGGTGCTCAATGAATGTAAAAATATCCGCCAGTATCTGGCAAGGGTGATATTCATTGGTCAAACCATTAATCACCGGCACACGTGAGTTCTGGGCAAAGCGCTCGATAATGCTTTGCTCAAAGGTTCGGATCATGACGATATCGCTCATACGTGAAATCACTTGCGCCGCATCTTCCACCGGTTCGCCACGGCCCAGTTGCGAGTCGCGCGTATTCAGGTAAATGGCTGAACCGCCTAGTTGCTGCATACCTGCTTCAAACGACAGGCGCGTACGCGTGCTGGCTTTTTCAAAAATCATGACCAGCGTCCTATCCACTAATGGCCAGTATTGTTTGTAATTTTTGAACTGGGATTTAATCCATTTGGCGCGCGCAAAAATATGCTCTATCTCATCACGCGCTAAATCGTTAAATTGCAAAAAGTGTTTGATACTCATGATATTTCAGCGCCAGTTACTTCACGCGCTTGCCTTTAAAAAATTCAAAATCAGGGGAGCGAGTCTATTAACTAACTCTTCGGCCTCTTGCTTGGTCATGACCAGTGATGGCAACAAGCGGATGACTTTTTCAGAAGTCACGTTAATCAATATCTTTGCCGCCAAGCCCTGCTTAACCAGCTCGGCACAAGGCCTATCCAGCTCAACACCTATCATCATGCCGGCATTACGTATCTGGACGATGCCTTTCTGGCCTTTTAATGCATCAGTGAGCAACTGGTTAATGTAATTACCTACAGTCTCTGCGTTTTCGCGCAGGTTTTCTTCGGCGATAATATTCAGCGTCGCCAGCCCGGCGGCAGTTGCCAGTGGGTTGCCACCAAACGTTGAACCGTGCTTGCCCGGGCTAAAAGTATCAGCCGCTGCACCACGCGCTACACAAGCGCCAATTGGCACGCCAGAACCCAGGCCTTTAGCCAGTGTCATCACGTCAGGCACAATCCCCGTATGCTGGAAAGCGAACCAGGTGCCTGTTCTGGCAATACCGGACTGTACTTCATCCAGCATCAGCAACCAGCCATTCGCATCACAGATCTCGCGTAAGCCCTGAAAATAGGTTTTCAGGCTAGCGGGAATATGCACGCCACCTTCACCCTGAATCGGCTCCACCAGGATAGCCACCACATTGTTTTTGTGTGAAGCGATGGTTTTGATGGCTTCCAGGTCATCAAACGGCACACGCAAAAAGCCACTGACCAAAGGTTCAAAACCGGCTTGCACCTTGCGGTTACCGGTAGCAGACAAAGTCGCCATGGTCCTGCCGTGGAAGCTATGGTCCATCACGATAATTTCAGGATGATCTATACCCTTGTTGTGCCCATACAAACGCGCCAGCTTGATCGCAGCTTCATTCGCTTCGCAACCTGAGTTACAGAAAAAGATCTTATCCATGCCGGAAATCTCAGCCAGCTTATCTGCCAGTGTTGACTGCTCGGCGATGTGGTAAATATTGGAGACATGGATCAATCGGGCAACTTGCGCATTGAGTGCGGCGGTAAATTTCGGGTGTGCATGACCAAGACCATTCACAGCCACGCCAGACAGCGCGTCCAGGTAGCGATCACCGGCGGTGTCTGTCAACCAGACACCTTCGCCTTTGACAAACGTCACCGGCTGCCTGCCATAGGTGTTCATTAAATGTTCGGAATGCATTTCAAACCCTTTTTCAAAAAACAAAACGGCGGCTCAAGCCGCCGTAAACGTCTTGAACCTTCTAAAATCCTAATACTGCCCTATGACTCAATCCATTCGCCATAAAAAACAACATCGGCAGGGAGAGCATCATATTTGTGCGCGATGCCAGCATAGCTACACGTCGCGCTTTATTCTTGGCTGAATCATCAGCAGGCACTATACCTAAAATCTTTTTCTGGTTAGGCCAGATAAATACCCAGACATTGATCAGCATGATGGTGCCTAACCATGCACCCACACCAATCACTTCAAAACCATTGCGCAGCATGAAAGCATCACCCATATGCGCCCCCAGCAAAGCAGCACCAGCCAGCCAGGTCACCACGGCAGACCAGCGGAACCAGAGCAATGCCCTGGGTGCCACATGTTTGCTGATGCCAGCAGCCGTGCCATCCGCTGCCGCGTCTTTCAAGGCAGCCATCTGCACCAGGTTAAAATAATACAGCAGACCTATCCAGGTAATGCCTGCCAGGAAATGTATCCATCGTGCCAGAGCCGGTACCAGTTCCATGGTTTAGCCTCCGACCGCGATAAAATTCTTAAGGAAAAACACCAGTGCCAGGGTTAATAACAACCCTGAAATGATAGTACCTGCGACAGATTCCAATGGATTTTTCATACTTTCCCCCTTGTATGTAGCCATGTTTATTGTGAATATTGCATGCCCTATTCAAAGCAAATAAGACGCAAATTCCGGTCATTTCACCCGCCCTTTAATACAGGCATTTTTTGTTGTGAAATCACAGTTTGGCGAATGCTGGAGATTACCGCAAAAGTCTTGATTTGACAAGTTGGCAAGCCTGATGCAGCCCTGCCAAACCGATTTCGCAGATGATGGCTGGACTTTTTCGATTTATAATGCGCGACGGCATTATGATTGCGCGTTTGAAACTCAAGCGCCTCCCTATGAGGAACTCACACACCATGGCAACAAACCATATCGATGTATTGCTTGTTGGCGGCGGCATTATGAGCGCTACCCTGGCTATTCTTCTGCATCGTCTGGACCCTGCACTACACATTTGCATGGTGGAACAATTGGAAGATGTGGCCCTGGAAAGTTCGGACGCCCTGAACAATGCGGGTACCGGCCATGCCGGTTACTGTGAGCTGAATTACACTCCCAAAACCAAAAATGGTGACATTGAGATTCGCCGCGCGCTTGAAATCAATGCAGCGTTTGAAGTGTCACTGCAATGCTGGTCAACCCTGGTGAAAGAAGGCGTATTGAACGCCGATGATTTTATACAGCGCGTGCCGCACCTCAGCGCAGTATGGGGCGAACAAAGCAGCGCGTTTTTGCGGCAACGTCACGCCCTGCTCAAATCGCATCCGCTATTTGCCGAAATGCAATGGAGCAACCAGGAAAAAAAACTTAATGAATGGATGCCACTGATGATGGCTGGCCGCAGGCAGGCAGATCATATGTCTGCCACCCATGTCGGGCATGGCTCTGATGTCAACTTCGGTGCTTTAACGAGGCAACTGGTCGCGTATTTAAAAACACGCTCCAATTTCACCTTGCTGACCCAATCGCGCGTCAGCAAACTGAAGCAGCAGCACCTAAAAGAACAAAGTGCGTGGCAGGTGCACATTCAGCACTTAACTTCAGGCCAAACGCAATCATACAACGCCTCGTTTGTTTTCCTGGGTGCTGGCGGCGGCGCATTGCCGCTCTTGCAGCAATCCGGCATCCCTGAAGCGCAGGGTTATGGCGGCTTTCCGGTCAGCGGACAATGGCTGATCTGCAATAATCCTGCACTGATCAACAAACACCATGCCAAGGTCTACAGCCAGGCTGCAGTTGGCGCGCCACCGATGTCTGTTCCGCATCTGGATACACGCATGATCCATGGAAAACCGGCACTGCTATTTGGCCCTTATGCTGGTTTCACTACCCGCTTCCTCAAGCAAGGCTCACGCTTAGACCTGGCCAAATCGGTCAAATTCAAGAATATCAAAAGCCTGCTGGGTGTATGCCGGCACAATGTAGACCTGACAAAATACCTGATTAAAGAAGTATTCCAGGGCCACGAAAAACGTATGAATGCACTACGCGTATTTTTGCCGGAAGCGAATAGCCATGACTGGAAGCTGGCGCATGCCGGCCAGCGGGTACAGATCATCAAACGCTGCCATCAACACTGGGGTAAGCTGGAGTTTGGTACTGAAATTGTGGCTTCTGCCGATGGCAGCCTGGCAGCATTGCTAGGCGCATCGCCAGGCGCATCAGTGAGTGTCAAAGCCATGCTGGATGTACTCGAACGCTGTTTTGGCGACCGTATGCAAACGCCAGCCTGGCAAGACACATTGAAAGCACTGATTCCCTCTTACGGAGAATCGCTGATTGAGGATGCAAACCTGCTTGGCCGTGTTCGGCGAGATACATTGAGCACATTAAAGCTTGCGCCATAGGGTATTGATTTTTCAAACAAAACTCACTTATTTGAAGTTATGAGCTGCTTACGGATGATAAGAAAAATTGAATTTCATAGCCGATATTATGGTCCAGCCTACAAATACTTAAAAATGAAAGCCCATTTGTTGATGCCTTATTTTTCATTGTCTTATTCAAATTTTCCAGCCTTCAACCTTCCTCTTGGTGCAAAGACCTCTGCGTTATTTGCCAGCCTGGTGCTAGCTGGCTGCCAGGCAACAGAAGCGCAAAATACGCCTTCACAAACACCAGATTTCGGTGAGAACGTCATTATCATGGATCCTTCCATGCCATCGAGTGATATCCAGAACAAACTGGATGCCATATTCAAACAGCAGGAAGCTAACCAGTTCGGCCCTGAGCGCTATGCGGTATTGTTCAAGCCTGGCGTTTACCATAACAAAGTCAGGTTAGGATTTTATACCCAGCTATTAGGTCTGGGGCAGTTTCCCGATGATGTCATGCTGCAAGGCGGTATCCAGGTGGAAGCCTCCTGGCATGGTGGTGATGCCACGCAAAACTTCTGGCGCAGTGTAGAAAACCTTTCAGTGACGCCCGATAACGGCACCATGCAATGGGCGGTTTCACAGGCATCCCCTTTACGCCGCATCCATGTGCGCGGCAATATGTTGCTGGATGACAATGGCGGCTGGTCGAGTGGCGGATTTATGGCAGACAGCCTGGTTGATCAGGAGATCAATTCCGGCACCCAGCAACAATGGTTTACCCGCAACTCCACCCTGGGCAGCTGGACTAACCAAAACTGGAACATGGTTTTCGTAGGCGTAAAAAATGCGCCCGAAGCCAACAACTGGCCTACACCGCCTTATACTGTGGTTGAGCGCACGCCGCGGGTGAGTGAAAAACCATTTTTAAACATTGATAGCGTGGGCCATTACAGTGTCTTTATTCCTGCATTGCGAAAGGACACTCAGGGAGTCAGCTGGCAAGACAAACGCGTAGCAGGTGAAAGCCTGCCCCTAAACAAGTTTTATATTGCCAAAGCCAATAAAGATACCGCCAAAACCATCAATGCCGCATTGGACACGGGCAAACATTTATTGCTGACACCAGGCATTTACAAACTTGATGCCCCAATCCAAATCAAAAAACCGAATACGGTTGTGCTGGGATTAGGCATCGCCACCCTGCTGCCTACTGCTGGCAATATCGCAATGACAATGGCCGATGTGGATGGCGTCAAAGTCAGCGGCATACTATTTGATGCCGGTGAAAAGAATTCTGAAATATTGCTACAGTTGGGCGACAAGAAAACGGCTGTCAGCCATGCACAAAACCCGAGCACCTTGCATGACGTATTTTTCAGGGTTGGGGGTGCCAGCGTCGGCAATGCCACGCATAGTGTGGTTGTGAACAGCAATCAGGTCATAGGTGATAATTTATGGGTTTGGCGCGGTGACCATGGCAATGGCATAGGTTGGCAAACCAACAAAACCAAACACGGCATTATCGTGAATGGTGATGACGTCACCATGTACGGCTTGTTTGTGGAGCACTTCCACAACTATCAAACCTTATGGAATGGTGAGAATGGCGAAGTCTATTTTTATCAAAGTGAAGCACCTTATGATGTGCCCAACCAGCAAAGCTGGATGAACGGCAGCACCAACGGTTATGCCTCTTATAAAGTCGCTGACGATGTCAAACACCACAAAGCCATCGGCATGGGGATTTACTGCTTCTTTGATGTGAATACCAGCGTCAAACTGCATAGCGCAATTGAAGCACCAACCGGCCCGGGCATTCACTTTGATCACATAACCAGTGTGTCGCTAGGTGGAACCGGGGAAATCACCCATGTGCTCAATGACCAGGGTGAAAAAGCTTATGACAAAAATTATGTATCCAGGATAGTCAGTCACTAAGCGCAGACTGGTCGCTTCCTCCTTTATCTAGAATCCAAACAGTGAGCGGAAAATAATTAATATTTTCCGCTCACTGCATTTTTAGCGTTTGACTTTGCGATCAAGGAAATTGTGCATTAACTTGCCAATTTCCTCGCCATCCTCTTCCAGAGCAAAGTGACCGCTATCGAGCAGGTGCAATTCAGCATGAGGTAGATCACGCAGGTAAGGCGATGCCCCGGCAGCCGGAAAGATTTTGTCGTTCTTACCCCAGACTATCAACATGGGTGGTTGATGTTTACGGAAATACGCTTGCCATGCCGGGTAAAGCGGAGGATTCGTCCCGTAGCTGTAGAACATCTCAACTTGAATATCCTTGTTTCCAGGGCGATCAAGGTAGGCCTGGTCTATTACCCAGGTATCAGGGCTCACATGCCTAGCCGGGTCACGAAAGCCCTCAGTGTATTGCCATTTGGTAGCGCCAATTTCCAGCAGCGGGCGCAGCTTGGCTGCATTAGCTTCTGTTTTATCTTTCCAGTAGGCTTTGATCGGCTCCCAGAAAGGATTATCTATCCCCTCTTGATATGCATTACCGTTTTGCACAACGATGGCACTGATTTTTTCCGGGTGTGCAGCAGCCAGTCGGTAACCGATAGGTGCGCCATAATCCTGTACATAGAGGGCATAGTTGCTTAAACCGATCTTAGTGGTTAATTTGTCTACTACTGCAGCCAGGTTGTCGAAGCTATAACTGAACTTATCCATGGCTGGCTGATCGCTTTGACCGTAGCCGGGATAATCAGGCGCGATGACGTGATAACGGTCAGCTAATTGCGGTATAAGATTGCGGAACATATGTGACGAGGTAGGAAAGCCATGCAGAAGCAGGACTGTAGGTGCATTTTTAGGCCCTGCTTCGCGATAGAATACTTTCACGCCATCGATGAATACCGTGTGATATGAAACAGCCGTTTCATTCTGGATAGCTTGCGTTGCTGTTTCTGCCGCCGTTGCCTGATACACCGGCAAAACTGATGAAGTCATTAGCGCAGCCAGTAATACTGGAATTTGCACAGCAATTTTAAATTTGGTGTAGTTCATCATTTATCCTTTGTCATTGAGGTCGATAACCGAAGAAATTCGGGATGACTCAATGTAACCGGATAAGAATTTAAGAAAAACTAGCGGGAAATCAATACACTGTTTCGCTTAACGTAATAATGAACGACAGTAAGGCCTGGCCTTTTAATCCGGGCAAGCCTGTTTGCATGAATCAGGCTGTTTGCTGACCATACAAGCGCTGGTAAACACTACCCGCCTGGTTAACCAATGTTGCATGCTGGCCTTCTTCAATAATACGGCCAGCATCAAACACCAGTACACGATCAGCTTCTTTCACGGCGGACAAACGATGCGCGATGGTAATCGTGGTACGGCCACGCAAGAACACATGCATAGCCGCATGTAGCATGGCTTCAGTGTGGGTATCCAGCATAGACGTCGCTTCATCGAGGATAACAACTTGCGGCTGCTTGAGCATCATGCGCGCAATCGCCAGCCGCTGTCGCTGTCCACCTGACAAGCGCACGCCACTACGTCCAAGTTGCGAATCCAGCCGCTCTGGCAAATCACGGACAAATTGCGCCAACTGGGCTACTTCAAGTACCTGCCATAGCTCATCATCAGAATAAGGTTGTTGCATGGAAAGGTTTTGCCGCACGCTATCATTGAATAACATGGGATGTTGCAGGACCACACCTACATGCTCACGAACCTGGGCATAGCCTAATTGCTCTATCGATTTTCCATTAAATAAAATCTGTCCATGGTTAGGCGCATACAAGCCGAGTAGCAATTGCACCAGGGTAGACTTGCCTGCACCGGAAACTCCAACCAGGGCGACCTGCTCCCCCGGAGCAATATCCAGGCTGACCTGATCAAGTATCGGGTCACCCTCGCCATAGGCAAAAGTCACCTGTTTTAGCGTAATGGCGGCGGGCTGTTGGTCAGTGAAGCCTTTTACTGCTGCCGGATAATGCGGTTCCTCATCTGCTTCCAGTACCTGGTTAATCCTGCTCAGAGCCGCTTTGGCGGCATAGTAGGAAAATTGCACATTGAGCAGCTCCTGTACCGGCCCCATCATGAACCATAAATAGCCGAACACGGCGATCATTTGGCCGACTGACAAATCCGAAAACACCACCATCAACATGGCGACGGCACGGAAAATCTCGAAGCCAAACAGGAATACGCCAAAGGACAAGCGGGATAAAGCATCTGATTTCCAGCCGGAAGCGGTAGCGGCTTCCCTGACCGCTTCCGCGGCTTGCTTGGCTTGTTCGAGGAAGCGTTTATCACTATTGCTGGCGCGAAGCTGTTGCATCACTTCCAGCGTTTCGCTGACTGATTGCGACAACACTTCAAACGCATTATTTTCGCGTTGTTTCCATAGCTTGACCTTTTTACCCAGCACCATGGTCAGCGCAATGACAAACGGGTTAAGCAGCAGAATAATTAAGGCCAGTTGCCAGTGCATCCATAGTAAAACTACGGCGACACCAATCACACTCAATACGGCAACCAGCACTTTGGCGATGGTCTCACCGAGGAATTTATCCAGTGTTTCAATATCCGTCAGCAGGCGCGCGGTGATTTGCCCTGCCCCCAGGCTTTCATATACCTGCATGCGTATGCGTGACAACTTGTCGAGCAACGTTTGCCGAACGCCTAATGTGACCTGCTTGGATAAACTGACAAAAATGCGGGTGGTAGCCACACCCAGCAATACACTGCCCAGACGCAAGCAAATGGTGAAAATCGTCACGCAAGCAATGGTGGCGATGGGTCCCATCCATGTTGGCGGGAGCCACTGGGAAAGAGTCTGGGTAAGTTTACCGGGTTGATTTAACAGGACTTCATCGACCAGCAGTGGCATCATCAACGGGATGGGCACCGCGACTGCGGCACCGCAAAATGCCAGCCACTGGCCCAACCACAAACGCCGAGACTGCCGGCGTAACTGCTCCCAAAGGCCAGTTAAAGTAATCATGAATCTGAAGCTTATTTCTGGGGATTGGCCAGAACGCGTTGACGACGGATTTCATACAAAGCAATGCCACTGGCGACACTGACATTCATACTTTGCACTGAGCCAAACATAGGGATAGTAATCAGTGAGTCGCAGGTTTCTTGGGTCAGGCGGCGCAAGCCATCGCCTTCAGCCCCCATCACCAGGGCAATCGGCCCTTCAAATCTGGTGTTATGCAGTTCACTTGGTGCATCCATAGTGGTGCCTACTACATGTACGCCAGCTTCCTTGAGTTCACGCATGGTGCGCGCAAGATTGGTGACTGAAATAAACGGCACTGTTTCAGCGGCGCCACTGGCGACTTTACGTACCGTGCCATTTAAGCCGACTGAACGGTCTTTAGGCGCAATAATCGCATGTACGCCCATGGCATCTGCAACACGCAAGCACGCCCCCAGGTTATGCGGATCCTGCACACCATCCAGGATTAAAAAGAAAGGTGGCTCATCCAGGTCTGATTCGAGGATATCGTGGATATCCTTATAAGGCATGGGCGTTTCAATCACCCTGGCGATCACACCCTGGTGGCGGCCATGTGCACCGATAAATCCGTCCAGGCGGTTACGCTCGGACTGGATCACGCGAATATTCTGTGACTTGGCCATCTCCAGCAGGTCGCGCATACGCGCATCTACCCGGTCTTGATCAATGATAATTTCCTGAATGCTGCTGCCATGCTGACGCATGCGACTCAACACCGCATGAAAACCAAACAGAATGCGGGCTTCTGACATAGTTACTCCTAATTAATTTAATTCTGATTTCAAACGCCAAACGCCGCGCAGATTAGTTCAAGCGCGGGCTGGTTTGAATATTTCGCAAGGTTGCACGCATAAGAAACAACCTTGCGAAATGTGCACAGGCGATATTATCGGGCTTTCGCCTTGGGTTTGCCTTTATTTTTTTGCACCGAGCGACGGTTTTTTTCTTTTGCCGTACGTGGTTTGCTAGCGCCCTCTTTGCCTGAGCTTGCTGATGTTGTTGCTGTTCTGACTTTGGATGACGCTTTATTACCTGTCGCTTTACCCGTTTTACCAGCGTTATAGGGGCTTGCAGGTCTGGCCCGAGCCTCTGTTACCTGCGATCTTCTTGGGCTGGATGTTCCGGCTTCTGAAACTGTCTCAGTTTCTGCGCCCGCATCGGAAGCGTCGCCTTTCCCTGCCAGGGTAAAGTCGATGCGGGCGGTTTCCAGGTCTACACGCACGACTTTCACAGTCAGCCGGTCGCCAAGGCGATAACGAACACCGGTACGCTCGCCTACCATTTCATGGCGGGCTTTGTCATGGATAAAGTAATCGTTTCCAAGGTCTGTCACATGCAGCAAGCCTTCGACATAGACTTCATCCAGCGCTACAAACAGGCCGAAACTGGTCACGCCAGCCACGGTGCCGGCAAACACTTCGCCGACTTTGTCCTGCATGTAAAAGCATTTCAGCCAGTTGGTGACATCACGTGTCGCATCATCGGCCCTGCGTTCAGTCATCGAGCAATGGGTGCCGAGTTGATGCCAGTCTTTGGCCTGGTAACGCTTGCCTTCTACAACTGCCTTGATTGCGCGGTGTACCAGTAAATCCGGATAACGACGGATAGGTGAAGTAAAGTGCGTATACGCATCGTAAGCCAGGCCGAAATGGCCGACATTGTCCGGGCTGTAGACTGCTTGCTGCATGGAACGCAGCATCACGGTTTGCAATAATTGCGCATCAAGACGCGATTTAATGCGCTGCATCAGTTTCGCGTAATCCTTGGCCTGCGGCTTTTCACCACCGCCTACGCCAAAACCGAACTCGCCCATAAACAGGCGCAGGGCTTCCAGTTTCTCCGGCGTCGGGCCTTCATGGATACGGTACAGGCAAGTCTGCTCGTTTTTGAGCAGGAAATCTGCGGCACAAACGTTGGCAGCCAGCATGCATTCTTCAATCAGCTTGTGCGCGTCGTTACGTACCACAGGCACAATCTTGTCTATCTTGCCATTGTCATTAAACACCATCATGGTCTCGGTGGATTCAAACTCGACCGCGCCGCGTTTTTCACGTTGCGTCAGCATTAACTTGAACACGCCATTCAGATTATTCAAATGCGGCAGCAGCCATTGGTATTCTGCGGTCAGCGCCGGGTCTTCCTCGTGCAGCAACGCAGATACCTTGGTATAAGTCATGCGTGCTTTGGACAGCATCACTGAAGGATAGAACTGGTATTGCTTGACCACGCCCTGCCCATCAATCTGCATATCACAGACCATACACAAACGCTCAACCTCAGGGTTGAGCGAGCACAAGCCATTCGATAAGGCTTCCGGCAACATCGGAATCACGCGGCGTGGAAAGTACACAGAGTTACCGCGGTCAAACGCCTCTTTATCCAGGGCATCGCCAGGCTGCACGTAAAAACTGACATCAGCAATCGCCACCACCAGTCGCCAGCCTTTGCCTTGCGGCTCGGCAAATACGGCATCGTCAAAGTCACGCGCCGTTTCACCATCAATGGTAATCAGCGCTAGATCACGTAAATCCTTGCGGCCTTTGTAATCCTTGGGCTGGACCGTTCTTGGAAAGTCTTCGGCCTGCTTGATGGCTGCCGGATTGAATTGATGCGGCAAATGGTGCTTGCGTAAGGCAATCTCGATTTCCATACCGCTATCGGCATAGTTACCCAGAATCTCCACCACTTTGCCCATAGGGCGCGAATGTGAGGAAGGGTATTCAGTCAGTTCAATGGTGACCACCTGCCCCACTTGTGCATCCATATCAAGATGGTAAGGAATCAGAATATCCTGGCTGATACGCTTGTCTTCTGCTGCCACAATCGTCACACCCTGTGCGCGAATGACGCGACCTACAAGCGTCTTGTTGGCTCGTTCCAGCACTTCAACCAGCTTGCCCTCCGGGCGGCCTCTTCTATCCAGCCCTGCCAGCCTCACCATAGCGCGATCACCATGCATAACCATGGTCATTTCTTTCGGGCCCAGGAAAATATCTTCAGGATGCTTGGTCTTGTCATCCGGCACTAAAAAACCAAAACCATCGGTATGGCCGAAAATAGTGCCGGCGATTAAATGTATCTTGTCCGGCAGGCAAAATGCGTTTTTACGATTGCGCATTAACTGACCATCACGCTCCATCGCGCCCAGGCGGCGGTTAAAGTTATCGCGCTCATCATGGCTGATGTCTAGCAACAGGTATATCTGGTCTGCACTGAGGGGAACACCCTGATCGGAAAGAAGCTGTAAAACCAGCTCACGGCTTGGTAACGGTGTTTGATATAACTCGGCTTCGCGTTGCGCCTGCGGGTCATTTGCCCGCAGAGGCGTTTTAGTTTTTCTTGTTGACAATATTAATTCTTCCTTTAAAATGCACAGCTTCTTTAGCCCAGGTGGCGGAATTGGTAGACGCGCTAGTTTCAGGTATTAGTGTTTAACGACGTGGAGGTTCGAGTCCTCTCTTGGGCACCATAAAGAATAAAACAATCCTTTGTTAGTAATAACTTAGGATTTTTTTGTTTTAAGCTACCCAAAAAAACTACCCGCATAAAATTTATTCTGACTGTGTTGAGACAACATAAGGTCAGTTTAACACTCTTTCCAATATCTACCGTTTTACTACAGGTAGAAATTCGACAACATCCCTCCTGTTTTGTCATTCGAAAGTTTTTTTATTTCATTCATATTTTTTGAAATATTTGCTCATCGCGAATTAGTTTTAATTCAATAGTCCTACATTAAACCGGTTTTAAAAACGCTACAATTCGCTCGAATGATTTCAGTTTTTTACAGCTAAGCATGAGCGATGCAAATTCACGCCGGATTGCGCATATCGATATGGACGCATTTTTTGCTTCCTGCGAATTATCACAATATCCGGAACTCCGCGGTTTGCCGGTAGTAGTAGGCGGACGCGCTTCTGATACGCCTAAATTGAATGATGATGGCACGCATATTTTCTCGCGACTGCGGGATTATGTCGGCCGTGGCGTATTAACCACTGCCACTTATGAAGCGCGCGCACTGGGCTTGCATTCTGCCATGCCTACCATGCGTGCTGCCAAACTGGCGCCAAATGCGATTATCCTGCCTGTCAATTTTAATTTATATCGTCGCTATTCACGGCTATTTAAAGAGGCTATACAGTCGATCAGCCCGGTCATTCAGGACATTGGCATTGATGAAGTCTATGTGGATATCACCATGCTGGATGAGGATTCCCTGACTATCGCAAAAAGGCTAAAGGCGGCCGTATTGGAGGCCACCAGCCTCACTTGTTCCGTTGGCATTGCGCCCAATAAGTTATTAGCCAAACTTTGTTCCGATATCCAAAAACCGGATGGCATCACCATTATCAGCATGGAAGACCTGCCTTCCCGTATATGGCCCATGCCGGCACGCAAAATCAATGGCATAGGCCCTAAAGCCAGCGCCAAGCTTGAGTCACTGGGAATCCACACGATTGGCGAGATTGCCACACTGCATGAAGCCTGGCTGATCTCACATTTTGGACAAAGTTACGGCAAATGGCTTTATCGCGTCTCTCGCGGGCTGGATGACCGGCCGGTCGTAACCGAGAGCGAGCCGGTTTCCATGAGCCGCGAAACAACCTTTGAACAAAACCTGCATGCAGTGCGCGACAAGCAAACCTTGAGCGCAAGCTTTACCCTTTTGTGTGAGCGCGTCGCGGATGACCTGAAGCGCAAAGGTTATGTCTGCCGCAAAATAGGTCTCAAGCTGCGTTTTGATGACTTTAAAACAGTCACCCGTGACCTGACGCTACCCAAACCGATCGCAGACGCACAATCGATACGCCGGGCTGCGGGCAAATGTTTAAAGCGCATAGATCTTAACCGCACGATACGCCTGCTGGGCGTGAAAGCCAGCGGCCTTGAACGGCCTGAGACCCAGGCAAGTAAAGCCTCAGAGCAATATACGTTTAATTTTGATTGATGGGATATTTGCTTTATCTGAGCTTGTCTTTACCCACGCAACCACTATCTAACATTTGACTTAAGCACGCCCCATTCATACAAGCTTTTCCGGAGAACCCCTATGAAGTACTGGCTTTATCTAGCAATCGCAATCATTTCCGAAATTACGGCCACATCAAGCCTGAAAGCCAGCGAAGGCTTTACCAGACTATTACCTTCAATGGCGGTGGTCATTGGCTATGGGCTATCGTTTTACTTCCTGTCACTGACGCTCAAAGTCATTCCAATCGGCATCACTTACGCAATATGGGCAGGTCTGGGCATTGTGCTGCTGGCCATTGTTGGCTGGGTATTTTATGGGCAAAAACTTGATACTGCAGCCATCGTCGGCATTGGTTTTATCCTGGCTGGTGTACTTATTATGAATTTATTCTCTAAAACAGTCTCTCATGGATAGATAATCAATTTATCACTCAATAAATCAGAATAATTTAAAAGGAGAAATGAATGAGGGCTTTATTCACATCGTTGGTATTGATGGCGGGCTTTATTCCGGCTGCTAGCCATGCAGCAGCAGAGACATTGAAACTGGATGAGTCAGTGGAAATTAATGCAAACGCAGATACAGTCTGGGCAAATGTCAGCAACTTTGGCGACTTGGGCTTGTGGCACCCAGCCATCAAGACCACGCATATTTTAAGTGGTACGCCTAACCTTCCTGGCGCCATCCGCTTGCTGACATTACAAGACAATAGCCAGGTAAAAGAAGAGTTGCTGACCTTCAGCCCGGCGCAAAAAACTTTTAGCTATAAAATCCTGGATGGCGTGTTGCCAGTCAGTAATTACCGCTCAACCATTAGTGTGAAAGCCATCTCTGCAACAAAATCCAAAGTGTCCTGGAGTGGTGACTTTAAACGCAAAGACCTTTCGGATAAGCCAGTCGCTAACCAGACCGATGATGATGCGATTAAAACCATGACTGTGGTTTATAGATCTGGCCTTGATAATTTGAAGAAAATATCTGAAGGCAGGTAATGATGGTTGGTATTTACTTTTTATAAAACAAAACCGGCAAATTAGTTTTTGCCGGTTTTTTAAATCTCTAGTTTGCTTAAAGACCTAACTCACTCAAGCCAGGATGGTCATCCGGACGTCGACCCAGAGGCCAGCGGAATAACCGTTCACTCTCTTTAATCGGTAAATCATTGATAGATGAAAAACGATTGATCATCAGTCCGTCCGGCCCGAACTCCCAGTTTTCATTACCGTAAGAACGAAACCAGTTTCCCGAGTCATCTTTCGACTCATAGGCGTAGCGAACCGCAATGCGGTTTTCAGTAAAAGCCCATAACTCCTTGATCAGGCGGTACTCCAGCTCTTTGTTCCATTTACGCTCAAGAAACGCCTGTGCCTGGTCGCGGCCCTTCACAAATTCTGCCCGGTTTCTCCATTGCGTATCCAAAGAATATGCCATGGCAACTTTGGCTGCGTCCCTTGAATTCCAGCCATCTTCAGCCAGCCGCACCTTTTCAATGGCTGTTTCGCGTGTGAACGGCGGAACAGGTGGGCGAATAGATGGGGTTGAGCTCATTTCAATCTCCTGAGTGGATTAGCAATTCTTGTCATTTATAAAACTATAACGCTTTAGAAGCCTATTGAATAACCTACATACCCCAACGGCTGAAAACGAGTTTCGACGATCGGGCTATCGGCCTGCTGGTTGCCAAGGCGATTGGCAATCAGCCCGAAAAACACCGCCTGATCAGCAGTCACACTATAAATCCCATTAACGCCAAGTTGCAACTGCGTGCCCGCCTTAGCCTGATAGGCTGGGCGATCGGCACGAACTTCATCGGCATTGACGCCAAAGTAATAATCATTAAATTTTCGGTTATTCCACTGCACGCCAACCAGGCCATTCACGCGGAACCGTTCAGACCGGTAAACACTCCGGATAAATTGTAGCTGCACATTCTGGCCGTTGCTGGCACCACCGGCATCGAATCCCCATTGTGCATTAATGGTGCCATAATCAGTCTGCCAGCGCAGTACTGGGCCGACATCTACAGAAAAATCACGGTCGTTCATGCCTTTGGTACGGCTGCTGTCATCGGCATCCCAGCCAAACCTGGCA
The DNA here is from genome assembly GCF_001425425.1 of Methylophilus sp. Leaf414. Classification (NCBI taxonomy): domain Bacteria; kingdom Pseudomonadati; phylum Pseudomonadota; class Betaproteobacteria; order Nitrosomonadales; family Methylophilaceae; genus Methylophilus; species Methylophilus sp. Leaf414. The sequence goes on along the minus strand of NZ_LMQQ01000004.1, from coordinate 632,808 downwards.
TCGGCAGACAAACCCATACGGATACGTTTGTCATCCGACTCCAATAACCAGACGCCTGCCTGCAAACCATTGATATAAAAGCGCTCGCCATAGTTGGCGTTGATGACAGGCAGGATCAGCATGCGCTGGTCTTTGGAGCCCGAAGTTTTTGGAATCACTCCAACGCCCAGGCCATACATGTTTTTCTGTCGCGGCATGGCGGTTTCGGTTTGTCTGTCAATATTGGTTTCTGCCATTACTCCGGGACTCACTAACAACATGCTGACAAGCCCGAGTGCGTGATTGAATGGTGCTAATGCTTTTTTGCCTGGCTTATTCAAACTTCTTCTCCGATTCTAAGGCTTTAATTGATATCCAACTGATATTAAACTGGATTCTGTAAATTACATTAACCACAGACGCCATATCTGTAAAGAAGTTGCTTAAACATCCGTGTATTTCAACCTCATAAACCCATCGTTAAATTAAGCTCAAAAACAGAGCTTACATCTCACAATCAGTATGATCCGGAACTTTTATTTGCGCGCCCTCTTTCTAGTTAAAACATTAGCTAAGTGATTGTAAATTCAATAAAAAACAAGGTTTTATCTTCTGTAGTAAATGTAGGTTTTTGTACGAATATTCCTACACGAGATTCAGCCAAAGATGTATGGAGCCTAATTTGATTAATCAGCATTATTGAGCCTTCATTGAAATAAATGCATTAAACCAAATTAGAAATTAGAGGGAGGACACACAATGTCACAATCTTCAGGTACAAACAGCGCTACAAGCGCGATTTCACTAGCTGCAATTACCGCTGGCGCTGTAGCTGCCGCAGTAGTGATTATGTCAATCGGCTCTATCGTTACCATCATATCTATTGGTGCATCCATCAACCCAGGAACGCAACAAACAGCGTCTAACTTTACTGATAGTACTGCTGGAATTCGTAACGTAGCTGTATTGCCAGTTGAAATGCAAACCGCCAAAGCTGGAAACTTTTACAAAGTTAAAAAGAGTAACAAGAACAAAAGCTTTTATATTGATGCCATCTTACGTGAAGATTCACACACCATTTCACCTGATTCACAACAGTCCAATACTGAGCCAAAAGAGCAGCAACCTAAACTTTCGGTTAAAGGTAATCACGTTTTCGCCAGCTTGAATGATAAACAAACACAAACCTTAATAGCCGCAGCATAATCAAAATTTCAAATGCGAAAGCTAATTTCAAGTTTACTAATCATCAGCAGTTTTTTAACTGCTGATTTGTTATTAGCAGCCGAAACAATTAAAGCACCCCATGTAGCCTTTTCCAGCAAATATCGTAGCGTTGATTATTTATTTACTGACCGTGCTGAAGTTGAAGCCATCGCCGATGGCGCCAATTATGATTTTGCTATCCGTGAAGTGGGCTGGGACCTGCTTTCAGCAGTTGGCCGAGCTTGCAATTCCGTAAAAAATATCCAGGCCATATTTATAGACCGCATTAACTTCAAAGAACGACACTCCCTGGTTGTGCTCGGTGTCTTGGCAGACCTGCAATTCCTGTCTTTAAATATTGATGAAGCTCTCTCCAATGCTACCCTGAAAGAACTGCTCAGCGCGTTTGAGAGAGAGCATATCTCCATCATCCACCTTGCTGAAGCAAGCGGTGTAGAACTTTCAATCTCAAAATAAAATTGCGTCAATCGCCTTTATTATTTAAAAAAGGCCCTCTAATGTATGTGCATTTCAGGTTTATCACAGATACATAGTTTGAAGCCTATTTCCAATCTTATTCCAGGCATCAATATCTTACTAAAGCATTTACAATAAAAGACCAAAAGTTGTTTACCTATCGATTAATTCAATCAGGTAACCACGCAGCATTTGACTGGTAATCAAGTGCAAAAACCTTGAGTCTTGAAGACTTTTAAGGCATTGTGGCGACATTGAACGAAGATACATTGGAACAAATGAATGAGCAACACGTTTCACCCTGAAAAATCTCATATCAAGGTTGATCATAAAAAGTTTGTAAAAGGAAATAACGCCTCCTTAAAACCTTTTCATTGTGAAAAAGGCCTGGTAGAAATTGGCAAACTAAATATTTTTCTCATCGGCGTGATTGGAGTGATCATATTTGGCTTGATTGCGCAGGAAGATGGAAGCACGCTACTCTCTACGCAGGATATGCGTGTCCAAACGGTGACTACACCTGAAATTGCCGCTATTGAAACGCCAAAAGTAGATACCCCTGCAGAAGAACAGCCTGAGGCTCCTTTACCCGAGTCAAAACCCTCGCAAAAAAAACGTAAGAAAAACGAAACAAACGCTACAGTGATTGTGACTCGCACTCAGCAACCTGAATCAGCGGCGGGTAACCAAGTCCAGCATACCGAAGCAAACACAGAGACTGCAGCTAATCATGAGGCAGAACAACCAACTCTAAAAGAGCCTCAAAAAAACATGCTGGTGTTTAATATCTGGAGCGTTTCTGAATTGAGGCTGCGCAGTGCTTTCACAAAGCTAATCAATGATAGCTCAGCCCCTGCCTCAATTTTGGAGTCTAGAAAAAAAGAGTATCTCAGCTTTGTCAATAAAAGAAGCCACAAATGCGGCGAACTCAATAGCAAGTTTGCCAGCAATATCAATACAGTCGAGAAATTGACTTTTAAAGATAAAGATGTGGAAATTTTAGAGTGCCATACTTCAGAAAATACGACAGAATTGAACAGATTAAATGCGCTGGGTATTAGTGCTTCTTAATGATCTTTTAATTTAAATGTTTGTGTCGAATCTGAATTATGAATAAATATATAAAATCATCTCTCTAGCCTCGCAACCAGCTTTAATACGCTCATTAAATCCTTATTAAGTAAAATAAAAAATCGCCTTTTATGGGCGATTTTTTATTCTTATCAAACTAGATCTTACAACGTACCTTTCAGTACCAAACCAATATAGCGGAATGTTCCTAAGCCATCCCAACCCACAGGATATTGATTGGAATAATTATTCACGCTAGTGGTATAACGTTTATCAAACAAGTTCTTAGCTACTAGGTTAACTTCAAACTTGTTTTTGGTATTGGTAATGATACCGATTCCACCATCTGTAACTGAATAACCACTAACCTCACCGTACTCAGACAATTGTTGTTCTAGATTCTGCTTAGAACGGAATACTGTGCTGAAGAAGGCATGACCAGTAAAGCCTCCAGGTAATGGCAGCCGATAATCCGCACCAATAATACCTGTTAATCGAGGAGCCCCGACAATCTGTTTACCGGTATTGTCGCAAATTGGAGCAGAGTTCTCTTGCGGGCAAGTCGCTTCTTCCCAATCGGTATAGACTGCATGGTTATAGGCGGCACCAAAGTTAAATACCAGGTTAGATGTCGCACTAAATGCACCATCCAATTCAATACCACGTGCAGTAATTTCAGGAATATTACCAAAGTCAGAGCGATAGCCAGTAGGGACACCTTGCTGCACACCTACAAAAGTACTCGTATTAGCCTGGTAATCTTTGACCACAGTATTGTACAAATTAACATTCAGCAACAAACGTCTATCAAACAGCACACTCTTAAAACCAACTTCGAAATCTAAAGATTTTTCCGGTTTTGCATCCAGACGTGTACCATTATTCGTTCGAAAATTAACAACCCCAGACTTTTCACCGCCGGCTGCAGAGGCATAAAACATTACATTTTCATTATATTTGTAGCTTGGGCTCAGTAACCAGGAGATAGAGTTTTCAGTAAGTTCGCCATCTCTATAACCATAAGTGTTACCGAGTACGCTTCTACGTATCTCATTGATAGGTGCAGTTGCGCCTATCAATGGTGTCAACGCCGAACCATCATACATTATATTATTTTTGGTTATACTGTTACTGCGTTGCTCGTGTGTGAAACGTAAACCCGTTGTTAAATCTACTTGGTCAGTTAAGTGCCAGTTAATTTGGCCAAACAAAGCCTTGCTATCCGTTTTGGATAATTGGCGATTGGTTGCATAGACATTGTTTAGAGAGTTTCTTAACAGCTCCCGTCCGGCAGCAGTACCATTGAGTACATTAAACTCTGCATCAGTGGCAACATAAAATGCACCTGCATCCTCACCATATAAATTACGCGAAGTGGTGTCAGCCGCTGCGTTGAGATAGTAAAAACCAGTCTGATAATCCAACAAGCCGCCTGGCTCAGATGTCAGACGAAACTCTTGTGAAAACTGTCTTGCATCGACCAAAGTTCCCCCACGTGCAATATCAAATTTGGTTTCCTCGTTATCGTTTCTTGCATCAAAATGGTATTTTCGGCTACCGGTGATAGAAGTTAATGTGACAGGGCCCAAATTCCAGTCGACCGTCGCAGAAATGCCTCGGTTATATGTCTGCAGTGGTTGAGCAGCATTTATTTCGACTTTATCAATATTGTCTTTACCAATAATAGGACGGTAATTGCCACCATCAAACCATGAGCGTGATAAACGTGCGGTATGATTGGTAGAGACATTGACTAGCGAATCCACGATTTTTGCTTTAGTGTTGCTACGCTCATTTGCAACCGCTGAATCTAGGTTGATCTTGGCAGTAATATTTTCAGTGGGAGTAATCAGGAATTGTAATCTGCCGCCCAGACGATTCTTCTCATGGTAACGGCCACCTTCAGTAAACACGTTTTCACGGTCACCATCTTGTTTATCTACAAAAAAGGAACCACGCCATGCCAAAACATCATCAATAATGGCATTACTGTAGGAACCACGCGCTTTTTGGCCAGCTGGTGACGCATCGTCACTTAAGCGGCCTCCAGCCTCAAGCTCCAGCCATCCCTGTTGAGTAAAACTGGGGGCACGGCTCACATAATTAATCAAGCCTAAAGTTGTGTTTTTACCTTTCAATGTACCTTGTGGCCCGCGCAGCACTTCGACTCGGTCAAGGTCTGTAAAATTCTGGAACGACATACCGACCTGGCTCAAATAAATATCATCCACTACAATGCCGACAGCGGATTCGGCATTTTCATTACCTGTTGTCTTACCGATACCACGAATCGAAATACCCGAACGACGTGCATTTGGTGTTGTGGCAGTCAAGCCTGGGGTAACCCGGGTCAAGTCATCAATGGTAAATATACGATCGCGGTCAATTTGTTTACCGCTGATAATCGTCTCCGGGATCGGGACATCCTGCGCAATTTCTGCACGATTACGTGAAGTCACCACAACAGAACCCAGCAAATTTTGATCTTCAGGTTCAGCTTTTTTGGCAGTTTCCGTTTTAGCAGTAGCTTCTGCGGAGCTTGCAGACTCTTCACCAGTCTGATCTTTCAATTCTCTTTTGGCATCTTCAAGCGCTTGTTCGAGCTGAATGATTTTATCTCTGATCTCTTTCGAGTCTTTCTCAGCCGCGTATGCATCCAGCGAACCTACCAGTGAAAGTCCAGCCAATACAGTAAATGCGGTGCCGCGGAAAACTGCTGTCGAATGGTGTTTTCCAAACACCATTGTGGAAAGCAGTTTGGCAATAATCTTGGGTCTGGCGTGTGTCCCTGTATTAATGTCTTGCATTACATCATCCCTTTTATAGTAAGTTTTAAAACTTTGTCACGCATGCCTTATCGCAAGATGCGTACCATACAAAAGAATGATGTTATATAATCTTTTATCTGCTTGATTTTATTGAAATTTATTTTTTATTTTAATAAAATAATATCTTTGTAAATTTAAAAATACTGCATCTCACCCAACATAATCTTTAGCGATTGTTGCTGTGGAAACAGCTTTTTTCACCCTGAGTTATGTATAAAATTTTACTAAGATTAAGATCATTTATTCATTTCCCTTATATCGAATAAAGCTACAAATACCATAAAAAAAAGCCCAGTTTTAACCGGGCTTTATCAGTCGATGAACTTGGAAATATTTGTTATTTAACTAATACCTGTGGCGTGTCTGTTGCACCTAAACCGAAGCCACCATTGTTTTCAAAGCATATACGTTCATCATGTTCCAAATACTTGGCGCTGGTTTTAGTTTTTGCCCAGCGGGCTTCCAGATTCCAGCCATCGGAATCCTCTGCATCGGTATATTTAATAGCTGGGATAGTAATGGTGAAAGGCCGGGTATAAACGGTGGGATCATCAAACGTGCCTTCGTAGTTAAAGCGTTTGCCATCATTTGAAAAAATATACTTTTCTTTGATCGTGGCATTTTCACTGACGAATTCGCCAGAACGCCCGAATAAGGCTTTGCCATTATGGTTACTAACGTCGACTACTAAAGTATTGCCTTCCCAGTGGCCCCTGGAGTCCCCGTTCCAAAGCTTTAATTTCGAGGGCAAATGCGCCTTGTTGTCGAGATGAATAATGCGGCTGCCGTTATCAAATACAAACAATACATACCCAGGATATTGCAAAATATCATAACCATGCCAGTAAAAAGATTTTGGCACGCCGCCAGGTGCGCATCGTGCGTTTGGCTCTACATGTCCTGGGTTGGTGGGGTTATGAAAGCCTATCCTGAACTGTTCCACCTTTTCCTTGGCCCATGGCTGGAAAGGAAATTTGCCATCCTGAGGATCGCTGATTCGGCTTGGTGCCCGCTCTTCACGTGGCCCCAGTGGTTTTTTTCTGGCTTCGTAAATCACCCCTGCTTGCGGGTCTTCCAGATTGCTGTGATTACCAATCGTGTTCGACCACAAGCCACTAATGTCAGGTTGGCCATCCGGCAACCGTGGACCACTCCATTTTCCTGAGACCAGTTTAGGAAATGAAGTTTCACGTGCAATCCTGGTCTGACCAGGTGGCGTGACAACCGGTGTTGCAGCTACTGGCTGAGCCTTGCTCTTAGCTTCATCGGCAGCCAGCAATGACTCTGACGCTGCCATTGCGCACAAAGCAAGGAAAATACTGGAGTACCCTGAAAAGCGCTTAATACCATGTTTCATCATATGATTCATTGACCATTCATTTGTTTTAACTGAGTTACTGAGCTATTTAGTGTCCGGCTTTGGCGGGTAATGTTGCTCGTACTCGAGGGTGTAGCGGTAATCTTCAATGAGCTGAAAGTTTTTTTCTGGGTGGCGATGCAAATAAACAGTAATGTTCCATGGACGGCTAAACACATTTTTGTCTTCAATCGTGGCCTTGTATTCAATCGTGTTAGCATCAGCCAGCTTCCAGCGCTCCACAACGTGCAGTGCATCACTGTGAAAGTTACCTGAACGATCCAGCCAGGTTTTATCATTAAAGTGCTTCACGTCAACAACCAGGGTATCGCCTTCCCAATGACCACGGGAGTCGCCTAACCACCAGTCGTTAGGATCATCAGGATGCTCGGTATTGTTGGTGTGTATAGTGCGTACCGAGTGTCCAAATTGATGCACGATAGTGATATCACGTGGCCGCTGGAATAGCTGGATGGGTTCACGGTAATAGATGCCACGTGGTACGCCGAGCGTGGCACCTCTCAAGCGTGGATCGGCGGTGAACCTGTTTTCAAAATTCTTCTTTCGCTGCTCTAGAGCTTGCGGCAGGTAAGGAATCTCTCCACCCTCCACCACACCCACACCAGAAGAAGCATCAGCGCGTGCAATATGCGGCTCCAAATCTTCATCTGCCGAACTGGTGGTCTCCCATATACCGGAAAAATCCGGCTTTTTGTCAGCTCCGCGAGGAATTTTGGCATCGTGGGCAAATACATGATCGACCGGTAAAAAAAAGGCCAACACCATGAAAGACAGCAAGGTCGCTATTTCTTTCACACGTTGCCCGGATTGCATCTTTAAAGGCATCAACTGAAATCCCATTCTTTTAATTTTTTGTCATCAGTGACATTAGTTAGTGGTACCTGCAGACGGCAATGTCGGTGCGTCCTGTGCACCGCCAGTCTGGAATACCCGGCCATCGGCCAATTTGATAGAAGTGGAATAGGCGAATTTCTTACCATTCTTCGATAAATAACCATTGATGACTACTTCAGTACCTGATGGCAACACAGTTTTGGTCAGGCCTTTTTGTTTGAGGCTGAAAGGTGCCCCAAACTCAAATCCCCAGTTGCTGACAGTGCCATCGGCTTCTTTTACATCAACATATACCCAGCTATGCGGGTTCACCCACTCGGCTTTGGTGACCACACCTTTAATTTCAATCGGCTTCAAAGCATCAAACTCTGCCGAAAAAGCATGGTGTGCAGTCACATTCTGTGCACTTAACATTAAGCCGCTAGTTATGACGGCTAAAGTCCCCTTAAAGCACACAAAACTATTTAATTTAGTCATTCTTTAAATCTCCACTATTTTCTCTAATGCTTGTATTACTCAGCTTTAGTCAATACAGCCAATTTGGATATGCCAACACGTTCCACTATCGCCATCACCTTTGCAACAGACCCGTAATTCACTTCATCGTCTGAACTCAGATGAAACACCTGTTCCGGACGTTGCTGGTAAATCGTTTTCAACTTGCTTTCAAGCTCGGTCAAGGGCACTTGGTCTTTATCCACGTAAACATCGCCTTTGGCGTCTACACTTAATGTCACAGGTTTAAGCTGGTCGGTAGGTTTGGTTGCAACCGTTTTAGGCAAATTCACGGAGATTGCATTGGTCATCACCGGGGCAGTCACAATAAATGCCACCAGCAATACCAACATCACATCCACTAACGGGGTTACGTTGATCTCACTCAGGACGTCGTCGCCATCGCTTGAACTAAAAGACATTAAGCTATCGCTCCTTTCAGGTTACGCACTACATTAGCTTCTTGAGTTGTACTGCCAGTTTCAATACGTGGCTGGAAAGTCACGCGGCGGGATACTTTGATCAAGTCTGCGGCAAAATCATCCAGGTTGTCGCTGCTGGTCTTCAAGCGGCGCAGGAAGAAGTTATAGGCAAGCACCGCCGGCACCGCTACAGCAATACCAATTGCAGTCGCAATCAATGCTTCACCAATCGGGCCTGCAACGACTTCAAGGCTGGCAGAGCCCAGGCGGCTGATGTCAGTCAGCGCGTGCATAATGCCCCACACCGTACCAAACAGACCGACGAATGGCGCAGTACTACCAATACTAGCCAGCACTACCAGACCGGCTTCACGGATAAAACGCTCTTTTTTAATCTGCTGTTTTAACGCACGCTCCAGTACATCCTGGCGGTCACCGGAGTGCTGCAGATCACCACCAGCGCCTGATGAAGCATCAAACTCTTTCAGTGCATGAAAACCCACTTGGGCGACACGATAAGCAGGGCCTGCATGCCCTTCTAACTTAGAAGCTGCATTCAAATCGGACGCAGACCAGAATGCGCCACGGAATTTAACGTTTTGACGGCGGATCAGCCACACCTGATAGGCCTTAATTAAAATCAAAACCCAGGTGAAAATTGAGCCGATGACTAATGCAATCAATACGCCTTGTACGACTGCAGATGTTGATGAAGATACTTCTAACATAATCTAAATTCCTTATTGTTCAGGATTAAAAATAATTGGCACAGTAGCCCAGCCATCGATAGGTGTGCTGCCACGCTTAGAGGGTACGAAAGTCCATTTCATGACAGTATTTACAGCCGCATCATCAAGTACTTTCTTACCGGTTGATTTTTTGACTGTTGCACTCTCAGGGGCTCCGCTTGCCAACACTCGTACACGCAATATGACTGTTCCACCCCACCCGTTTCTTAATGCCGCACCGGGATAATCAGGTTTGGGGTTATTCAAATAGCCTGCGTTAGCAGAAGCTTCTGTTACAGGTTCTTCAACCTTGGGCGCAGGCGGTGCTGGTGGTGGAGAAACTTCAGGTATCGGTGCGCTTTTATCCAACGGACCGCTGGCTGCCATCACCGGCGCACTGGTTGCCTCTGCCTTGGTGTTTTCTTGCACAGTCAAATCAGTCGGCGCCACATTTTCAACCGCAGGCGCCGTTTTAAGTGCTGCGATGGGCTGGGGTGGCGGCGGAGCTACTTTCTGTACTTTTGGTGGCGGCGGAGGCGGTGGTGGCGGAGGCGGCTCTACCACCGGCGGTGGAATTTCAGGTTTGATAAACTCAATCGCCACCTCATGCTTAGGTTCAACAACTAAAGGAGGCTGCTCGTAATTAAGATATGCCCATACGGCAGCCAGGTGCAGTAAAACAATGCCTGTACCAGCCCAAATGTAAACACTCTTTTTTAGCTCGCCATCAAACTGCAACCCTTGCTTGATAGCAATCCGCTCCAGTTTTGCAGCCAATTGTGCCGTTGGCTTTGCCAACTGGCTAAAAGTTTTGTCATCAAATGCATCAACTACATAACGACTTAGTGAACTCGACATCAATTATTCCCTTAAGCAAGCGTACATATGCATAATCTCTTGCTTTGTACATCCATGAAATATTGCTTTATATATACAATTTTTGTGCCAACATAAAAAACTATTAATATTCAATTGGTTAAGACATAAATCGCATTTCTTCCAATGGTTAACTGTCTCTGTAGAAACAACTACTGTTGCGTGGCAAACAGTCCTCATGGCTACAAAAAAGCCACTCGTTTTCTTGAGTGGCGTTTGAGACTACCTGTTAAAAACTAGCAAAAGTTAATTACTGGATAATCCCGTATTGCTTTAAATAAGCCCTTAACACATTACGGCTAATCCCCAGCACCCGCGCCGTTTGCACTTGGTTCTGGTGTGAATATTCATAAGCTTTGAGCACTATTCTTTTAACGCAATTCTCAAGCAATTCATCTGGCTCCAGTTTGATATATTCACTCAGCAAAGCATCCATCTGATCTTCAAGTGACAAACTATTGCTTACCCCGGAGCCTGCAAGACTTTGTAAACTTGGCAAGTTCAAATCCGATGGCTTCAGCAATTTGCCGTCGCACACCAGTAATGCCCGGTGAATGACATTTTCCAGTTCGCGGATATTTCCCGGCCATGGATAATCATTCATCAATTTAATTGTGTCTGATGTCAGCTGCGGCTTCACCGTATGCAAGCGATTGCGATAGACCTCCAGAAAATGTTCAACCAGAGGCAAAATATCCCCCTTACGATCTCGCAAAGGCGGGATCTCAATGGGGACCACTTTAATCCGGTAGTACAAGTCTTCCCTGAACCTGCCTGCATTCACGGCTTCCACCAGGTTCACATTGGTCGCAGCTATCAGCCGCACATCAATTGGAACCGGTTTTCGGGAACCTATCGGCGTCACTTCACGCTCCTGTAAAACCCTGAGCAACTTCACCTGGGTGGAGAGAGGTAAATCTCCGATTTCATCCAGGAATAAAGTCCCGCCGTTGGCAGTCTCGAACCATCCTTTTTTGGAGCCGACGGCGCCGGTAAACGCACCTCGCTCGTAACCGAATAATTCACTTTCAACCAATGTTTCTGAAAAGGCACCGCAATTGATGGCCGCAAATGGGCCCGCTTTTCTTGGGCTTAAATTATGGATATGTCTTGCTACCAACTCCTTGCCCGTCCCAGTTTCACCTTTAATCAAAGCAGTAGCATCACTTGGTGCTACCTTTTCAATCAAAGAAAGTAACTGTTTGGATTTCTCATCAGAATAAATGAGTGCGCTTGCTCTAACGGATAAACTTAAACGTTGTGGATTGGGAAAAAGAACAATCTTGTCCTCTCCCGAAAGGTTTTCATCAAACTCGGATGTTGTCCATACTCCCTCGCCCGCATTGTCACGATCATTTCTCGCCATTTGTGTATCCGTCACGTGGTATTTATTTTCAAAAACGTGAAAGATACGCTTGCTACATAATAATTACAAATAACATTTTGTCATTCATTTATATCAAATAGTTATTAAAAAATCGGCAATTCTACTGCTGGCACTGCAACAGTTCTGAATAGTCAATTGCTGCAAAATCAACAGAGGCAACATTTAAATAAAAAGCACAAAGCATACAAGCCATTGATTAAAAAAGTTTTTAATAATGTGGCACACATTCTGCTATGAATCGGGTACTATAGGCGCCTCCCCTATTTATATAGGCCACCCCCCTATAAAAATAACTGTATTTATAACTAGAAAGAATTGATTCATGTCACGCCGAGCTAAGCCCTCATATTCGTATTTATCTGCTTTATTTTTATCACTGGCAGCTTTAACAGAATTTCAAGAAGCAATGGCTGCTGAAGAAGAATTGCCTGCTGTGGAAGTGAAAGGTAAACAAGAACAAGAGTCGTCTATTAATTTGAAAGCGAAAACCAGTACTGGTAGCCGCCTTGGATTAACCAATCTGGAAACCCCCGCCAGTGTTGAAACACTGGATGCCGAAACAGTGAAACTTCGTGGCGATTTCAGCATACGCGAAGCTGTTTCCCGTACTACTGGTTTCACAGATATTAGCAACCTGGGCACCGGTGTAGCTTACTCTGCCCGTGGCTTCACCGGCAACAACTCAGTAGCCCAGGCAGAAGATGGGATACGTTTGCTAGTCGCGGCTACGACCATCACCTACCCCTCCGATAGTTGGGGCTATGACAGATTCGAAGTATTGCGTGGCCCGTCATCAGTACTGTTCGGTGACGCTTCAGTCGGCGGCATTGTGAACAGCATCCGCAAAGCACCTAGTCGTGAATTTTCATTGCAAGGCCTGGTGAGTGGTGGCACACAAGGCGCCTATCGTTTAGGGATAGGCGGCACAGCACCAGTGGGTGAAGTAGCCGCCGTACGTATTGATGCATCGGCTTCGGGCGGTCAGGGACATGTGGATGATGGACGTTATTACAGCCACAAGCTAATGACTAATTTTGAGATCAAGCCTAGTGATACGCTCAAGCTGAACTTTATCTATGATCATAGTGATGAAAATCCTATGAATTACACTGGCATCCCATTAAAGAATGGCCGGATTAAAAGTGAGCTGCGTGACGAGAATTACAATGTAGACAATGCTATTCAAGAATTCCTGGATGACAGATTGAAAGCCAAATTGGAATGGGATATTTCAGACTCTCTGAAACTTACTAACACAGCGTACTGGTTTAACTCACGCAGGCATTGGCGTGGAGTTGAATTGTACGCTTTAGGCGCTACTCCTAATACCGTCGACAGGAACACTTATACCGAGATACAGCACAAACAAAGGCAGTTGGGTGACCAAACTATTCTCGCCGGCACGAGTGAGCTTTGGAATCATGAAAACAAATGGTCTGTTGGCTATGAAGTTGCTCGAGTTGATTTCCAGTATTTTGACAACTTCTACCTGGGCAATGATCCGAGTAGTACGGTTGATATTAGCAACAGCAATCCTGGCTTGTTTCAAACCATAGACCCAACGCTAAAGGAATTTACCTCCAAGACAGTGCAACAAGCCTTGTTTGTAGAAGACGCATTTCACATTACGCCTGACCTGACCTTAAGTGCAGGTCTTCGCCAAGACTGGATCGACCTCGATCATACTGCCACCCTTCCTTACAGAACCACTGATTACAACAAGCAGTTCTCCCCCTTCTCATTCCGTCTGGGTGCTACTTACCTGTTCTCACCGAACACATCACTATATGGTCAATGGAGTCAAGGTTCTGACCCTGTCTCTACGATTGTTAGCACACGTTCAAACAATCGCAACTTTAAACTTACCTCGGCAGAGCAGGCTGAAATTGGTATCAAGCATGTGCTCGAGAATCGGAAAGGCGAGTTTACTGTGGCTATGTACGATATCAGCAAGGATGATATTCTCACGCGTGATCCCAGCAACCCAACGCAGACGGTACAAGGTGGTAAGCAATCGTCCAGGGGCATAGAGTTTTCTGCTTCATTACTACCGCTTGATCATTGGCGCACAGACTTTAACCTTGCTATTCTGGATGCTCAATATGACGAATTGCGTGAAGGTAGTGCGGGTATTTCGCGTGCAGGTAACACCCCAGTGGATGTTCCGGAGCGTGTAGCTAATGCATGGGTTTTCTATCAGCAACCATTGTGGCAAGCCGGACTAGGTGCACGTTTCGTTGGTGAACGTTATTCGAATAATGCCAATACGACAAAATTGCCTGGCTATACCGTTTATGACGCTAATGTAGCTTGGCACATTAATAAAAATGTCACACTGCGTGGCAGCATCCGCAATTTGACCAACAAGCTGTATGCTGCTGTCTCTTACGATACCGAGCAGTTTCTCATTGGTGAATCTCGCCGTGCCGAAATCAGGGGCGAGTTTAACTTTTAAGCAAGCATCTTGAGTTAGTTGTTTTGCGATATCTGTATCTTACCCATCGATGGCTGGGCCTTATTCTTGGCCCACTCGTCGTGCTCTGGCTGTTATCCGGGGTAGTGATGTTATTTGTCAGCTACCCCTCTCTCACAAATGAAGAACAGCTGGGTCACCTGCAGACATTACAGCGCGATTTGGTAAAGGTTTCACCCGAAACCGCCTGGCATTCAATTTCTGGACAATCTCTAGAGACAACTCCAATAAAAATCCAGCTGGAGATGCAACAAAGCCGACCGGTATACTATTTTTTAACAGATCACTGGCGTGCGGTCTGGGCCGACTCCGGGAGTAGAGTTGTCATTGATGGTGAAATGGCTATCCGTAATGCACTGGCTTTCCAACCGGCGGAACACGTTAGTAAAGTGAGTTTGATTGCACTTGATCAGTGGTCTTTTTCCGGCAGGCTGAATCCACACCGCCCGCTTTATAAAGTTTCGCTCGATAACGACAGCAAGTCAGAAATATATATATCCAGCCGTACGGGCCAGGTTGTGCTTGAAACCAGCCGGCATGAAAGATTCTGGAACTGGCTGGGTTCAATCACCCACTGGGTTTACTTCACAGAGTTGCGCGCTAACAGAGAGGTCTGGCGGCAAGTGATTTTATGGCCCGCCGGTTTTGCTATTGCGTTATCGGCGATTGGCATCTGGATAGGTATATTAAGAATGCGGCTGGCTTCACGTTATAGCCGAAATCGACATACCCCCTATCGCGGCCTTATGCGTATACATCATGTTGCGGGTTATGCACTGGGGTTGATTTTATTTACCTGGTTATTCAGCGGCTGGCTTTCGATGACACCGCTAAACTGGCTGTCTGACCGCAGTTTATCCGATCAAGAATTACATAAGTGGCAAGGCCAGCCGGTTTCTTTAGATGATTACCGACTACCAGACCATTTTTCGGCCGAGACAAAACTCCTTGAATGGACCTCATTTTCGGGAAAAGTAGGTGTCATTAGCCATCTTTTGGATAAGACCCAAAGGATAGACGCGGTGAGCGGCAATGCATTGCCTGCATACACACTGCAACAATTACAGGCAGCTGTCAGGAATTTAAAAACAGCATCTCTGACATCTATCGAATGGCTCCCTGAACAAGGAGACGCCTATTACACACCGGAAAACAAGCACCTTCCTATCGTGCGCGCCAGTTTTGCGGGTGATTCTAATGTGAGCTATTACATCAATGCAGTCACAGGGGAAATTGTTTCCAGCCAGGATACGCGTAGCCGATCTTATCGATGGCTGTTTACGGCACTGCACACATGGAACTTCCCGGGGATTGAACCGCAATTCTGGCGCAGGCTGTTAATAATTATGCTATCTATCGCCGGGCTGGCTATTAGTCTGACCGGCCTTTACTATGGCTTTAAACGTTTGGCATTGCAACGTTAAACCTAATAATGATTGCGGCGCAACTCAGAAGGAATATAACTCCATTTGGGAATCCACAGCAAAGCGATTAAAGACCCTATCGCCCCTGCTATGGCAATCAATATCATAGCCGGATGCTCAACAATCTGCTCCGGATAAATACTGACAAATGCGCCCAAGCCGATGGCATTTCCGCCTGCTACTAACACTGCCGCGGCATAATCATGAAAGCGGCGGGCC
Source organism: Methylophilus sp. Leaf414 (assembly GCF_001425425.1). Taxonomy (NCBI): domain Bacteria; kingdom Pseudomonadati; phylum Pseudomonadota; class Betaproteobacteria; order Nitrosomonadales; family Methylophilaceae; genus Methylophilus; species Methylophilus sp. Leaf414. The sequence goes on along the minus strand of NZ_LMQQ01000004.1, from coordinate 617,011 downwards.
TTATTGGCCCCCATCGCCCATTTCGGATCAGTGTTATAGCTTGGCATATGCGTATGGGCATTATCCAGCCTCTCAAGCTCGGACAGGAAACGGCGAAGATTGGTAATTGCTCGTTCTGATTTGTAATCCAGGAATGCAAGACTAGTCGAAGCCACGGGGAATCCAAGCACCAACCATTCTATAGGTAAAGGGTCACTCGCTGCACCAGAAGGTTTAAGTGCCACCAGGGCTGCAAGCAAACTGACTGTCAGCGTCACATACAGGGTCAGGGCCTGCTGCCGTTGCGTAATGCGCGCATTGACCTCTTGCGAAGCAGAAATAAACCGGTAATTGGCATCCACGATATTTTTTGACATGGTGTTGGCTCCGCTTTAACAGTGGGTTCATCAATGAGTTTAGCTGAAACAAAAAAACCGGAATAGCCTTCTGAAAAAGCAGAAGCTATTCCGGTTGAGCCAATCAGTGAATTGCTAACTTACATCTGCAAGCTTGATTAAACGTGCGAATAGCCCTGACTCAGCCTGACCTAATGGCTTCCATGAAACAGGGCGCTTATCATTCGGGTACCAATAGGCAGAGTGGCAAGCTTCACAAGCTTTTTCTATACCCTCGCCAGCTTTAAGCAAAGCCTCAGGATTTTTCTCATCAATTGCGATTAGCGCAATTTTGGTTGCTTCCTGCAGCCCCTGAGCTTTTAAGGCAAAATCAGCGTGATTATTGCGGATCAGCTCCTCAATCTTTTTGGGGTCTTCTTCAACAGGGTGTATGGAAGTACTGGCCCCGGTCACCGCAACCTGCCGGTCAGGGATCTGCAATAAATTACCGGCCTCTATCAACGCAATGGCATGCTGCCGGAGTACAGCCCACTCTGCATCTGTAGCAGGTGCTTTTTCCTCAACCCCCTCTTTTGTGACCGTAGTGGAGACGGAATTCCAGATAGGGTCCACATGAGGGTCAATCACCGAAAGCATCAGCTCCTGCAAGGTGCCAAATGGCTTGATTCCGTCCGGTATTTCTGTTGTTTGTTTACTGCACGCAGTAATCACCAGATAAAACGTGGTTAAAAACACTACCTTTACATTCATGTATAAACTTGCTTTCTATTGCGATTGGAGTCTAATTCAAAAAACCGATTGCACGTCCTGCAAATGCAACCCCAAACCACAGGGTGAGGCTCAGTATTGCTGCGGATATTGCGACCACAGGTTTTGGATTTTCTTTACGCGTCACCAACCTTGTGATCGTGAAATGCACTACCAGTACCGCGGCCAGCAGATAGAACTTCAGCCAGAATGCAGGATTCGGGTAATACAATGACGCGCTCGGCAGAAGAATAAACAAGCCGGATATGGCAACCAGTACCAATCCAGCCAGGATCAAGGGATTAGTGACTTTAGCCAGGTAAGGGATGGGTTGCTTGCGCAATCCAAACCCAATCAGGCGCAGGTTTACGATTAATACGGCAGTTAAAATCAGCAGGAATCCCAGTATATGAAATAGTTGTGCAACTGCACCGGCAAATGCATTCAGCTGCGAAATATACAGGCTTACCTGATTGGTTTGTAGTTCATTAAAAAAAGCTTCTGTGGTCATGATCTGGTTCTCGCAATTACTTAGATTAGAATCTGGATTGGGTTGCTTCAAGGTATGGAATCAACCGCCCCAATATAACGACGCCGCTCCATGAAATCAGCGAAACCCAGCCTGCCAGCTTGGCGCCTGCCGGAAATTGAGCCTGCTGACCCCATACTTGTACAGTCCTGCCAAACTTCAGTTCAAACCAAAGTGCATTGAAACCGGCGACCACAATGAGTGCCAGTTTGAGTGGGAAAACCGGTATTTCCCAGATACGCGGGCCTTCAGCCCATAACAAAATAATGCCGGTGACAAAGGTGATCAGGAAACCCACCAATACATAAGGCCTGAAATTATGCAGCACTTCATTGACGGGCACTTGCTTGAGGAATACCCCAATCAGCCGTAGATCAGTTGCTATAATCAAGCCCACCGATAGTGCCAGTCCGATCAAATGAATGCCTTCCAGCAACGGAAACAGATACAGTGATTCGCGCACACTGGTACCAAACTCTGAGTCATGCAGAATTTGTAGAAATTGAATAATGGTCATGAATGTCCCTAAAAATAGTAGCTGATACGATTAGGCCCAAATCTCAGTATTTAGTAGCAATCATCCGCTTCAATACTTTTTTTTATAGGCTTATCCCCTATGGCTATAGCAGACTCCATGCCATCTATTAGCCCAAGCAAAATACTTGTTTAAGTATATGATTTATATATCATTTATCAACAAACCGCACAATGATTGATGCTGATACCAGGAAGCGGCTGTTGCCTGCGCAACAAATGGCTCGAGAGGGTGTTGATTACCCAGCAATGAGTGAAAATAGAAGGACAACAAAAAAGAAAGGTATGCTACGCCCTGCCCCCATTAAAGAGGGATTTAATCAGGGCATAACATACACAGAGATTGCAGCAATTTACTGATGTCAGCTTAATTGCTGCGGGGAGATAGTCAGGCCAGGTGTTGACGGAAAAACTGCACCGTCCTTCCCCAGGCTAACTTTGCAGCTTCCGCGTCGTATCGCGGCGTTGTATCGTTATTGAAACCATGCTGGACATCAGGGTAAATAAACGCCTGATAATTCACTTTTGCGGCTTTTAGTGCGGCCTCATATTTAGGCCAACCAGCATTGATGCGTTCATCCTGGCCTGCATAATGCAGCAATAAAGGCGCCTTGATTTTGGCGACTTCTTCATCAGCAGGCTGCCCACCATAGAAAGGGACGGCTGCCCCAAGATCGGAGACTTTAGTCGCCAGGAAATTGGAAATACCGCCGCCATAACAAAAGCCGACCACGCCAACTTTGCCATTACCTTGCGGCAGTTTTTTCAGTGCAGCCGCTGAGGCAATAAAATCTTCACGGCTTTTAGCCTGGTCCAGCTTCTGGAAAAGTTCACGCGCCTTGTCTTCATCGCCAGGATATCCACCGAGCGGAAATAAGGCATCAGGGGCAAATGCGATAAAGCCATCCACAGCCAGACGGCGCGCGATATCTTCAATATGCGGGTTCAAGCCGCGGTTTTCATGCACAACCAGCACAGTCGGCAACTTGCCTTTGGCATTGGCTGGCGTGACAAGATAGCCGCGCACTTTGCCGTAACCATTGGGCGAATCAATTTCAATGTACTCTGCCTTGATCCGCACATCAGACTCTTCGACTTGCTTGGCCTGGGCAAATTTGGGCGTCAAAGCCGCCAGCAGGCCGCTGGCAGTCACCCCAGCAACTGTATATTTACCAGCCTGATTCAGAAAGTCACGCCGACTGATATCCCCGTGCACAAACTTGTCAAACAGCCCCAATACTTCCGGATGAAAATCCTTCGCTGTTTTTTGCGTCATTCAAATTCTCCGTAATGTCAGTGATCAATGGTTATTTAGCGCGGCCAAGGAAGCCTTGTGCCAGCAATGGGATACGGTAAGCGGCGCCACGGCCAACTACCACCAGGGTTTTCTTGTCCTTGCCGGCAAAAGCCAGATTCTGTGGTTTGTTAGGCAAAGCAATAATACCCAGCTTCTCACCTTTGGCAGAAAATACCTCTACACCGGAGTTGGTAGCCACATAGACACGGTTTTCAGCGTCAATCGCAATACCATCTGCACCACTGGCAAACTCACCTGCCGGGTTTTTCTGGTAACCATCCAGCTTGGCGAAATCACGCTTGTTGGATAATGAGCCATCAGCCTTGATGTCGTAGGCGATCAGGAATTGGTTGGCAGTATCAGCCACGTACAATACTTTTTCGTCTGTGCTCAACTGTACACCGTTAGGACGCTTGAGGTCATTGATAACACGGGTAGTTTTCCCATCAGGCGTGATGTAGTACACCGCAGGGCGGGCTGCTTCCGCATCTTTTTCTTCAGGCTTGGGTATCACACCGATGTCAGTGAAGTAAATGCCGCCTTTTTTGTCCAGCACCAAATCATTCGGACGCTGGAAAGGTTTGCCCTCAAAGTTGTTAGACAGCACTTTTTCATGGCCGGCCGGATAAACGATACCTACTTGCGGTTTCAGGTTTTGCACCGAGATCAGGTCACCCTTTGGTGTAAATGCCAGGCCATTAGAACCGTTACTGTTCTGCAGGAAAATCGAAACACCACGGTCTTCTTTTAATTGTGTAATGCGGTTGGCGCGAGTCTCAGTAAAGATAGCCGAACCGTCAGGCAAAGTGATAGGACCTTCAGTGCCTTCAAAACCTTCATAAAGAAACTCGTATTTCGTGCCTTTGGCGACTACGCCTGGAATATCGGCATTTACTTCATACTTCGGCGCTGGCGGTGTGATGCGGGTCAGTGCACCGCCCTGTGCTTCGTAATCCTGCACGCCAATCGCACCCACTACTTTGTAGCCTTTCCCAATCAGCAAATCAGCAGCTGCATGGGCTCGACCGGCATGGTTGGAAATAGTAGCAATCTGTTTATCTTTAGGGATGTAATCCAGGTATTGTTCAAGTTCTTTGGACTGGATGTTCAGGTATACAGGAAAGCCGCCAATCTTGATCAGCTCATCAGGGCGACGAAGATCGATCAGCACGTAGTCGCTAGGTTTGGCAAGGATGGCATCCACATCCGCTTTATCCAGTTTTTTTGAGATAGGTGGTTTTTTCGCTTCTTGTGTATTGGCTGGTGCAGTATTTGTTGCGCCAGTGTTACTTACACCGCCGGCATAAGATAACGTTGCCGCAGAAAGAAATAGTGAAGCCACTACCAGGTGAATTTTTTTCATTGTAATCCTTTTATAGGTCTAACAGAGTGATGCAATACATGCATAGCCGTGACCATGACATGCGATATCGGCCATTACTATTGCAACCTGCGTGCCAGCTTTTGAAGTGTGGGATGACTAGCTTCAGGCCTGGAGTTTTTCTATCTAATCAATTGATCTAAAAAGGAATTTTATAAAATGAAAATGGCACGTTAATCACGTGCCATTCAAAGGGATTTACCAGGCTGTTTACTATGCAACAGTTGCCGTATCAGCATGTTGCATTAGAAACAATCATTAGTCTTAAAAGTTGTAGCGCAAACCTACGCGTAATGTGCGTGGTTCCAGCGGATGAACCAGACGTCCATCAATGCCCTGTCCACCGCCGCAACCTGCCCCATCCTGACGCGAGCAGGCGCCGCCCCAATACTCGATGTCATTTGCCTTGCGATTCAACAGATTAAGGATGCTGGCAGACAGTTGCCAGTGTGGGTTGAATTGATAGTCCAGCCTGGCGTTTGCTGTCAAAAATGAAGATGATGTTTGCGTACCGGTTTCTTCCAATGCATAAGAACCGATATAACGTACCCTGATGCCGCCGGACCAATGGCTGCCATCATCATAGTTAGCCGCCAGCGATGCACTTACCGGGATAGCGTTAGGCACATGACGGCCACCATTTTCTTCACGGTCAAACCTGGCTTTTGATAACGCCAGATCGGCATCCAGGAAGAAATAATCTGACAAAGTCAGATGGTTAGTCCACTCAACCCCGTAGCGATGTGAACTACCGCGTGGTTCAGTGATTCCTTCGTCGCCAACAAACACCAATTCGGAAGCAGATTTTACCTGCCACACTGCCAATGCTGTTTGCCAACCTTCAAATGGTGCTGCACGCAGTCCTATTTCACCGCCTGTACTTTTGGCGAGTAATGGCACCCGCTCGGCTGGCAAGCCATCAACTGCATTATTAGTGATGACGGCACCACGGATATCATTACTATGGAAACCGCGGCCCCAGTTAGCATAAAATTCAAGTTGATTGAATGGTGCAATCGCTAAACCCAACTTAGGGCTAACCTGATGTGCAGTCTCACTGCCGCCATTCGACAGGTTGAATTGGCCGCCACGGGCATTTACATCGGCAGAAATGGTGTCATACCGTAAGCCGACATTAGTGCGCAGCCAGGATAACCAAGGCGTTTTCAGTTCAGTATAAAGAGCGCTGCCGGTCTGGTTAACCTTATTTTGACTGACGGTATTGGTACGCACACGATTGACCGTGTCATACAAACCCAGAGCTCCGATGCGGTCATGGCGCAACTGCGCACCGGCAATCACTTCAGTATTAAACCAGCCCTCAGGTAATAACCAATGCTTTTCGGCCTGACCGCCAAACAGAATTCTGTGATCTTCTTGCTCATGCTGGTCGCCATCAGGGCCGTTGATATAACCTGATGGCGCACTGAAAAGGTTTAAGCCATAGTCTATCACCCAGGCATTGATTTTCCTTGAAGAACGCTCATCACTCTGGTTCCATTCACCTGACAAACTGATGCGATGAGTTTTGCCGCCATCATTGGTGACCAAGGTACCAAAACGGCCAATCTCGCCACTATCAATGGCCCGTTGTGGCACATGCTCGCTGGCTACCCAGGTGCTTTTATAGGCCATGGCAGTAATGGTGTAACCGTCACTGGCTGTCCCTTCACTGATACTGCCATGCAGATTGACCTTGTTCAGGTTTTGCGACTGGTCCCACGGGCCATCATACCCAACCAGTTCAGCAGCACCCAACAGCTGGCGGCCGTTCCACTCAGCACTTCCGGCTGTCAAAAAACGTTGGTACTGGTATTCACCAACGGTCAATGCTGCGAAAGGCGTTTTGAGCGAGCGTTTGTATTGGATACGCGCCGAACCAGTCGTATTAAAATCTCCATCTTCAGCGGCATAAGGGCCTTTCTGGTAACGCAGGCCTCCTATCAGTTCCGGAATCAAGAAATTAAGGTCCATATAGCCCTGGCCGTGAGCATGGCTGACCATATTGATAGGCATACCGTTCACATAAGTAGCAAAGTCACTGCCATGATCCAGATTAAAGCCGCGCAGGAAATACTGGTTGGCTTTGCCATCGCCCGAATGCTGGGTGACGATCAAACCAGGCACGGTTTCCAGCACTTCACCGGGGCGCAAGAATGGCCGGTGCGCCAATTGTTTTTCAGTCACTTTGCCATCTGAAGCAGAATCCGCAACTCCAATCAATGCATGGATTTCGGCTCTGACTTCAATGGCCGGTAATGTATCTTTGGCTTCAGCATTTACGGAAGTTGTCCATGCGGTCGCCAATAGTGCCATCAACCCGCACCAGCCATTATTCTTCTTATACATCTAAATCCCTTATTTATTTCGTTATGACAAAAGCGACGACGATAATAATGGATAGGGGGCTTCCCTATCAGGGGATTGGGATAGCAGGAGTTGTGCCAAACATCGTTGTCAATAAAATCAATCAGTTAGCAGAATGAATACGGACACGTGTTGTTGCAATCTGCACAGTTTTGTAGCAGATGTATGATTTACAACAGCAGGACTGGTAGGCTGGAGTTACTTGAGATAGGTTTTGAGCACATTGATCACTTCATCCAGGTCTTCCTGATGATTGTGCCCAGCTCCATCGTTTTGGTGCGCATGTCCCAAATGCTCGCGGATATGTCCTTCCAATGCTTCTGACATCAAACCGTCAATTGCGCCGCGTACTGAAGCGACTTGGTGAAGAAAATTAGCGCATGCCACCCCGTTATATAGTGACTTTTCCAGCGCATCGATTTGACCCTTAATACGGTTAATGCGCAGGCCAAGTTTTTTATTATTTTCCGTGATGTGAGACATGGTGTTCCTTAAAAATAATGCCGGGGGCAGAATAACTAGCTCCCGGCATTGATGGTCAAGTCGAGAGAATTAGCTTGAATACTTAATTGAGCAACCATAAGGCTTGGTGCTGGCGTGCGGCACTTTCTTGCCATCAGCCAATGCTGCCCATACTTCGCGCACGTAGTTGTTTGCTTTTGGCAGATCTTCTACTTTGGCAGTTGGAATGTCATCAATGCCGCCTTTGTAGAGTAGGATGCCTTTAGGATCAACAATGTAAATGTGCGGTGTCGTCTGTGCGCCGTAAGCCTGGCCGATTTTGCCATCCGCATCCAACACCACATAAGCAGGTTTTGCGCTTCTGGATTCATTCAGTTTGGTGGCTTCTGCACCACTCACATGGCCTTGTTTACCTTCTGCGGATGAGTTTACTTGTACCCATACAATATTCTTAGCGGCTGCGTCTTTTTGCAGTTGTGGAATATTACCACTTTCATAGTGTTTTTTTACAAACGGGCATTCGTGGTTGGTCCACTCCAGCACCACTGTTTTGCCTTTCAGCGAATCCAGGCTGAGCTTGCCGCCATCCGCAGTAGTGCCAGTGAATGCCGGTGCCGGTTTATCTATAATGGCTTCTGCAGAAACTGACTGGCTGAATACGCCAATCGCCAAACCGATCAAGGTATGAGTAAAAATTTGCTTAATTTGCATGATAGCTCCTGGGTTGTATAAAAGTTGTGGTTAATTAAGGTTGGATATGGGAAAGCACACTGGCTGGCGTCAGAATCTGTGGCAGCTCAATCGGCTTACCGGCATGTCCCGGGGGATAAAACACGTACAAGGGCACACCACTGCGCCCGAACTTAGTCAGAATTTTGGTGATTTCGGCATCTTTGTTGGTCCAGTCACCTTTTAAATACGTAATTCCCTGTTGTTCGAATGCCTCTACGACTTCCGGCTGGCTAAGCGCGACCTTTTCATTGACCAGGCAACTGATGCACCAGGCCGCAGTAAAATTCAGGAACACCGGTTTGCCTTCTGCCAGCAGGGACTCAAGTTTTTCGGCCGAATACGGCTGCCAATTTTGTTTTAGGGATTTAGCCTGTTTATCAGGCAAAGCTTCAGTGGAAGTTTCGGCCAGTAAAGTGACCAGCCCGATAGCAAGTCCCACCACCAGCACTACGCCAGCATTTGCAAATTTAAGCCTGATGGATGAAGCACCCCTGCTGATGGAATAGATCCATGCAGCCAATGCAATTAATACAAAACCACTGAGGACCAGCACCACCGCCAGCTCGCCTTGCTGCTGGGCCAGCACCCACACCAGCCACACGGCGGCTGCATACATGGGGAATGCAAAAAACTGCTTGGTGTATTCCATCCATATACCCGGTTTTGGCAATGCTTTTTGCAGGCCAGGCCAACTGGTGAGCAGCAGATAAGGAAATGCCAGGCCCAGACCGAGACTGATAAAAATCACTATCAATTCATGTGCTGGGCGCGCCAGCGCAAACCCTAAGGCAGCGGCCATAAATGGTGCAGTACAAGGCGTCGCCACAACAGTGGCGAGTACACCAGTAAAGAAACTGCCCCAATAACCAGGCTTATCCGCCAGATGACTGCCTACGCCACTAATACCGCCACCAATGGTAAACACGCCGGATAAATTCAAGCCGACAGTAAACATCAGGTAAGCCATCAGGAACACAAACCATGGTGACTGGAACTGGAAGCCCCAGCCCACCTGTGCCCCACCCGCTTTTAACAACACCAGAACCAGGGCTAGCGCAACGAAGCTGACAACCACACCAAGGGTATAAACAAGCCCTTGCCTGATCAGCTCACCGCGACCGAGACTGGAATGCGAGATGAGAGAAAGTGCTTTGATAGACAGTACCGGAAACACACAAGGCATCAGGTTGAGGACCATGCCGCCTGCGAACGCCAGAAAAATCGCCAGCAACAGGCTGTCAGTGCCTGTTTCAGCGGGACTGGATTCAGTCACGGTTTGCAGTTTGGGATTCAGTAAATAACCGCTGGTTTCAATGTTCTGCCCCTTTGCAATTAACACGCCTTCCAGTGCTTCGCCGGGTTGCAGCGGCATATCTCCGGCATGCAATTCTATGGCGATTCCAGTAGCGGTTTTTGTAACTACCTGCTCATGGCTTTGGGCAATCTTTCCCCATTCGTAAGGGTAGAACCAGATATCCTTCACTGCTGCATCAGCCAGTTCGGGCGCATCTACCAGTAATGTCAATGAACCATCACTGCCTTGCAAACGGACAGGCCAGCTTACTTTGGCAGGCTGTCTTTCCAATGCCAGATCGATATCGGGGGCAGCAGTTTTCTGCCCTTGGCCAGCGGCTACCACTGGCAAATCCAGCGATAAAACAACTTGCTGTGGAATACACTCTTCCTTGCACACCAGCCAGTCGACCACCGCCTGCACTTTCAGCGGCTTGCCAGGTTTTAAATCGGCTGGCAATTTCAACGGCGTGGGTAATGTCACGCTATTTTCATAGCCGTAATTCACAATCGGGCCCATTTTGAAACGATCCGGCAATGGCCAGACCACATCACCCGCCTCTACTGGCTGGGAAAATTTCCAGCCTATGGTAGTCACCGTTCCGGAGTCCCCAGGGTTACGCCAATAGGTATGCCAGTGAGGCAGAATATCGAGTTTGATCCCCAAAATAATTTGCTCACCTGGCGCAATGTGGCTATGTGAAGAAATCAAGGTGGCTGTCACCTGCGGTGTGCTGGCCTGATTTGAAGCCGCCATGACAGGCAAGCTTAATCCCATCCAGAGGACCCACAACATCAGGTTTCTGATGGAATTACCTTTGAACATCATTGTGCGAGCCTGCCTGGATTTTCTGTAAACCGGCAATGGCGCAAGGCTCATCCGTACGGCCACCACCTACACCAATTGCGCCGATAATTTCGTCACCAACCTTAATCAGGATACCGCCGGGACGACCATTGATATTGGGGTTAGCAGCGACAGCATCAGCAAATGCCTTATCTGTTTTTGCCTGCTCGAACAAAGCGCTGGTGCTTTTCTTGTATTGCAGCGCGGTCTGCGCCTTGACTGTGCTGGAACTGACGCCTCGTGGTGAAGTGCCATCTGCTGCCAGCAAAGCTTTTAACACGCCTGCAGAATCGACCACACTGGCAGCGACAGTTTGCGAACCATCTGCGGCACAGGCTTCAACGGCAACTTTTGCTGCTTCAACCGCCAGCGCAAGTGATGGCCCTTTGGCGGCAGGCACCCTGGCAGGCGTATTGGCTGGGGGTGAGGGAGGATCTTCGGCCATCACCGGATTCGCCAGACCTGCGTACAACAAAACCAGAAAAACACTTACTGATAATTTTTTCATAACATTCTTTCTAAGTCTTATAAATGCTTAAGCGTCACCTCTCTTTGAGAAAGCGACGCAGCATATCTGGCTAAATAATTAGGTAGTCATCCATTTACATCCTGGCACGGAAAGCAATGCCAAGTGTGCGTCCATAACCTGGTTGTTCACTGATAGGGGCAGATGAACTGTATGTACTTGCTCCAGTAACGTAGTATTTATCAAACAGGTTTCTAGCTATCAGAGTAAACTCCCATTTGTCACTAGCACTACCTATACCTACACCGCCATCCGTAATATTGTAAGAGTCCTGATAGGTGCTTGCCGCTTGGGTCGCGCCAATATAAGTTCCTGAACGATATGAGTTATTGACGAAGAAATGCGCGCGATAACCTGAACCAAAGAAGTAGTTATAGTCGGCACCGTAGCTCAATGTAACTCGCGGAGCGCCATGTAACTGTCGTCCTGAGAAATCGACTAACCTTGGAGTTTGTACATCTGTTGTAGTGCTATCAAATTCTTTATAGTAAGAATCATTGTAAGCACCACTTAGATTCAAACGAAGATTAGGCGTGGCAGCAAAAGCAGTTGTGAATTCCAGGCCGCGTGCAATGACTTCAGGAATATTCCCCAAATAACCACGGATTGCTTCTGGATCTTGCGTAGTCGGTGCTGGTACGGTGACATTACCCTGATAATCTTTTACCTGCGTGTAATACAAATTGGCATTCAACAATAAACGGTTATCAAACAACAATGTTTTGAAACCAAGTTCAAAATCTAATGCTTTTTCAGGCTTCACATTAAGAGGCCTACCATAGTCAGGACTGCTAGGATCCGCATTAAATTCAACGGCACCCGATTTTTCTCCACGTGCAGCAGACGCATACAACAATGTGGATTCATTCAGTTTATAACTTGGATTAATAAGCCAACCGATGGAGCTATCCCGAATACTTTGACCATCGCGCCAATCATAAATCCCATTCGGGTTATTAATTGTACCAATAGCCGAACGGTATAATTCTTTGGCTGCGGCCCATGCACGATCATCAGCAGTATTACCGCCTGGGGTTAAGGTCAGGCCATAATCTGCTGCTTTTGAATCATCTGTACCAGCCGCATTGGTAAGACCTTTTCCTGCGCGGTCTAGCTCACGTTTATTACGTCCATCTTTAAACTCCAATGTATTACGTAAACCCAACGTCAAAGTGGCTTTTTCGGTCAAGTGCCAGTTAATTTGACCGAAGGCAGCATAACTCTCGGTAGTTGGATTCAATACATAAGAACGATAGACACCATCTTGCGAATCCCTGAGCAGAGTACGATAACGCTGTGCCTGCAAAGCTGTCCATTGGGTATTGGTAGCATTAAAAGCACCAGCATCAGCTCCAAAATAACTCGGATCATCTGAATAGACACTGGCATTCAAATAGTACAAACCAACTTGGTAATCGTAAGCCTTATCGCCAACATAATTCAGGCGTAACTCTTGAGAAAACTGACGGTTGCTCAATTGCTGGCCTCCATTGCCGATATCAAATTTGGTATTACCACCATTTTTAATATCGAACTCTTGACCACGATATGCTGTGATGGAGGTCAGGCTGTAGGCATCATTCACATTCCAGTTAGCCTGTACTGAAATACCACCTTGATCAGTACGTTGTGGACGTGCCTGAGAGTCTTGAATATTATTGCCATTGCCGATAACTGGTTGAAAACGCGACCCATCAGGATTATTAAAGTAAGGACGACCTAAGCGGGTAGTAAATGTAGTCCCTCTTGTTGGGCCATTTGCAAATGCTATAGGATCCTCAGTTAGCAAAGATTTGTTACCATTCTCCACTGTTTGCGTTCTGTCTAGAATGGTACGGATAGACAAGTTTTCGCTAGGTGTCAGAAGGAATTGTACGCGGCCGCCAATACGATTGGTCTCATTCCATGTTTCGTTACTGGAAGGTCCGTTGCTTTGCCAGACGTTATCCAGCATCCCATTCTGTTTGTTAAAAAAGAACGAGGCACGGTACGCCAGCAGGTCATCTACTAACGGCCCTGTGGCAGAGAACTTACCTATCATCTGGTCATACTCGCCCACACGGCCCTCTACGTTATAACCGGGTGTAAAACTAGGGGCTTTAGTGGTGATATTGATCGCACCCAAAGTAGTGTTTTTACCGAGCAAGGTTCCTTGAGGGCCGCGCAACACTTCAATACGGTCCAGGTCGTTAAAGTCGTTCCATGACTGACCTACATAAGAGCTCACAACACCGTCAACAATGACGCCGACCCCAGGTTCCAAGGTGTCGTTAGCACTGTTTTTACCGATACCACGAATCGAAATACTGGTCTGGCGTGGATTACTGCCAAACACACCCAGGTTGGGGACTGCTTTGACCAGTTCGTTTATCGTGACGATATTGTCACGATCCAGACGCTTGCCGCCAATCACTTCAACCGGCAGTGGTACATCTTGTGCGATTTCTTCACGCGCACGTGCAGTGACGATCAGCGAATCCAGCACATTTTGTGTAATGCGCTCTTCTTCCTCTGCTTTTGCTGCCTGCTTGGTTTTTGGTGCTGGTGCGGCGTCTGCTGCTGAATCAGCTTCTTCATTACTCGCCGCAGTGCTATCTGTTTTTTTTGAATTCAGGCTTTGTTTCAGGCTTTCAAGTTCTTTTTTAAGGCGTTCATTCTCCGCTTGCAAATCAGCTACTGTAGGATCCGCAGCCATTGAAAGGCCTGGGACTACAAGTGTTGCACCAATGGCCAGACTCACTGCAGATTGCAGCACTTTTCTTTTAAATACGATGGCTGTTTTATTATCAACAGCTCTTATTGCTCTTCTGACTTTTAGTACAGTCATTAAGGTCTCCCTGGTTATTTATGCTTATAAACTCAGGGACCGTATTGGCAATTGCTATGCCAATCATTAAGAAACCTTGTTTGAAGTAAAACAAATAATTTTTACTTCATTAAAATCAATGCATTATCGGGCAAACTATAACCAATAAATTAATAAGAAATTATTTTGAATTATATTTATATTTAAAACAGCTGTTTAAATTTCAACACTTGCCAGAACAGACTGTTGCCATTGAAACAAATCGTCAATTTTCAAAGCACACCTGAAGCTGCTTCTATATCAACAGTTTGTTTTTAAAACTGCTCAGATACAAACAGTACTAGCTCAGAATCACAAAATATCGCGATTTTGAGATAACCACCTTTAAAAAATTTGTATATAAAAATCAGCCTGTTAAAACATGTACTGCATAAATTATCCAATCAGATGGGCGGCAAAACAACATGGCATATTTTCTGCTAATAGTCATCGCTGAAAGCATCACCTTATTGATGACTAACTTTTTTATCCGGACTTATTTGTCTATTAATTAAAGCAACTGGAATTTAAGCGACACATGCAAGACACCACCATAAAAGTCTGGGACCTTCCACTACGACTTTTTCATTGGCTATTGGTCATTACGGTAGCAGTTTCATATCTGTCTGTGAAAACTGACTGGCTGGATGTGGATATCCACTGGTATGCGGGTCTGACCATTACTTTCCTGGTGTTATTCCGTTTAAATTGGGGGATTGTTGGCACACCCACCGCCAGATTTACCCAGTTCTTCCCTACCCCGCGCAAGTTGCTGAATTACTTTAAAAGTTCATGGCAGGGCGTTGGACACACGCCAACCGGAGCATTGTCAGTGATTGCGCTCCTGTTATTACTGGCGGGGATGGTTGCGACCGGCGTAATTGCAAGTGATGACATCACGCTGCAAGGTCCGTTAGCCAAATATGCAGATGAAGCACTGAGCGACCAGATGTCCGAATTACATGCCCTGCTGTTTAATGTATTGCTGGGCCTGATCGTTTTGCATGTCCTCGCTATCGTTTTCTACGGGTTATTCAAAAAAGACAACCTGTTAAAACCAATGATCAGTGGGAAAAAGTCCGTGCACCTTGCCGCCTCATTAACGCTTCCGCCTATCGGTAAAAGGCTGGGATGGCGCTTACTGTTTAGTGTAATCACTGCTGGCGCATTGACCTGGCTGCTGTTCAGCCCGCAAGCGCATACCTTTTTTTACCAGCCCCCGCCTGCCCCAGTTGTGCCTGCTTCACAGCATGCATGGTAACGACAGGCGTTTTTATCATCATTTCAAGGAAAAAATACATGAAAATTCAGACAATCCTGTGCGCGCTTTTGATGTTGCAAGGAGCAGCAGCTTCTGCTGGCCCGATTGAAGATCAGATCAAGTTCCGTCAATCTGCTTACAGCTTTATTGGCTGGAATACCAACAAAATCAAAACCCAACTGGACAATCCGGATACACTGTCAAAAGAAGAAATAGTTGCCGCGGCGAATGCAATTGCTGCTGCTGCGAATTCGGGACTGGGCGCGTTATATGGCCCTGGCACAGACAAAGGTGAAGGCTGGAAAAAAACCAGATTAAAATCCGAGTTCTTTGAAAAGCCTGAAGAAGCGAAAAAGGCAGCTTTGCAGTTCAACCTGGAAGCCAATGAGTTTGCCAAGGTAGCGGCCACTGGCGATGTAGGCCAGATCAAGGCCAAGTTTGGCAAACTGACGCAGTCATGCAAATCCTGCCATGACAGCTTCAGGGAAAAAGATGTGAAATAAACATTCCTGTTTGTTTCTATTTTGAACATGCACGGCGGCTGGCATTTGTCAGCCGCCGTGCGTATGTATAGCAATTAAACAAACCCCTTAACCGCCTGTAGATGCATGAGCCAGTATGTCATTTAAAAAACTAATATTTCTAGCCTTATTCAGTGTGATCCTGATCGGGGGTTCCATATGGCTTTGGCGGGCTTATGAAGCACGGAATGGAGTTGTTGCGGATGAAGCAGACCCTGCCGCATCTCATGATGCAGACCATAAAAATGGAGGTAAACATGGGCCTGCCAGTGGTCGCCATCGTGGTGACAAACCTGTGCCAGTGTTGGTGACAGTGGTTGTCAAAGCCGATGTGCCTATCATCCATTCGGCCTTGGGCACTGCAATTCCCTCCGCGGTAGTCACTGTTACCAGCCGCGTCAACGGTCAGCTGATACAGGTGGCTTTTAAAGAAGGTGAACTGGTGAAACAAGGGCAGTTGCTGGCAAAGATAGACCCGAAACCATTTGAAACGGCGCTGGCACAAATCCAGGGCCAGGCCGTACGCAACCAGGCATTGCTGAAAAACAGCCAGATTGACCTGGAGCGTTTTAAAACGCTGCAATCGCAAGATTCGATTGCGTCACAACAGGTAGACTCACAGGCTTCACTGGTACAACAATACCAGGGTACGGTACAAGCTGACCACGCCTCGGTGGAGAATGCCAGGCTGCAACTCGGTTATACCAATATTATTGCTCCGGTCAGTGGCCGTATCGGTTTACGCCAGGTAGATAGCGGCAACAATATCACTACCACAAACCCGATTGCAGTTATTAACGCCATCCACCCGATTCATGTGGTGTTTACACTGCCTGAAGACAAAATCACGCAGCTGGTCCAACAGACACATACACCAGGCAGCCATCATAAATTCAAGGTGGAAGCCTGGGACAAAGCAAATAATACCAGGCTGGCCAACGGCTTTTTGACCAGTATTGATAACCAGATTGACACCACCTCTGGCACGCTGAAACTCAAGGCGGAATTTTCCAATGAAGACAATCGCCTGTTTCCCAACCAGTTCATCAATGTCCGCCTGTATAGCGACACCATACGCAATGCCAGTGTGATTCCGGTCAATGCTTTACAGCATGGGCCGGACGGCTCCTTTGTTTACAAGATTGTGCGTGACGAGAAAGGCGACAAGGTCATCCTGCAGCCGGTCACCGTTGGTCACACTACCGGTGAAATTGCAGCCATCACAAATGGTCTCGCTGTAAATGACCAGGTAGTCAGCAGCGGCATAGATAAACTGAAACAGAATGCCAAAGTAAAAATTAAAAACCCGGCCAATGCATTTGACGATAAAGACGAGCCAGGTGCCGAAAAAAAATCCAGGCGTCCTCACGGTGCTGGCTCTCCGGACCAGACACATAAACGCCGTTCGGATGCGCCTGCTTAAGCAGCGCACTGGTTGATGATGAATCCGTCTCGAATTTTTATTTTGCGCCCGGTGGCGACCTCGCTGCTGATGCTGGCCATCTTGCTGGCTGGCATTCTGTCATACAGCCTGTTACCCAAGTCCGCTTTACCACAAGTTGATTACCCGATCATCCAGGTGGTGACTTTGTACCCTGGCGCTAGTGCTGAAGTAATGGCAATGAATGTCACTTCACCGCTGGAAAGGCAGTTTGGCTCTATGTCCGGCCTGGCTCACATGTCTTCTGCCAGCTCTGGCGGTGCCTCGGTAATCACGCTGCAATTCAGCCTGAAAACCAGCCTGGATGTGGCTGTTCAATCTGTGCAGGCAGCCATGAATGCCGCCAGCAGCTTTTTACCTGCCGACCTGCCAGCGCCACCGATCTATAACAAAGTTAATCCTGCCGATGCACCGGTATTAACACTGGCGGTAACCTCCTCCACTTTGTCGTTACCGAAATTGCGTGATCTTGTGGATACCCGTATGGCGCAGAAAATTGCGCAAGTGAATGGTGTCGGACTGGTCAGTGTCGATGGCGGTCAAAAACCGGCTATCCGCATTCAGGTGAATCAATCCGCTTTAGCCGCCTACGGCCTTGGCTTGAATGACTTGCGTACCCTGATTGATAGCGCCAACTCTAACCAGGCCAAAGGCAATATTGATGGTCCACTACTGGCTTATGAACTGGATGCCAACAGCCAGCTGCGCTCTGCAGAGGAATACCGTCAACTGATTGTCGCTAATGTCAACGACAGGCCGGTAAGGTTAAGCGATGTGGCAGACATCAAAGAAGCACAGGAAGACATGTATCTTGCTGCCTGGGCGAATAAAACCCCAGCTGTACTCGTCAATATCAAGCGCCAGCCGGGTGCCAATGTCATTGAGGTGGTTGAACAGATACAGGCCAGATTGCCCTCATTGACTGCGGGATTACCTGCCGATGTTGAAATCAAGGAGTTAACCAACCGCACCCATACCATCCGTAGCGCACTGCACGATGTGCAGTTTGAGCTGATGCTGGCGGTCGGTTTGGTGGTGATGGTGATTTTCCTGTTCTTGCGCACCGCAGCCGGCACCCTGATTCCCAGTCTGACTGTTCCGCTATCTTTGGTGGGTACCTTTGGTGTTATGTATGTCGCTGGCTTCAGTATCAACAATCTGACATTGATGGCACTTACCATCGCCACCGGTTTTGTGGTGGATGATGCGATTGTGATGATTGAAAACATCGCCCGACACATTGAGGAAGGTGAAAGCCCACTGGAGGCTGCATTGAAAGGTGCCCGCCAGATTGGTTTTACCATTATCTCGCTGACATTTTCACTGATTGCGGTACTGATACCACTGCTTTTTATGGGCGACGTGATCGGGCGTCTGTTCCGGGAATTTGCCGTGACACTGGCAGTAGCCATTTTGATTTCAGCGGTGGTGTCATTAACGCTTACCCCTATGCTATGCGCACGTTTACTCAAGGCCGCCCCACCGCAGCATGATAAGCGCCCAACATTAAGCGATAAGGTGATCGAGATTTACGGTCGTTACCTGAAGATTTCCTTAAATCATCAACCTTGGGTGCTGGCTATTGCAGGGCTATCATTCCTACTGACGGTTGCGCTGGCGATCGTGATTCCAAAAGGTTTGTTTCCGGTACAAGACACCGGTTTTATCCAGGTAATTACCGAAACACCAGGTTCGGATGCCTTCAGGCAAGTCAGCCTGAAGCAACAGCGGGTTGTAGATGAAATCCTGCGTGACCCGGATGTAGACAGCGTGTCATCAGTGGTGGGCATTGATGGCGTGAATACCACCCATAACAGCGGCCGCCTGTTGGTTAACCTCAAACCTTATCCCCTGAGGCAATCATCAGCCACAGCAGTGATCAGCAGATTAAAGCGTACCCTCGATGAAAGTTCACCTCTGATCCTGCATATGCAGCCGGTGCAGGATCTGACGCTTTCAGACCGTGTCAGCCGAACCCAGTATCAATACATGCTGACCAGTACCGATCCGGAGGGGTTAGCTCAGATACTGCCGGCGTTTCTTGAAAAACTTCGCCGGTTGCCGCAGTTAACAGACGTCGCCAGCAACCAGCATGACGATGGCTTACGTGCCGCCATTGTCGTGGACAGGGACAATGCCGGCCGTCTTGGCATCACCATGGCGGATGTGGACAACGCTTTATACAGTGCATTCGGCCAACGCATGATTACTACTATTTTCACACAGGCAAATCAATACCGCGTGATCCTGGAAGCGCAGCCCTCCCAAAGCCCGGGGCTAGCTGCGCTGGAACAAGTATTTGTTTCCAGCAGCAACGGTCGGCAAGTGCCACTGGCGAGTATCGCGACTGTCAGCGAAAAACCTGCTTCCCTAGTGATATACCGTGAAGACCAGCTACCTTCGATTGAAATCGGCTTTAACCTGGCCGCGAACTATGCGCTCGGTGACGGTGTGTCTGCGATTACAAGGGTCAGGCAGCAGATGCAATTTCCGGCAACAATCATTAGCCGTTTTCAGGGTGCGGCATCGGCATTTATTGCCGCACTGGATAACGAGTTATTTTTAACGCTGGCGGCGATCACTACCATGTACATCGTGCTCGGCATTTTGTACGAAAGTTATATTCATCCCCTAACCATATTGTCAACACTCCCCACTGCAGGCGTAGGTGCTTTGCTGGGCCTGATGGTGACCAATCATCCATTAAGCGTGATCGCGATCATAGGGATTATTCTGCTGATTGGTATTGTGCAGAAAAATGCCATCATGATGATTGATTTTGCACTTGAGGCTGAGCGCGAGCATGGCAAATCCACTCTGGAAGCCATCTACCAGGCATGCCTGTTACGCTTCCGGCCTATCCTGATGACTACCCTGGCAGCGCTGTTCAGCGCCGTACCACTGGTTCTGGGCGATGGCCCCGGCTCAGAGTTACGCGCGCCGCTAGGAATTGCGATGATAGGTGGCTTGCTCTTGAGCCAGCTGCTGACCTTATTTACCACTCCAGTGGTTTACCTGACTTTTGATCGCCTTGCCAAAACCTGGCAGACAGCAAAGCAGAAAACGGCGAGGCCAACCTGATGGCATGGTTGACCTTGTTCCTGCGACGGCCGATTGCCACCACCTTACTGGCGGTGGCAATCGCGTTGCCGGGGATTGCAGCTTATTTTGCCTTGCCTATCGCGTCCCTCCCGCAAGTTGAAATGCCCAGTATTGATGTATTTGCAAGATTGCCGGGGGCCAGCGCAGAAACCATGGCTTCTGCGGTAGCATCGCCACTGGAACGCTCCCTGGGCAATATCGCCGGTGTCAATGAAATGACATCCAGCAGTTCCAAAGGGCAAACCCGGGTCAGTTTGCAATTTGACCTGGACCGAAATGCAGATGGCGCAGCACGTGATGTGCAGGCAGCCATTAACGCAGCGGTGCCTTTGCTGCCTGCCGGCATGCAAAGCAACCCGACCTGGCGCAAAAGCGGCTCCAACATGATTATGCATATTGCATTGACTTCGGAGCGCTACAGTCGGCGCGAACTGTACGATATTGGCCTATCACTGGTCGGTCAGCGTATTTCCCAGGTCGATGGTGTAGGCCAGGTGAATGTGAATGGCAGTGCCTTGCGATCGGTGCGCGTTGAAGTTAACCCGCTCACTGCGCATCAATATGGTATTGCCCTGGAGCAGATACGCAATGTGATCGCAAATACCAACGCGCATCTGCCGAAAGGCTTTGTTGAAAATGATGACAAGCGCTGGCAGCTTGATGTGAATGACAATGGCAATAAAGCCGCCGACTTTGAAGATTTAATCGTGGCCTGGCGCAATGGCGCCCCTATCCGCCTGCACGACATTGCCGATGTCAAGGACTCGGTACAAGAGCTACGCAGCACGGGCAGTGTCAATGGCAAGCCAGGGGTAGTGATCTCAGTCAATAATATTCCCGGCACCAATATTGTCGCCACCGTGGATGGCATCAAGGCCTTATTGCCAAAACTGAAACCCTTGCTGCCGCCCGGCATTGAAATGGAAGTGCTGATTGACAGGAGTACCATCGTCAGGAAGTCACTGCAGGAAGTGGAACATACGCTGTTGATTTCCATCGTGCTGGTGATCCTGGTCACTTTCGTGTTTTTACGCAGTGGCCGCGCTGCGCTGATTCCAAGTATCGCCATCCCGGTTTCACTGCTGGGTACCCTGGCAGTGATTTACTTATGTGGCTTCAGCCTGAATAACTTAACGCTGATGGCGCTGATTATTGCCACCGGCTTTATTGTGGATGATGCGATTGTGGTGGTTGAAAACACTATGCGTCATATCGAACATGGGTTAAAGCCATTGCAGGCGGCGTTCCAGGCGGTGCATGAAGTATCTTTTACCATTATTGCCATGAGCCTGTCGCTGATTGCTGCCTTTATCCCTTTGCTGTTCATGGATGGCGTGATCGGGCGTATTTTCCGCGAATTCTCCATCACCCTGGCCAGTGCAGTGGTACTGTCATTACTGATTACATTGACGCTTACCCCGGTACTATCCTCACGATTACTGAAATCCGATCCTTCACCCAACAGGCTGTCACGCGCGCTGGCGAGCATTTTCGATATTCCGCACCGGGCTTACTACAAGGCATTGCAATGGGCGATCCGCCATTCCGCACTTATCCTGATGCTGTTTTTTGTGGCGATCGGCAGCAATGTCTACCTGTATTCCATCGTGCCCAAAGGCTTCTTCCCGTTACAGGATACCGGCAGGTTGCAAGGCAACTTTGAAGGTGATCAGAACCTGTCGTTCTGGGCGATGCGTGAAAAAGTCGACCAGTTCATGCGCGTGATTGCCAGTGACCCGGATATAGAAACTTATTATGAATACACCGGTGGCTTTGGCGGCGGACAGTCCAATACCGGCATGTTGAATGCTCGCCTTAAACCCAGGAAAGAGCGCGAAGCATCCGCACAGGAGATTGTGGACAGACTACGCCCGCAACTGGACAGGGTAGCCGGTGCTTCGCTTCGTTTA
Source organism: Methylophilus sp. Leaf414 (assembly GCF_001425425.1). Lineage (NCBI taxonomy): Bacteria > Pseudomonadati > Pseudomonadota > Betaproteobacteria > Nitrosomonadales > Methylophilaceae > Methylophilus > Methylophilus sp. Leaf414. The sequence goes on along the minus strand of NZ_LMQQ01000004.1, from coordinate 594,881 downwards.
CGGCCGCAGCAGGAATTTAATATTGGTGTACGACCCGGTTCGGCTGAATTTCAATATACCCTGCTCTCCAGCAACATCGAGGATCTGCGTAGATTCTCGCCGCAATTGAGGGATGCACTGACTAAACTGCCGCAACTGACCGATGTGAGCAGTGACGCACAAGATAAGGGTTTACAGGCAAACCTGGTGATAGACCGTGATGCTGCGGCACGGCTAGGTATTACCCAGCGCCAGATTGATGCTTCATTAAACGATGCCTTCGGCCAACGATTAGTGTCTACCATTTATGAACCATTGAACCAGTACTTTATTGTGCTGACGCTGGCACCACGGTTTGCAGAAGGACCGGAATCATTAAACCATATTTATTTAAACAGCCTCCAGAACCAGCGTATACCCTTGTCAAGCATCGCGCGCTGGGAGCTGGTTAATACCCCGCTGGCAGTCAATCATGAGGGGCAGTTTGCCGCCGCCACCATTTCCTTCAATATTGCAGAAGGCTATGCGCTGGATGCAGCCAGCCAGGCGATTGAAGCAGCTTTTGTATCTCTGGATCCACCCGAAAGCATACATGGATCATTCTCAGGTAAAGCAAAAGCATTTAAAGAATCCATGGATAGCCAGCCCTGGCTGATTTTGACTGCACTAGTCACAATTTATATCGTGTTGGGAATACTTTACGAGAGTCTGATACATCCCATCACGATACTTTCCACCCTGCCCTCGGCCGGGATTGGTGCATTAATGGCTTTATTGCTGTTTGACAGTGAGTTGACGATTATCGCCATGATAGGCATCGTGCTGCTCATCGGCATCGTGATGAAAAACGCCATCATCATGATAGATGCTGCACGCTATATCATCCAGCACCGAGGCACCTCTCCTGATAAAGCGATTGTAGAAGCCTGCATGCAACGCTTCCGGCCGATTTTAATGACTACATTTGCGGCTGTGCTGGGCGCACTGCCCCTGCTTTTTGGCGTGGGCGATGGCGCCGAAATCCGCCAGCCATTAGGTATTTCGATTGTCGGCGGTTTGCTGTTAGGGCAAGTATTAACCTTATTCACTACACCGGTCATTTACTTGTATCTGGACAAGCTGAATCAGTTTAGAACAAAAAAAACACAACGAACAACACCTGTTTCAACAAATATCACATCTGTATGAAAAATATCAAATTGAGCTTACTGGTAATCGCTGGCCTGTTGCTGGAAGGCTGCAGCGTATGGGAAGCCTATACCCGCCCTACAATGGTGATCCCCGAGCAATATAAAGAAGCGAGCGCGTTTGCCGGCTGGAAAGCGGCGACGCCAGGTAGCCCTGCATTGTCTGACAAATGGTGGGATCGCTACCAGGATGCACAACTCACTCAACTGTTACTGTCAGCTAACCAGGCAAATTACTCGATCCTGATTGCTGAAGCCAATTACCGCCAGGGCCTTGCACTGGCGAGAGGCAGCCGCGCCCCGCTGTTGCCGGCAATCAACGGGCAATCAGCCATTATCCGTGGTAATAACAGCAATTCGGGCGCAAGCACTGAGCTTAGTATAGGCATTAGTGCCAGCTGGGAAATCGATTTATGGGGCAGGATACGCAACAGCATATTGGCAGGTGAGGCAAATGCAGAAGCTTCTGCAGCAGACCTGGCTGCCGTGAAACTATCCGTACAATCCGCACTTGCACAAACCTATTTTCAGTTACGCATACTGGATTCGCAAAAATTATTGCTGGATACCACGGCGCAAAGTTTCGAGCGTTCATTGAAACTTACCATTAACCGTTACAACGTCGGATTAGCCTCCCGTACCGAAATCGCCCAGGCCGAAACACAATTACGCAATACCCGGGCGCAAGCAATCGACATCACGGCAGCGCGTGCGCAACTGGAACACGCAATAGCCGTCTTGATAGGAAAAGTCCCGGCCGAGCTTTCGATCCCGTCTAGCCCCTACAAGCAAGTGACTGGTATTGCTTTTCCGATTGCAGAAGCCAGCCTGCCTTCCAGCCTGCTGGAAAGAAGACCGGATATTGCGGCTGCCGAACGCCGCATTGCCTTGGCTAATGCGCAGATCGGCGTTGCACGAGCGGCACTATTCCCGACCCTGAGCCTGGGTGCAGGCCTGGGTTACAGCAACGATAAGCTGGGCAACCTGTTATCGCTGCCGAACCGCGTATGGTCGCTAGGCCCGGCATTGGCGGGGCCTATCTTTGACAATCAACTACGTCAATCGCAAACGGATGCAGCGATTGCCCGTTATGACGCCAGCGTTGCCAGCTACAAACAGACAGTTATCAACGGGATACGTGAAGTAGAGGACAATATGGCGTTGCTGCGCATTCTGGAAGCGGAAGCGGTGGAGCAGGAAATCGCCGTAAAATTCGCGCGTGAGGCGGTTGAACAAACTGAAAACCGCTATCGAGCCGGTATCAGTGAATACCAGAATGTAGTGATTGTTCAATCGGCATTATTGAATGCAGAGCGCAATTTGCTCACAATTACCGGCCGGAGATTTAATGCTTCTGTGGCACTCATGATTGCATTAGGCGGCGTACATTAGCTAGTTGATATATTTGTGGAAGGTGCAAAATAAAAAAGCTGTGCCCACAGACACAGCTTTTTAATCATCCAGGGAATTAACGATTATTGAAATATCCAATATTCATCACTCTATCGTTCACGAAAGTTACTTCGGTTTCTTTATAGGTATTTTTGGCATCATATTTAACGATGTTTTTGTAGTACCACATTTCCACTTGTACCGGCTTGGAGCTTTTCTCTTGCCCACCTACGCCTGCAATCATGTTACTCGCATTGCTAGGCTTTACTGATTGCTGTTTCTTGAAGGGTTGGCCAAGTTTTTCCAACACTACTTTTTTTGACTTGCCGCTAAAATTATCAATGAATTCGTTTTCATTGTAGGTTTTGCCAGCGAAGGCTGATGCCACGTTGCTGAACATCACCAGTGCCATAACAACAGCCGAAATCTTTGCATAAAACTTCATGTTTAATCCCTGTGATCCAAATTCAATTTTACAATTATCGTGTTTGTGAAAGTATAACTGTTTATCACCTTATTTGGTTGACTGCAACCACGGTAAACTTTGTTCACGTCACGGTCAGATGGTGAGCTGCAAGCCATCGTAACCCGCTTCAACATTGGCTGGCAGTGTTGCCTGTAGCGCATGATATTCCAGCTCGTGGGTCATATGAATCAGCACATTGCGCCTTGCACCTATGCGGCTGATCAGCGCCAGCGATTCACTGAGGCTGACATGGGTGGGGTGCGGGGTTTCACGCAGGCAATCTATGAGTAGCAGATCCACATCCCTGAGCAACTCGTAAGAAGATTCGGGGATACTGGACACATCCGTCATGTACACCAGATTCCCTATGCGATAAGCATAAATACGTATCTTGCCGTGCATCACCGGGATGGGCGTCACGGCCTGCCCTGCCACTTCAAACGGTGTTTCTACCACATGGGCTGCCAGCACGGGCAAATCCCAGAAGTTACTGGGCTCGCGTAAGGTATAGCCAAATTTATCCTGGATATGGCTGATCGCTTCAGGATAGCTATACAGGGGAATCTGGCAGCGGTTGATCTGGCAAAAAGCACGCAAGTCATCAATTCCGTGCAGATGATCGGCATGGGTATGGGTAAACAGCACTGCATCGACCCGCTGCATATTTTCACGCAGTGCCTGCTGGCGTAAATCGGGCGAAGTATCAATCAGGATCACACGGCCATCATCCAGCGTCACCATGCTGGAACAACGCGTGCGCTTGTTACGGTGGTCAGTGGAGACACAAGTGGCGCAAGGGCAACCCACCGCGGGAGTGCCTGCACTGGAACCTGCACCAAGTATGGTCAGTTGCATGGCTGCGCGTGCTTAAACAGGCTGAAAAAGTTGCTGGTAGTGGCATCCATTACTTGTTGCAATGGAATATCGCGTAACTTGGCGATTTCTTCAGCTACGTGGCGCACATAGGCAGGCTGGTTGGTTTTGCCGCGGAAAGGAATAGGCGCCAGATAAGGTGAATCAGTCTCGATCAGCATCGATGCCAGTGGCACTTTCTGCGCCACTTCTTTCAAGGCGACGGCATTTTTAAAAGTGACAATCCCGGAAAATGAAATATAAAACCCCATTTCGATAGCGCCCTGCGCCACTTCCCAGCTTTCGGTAAAACAATGCATCACGCCGCCCACTTCTGCTGCGCCCTCTTCCTGCATGATACGCAAGGTATCTTCGGCTGCATTGCGGGTATGAATGATCAGCGGCTTACCTGTGGCCCTGGCAGCGCGGATATGGGTGCGAAAGCGTTCACGTTGCCAGTTCAGGTCACCAGTCAGCCTGAAATAATCCAGTCCGGTTTCACCGATGGCCACCACGCGCGGGTGATCGGCCAGTGAGACCAATTCGGCTACGGTTGGCTCCTGGATATCTTCATAGTCAGGATGCACGCCTACAGAAGCATAGATATTCGGGTACTGCTCGGCAAGCGCCAATACTTCGGGAAACTTGTCCAGTGTGACGGATACGCACAAGGCATGACCGACCTCATTGGTAAGCATGCTGGCGCGTACCTGGTCGATGTTTTGCGCCAGTTCGGGAAAGTTAATATGGCAATGCGAATCTACAAACATGAATAATCCAAAAACCTGCTAGATAGTATGGGTTGCGCGACTGGATTTAAGCGCTGCGCCGAGTATGGTTTCAATGCGTTTCTTGGCCTCTACGCCGCCATCGCGGTCACTGAACTGGATGCCTATGCCCTGCGGTTTATTATTCACTGCCTGGGGTGTGATCCAGATCACTTTACCGACAATCTTCAGCTTGTGCGGGTCATCCAGCAAGGTCAGCAGCATGAATACTTCTTCGCCCATTTTGAAGGGTTTGCTGGTTGGGATAAATAGTCCGCCACCTTTGACAAAAGGCATGTAAGCAGCAAACAAGGCGGCTTTTTCACGGATAGCCAGTGACAGCACGCCTGGCTTGGCAGGGCTCATCGTCGATGGTGATTGGGTGTCAGTCATGCATGGACTCCTGGGCTAATCTATTAGCCAAACATCTTCTTGTATTGGAGCAATAATTGCTCCAATTGCAATTCCTGGTTTAACGGGTGCTGTGCAGTCATTTTAAAACGATTTAACTGCTGTTGAAATGCCAGCAGGCGTGCTAACTCAAGTTTCGATGCAAGTGTTTGTAAAGTAGCGGACTCCGCCGGATGGTAGCGTAATGGCAGTTGATGCCGCGACAGCCATAAATCCAGCAGCCATTTTTGCAACACCTGAATGGCTGCGATCATCCCTTGTTTGATCAATATACCACTTGCCAGCGCACTATCCATGGCAGCACCACGCGAAAGGTGCGGGCTCCACTGCTGGTACCAGCCATACCAATCGAGGTCATCCTGCTGGATAGTCGTCGGTGCACCACCACTATAGTGCCAGAGCCATTCAGCCTGCGCGACTGATTGTGACTGCAACCATTGCAAGCCCTGCTCATGCGTTGGCACTGGCATATCCACCTGCATGCAACGACTTAAAATGGTGGGTAACAAGGCCTGGCGCTGATGCGAAACCAGCAGGAATTGCGTACGCTGCGGAGGTTCTTCCAGTAATTTCAACAATGCGTTGGAAGCCGCAACATTCATTGCTTCCAGGGGGTGAATGAGTACCACACGTATGCCTCCTGCCTGGTGGCTGGTCAGGGCCAGGTAATCATTCAATGCACGAATCTGGTCAATCAGGATCTGCTGGCGTTTACGGGTTTTCTTTTTTGCGCTATCTGCGACTTCGTCATCTTCCGGCGTGATTTCCCTGAAATCAGGATGCGCCCCCTCTGATAGCCAGTGACATGCCTGACATTGACCGCAGGCAATCCCGTTTTGCTGTGGTTGCGAGCACAATAGCCCTGCTGCCAGTGAATTTGCAAAAGCCAGTTTGCCTATCCCGGCCTTACCATGAAACAGCAAGGCATGGTGCCGGCTGTCGCCTGCATGCACCCAATGTGTATACAGCGATTCTTGCCATGGATATACATTATTAATCATAATGATATAATGATTTCTTCAACTGATTTCTTTACTTCTTCCAAAGACCTGTTGGCATCAATCACGCGGAAACGTTGCGGAAATTCGGCCGCACGGGCAAGATATTGGGCGCGTAATTTGGAAAAAAATTCAATCCCCTGCGCTTCAAATTTATCAGGTGTGCGTGCCCCAGCCAGGCGCTGCATACTGACCTCTACCGGCACATCGAACAGCAAGGTGATATCTGGCTGCAAGTCACCCTGCACCCATTTTTCAAGAGACTGCATTTTAGCTAAAGGCAATCCGCGTGCGCCACATTGATAAGCATAGGAAGCATCGGTAAACCGGTCAGACAAAACAATCGCGCCGCGTGCCAATGCCGGAAGGATTACCTGCTGCAGATGTTCCGCACGGGCAGCGAACATCAGCAATGATTCGGTTTCCACATGCATCTCTTTATGTAAGAGCAGTTCACGCAACTCTTCACCCAACGGGGTGCCACCGGGCTCTCGGGTAGAAACCACTTCACGGCCAGACTTTGCCAGCAATGCCAGTATGGTGGGAATATGCGTACTTTTACCCGCGCCATCCATGCCTTCAAGTGTAATAAACAAACCTGCCATTACTTTATTTCCCAACTCATGCTGATTGTCATTAGTGTTTCTTTAATTGATAGGCGCGCACGGCCTTGTTATGGTCTTCCAGCGTACTGGTAAACACATGCCTGCCCTGCCCGTTTGCCACGAAATACAACGCCTTGGTATTGGCGGGATGTAATGCCGCTTGAATAGAGGCCAGGCCTGGCAAAGCAATTGGCGTTGGCGGTAAGCCACTGCGCGTATAAGTATTGAAAGGGGTATCCGTCAGTAAATCCCGTCGCGTGATATTGCCACGATACCGGCTGCCCATGCCATAAATCACGGTCGGGTCAGTCTGCAAACGCATGCCCAGCCGCAAACGATTGACAAACACACCGGCGATTTGCGGACGCTCCACTTCAACGCCAGTTTCTTTCTCAACGATGGAGGCCATGATCAGTGCTTCGTATGGCGTTTTATAAGGCAAGCCGGATTGACGTGTCTCCCACGCAGCAGATAAATACTGCGTCATTTTCTGGTAAGCACGCTTATACATTTCCGTATCACTGCTTTGCTTGTCAATAAAATAGGTGTCCGGAAAAAACCAGCCTTCAGGAGGCTTGGCTTCACCGCTAACCAGTTCCATTAACTCACTATCAGATAAATGTTGTGTCTCATGCCGTATGCCAGGCATTTGCGCCAGCTTCTGCCTGAAGTCGCTAAAGGTCTTGCCTTCAGTCAACTGAAGTTTAAGCTGATCAAATGTGCCATGCTTGAGTACATCAATCAGGCCCAGCACTTGCAATGGTGCATTTAAAGCGTAATCACCCGCTTGAAGTCGGCTGCCGCTCCCTGTCAGTTTGACCACCGCCAGGAAACTATAAGGTTCTTTCAACACCCCTGCCGATACCAGTTGGTCTGCAATGCCGCGCACACTGGCGCCGGCGGGAATTTGCAAGCCTATGGTTTCAGAAACCATAGGCAATGGTCGTATCATATAAATGACTAGCCAGAGCGTCAGCGCCAGTCCGCATGACCCCAAAACCGCTAACCCGTATTTGAAGCTTTTCTTAAACATGTAGTGCCTGATAAAAAACTTTTAATGCGTTACATAATGCAGCTGTGACCGGAGCTCTTTCGCCCAGTGATTGGTCGCTACCGGCTGATCATCAATATGCGACACCTGCAACACACCATAAATACTATTCACGATGACAATCGCTTCTGCATTGAGCAAATCGTCCATGGTTAATGTGCTTACCAGCACGGTCTGGCGTTGCGTTTTATACCAATCCAGTATTTTATGCCGCATCACACCGGCCACACCGCAACTCTCCAGCACTGGCGTCATCACCACGCCATCCTTGCGGATAAACAGGTTGCCGCTAACCGCCTCAATGACATGGTCATCATAGTCGCGCAATAAACCGTCAAAAAATCGCGGGTCTTTCAGCTCGCCACGCGCGAGGACATTTTCCAGGCGGTTTAAATGCTTGATACCGGCCAGTAAAGGCTGGTGCGCCAGCCGCGTCTGGCAGGTATACAGCGCCACACCATTCGCATAAATCTCCGGCGGATAATTTGGTAACGGGCTCTGTATCAGCACTCTTGTTGGTTCACTCACTGCCGGTGGCGCATAGCCGCGCGCCCCCTCGCCACGCGTAATCATAATCTTGAGGATACTAAACTGCGTATCTTCCTCACTGGCAGACGCCATCAAGTATTTGAATTCCTGCATCAGCAACTCTGCAGACGGGCACACAATCTGGATTTTGCTGCAATCAGCCACTAATGTTTGGTAATGCAACGGCCAGTCTTGCAATTCGCCATTCAATAAGCGCATGGTGCGAAAAACACCATCGCCATAAGCAAAGCCACGGTTGGTCGGCGCGATGCCATTGACCAGTTTGCCATTGATGCAATAGCGGACAGTTGTCATCTTGAGAAGGGAAAATTGATGTGTCTGAACAAGGCTGAAACCTTACCATAAAACCGGAAAAAACCACGCACCTAACGGCATAAATCAACCATGAAGGAGTAGCGTTACAAAGAATTGAACAATTTTCTAAAGTTTAATGGTTGGATGCCGTTAACAAGATGAGGCGTATTGTATCTGCAATATTATGGGAGGCATCAGCATGTCATTGTCCAGCATCCAGACTAACCTGGCCGCATTGATTAACAAAGCATATAGCGCTGACAATAGCGCAACGAAGTCCCCTGCATCCACACAGGCTAGCACTACAGCGAGCACAGCCAAAACCGCGCCTAGCGCTGAAAAAGATGCCACGACTGCTGCCGATAGCGCAACAGACAACCCAGCTGGCGCCAGTGCGCAGGTGACATTAGGACAATCTGGCAACACAACAGAAATCTATACCGCACAAGGCCTGTTACAGCAAATGCGTCAGATTCAGCTCAGCAATACCATGCTGCTGTTTGGCAGTGAAGAAGAAAATGCCGAAGACAGTAACGGCTTAATGGGCATGTTTGGCAGTGAAGGTGATACTGAAGGGGAAAGCGATTGGACCGAGTCCATTAGCCAACAGCCGGATAAAGCCGCGATAATGGTTGAAAAGGCCAAGAATAGTTCGATTAAGACCATGCTGGGTGGTTAAGTCATCTTAGCTAGCTTTTTCTGTTTCTTTACATTGTAAGGTTCGAGAAGAATCTTAAGCTTCAGGCTTCACAAAACTGCCACTTTCTTTATCATTCAGCAAGCTCAGCAAATCTGCTGAGCGCAATGCCAGCGCATAACCCAGCACCCCGCTGCCTATCACTACAGTTTCATATTCTGCAACACTGCTGTCCACCAGCACGCGCAAATCGTCCGGCAAAGCTATCGGTGGTACTGCGCCAACTACATAGCCAGTCACTTCCGGCACTTCGTCATACTCTGCCATACGGCATTTACGCTCATTCAGGTGTTTGCGTAATAAAGCCCAGTCTGCACGGCCACTACCAGCTACCGCCAGTAAACTGAACCCGCTGTTTTCGCCTTTAAACACTATGCTGCGCACCACTGATTGCGGTTGCAATCCCTGGCCAGAAAGCAATTCTTCAAGGCTGCGGATAGGCTTTTTATCTTCACTCAGAGGAATTTGAATGACCTGGAATTGAATGCCTTGCTGTTGTAGCAGGTTGGTCACAGCAGATTGAAAATTGTTGGTCATTGGCAGCATCCTTAAATATAAAATAGTTTAAGTATTAAACTCAAGTTATTGATATTTAGTATACTTATCGTTACTACCTTTACATTTTTCTACCGGATATTTCTGGGCATTCAAATCGATTTTGGCATTGGTCGCAGCAATCAAATCAATTCCGCAGACTTCGGCGATGCGCATCAGATAGACAAAGGTATCCGCCAGCTCATGCCCAACTTTTTCTTTGGTTGCTTCATCCAGCTGGCGGCTTTCCTGCTCGGTTATCCACTGGAAATGCTCTACCACTTCAGCCGCTTCCACGATCATCGCCATCGCCAGGTTTTTGGGGGAATGAAACTGTGCCCAGTCACGCGCCTCCACAAATGCATTGATACGTCGACGTAAAGTCAGCAAAGAATCAGTAGTCTGGTTTTCGGGTTCGGTCATAAATAAAATTATTCAAAAATAAAAGGATGGCAAGGTTTATTGCTGTGCAAGCAAGGCTTCAAATTCATCTGCAGGCAAAGGCCGACTAAACAGGTAACCTTGCATCTCATCACAATCATGCGATTTCAAGAACTCTAGTTGTGCCTGAGTTTCAACGCCCTCGGCAATGACGGTTAACCCCAGACTTTGGGACATTTTGATGATGGCAGTGACAATTGCCGCATCGTTGATATCAATTTGTATATCACGAATAAAGCTTTTATCAATTTTAATGGTATTCACTGGCAGCAGCTTGAGATACGAGAGGCTGGAGTATCCAGTTCCAAAATCATCTACCGATAGCCTGACCCCCATCTCTTTTAATTTATTCAAATCATGAATCACAGTCGCCTCACTCTGAAATGCAACGCTTTCAGTCACTTCGAGTTCAAGATTATAGGGTTGCAGACCGGTTTGTAATAACACTTTCATGACTTCCTGCGTGAAGTGAGCGTGATGTAATTCCACCACAGAAACATTAATCGCAATCGGAATCTCGGGCAAGCCGGCATCTTGCCATTTTTTATTTTGCGTACAAGCTTCCCGTAATACCCAGTGACCAATGCCCTTGATCAAGCCAGACTCTTCAGCAATCTTGATAAAGCGATCTGGCATCATCAGCCCCCATTCCGGGTGCGACCAACGGATAAGCGCTTCAGCGCCAATAATCTTGCCAGTTTTGATACTGACTTTAGGCTGATAAAACAGCAGTAACTCATTGTTTGAAATGGCTTTTTGCAGGCTGTTTTCCATCGTGAGCTGGGCCGCAACACGCGCACTCATTTCTCTGGTAAAAAATTGGTAATTATTTCTACCTGAATTTTTAGCATGATACATCGCAGCATCTGCATGTCTCGTTAACACATCCACACTATCGCCATCATCAGGATAAACGGCAATACCAATACTGGCGGTAATATACAACTCGTGATTAGCGATGTTGATCGGGTCTTTAATGGCAGAGAGTATTTTTTGTGCGATTTCGGCAGGCACCGTGTCATCATTTAATTCGGGCAATAACACGACAAACTCGTCTCCGCCCTGGCGACTGAGTGTGTCAGAGGCTCGAATGCACATTTGAAGCTTTTTGCTCATGACTTTGAGCAATTGATCACCAACTTCATGACCCAGGGTATCATTCACCCGTTTAAAATGATCTATGTCAAAAAACAGAATCGCAAGCTTGGAATCCCTTCTTTTCGCCGCACTGATCGCTTGCGTGATACGGTCTGTCAGTAACAATCGATTCGGCAAATCGGTCAGGTAATCATGCTCGGCAAGATAAGTCATTTTTTGTGCCATCTGGCGTGCATCACTCACGTCATGAAACACCAGCACCACGCCTAAAATGGCGCCATTCTGATCGCGAATCGGCGCTGCTGAATCCTCAATGGCATATTCAGCGCCTGATTTGGCAATCAGCAAGGTATGATTGGCCAGCCCGCAAACTTTGTTGTGCGCCAACACCACATCCACCGGGTTGGCTGCCAGCTTGCGGGTGCTTTCATTCAAAATCCTGAATATTTCCAGAATAGGACGCCCCATCGCCTCGGCTTTGCTCCAGCCCGTCATTTTTTCGGCCACCGGATTAAGATAAGTCACCTCGGACTGCATATTGGTGGTAATCACCGCATCCCCGATAGATTCCAGCGTGACAATCGCCAGTTGCCTCTGGTTAAACAGCTCCAGCTCCGTGTGTTTTCTTTGTTCTATCTCCTGACGCAAACTCACATTGATATTGCTCAAATCTTCAGTGCGTTCTTTGACCAGATGTTCAAGATTCAAATTTAATTTTGCCAGCGCCTGTTCTGCCAGTAATCGTTTCTGTACTTCAGATTCCAGCCTGGCAATGGTTGTTTTAAGCTGTTTTGTGCTGGTAATCGTCAAGGCAACCGGCATCAAACGCCACAGCATGATTGCGGTAATCCCTGAAGCCACAGCCGTCACGCTTTTCATGGCGGCATCTAGCCAATAGGCAGGCTCCCAAATGGTTGCAATCGCAATCAAATGCGTCGTTCCACAGGCAAAGATGAACACTGAAAACATGACGAATACCCAGTTAAACTCGAGATCAGCGCGTTTTTTAACCAGGTAGAGCAATGCAATCGGGATCGTGTAGTAGGAAATTGCTATGACAGTGTCGGAGACAACATACATCCACAGCAGGACGGGCGTCCATAAATAGCAATGACCATGCGGCATAAAGTCGCCAGGGACCAACCAACTCAATAAAGCATCCATACAAAGCCTCTTCGTTGATTCTTAGTATTGGTGAAATGTAATGGTTAAAGCTGGGTTCCCACAGTAAATGCAGGAAATGATATAGCGATAATATTTACGACTATAATTTATACTAAAATATAGATATGTGACTCAAATAAAACAATGATTAACATTTCAACAAGGCATACACTTCAACGTTGTATTGCATGCTTGAATGCGCCATCAGATGCATGGCTAACATATTGGCGGATATAGAATACTAAGAGACCTGCTTACGGTTGCTACCTGCCACCATCTTGATTTCAAATAAACGGCATTCGAGCGGGCCGTTGAACAATGGTGTTTTTTTGCTTGGGCTTAAGCGCATCAGTTTGGGCATACGTAAATCGTTGGTCAGGAAGTAGGTATTCCAGCCACTGAATTGCTGTTTAAGTGTGGCAGCCATTTGTGGATATAACTCGGCCAGTGTTTCATCTTCACCGATGCGCACACCATATGGTGGATTCGCCACCAGCACGCCGCTGTCGGCTGGAGGAGTGAGTTTGGTAAATTCGATATGGCTCAGTTGTACAGCTTCGCTCCAGCCGGCCATTTCCAGGTTTTGTTTGGTGACACGCACGGCTCTAAGATCCATATCTGAACCATAAATCTTCTGGAAGCTGACAGGTTTCACGGCTTTGGCGGCCGCATTGCGGATTTTCTTGAAAGTATCTGATTCAAAGTTTTTGAGTTTTTCAAAACCGAAATTGCGGTTCAGGCCTGGCGCAATATTCAGCGCCATCATTACCGCTTCCTGCAGGAAGGTACCGCTACCACACATCGGGTCCAGCAGTGCCTGGCCTGGTTGCCAGCCGGAAAGTTTTAAAATACCAGCCGCCAGGTTTTCACGCAGCGGCGCTTCAATGGTATTTTTACGGTTGCCGCGCTGGTATAACGGGTTGCCTGATGTATCTACATACAGGAGAAAACGGTCACTGGTTAAATAGACATGTACACGGATATCCGGCTCACGTGTGTCAATATTGGGTCGGCTACCCACGGCCTGGCGGAATTTATCGCAAATGGCATCCTTGACGCGCAATGTAATGAATTCCAGGCTTTTCAGCGGGCTGCGCACCGCGGTGACTTTCACCATCATGCTGTATTTCACATTGAACCAGTTCGGCCAATTCACTTTAAGTGCACCCTGGTAAATATCTTCTTCCGTTGCGTACTGTCCGTTGCCGACTTGCATGAGCACACGGGTGGCCACGCGTGAATGCAGGTTGATCTGGTAACACACGCCCAGGTCACCGCTAAAGCTGGCACCGCCATCGGTAGGTTTGATGTCATTGGCGCCGCTAAGCTTCAACTCCTCAACAAGTAAGGTCTCTAAACCGCGCGGACAGGTTGCAAAATAATGGTTACGCATTTTTATCTCTGATTTTCTAGTTGAATATCAACTTAATAGTTGAGCAGTGAGCCGCTGTTGCAGGCTTTAACTAATCTCTGCTCAATGTGAATACTTTGCCGTCATTTGGGTTTGCGCCCTGTAAACGGTCAATTAAATCCAGGAACTGGATTGCATGCGCTTGCATGGCTTCCTGCGCACGTTTCCGCAGTGTGATTAAATCCGGCATGGCCAGTTCAGGCTTAAAGCCAAACACAATGATATTGCCCGGTTTGCCGGTAGGCATCATCAACACGCGCTGGTCAAATGTTTGCTCGATGCGCTGCATGTAGATATCAAACTTTTTGTCTGAACCCCATAAGTTAATGGCAAACAGGCCATCCGGCGTCAATGCCTCGGCGCAATCGTCAAAAAATGCCTGCGTGCAAAAGTCAGGCGGCAGGCCGTTGCTGCCAAACGCATCCATCATCAGCCAGTCACAACTCCCAAGATGCTGCTGGATATAGGCAATACCGTCACCTTCAATAATGTTCAGCCGCTCATCATTCTCCGGCACAAAAAAATGGCTGCGCGCGACCTTGATAACTTGCGGGTTCAGCTCAATGACAGTTTGTTTAATCTGTGGGCAGGCTTGCCAGACATATTTGGCAATGGATCCGCCGCCCAGCCCTACAAGTACGGTATTGCGGACATCCGGCTTGAACAACAGGCTGCTCAGCATACCCCATGAATACGCCAGTACCAGCGCAAACGGGTCTTTCACCTTCATGCTGCTTTGAATCGTCGGCGAACCCAGGTGCATGGAGCGCACGCCATCGACTTCGGTGACTTCGACCATTTCGAGATCAGAAATCGCTTTATGAATTTTACGGTTAAATTTAAACATTATGCGTTTTCCGCCGCATCTGCAGGCGTATCCCCTGTTTCGGCGACTGAGGCTATTTCAGTGTTGTCAGCGACCGTTTCTTCAATCACGCGCAAGAACTTGCACTCAAGTTCCATCAGCAAAGTATCTATTTTTTGCACTGACAATTGCACTTTGCTGCCAGGCTTTAACACTGGCATGCCATAGACTTTGGTCATGTAAGGCAAGCCGCTGAGGCGGACCAGGTTCTCGCGCCAGACGGTGGCTTCCACTTCCTGGATGTTTTCCTGTACCAGGTATTGCAGGCACCAGTAACGCTCCATACGGGTCTGGAATTCATTATAGGCATTGTAAGTCTGGTCAAAATTGCGCATATGGCCGACGATTTCATCGCCATTGACGGCGTAGACTGGTTCCTGCATCGTCAATACACTGATAATCTGGCGTTGATTGATTAAATCAACCGCACGGCGTAATGGCGAGGTACACCAGGCATATTGCGCCACACCTAAACCCTGGTGACCCTCGGCTTTGGTTGTCATGTACACTTTGCCGCCATTCTGTGCACGGTAAATCCCCGGCACATTATGCTCAGCCAGCAATAAACCCCACTGGCTATTCGCGGCAATCATTAATTCAGCCACCAGTTTATCCATAGGCGAACCGCGCTGACGGTTGATGATGCTGACGATGCCATCGGTAACGTAGAAATTGTAATCTACCGGTTGCGGCCTGGTCGGGTCGTATTTGCCACGCGCTTTTTCCAGGCTTTCAGCAAAGTGGAACAGGAACACCAGCGGCTGCCACAACGGGTGGCCGCTATCGGTTTCCAGCGTGTTTTCGTTAAAGTAAGGCTCCAGTGTGTCATGGCGCAAGTTGTGCGCGATCTGCACGCGTTCCAGGCGGCTATGCTGTTGGACAACGCTGTAATCAGCAGCCACTTCCAGATACAGCGACAAGGCAGGCTTGGTTTCGCCGGCATCGAGGCTGAACGGGCGGATGGCGGTTTCGGGCAGCATGGTGATTTTATGACCAGGCATATACATGGTAGACAAACGCTTCATGACTTCGTGATCTAATGACTCACGCGGCGTCACCCCCAATGCTGGCGCGGCAATATGAATACCTACTTGCGTATTGCCGTTTGGCAAGGTTGTCACGGATAAAGCATCATCAATCTCGGTGGTCGTGCTGTCATCGATGCTGAATGCCTGCACTGCTGATATTGGCAGATCCTCAGGCAAAGTACCCAATGAGAACTCAGGGAACGCAGTGCCATTGGCAAAATACTCGCGCAAGAAAGCGCCGAGGTGATAATCGTGGATAGACGGGATCGCCCCAGCATCGTACAGCACCTGCACCGGTAATTTTTTGAGCTCGGTGGCCGCCTGCTCCAGCGCTTTCCATTCCATGGCGTTTTTATCCGGCGCATACAGCAACTGGTCGAGCTTGGCAGAGAAGCTTTCGGGTAACTGTCCGGAAGTCAGCTGCGCGGTCATCAACGCCATCAGCTCGGCTTGCTGGCGTTTTTTCTCGACGCCAGCCATGGCAGCTTTCAAGGTTTCTTGCGGTGCGGCTTTATACTGCCCTTTACCTTTGCGATAAAAATACATGGGCGCACTGTGCAGTTTGATCGCAATCGCCGCTGCTTGCTGACGGCTGGGTTTGCCGCCATAGTATTCTTCCGCCAGTGACTCAAAACCGAATTCTGATTCACCGCTGCATTCCCATAAAAAATCAGTATCCAGGGTTTCTGCTTCAGTTTGTGCGGCCTCAAGAAAACCGGAAAGGCTGCCCTCAAAGCGCATTAACACATTCGCGGTTTTGATCTTGCTGCGTTTGCCAGTGCTGGCCTCGACTTGCATGCTGCTGTCAGCTTCAGTCATGATGGAAGCGACTTTGAAGCCACCGTCTTCTTCGTAAAAAACATTCATTGCGGGAGATTTGAGGTGTGGATGACACACGATTGAATTCAAAACGCTATTTTACCCGAGAAGCATGTACTTTTTGGCAGAGATTGAACTTTAGCCGGTTGCGGTGACTAAATTAAGCCAGGTGTTAATTAACATAGTCGTCATAAAGGGATACCCTCTACAATAGAGAATATGAAACCGCTGATATTTGATAACCGTTTTATTCGTGAACTACCCGGTGACCGCATTACCGATAACTACACCCGCCAGGTAAGCGATTGCCTGTGGTCAGCCGTGCAACCGACGCCGGTCAAGCAACCCAAATTACTTGCTTACAGTCCGGAGGTTGCTGCCATGCTGGGCCTGAGCGAAGCTGATATGCATGATCCGGAGATGGTACAAACGCTAGGCGGCAACGGTGCCTTGCAAGGCATGTTTACCTATGCGACGCGATACGGTGGCCATCAGTTTGGCAACTGGGCCGGGCAACTGGGAGATGGACGTGCTATCTATCTGGGTGAGTTAGTTCATCAGCAAAATCGTTTTGAGCTGCAACTCAAAGGTGCTGGCGAAACGCCCTACTCTCGCCGCGCTGATGGCCGCGCTGTATTGCGCTCCAGCCTGCGTGAATTTTTATGCTCCGAAGCCATGCATCACCTGGGCATCCCCACCACTCGCGCCTTAAGCCTGGTCACGACTGGCGATTCAGTGGTGCGGGATATGTTTTATGACGGCAACCCTGAATTCGAGCCAGGTGCGATTGTTTGCCGGGTAGCGCCTTCATTTATCCGTTTCGGCCACTTTGAAATACTTGCCAGCCGCAATGAGTTGCCGTTACTCAAGCATTTTATCGGGTTTACGATAGACAGGGATTATGCCGATTGGTGGCCCAGCACAGGTTTGCTACTGGATGTGGATAATCCAGGCCCAGGCATGATTGAAGCGTGGTTCAGCGAAATATGCGCTCGCACAGCGATCATGGTCGCGCACTGGATGCGGGTTGGCTTTGTGCATGGCGTCATGAATACCGACAACATGTCTATTCTCGGCCTGACCATTGATTATGGCCCATATGGCTGGGTAGATAATTTTGACCCGGGCTGGACACCAAATACTACTGACGCACAAGGTCGTCGTTACTGTTTTGGTCGCCAACCGGATATCGCGCGCTGGAATCTTGAACGGTTAGCGGAAGCGCTGGCAACTGTGCTGCCTGAAAACAATGGTCTATCAAATGGACTCAATCATTTTGACACGGTGTATTTTGATTCACTGACGACATCGCTGGCTGGCAAATTTGGCCTGGATGCCTGGCAAAACGGCGATGGCGAGTTGATCAACGACATCTTTGAGCTGATGCAGCGCGCAGAAGTTGACCAGACTTTGTTTTTTACCCAGCTCAAGCAGCTGGATATCAGCCAGCCGCAACTCTCCGTGCTTACGGAAGCTTTCTACACGGAACAAGGCTTGAAACAATTTGGGGAAGATATTCAAAGCTGGTTGCATCGCTATAGTCAGCGTTTGCAGCAATCAACACTTTCGCCAGAACAACGGCTGCAACGCATGTCAGAAAATAACCCGATTTATGTGTTGCGTAACTACCTTGCTCAAGAGGCGATTGACCTCGCAACCCAGGGCGATAATTCACGGCTGCTGACCTTGCTTGAAGTATTGCGTAACCCATACACCGAGCAGCCTGGCATGTCTGCATTCGCACAAAAACGCCCGGACTGGGCGCGACAAAAAGCCGGTTGCTCGATGTTATCCTGTAGCTCATAATTGAAAAATGCTGACTGCTGAACAATTAATCACCGATGCTGGCTTGCGGCCGACCAAAGCCAGGGTTGCTGTATTGAATACCCTGTTAACATCCACCAACGCACTTAGTCACCCGGATATTCTGGCGGCTTTGCAAGGCGTGGAGATAGACCGCGTGACGGTATACAGAGTGCTTGATTGGTTGCTGGAAAATAGCTTGATTCATAAAATTTCCAGCGATGACCGCGCCTGGAAATTCCAGCTGAACGCGCCTAAACGCAACTACCGCAGTGCAGACACAGCCCATCTAGGCCTACTAAATAACCACGGTCACGCACATTTGCACTGCCAGCAATGCGGGACTGTATTATGCATACACGAGCTGGCGGCGCACATTCCGCAATCATTATTTGATACTTACCGTGTATCGAATATCGAAATCAGCCTGAAAGGGCTTTGCCTGGATTGCCAGCAATCCTGACTGTTTCACGCTTCCACATTTAAACCTCTAGATACTAAACACGTTAGAGTTAATACTTAAATTGCAACATAGTTGCAATTAATTCCATATCAACTTAAAATGCAACAAAATTGCATTGCAACCAAGTTGCGTAATGATGTTGACTCCTGCTGAATTACTTTCCATGCCTGAAACTGCCTATATGAATGCCGGACAACTCGCATTCTTTAAAACACTGTTGCTCACGGAACTAGAAACCTTGCAAGCCAATATGCAACTCACCAGCGTGCATTTGCACGAGCAGCAGGAAACACCGGACCCGGCCGACAGGGCCACCCAGGAAGAAACACACGGCCTGGAACTACGCGCGCGGGAACGGGAACGCAAACATATCAAAACGATACAGTCTGCCTTGTTGCGGATAACCACCGGCCAGTATGGTTATTGCGAAGAAACCGGCGAGCCCATTGGCCTGGCACGCCTGATTGCACGGCCCACCACAAAACTATGTCTGGAAGCGCAAGAACGACATGAGCGCCGCGAACGGCAATTCAATCACTAGAAACAATGAAGGAAAACGCCATGAAAAAACTCCCTGTGACAGTGCTCTCCGGCTTTCTCGGTGCTGGCAAAACCACCCTGCTCAACCATATTCTTAATAACCGCGAAGGCAAGCGGGTAGCAGTCATTGTTAACGATATGTCGGATGTGAACATAGACGCGCAACTGGTGCGTGATGGCGGTGCTGAGTTATCACGCCAGGAAGAAAAGCTGGTAGAGATGAGTAATGGTTGCATCTGCTGTACTTTGCGTGAGGATTTGCTGGTGGAAATCACGCGTCTGGCGAAAGAGAACCGTTTTGATTACCTGCTCATTGAAACCACCGGCATTTCAGAGCCTTTACCGATTGCCGAGACGTTTACCTTTGCCGATGAAGAGGGCATTTCGCTGGCGGATGTTGCACAGCTGGATACCATGGTCACCGTGGTGGATGGTTATCACTTCCTCAAGGACTATAGTTCTCAAACATTGCTCAGTGAGCGTGGCGAATCACTGGGTGAAGAAGACCAGCGTACGGTAGTTGACTTGCTGGTTGACCAGATCGAGTTCTGTGATGTGCTTGTCCTGAATAAAACTGACCTGATGACGCTGGAAGAAATAGCGCAACTGGAAGGTATTTTAAAAGCTTTAAACCCTCGTGCTCACATCCTCCACAGCAGTTTTGGCAAAGTGCCGCTTAACCGCGTTATGAATACCGGATTGTTTGATTTTGACCTGGCAGCCGATGCGCCGGGCTGGTTGCAGGAATTACGCGGCGAGCATGTGCCTGAGACGGAGGAATATGGCATTTCCAGCTTTGTCTACCGTTCGCGCAAGCCTTTTCATCCGCAACGGTTATGGCAATGGCTCAATACCGAGTGGCCAGGCGTGGTCAGATCCAAAGGGCGTTACTGGATTGCCTCTCGCCCTGAGTTTTGCGTCATGTGGTCCCAGGCAGGCGCCGTCACGCGTACGGAACTGGCGGGCATCTGGTGGGCAGCGACCCCAAGCGAGCATTGGCCGGACGATACGGAAAGCCTGCAACAGATACACGCACGCATGCAAGCACCGTACGGCGACCGTCAGCAAGAACTGGTGATTATTGGCATGCATATGCAGAAAGAAGCCCTGATCGCCGGTTTTGATGCCTGCCTGCTAACCGAGCATGAGATTGCTTTGGGTATGGATGCCTGGCGTAGACTCCCCGACCCATTCCCGCGGTGGTCAATGGGTGAGCATGATGAAATAGAGCAACAAGTGACAGAGGAAATGGTGTAATCATGCGCCTCACCAAGCAAATATCGCATCAGACCACTTCGTTGCCCGGCATGAATATAGATTTTGACGCGATGGAATGTCTGTCTATTTTTGAACCCTCTCAACAAGTAGGTATTGTCACAAGGCCTAACAACCCGAGAATATCTGCTTATTTGCAGCAATTCAGCAACCAGCTCAGCGCTGGCAGCAGGCTGACGACAAGACAAAAAGAAACAATGCCTGCCCTGCTTGACCGACAACTACGTCTACCTGAAGGCATTGGCAAACAAGATTTGCTCGCTGATATCTGCCTGCTGGTTAAGCTTTATGCTGACCTGATGGATTGTCCTTCGGTAGGCATCAGGCTGGAAGTGCTGAAGCATGCCATGTGCCCTAAGTTTCATATTGACCGCACCGGCATCCGCCTGCTGTGCACTTATCTCGGCCCAGGTACTGAATGGCTGGACGAAGCATTTTGCAATAGGAATGCATTTGCCAGCACGCACCCGACCGATGAAATATTCAACCAATCGCTAGTCCTGCATCCTCAAGGCATACGTCAGGCGCCTGAGCAAGTATTGGTATTGCTCAAAGGGAGTTTGTGGCAAGGCAATCAACATGGTGGCGCTATTCATCGCTCACCCCAGATAGCAGAAACTACGACACGTGTGGTGCTGGCATTAGATGCGATCTGGTGATCTATCAAATTAAAGAATGCTCATAAAAGTGACACGGAATCCCATAAAAGTATCACGACGTCTACTTCATGTTTTTTTGTGAATGACAGTCAGGTTTTTTAGTGAGAAAGCTAAATTGAGGGATTTATAATGATGAGATTGTCCGGATAAATCTAAAATAAATCCTCAGGGAAGAGAAACATGCCGCATCAAAAAACAATTGTCAGTCTGCTGGCAATGATATTACTACCTGCCGTATCTGTATCAGCGGAGGAAATAGAAGCACCAGAAAAAATTAAAGACAGCAGCAGACAAAAAAGCAAAGCCAAAGAGCCGATTAACATTGAACTGGATAGCGTGATTGTTCTCGGTAAAAAAGAGCAGGTCTCTGCCACTGATAAAAGCCTCGCCGGTTCTGTTGATGTCATCACCCGCGATGAACTTGAATATGAACATGTAACCGATACGCTGGAATTATTCAGTAAAACGCCAGGTGTGGTTCTGTCACGCTACAGCCAGGGCATAGTGAATACTGAAATCTCTATCCGCGGCTTTAGCGGTGACGGCGAAACACCGAATGCCAAATTGCTGGTCGATGGTATCCCTTCCAATTTATTTTCCGGATTGAGCGAGCTGGATTACCTGTTCCCGACCAATATCCAGAACATCCAGGTATTTAAAGGCACTAGTGATGCCACCACTGGTTTGTTTGCCACAGCCGGTAACTATAAGGTCGAAACACGCAAGGACACCGGCAAGCAATTGCAATTTGGCTATGGCAGTTTTCAAATGCGCGAAATGCAAGGCTACTATGGTGAAAAACAAGGCGATTTCACACAAAACTATGCGATGGGCTACCGTAAAGGCAACGGTTTCCGGGACCATACCGAGAATGAGAAAATTGCCTTATCCGGCCGCTGGCAATTGGATTTTGACCAATCCACCCTTGCCTTAAGTGCCAAATACGGCAAATACAACTCACCGGAAGCGCCTGGCTATATGCCTAAAGCGCAGGCTCGTTCCAACAGAACCGGCGTAGCGCCGAATGCGCTGAACGATAGCGGCGAGAAAGAATTCAAGCATTTAAGTCTGCATTACGACTATTTCTTTAATAATGATGTGGATGTTAGCCTCAAGGGTTATTGGCAGAATTTTGATCGTGAGCGCAATGTGCGATTTGTCGGTTCGCCTGGGGTGGAAAACCGGCTTGATGAGCAAACATCTACCGGTTTTATCGCAAAACTCAACTGGAAGATCAACCCACAATGGGGGTTTGAGTCCGGTTACGACATTGAGCATCAGGAAGTCAGTGAATTTCGTCAGCGCTTAACGACTATCAGGCGAGATGCACGTTACGATTTCACCGCCCAGGGTTTTTACGCAAAGTTGGAGAATACGCCACTGGATTGGTTACGCTGGAATATTGCCTATAGAGTGGATCGCCTCACCAGTGACCCAAAAAATAATTTTGTAAACAACAATACCACTTTAGTCACCACACTGCTAAATGATCAAACCATCGTGCAACCCAAATTTAACGTGTTTGCACAGATGACTGAACAGCAGACAATATTTGCCAATGCTGGCAGAAGCTTCCAGACACCCACCGGAACCGATTTGAATACACGTGGCGGTACAGTACCTGTGGATGTCGCGATTAACGATGGCTGGGAACTAGGCCTGAAAAGCGCCTGGAGTAACGATTTGAATACCCGCTTTTCATACTGGCAGCAAAAAGCGGAAAATGAGTTTATCAATATCGATGGCACTCGCCGATTACTGGGTGCAACGCGCAGGCAAGGCGTGGATGCCAGTGTGGACTATAAGTTAAATGACTACTTAAGCTTCTGGGGTAACCTCTCTAGAGTGTATGCCAAAATCGATGAGCCGAATGCACTTAATCCAAGCTTCCAGGGCAACACGATACGTAGTATCCCGGACCACACGGCTTCTTTAGGCCTGCAATTTACCCCAAACGCTGACTGGATTGCGCGGCTTCACATTGACCGCCAAGGCGCCTATTACGTCAACGAAAGCAATCAAGGCGGCAAATATGGCGCTTACACGCTGACTAACGCCAATGTGGATTACAAAACTAACTGGGGGCGAGTCAGTTTGCTGGCTAACAATATTTTCGATAAATATTATGAGTATGTGTATGACTTTTCATCCACAGGTGCAACTAACCAGCTGAATTTCGCCCCGGGTGCCGGCCGTAACTTTATGCTCACTGCAACTGTGGATTTCAAATGACTGCATTACTATCGATCCAGCAATTAAGCCTGCGTTTTGCCGGGCGTCAAATTTTAAACCAGCTAGCCCTTGACCTGCGCGCTGGTGAAGTCGTCTCAGTGTTAGGCAGCAATGGCGCCGGCAAATCTACCCTGCTAAAAAGCATTCTTGGGTTACAAGACGCGGCCGAGCAAACAGGTTCAATCCTGATCGCTGGTATTGATATCGCACAAGCAAGAAATCAGGCTTTGTCGCATCTCGCATATGTGCCCGAACAACCGGCGGTATACGGCCATCTCTCCGCGATTGAAAATATCCGTTACTTCTTAAGCCTGGGTGACATCAGCCAGAGCACGGATATTGCAACCTGCCTGACCATGGCTGGCTTGCCTGAGCAATCCTTGCATCGCCCTTGTAGCGAATACTCCAAAGGCATGAAACAAAAGGTGATGCTGGCATTCGCGCTGGCAAAACAGGCAAAACTCTTGTTGCTGGATGAACCCAATTCCGGGCTTGACCCCCAGGCCACCGAAGAGCTGAACCAACTCATTGTGCAATGCAAAAAGCGTGGTATGGGCGTGCTGGTGGTGACGCATGATGTACTGTCGGCCATCGCCTTTTCTGACCGTTTGCTGATGCTGGCAAATGGCCAGTTACAACCGTTAGCTGTGAACGAATCAGCAATCACGCTGGATAGCCTCAAAAGACTATATCAGGGACAGATATGACCTCATTGATCTGGAAAATCGCCATCAATGAATGGCGACGCTTATGGCATGCGCGTGTTCCTGCTTTGTTATTGCTGGTGCTGGTAACTTTATGGGCAATTGCCGCACTTGCCGCCCATCATCACTGGCAAGACCATGCAAACACCGTCGCAGAAGTGACCGCACGTAGCCAGCATGACTGGCAATCGCAACCTGATCGCCACCCGCATCGCGTTTCACATTACGGTGATTTTGTCGCCAAACCAGTTCACCCGCTCAGCGTGATCGAGCCGGGCATACTCGATCAATCCGGGCACCTGGTCTACCTTGAAGCGCACCGGTTAAATAGCGCCAATTTCAATCCGGCCACCGAGGCCACCAGTCTTGGCCGCTTCCCATTGATTACCCCGGCCATGATTGTGCAATGGTGGATGCCGCTGTTTTTGATCATGATTGCCTATGCCACGGTTACCGCCGATAAAATCAGTGGCATTCTCGCTTTTATGCGCGGCAACGGCACGCCTGGCTGGGCAATCGCGAGCGGAAAATGGCTGGCGTTGTTTTTGCCATTATTTTTGTTGTTGTGTTTGCAAGCCCTGTTGACCCTGGCCTGGAGCTGGCAGAGTGAGCAGGCTTTACTCAGGTTGTCTATCCTAGCGCTCTCGCAAGCGCTTTATATCGCCGGATGGTGCCTGTTGGTCGTGGCTGTGTCCTGGTTCAGCAAGCAATTACATGGTGCGTTGCTGACCTTGCTGCTGTGCTGGGTATGTATCTGCATTATTTTCCCGCGAGGATTAGCGAATCTGGCCCAGATTTCATACCCGACCCAACCAAGAACAGAAGCTGAATACCATGCGGAAACCAAACTGCAGGCCATAGGCGACAGCCATAATCCCAACGATCCGCATTTTGCCGCTTTTAAAGAAAGCGTACTGAAAAAATACCATGTCAGCAGTGTAGATGATCTGCCAGTGAACTATCAGGGCATATTGATGCAGGAAGGCGAACGCTTAACCACTGCCGTTTATCGTGAACAGCAAGTGTTTCACGATGCGCAACTGGCTAAACAGAATGAAAGTATCCGGCACTGGTTGTGGTTAACACCTGCATTGGCGTTGCAATATATACAGATGGCCAGCGCCGGCAATGACCTGCCGCATCACCAGGCATTTATCCGTCAAGCAGAAGATCGCCGCTACAAGTTAATTCAATACCTCAACCAGGTCCACACCTTCAAAGTCATTCAGCATGACGATAAGAACACCCGTGTATCCGCAGATTTCTGGAAGAAAGCACCCCGCCCTCCGGTTCATTTGTCACCTATGGCCGTCAGCCGTAGCAGCATTCTGGCAGGCTTTCTCGTGTTGCTGGGTTGGATATTCATCCCGGGATGTTTGCTTTTTAAAGTGTCGCACCGCTTATGAAACATGAACTGACTTTATTGCTCAAGCAACGCAGCATCATTATATTGCTGCTGCTAAGCCTGTTTTTGACCGGCTTTAGCCTGTTTAACGGCTGGCAAAATATCAACCACATTAACGCACAGATCAACCAGGCAAAACAGGAAGAAATTTTGCGCAAGCAGGATTTTCTCGAACACCATAGCCATCATGGAACGCTGGATGCAGGCGAACTGGGCTACTACCTGTTCCATAATGTGTACCATAGCCCTGGCGAGTGGAGTTTTATTGCACTGGGTAACCGGTTGGTCATTCCCTATGTACAGCGCATACGTTTATTGGGCTTGCAAGGACAGCTTTACGATGGTGAATCCCATCATCCTGAATATGTGATGCTGGGTACGTTTGATTACGCTTTCCTTCTGGTATTTTTTGCGCCTTTGCTATGTATCGCCCTGATGCACGACTTAAAAGCCAGCGAGCAGCAAGCTCAAAGACTACTGTTTTTACGAAGTTTGATGGCCGAGCCAAAGTTGTTTTGGGGTAACCGCGTATTATCCCGCTGGCTGCTGGTCACGCTCACCTTCGTGTTGCCGCTATTGTTACTTGCTGCCACGCAAACACTTTCATTTTCGCCGTTGATACGCATACTGGCGATCACTGCCTTATATACTTTTTTCTGGTCTGTATTATGCGCGGCCATCAGCCTGCGTAAACACGCGCTCAACGCCAATTTCAACGCCATGCTGTTGGCAAGCATCTGGGTCATGCTCTGCGTAGTATTGCCCAATCTTTCCCAGCTGTGGCTGCATCACCATTACCCATTACAGGACGGCAGCCAGATTGCCTTGCAGCACCGGCAATGGGTACATGGTGCGTGGGACTTGCCCAAAGAAGACACGCTGGCGCCGTTTTATGCCCTGTATCCGCAGTGGAAAGACTCACCGCCAGTGACAGATCGCTTTCACTGGAAATGGTATTACGCTTTCCAACATATGGCAGATGTAAAACTAGAATCACAAGTTTCCGCACGTGAACAGGCACTCAATCAACGTGACCAAGCCACTGGCTTGCTAGCCAGATTTTTGCCCACAGTATGGGTACAACGTAACCTGGAAGACATTGCACAGAGCGATGTGCCTGACCTGTTAGCACAACGGCAACGCATTACCACGTTCCATACAGAGTTAAGGCTCTATCTATACCCTCACCTGTTTGAGGAGAAGCCTTTTACGACTGACGCTTACATGCGTCTGCCAGTGTTTGAAGATTAGCTCGAGTAATGCATAAGCTAAAACTACGTAAAATCATGAGCCTTTTTTACGTGATCGCTTCAGGGCGATTTTGAAACAGGTGCGTATAGTGAGAGTCATACAAGTACATCGCTCAGATGCACTTAACAACCAAAAGGAGATTATCATGTGGACTAAACCAGCTGCTACTGAAATGCGTTTTGGCTTTGAAGTAACTATGTACGTTATGAACAAATAATCAGTCAACGCTGATTGAACAGAAACCCGCCAGATAGGCGGGTTTTTTGTTGGCCGTCGTCCTTAAACATTACAACCAGCTATACAATCAGGAACCTTATGTCCAGCTGGGTTACTAAAAAACAATGGCTTGCCAATGCTGTATTCGCAAGTACAATTGTGTTCAAGATAAATTTTCTAAAGAGTCTGTTTTTATACTCACGGAGTTATACATGCGCCTAAAACAAAACGCTGCTACATCACCACTCGCTTCATCTGTTGTTACTTATTCGCTAATTGCTTCATTCATGTTCGCAGCAGTGGCGATGACTGTTTTTAGTCAATCAGTAATGGCCAGAAGCATCCTGCCGGAACAGAAAGATGCGGCATCTGCCCGTGATGCTGTTGGTGATGCCATGAGCAAGCTGAATGACTTGAACCAGCGCATCAAATCGCAAGAGGAATTGATTGCCAAGGAACAGGAAAGACTGCAACAATACCAGAACGAAAAAGCGCAGACTGAACGCGATCTGGAAGCCAAAAAAGCCGTATTCGAGCAAAAATCCAAAGTGCTGGATGAGGCATGGAAAGAACGCAGCAGTTATTAAATACTGAGTCTGATTTACTCCTCAAAACCTTTAAAACACCTCTCTTTTTTAATCTAACCCATCGTTGTTGATCGACCCAAATCACTCACTAGTTAATTGATTTGGGTCAATACCTGCTTTGTCTGTCACTCCTACAATGCCATCAAGTTCAATGCAACACCAAAGCAAATGGAGTAATCACAATGAAAAAAACAGCAATCAGTTTTATGTTGGCAGCTTTGTTGCCTGCCATGCAAGCACAGGCCGAGCAAGGCGACTGGGTGGTGCGTCTTCGCGCTACCAATATCAGCCCCAATGAAAGCAGCGATTTAGGCAAATATGTGAATAGAAATGTGGCCGCTGGCGCAATGTCGAATAGCGCCGAGCTGAAAGTTGATAGCAATACTATCCCTGAACTGGATATCAGCTACTACTGGACCAAAAACATTGCTACTGAACTGATTCTGGCCTTGGGTTCCAAACACGATGTCAGTGTCAGCAAAGAGCCTGGCGCAGTAGTGCCAAATCAAAAGCTAGGTAGTATCGATGCCTTGCCACCAACCCTAACAGCGCAATGGCACTTTAACCCCGACCAGACATTTGACCCGTATGTAGGTGCGGGGATTAACGCCACTTTTATGCTGGACCGCAAACTGGAACTTAGCCAGGGCCCGTTGGCAGGCACGGACATTAAAATTGACAGATCAAGCTTTGGCCCGGC
Organism: Methylophilus sp. Leaf414; assembly: GCF_001425425.1. Lineage (NCBI taxonomy): Bacteria > Pseudomonadati > Pseudomonadota > Betaproteobacteria > Nitrosomonadales > Methylophilaceae > Methylophilus > Methylophilus sp. Leaf414. The sequence continues at coordinate 566,438 of NZ_LMQQ01000004.1, read as the reverse complement.
ATTGCAGGCTGGTTTCGATGTGAATTTAAAAGACGGCTGGTTATTGAACGCGGACGTCAAATATCTCTGGATAGATACCGACGTAAAACTGAAAACCGCGGGTGGCTGGACCAAGATTGACTCACTGGATGTCAATCCATGGGTAATCAGTGTCGGCGTTGGTAAACGCTTTTAAACTGTTGAAGTCTCTTCCCCGGGGCTTATGGCTCCAATTAGCCTCTAGATTTATCAGGGGCTTTTTTTACGGTTATGACAGCCGGCCGTAACACAACGTCTTAAACCTGCAAATTAAATCGGCTAGCCAGGCTGGTTAAATTCAGTTGCTCCAGCAGTTGCTGGCCACGCTCGAGCGCGCTACGTTTTTTCTGGCCAGTGAATTTGGCAATAATTAGTTCGTTTTTCATTGAGTGCTCCCAGCCTACCAGTTCCGTCACCGTGACTTGGTAGCCATGCGCTTCCAGCTCCAGGCAGCGCAATACGTTGGTCACATGGCTACCCAATTCACGGGTATGGATCGGGTGCCGCCAGAGCTCACTCAACAAGGTTTTTGCCAGGGAATCCGCTTTATGCTGACGCATCACTTCAGCCACTTCTGCCTGGCAGCATGGCACTAGTACCATGTATTGCGCCTGCTTTTGCAAGCCAAACTGTATGGCATCATCGGTGGCGGTATTACAAGCATGCAGTGCGGTAACAATGTCCACCTTTGCCGGCAATTGTTCCGAGCTCATGGCATCCGCCACAGTTAATGGCTCAAACTGCATGCGTTCAAAGCCACATTCGCTGGCTAGCTGGCGGGATTTTTCTATGAGCTCAGCGCGGTTTTCAATACCGATTACCTGGCCACCAGAATGCTGCTTCAGTAATAAATCGTAGAGGATAAAGCCAAGATAGGACTTACCAGCACCATGATCAACCAGCACTGGATTTGGCTGTGCTGTCATGACTGACTGCATCAGCGGCTCGATAAAATTAACCAGGTGATACACCTGCTTGAGTTTACGGCGGCTATCCTGGTTAAGCTTGCCGTCGCGCGTCAGGATGTGCAATGCCTGCAATAAAGGAATGGATTGGCCCGGTTTGACCTCTGGCGGCAAAATTGTTTTGACCATACGAATTGCTGCTTTAAAATACTAATCCAGTAGTCTAGCAATAAATGAGCGACTCAGCATAAATGACTGGATTGTCATTGTTGTTGACTGGCTTACTCAGGAATTTATATCGGGAACTCACGCGTTTTTTTGCTGACTACCCTATCAGGTTGGTCAATTTTAGCGCCTTGCGCTGATGCCATGTGAATCTTAATCCACTTCCAACTTTGCGAGAAAAGCTTGTTGGAAGTGCTTCACTTGCCAGGTTTCACGTCAGCTATTCAATTAATAAGGGAGAATGAATGTTTTTAAATGTTGCCAGCAAGGCCCTTAATCATCATCAACAACAGCTGAATTACCTTCTGTACAGTTTAATTGCGTTAATCACATTGTTTTCCGGCAGCGCATATTCAGACAGCGTCTGGATGAAAAACGGCGACAAAATCACCGGCACCCTGGTGGTGAAAATTACCGATAAAGTAGTGATCAATACTTCGTACGCGGGTGAAATCAAATTGAACTGGGCGGACATTTTAAGTATCGATGCCGAAAAACCTTACACTATGATGCTCTCTGACCAGAGTGTTGTGACTGGCTATTTGAAACATGGTGAGAACGGCCAGGCCATTCTGGATGAAGACGCTAAAACAGAATTAGTCGATACTGAACTGTCAGAAATTCAATATATCAACCCTTCTAAAGACTTGATTGGCGAAGGCTATGTCTGGAGCGGCAACCTTAACCTGGGCGGTGCGTTCAATAACGGCAACAGCAAAAACCGTAATATGCAGTTCAACGGTGAATCTATCACGCGCGGCCTGGAAGACAGGTATACCGCGCAGGGTTACGCATACTGGGCAGAAGATAACGGTGAACAAACCCAGAACAATATGCGTGTACGTGGACAGTATGACCACTTTTTTACAAAAAAATGGTTTACCTATCTGAATACCATCCAGGAAAAAGACCGGTTCAGGGACATCAAATTACGCAGCCAGTACGGTGTGGGTACCGGTTACCAGCTATTTGAAGGAGAAAAACTCAATCTGTCGCTGGAAGGCGGTCTGTCGTGGATCGATCAGGACTTCTACCAGGAGCAAGATGAGGACCATGCAGCCATTCGCTGGGCCGTTAACTACAACCAGTTCCTGTTTAATTCCTTCGTCCAGGCATTTCATCGCCACGAAGTGTTGTATACCCCACGTGCACCTTCACAAATCCTCCTTTACAGCTCAACTGGCTTACGCTTTCCATTTATTATGGGCTTGAGCGCAACCACTCAACTGGATTACAACCTGGACACCCGCCCGGCAGATGATCGCAGAAAAGGTGACACGCGGGCGTTGTTCACACTCGGGTATACCTGGAAGTAAGTTTCAAGCCTGACGAAATTTAGCGAGTTGCACGCTTGAATGTTAAAATGGCCAATCGTAGCGTTGGCCATTGCAACATTTGCAATCAGAAAAAATGTGCCTGGGCGATAGTTGAAGTACGGCACAGCGTGAAAACACCGTATTTTTTGATGGAATGATGGAGCAAAAATATGGCGATACAATGGTACCCGGGACACATGACCTCAGCCCGCAAAAAGGCAGAGGAAACCCTGGAGCATATCGATGTGGTGATTGAAGTACTGGATGCGCGTGTACCTGCTGCCAGCCACAATCCCATGATTGAAGAGATGCGTAACTTCCGCCAGCGCCCCAACCTGAAAATCCTCAACAAAGCTGATTTAGCCGACCCGCAAATCACACAAGCCTGGCTCAATTACTTTAATAGCCAACCTAATACCAAAGCGGTTGCCCTTTCATGCAAAAAAGCCGGTGACGCAAAAAAAATACCTGGCCTGTGCCGTCAACTGGCACCCCATCGTGGCTCACCTCTCAAACCTTTGCGTATGATGATCATGGGCATTCCTAACGTAGGTAAATCCACATTGATGAATGCCCTGCTCAACCGCCGTGCCGCTAAAGTCGGTGATGAACCGGCGGTCACCAAAAGCCAGCAGCGATTCGACTTGGGTGACAATCAAAGCATCACGGACACGCCAGGCATGATGTGGCCCAAAATCGAACATGAATCGGATGGCTATATGCTGGCCGCAAGCCATGCCATTGGCCGCAATGCCGTGATTGATGAAGATGTAGCAGAGTTTCTTGGCAACTTACTGTTGAAACAATACCCGGCATTGATCAATACTCGTTACAAACTGGATGCCATGAAACTGGATGTGCAACAGATAGATGGGATAGACCTGTTACAGGCGATTGCCAAACGCAGAGCCTACAAGCGTAATGACGGGCAATGGGATATGGAGCGCACAGCAATGGCATTCCTGACTGATTATCGTGGCGGCGCAATTGGCAGGGTGAGTCTCGAATCACCCAAAAGCCGTGCTGAAATGATCGCATTGGCCGCAGCCAAACCAGAAAAAATCAACAATGAAGCTGAAAACTCAACAGAAGCTGACGCAGAAACAGACGCCTCCTGAAGAGTCATGTTTTAATCTAATTCGTTTTAAGCTATGACGCTGGCATTACGTTTGACAGGTTTGCCCATGGCTGGCGGTTGCGTCATCAATAGCTCAATATTACTGGCCACTCTGTTACGGCCATTTTGCTTGGCTTTATAGAGATTCTGGTCTGCCGCTGCAAACATGCTTTCCAGCGCATAACCCACCGTTTCGGAACTCACCGCACCGACACTGACTGTACATTTAATTGCATGGGTATCATCACTCATGCTTTCCACACCTGCAATACTTACTGGGGTCACTTCTATTGTTCTGCGGATACGCTCAGCCAGCACCATGGCTTCCTGCTCACCAGTGTTAGGCAGCAGGATACAAAACTCTTCGCCGCCATAACGCCCGATTACATCGCCACCGCGCAATGCTGCGCGTATATTGCCGGCGCACGATTTCAGCACCACATCGCCAACCAGATGGCCGTAAACGTCATTCACTTTTTTAAAGTAATCCAGATCCACAATCAGCATACCCATCGGCAAGGTGATCCGCTGTGAAACGGCCTGCATACGATTAGCAGCCTCCTGCAAACCACGGCGGTTCAATACGCCGGTTAAGCCATCCAGCGTTGCAATAGCCTGTAACCCTGCCTGGGTACGAATATTCATTACCAGAAGTAACAGGCTGGTGACGATGGTGAGGACCAGCATTATCGCTGTCGTCAGATAAGCATGCACCGGCCAATGGATGAACGACAACAGTGCTGCCTCATTTGATACTGCAACTTCTATTGCGAAAAATCCCAGCATCAGGCTGATGCCACCAAACAGGCTGCAACAGAGCCAGAACACTTGCGCGACGAAATCAAGGCCATGGCCTATCAGGCTACGGCTGCCATAAGAAAATACCCATACCAGGACCAGCAAATTGGAAAGTACTATCCACTTTTCTGCAGCATGCATATTGAGCATGACAGCATTACAGGCCAGCAATGTCGTCATCACCAGTAAGGTTCGGTAGCGATAGACGCGATAGCCACGCAGCATGCGTATGCCATTGACATAAATGCTGACACCAAGTGCAAACAATGTCATCGAGGTAGCTACATAAACAATGCTCTGTCCAGGATTAGATGCGATCAGGGGAATAAAATAGATGCAAAGACCAACGCCCATCATGCCCAAACCACGCACCCAATGCATGATTAATGACTTTTGCTGGTAAGCGCCAAATACCAATAGGACCAGAACCAAAGTAAAGGTGAGGCCGATTGATGATAGAATGACACTATTGAGGTCTAGCAAAGGGAAGGTCAAAGTTTTAGTTTACCTGATAGGGAATAATACTATGGTATCCAGACTATACCCATATAAATTAAGGGCTTAAATAGTCCATACAGGCTAATTCCTTTCTTTGATTGTCTCTCTCCAACCAGTAGAAGTTCCATGCAGCACCTGTTAAATCCTCCTCAGCGCGAAGCGATTCATTACCTAGATGGACCATTATTGGTACTCGCGGGTGCCGGCAGCGGCAAAACCCGCGTCATTACGCAAAAGATCGCCTATCTGGTTAACGAGGCCAATTACAAAGCCTCGCAGATAGCCGCCATCACCTTTACCAATAAAGCCGCGCGTGAGATGCAGGAGCGCGTGTCACCGCTTTTGGAAGGTAAAAGCGGCAAAGGTTTAACGGTCACCACATTTCACTCCCTAGGCCTGCAAATGCTACGCCAGGAAGCTGCCTTGCTCGGTTACAAACCGCAGTTCTCCATTCTGGATTCCTCTGATAGTTTTAAAATCCTCAGCGACATCCTGGCGACCACAGATAAGCAATTACTACGCAAAACGCAATGGCAGATTTCCAGCTGGAAGAACGCGTTTGTAAATCCGGACCAGGCCAAATCACAGGCGGATGAAGAGTTAACCCATGCCGCCGCGCGCGTCTACCAGCTCTACCAGCAAACCCTGCGCGCTTACCAGGCGGTGGATTTTGACGACCTGATTAAAGTCCCGGTTGAGCTTTTCGACCAGCACAGCGAAACACTGGATAAATGGCAACGCAAACTGCAATACCTGCTGATCGATGAATACCAGGATACCAACGCCTGTCAATACCGTCTGATCAAGCAATTAACTGGTGGGCGCGGCCAGTTCACGGCTGTGGGTGATGATGACCAGGCGATTTACGGCTGGCGCGGTGCGGACGTTGAAAACCTGCGCCAGTTAACCAAAGACTTCTCCAAACTCAAAGTCATCAAACTGGAACAGAACTACCGCTCTACAGTACGTATTCTGCGTGCAGCCAACAGCGTGATCGCCAATAACCCGAAATTGTTTGAGAAAAAACTCTGGAGCGACCTCGGTACAGGTGAACTGATACACGTCACCGCTACGCAAAGCGAAGAACACGAAGCCGAAACCGTACTGATGAAGTTGCAGGCGCATAAATTTGAGCATAGAACGACGTATAAAGATTATGCCGTGCTGTACCGCAGCAACCATCAGGCGCGCGTAATGGAAAAATTCCTGCGCAACCACAAAATCCCTTACACCATCTCTGGTGGACAATCGTTTTTTGACAAAACCGAAATCAAGGACATCACCAGCTATTTACGCCTGATCGCTAACGAAGATGATGACCCGGCCTTTATCCGCGCGGCCACCACGCCGAAAAAAGGCATAGGCAACACCACGTTGGAAAGACTTGGGGAATACGCCAGTGCACACAAACTGTCACTGTTTGCCGCGGCGTTTGAAGGGGGTTTCCAGCACGATATCGGAGCGAAACAACTCGATGACCTGCTCACTTTCTGTCGCTATATCCAGAACCTGCAAACCCGGGCTGTTAAAGACCCTGCCAACGAAGTACTGAACGACCTGCTGAATGCCATCCAATACGAGACCTATTTGTATGACGGCGAAGAAGCACGTGCGGCAGAATCACGCTGGAGCAACGTACTGGAGTTTGTCGCCTGGCTTAGTAAAAAAGGCGAAGCCTCGACTGAATACGGCAACGAATCAGACGGCAAAAACTTGCTCGAACTTACGCAAATGGTCGCCCTCATCACCATGCTGGAAGGTAAAGAAAACGGTGAACCGGACGCGGTAAAACTATCCACCCTGCACGCCTCCAAAGGCCTGGAGTATGGTCACGTGTTCCTGATCGGCTGCGAAGATGGCATACTGCCACACCGTGAATCCATAGATAACGACCAGATAGAAGAAGAACGCCGCCTGATGTACGTAGGCATCACCCGCGCGCAAAAATCACTAAATATCACCTGGTGCAAAAAACGCAAACGCGCCGGCGAAATGCAAGCCTGCGAACCCAGCCGCTTTATCGCAGAGCTGCCGAAGGACGACGTCAAACACTTTGGTAACCCGTTTAACAGCTCCGGCGAGCCAGCCAGCAAAGATTATGGCAAAAGCAAGATGGCGAATATCAAGGCCATGCTGGCTAGTAAATAACCCAAAAAATAACTTAGTCGGCCTCGTTTAAGGCCAATATAGCCCATGTTATAATCCGAACACTTTTTAACTCAACAATTTTAAGACATGTCACAAAAAGTCGCTTTAATCACCGGCATCACTGGTCAGGATGGTGCTTATCTAGCCGAGCTTCTGCTTAATAAAGGCTATATCGTGCATGGCATAAAGCGCAGAGCTTCATTATTCAATACCGACAGGATTGATCATCTATATCAAGACCCGCATATTGATAATCAAAACTTCATTCTGCACTACGGTGATCTAACTGACTCGACCAACCTGATTAGGATCATCCAGCAAGTTCAGCCAGACGAGATCTATAACCTGGCAGCGATGAGCCACGTAGCCGTCAGCTTTGAGACCCCGGAATATACCGCGAACGCCGATGGCATAGGTACTTTGCGTATCCTTGAGGCGATACGCATACTGGGCCTGGAGAAGAAAACACGTTTTTACCAGGCATCCACTTCTGAACTCTATGGCCTGGTGCAAGAAACACCCCAAAAAGAAACCACCCCGTTTTACCCCCGCAGCCCTTATGCAGTAGCCAAAATGTACGCTTACTGGATCACGGTCAACTATCGTGAGGCCTACGGCATATACGCCTGCAATGGCATCCTGTTTAATCACGAAAGCCCGATCCGCGGCGAGACATTCGTCACCCGCAAGATCACACGCGCTCTGGCGCGTATCAAACTCGGTTTGCAAGAATGCCTCTACCTCGGCAACCTGGACTCCTTACGCGACTGGGGGCATGCCAAAGATTATGTAGAAATGCAATGGCTGATGTTGCAGCAAGAACAGGCAGAAGACTTTGTGATCGCCACCGGCAAACAATACAGCGTGCGTGACTTCGTCAATGCCGCTGCCCAAGAGTTAGATATCACCGTCACCTGGCGTGGTAACGGTGTCGAAGAAAAAGGCTACTGGGGTGATAAATTTATCGTGCAAGTTGACCCACGCTATTTCCGCCCCACTGAGGTCGACACCTTGCTGGGCGACCCGACAAAAGCCAAAGAAAAACTGGGCTGGGTACCTAAAACTAGCTTTGAAGAGCTGGTATCAGAAATGGTGCGCGAAGATTATAAATCTGCCCAGCGCGACGAATTGATCAAACAGCATGGTTACCAGGCCATGGACTATCACGAGTAAGCCATGGATAAGAACGCAAAAATCTATGTGGCTGGCCATAGAGGCCTGGTCGGCTCGGCGCTGATCAGACAATTGACTGCGCAAGGTTACACAAATCTGCTTACGAAAACGCATGCAGAGTTAGATCTGACCGATCAGATTGCGGTGAGTCGTTTTTTTGCTTCAGAAAAGCCTGAATTTGTTCTGCTTGCCGCTGCGAAAGTCGGCGGCATTCACGCAAATAATACATATCCCGCTGAATTCATTCATGAAAACTTAGCCATCCAGAACAATGTCATTCATCAGTCTTACGTTAATGGCGTAAAGCGTCTGCTTTTTTTGGGTTCGAGCTGTATTTATCCTCGTGATTGCCCCCAACCCATCAAAGAAGAGTATTTGCTCACCGGGCCTTTGGAGCCAACAAATAGACCATATGCATTGGCTAAAATCGCTGGTATTGAAATGTGCTGGAGTTATAACCGCCAGTACGATACACAGTTTTTAGCGGTGATGCCGACCAATCTATTTGGATTTGGCGATAATTACCATTTAGAAAACAGCCACGTAATACCCGCCTTGATTCGTAAATTTCATGAAGCAAAAGTTAATCAGCAGCCCGCTGTGACAGTGTGGGGTACAGGCACACCTAAACGCGAGTTTTTATATAGCGATGATATGGCAGCAGCGTGCGTATTCGTAATGAATCTGCCCGATGATCAATTTAAACCATTATTGGCAAGTGATAGAAATGATGGATTGCCGCCGCTGCTGAATTTAGGGAGTGGCAGTGATCTATCCATTGCTGAATTGGCCAGTTTAGTTCAGGAAGTGGTTGGCTTTAAAGGGGAGATCATTTTTGATACTACCAAGCCAGATGGCACAATGAGGAAGCTTATGGATTCTCAGCGCATCAATAAATTAGGTTGGCATCCAGACACTAGTTTGAAACAGGGATTACAGCTTTCTTATCAGGACTTTATTTCTAAACATTAGAAAGAAAAATTCTGCATACAAAATCAGTTTCATATAGTGCAGATAGTCAGCTATCAACCCCCAATTGCGTTCGTTAAGAATATGTTTCGGGACGTACTGTCTGCGAGCTATGTTGCATATCGCCTATTTTTAAAAGACATAAAGCTAAGCGCCGTAAAGTCACTTCATTAGCATGGTCTGATCGCGTCAGGCGGTTTGGAATTGCCTATGAAGAAAAATGGTACAACGCACGTTGGCGGATAATTATTCAGATTTAGGAGTGGTGATGGACGTAATTGATTCTTCACGGCAAGAGTTGGTAATTGAAGCAGGTAGTTCTCCGCGTCAATATGCTGGCGAAGTATGGAAGTATAAAAGTTTAATGTTTATCCTTTCATGGCGGGATATCAAGGTGCGGTTCAAGCAGACCGTGATTGGAACCGCATGGGCTTTATTGCGACCTTTGCTTACCCTGATTATTTTGACTGTTGTATTTAGTAAGATAGCGCGACTTCCATCAGAGGGTGATGCGCCCTATGTTTTGCTTGTACTCAGCGGGCTTTTGCCTTGGCAATTCTTCGCAGCGGGTTTGTCAGATGCAGCTAATAGCGTGACAGACAATGAAAAAATCGTCAGCAAGATCTATTTTCCTCGTCTGGTGATCCCCTTAAGCGCACTAGCGGTCTGTTTAGTAGATTTTTCGATATCGTTGCTGATTCTTGTATGCATATTTGCGTTTTATCAATATATTCCGGATTGGCATCTGCTAGCCTTACCTATAGTGCTTATATTCGCCATCTTGGTTGTGCTCGGACCTGGCTTGATGCTGGCAGCCCTGAACGTTAAATATCGAGACTTTCGTTACGTTGTGCCTTTCATTGTTCAGATGGGCATCTATGTTTCACCGGTTGCTTACAGCACCAGCTTGATTCCAGAAGCATGGCGCACTTTGTATTACCTCAATCCAATGGCTGGGCTTATTGACAGTTTCCGCTGGGTGGTGCTTGGCAGCGATTTTGTGCCATGGTGGCCCGGGGTTGGATTGTCTTTAAGCGTCTCATTAGTTTTGTTAGCTGCTGGGGTGCTTTACTTTCGCGCCACGGAGCGATCATTCGCGGATAATATTTAAACTATGACATTTGCAATAAAAATCGAGGGTCTTGGTAAGCGCTACCTGCTAAAACATCAGAAAAGCAGAGGCTATCAATCATTACGAGAAGTGCTTGCGCAAAAAACGCAAAAAATCACTGCTGCGTCCAAAGCCTTGTTGTCTGGTAAAACCTCTCAGATGGGCGAAGGCAATGAGGAGTTCTGGGCGTTAAGGGATGTTGATCTTCAGGTAGAACAGGGAGAGCGTTTAGCCATTGTGGGTAGGAATGGTGCAGGCAAATCAACGCTGCTCAAGTTGCTGAGTCGGGTGACTGAGCCCACTTGTGGAAGAGCGATATTGCGAGGACGTATTGCCAGTTTGCTTGAGGTCGGCACTGGGTTTCACCCTGAGCTTACCGGGCGGGAGAATATCTTCCTGAATGGAGCAATCCTTGGAATGGGCTCTCATGAAATTGAAAGAAAGTTCGATGAGATCGTGGCATTCGCGGATGTTGAGAAATTCCTGGACACCCCTGTTAAACGTTACTCAAGTGGAATGTATACCCGCCTTGCGTTTTCGGTGGCTGCGCACCTTGAAACTGATATCCTGATCATCGATGAAGTCCTGGCAGTTGGCGATGCAGCTTTCCAGAGAAAATGTCTCGGAAAAATGGAGGATGTGAGTCGGCAGGGACGTACATTGATATTTGTGAGTCACAATATGGCTGCGGTAGAGACATTATGTAACCGCGCTGTTCTGCTATCCGGAGGTAAGATTGTTGAAGAGGGTGAAACGCGAAAGATCGTCGAGTCTTATTCCCGGACCTGGAGACAAGAAACTTCGCTGGATGACAGGCATGATCGTAGCGGTACCGGACAAGTCAGAATAAAGTCGATCAGCATTCAAAATGAATCTGGGCAGCAGGTGTCGCGGGTCGTTTCAACACAGGAAATCGGGTTTATTGTCAATGTGAAAGCTGATCGTGATGTGATCGGTAAAAAGATCGATTTGATCCTGATTGTATGCGACAGCCGGGATAATCGAATGATTCCACTTTATACGGAGTGGTCCCAGGATGATCTGTTTGTTTCTGGGGAGCTGCAATCGTTTAATTGCAGGATTCCCGCAGGCCTGCCCTTGGTTCCCGGAAGTTACTGGATCACTGCAGCTGTGCTTATCGGCGGTGTCAATGCAGATAAGTTAGAACGCGCAATTGAGTTTGAGGTTGGTCCTTCAGAAAAATTTGCGAAGGATGTGGTTTTAAATCAGGCTTTTGGCCAGATAGCTATTGAGCATTCTTGGAGGTAGGTACGTGAGTGATTTTAAAAAACAATATAGCTCAAATGAACCCTTGGCTAAAACACAACGATTATTTGATCTAAAAGGCGCTGAGTTTCAATATGAGCCTTATCCAATCGGACTGATCCGTAACATATTCCAGCCTGGTTTATACCAGCGCCTGGTTGATTCATTCCCGCCTGCAGAACTTTTCCAGTTTATGCAATACCATGGCGACAAGTGGTCTTTGTCAGAGCTTAATAATCCAGATAAATATTACCAGTTCTTAAAATCCAGTCCGGAATGGAATAGCCTCTACCATGAAGTTAAGACTGAGGGGTTTATAGACCAGGTGCTTGACGAATTATCCAGATCTAAAATAGATCTTGGCCTGAAATCCAAGCAAGATGCAGGAATACTTCAGCACTTGTATAAATTTCTCGGGCGTGATTCCGCTCATGGACTTAAGGCGCGTTTCGAGTTCTCTATGATGAGTGCGGAAGGTGGTCATATCCTTCCGCATACTGATTCGCCAAAAAAAGTGATCACGTTGGTGGTGAGTATGGTTCAAGCAGGCGAATGGCAACAGTCATGGGGCGGCGGCACGGATCTGATGCGCCCAATTGATCCTAGTGACAATTACAACTTTTTGAATCGCTATCTGACCTTTGATCAAGTGGAAACCATACGCACTATGGAGTTCGCTCCAAATCAATGCGTGATTTTCATTAAGACCTTCAACTCCCTGCATGCAGTTAAACCCATGACAGGTCCTCGGCAGGTCATGCGACGGACGTTGACTGTAAACATTGAATCTGCATGACTGCCTTAATCAAAAGATCTGGCAGCAACGCGAAGAGTGTGAAATGAAAGCAATTCTTTCGCGGCTGACTGCCCTGGTATTGCGATTGCTTTTCCGGCGAAGGAGAGTCGCTTCAGGCAAGCAGCATAGTCCCATAATTGCCGATTACGAACAGGTTGGTTTGGTTTGGCGGCCCTATGTGATGCGACTAAGTCGCCCTAATCAGATTACACCCTCGGTGCAAACGGATGACGTGGGATTTCGCGTCAGCTATTTTAAAGGGGCAGTTTTTTCCTTTCAGCAATATCGATCCAGTGAAGATGCATCAGTACTTTTGGGTAACTCGGTCGCATTTGGAGTAGGAGCATCAAATGACACCTGCAGTCTCGCAAGTCAGCTTGCAGAAATTGCCAATCAGCCTTGGATTTGTCTCGCGGGACGCGCATCCAACCTCATGCAAGATGTTCTTACTTTTGTCTTGTACGGTGCACATCAAAATCGCGACATTGTTTTGATGTCAGGCATAAATGATCTGTTATTCGCGCTTACCTTTGAATCTGCCTCCCCTTGGCTTCCAAGTTTCTGGGGGGAGGATCTGTTTGTTGATTTGAATAAGCGCGACCGGCCCAATATGGTATGGCCCGATCCAGACATGCCAGTAGAAAAAAGATACTTGATTGCCCTCCAAGGCATTGACCGAGCACTTTTGCTCCTGTCTCGTTATGGACGTCAAAAACAAAACCGAATTCTGTTTGCACTCCAACCTGTATTGTCCTGGATAGACAAGCCTCTTCACCAAAGGGAAAAGGAAGTGTGTGAAGAATGGGACTTGGCCTCAAGTGGTTTTCGTGCGACGCATAAACCGGCGATAATTCGACCTTGGAGGAAGCGCTTTTCTTCAGACATTCGGTCAATTTGCAAAGCACACGAGCTCGACTTTATTGATCTGAACGACGACCCGGCATGGCTCACTGAAGAGCACCTGTTTGTTGACCGCATTCATCTAACGGATCGAGGGCAATTGATTGCTGCTAAACTAATATGGAAGCGCCTTTGTGCTTCCTGAATTTTTAAGGTAAAAATGTCAAGAATATTAATCAGAATTATCCATGGAACGCTGCGCATGTTCGGTCTCGAAATGAGACGCATAGGTAGCTCTGCGGGGCGGTATAGAAAAAACATGCTTTACGAAGCCGACGCCCTTTACCACGCATTGCGTGCCAAGGGCCTTGCAGAGACCGGCAGTCCGGACGGCAAAACCAAAAGCATAGAGAAACAGTACAACACAATTCAGTTTCTGCGCCTGGTGCTGCCTCTGCAGGGGGGGATTGCCGAATGTGGGACCTTCAAAGGCTTAGGCAGTTTCATGTTCTGTCATTACCTGCGCGGACATGACCCTGGATACGACGGCAAAGATTTTTATATCTTCGACTCCTTCGAGGGACTCAGCGAGCCGGAGGCCAAGGACGTGATCGACGATACTCGCGTTGGTACGACAGGCCAAGCTTACATGGGTGCAGGGGCGTTTCACGGCGGCCTTGATCAGGTTAGACATGCCTTGAGGGAGTTTCCCGCGATCGAGTTCCACCAGGGCTGGATCCCGGACAGATTCAAAGACCTCCCGGAGCGGCAATACCGTTTCGTACACATCGACGTGGATCTTTATCAACCGACACGGGACTCCCTGGAATACTTCTATCCCCGATTGTGCGAGGGCGGCGTCATCGTTTGCGACGACTACGCGCACCTTCAATGGCCTGGCGCCCGCAAGGCGCTGGATGAATACTGCGACCCTAAGGGAATCACGGTGCTATCGCTCACCACCGGTCAAGGCGTGATCATCAAGCGAGATAGGACATCATGAGTACCCCTGCCCTGCCATCATTATTGTCTCCACGCTTTGCGCGTGACGTAGGTTCTGCGGTGCGCCTGAGCGCGGAGCAGAAAGCCATCAAGCAGACAGTTGTCAGCAAGCTCACCGACGGCAGCTACCGCTTGATCTCGGATAGTTGCCCCTGCTGTGGCACGCTTGAAACGGACTTTCTGATCGCATCCGTCGATCGCTATGGCCTGCCTGTGGACACCTTGCTGTGTTCTGCCTGTGGCACCTTGCGCGCCGACCCCTACCCCGACGACAAGGGCATTGCAGACTTTTACACCCTGCATTACCAGCAGATGTACGCGAGGTCCGATGACAGACTGGCGTACTTTGCAAAGCAGCAAACCTATGGACAACGGGTTCTGGAGGCCGTCCAGGACTGGCTACCTGCAGATGGTTTCGTGTTCGAGGTAGGCTGCGGAGCCGGCGGCGCACTCGAAGTGTTTAGGCAGAAGGGATACCGTGTCGGTGGTTGCGACTTCAGCCAGGAGCTGATCGATTTCGGATCTAGTCGAGGGCTATCACTTCAATGGGGCCCACCGATCGAAGTCCTCAAGACCTTGACCGCCCCTTCGCTGATCTACATGCATCACGTGTTCGAGCATGTGCGAGAACCGCTGCAGCAGCTGATCGGGCTTAGGGAAATGCTCGCGCCGGGCGGCAAGCTGCTGATCATCGTTCCTGATGTCAGCCGCATCAGCGAATTCCCCTTCCCCGCTGGCGACTTAAGGCTGTTCCTGCACATTGCCCATAGATTTAACTTCTCGCTCGCCGGCTTCCGGATGCTCGCGGCACGCGCGGGTCTGGAACTCGAGAGTCTGCAACAGCGCGATGCGAACCAGAGTCCGGAGTTCTGGGCCCTGTTGACTCGCAGCGAGGGCCCGTTGCCAACACCTCAAGAGCAGGAGGCAGGCCGCCAGATGCTAGCTTATTTAAGCCGTACCGAACGGTTGCGCAGCTTACATCTCACCCGCGGCCAGATCGTGGTGCTGCTGCAGCGTATAAACCGAAAGCTTAAATCGTTCCTGGGCCGCTTCGGCAAGCATTGAATCACCATCAGACAACACAGGCATACACTATGGCACTTTCTTCAAACACTCCGGTCACCGTATTCATCAGTTCGGGCGAGGCCAGCCTGCTTGAGCGCAAGGTGCTTATGTATTCGTTACGTCGCAACTCCACCCGGGAACTCGATATCCGGGTGTTCAACGGCACTCACAACACAGTTGAGCGCGACGGTCATGCTCCCGAGCCAGTCCCCATGTCGCTAAAGGTAAAGTACCAGAATGTGACTGAGTTCAGCAATTATCGCTTCCTGGTTCCAGCGCTCTGTGGGCACCAGGGGAAGGCGATCTCTATGGACTCGGATATGGTGGTGTTGGGCGATATTGGTGAGCTATTTGATGCGGACATGGGCAGTGATGACTTTCTAGCCAAGCCGGAAGCCTACGGCAGTCAAACTGACCACCAGTGGGGTCTGAGTGTCATGCTCATAGACTGTGCTCGCACACGCTTTAACCTTGATCAGTATTTTGATGAAATTGAGAAAGGTGTTTACAGCTATGCTGACCTGCATCAGATGCTGCCTTCCTTTTTGGCTAGACACCCATTTAAAATCGGGCAAATCAATAGCAAATGGAATGACTTTGATTTTCTTGATAAAGATACCAAGCTGATACATTACACCAATCTTTTTACGCAACCCTGGAAAGCCAGAAGTCATCCTTATGGCGACCTATGGTTCACCTACTTTGAAGAGGCCTGTGCCAGCGGATTCATCACAGAAAAAGACATTGAAACTGCACTTGTCCGATCATATGTCAGGCGGGACCTTCGTGAAGGAAACAGGTGGACTCTTGCTTCTTATCTACGCAGATCTGCACGTGAGCTGATTGCAGAGATGAGATGCGTGCGAGCCAAGTTTCGTTAAGTGATCTCAGAATTACTTTTTAGCTGTTCAATATGCCTAATAGATTGATTACCTGTCAAGGGTCTGCACAATTAGTCACTGCCCTTTCCGTCATTGCAGCAAGAGACAGGGATTCAGGCTTAACTTCCATGGATTTTCTGGTGATTTACGGCCTTGCCGTGAACAAGAGCCAGGAACAGGATTTTGTTGCCCAGTTAAAGAATATAGCGAATTCCATACACCCTTTTTGCCATATTTCCTACCTTGCTGACGAGGAAGTGGATACATTGTGGAATCAGTCATGCAGTGGGCAAACTGCCAGACATCACTTGAATGACCGGATCGGAACGGATTCGATAGACGAAGTTTACGTGGTGCGTGATTGGCAACAGGGCAATGAACTCATCTTGAAGTCATTTCCTCATGCCAAACACATATGTTATGGCGATAGCGTTGGTGTGTATTTTTCGCGGCCTCAATCACTTTTTTCCCGGCTTGTTACCCGACTCAGGCAAGTGTTGCAAGGAATACAAGGTATATTACGAAAGCAGAGTCTACCGAATTATAATAAAATTGATTTGTGTTATTTGTTACTTCCCAATGCATTCTCTACGCCCCCTTGTTCAGAAGTAATTCAAACCGATCCTATATATTTGATCCAGACTTATGAAAAGATGTTGCCACTGATAAAGAATGGCTGGGACGCTTATATCAAGGAAAAAGTGGAAAACGAGCATGTTTGGGTATTTATGGGCAGTAATTTCACAGAGCAGGGACTGATGACCCTGGATCAGGAGATTTCCGCCTACAGACAATGGATGTTATCGCTTGCGCCAGTGACAAAACGTTATAAACTTTTAATTAAGTCCCATCCCCGTGATATGCCGTTAAAACAAAAAATGATGATTGAAGCTTTGCAAGATGACTTTCTGGAGATCATTTCAATAGATGAAGCTGCCAGTGCCTATCTCCCTGTTGAAGTCCTTTTATTGAAGCTGCAGGAATATGCGAAACATCTGGAATGCCTGTGTGTCAGTACTGCCTGTTTGGGTTCCAGCCTGGTACTCGGTCTACCAACCAGAATTGGAATCGGGTCATCACTGGTCTCCCGATATTTTCCTGAAAAAACACGAAGTACGCGTATCGAGCATGAAATACAATTAGAAAAATTATGTTTACCTAGTCTGAGAGAGCAGAATGAATAAAACTATATTTGAAGAAATAACACCTCCTATCCTGTTAAAAAGCTTGAGAGCCATCCGTCGAGCCGTAGTCAAGCCCTTACGAAAACTGAATCCAAACAAACAGGACCTCTCCGTCTACTGGGATACTGCAATGGCAAATATCCTCGAAACCTGGGGAGAGAAAAATGTATGGAAGGAAATACAACTTGTTTTGGCTGATAAACAGGGTAAAGTGCTGGACATTGCATGTGGCACCGGGAAGACCATGCAAATCCTTTCGCCCTATGAATCACTGGAAATCCATGGCTGCGACATATCGGATATGCTGATTGATCAAGCCGTAAAACGTGGCATTACCGAAGACAGGCTAAAGGTTTGTGATGCTACAAATATGCCTTATGAAGCTGATTCTTTTGATTATTCTTATTCTATTGGCTCACTCGAGCACTTCTCCCTGGATGGAATACAAAAATTCCTGAGTGAATGCCATAGAGTGACGGCTAAGGTTTCCTACCACCAGATCCCCATTTCCAGGTCAGGCATAGATCATGGCTGGATTAAAACTTATCAAAGCTATCATAACAATTCTGTAAAATGGTGGCTTGAGCATTTCCACCAGGTCTATGCTGAGGTATATGCTGTCGATTCAACCTGGGAGGACGATATTTCAGTTGGTAAATGGTTTGTGTGCATAAAAAATTAATCAACTTCATTACTTGATGAAAAATCCATTCATTTATTCAATTTAGAAATATAAATTCAATGCGCGCCGCTATCAAAAAACTGAAATATTACTTGTCGATATTTAGCTCTATCGATAATCGTTTAGATAAGATTCAGCAAAGTTTAGGAAGAATAGAATCAGCACAACAGCCAGAGTCCAACAAGGACCTTCAAGAGTATGAATTCCGGGTTTATTCGCAGTGGGGTGAGGATGGGATCATTCAGCACCTGATTAAAACAATTCCTGATCTTGAAAAAACCTTCATAGAGTTTGGCGTACAAAACTATGTTGAATCGAACACACGTTTTTTATTGGTCAATAACAATTGGGCAGGCCTGATCATCGATGGCTCACAAAAAAATATTGATTTTGTTAAAAGCGACGCGATTTACTGGCAGCATAACCTGAAAGCCGAATGCGCTTTCATTACGCGAGAAAACATCAATACCATTATAAAAAATAGCGGCTTGAATGGTGATATCGGATTACTGTCGGTTGATATCGATGGTAATGACTATTGGATATGGGAAGCGATAGATGTGGTAACGCCTGCTATTGTAGTCATTGAATACAATGCCCGGTTTGGAGATCAGCTAGCCGTATCTATCCCCTACGAGCCAAACTTTACTCGTTCCAGTGCACATCATTCCAACATTTATTACGGTACATCACTCTCTGCACTCTTCAAATTGGGCGCCAAGAAAGGCTACACCTTGGTTGGTTGCAACAGCGCAGGCAATAATGCTTTCTTCCTCCGTAACGATCTGATCACTGACCAGATTAAAGCCAAAACTGTAGCGGAAGCTTTTGTAAGCAATCAATTCAGAGAGTCCAGAGACGAAAACGGGGAAATGAACTTTATCAGTCCCGAACAAGAACGTGCGATTCTCGAATCGCTCCCGTTAAAGCATTTTGATTAGTTATTTCTTTATCAAAAATGAATGTATTAGTCACTGGAGCCTACGGATTTCTTGGGCGTAATGTTTGTAGATTGTTTGCCGATGCCGGCGCAAATGTCTCGGGTATTGGTCATGGAGACTGGAGCTTTTCCGAATACTCAGCATATGGTCTCAAGTCGTGGGTGAACGCTGACATCACCCTTGACGCACTGCTGAAATGCTCCACAGCACCGGATATCATTATTCACTGCGCAGGTGGATCATCTGTGCATGCTTCGGTCATGCATCCAATTGCAGACTTCACAGCTACCGTCTCATCTACTTATGCTGTTTTAGAGTACCTTAAAACCAGTTTTCCTAAAGCAAAACTGGTCTATACGTCTAGCGCGGCTGTTTATGGCTGTGCCAACAAACTTCCTATTTCTGAATCTGATGCACTACATCCGGTATCGCCATATGGGCTGCACAAGTTATTTTCCGAGCAGCTTTGTCGCAATTATGCAGTCAATCACAACCTGGACATAGCGATCGTCAGATTATTTTCCATTTATGGACCAAGCTTGAAAAAGCAACTCCTGTGGGATGCATGCAAAAGGTTGAAATCAGGAGACAGTGCATTTTTTGGAACTGGAAATGAAACGCGTGATTGGCTGCATGTAAAAGACGCGGTGCATCTGTTGGCACTGGCGGCAAAACATGCGGATAACACTTGTCCCATCGTCAATGGTGGCAGCGGAATGGCTACAACCAATCAGGCTTTGCTTAAGCAGCTTACGCTTGCCTTAGACGTCCCCCTTGAACCACGATTCAACCAGCTCACCCGGCCGGGAGATCCCCAGCACTACCAGGCAGATATAGCGATAGCTCAAAAATGGGGCTGGAATGCACAGATAAATCTATCTGAAGGTGTCAAAGAATATGCAAAATGGTTTTCAGAGGTTACAGGATGATCCGGGTTGCATTTCTTTTGGGGGCACTTGACCAGTCCTGGCTGGGCGGAGTCAATTATTACAGAGGGCTTATTTATGCACTCAAGACGCTGCCGCACTCTAACATTGAGCCAGTGGTTATCACAGGCAGCAACCCTTCGCCAGAGCTTACTGCAGCACTAGAAAATGTGGAAATCATTCGAACCAGCCTTATGGATCGTTACTCTGCGCTTTGGACTGTGTCTAAAATATGCAGAACATTGCTGAATATTGACCCTTTGCTAGAGAGATTCCTGCTCCATAAAAACATTCAAGCGATCTCCCATGCACCGTATATAGGCCGTATTCCACGACTGCTGGTGATAGGCTGGATCCCTGACTTTCAATATAAATATTTACCTGATTTTTTTTCCAAGGCTGAGATTCAACGCCGCAACACCAGCTATGAGTCCATATGCCGCAATAGTGACGCAGTTATTGCAAGCAGTCATTCCGCCAGAACTGATTTACTGACCTTTGCTCCTTATCTCAAGCCGGAGCAGGCATTGATGTTACGATTCACTTCAGGGATCCGCTCCGGTCAGCGTATCCCTGACATTGACACTCTTCGTCAGAAATACAACTTTGGTGAGAAATACTTTTTTTTGCCCAATCAATTCTGGATGCACAAAAATCATCGCCTGGTTTTTGAGGCATTAAAGATACTGAAAGACCAATCTGAAAGTATTGACGTCCTGTTCACCGGTAACAGCTTTGATGCTAAAAACCCGCTGTTTTTTGATAATCTCATGACCTATGCCGAACATCTAGGTATCAGACAGCATATCCATCTTTTAGGCATCACTCCCTACGAAGACTTGCTAGGCTTAATGGCTCACTCCATTGCGCTTATTAACCCTTCATTATTCGAGGGCTGGAGTACGACAGTGGAGGAAGCAAAGGCCCTGGGCAAGCAACTCATTTTATCCGATATACCTGTACACAAGGAGCAGGCACCGACAGGCACAATATTCTTCAAAACCACTGATGCAAATACTCTAGCCAAGGCACTACAAACAACATGGCATCAATATGATCGCGCAAAAGATGCAAATAACCTGGAAAGCTCGCTAAATAACGCAGACCAGCGCTGGAGAAGCTATGGTAATGATTACCATCATCTGATTACAACTTTAGTTACGCACAAAGACAATGTCTAAGCTAATAATTGTACAACCTTGGTTTACAGCTGTTGGCCACCCTGCCCAATCAATTCTAAATACGGCTAATGCTCTCAAGGATGCGATACACATTAGCTATTTAGTTTCTGCGCAAACTGGCTACTCTGAAGATCCTTTAAACACTTTGCGGCAAACCGCCAAACAAGTCGAAACCTTTAAAGTTAACAGCGCTTCTCTCCGTGAAGGCACGCTTAACGCCCTGTTTGCACTTTGCAAACTTAAAAAAAGGTCTCATAACTTTACCCATGTGTTTTTTTTTGATGCGCATCTGGTATTGCTTTCTGCGTTATGGTTTCTCTTTTACAGTTTACTGAAACCGCAACGCCTGAGCCTGATCTATTTGATGGGACCTGAACGCATACTACGTTCACGCATAGCTACCTATCTTGTCACGCAATTCTTAAAACGCAAAGAAGTGACACTCTATCTGCGTACTGAAGAACTCATGGTTGACTGGCGCAAAGCCTTTACCAATTTAGCGCCTGCCGATATACGCCATCTGCCGTCGCTTGAATTGCCTGCCCCACTGGCCCCTATTCTGCCGCCTATCATTGGCGACCAGGTCAAGTTCGGTGTTCTGGGCCAGATCCGCCGTGGTAAAGGACTGGAGTGGCTGGTGCCCATGTTTATACGCAGGCCAGATTTAGGCGAGCTTTTAGTCGCAGGCGCATTTAACAATGCCAGCGAGGCTGAAGCAATGGCTTTTTTACAAGGCTTCAGTGGCTTCCGTAATGAGTATCTGGCGGATGATACAATGCTGGCAATTGCACAACAACAACACTACTTGCTCATGCTTTACGATCACTGGGATGCCCGGATGGAAAGTGCAGTGCTTTACCTGGCGGCACGTGCAGGTAGGCCCGTAATTGCCTTCGGAAACGGCTGGTGTGGCAGGCAGATCACTGAATATGGTAACGGATTAATTGCCCCTGCAAATCACGCCGATATAGAGTCGCTGCTTCAGTCCCTTCCCTCACCGGCTAGCGCAGAATATACAAAACTGCTGTTGGGAGTGGAGAAATTCAGGCAGGCTCATTCGAGTGAGAAACTGCGTGACCTTTACCTTAATGAGTTGGTAAATTAAATGTTCTTAGATAATCTCTTACCTGGCTACATGGGTATGTTAGCTGCCCCCTCCAAGCTGCTGAAGCGTTTTTGCTACAAGGAAATGGTGTCATTCGGGTTGCTGGCTAATTTGCATGTGATGAAACGCAGGCAAATAATCTTTGGCATTGATTCAATATGGGATATCGGGGCCAATCAGGGTCAATTTGCATTTATGGCCCATTGTGTCTGGCCGCAACTGCCTATTTATAGTTTTGAACCTGACCCGGACAGCTTTGCCCAGCTAAAGCGAAACTTTACCAAATATGCCATTCCCGGCCAGCCGCACAATATCGCATTAGGGGCAGAACAGGCCAGCCTGGAGCTACGTCGTTATGCCAACCCTGTGAACAACTCATTCTTGAACAGGCAGGAGCAGAACGAAAATGAATCTTATGATAAGGTCATTGTAGACTGTAGCACCTTAGACAACCTTCATACAGCCTTGCCAATAACAAAGGCTGCCTTTCTAAAACTGGATGTGCAAGGCTTTGAACTTGCAGTGATAAAAGGTTCAGCGGAGTTTCTGCGGCATTGCCGCTATGTGCTAGCTGAAGTTTCCTTTTCTTCGTCTTATACCAACGGTGCGCATGCTGACGAAGTGATGCTGGCTTTGCGTGAACATGGGTTCGAATGCATACACATGCTGGATCTTCTGCGCGATAAACAGACCGGTCATATCCTGGAAGCAGACATGCTGTTTGTAAATAAGCGTTTGGACAACCCTCAATGAAGATAAGCATCGCAGTCCCCTCTTTTAATTATGCACGTTTTCTAAGGCAATGCCTGGATAGCATCGCCACACAATCACATCAAGACATCGAAGTACTCATTGCAGATGGTGGCTCTAGCGATGGTTCGATAGAGATCATAGAAGCCTACTGCCAGGCAGACCCTAGGTTCAAATTCGTCAGCCGCTCTGATACAGGCCAGGCGGATGCAATCAAACGTGCATTTGCACATGCCAGCGGGGATATTCTTTGCTTTCTTAATGCAGATGACTGTTTCCTGCATAGTGATGTTTTCAGCACAGTGCTACATGATTTCCAAAAAAACCCTCAAGTAAGTGTTCTTACTTACGGCGGCGACTATCTGAATGCCGAAGGCAACAAGATAAAGCGGATCAATTACCGCTACCATCCTATGGATGGCTTTCACTGGATGCGCTATAGAACCGCCATCATCCAGCCAGCAACGTTCTGGCTGAAACATGTTTACCAACCTGAAGAATGGCCTTCCAACTATCACTTTGTATTTGATGTTGTGTTCTTTTATCAGGCCTATCTCAAATATCAATGGCTGGAATCTTCAATTCCAGTCGCTGGTTATCGCCTGCATGGAGAAAACAAGTCTATGTCGGTGAAGTCCAAGCGAGTATTCGAGCTGGCCGCATTCGAAGGAATGAAATTTGGTAACGACTCTATCAGGCCACGCTATTTGAAAACACTGGCCGGACTGATTGCGAAGCTTGAGACTATGGGTAGTTTGGGCAAAAAACTCACCCACGCTATTTACCTGTTTAACAACAGCCTGTCATTCCTCAGCTGTTACCGTATCCCCGGAATTTAAGTCAAATGAAAATTTCAGTGATAACGGTATGCTACAACAGCGCCGATACCATCCAGGACACCATCAGCTCAATCGCCAGTCAGGATTATCCAGAGGTCGAGCACATAGTGGTAGACGGAGGGTCAAAAGATGACACAGTAGCGATGGTGAACACAGCTTCCAGTGTGACAAGATTCGTCTCCGAACCGGATAATGGTATTTATGATGCCATGAATAAAGGCATTGCAATGGCAACCGGTGATATTGTCGGCACACTCAATGCAGATGATTTTTATATTGATAACACTGTATTAAGCCAAGTAGCTGAAGTATTTTCTGACCTCTCTGTAGATGCTTGCTATGCTGATCTAATTTATGTGGATGCAAAAAATACGTACAAGATTGTAAGATACTGGCAATCTAAAAAATATCAGTTTGGGCTGTTTAAAAAAGGATGGATGCCAGCCCACCCTACTTTCTTCGTGCGACGTTACTTGTATGATGAATTAGGTAATTTTGATCTTGAATTTAAAATTCAGTCTGATTTTGAATTAACCATGCGTTTCTTGGAGATTTATCGGATAAATAGTATTTATTTACCAAAAATATTGGTAAAGATGCGTACTGGTGGTGTTTCCAACAACTCTTTAAAGAACATTCTTAAAGGAAATATTGAAGCCTATCGTGCCTGCAAGAAAAATCATTTATTAATTACTCCTCTATTCAACCTGCAAAAAATACTTTCCCGCCTACCACAGTTTTTTAATAGGCCAAAGAGCCATTTGAAATGAAAACTATATTAAAAGTTTATGGGGCGTATGGATCATTCAGGCTTGCCGTCTCATGGCTATTCACGCAAATTTTCTACCATCAGGCTCGGTTGATTCGCTACCCTGTGTATATCAGAGGAAAGCGCCACATTCAATGGGGTAAGGGGTTCACCACAGGCGTTGGATTGAGAATGGATGCTTTTGTTGAAAACGGAATAGCTATTGACATAGGGCATGGTGTTCAATTGAATGACTACGTACACATTGCAGCCATCGAATCAGTAACAATCGGCAATGATGTGTTAATCGCTAGTAAAGTGTTTATCACCGACCATAATCATGGCAGTTATGGCAAGGATGCTCCACATAGCAGCCCAGCAACCCCTCCGGCCAGTCGACCACTTATTTCAGCGCCAGTGGTTATCGGGGACAGGGTATGGTTGGGAGAAAATGTAAGCGTATTGGCTGGGGTAACCATTGGTGAAGGAGTAGTTGTAGCAGCCAATTCAGTAGTTACTCACGATCTGCCTCCAAATACAATTGCAGCAGGGGCGCCGGCGCGCATCATTAAACACTATGATAACGACTCTGCGAGCTGGATTTCAATCTAACAAAATAATTAAAAAACATGTCAGAACCTTCTTCACTACCCAAGGTATTGGTCCTGTTAGCCAGTTACAATGGCTTTCCATGGTTACCAGATCAGATAAACAGCATTTTAAACCAGAGCGGCGTCGATGTTGAACTGGTTATTTCTGATGATCAATCTTATGACGGCAGTGCAGACCTTCTTCATGATTATGCAGGAAGTGAAAGCCGCATCACACTTTTACCGAGTCTAAAAAGGTACGGGAGTGCGGGCAGTAACTTTTATCGCCTGTTGCAGGAAGTTGATATTGAAGGATATGAGTATGTTGCACTCGCTGATCAGGACGACATCTGGTTATCCAACAAACTAAGAAATCAAATAGCATTGATCAAACAGCATCAGGTAGATGCGGTCTCATCCAATGTAGTCGCCTATTGGCCAGATGGGCAACGCGCATTAGTTGATAAGGCACAACCCGCGCGCAAACTTGATTTCTTGTTTGAATCCGCCGGCCCAGGCTGCACATTCTTGATGACCAGGCAATTAGTTAGCAAAGTTAAGGCAGTTTTAAAAGACCCTACCCTGCCCGCCTCATCAGTTGTATTACATGACTGGCTGATTTATGCGATTTGCCGCTCTAGCGGCGGCAAGTGGTGGATAGATTCACGCCCTACTCTTAGATACCGGCAGCATGGAAGAAATGTCGTCGGCGTCAATCTGGGCTTTAGAGCATGGCAAAACCGGTTCCGCCTTATTACCAATAAGTGGTATAGAGATGAAGTTTCTAAACTAGCACTTATCGTCAGAAAACTGTCTGATGACCCCTATATACAATCAGCTTGTAACACATTACTCGGCAGTGGAATCATCAATAAACTGCGCTTGTTGCAATACATGCCTCAATCCAGACGCAATGCCGTTGAACGATTGATTCTTACCACAATGTTGATGATGCACCTTTATTAAGCTGATTTCATGATTAGTAAAAATTCTGCATGGAGCATAGCTGGAAGTGCGGTACCAGCTGCAATCGCGTTATTAGCCATTCCCACGCTATTCTATGCACTTGGCAGTCAGCTATTCTCTATCTGCTCATTACTTATCTCTTTAGCTATCTTCTTTTTTGTGTATGACTTCGGCATTGCCCGTTCTATTACTTATTTTATTGCCAAGTCTGATTTAGATAGTGATCATGTGAATGCGGCTTTTGGTCAGGGCGCTTTATGGGCATGTTTTTTTTCATGTATCGCTGCTTTTTTAGTGTTTTGGACTGCTCCTTGGTTTGTAACCCACTGGCTAACTATAGACCTAGTTTTACATGAACCTATAGTCAAGTCTTTCCGTATTGCTGCCTACGGAATCCCGGCCAGTGTAATTTGTCATGTATTCAGGGGCATTCTCGAAGGTCATTCGAATTTCAAAGCGGCGAACCTCGGAAAAATGGTTTCTGGCGCTAGCATATTTCTGGCCCCATTAATCATGGTCAAACTGAATATATCGCAAATTCAAGACCTTAGCCTTGCAATCACCTGCACGCGTTATGCTTCTCTTGGCCTATATATTTTTTTAGTATGGGACAAGGTAGATTTCAAAAAAGCCTCTATTCGCATTCAAACTCATGAGTCACTCATCAGATATACAGCGTGGGCAGCGATCTCTGGCCTAATCTCCACGCTATTTATTTATGGAGATCGCTTTTTTGTTGCAGGTTATGTTGAAGCAGAAACGCTGGCTATTTATATAGGTTCGCAAGATATCCTCATTCGCTACTTATTAATTCCGTGGTCTATGGCGACCGTGCTATTACCTGTTTTCGCGGCGGGCAAACTGGCTAAAAACGAGGAAAGTAAGTTTTACTTTGCACATCAAAAAAAGATACTGTGGCTTTCCATCATATTTGTAGGGCTGGTTTTGGCAGGAATTGTCTTGATTGACTGGCTAGCACTGATCCATTTGAATCAGCAGGCAAAATTGATCATAAGCCTGCAGGCGATAGGCGTTTTTTTCGCTGCACTCTCCCAAATGCCGCTCATTCTTTTACTTGCAAAAGGTAAGCCCCGTTTGTTGACCTACATTTATGCATTTGAATTTTTGATTTACTTAATGATTGCGCCAATGATACTTTCTTTTGCCAATGGCACCGGGGCCGGAATGTTATGGGCAGGAAGGTTAATTCTGGAATATTGCCTTTTAAGTTATGCAATGAACAAAAACAAGGAAAGCATAAGTGTATAAAAAAATCTTGACCACAGAGTGGTTGTATCTACTCGCAGGTATAGCTGCTTATATTATTTGCGTCAGATTTTCCAAGGACTGGATACATTATCAGTGGTGGTTCGGCTTACTTCAAAATAAAACCTGGCCTACTGTTTGGCAAGAACTAAGTATTTTCCGCGAACCACTTTACAATTTCCCGGTTAAATTTCTTTCGCCATATATTGGCTTTGAAAAAGTCATATTAATTGCGACTATTAGTTTGACATGCATAAAACTTCGCACCCTGCAGAAGATTGTCCCTGAAAGATATGTGGGAATGTTTTTCTATATCTGCCTGTATTGGCTGTTATTAGAAGGCACTCAGTTGCGGGTCGCTTATGCGACTACATTTGCTGTGCTGAGTTTTTATTATTTACAAAACCAGCGTTATTACTTATCGATATTGATGATTGCGATTGCTTCTCAAATTCATTTTACTGCTATTCTTTTCAGCCTGGTTTTTGTCTTGTACTTTATTAAACGCACTGCGCTCTTTACCTTGTGTCTTTTCTTGCTGTGTCCTTTACTTATCATTTTTGAGGTTTCTATTTATGCCTGGCTTGAACAAGGGATTGCTTTTATTAATCCACGCTACTTGTTATATGGAAGTGAGAAAATAAAAGGCCAGAATAGTACAGGGTTGTATATTTACTTTATCGCCTTTTTTTGGACTACTCTGGTGCTAATAGAGTGGAAGTTGAAACCATATTTGCAAGTGGATAGATTTAAACTCGCCATACAAAGGTTGGCCATGAGTGGGGTGATCTTTATGTGCGTATTCCATGACCATGTTGCTCTGGGAGCACGACTGGGAGAACTATTACTCTTTCCATTAGTGATTCTACTAAGCTGGCTGTATTTAGAGTTGCATAGAACTAACAAGCGCTTAACACTACACCTGTTAACCACCATTTTTTTCACCTATTTTATTGCCAGATTCATTTACCTGTTCCCTGACATTACTCAAAATTTACGAGTATGAAATACAATTTAGCATGAACAAATTTCTTATCTCCGGTGCCGGCGGATTTGTCGGCCAGTTTTTACAGCATACATTGACCGGACACCACCAGGCAGTCACACTGAGTCGTGACAATACTGAGGATTTGCTCAGAGCTGAATCTTACCCAGAGGCTTATCAGCAGGTGGACACGCTAATACACCTAGCTGGGCGAGCACATGTCATGCATGAGACAGCTGAAGACATATACCAGGCATATGCTGCAGTGAATATTGATTACACGCTCAAGGTGGCTGAATTGGCACGTCGTCTGAAGATCAAGCGCTTTGTGTTTCTGAGCTCGGTAAAAGTCAATGGCGAGGCCACCCGCCAGCCATTCACCGAAGATGACACGCCAGCGCCATTGGATGCTTATGGCCAGACCAAGTTAGAAGCAGAAATCAAGCTAAAGGAGTTTTGTGCAGCAAATGAGATGGAATTAGTGATCATTCGTCCTCCGCTGATTTACGGCCCTGGGGTTAAAGCGAACTTCAAGCAATTAATTAAACTCTGTTCATTGCCTCTACCTTTGCCTTTTGCCGCTGTGGACAACAAAAGAAGTTTTATCAGCCTGGACAATTTGGCCGACTTTATCGTGTTATGTAGCTGGCACCCCAGGGCAGCTGGTCAGACCTTTCTCATTTCAGATGGTGAGGATGTTTCCACAGCGACATTGATAAAAACCATACGGGAGGTCAGCAAAAAACATTCACTGCTTATCCCTTTGCCGGCTGGGATGCTGACGCTACTATTCAAACTGATCGGTAAATCCAGCCTGGCGTTGCGATTAATGGGTTCGCTGCAGGTGGATATCACTAAAGCGAAAACATTACTAAGGTGGGAGCCAAAAATCAGCTTTCATGAAGGTATTGTACGGACTTTAAAAGAATAAACATGTTGAAAAGACTACTCGATATTGTGCTGACGCTTGGCGGAATAATAGTATTACTGCCGTTCATTGCTATCACCTATCTGTTGGTGAAACTGAGCTCTGCCGGGCCGGCTTTATACTGGAGCCAGCGTGTAGGTCGGGAAAACCAGTTGTTCCTGATGCCTAAGTTCCGTTCCATGCGCATAGGCACGCCACAGATCGCCACCCATCTGATGAATCAGCAGGCTGACCCGGATGTATTTTTGACCCCCGTCGGTAGCTTTATCCGCAAGACCAGCCTAGATGAGCTGCCGCAGTTATGGAGTGTGCTCAAAGGTGATATGTCCATCGTCGGGCCCCGCCCGGCTTTGTTTAACCAGGACGACCTGATCAGCCTGCGCACTGAAAACCAGGTACATACCCTGAAACCGGGCATCACCGGCTGGGCACAGATCAATGGCAGGGACGAGATACCTATTCCGGCCAAAGTGACACTGGATGCCTATTATCTTTCACATCAATCTCTGTGGCTGGATCTTAAAATCATCATAATGACCATAGTCAAAGTATTAAGACGTGATAACATCACGCATTAATGGCTCTTAACAAACGTTTAAAAATGCTCAAACTTCCTGTTCGTTTTTTATCTGTACTTGCCTATTTGCATGATGGCCTAGCCCTCTTGTTGACGTGGTGGATAGCGTTTTTATTTCGTTTTAACTTTGAAGTACCCGGTGATTACAAGGGCTATTTTTTAGAGAGCCTGCCAGCGATTTTTATTTCTTACAGCATTTGCTTTAAAACGTTTGGTCTCTACCGTGGCCTTTGGCGGTTTGCCAGCCTGCCTGATTTGAAGCGTATCGTACGCGCAATCGCATTTGGTGCCCTGCTCACTGCCAGCTTCGCTTTAATAGTGCACCCTTCGATCATCATTCCAAGATCAGTCCTGTTTATTCACCCGATGTTGCTAGTGATTATGATGGGTGGGAGTCGTTTTCTATATCGCTCATGGAAAGAAAGACGTTTATTTAACACCGTTGCCGCGCAGGGCAAGCCAGTTATCGTGATTGGGGTAGAAGACAGTTCATTTAATTTGATTAAAGAATTAAGCAAGAGCCCCGAATGGCGAGTGGTAGCGATGATAGACCCTAATGGCAAGCTGGTGGGTCGCGAGATCATGCATACCAAAGTGGAAGGTAGCTTGCAGGATATCCCTGAAATTGCTCAGCGCTATGGCTCATTACATTGCATGATTGCGATGCCTGGTAGCCGGCATGAGAAACGCCGTCTGGCAGTGGAGGCCGCACGGCAGGTCGAAGGCATGGAAGTCTTAACATTACCAGCCATGTCAGACCTGATCAGTGGCCGCGTCAGTTTATCGCAAATCCGTAAAATTGATGTCGAAGATTTGCTAGGACGCGATGTAGTGCAATTGGATAGTCATGGCTTGAGTACCATGCTGGCTAATAAAGTGGTATTGGTGTCAGGCGCTGCTGGTTCGATTGGCTCCGAGCTTTGCCGTCAGATTTTGAGCTTTCATCCTGCACAATTGATTTGCCTGGACATTTCCGAATATGCTCTTTACACGCTGCAGCAGGAGTTCAGTCAGTGGTCTACCGATACCGAGCTGGTCTATGTCGTGGCCGATGTGAAAAACCGTGTACGTATCCAGCGTGTGTTGCAGAACCATCAACCTGATGTGGTGTTGCATGCCGGTGCTTATAAACATGTGCCTATGATGGAACACTTCAATGTGGTGGAAGCGTTACAGAATAATGCTTATGGTACCTACCAGATCGCTTCAGCCTGTCAGGCGGCCAGGGTGCCTACCTTCGTGCTGGTTTCAACTGACAAAGCGGTTAATCCAACTAATGTGATGGGCGCTAGCAAACGTCTTGCAGAATTAATTTGCCAGGGTTTGCAGCATAAGGAAAAATCCGTGACGCGCTTTATTACAGTGCGTTTTGGTAATGTGCTGGGTAGCAGTGGTAGTGTGATTCCCAAATTCCGTGAACAGATTGCACATGGCGGGCCCATTACCATTACCCATCCAGATATTACCCGATATTTTATGTCTATCCCTGAGGCGGCACAGTTAGTGCTACAAGCTGCCACTATGGGCAACGGCGGCGAAGTATTTGTGCTGGATATGGGCACACCGGTGAAAATTATAGACCTGGCACGCGACATGATTAAATTGTCTGGCCTGCAAGAGCACGATATCCGCATTGAATTTACCGGCCTGCGCCCTGGCGAGAAACTCTATGAGGAATTACTTGCCGATGACGAAAATACGTTGCCGACCAGCCACGAAAAACTGCGCATTGCACAGGCCCGTACGGTTGATAGCGTTTGGTTAGCCGACCTGCTGGAGTGGTTAACCAATAGCCCGCATCTAGCTGAATCGCAACTCAAGCAGGACTTGCAACGCTGGGTGGAAGAATACCAGCCTGACAAGCGTCCGGCACCGAGTATTTCCTTGCGTGGCGACACACTGTCCTTGGATACACTGCCTTCCCCTTCGCAACAGATTCACTGATTTTTACTTACATGCTCACAAGTCAGTATCGCCTGTGAGCATGTGCTTTTATTTACGCATCAAGCTTAGTCTATGGTTTGATGTCGTTTACAATGTCGGATCGATTTAACAACCTCTGCTGCAGTCCCCTTTATGCCTCATATTACGCTTGATAATGCTAGCCTAGCATTTGGTCATCACGCCCTGCTTGCACAGGCTTCATTTCAGTTAGACCCAGGCGAACGCGTCGGATTGATTGGCCGCAATGGTGCTGGCAAGTCCAGTCTTCTCAAAGCCATTGCAGGTACCATCAAACTGGATGACGGCACTGTTTGGCGCGCACCAGGGGTACGCATTGTTTATGTGCCACAAGAACCTGAACTGGATAATGCGCACACAGTTTTTGAAGCGGTGGCAGAAGGCTTGGGCAGCTTGCAGCAAACCATCATTGACTACCACCAGGTGACGCATGATATGGGTATGCCGGATGCCAATATTGAAGCGCTGATGGAACGCATGCAGGCATTGCAGCATGAAATGGATGCGCAAAATGGATGGGTAGCGCAATCACGGGTTGAAACCGTGCTCAGCCGCCTAAAGCTGGATGCAGATGTATTGGTCTCCACGCTTTCCGGTGGCTGGCGTAAACGTGTAGCCCTTGGGCGTGCGCTAGTGGCAGAGCCTGAAGTGTTATTACTGGATGAGCCGACCAACCATCTGGACCTCGAAGCCATCGAGTGGCTGGAAGACTTGTTACTGGGGTTTAACGGTAGTGTGTTGTTTATCACCCATGACCGCCGTTTCCTGGACAAGCTGGCGACACGCATTACCGAACTTGACCGTGGCAACCTGACCGACTTTGTCGGTAATTTTTCACAATACCAAATTAAAAAAGAAGAGCTGCTCGCGGTAGAAGAAACCCATGCTGCCAAATTCGATAAATTTCTGGCACAGGAAGAAGTCTGGATCCGCCAAGGCATTAAAGCACGCCGCACGCGTAATGAAGGGCGCGTGAGAAGACTGGAAGCACTGCGCCTGGACCGTGCTGCCAGGCGTGAGCGTCAAGGCGACGTCAAACTCAACCTGGATGCGGGTGAACGCAGCGGTAAACTGGTGGCAGAGCTTGATCAGGTCTACAAGTCATATGGCGATAAAACATTGATCAAAGGGTTCAGCACCCGTATTTTACGTGGCGATAAAATTGGTTTGCTCGGCCCGAACGGCATTGGCAAATCCACGCTGTTGAAGCTTATTCTAGGTGACATTGAAGCGGATAGTGGCGACATTCAGCGTGGCACAAAAGTGAATGTTGCTTATTTTGACCAGATGCGCGAGCAGCTGGATGAAGAAGCGACATTGGCCGATACCATTAGCCCAGGCTCGGACTTTGTCGAAATTGGTAATGAGCGTAAACATGTCATCAGCTACCTGGAAGACTTCCTGTTCCCGCCACAACGCTCACGCTCACCGGTGAAATCACTTTCCGGTGGCGAACGCAACCGTTTACTATTGGCGCGCCTGTTTGCCCGCCCCGCCAATGTCCTTGTACTGGATGAGCCGACAAATGACCTGGATATAGATACGCTGGAACTACTGGAGACCCTGTTACAGGATTATACAGGCACTCTTTTCCTGGTGAGCCATGACCGGGCCTTCCTGGAAAACACTGTTACGCAAGTGATTGCGTTTGAAGGACAAGGGAAATTGACGGAATTTGGTGGCGGATACGATGACTGGTTAAGATTCAGCCAGGATCTCAATCAAAAACCCGCTGCAACGCAAAAAGCATCGACCACGCCAGCATCAGCACCCATGCCTAAGGAAACGAC
The DNA here is from genome assembly GCF_001425425.1 of Methylophilus sp. Leaf414. NCBI lineage: Bacteria > Pseudomonadati > Pseudomonadota > Betaproteobacteria > Nitrosomonadales > Methylophilaceae > Methylophilus > Methylophilus sp. Leaf414. The sequence goes on along the minus strand of NZ_LMQQ01000004.1, from coordinate 532,890 downwards.
AAGAAAATCTTTGAGCTTTAAGGAGCAACGTGAGCTCGAGACCTTGCCTGAAGAGATTGAATTGTTAGAGCAAGAGCAATCAGACATTCAAGCACAATTAGCGCAGCCTGATATTTATAAACAGACACCAGAGCTAGCGAAAACCCTACAGGAAAGACTGAGTGAAATTGAAACGTTAGTCATGCAAAAGCTGCAGCGTTGGGAAATACTGGAAAGTGCGCGTTAATCCAGTTCTATTTAACGTTGGCTTCATTTAATTACACTGCCATCTCGACAATAAAAAAGCCGAATTATACCGATTCGGCTTTTTTATGAAATCTTAAACTAAACAGAGAAGCTTGCGCGTGAACTATTGCCACCATGCGCCTGACCGTTTTTGCCGTACAGCTGTGTGTTATTTGCGGCTTTACCTTGCAGGGCATCCAGTTTTTCCTGGTTGCGTTGAAAATGTTTATTGATCAGCACACCATTCAGGCGATTGAGCTCTTTCGCTTGCGCCAATTGCCGCTGGAAATTTACCCAGGCATCATCGATGGTAGGGCTGGAAAGCAACTCAAGCCATTTGGACATCCCATTCTCATTGGCTTCAAATCCTGCCGCCGCGAGTGCTGAGTAGCGTTGGTTGGCTGCTTCACCCAAGGCTTGCAGGAGCCCTACCCGCTTGTCTACCATTTGCTCAATGATATCCAGGTCGGCAGAGATCAATGCCGTTTGCTCGTTATGCAAATCGTTAACCAACTCGGCCACCAGGGTGGCATCTGCCTCAAAACTAATGGCCGGAACTGAAGTTCGATCTGCATGACTCATAGCATCATCCTTTATTCGGTTTTATTAAATCTTTAACTGTTTGTAGCAAACCATCCGCCACTTTGGCGGTGTCTACCGAGAAATCGCCACGGGCAATAGCCGCTTTGATTTCATCTACTTTATTAGTGTCGAAAACTTCACCGTTTGCCAAACCGGCTTCCAGTGATTGCAACTGCACCGAAGCTGCAGACAATGTCACATTATCTGTGCTGGGGTTGCCGGAAGCGCTGGTAGTTTTTTCGCTACTTTTGCTATTAGTGCTTTTATCTAGCACTGGTTTATCAACGGTACCAAGTTTTTTAATAGAGTCTGAAATGTTCATGCCGCACCTCTGCTTCTGTTTGTCTGGATGTAAGGGTGTCGAAAACCCTCAATTGTTAACAGTACTATCGGCATAGTTTAAGCGAACTTTAGCGCTGAATATACTTTTTATCTCAAGTTTATGATCAACAAGCATTTTTAGCTTTAAAAGTTGTGGCGCAGACTAAAAACGTACATCTACTTTCCCTGAAGCTTGCGCGACACCTTTAATGATCTGGCCATTACTTACCTTCACATCTACCACCTGGCCAACGTTGGCAGTTTGCATGGCGGTTCCATCTGCAGAGATCACAAATCCTTCACCACGGCTGTTTAACTGAACCATTTGTCCCTGCATGATGACTGGCATTGCTTTGAGCAACTCTGGTCTAAGCACTGTACCCAACGGCATATTCAATGATGCTTTTTTACCTTCCAGCATAGAGACATCAGTAATAATCCCTGCAGGTAACTTGGTGATATCACCGGTTTGCATCACGATATCTGATGCTTGCACGGGTGAACCCTGGCTGACCGGCAAACCAATCACCGCATATTCGCCCCATACTTGCACATCCGCTTGTACATATAGCGTCCACGGCTTGGTTGCTGATTGCAAACAGCGCACCCCAATGTGCGTTTTACCCCACAAGCGTGCGCCCTGCACGTTAAATCCTTCCATCAGGTCACAGTCCGCGATACGGATACGGTTATCCAATGGCTGGATTTCAATATTCACTTTACCTGGATAGCCCTGCGTCTGACCTTGCACATACTGCATCACCGTCTGATAAACACGCGAGTGCATATCACTCGCAGCCGGCAATGCCAGCCGCTGGTTAGCGGCAACCGCAGCATTCGGCAAACGATCGGCGGCTTGCACGTGGCAAGCAAAAAGCCAGATCAGGCCTGGAATCACTGGAGCAAAAATGGTAAGCAGACGAGGTTTCATGGAGTCTCATTCTACGCACGGCAGATGTAAATGATTGATGAAATAAAGGGTATTTCACCCTCTTAATCCAAGAATGATTATTGTCTTCGCCGCGTACACTAAGCACAGCTAGTAAAAGTCATGTGTGCGTGAAAGCAGGCCCGCTTATCAGGGTTAACGACGGCAGATGGCAAAACTTTAAATGACCTTGAGATTTCTGTCGGGGAATGCCCGGGAAAGGAAAAGACGATGATCAATAAACTGGATGCTGCGTTTAGTTTTCACCAGACAGCGCTGCGCGTGCGCAATCAGCGCCAGGAATTGCTTGCTTCGAATATTGCCAATGCCGATACCCCGCAATACAAGGCACGTGACCTGGATTTCAAGTCTGCCATGCAAGCAGCCTTGCAACCTAATACAGGCACAGGCACTGCCCAACAACCGGCCGGGCTTTTACAACAAACCAATGGCGCACATCTGAAGGGTAGCGCAGGGAATGGGCTGACCGGATCCAGCGACGTGCTGTTCCGCTCTGTGCTGCAAGGCTCAGTGGATGGCAACACAGTCGATATGGATGTGGAACGTAATGCTTACGTAGATAACGGCATCCGTTATGAAGCCAGCCTGACCATGATGTCTGGCCAGATTAAAAAAATGCTGTCGGCCATTACGGGCCAGTAAGAATAAAGGAGCAAGCATATGTCTTTATTTAATGTATTCAAGATTTCCGGTTCTGCGATGAGTGCACAATCTCTGCGGCTGAATACCGTCGCCAGTAACCTGGCCAACGCGGATAGCGTCGTCAGCTCAGACGGCAAGCCTTATCAGGCCAAACAGGTGGTATTTAAAGCGGTGCAGGATGCTGCCACCAACTCCAGCACGGTACAAGTTGACCGTGTGATTGAAGATACCAAGCCAGGCAAAATGGTCTACGACCCCAAAAACCCGATGGCAAACAGCGATGGCTATCTCACCATGCCTAACGTCAATGTCACGGAAGAAATGGTGAACATGATTTCAGCTTCACGCGCTTACCAGAACAACGTGGAAACCATGAATGCTGCCAAATCCATGCTGCTCAAGACACTCAATATCGGTCAATAACCTTATATAAGGATTTTTAACATGACAACCGTCAATACAAACCAGGTATCGCAGGACATTCTTGATGCGGTCAACAAGAAAAACAGTTCTAAAGGCAGCAACGTTGATGAAGCGCAAGACCGCTTTATGACACTGCTGGTGACGCAGATGAAAAACCAGGATCCATTGAACCCGATGGATAACGCGCAGGTGACCAGCCAGATGGCGCAACTGAACACCGTAACTGGTATCAACAAACTAAATGAAACCATGAGCAGCCTGATCAGTAGCGTGCAACTGGGCCAATCCTACCAGGCTACCAGCATGATAGGCCATAGCGTTCTGGTGTCAGGCAATAACCTGACCCATGCTGAAGCCGGTGGCTATTTTGGTGTCAACGTGCCTAACGGTGCAGATACCGTGTCAGTGAATATCAAAGATGGTGCCGGACAAATTGTACGTACCCTCAGCTTTGGCAAACAGGAAGTGGGCGTGAATGCCTTAAGCTGGGACGGCAAAAACAATGAAGGCGTAGTGGCCCCTAGCGGCAATTACACCTATGAAATCACCGCCAAGATTGGCGATACCACAACCACCAGCTCTGCACTCAGCCTGGCGCAAGTTCAAAGCGTGTCCAACAGCACCAGCGGCATCAAGCTTAACTTGAGTAACAACACGGCAGTCGCAGTCTCTGACGTCGTCGAAATATTCTAATTTGTCTATTAATTTTATTTACAGAATTTAGTCTTTCTCCAGGAGATCACATCATGAGTTTTCAACAGGGTTTAAGTGGCTTGAACGCAGCTTCCAAACAATTGGAGGTGATTGGTAACAACGTATCTAACGCCAACACCGTTGGCTTCAAGCAATCACGTGCCGAGTTTTCGGATATGTTCGCCGCTTCACTGATAGGCAGTGGCGCAGCACAAATTGGTATTGGTACCAAACTGGCGGACGTAAACCAGCAATTTACCCAGGGCAATATCACCGCTACCAACAATACCCTGGATATCGCCATTAACGGCGGTGGTTTCTTCCGCCTGAGCAACAACGGCGCTGTGACATATACCCGTAACGGCCAGTTCCAGATGGATAAGAATGGCTATATAGTCACTAGCGATGGCAAGCGCCTGATGGGTAATCCTGCTGATGCCCTTAACGGGTCTTCTCCTGTTGAGTTGCAGATTGATACCAGTGATTTGAAACCGGTCACGACTACCGAAATCACCGGTCAATATAACCTGAACTCGGAAAGCCCTGCCATTGACCAGACAGTCAGGCCTTTTGACCCACAAGATCCGCTGAGCTATACCAACGCTACCGCGATCAAGGTATATGACGACCTGGGTAATGCTCACAATATCCAGAGCTATTTTGTAAAAACAGCCGCTAACACATGGCGTCTTTACACCACAGCTGATGGTACCAACATCACGCCGGCGCCAGTGCCAGTAATGAACTTCTCCGGTACCGGTGTGTATGACACTGCTACTTCAACAGTTGGCAACATCACTTTCACACCAACCACTGGTTCCGGTCCTGTGACTGTCGCGATGGATTATTCCAACAGTACGCAATATGGCGCAACCTTCAGCGTGAACAAACAGACGCAGGATGGTTATACCTCCGGCCGTATTGCCAGCTTCACAGTGGGTGATGACGGTGTGATCCTGGGCCGTTATACCAATAACGAAACCAAACAACTAGGCCGCGTTGTGCTGGCCAACTTTGCCAACCCTAACGGACTGGTATCCCTGGGCGGCAACCAGTGGCAGGCAACTAACGAATCTGGAGCTGAACTGATTGGCTCGCCAGGCAGCAGCACCATGGGTGTATTGCAATCTTCTGCCCTGGAAGACTCAAACGTTGACCTGACCGGCGAGTTAGTAAATATGATCACTGCACAACGTATTTACCAGGCCAACGCCCAAACGATCAAGACCCAGGACCAGGTATTACAAACCCTGGTCAACCTGAGATAAGTAGCGCACTGACTTTAAGCTGAATCTTCACTATTGAATGACTAAGGAGCTGGTATGGATCGCCTGATTTACACTGCAATGACAGGGGCAAAACATATTCTGGAGCAACAGGCCACGACTGCCCATAACCTGGCAAACGCGACCACTACCGGTTTCAAGGCGCAGGTAGACAGTTTCCGCGCGGTACCGGTACTTGGTGATGGTTTGCCTACCCGCGCTTTTGTCGTCGATGCGACGGTAGGTACCGATTACAAATCCGGTGCCATCCAGCAGACCGGCCGTGACCTGGATGTAGCCGTCACCGGCGAAGGCTGGATCGCAGTGCAGCGTGCCGATGGCTCTGAAGGTTATACCCGCAATGGCGCATTGAAAATCAATGAAAACGGCCAGCTGCAAACTTCTACTGGCCTCAATGTGATGGGTGATGGTGGCCCGATTAGCATCCCGCCGGACTCGGCGATTGCGATTGGCAAGGACGGCACCATTTCAACGGTGAGCAATTTAACCACGCCTAGCCCCAGCACCATTATCGGCAGGATCAAACTGACTAACCCCCCACCTGCCAGCATGAAGCGTGCTGACGATGGTGTATTTGTCACGGAAAATGGCCGGCCAGCACCTGCTGACGCCAATGTGACCGTGGCAGGCGGCGCGCTCGAAAGTAGCAATGTCAATGTAGTTGAAACCATGGTCAATATGATCAGCCTGGCGCGCGGTTTTGAAATGCAAATGAAGATGCTGGAAAACGCGCAAAACAACGCTGGAAAAGCCGATCAACTCTTCAGTTTGAATGGCTAAAGTCTGTCATATTATTGACGGTATGAACAAGGGTTTTCACCCAAAGGAGTAAACGATGATACGCTCATTATGGATTTCCAAAACCGGTCTGGATGCGCAACAAACGCAAATGGACGTTATTTCACACAACCTGGCTAACGTCAGCACCAGTGGCTTCAAGAAATCACGTGCAGTATTCGAAGATTTGCTCTACCAGAACATTCGTCAGCCTGGCGCACAGTCCTCGCAGCAAACCCAGCTGCCTAGCGGATTGCAACTGGGTACAGGTGTGAAACCCGTAGCCACCGAGCGCATTTTCACCCAGGGTAACCTGCAGCAAACAGATAACAGCAAAGACGTCGCCATTCAAGGTAACGGCTTCTTCCAGATCCTGATGCCGGATGGCAGCACTGCTTACACACGTGATGGTTCTTTCCAGATGGATGCGCAAGGCCAACTGGTCACCTCCAGTGGCTTCCCGGTACAACCGGCAATCACCATTCCTGCCAATGCACAATCATTGTCCATTGGCCGTGATGGCGTCGTGTCGATCACAACGGCGGATTCAACGGCATCTACACAGATCGGCCAAATCCAGCTGGCAACCTTTATCAACCCGACCGGCCTTCAATCCAAAGGTGAAAACCTGTATGTGGAAACCACCGCTTCAGGTAACCCGAATACCAATACCCCAGGCTCCAACGGTGCAGGGTTGTTACAACAGAACTACCTTGAAACATCCAACGTAAACGTTGTCGAAGAACTGGTAAGCATGATCCAAACCCAGCGTGCTTACGAAATTAACAGCAAGGCCATTACAACCTCTGACCAGATGTTGCAAAAACTGTCACAGATGTAATTTTTGTTTGAAGGTTGGCATCATGCATAAAACGTTTATCAGCTTATTGTTTTGCCTGGCAATCGCCCAGCTCCTTGGCGGTTGCTCAGTGACGCCTTCTACCATCGTACAAAAACCTGAAACACCACGCTCCACTTTGGCTCGTCCCGATGCGCGTACCGAAGGCGCTATCTTCAATACTGCAGGCTATCGCCCATTGTTTGAAGACCGCAGGCCACGTTATGTGGGTGATATCCTGACTGTGCGTATTACAGAAAATACTACCGCTAACAAAGCGTCTGACAACGGCCAGAGCAAAGATGGTTCAGTGGGCGCTTCCATTACCGGCCTGTTTGGGCATAACGTGCCTAAATCAGCCTTTAATGCAGGCTCTGCATTATCCTTTAAAGATAAAGCCAGTGCTGATGCCAGCAACACTTTCAGCGGCTCTGTCACCGCGACTGTGGTCGATGTGTTACCTAATGGCTACCTGGTCATCAGCGGCGAAAAACAAATCGGCTTTGACAAAGGTACCGAATACGTCAGGTTTTCCGGTGTGGTTAACCCGGATACCATTACCATCGGTAATGAAGTACTTTCTACCAAAGTGGCAGACACACGTGTTGAGTATCGCTCCAGTAGCAAGATTGATGCTGCCGAAGCGTTCTCCATCTTCTCCCGCTTCTTCCTTAGCATGATCCCGTTATAGGAGAGTTGAACATGCCAAGCCTGTTTAACACATTCACCCGCACTGCCACGCAGCTACTTAACCTGATACTGGTATCGGGTCTGGTGCTTTCAGCGCCTTTAGCGCATGCAGAGCGTATCAAGGACATTAGCAACATTCAGGGCGTACGCGCCAACCAGTTGATCGGTTACGGTTTGGTGGTAGGCCTGGATGGCACCGGTGATATGACTACGCAAACGCCATTTACCGTACAAAGTATTATCAGCATGATGAACCAGATGGGTATCACTTTGCCGCCTGGTACCAACCTGCAACTGAAAAACGTCGCCGCCGTGATGGTGACCAGCTCCCTGCCCGCTTTCGCCCAACCAGGCCAAACGCTGGACGTCACTGTGTCCTCCATGGGGAATGCCAAGAGTTTGCGTGGCGGTACATTGCTGATGACACCATTAAAAGGTGCTGATGGGCAGATTTATGCCATGGGCCAGGGTAACCTGGTCGTTGGCGGCGTCGGTGCTGCAGCGAATGGCAGCTCGGCACAGATCAATCACCTGAGCGTGGGCCGTATTTCAGATGGTGCCACGGTTGAACGTGCCCTGCCTAACACGTTGCTGAATCAGGATCTGGTCAAACTCGAACTGAAGGAAAGTGATTTCTCCACTGCCAATAATGTGGTGGAAGCCATCAACAAGAAATTTGGGCCGATGACTGCACAGGCTGAAAGCGGCCGCGTGATCCAGGTGCGCCCACCGGAAACCATGAGCCGTGTCTCTTTCCTGGCTAACCTGGAAACTATCAACGTGGCACTGGCCGCAACACCAGCCAAGATCATCATGAATGCACGTACCGGATCCGTGGTCATGAATAAGGCAGTGACGCTGGATAGCTGCGCTGTTTCTCATGGCAACCTGTCTGTGGTCGTCAATACTTCACCAGTGATTTCACAGCCTGGCCCGTTCTCGAATGGCCAGACCGTATCCACTGCCATTTCCGAGATCAATATCAATAAGGAACCTGGCAAAGTACTCAAATTGAATAATGGCGCCAACCTGGCTGATGTGGTCAAAGCGCTGAATGCAATTGGCACCACACCGCAAGACCTGCTGGCGATTTTGCAGGCGATGAAAGCCGCTGGCGCGCTGAACGCCGAGCTTGAGGTTATCTAAGCGAGATTGCCATGCAACCACGTGTCGATCCTAACAGTCTTGCAATAGATGGCAGCGCACTGAATGGCCTGAAAAACGCCAAAAGTGACTCACCGGAAGCCATTCGCGCCGTCGCCCGTCAGTTTGAAGGCGTGCTGATGAACATGATGCTGAAAAGCATGCGCGATACCGTGCCGCAAGATGGCATCACCGATAACGAACAGAGCAAAATGTTTATGGGCATGCTGGACCAGCAGCTCACCACACAACTGAGCCAGAAAGGCATGGGCCTGACTGAAGTACTGGTCAGGCAATTGAGCAAGTTCAGCCCCAAACCAGCCGAAGACACTGAAAAAACCAAAACACAACTGCATGGCACCAAAAATGATCTGGTGAATGGGCTTTCTTCCAGCAATCCCTCTTTGAATAATCTGGCCTCTAGTGGCACGGCTTCGGGCAAAGCTGTATTGATGCAAGCCGCACAAAAAATCCGTGATGCCTACCAGCAATGGGAAGCTACCAAACCTGAAACTGCTAGCACCGATAATGATACCGCCTGGGCGCGCGGCATTCCTGAACTGCCACCATTGATGGAAGAAACGCAGGAAAATGCGAAAAACTTCACATTGCTTCAAGCTGCACCGTTAGCGTCGGCCATGAGCGAAGTCGCCAGCAAAACCCAGCAATTTATCCAGCGCATGTTACCGCATGCCCAGGCTGCCAGTAGTGATTCCGGTATCCCGGCTAAATTCATGATCGGCCAAGCCGCACTGGAAAGTGGCTGGGGAAAACACGAAATCAAGACCACTAACGGTGTGAATAGTCATAACCTGTTCGGTATCAAAGCGGATGCCAGCTGGAAAGGCAAAGTGGCGAACAGTGTCACTACCGAGTACATCAACGGCGTCAAGGAAACCCGCGTAGAAAAATTCCGCGCCTATGACAGTTACAGTGATGCCTTCAAAGATTATGCAAAACTGATTTCACAAAATCCGCGCTACGAAAAAGCCATGAATAACACGCACGATGCCAGCGCTTACGCGCATGAATTACAACGTGCGGGTTACGCCACAGATCCACAATACGGCAAAAAACTGACTCAGGTGATCAAGCATCTGCAAAGTTAGTATGAAGGGAACACGGGATCATTGATCGATCGAGATGTAGTGCAAGAAGCACGGAACGCTGAAATATCTAGCATAAGTTATAAAGCTAGGTTTCGAGTACCGGGCAACGCAGCAGTTCGCTCGCACAGACATTTATTCCCTGTTTACTAAAGAATTAGAAAAAACTGCCGTTAGGCTAAATAACTGTAACTTTACATACGTGTCGAACACTCTGCAGGGTGCAGGCACATGAGGACTCCAACATTATGTCCAACATATTGAATATCGGCAAAAGTGCATTAAACGCAGCCCAGATCGGGATTGCCACCACTGGTCACAACATTGCTAACGCGTCTACCCCGGGATACACCCGACAGGTGATCGTGCAGGCGGCATCACAGGCGCAAAACTTTGGCTATGGCTTTGTCGGCCAGGGCACGGATATCACCGGTATCAACCGTGTCTACAACGAGACGCTGGCTAAACAGTTGCTGACGACCACGTCAACCAGCAACGCCAGCTCTGCCTATTACAACAGCATCAATGAAATCAATGGCTTGCTCTCGGACGCCAATGCCGGTCTGAGCCCGGTCATGACCAAGTTTTTCAGCGCCATCAGTGCGGCAGCTGCTAACCCGACCGATGTAGCGACAAGGCAGACAGTGATCTCTTCTGCAAACTCATTGCTGAACCGTTTTTCGGCAATGAACTCCCGTCTGGACGATATACGCCAGAGCCTGAATACCCAGGTGTCGGCCAGTGTGACCAGCATCAACAGCTACGCAACACAGATTTCGCAATTGAATCAGGTCATCGAAAAGGCAACAAGCACCACGGGCAACCCTCCTAATGACCTGCTAGATCAGCGCGACCTGCTATTGTCCAAGCTCAGCGAGCAAGTCAAGACAAACGTCGTCAAGCAGAGCAATGGCAACTATGATGTTTTCATAGGCAATGGTATGCCGTTAGTGGTCGGTGATGACACTTATCAGCTTTATACTCAGGCCAACCCTACCGCGCCTAATCGCCTTGAGATTGCTTATGGCGATAGAAGTGCGCCGAAAATTATCGATGGTTCATCCCTGGGTGGTGGCTCTCTGGGGGGGCTACTGACATTCAGAAATGAAACCCTGGATTCCGTCCAGAACCAGATCGGACAACTGGCCGTCACGCTGGCCACCCAATTCAATGAAATGCAGCAACAGGGTTATGACCTGAATGGTAACGCCGGGGTTGCTTTATTTAATGTACCGCAACCTGTCGCTACCAGCAGCACCAGTAATATAGATAAAACCAAGCAGGCGACTGCCACTTTCGTGCCTGGGCAATCACAGCAGGTCACCAGCAGTGACTACACGCTGAAATATACCGGTGGCCAGTACAACATTATCCGTAACAGCGATAAAGTGGTGACCAGCACTGCTACCCTGCCCATCACGGTGGATGGCATTGAATTCAATGTCAACACGAGTACTCCGGTCGAAGGTGATGAATATATGATACGCCCCACCCAGGGTGCGGCGAGCAAGATCACGCTGGCGTTTGATGATGTTGAAAAACTGGCGCTGGCTGAGCGTATTGATGCCAACGGCAATGTGATCGCTTTCAAAGGCGCCGGTGACAACGGCAATGGCCTGCGTTTAGGCAAGCTGGCGGATTCCGCCAATGTACGCATGCTGGGAAGCAACGGTAATCGTTCATATGCACAGGCTTTCGCCCTGATGGTCAGCGCGGTAGGTACCAAAACCAACGAGATGATGGTGACCAGCAAGGCAGATGCTTCTGCCCTTGAAAATGCGACCACGGCGATGCAATCGGAATCCGGTGTCAATATCGATGAGGAAGCCGCCAATTTATTACGGTATCAGCAAGCCTATCAGGCCGCCGGCAAAATGATGCAAATCGCCAGCCAGTTGTTCGATGTACTGCTGCAATTGGGTCAGTAATTAGCAAGGATGATGAATCATGAGAATTAGCACCAACAGCATTTACCAGAGTGGCACCAACCGCCTGATGGATTTGCAGAATGACCTGAGCAAACTGAATGAGCAGATTTCCTCCGGTAAACGCGTGCGTACCCCGGCAGATGATCCTGTTGCCTCTGCCCGTATTCTTGAGTTGACCAATGCACAGAACCTGAACAGCATTTACGCCAGCACGCGTAATGTGGCGAAAACATCGCTGGAAACCTATGAAACCAATATGACCAGCATCACCAATGTGATATTGGACGTGCAATCCTCCCTGGTTTCCGCAGGTAATGGCTCATATAACGACCAGCAACGCGCCAATATTGCGAGTGAGTTACAAGGCCGCCTTGATAGCCTGATCGGCCTGGTCAATACCAAGGATGCGCAGGGAAACTATATGTATTCAGGTCACCAGACCGGTACTGTGCCTTATGTACTGAATACGGTGACAGGCAATATCGACTTCCAGGGGGATACTGAAAAGCGCGCTCTGCAAGTGGATGTGCAACGCCAGATGCCGGTGACGTACAGTGGTACTGAATTGTTCCAGGCCAATGGGAATGACCTGTTTGGAACTTTGCAGGACATGATCAGCCTGTTGAAGACACCCATCACTGATGCGACGACTCAGACCAACTTCAGTAACGGGTTGGCTGACACCATGACCAAAGTACAAGGTGTACTGGACCAGGTGTTGAATGTACGTGCTGACCTGGGTAGCAAACTGAATGAACTGGATACCCTGGATGTCACAGGCAGTGATATGGAACTGCAATATACCGCCTCGATCTCCAAATTACAGGACCTGGATTACACTGAAGCCTTATCTGACCTGGCCAAGCGTAGTACTATCCTGGAAGCAGCGCAGAAATCCTACGTGCAAACTTCACAATTGTCTTTATTCCAGTTTATTTAGCACTGCTTAAATAAGCACTTGCAGCATAAAATAAAAAAAGACCCGACAGGGTCTTTTTTTATGCCTTTAAATTTTCATACAGCACTTTATCTAATCACCTGCAACATCAATTGCTGTGCATCTATCAGCCAGCGATTGACCGGGCTGATCAATGACGGCAGGCTTAGTAATGTCATCACCATCCCAACTGAAATAGTGACCGGGAAGCCGATACCGAAGATATTAAACTGCGGTGCCGCTTTGGTTAAAATACCCAATGCCATGTTGGTAATCAGCAGGCTGGCAACCACCGGTAGCGACAGCAATAAGCCCTGGGAAAAAATGTGCCCGCCCAGTTCGGCAATTGCCTGCCCATTCAGTTGCCAGTGATCCAGCAAAATAGGCATGGTTTCAAAACTCTGCAACATCACCGCCACTACAATCAAGTGCCCATCCAGGCTCATAAAAACCAGCAAAGTCAGCATGGTGAGGAATTGTGCGACAGCAATAGTCTGCCCTTCAGATTGCGGGTCAAAAAAGCTGGCAAAGCCCAGGCCCATGCTCATCCCCATCATGAAGCCGGCCATTTCTACCGCGGTGAACATGATACGCATGACGAATCCCATGCTGATACCTATCAGTACCTGTGCCAGCAAAGATAGCATACCCTGCCAGGACATTACTTCAATAACAGGTACTTGTACTGACGGCGCAATCGCCAGTGTAATGACAAAGCCTATGCCGAGTTTGATGCGGTTGGGGATGGAGGGATGGCTGAATAACGGGACGACAGCGATACAGCCTAACACACGGGTCAAGGGCCAAAGCAGTTGCACTATCCACTGTTGCAGATCAGAAGCATGGATGGTTAGCATGACACGTAGCGAGCAGAATCAATAGTATGAACGGTCAGCTTAATTGACCAGTTGCGGAATCATGGTGAATACCCGGTGCATATAATCCACCAAGGTCATCAGCATCCAGTGTCCAGCTAACAGCAACATCGCCATCACACCCACCAGTTTCGGGATAAAAGACAATGTTTGCTCGTTAATCTGCGTGGCCGCCTGGAAAATACTGACCACCAGGCCAATCGCCAGCGCGGTGCCCAAGATGGGTGCTGCCACCATCAATGTAGTCTGCATGGCTTCGCTGCCTATGGTAAGAACCTGTTCAGGACTCATGGGTTACTCCTTTAAAAGCACAATCTTTATGGGTCATTACATGACAAAACTTTGGGCCAACGACCCCAGGATGAGCTGCCAGCCATCGACCAGCACAAACAGCATCAGCTTGAACGGCAGCGAGACAATCGCCGGTGATACCATCATCATGCCCATTGCCATCAGGATACTGGCGACCACCATGTCAATTATCAGGAACGGGATGTAAATAGCAAAACCAATCTGGAAAGCAGTTTTCAATTCGCTGGTCATAAAGGCCGGCACCAGAATGCGCAATGGCACTTCTTCCGGGGTGTTGATAGCCTGTGTGTGTGCCATATTGGCAAACATGGCGAGATCATTTTCACGCGTCTGCTTGAGCATAAAACCTTTGAGTGGCAGTGCGCCGCGATCAAGGGCTTCCTGCATAGTGATTTTGCTCTCAGACAAAGGTTGGTAGGCATCCACATAAATCCTGTCGAATACCGGACCCATGACGAAAAAAGTAATGAACAGCGCCAGGCCAATTAATACCTGGTTGGATGGCGCTGATTGTGTGCCTAATGCCTGACGCAATAAAGACAGCACAATCACAATACGGGTAAAGCCGGTCATCATCAGGATCGCTGCCGGAATAAACGTCAGCGATGTCAGTAGAATCAGGGTTTGCAGGCTGAGTGTGTAATCCTGACCGCCACCGGGTACAGGGGTCACCGAGCCTATTGATAATCCTTCAGCTGCCCAGGAATACGCAGGCCAAAGGTAAATTAGCCCAAGCAACAGAGGGAACAAAAGAAATTTTAAAACAGAGATTACACGCATCGTCATCGTATCCAGAACTTAGGCATGCCGTTATCGCCGGGCATGCTTTTTAAAGATGGAGATAGTGTACGCTGGCCTTATGGAAATCAAAGGCCGGAAATAAACGACTCAAGGCTTGTTTTTGAAGGATTTGACTGTTTGCTGCATCGCTTGCTGTAAGCGTACGGCAAAAGATGCATGTGGATCAATGCCACCATTTGAAGAATGATTGGTCGAAACAGGCTCTGGTGTGGCAGGTGCCACTTCACCCAGCGCAGTCATTTGTCCAGCGCTCACGCCAACCACTAACCAGCGTCCGGCCACTTCAAGCACCACGACACGTTCCCTGGGGCCTAGCTGCACGCCACCGACTTGTTTAATCACGCCAGTTTGTGCCAAACCCTGTCCTGGTAACACACGTCTTAACACCCAGGCAATGACCGCAATCACCAGTAAAACAATCACGGTACCAAACACCATGCGGCCCAGGCTGTCGCTGGCTGATGGCGGCGCTGCCGTTTTAACCTTTTCAGCGGAAAATGCAATGGCAGACCACAACAGGCTGACTATATAGACTGGCAATAACTTCACAAGCTTGATCACTTTTTATGCTCTATATCAGTTTTAATTGATGCCGTTAATCACTTAACGATTCAGTTTACGGATACGCTCGGCCGGGGTAATGATATCAGTCAGGCGGATACCAAATTTGTCATTCACCACCACAACTTCACCTTGCGCAATCAGGCAACCGTTGACAAGTACATCCATCGGTTCACCGGCCATGCCATCCAGCTCCACCACAGAGCCCTGAGCCAATTGCAGCAGATTCTTGATAGAAATTTTGGTACGGCCCAACTCTACGGTCAGTTGTACCGGGATATCCAGGATGAAATCAATATCATTCTGTGTCCCCTCCAGCTTATTGTTGGCACTAAACTCGTTAAATACTGCTGTCTTGCTGACTGGCTCTTGCAGTGCAGAAGACTCGGCTTGTGTCTGCTCAGCCAATGCCGCACCCCAGTCATCTTCGGCGATGGTTTGTACATCACCTGTATCTGACACGCCCATTGCAGCCATCGCTGCTTCCATTTCATCATCTGCACTGTTGCCAGTAGCGGGATCCATCGCCATTATGACTCTCCTTGCAATTGCTCCTGACTTCCGTCAGCACGTATTAATTTCTCAACTTTGAGGGCATATTGCCCGTTAAATACCCCGTAACGGCATTCCATTACCGGGATATTGTCAATCTGACCTTCGATAGTGTCACTGATATTAATAGGGATAACATCCCCCTGTTTTAGCTCCAGCAAATCGGCTACCGTCAATCTGCGGTTAGCCAGATTAGCCACAATCTCCACTTCGGCAGCCTGGATCTGTTGTGTCATCAATTTGACCCAGCGTTTGTCACCACCCAGGTTTTCACCTTGCAACGGTGATGTCAGCAAATCTTTAATCGGCTCGACCATGGCATAAGGAACGCAGAAATGCATTTCACCACTGTTAGGGCCCAGCTCGATATTAAAGGTAATCGCAACGACGACTTCATTTGGTGTCGCAATATTGGCAAACTGGGTATTCATTTCCGAGCGCAGGTATTCAAACTCGACCGGATAAACAGGGGCCCAGGCTTTGGCATATGAATCAAACATCAACGCCAGAATGCGCTGGATAATACGTTGCTCTGTCTGCGTGAAGTCGCGGCCTTCCACCCGGGTATGAAAGCGGCCATCGCCACCAAACATATTGTCTACCACCAGGAACACCAGAGTCGGGTCCAGCACCATCACGCCTGTACCACGTAATGGATTCATATGGATCAGGTTTAAATTGGTCGGCACGACCAGGTTACGGATAAAGTCGGTGTACTTGATGATACGCACCGGGCCGACTGATACTTCAACCGTACGGCGCAAAAAGTTGAACAGTTCCACGCGCAGCAGGCGCGCGAAACGTTCGTTGATAATTTCCAGCGTCGCCATCCGGCCACGCACGATACGTTCCTGTGTTGCCAGGTTGTAATTGCGGACACTGGAATCATCCTTATCCGACGCATCACCATCGTCATCGCCCTCAACACCTTTGAGGAGCGCGTCAATTTCATCCTGTGATAGAAACTTGTCAGCTGACATGGTTACTCGCTATAAACTACTGGTCTTTAAACTTAAAACGTGGCCTGAACTTACTGGATCACAAAAGAGGTAAACAATACCTGCGTGACTTTTACCGGCTTGCCGTTAGCGGTTAACGGCTTTTTCAACTCTGTCAGTAATTCTTCGCTTAATTGTGTTTTACCTTCCGGTGTTGAAATATCACTGGCCTTTTTGCTGGTCAAAAGCAACAGGATACGGTTACGCAATACCGGCATCTGGGTTTTAAATTTTTCGGCGAGCTCGGCGCCTTTTACTTCTACTGTCAGGTCAAGCTGCAAAAACTTCTCATCCGGGTCTGGCAACAGGTTAACGGTAAAGGTTTCAAACTGCACATAGGTCAATGCAGTTTTAGGGTCAGCATGGCCTTCGGCCTCGGCTTCTTCCTCATGCTCGCCCTCTTCGGCTTCAGCCGCAGCTTCGCCTTCTTTGGCTGGTTTGGCTTTAGCATGTGCATCTTCCTTTTTCTGCATCAGGAAAAATGCCGCACCACCGCCAACGACAGCTAGTGCCAGAATGATCGCCAGGATGACAATTAATTTCTTTTTGGATTTGGGTGCTGCTACTGCAGCTTCCGCTTTAGCGGGTTCTTGAGCCATTGCACAAAACCTTTCAATTAAGCTTTAAATAGTATGGTCAAAACAGCTTGTGACCAAAAAGCATCAGAGTTGGTAACATTATGCCCATGGCAAGGGCTGGGAGATTGCTGAATAAAAGGGTGAATTCGGTGCTTAATCAGATTTTATGCTGCACCAGCCATCAGGCTGGCGCTATAGTCAGGCGAAGGTATCTACCAGGCCACGTGAGACGGTGGTTTTAACGGCAGTCTGGGTTGCTGCAACAGTCTCGGTTTCAGCAGTCACTTTAGCACTACCTTTTGCGGATTGTTGCTCAAAATGCTGCTCGGCCTGATGACCGTTACCGACAAAAGTCTGCCCTAATTGCAGGCCTTGCGACTCCATGCGGTCACGCAAGTCCTGCATGCCATCTTCAAGTGCCTGACGTACTAAGGGGTTATCGGTAATAAAACTGGTATTCACTGACTGGTTATCAACTTTCAACACCACCTGAATCGGACCAAGGTCAGGCGGAGACAAAGTCAGACTGGCTACATCGTCGCCACTGCCTACCATATTCATTACATGCTGGTTCATCGCCGTTTGCCAACGCTCATTGCCAAATGGCGTAGAGACTTGCGACATAATGACGTTGGCATTCTGTGAAATGCCTGCTGTATTTAACCATGGGCTATTAGGCAAGGCCTGTGCGACTGGTACAGTCACCGTATTGGCATTTTCAATCTGAATATCGGCACTCATCGCCTGGGCCACGGCTTTATCGGTGATTACAGTTTCGCTAACCGCATCTGCTGTTGATTTTGCAATGCCCAATGTTTCGGAGAAATTAGCCGGTTTATCGGTCACCGGTGTTTGGCCATCAGTCACTAATGGCGTTTTTGTATCTACCGCAGCTGTCTGATTTGCGGGTTGTGCACTGACCGGAATGTTGGCTGCGAGTGTTTTATCAGCCAGCGCTTCTTCAGGCAAGGCTGTTGCATTCGGGTCAACTACAAATTCACCTTTTGGCAACGCCAATCCGGCATCGTCAATATTCAGACCTGCCTTGTCGTCTGTACCACTCTGGCCTGATGGATTGCGCATGGCAATCATGGCTGTCATGGTTTGCATCCATGGCGTAATACTAGGGTCATTCGGGTCGGTTGCTTGCAGGTTAGTGATTAATCTTCTTTTGCGGTCCAGCGCAGTTTCATCTATGCCGGAGGTTTCTCCAGCGGCAGCTGCCTGGTCGTCAATCTCTTTGCTTTTGTCCGTTTTACTGTCATCTGCGCTTTTATCTTTAGCAGTGGCAGTGTTTGTTTTTGGCTGGTCTTTTGCTGCAGGTTCTTTGGCCGCAGCTTCGTTTTTGACGTTATTAGTCTGCGCTGATTCTGCTTTTGCAGGCTCTTTCAGCGATGGCTTATTTTTATCTGCAGGCGGGACAATAGTATTGGCAGGTTTGTTAGCTTGCTGCAATTGTTTACGTAACGCCTGGGCAAATTCATCAGACTGGTTAGCCTGGAAATCCTGCGGTGCATTGCTGGCTGCAGTCTTTACGGCATCAGCATTACCCTTATTCAGTAATCCTGCGGAATTTAAAAATGTCATGTGACCCTCCTGATACTTTAAATGCTAGTGCGTTTCGCACGGCCCTACGCTTTGAATAGAGTGTTTCGCACGGCCTGATGCTTTACATAGTGGTCCGCTTCGCACGGCTGGCAAACTCATCCATCAGTTTCTGGTCACGCTTGCGCTCGATCTTTTCGTTTAAGGTCCGGGCCCGCGTGATCAGCACTTCATACGACTTTTGTTTACGCTGTTTTTCCTGCAGCACCTGTTGTCGCTGCAGAACAACTGCCTGCAATTGTTCTATTTGAGCATTCTGACTGTTGACAGCGGTTTCCAATTGCGAGAAAAAGCCCTGAAAGTTGCGGTATAAATCCGCTTTGAGTCCTTTTTGCACGACAGTTTGCCATTGCTGCTGGTATTCCTGCTGATATTGACTCAGCAATGACTTTTGCTGCTGGCCCTGCTCCAGCTGTTTCATCGCGTGTGCCAATGCCTTCATGGCAAGCTCTACTTCATCACCGGCCAGCTGACTCAGCAGGGTTAATGTCTGGGTAGATTGTTTATTAGCCATGCCTGTTTTTAATTCACTTTAAGAAAGCACTTGTGACAAATGCTGCAAGCTGAATTGCATATCCGCACATTCGTGAATATCCTGCTGTAGAAAGGCATTGATCTGGTCGCGCTTTTTAATCGCGACATCCAGCATCG
This sequence comes from Methylophilus sp. Leaf414, assembly GCF_001425425.1. NCBI lineage: Bacteria > Pseudomonadati > Pseudomonadota > Betaproteobacteria > Nitrosomonadales > Methylophilaceae > Methylophilus > Methylophilus sp. Leaf414. Next base: position 513,417 of record NZ_LMQQ01000004.1, on the reverse strand, counting down.
GGTCAGAACCCGGCTGGTAAGCACCGACGGCGATCAAGTCCTGGTTACGCAAATAACGGGAATACAATTGCTTGAGCAAGCGTGCCTGTTGCTGATGCTCGCTGCTGGTAATGTTATGCATGGCTCGGCTGATCGATTGTTCGATATCAATTGCCGGGTAATGACCGCTTTCGGCCAGCGTACGGTTGAGCACGATGTGTCCATCGAGAATGGCACGTGCAGAATCGGCAATCGGGTCTTGCTGGTCATCGCCTTCGGTCAGCACAGTGTAAAAAGCGGTAATCGAACCTTCACCACGTGCGCCATTACCGGTGCGCTCTACCAGCGCCGGTAATTTGGCAAAAACGGAAGGTGGGTAACCTTTGGTAGCCGGTGGCTCGCCAATCGCCAGTGCGATTTCACGTTGTGCCATGGCATAACGTGTCAATGAATCCATAATCAGCAATACATGCTTACCCTGCTTGCGGAAGCCTTCGGCAATCGTGGTGGCATAACTTGCCCCCTGCAAACGCATCAACGCGGAGACATCGGCCGGCGCCGCAACGACGACTGAGCGTGCCAGGCCTTCAGGACCTAAAATCTGTTCGATAAATTCTTGAACCTCACGTCCCCGCTCACCAATCAGACCCACCACAATCACATCGGCAGTGGTATAACGCGCCATCATGCCCAGCAACACGCTTTTACCAACGCCGGAACCGGCAAAAAGGCCCAGGCGTTGTCCGCGACCCACGGTCAGCATGGCATTAATGGCACGCACGCCTACATCCATGGTCGCTTCAATCGGGGCACGCATCAGCGGGTTGATCACACGTCCATTCAACGGTGCCGTGACATCGTTGGGGATGGGCCCCAGGCCATCCAGCGGAATACCCGCCGCATCCACTACCCGTCCAAGCAAACCATCCCCCACCGGAAAATGGCGCGCCCTGTCCTGGGCCCGGCGGCGTGGCGGGCGGCCGAATTGCGGTTTAGGCAATGTTTCCATGACTTCCATACTGAATACCTTGGCACCCGGCGTAACGCCATCCACCGCAGTTTGCGGCATCAACAGCAGGTTTTCGCCATCAAAACCGACCACTTCTGCTTCTACCCGGCCACCATCCTGCAAGGGGATAAAACAGGCGCCGCCAATCGGCATTTTGATACCGGTAGCGACCATTACCAGACCAGTGACTTTAATAATACGGCCAGCTACTTCCAGCGGTTCAACCAGGTTGATGATTTCGCGGCAATCTTTTAGATAACTCTGCCACCGTTGGGTATGTATATTGTCTTGCATGTATTTGGGAGCAGGACTAGCGGAATCGGGGTCAGTAGAGCCGGTGGCCTCAGACAGTATTGAAGGTAATTCTGGTGTCTGTGATCCTGGGGATTCTGATTCTGAGCTTTGATCTTGCCCGGAAAAGGGTTTGGAATCGATGTCAGCGTCGTGTGCGTTATTCATACCATCTATTCTGGATTGAAAGACGCTGTTTTAATCCGTCAATGAAGCAGGTTTATTCCAGTCATCATAACGGGACAAACCTTGTACCAGTCGTTTCCAGCGCATTTCATTAGTCGCATCAATCTGGTTTTCTGCAGTTTCCACCAGGCAGCCACCACGTTCAATCTGGCTATCTTCTACTAATTGCCAGCCTTGATCTTTCATCTGATCGCCAATGCTGGCGCGCAATATTTTGGCATCTTCGTGATGCACAATCACGCGTGCAGGCTGTTTCACTTGTGGCAGGTATTGCATGGCATCCAGCACTACTGGAATAATGCTTTGCGGGTCAGCCTGCAGTTTACTTTTCAGCATGGCTTTTGACAGTTCCAACGCCAGGGTCAGTACAGATTCCGCGATCGCCACATCCTGCATAGACAAAGCCTGCTGGAAATTACCGGATAGTTGCAGCAACTGCGTACGCTCTGCCTCAATCTCGGCCTGCGATTGCTTGATGCCATCGCTATAACCTATTTTAAAGCCTTCTTCGTACGCTTCCTGCCTTACTTGCTTGAGAATATGGCTGACGGTACGGGCATTTTCTTCTGCCTGTACGCGATCGCGCCTGACCCGCTCGGTAGAAGCGACATCATCAAAGCTGGCCATTTCCCAACGTTGATAAGCGGTCATTTGTTCTTTAGGCGTTGCAGAAGCTACCATGTCAGTGTTTCCTTAAAATGCTTTATACGTACTGCTCGCTGTCGCCTTTGCCAGCCAGCATGATCTGGCCTTCATCGGACAAGCGTCTAACGGTTTGCAGAATGACTTTTTGTTGTGTTTCAACTTCAGACAATTTAACCGGGCCGCGGCTTTCCAGGTCTTCACGCATCATGTCAGCCGCACGCGAAGACATATTGCGGAAGAATTTCTCGCGCATTTCTTCGGAAGTCCCTTTCAGTGCCACGATCAGCACATCGGATTGCACTTCGCGCAGCAATACCTGTATGCCTCGGTCATCGATATCGATGATGTTATCGAATACAAACATCTGGTCCATGATCTGCTGCGCCATGCCATCATCATAACTTTTCAGGCCATCCATCAATTTGGCTTCATTTTCACCGCTGAGGAAGTTCATGATTTCAGCGGCAGTTTTCACACCCCCGATGGTCTGGCGCTTGAGGTTATCGTTACCGGCCAGCATTTTCAGCATGCCTTCGTTCAGCTCGCGCAAGGCGGTTGGTTTGACACTATCTAGTGTGGCAATCCGCAAAATGACGTCCTGGCGTAAGCGCTCCGTGAAATGGCCGAGAATCTCTGCAGACTGTTCCGCTTCCAGGTGCGAGAGGATAGTAGCAATGATCTGTGGATGCTCGTTCTTGATGAAATCAGCCACGCTGAATGCATCCATCCACTTCAGGCTTTCGATACCTGCGGCATCCTGTGATTGCGGGATACGGTTCAATAAATTGGAAGCCTTGTCATCACCAAACGCTTTTACCAGCACAGAGCGGATATAGCTGTCAGAATCCAGGCCAAAGTCGCTGCTGCCGGCGAAGTCGAGCATGAATTTCTCCAGCACCTCTTCCACTTCTTCTTTAGGCACTGGTTTCATGGAAGCCATGACGATGCCCAAACGCTGTACTTCTTTAGGCGTCAGGTGTTTCATGACCTCGGCAGCTTCGTCTTCGCCCAGAGCCAGCATCAAAATTGCACTTTTTGTTAAACCATCAGCAGCCATTTGCTATTTCTCCGCGGAAGTCCAATTAGAAACCACATTAGCTACCATGCGCGGATTTTCTTTCGCGACCAGCTTTGCTGCCTCCAGAGTTGCATTCAATGCACTGGTACTGGCAGCGCCTGGCAAGGCTGGTGAATCGCCACTCAATGTCACCAGCGCGTCTTCTTCTGAAGCACCCTCAGCACCAGGCAACGCCGCAGCACCCTGCACCAGTTCCAGTTGTTTTTTATCAGCACCAGTCAGCTTGTTGGCCAGAGGCTTGAGCAATTTCTTGTAGATCATCAACAGGACAATCACACCAGCCAGGAAACGCAAGGCATCCTTGCCATACTCGATTGCCATCGGATCTTTCCACAATGGTGGCTCAGCCAGTTTTTCCTGTGCTTCGCTGATAAATGGCGTATTGACCACAGAGATAGTGTCACCGCGTTCACGGTTGAAACCCATCGCCTGCATCGCCAGGTCACTCACTTGCTGTTTCTCGGCAGTATTCAGTGCGCGGTAAGTTGTTTTACCGGTGCTATCCACTACCGGGATATGGTTAACCACGACCGCTACGTGCAGGCGTTTGACACCGCCTTTAGCCTGCTGGACATAACTGATGGTTTTATCCAGCTCATAATTGGTAGTCGTGTCTTTTTGGGTGTTTTGTGGCGGTGCTGGTGGAGCTGCAGCCGGCGCATTTTCATCCCCGCCCTGTGCGGCTGGTGCATTGACAGGGGCAGTAGATTCACCAGGTGGCTGATTAGATACTGCACCTGGCACGGCACCATTACTGCCACTGCTATTTTGTGACTCGTGGTTTTGTGCGCTACGCACCGCCATGTCTTCCGGTTTGCTGTTTGGTTTGTAAGATTCGTTGGCTTGCTCAGTGTTTGAGAAATCAATTTCAGCACTGGCTTCAGCGTGTACATTTTTCGCGCCCACAATCGGTGTGATGATGGACTCTACACGGCGGGCAATGTTGCTTTGCATGTTTTCCACATAAGCCATTTGCTCAGGGTCCAGGCCGTTTTGCTTTAATTTATTCGCATTGTCGGATAACAGGTTGCCATTCTGGTCTACCACGGTCACATGGTCTGCCGAGAGGTTGGGCACACTACTGGCCACCAGATGCACCACAGCAGCCACTTGCTGGCCATCCAGACGGCGGCCATTATGCAGGTTTAATAATACGGAAGCTGTCGGATACTGTTGCTCACGTACGAACACGCTTGGTTTAGGAATAGCCAAATGAATACGCGCTGCCTGGACAGCAGAAATAGACTGGATGCTACGCTCCAGTTCGCCTTCCAGGCCACGCTGGAAATTGACTTGTTCAACAAATTGGGAAACACCGAACTTCTGGTTTTCAAGTAATTCAAAACCGATATTGCCGCCTTTTGGCAGACCTTGTGCTGCCAGTTTCAAACGCACTTGGTGCACTTGGTCGGCAGGGATCATGATGGCACTGCCACCTTCAGAAAATTTGTATGGGATATTGAGCTTGTCGAGTTCAGCAACGATGGCACCGCCATCTTTATCGGCAAAATTGGAGAACAGGACACGGTAATCCGGTTTCTGGCTCCATAGCCAAAACACTACCATCACCGCAACCACGGCGGCAATTCCAGCTACTAGCAGCAATTTCTGGCCCATCTTACCGAATATATCCGGTGTCGCAGTGGTGGACTCTATTGTTGAAGCAAGCGTGGCATCAGCAGCAGCCATTTAAATCTCCATGTTGATCACCTGCACCAGACATAAGGTACTGCAGCAGGCATGTCTTAAATCTAAACAGAACACCATTACATTGGTATTCATACATGGGACACATTATGCGCCTCACCTGCAAATTCAAATTGGCAAATAAGACGGCTTAATATCGCCTATTTTTGAGAGCGACTCCAATAGCGCAATGCTAAAGTGACACCATCGACACAAGTGGGTTAACAACCCGATAATGAAAGGAGTCCAACATGAGCGTAGGCGGTATTGATGCTCAACGCATCTCGTCCATGCTGGCGCAATTGCGAGCAGCTGCCCAGAAACCCGAAGGGTTGGGTGCCAGCGCAACCCAGGCACTTAATGCTGTACAGAAACCCACTGCGGCCAGCCCGACCAGCCAGGTCAGCTTTAGCGACGCCTTGAAATCCTCTTTGGATTCGGTTAACAATATGCAACTTCAGTCCGAAAAACTGGGACAGGATTTTGCCATGGGGAATGACAACGTCAGCCTGTCTGATGTCATGATTTCCGGGCAAAAAGCCAACATTGCATTCCAGGCTACCGTGCAGGTGCGCAACAAGCTGGTAAGTGCTTATCAAGACATGATGAATATGCAGGTGTAACTGGAATCGTCGTTATAACTGCCTAATAGTGACAGTTCCACCAGCATATTCAGCACCAACCCTTTACACCAGCGGCGCTTCCCTCACTTCACCCTGCTCTAACTGATATAACCATGCCAGAATCTCGGCAATCGCCTGGTATAACTGCGGTGGAATATGCGCATCCAGCTCCACCTGCATCAATAATCCCAACAATGCCTGCGATTCATGCACATAGACATCGTGCTCTTTTGCAATTGCGATAATCCGTTCCGCCAATAATCCCTTACCTTTTGCCACTACGCGGGGCGCGAGGTCGCCTGCTTCATAAGCCAGCGCCACTGCAGATTGGGTGTAGTGTTTATCCGGCTGCATATTATTGGCTGACTGCTTCATGTGTCTCGCTGGTAATCTGTAATGATTCCAGCGTTAGCCCGGCGGACTGAAGATTCATGGCTAGCTGACTACGCGTCGATTGCATAGTCGCCAGTATGTTGGCCTCCTGCGGTTGTACACGAATTGAAAAACGGCCATTCACCATGGTGATACGCACTGAGACTTCGCCCAGGCGCGGCAGTTGTAATTTCAGGTTACTTTGAATGGCGTTTAAGGTCGGGTCATCCGACGAATGGGCAGAAGACTCACGCTCGCTGATTTCCCATTGCATGCTTTGCCCTGGCCAGACTTCGCCATGCCAGGCCAGTCGTTGCTGTTCAAGCACCTGGAGCTGTTGCGCCACCATTTCCGGCGGCACAAAATTTGGTTTGTTTTGTGGTTCCTGCAGTAACTGATGCCATGGGCGGCTGCCTAGCGCGGCATCTTTCAAGTGGGATTCGTAAAACAGGCCTGAGCTATCCAGTGCATGCTTCAAGTCTTGCGCCAGCACTTGTGGCTTTTGCGGGCTATGACTGACAATGGCTTGCGCCTGCAATGCACTCGCCTGTTGTTGAAACATGGGTGAGCTTAGCCAGCGTTGTAATTGCTGGGCAGGGTTACTTAAATCTACCTGGCTGGCAGTCTGGCCGGCCATGGCCCCTAATAACTGAGGCAAATTGTCGGCTGCATCTGACTGCGACGCGGTCAGCGATCCGGCCGTCACCAAGCTGGTGGCAGGCTGATCAGCACTTTTATTCTGTGTCTGTATTCCCCAACGCACCTGCGGATATACGCTTTGTGCATCTTTCCCAGTAGCTGCCTGACCCAGGTATTGCATTTGCAGGGCTTGCTGCTGGGCAAGATGTGCTGGTAGTTGCATCTGTACCACAGCCGGTTGCTGGTTAGGGAGTTGAATCTGGACTTTGAAATTGGCTAATTCGGAGCCATTGGCGGCATTGGATTCTTTTTGCAGGATCATCCCGGAAAACTGCATTCCCGGGCGCAAGCGGCTCCATAAAGGCGCTTCGGATTGTGCCCCTTCGACCGGCATGATAGAGGAGACGGCACGCAAGCTCTCTGTTTCCTGTGCAACGAAACGATTAGCGAGAACTTGCGGGATAGGAATCATCTATATGGCGTCCGGCGGTATGCGCGCATGTAGCTGCGCATCAAAAATCATATCGGTAATCCTGTGCATGACCGGATACAGCAAATTACGTATCTCACCATCGTCAGCCAGGATCTTCTGCACCAGTTTCTGTTTGCGGCCATGCTCTTCCGGGCTTAATGTCTCGGACTGCAACCTCAGGTTTTGTTCCAGGGTTTTAATCACCTCAATTTTGAGCATATAAGATTGCTCGAGCTCGGTGACTTTCTCCCAGGCACTTTGCCTGGCGGCGATCAGCATTTGCTCCATGATTTTCGCAGAAGATTCATAGGTATCAATCAGTGCTTTTGACATACGCTTATACTCCGGCAACAACCAAACGATTTGAGTTTACTGCAGGAATGGACTGTGACTTTTGGGAAACCAGTGCATTGAAAGGTGCGCCAGCCTGGACAGTCTTTTGTACACCGGATTTTTCCAGGGATTCCCACGCAGTTTTCAACTCCATCAACAGTTGCTGTATTTCATTTACTTTTTTCGCATCGAGGTGCAGGCTGGCCTGCATCAGGCTACGGGTCATGTATTGGTACAACTGGTCCAGGTTGCTGGCAATCTGGCCACCAGCACGTTTGTCCAGGCTTGAGCGCAAGCCATTATCGATAATGGTCACGGCCTTGGTCAGGCATTGGCCTTTTTTCTCGATATTGCCTTGCTGGATTGCTTGCTGGGCATGAATGCAAGCAGTAATAGCGCCTTCATAAAGCATTACAGTCAGCTTTAATGGGCTGGCATCCACCACGCCTGTTTCCAAGCCAACTTTTGCATAAGCATTGATACCTGATTGTTTTGTCCCAAACATAAAATTCTCCTGATTCCTAATTCTTGATGCTGTTAGCTTTTATTCAATGCAGCAATTTGCTGGCTAAGATATGAGCTTGTGCTTTGCATGCCAGACAGCAATGCATCCAGTTTTGCATATTGCGCCCTGTAACGGGCTTCAATGGCTGGCAGCTTGGCGCTCAAATCCGATGATCGTTTGTTCAATGCTTTAATCGATGTCTGGATACCTTCGGTTTTGGTGGTTACTGAACCAGTGCTGTCCAGCCAGCTGCCTATCATGCTGCTTAATTCTCCGGCCAGGCCTTTGTTAAATGTGACTGTTCCACGTGCACCGGTGGCAGAACCATTGATAGCGACTTTCAAACCTTGTGCAGCGTTGTCAGCCGCACCAATCAAACTGGCACCACTACCATAGGCAGTCACACCATTAATCATGCCGCTGGCATCCTGTGTACTGCTACCCAGGCTGGTCACATTGATGGCATAAGTACCAGTCTGTGTTTTGGCTGAGCTGCTGACATAAGTCACCTGAGGATCTGAAGTTTTTGCAGAGGGTGCGAATAACTTGGCTACATCACCCAGATTCGTGCTTAATGCGCTTGTCAGTTTCGCGGTATCCAGAGTTAACGTGCCATCTTTATAATCCGATTTCACACCGATATCACCCAATGTACGGAAGGTAGTTGCCGTGGTTGAAGGGCGAGCCAGCATAGACTTCAGCTTCACCATGATGTCACGGGTGGTGGAGTCACCCAATAACGGACCATTGGAAGTAGAACCGCCTTCCACAAACTTGGTCAGGTCCCGCAAAGTGGTATTTAATTTATTGTAGGCATCGACAAAATTCTGTACTGATGCCTGGATAGTGTCTGTATCTGTCGCTACTTCCAGGGTTGCACTGGTGGCAGTGATGGATTTCAGGTTTAAAGTCACCCCCTGGATTACGTCATTCAGGGTATTGCTTGATTTGCTGATGCTTAATCCATCCACGGTTAACAATGCATTTTGTGCTGCTACAAGCTGGGTCATGTTTTTACCGGTCCCGACTGCACCCATAGGATCATAGGCCAGCGCAGATAACCCTGTGCCATCCGTGCTGTTGCCATCGCTGTCGGTCACATCGATTTTCAGGCTGTTCACTGCGCCGGTATCTTTTGAAGTGATGACCAGACGGTTGCCACTGCCGTCATTTACAATCGAGGCAGATACAGACGCATTTTTCGCATTGATTGCATCCCGAATACCAGCCAGCGTATTGTTGGTGCTATCTATCGTAATACTGATCGCCTGTTTATCCGCATTGGCACTAAAATTTGCCGGAGTACCGTTTCCGCTATCCGCAGCGGTAAAAGTGCCGAACGAAATATTCAGGGTACCGGTGCCGATGATGTCTGTGGCATTGGCATAGGCAGAGGTAGCAATTTTTTGCGAAGCCGCCAGTTGCGTAACGGAAATATTGTAGTTTCCATTTGCCGCTGTACCGTCAGCCGTGGCTACGATACTGCTGCCATCAGAAACTTTGACTGATTGTGCTGTGAATTTGGCTGCAGTAGCCAGTTTATCCACTGCTGCCTGAAAAGCACTTAAACCACTATTCAGTTTACCGTAGGCAGAAAGCTTGCTGTTATAGGATGTAATCTGGGTCTGGATTTGAGTTAATGGCTGTTTCTCAATCGTCATCAATCCTGTCACAATCGAATCGATTGCTAAGCCGGATGCCCCGGTTGTGGATGTAATTGAAGCCATCTTTTATTCTCCAGACACTTTAAACAAAGTTACCCTAGACCGTTTGCCTGATCACCAGGCCACGCAACTTATCCAGGGTTTTACTAATCGCAAGCACTTCTTCATTCGGGATCTGGCGTAATACCTTTTGCGTTTCGGTATCCACTACTTTCACCACAATGCGATCAGACTCATCATCAATTGAAAACTCAATGGTCTGCAATGCAGGGGCAACATACTCATTCAGTTTGTTGACTGCACCTGTCAAGGTTGCCTTGTCTAACACCTCAGCAGGTTTTTGCTCACCACTTCCATACTTCACCAACTTAAGACTGTTTACAGCAGCCAGTCCGCTTACCGGACGTCCGCCTACTCCATCTATAGATTGACTCATGATAATGCTCCTTCTGCTTAACCTAAATCCACAGAGACGGGTCTCTGTGGATGGGATTCAACTGGTTAGGGAATTAACCTCTTAACAGTGTCATCACTTGGTTAGGCAACTGGTTCGCCTGAGCCAACATTGCTGTACCAGCTTGTTGCAGGATCTGAGCACGTGTCATCTTCGCTGTTTCTGAAGCAAAGTCGGCATCCATGATACGAGACTTGGCAGCAGACATGTTCTCAGACGAAATTTGCAGGTTGCTGATCACAGATTCAAAACGGTTCTGGTAAGCACCCAATGTCGCACGGTTGGTGTTCACTGTATCCAGTGCCGCATCGATCGCTGTCAGTGCAGCAGAAGCAGAAGCTGCTGTAGACAGGGAACCAGACATACTTACCGCAGCTACAGAGCTAACGCTGATGGTGTCAGATGCATCTGCACCTACCTGGAACTGATAGCCCTGACCTAAAGCTGGCTCACCGTTAAACTTGGTGGCAGTGCTCAAGCGGGTCAATTCTGAAGACAGTTGTGAGAATTCAGCATTCAGGTTTGCACGGTCACCAGAGCTATAAGAACCGTTAGCAGCCTGTACAGCAAGTTCACGCATACGTTGTAAAGCGTCAGTACCTTTGCTCAAACCACCTTCAGCAGTTTGCAGGAAAGAAATCGCGTCGTTAGAGTTACGAACCGCTACATCCATACCGCGGATTTGTGCGTCCATACGTGTAGCAATTGCCAAGCCAGCAGCGTCATCTTTAGAACTGTTAATGCGCAGACCTGAAGACAAACGTTGAATCGATTGATTCATGCTTGATTGTGAAGCACTCAGGTTACGTTGTGCGTTTAAAGATGCAATGTTTGTGTTAATTACAGCAGCCATGTTATTTCTCCTTGAGAGTCGTATATCCAGTTAAGTGTCAAATCGTCGTATTACTATTACTTCAACGTTGATTCGCTTACTACTTACTAAATCTTGCTAATTCATCGTTGTTGTTTATGTTATCGACCGCTTCCGAAATTTCTTTAATGTTGCATTTAAAATTTCTTTTTTTACATCTTTACATCGGTCGAGCACTTGTTTCTGTTAACGACGGCTCTTCGGAGTTCTTTAGTCCTTATTTAAATTTAATGGTTATAAATTCAATTTGACCTATTTTAAATAAGGCCAGCCCAAACTCATTTGCGGAGTTAGCCGTGAATCACCTCTTAATTTATTTAACTAGCTGATGCGATATCTGCCTGCAAAGCAACCTTATATATAGATAAGGATTTAAAGGTACTTTAAGGCGTTTTTCACACAATTAATTTCATGCCCTGCACTTCATAATTCCTACAGATGTTCAGCTCGCCTTTCTGGCGGATGTGAACAAGGCATATATATAGGAGTGTTGCATGGCATCAGTTTATGTAGGTATGACGGTAGATATTCTGCATCACGGGCATATCAATATCATCGAGCAGGCAAGAAAGTACGGCGATGTCACGATTGGTTTATTGTCGGATGCGGCTGTGGCAGATCACAAACGCTTGCCCTACCTGACTTATGATCAACGTAAATCTATCGTTGAGAACATTCGCGGTGTGGTCAATGTCGTACCACAGGACGAATGGGACTACGCACCCAACCTGCTGAAACACAAACCTGACATCATGGTGCATGGCGATGACTGGCTGGATGGTCCATTACTGCCTTATCGTGAACGCGCCCGCGCAGCACTGGCTGAATATGGCGGCCATCTCATTGAGATTCCTTATACCCGCGGCATCTCATCCAACGAGATGCTGGGCCAGATACAAACGCTGGGCACCACGCCGGATATCCGCCGCCGTACCTTAAAAAGATTGCTGGCTGCCAAACCGATTTCCCGTTTTATCGAAGCACATAACCCTATCTCGGCCCTCATTGCAGAGCATGCGATCGCCCAACGCAATGGCAAGAACTGCCAGTTCGATGGTTTCTGGTCCAGTTCACTGACGGACTCCACTGCGCGCGGCAAACCGGATATTGAAGCACTGGAGATCAACAGCCGTTTATCCAATATCAACGATATTTTCGATGTCACCACCAAACCATTGGTGATGGACGCTGATACCGGCGGCAAGCTGGAGCACTTTGAACTCAATGTGCGCAGCATGGAACGCCTTGGTATTTCCGCCACCATCATTGAAGACAAGATAGGCTTAAAAAAGAATTCTCTGTTTGGCAATGAGGTTGCGCAATTGCAGGATGACATTCAACCCTTCTGCGACAAGATCGCCGCCGGCCGTGCCGCCCGTGTCAGTGATGACTTTATGGTGATTGCGCGTATCGAAAGCCTGATCCTGGAAAAAGGCATGGAAGACGCCGTCAAACGTGCACAAGCTTATGTCGGTGCAGGCGTGGACGGCATCATGATACACAGCCGCCAGAAATCGCCGGACGAAGTATTCGAGTTTGCCAAAATCTTTAAATCCGAATTCCCGACGACGCCACTGGTGTGTGTACCTACCAGTTACTGCACGGTGACCGAAGAAGAACTGGCCGCCCGTGGATTCAATCTGGTGATTTATGCCAACCACATGATGCGCGCAGCTTATCCGGCCATGCAGCGTACGGCCATGGAAATTCTCAGAAATGGGCGGACCGCAGAAGTCGAATCCGAACTGATGTCGATCAACGACGTGTTGTCACTGATCCCTGGTACCAAATAATAAAAGGAGCATCCACCATGATAGAAGCTGGTGCATTTCTTGAGGCGCTGCAACTGGCAGGCGTGCAGTTTTTTACCGGTGTACCTGATTCCTTATTAAAGGAGTTATGCGCCTGCTTTTCTGATCGCCTGCCTGAACAGAAACATGTGATTGCCGCCAATGAAGGGGGTGCTACTGGTCTGGCCATGGGGCATTACCTTGCCACTGGCAGTCCGGCACTGGTCTATATGCAGAATTCCGGTCTCGGCAATGTGGTAAACCCTGTCGCTTCCCTGGCTGACCCGCAGATTTATGGTATCCCCATGCTGATGGTGATTGGCTGGCGTGGTGAAATGCAGCAAGATGGTACGCAGATCCATGATGAACCGCAGCACGTCAAGCAAGGCCAGATCACGCTTGAGCAATTGGAAATCATGGGTATTCCGTTTGAAATTTTCCAGACCGATCTTAGTTGCGCATTGACACAAACCCGCCGGCTGCTTTCCCTGGCAAAACGCAGGTCAGGCCCGGTGGCTTTGGTGGTGCGCAAACAAAGTTTTGCGCCTTACAAACCAAAATCGGCCAACAAACCAGTTGGCAAAGATGCTTTACTGCCTAGCCGTGAAGATATGCTGACGCGTATCGTCAGCCTGCTTTCCAAAGATGTCGCCGTGGTTTCCACGACTGGCATGGCATCGCGCGAGCTGTTTGAATTCAGGCATGCAAACAATAGTGGTCATGCACGAGATTTTTTGACCGTAGGCGGCATGGGGCACGCTTCACAAATTGCCTGCGGCATCGCGTTGGCACAGCCGGACCGGCAAGTGGTTTGCCTGGATGGAGATGGCGCCCTGCTCATGCATATGGGCAGCCTGACATTGAGCGCACAACAACACAACCTGGTACATATCGTCTTTAACAATGGTGCGCATGATTCTGTTGGCGGCCAGCCTACCGTGGCCGCACAATTAAATCTTTCCAGCATAGCCAAAGCAGCCGGTTACCAGTGGGTCATCCGGGTCAGTTCGAACAGCCAGCTCAGTGAGGCATTACAGTATGCCTTGAGCCTGGGCCAAAGCTGCTTTATCGAAGTACTTTGCCGACGTGGAGCACGCGCTGATTTAGGTCGCCCTACCCGTACACCGGCACAGAACAAACAAGACTTTATGCAATTTTTGGAAGAGGTCGCGTATGCCTGACCAGTCGCCAACTTTATTGGCGCATATCACGCAGAAAAATAGCGCCAAAGCCTTGTTTACTGCTGGCCCAGCCAGTTTGCTGGAAGAAAACCTGCTCGGCTTGCGGCCGTGTTTTGGCCGTGGCGATACAGATTACCAGCAGGTAGAACAGGCTGTCCTCGATGCATTAAAAAGCATGACAGGTCATGCCCAGATCGCCCGCCTGCAAGGCTCTGCCAGCCTGGCGCTGGAAATCGCCTCACTGAATTTCCTGTTCGGCAAAGTGCTGGTGATAGACAGCGGCTACTATGCCCAACGCCTGGCAAGTTTTGCCGAAGCAGCCCAGCGTCTGGGCCATGTGCGTACGGTTACCGTGGTCAACTGGCTGGATATTGCAGATATTGCTGGACAATATGACTGGGTCGTCGCCTGCTACACCGAAACCAGCATAGGCCTGAAACTACCCATGAATGAATTACGTGTGCTGGCAAACCGCGTAGATGCACAACTTTTCCTGGATGCGACCGCCTCTATCGGCCTGGAAGCCGACCACGACCAGGCGGATGTGATTGCCTATAGTTCCTGCAAAGGACTGTTTGGCCTGACCGGTGCTGCATTCATTGCATTTAACCAGTTGCCGACCAATAGCGTGGACGGGTTTTACCTGAACCTGCATACGCATCTGGAGCGGCGCATGACCGGCCCTTACCATGCAATTGCTTCATTATATGAAGTGTTGCCCAAGCATAATGATTTACGCGAAGCCGTATTTATCAATAAAACGGCCATGCTGCAAAAATTTTCAAGCTATGCCACCCATCCCGCGAGTCACCAGCCTGCATTGTGCACCTGGGTAGATGCCAGGATAGGCTCGCGTGACCCACGTGCAGTGTTGTATGCACCACGCGGCATCAGCGGTGGCAGCGTAGTCTGCCACCTGGGTGAAGCGCACCTCGGTTCAGCGGCAACGGGTGAGATCTTAAATATGCTGGAGGTACTGGCGTGAACGCACCAAAACGCATCATGGTTGATATGTCCGCCACCCTGATCCATCACGGCCATGTCCGCCTGCTGAAACAGGCGAAACAGCTAGGTCACGTAGTAGTGGCCTTGACCACCGACGAAGAAATCCGCAGCAAGAAAGGCTATGAGCCTGAGCTGGATTATACCGCTCGTGCAGAAGTGTTACTGGCAATGCGAGATGTCGATGAAGTCGTGCCCAGCCCATGGCTGCTGGATGACGATTTCCTGCAGCAGCACAATATTGATTTACTGGTACACGGCCACGATAACAGCAACCCGATCGCGGCTGAGAAACTACATATCCTGCCACGCACAGAAGGTATCAGCAGCACGCAGTTGCGTGCCCGTGTTCTCAAAGCCGTCAGTCAAAAAATGGAAGCTAACTCATGAGCAATTTATGGCAACAAATCTGGGAAAAACGTACCCTGCAACCGCAACATGCAATCACGCTCGAGACCTTGATCTCGCTGGATGGCTTTGATAGCGGTGCCGGCAAGATCAACCTGGCCGACTGGCAGGAATATACCCGCCGTATCAGTGAAAAGCTGGGCCTGAAACCGGGCAACTCCGTATTTGAAGTAGGTTGCGGTGCCGGCGCTTTCCTGTTTTCGTTGCGCGAGCAGATGGCACTGGAAGTCGGCGGCCTGGATTATGCCGCAGGCTTGATAGAAGCTGCACAAAAAGCCATGCCAGACGGTGAATTCCTGGTACAAGGTGCCCAGTCTCTCGATACCGAAACAGGCTACGATTTTGTCATTGCCAATAGCGTGTTTCACTATTTCGATGAAGCGACCGCCGCACAGGTATTACAAGCCATGTGGAAAAAAGCCAGGCATGGGATTGCCATACTGGATGTCCCGAATGCAGCCACTAGGGCAGCCTGTGAGCTGGCTCGCCGTGAAGCCCTGACTGAGGCTGAATACGAAGAGAAATACCGTGGTTTGCACCACACTTATTACACTCCGGAATGGTTTATCAATCAGTTGCCGCAATGGCCGCACCAGGCCTTTGAAAGCTGCGTGCCCAACTATACGCAAAGCGAATTTCGCTTCAGTGTGATTTTCTCCAAACATTTACATGGATAACGACTGATCATGACGACATCCACACTTAGCACCCTGCCTGCGATTACTTTCTTTTATACCGATAATTGCGAGCGCCAGGCATTAGCACCTATCGCGGATGAAGCGGCAGGCAGAGGTTTTCCGATTCAATGGAGCATGGATTCCAGGCAATATGCTGAAATCGGTGTCTATTGCGAGCATGCTTGCAAGCCCAATGCCGGCTTTTCCATCATATTGCTGCACGACCTGGCACAGCGCCATGATATCTGGCCGCACTTCTGGCATCACGAACCTTGGGATGCCTTTGATATGGGCATCGTACCCGGCGCCAACTGGGTAGACCGCTGGCAAACCCAGGCAGTATTTGCCAAGGCCAGGCCTAAATTAGGCGTATTTGATCTGGGCTGGCCCAAGGCCGACCTGGTCTACCGCAACCAGGATGAATTCAAGCAACAGGCGAAAGCCCTGCGCGAGCAACTGGGTCTGAAATACGAGCGCTCTGTGTTGTATGCTCCTTCCTGGGAAAACCACGGCAAGCAGGATGACTTTGTACAGGCGTTAAAGGATTTGCCGGTCAACCTCCTGCTGAAACAGGCGCCCTGGTCAGAAAAATACCGCTGGGTGTTGAATAATATTGACGAGATGGATGCCCTGCACAGAGGCTGCGCCGACAATGTCTATGTGATTGATCGCGAGATCAGCATTATGTACTGCCTGGGGCTGGCCGATGTCATGGTATCTGACGAATCCAGTGTATTGACCGAAGCTTTGCTGCTGGACGTGCCCGGCGTAGCGGTGATTGACTGGGTGATTCCTGACACCAACCCGCCAAGACCGGCTTGCGTGCCATATGATTATGTCACCAAAACCACACGCGCCAACCTGCGAGACACCGTATTGAATGTGCTGGAGAATCCGCAGCAATACCAGACCGAGATTGATACGAATAAAAAACAGCAATTTGCCCATCTTGGTGAAAGCGCCAGACTGATTGTCGACAATATGGTCGCAGCCTTGCAAGGCCAGCCATTACCGACACCGCCACTGACAGCCCAGGTAGAAATCGACCGTACGACGTACCAGCATGCAGAACAGCTGGCTGCAGAAGGCGATATGCAACTGTCTACCCAGATCATGCTGGAGCTGATCAAAAAAGGTAGTACCTGCTGGGAGCCCTACAATGACCTGGGTACCTTGCTGGTCAGCCAGGGACAATTTGAAGATGCCGAGATGCTGCTGGAAAAAGCGGTGCATTTCGCGCAGGAAAACCCTGCGATTCCGCTGAGTAATCTGACAGAAGTGTATTGTTTGCAGCAGAAGGCGGATAAGGCGTTGCAGACGCTGGTGAAACTGAGCAAGCATGCGCCTAATTCGGCGGCATCTATTCCGCATATCCGCAAGTGTATGGAAACGATGTTCTAGATTTTCAGTGCTGGCAGGGATTTCGCGCAACATGATTGTACTCACCTGCTGGCTGATATGTGAAGTTCCTAATCGGTATTTCTTTGGTAATTCACCTATGTATTTCGCCCTTAGGCGAGTTACTTTTCTTTGTTTGCACAAAGAAAATGTAACCAAAAGAAATGCACCCTAGCTTCCGCTTGTTCCCTGCGTTGCTCGTCAACGTGGGCGTCCAACGAAACTCGCCCTAGCGGCTTGCACAAATCGCAAGCCACCGCGGAACTCAAACAGACGCTGGCCGAAGACTCCCACGCTGACTGCGCTACTCGGCGCGTCAGATAGGGGCCCGTTTAAAACCACCACGATGAAACGATAACTAAATGGTTACATTGAGGGCGCTTAGTGCCCTTTTAAACGCCCAAGACTAAATCCCACAAATCAATTCTTTTGTTTTGCAGGTTTGCTTTGTTTTATTTCAATGATTGTGCGGGAATGAATGCGGCGAGTCTCGTTAAACTGCGAGCGTGTGGTTTTCACGGGTCCCTATCTGACGCGCCGAGTAGCGCAGGCAAAATAAGAAATAAGGGAGCGACTGTATGAGCTCCGCAACAAGCCACGAAGTGTGTGGTTTGTCAGGGCGAGTTTCGCGACCGCTTATTTTGACGAGCAACGCAGGAAACAAGCGGAAGCTAGGGTGCCCTTTCTTTTGGTTACTTATTCTTTGGGCAAGCAAAGAAAAGTAACTCGCCTAAGGGCGAAATACATAGGTGAATTACCAAAGAAATACCGATTAAACCCTCAAAGCTACTGCTCTTTGTTGCAAGCAAACTAAGCGTACAGTTTGCTAGTCTGCTGAGCTTCATATCCAGCAACCATAAAAAAGCCTGCCACTTCGCAATGGCAGGCTTTCATCAAACCCCGTTCATTAAGTAAACAGCTGACGCACCGGCAATACAGCGCAGGAGAATTCCGCCGTCAAGCCATTCACATGTTGTTCCGGCAAGCCCTGGATCAGGTTCTGCAAACGGTTGAATACACTGATAAACGCCTGTAACTCATGATCCTGGTAGGTATATCCCAGTGTTTCGAGGATTGCCAGTGACAAGCCTCCAATATTAGATGGCGTATTCGCATGCGGCTTGGCGCAGCCACGGATGCGATGCAACGTCAGGAACAGGCCACGCAATGCCACGAACGAGACTGGCAAAGGAATGGCAAAGTCCCACTCCAGGTCAAAGAAATGGCCCTGCCCTTGTGTATCCACCACGAAATTAGTCGGGGTGGCATCAAAGTATTTCGATGGCAGTAAATCGGTAGCACCGGCAAACTCCGGAAGGGTATGTCCACCCTGTGTCGCATTGGCAGCAAGTGCTTTTACCCATACTTCAGCCCAGGCAGCAAGATGCTCTACACGCCATCCAGGACGGTTCACCAATTGGGTCAGTTTATCCATCCATAAAGTACCGCCGTGGTAAGGAGATTGTTCCCAGTCTGCTGTCAGCAGTTTGATAGTCTCACCGGTATTACGCGTGCGTGTTACCAATCCCTTGTCAGCCTGCACGAATTGGGTTTCCTTGCTGAATACAGCTTGGCGCTGGCAACCATAATGGGCTGCCAGTACCTCAGGATGCTGTTTGCCGGTTTGCTGCGTAGGATAAGCCACGAACATAAACGAGTTGGCCATGTCTTCTACCAGGTTATTGCGGGCAAGGACTTTCCATGCATTTTCCAGCGAGAAGGTAGGATGACGTGGCGATTGTCTGTCATGCACGACTGAACCGGCAGCCAAAGCACCGATATCCCAGCCTGCTGCTTTATGCGCAGTGTTAAACCCTTCAGGATAAATCACAGTGACCGGTGTTTTGTAATCAGGCAGTGGCACATACAGTTCTGTCGTTTCAAAACCGGCGCTGCGGATCAATGCATCGAGCTCGACGCGGCCAAAGGTGATCGGGCTGGTAGTACTGTAGGAATCATTAATTCCATACATCGCCTGACCCATATGGTCTTCAGGCGCGCCGTTGAAATACTTCAGGCCCAGCTGGTTCTCAATCGCCACAATCAGCATGCCGTCTTCTTTCAGGAAAGACTTGGCTTTTTGCAGTAAAGTCAGCAGCGGATTAGGTTCCTTGACATACACTTGCGCGTATTCCAGCACGCCAATCAAAGTGACGACATCAAATTTTTCATCCGTCTCATAAGACTGGATCAGATCGCAGAATACATTGACGTTCTTTAACTCAGCGCAGCGTTGGCCGATGATACGGGCGCGGTTAGGGCTGCCCTCCACCACGACCACTTCCCCACCCAGCTCACCCAGGAAACGTGTGATCGCGCCACAACCGGCACCCAGCTCAAGTACCTTACCGTTAGCTATTTTCTCTGCAAAAGGACGCAACAGGTTGGCGCGTTGTGAAGTCAGGTGGTAATAGCTGGGCCAGTCAGTGGCTTTGGAAGCCAATTCATCCGAAAATACACTTTTGTCGCGGGCCTGGCGGATGATGTCATACAACCGTTGCTCGGCATTACCGGCATCCTCGTAGCCAAAGGCTTCCGCCTGCGCACGCTGGTAAAAGTTGTCTTGCGCGCGGTAAATATAACCACCAACAGTTGCTGGCTTCTGGTTGCCTGTGGCAACAGGTGCAACAGTCACCGGCACAGCCTGCGCGTAAAATTCCTGGCAGGCCTGGTTCAGTTGCTGGATCGCTGCTTCAGACAAACCATGCTGTCTGGCGAAAGCGATGACCTCAGTCACTTCTTTCTGATTTGTGGTTTGCATTAAGGCGTGCACATAGGCAGTCCAGTAATCCTGCGTTTGTGGTGCCAGGATCACAGCCTGTTCGAGTAACGGCAACGCTGCTTTAGCGGATTCCTGCAAAGCAATAAGCCCCAGCCCGTAATAAGCCACATCATGTTTCGGGGCAATCCCCAGAATCTCCTGGTACAGCGCTGCTGCCTCAGTCAACTCCCCTTTTTCCTGGTGCTGTATCGCCAGTTGCAAGACTTCTTCAACGGTTTGTTCCAGTGTCTGTTGGTGAGCGTTTTGTGAGTCTAAAGCTGTTTCCGCAGGGGCAGATTGCATCGCTAAAGTTTCCATGGTGGGTCCTTTTAAGGTCATTTGTTTGGTTGCGGTCAGTTGGGTTGCAGGTGACGCCAGGGCGTCGCTCTCTTCTGCAAGCAAGTGCATGTTAAAAGATTGTGCAGTCTGGTGTTGGCACCAGCGTTGCCACATCACGCGTAATGCATCAGCAAGGGTGGCTGACAATTTGGCAGGCTGTGACAACAATGACTGTTGCAAGCGCTCACGCATGCCGTTACGTACTTCTGCCAGCGCTGCAAGATCAGCACATAAATTGGCCCCTTGAGCTATCCAGGCCTGTGCATCTGCAGCAATCCAGTTGTTTAAGCCCGCATGCTGCATCAATGCCATTGCACCGCGGCTGTTGAGGCGATCACCTACCTGGCAAAGCGTAGGTACACCCATCCATAAGGCATGGGCGGTTGTGGTGAGCCCATTCGACGGAAAGGTATCCAGGCAAATATCTACACGATGGTATTGCTGTAAATAGTCAGCCATGTGACTGCGCGCAACCAGTTGCAGGCGGTCACCCGCGATGCCTGCCTGCTGAAACCAGCTCACCAGATGACTGCCATTCTCTGAAGAGGATATACCCCCCAGGATCATGCGGCTATCTGGCACAACTTGCATTAGCTGCGCCCATAACTGTACGGTGGCCTGCGTGATTTTGTTCGGGCGGTTAAAGCAGCCAAAGGTGATATAACCATTGCTTAACGCAGGCAATGGCTTAACCTCAGACATGCTTGTATCTGGCATAAATGGCGCATTTACCGGTAACTGCACCAGTTTTTCAGTGAACTGGGCATCAAACTCACCAACCGGCGTCAATGCCTCATCAGTCAGGTAGTAATCCATGGCAGCCAGGCCTGTGGTGTTCATATAGCCCAGCCAGCTAAGCTGGATAGGCGCAGGTTTCCTGGCAAATGTCAGCAGGCGGTTACCTGAGGTATGGCCGGATAAATCAATCAGGATATCAATGCCATCCTGGCGGATTGTATTTGCCAGAGCCTCATCAGACTGCTCAGTGACGTCTTTCCAGCTGGCAAAATATTCACGCATTTTTGCGGTGACTTGATCACTTATTGGATGGTTATAATAAGCATGCAACTCCAGTTGCTGGTTACTTGCCAAGCCAAGCAACAATGGCTTGAGGAAATGGGGAATGGAATGCGCCCTGAAATCAGCAGACACAAAGCCTACTTTCAGTGGCCTATCCAGGTCTCGGTCATTGTCATGTGGCTGCCAGTGAGCTTTTAACGGTGCTTCATATAATTCTGCATAGGCCTGGTGGGCCTGCAATAATTCTCCTGCGGGAATGCCTTGCGCATGGCTCATGCAAAACAGCAGGTTGCTGAAACAACCGGCATCGCCAGGTTGTAATGTCAGTGCCTGTTTAAAGTGGGCGATCGCTTTATCCACGGCACCCAGGTCTTTCAGCACAATACCCAGGTTATTGTAGGCAGCTGCGTAATCCGGTTTCAGTGCGATGGCTTGTTCAAATGCCTGGACGGCAGCGGTCAAATCACCCTGTGCTTTCAGCACCAGGCCGTAATAGCAATGTTCTATCGGGTCATTAGCATTGAGTGCCAGGGCGCGCTTGGCCGGCTCGCGTGCATCTTCCTTCAGCAAAATGCGTACGTCACTCAGCATTTTCCAGCCGTTCAGCCAGTCCGGGTGCTGTTGCAACACACTGTCCAAACGCTGTTGCATCTCGGTGTATTTGGCAAGCTCAAACAGACGCATTAAATCGGCCTCCTCCGCTTCCAGGGCTTGAACACTGGTTGCCTGCTCTGCCAACCCCCATGAGGCCAATAAAGCATTCAGTGCTTGCGTATGCTGGCCACTTTGCAATGCCTTTCCCAGTACTTCCTGGAATTGAGGGTCATTTGAACCGTGTAACGCATTCAGGTAATTACTCAATAATTGCCATTGCTCTGGCTCCAATCTGTGAGCCTGCTCAAATAAAGCAATCGCTTGCGTATGCTGTTGCTCATCCCAGGCAATCAGGCCCAGGTTATGTAATGACAGTGCATGCTGGGGATGAATCTGCAAGATTTCCTGGTACAGCGCGCGTGCTTCAGCATACCGGCCCAGTTGCTGCTCCGCAGCTGCCTGGTCAAACACTTCGGCAATGGAGGCTTCCAGCGCAGCGGATGGTGTTTGCAATGCTGGTTCCCATTTTTGCGCATATTGCAAATATTTATCACGCCAGCGCTGGGTACCAAATGCACCGCCACTTTGATGGGTCATGCGCAAAGGCCACACACCCAGTTGCAATCCGGCACGGGTGGCGGTACGGCAAAAATCCAGGTCATAAAAGTGAAAGTCAAACTGCGGATCAAAGCTCACCTGTGATTCGACCAGTCGCTTTTTATAAGCGGCCAGGAAAACGCCATCCATTAATTGCGCAGCACCGGCAGGTTCGCCATAGGCTGATGCAGGACCGAATGCGTGCTGGCCATGACTAACTGCACCACGCAGATAAGCGGTGTCATCCCAGGTAAATTTGGTATCGACAAAACACCAGCCGGTTTGGCCGGGCTGAATACGGGCATTACCGGCCACCCCAATCACGTCGTATTGCTGCAAGCCGTCAGAGATTGTTTGTACAAAAGTATTTTCATCAATCCAGACATCGTCATGGATAAATACCAGCAAGGCATCATCAGGCGCAGCAGCAATGGCGTCATTAAAAATCTCGGACAGGCCGCGCGTGTTCTCACAAGCGATCCTGGCAACCAGTCGCGCATCCTGGCGCATATGGCGTTTTAAAGATTTGCCCAGCGCCGCATCGCGCCAGAAGGCTTCTTCGCTCATGCGTGTGGCACTAACTACCCATACCGGTTGCTCCCCACTAAACACGGCCTGAACTGGCGCGCGAGCAAGTAGCTGATTTTCCTTCAGGCCGGATGTGGCCTGCTGCCAAAAGCTGAATAACAGCCTTTCAAAATCTTGCGCAAATAGTGCAGCATCCATCAATGGTGACTGCAACACTGTTGCCCGCAAACCTAGTCGCGTGGTGGCCAAAGCCGGCAAATCATTGGCGAATGTCACCGCTTTTTCTACATATTCATCAGCAGTTTCCGCCACCCAGTCGCTCAAGCCTGCGCAGGTCAGCATGCTGGCACCCTGGCGACCGATCAGCGTATCGCTCAATAATGTCAGGGTAGGTACACCCATCCACAAGGCTTCACAAGTCGTGGTACCGCCACTGAAGGGGAAAGTATCCAGGATCATATCCACTGCGTGATGGCTTTTCAGGTAAGCCTCCCGCGTCACCATCCCCAGCAATTCACAACGCTCGGCATTGATACCAACGTTAGCTAATCTTTCGAGAGTTTCCGCCCTGGCGGCGGCATCGTTGAAGGTCTTGCACTGCCAGCGTAACCTGGCTGCTGGGTGTGCCGAAAAAATGCGTCCCCAAAGCGTTAATACCGCATCGGTGACTTTGGTGTAGTTTTGATAGCAACCGAAAGTGACAACTCCCGATTGTTCAGCAGGTAAGGCATTGACGGCAATATCGAATGGCGGTGCCGTAAAACACAATCGGGTATGCGGCAGATAGGCAATTTGCTCGGTAAAGCGTTGTGCCACCTGTGCATTGACACTGACAGGGTCAGCAATCACATAATCCATCACCGGCAAGCCAGTGGTACCCCAGTAACCCAGCCAGGCAGCTTGTACCGGCGCCGGTTTCCAGGCAAATACAGGTAAGCGTGTGCCGCCGGTCAGGCCGGACAAATCCAGTAAAACATGAATGCCATCGTTATGAATCAGGCGTGCAGCCTGTTCATCGGTCAAACCAGCCAGTGAACGCCATTCGTTGCAATAGCCTTTTAATTCGTGCGTGAGTACATCTTCACGACCATCGGTAGAGTAGCCATAGACTTCCAGCTGGCCAGGATTAAAATGCTTTACCCAGTTTTCAATGAAATAACCAACCGGGTGGCGTCTCAGATCTGCAGACACAATGCCTACGCGTAAGCGCTGGTCATTTTTGTGGATGTTCCATGCCTGGAACGGCGTTTTTTCCTGCATCATCAACTGCCCAAGTCTGGCAACATAGGCAGTATGTTTTTCTTCAGTCAGGTAATTCACATAGCTATCTGAAAACAACAGGTTTCTCAGCGCCATAACATGGTCAGGGTCCTGTACCAGTACTTTTTCCAGTATCTCAATCGCCAGTTCAGCTTTGCCCAGATCCAGGTAAATACTGCTCAGGTTGATATAAGCTGACAGATGGTCAGGCTTGAGCGCGATGGCTTTTTCCAGGCTGGCAATCGCTTCAGGATAGCGTCCCAACAGGCGCAGGCTGATACTGTAATTGCTCAGTATCACCTCAGAATCAGGCAACAACTCCAGGGCTTTTTCAAAGTTGAGGCATGCCTTGTCAAACGCTGAACGTGCATTCTCGATCAATCCCAGGTTGCCATAAATATAAGGGTTACCGGGATCCTGCTCCAAAGCTTTATTGCAATAGCGCTCAGCCTCTGCGTACAGGCACTGATCCAGTAATTCAGCGGCTACATTATTCAATTGCTCCGCATTAAAGTCTTGCATGCGCATGACCTGGTCAACGTAATGCTGATACTCGCGTGTACGTTGCGTGACCCGGTACAACTTGGCAAGATTTTTTAATATGGATAATTCTTGCGAGTTGACAGCGTAGCCCGCAAGCAGCCATTGCTCCGCTTCATCAAAATTGGCTTTTTTAAGATATAGCGCGCCCAGATGGCTATAAGCTTCCACATAGTCTGGCTGGTGTGCAATAGCTGTTTCATAGGCCTGAATGGCTTCACTTTCGTTACCCAATAGCTCCAGCGCGACCGCCATATTAAAAAAGATGATGGCATTGCCTGGCTCGATAGCTGCCGCTTCGCGGTAATACTGGATCGCTTCCAATGGCTTGTCTGCTTCATGCAGCAAGGTTGCCAGTTCAAAGTTGACACGGCCATCCTGCTGGTGAATATTCAGGCCGCGGCGCAATAGTTTTTCGGCCTCTTTCAATTGACCGGTTTTTTTAAGTACGCTCGCCCAGTTTGCATAGGCACGGCTAAAGGCCGGGCTTAGTTTGAGCGTCTGGCGGTAATTTTTGATTGCTTGTGGATGCTCCTGCAACTGGGCATGTACATTCGCCAGGTTATAGAATACTTCGGCATCTTTCTTCAGCAATTTTCCTGCCTGTGAAAAGGCTTCTACGGCAGCGCTTAATTGATCTTGCTGCTGATACAGACTGCCCAGTAACTTCCAGGCCAGGCCTTCCTCGGGGAAGTCAGTCGTGATTTTCTGCGCCAATGTCAGACACAGAGGCCAGTCGCCCTGTTTCCAGGCTTCAACAAGCTGTTGCATCCAATAGCTGCAATCCCTTTGCAGGGAGTGAGCAGACGACGAGACATCGGACGACAAACGCATAAAAGAAATTCCAAAAAATTTCTCTTATTATTGTGAGTTTGCGTAGATATGGATTGCAGAAAAAACGCTGGAAAAACCAGTCAACTTAACTGTTTCAAACGGGTAACATTACCCGAAACACCCTACCAGCCTTTGCCTGGCCTCAAACTCAGGTAAAACCATGGCTCTGCAGATTTTTATAAATCAGCGCTTTTAATTAAAGCTTTGGGGCAAAAAGCCGTAAACAATGCAGTTTTTGACAAGGGTTTTGCGAAGGAGCTGTATTCGAGAGGCTGCTTGGAAACAGAAATGAGTGAAGGCTAGGCGACATATTCCTGCAAATTAGGGCTATCAGGCTCCCAGCGAACCAGGTCATATAATGTACATTCCAGGTAAGCACACAGCTTATTGAGGTGATCAGTGCTGGCATTGTAGGTCTGGTCTTTGAGCATACGATGCAGGGTCATGCGGCTGATCCCGCTTGCATCGGCAATTTCGGTGATGGTGATGGTTCTACCCCATACCAATTGTTTTTTTAGAATGACAGATTTTAATTCAACGTAAATCACACTACTTCCCACATTTTAAACTCTTGTTCGGTTTGAAGACCTGGAGTCTTCTCAGCCTATCGTTGCTGTCAGGCGTATTGATCGAGATCAATACTGAGGCTGGAACCGGGATCATTATACAATTTTATATAATATTAGAATTGATAATGTAGAAATTAAATATGTATGCAAGGTTAAATGATATAGCGAAGCTTATTTAAGCCGGGGCTTACGTTTTTGGGTACGCACGGTTTGCGCAATTTTGCTGTCAGACTCCAGCGTTTTAGCGCCATTCTCCACCAAAGCACTCGCCAGGTCTTCTGGTGTATCCCTGCCTTTTCGTGAACCGAAAATATGCGAATAAGCCCAGGTAAACTCGGCGCCTATCAGGAATATCTGTGCAGAGTAATAAATCCAGATCAACAAGGCCAGAATAGAACCGGCAGCACCGTAACCGCTTGAAATCGCACTTCTGCCGATATAAATACCGATTAACCATTTACCTATGGTAAACAAAACTGCAGTTAGTAGTGCCCCTATCCACACTTCGTTCCAGCGGATCCTCGCCCGCGGCATGATTTTGTAGATCATGGCAAACATGCCTGTGGTCAGTAAAAAACTGAATATGAAATTGAAGATGCTAGCCACCATCACCCAACTAGAAAATACCGGTGACCACCATTTACTCATGGCTGATAAGCCTGCACTGAATACCAGGGAAACCATTAGTAAAAAGCCAATACCCATGATCATGCCAAAAGACAATAATCGGGCGCGAATCAGTTTCCACACACCACTCTTGGCTCTTGCCGGCGCTTTCCAAATACGGTCCAGGGAATCTTGCAGCTCACCAAAGACACTGGTGGCACCGACCAGCAATAATATGATGCCAATAGTGGTTGCAGTGACGCCTTCAAGTGGCTGACTGGTGCTTTGCAGAAGCGTCTGCACCGCTTCTGCACCCTGCTCGCCCATCAGATTATTCAATTGGCCAATGATTTCGCCACGTGCCGCTTCTTGCCCGAAAATCAAGCCCGAAATAGAAATCACGATCAGCAATAGAGGTGCAATCGAAAACATGGTGTAATACGCCAGAGCAGCACCCATACTTTGTGCGTAGTCATCGCTCCACGAAGTAAAAGCGCTTTTAATCAATACCCAGGTTTCTTTCATTGTCATCTCAGTCTATTCACTCTTCATTTTTAGTTTTTTAAGGTGTGACAAGCAATTAGCCTAATGCAGCGATCTTATGGAAGAATAATAAATTGCTCTCATCAAAATGAAAACGGTGCCTAAAGGCACCGTTCGATGCCGCGTTCTAAATGAGACAAGCTCATTGAAATCAGCAAACTCAGGATAACTATTTCATTATGGCAAAGGCATAAGATAAAACGTATTCTGCTGTCAGAAAGGGCTTACGTAGTGTTTTATGTTTAGGAAAGCGAACAAACTTTGTGCGCAGGATTAGTCGCAGATTAGGCTAAGGATAACGATGTTTTCTCTGGTGACTCAATTGCGTTTTTCATCTGAGCTTTCAGTTCTTCCTGCATTTTTTCAACCAGCTTCTGTTTATCTTCACCGCTCATGGCATCAAACTCCTCTTGTGAAATGCCATGTTTCTTGAGCCAGAGATATTGCATCTTTTGCGCATCCGTCATTTTCATAAAGTCGCTCAATTCCTGGTACGGATCTTTCACACCCACTTTTTGAGAGGAAGATTCACTTAGGAAAGTTTTGCTAGCAGTAGCGTTTTGTTCTACAGAGTCTTCAATATCTTTCTTATTAAATTTAAGCACTGTATTCGTATGCCCGATTTTGCTGACAGCATCAATAGTATTGAAATTCATGATTGCCTCCTTATATGTTTTTATAAGGTAACCATATTTGATTGAAATTAATTCTTTGATTAAAAAGGGAAAAACTATTTACATGCTATTAAATGCAAAGTGGACATTGAATTAACAACGCCCACTTTAGGTTGATAAAGGATATTACAGCGGCACTAGAGTAAGTGTAACCACTACAACCCACTAGAATGTCAGCGTCACTGTCTGCTCATTACCGACGAAGACAGTACAATGCACATCCGTCCATCTATCCGTCACCGCATAACCTATGCATGAAGCGCTTACCTTTTTGTCACGATAAGTATTGCCGCCAACTTCGCCTGAAAAATTATATCTATCGACAGGCTTTCTTACGATCACTTCCTCGTTACCAATTTTAACCGTCAGAAACGCACCGTGATAGGCCCAGTCATTGCCGTACTTTTCCAGCAAACCGGTAATTTTGGTGGATTCATTATCGCCTGCGAACTGGTAATTTTGCGCCGGTGCCACTTCGCTACTCTTCACTTGAGGCGTGGTTATGCATGCCGTCAAATGAATGGCCATGAGCAGGATGAGTATGTATTTCATAAACACTCCAAGTTGATTTACTGCAAAAAAAACCTGCGTCACCATGGCAAAGATTATTATTTATATGAATAGATACAAGATAGACCTGGCAGTTCCTTTGAGTCTATCCGGCTGACAAGAAATGTAGTCTCTACAACATATCTCAGTATACGCTTGGACAGGGAAAAAGGGCTGCGGGATGTTTAGGCTGGACCTGTTTATTGGCTTAGCCGAATAAACAGGTATTGATTTTGTGTAATGGTGCCCGGAGCCGGAATCGAACCGGCACAGCCGTTAAGCCGAGGGATTTTAAGTCCCTTGTGTCTACCAGTTTCACCATCCGGGCGGTAGGTCTGTCAAGCTGCGTATTTTAACACTTTGAAGGGTTTTGCATACCCTCTTAGGTGACGTGCTTGAGAGAAATTTGGAGCGGGAAACGAGTCTCGAACTCGCGACCTCAACCTTGGCAAGGTTGCGCTCTACCAACTGAGCTATTCCCGCATATCTGGAGGCGCGAGCCGGAGTCGAACCGGCCTAAACGGCTTTGCAGGCCGCGGCATAACCGCTTTGCTATCGCGCCAGAACCAACAACATAAAAACCACTTATGTTAAAAAGGGAAAGCAGTGCTTTCCCCTGAATTTGGAGCGGGAAACGAGTCTCGAACTCGCGACCTCAACCTTGGCAAGGTTGCGCTCTACCAACTGAGCTATTCCCGCGTATTTCCTTGCGCCATGCGTCGTAAGGAAGCTGGCATTTTAATGATTTTTGACCCTGTGTCAAGGAAGATTTATGAAAAAACCAGACTTTATGCAGGAATGCTTTTTCAGATGGTTTCGCGGATGGCAGGCCATGCTGCTTTAAGGTAATAACCCATCGAAATCAGGGTCAATAATGCAGCGATGACGATCAACCACTCGCCCAACCACTGGATATTCACCCCGAACAGCGGGTCGTACCAAAGCAACAGGATAATGGCGAGCATTTGTGCTGCAGTTTTCACTTTACCCACCACGGCCACTGCAACATTCGCACCTTTACCGATACTGGCCATCCACTCGCGTAAAGCACTGATGGCAATTTCACGACCTATGATGATGAGGGCAACCACGGCCCCTACCCGATTTAACTCTACCAACACGATGAGTGCTGCAGCAACCATTAATTTATCTGCCACCGGGTCCAGGAATGCGCCGAACTTTGACATCTGCTGATATTTGCGTGCCCAGTAGCCATCCAGCCAGTCGGTAAATGCGGCCAGCATAAATACGGAAGAAGCCGCCAGGTTGACCCAATGGGCGGGTAAACCTTGTGCTGTCACTGCATTGGCTGGAAAGTAGAACATGCCGACGAACACCGGAATCATGGCGATACGCAGCAAGGTTAGCAGGTTGGGGATAGTCCACATAGATATCTGTTTCTTATTGATGTCGCTTGAAAGTAATCAATGCAGGCGTTCATAAATGCTTTGCGCCAATGCCTGACTAATGCCTTCGACTTGGGCAATTTCATCTATGCTAGCACTTTTTATCCCATCCAGGCCACCAAAACGCATCAGCAAGGCTTTGCGCCGCTTGGCACCGATGCCTTCGATTTCTTCCAGGCTGGATGTAATTCGCGCTTTAGCTCGTTTGGCACGGTGGCCGGTAATGGCAAATCTATGCGCTTCGTCGCGGATTTGCTGAAGCAAATGCAAACCAAGGTTATCGGTCGGCAAATTCAGCATTTCACCCGTATCCGAAAAGATCATGGTTTCCAGCCCAGGCTTACGTTCCTCGCCCTTGGCAATGCCGACCAGCAAGATATCGTCCAGACCGACTTCCTGCATGACTTCGATAGCAACGCCTAGCTGACCCTTGCCGCCATCGATAAACACTAGGTCAGGCCGCTTGCCCTCACCCGCCGCCACTTTGCGATAGCGCCGGGTTAATACATCTCGCATGGCCGCATAGTCATCACCTGGCGTAATGCCGGTGATGTTGTAGCGCCGGTATTCGCTATTTTGCATATCGCCGCGGTCAAACACTACGCAGCTGCCAACAGTCGCTTCACCCATGGTGTGACTGATATCAAAACACTCGATGCGCTCTGTGCCTTCTGATAGATGCAGTGCTTCACGCAATGCAACCAGCCGCGCTTGCTGATTGGCTGAAGTTGCCAATCGTTGCTGTAGCGCCAGCTCAGCATTCGTTTGCGCCATTTTCAGCCATACCTTCTTATCGCCAATGGCATTAGTTAACACTCTGATTTTACGGCCAGACTGTTCACTTAATATTTCTTCAAACTCATCCTTGGCTACCTCAGCCCCGCAGACCAGTAATGGCGGCGTGTTTTGCGAAATGTAATACTGTGTGAGAAACGCTTCTACCGTTTCTACCAGTTCAGCATCCTGGCTATTTTTTGGGAAAAAACTTTTATCGCCCAAATGCCTTCCGCCACGGATCATCACCAGGTTAATGCAGTGCTGACCTTGTGTCTCGGCGCAGGCAATCACATCAGCGTCACTGACACTGAAATCACTGACGAACTGCTTGGCCTGCACCTGGCGCAAGGCTTGCATACGGTCACGCAGAATCGCGGCATGCTCATACTCAAACGCTTCGGCGGCCTTATTCATTTCGCTACCCAGCGCATCGATCACTTCGTTGGTTTTGCCTAGCAAAAACATGGCAGCGTGCCGCACATCGCTCGCGTAATTCTCTTCCGAGATGAGGTTCACACATGGCGCAGTACAACGTGCAATCTGGTATTGCAGGCATGGGCGGGAACGATTGGCAAATACGGTGTTTTCACATGTGCGTAATTTAAATACCTTCTGCAGCAACTGAATACTTTCGCGCACCGCCAATGCACTCGGGAAAGGCCCGAAATATTGATGTCCTTTACGCTGCGCGCCCCGATGAAACGCCAGCCTGGGAAACGCGTCGCCGGTGAGGCTGATGTAAGGATAGGACTTATCATCGCGGAACAACACGTTGTAACGCGGCATCAAGCCTTTAATCAGGTTATTTTCCAGCAGCAAGGCTTCCGCCTCGGAGCGGGTCACTGTGGTTTCAATAGCGGCAATCTGCGACACCATCATTTTGGTCCGCGGGCTGTTGATATTTTTATTGAAGTAACTGGAAACCCGTTTTTTCAGGTCTTTGGCTTTGCCGACATAAATAGGCGTGTTTTCCGCATTGAGCATGCGGTAGACACCCGGCAAATTCGGCAAATTCTTGAGTATGGGTTTGGGATCAAACATGCGTGTATTTTACACGCATGTGCATGGGTTCAAGACGTTAACTTTGAAGGCGTCAACCCAGCAACTCCCCACCAATCGCCCAATCCTCGTATTCGACTTCTTCAAATACTATATAGGTATAGCTGGCAGGTTTTTGTGCATGCCTGGTCAGAGTTTCTGTGATTTCCTTGGCGATTTGCTTTTTCTGTTCTTTGGTCACAGAACCAGCCAGTTTGACATTCACGTATGGCATAAGTGTTCTCCTATCAATTAAAGTACAAGCTAATGTGGATGATTAACAGTGCCGCGTCGTATGTCCCTGATTAAATTAACGGTGACGGCAAACAGTAAAACTGAAATCACAATCGATAATATGGGATCTATAGTCACCCAGCCAGTGAAATAAATCACTACCCCAGCGACGATTGCTGTGACAGAGCCTAACAGGTCACCCAGAACGTGTAAAAAAGCGGCACGGTGATTGAGGCTGGCATCACCCCCATGATGTTGATGCTGATGATGCATATGCTTGGCAACAAAGATATTCACCAGCAAACCCAATACAGCAATGATACTGACATAGCCGCCGGCTACAGGCACTGGATTTCTAAGCCGTTCAATCGCTTCGATAATGATCCAGACCGCGACCACCAGCATGGAGGCAGCATTCACCATGGAAACGCGTAACTCCAGGCGGCTGGTTTCCGGGCTTTTACGCGTCTGGTGCGCGGCCCACATGGCTAATCCGAGCGCCAGCACATCAAATAACATATGCCAGGCATCACTAAGTAATGCCAGCGATTGCGTCCAGAGTCCACCCGCAAACTCGACTACTGCAAAAACAGTGATTGCCAGAAAAGGAATTAAAAACGGGTTAGTGTGCTCGTGATCACCATGAACATGGTCATCGTGATGGTGATCATGTTTTGCATGGTGTTTTTGCTGACCTGAACCACAGCAGTCATGCGTTGCAGCGTGTTTTGTATGAGATTTGTCCATGTCTGCATGCTAAAACAATTTAGCGTGATTCCACAATAGGCCGCAACAAAAATGGACTTATAATATTGAATTGTTTTATAGCGGCTCCTCAAGAGCTATGCCATGTTAAGTTACCGACACGCCTTTCATGCCGGCAATCATGCCGATGTTCTCAAACATTGGGTTTACAGCCTGGTGCTGGAATATTTCAATCAAAAAGACAAACCTTATTGGGTCGTAGATACTCATGCCGGGGCGGGTATTTATCGCCTGGATACGGCAATCGCTAATAAAACCGCTGAGTATCTTGGCGGTATTACCAGACTGCAGCAAACCAGCCCACCAGATGCTTTCGACAGTTACTTACAATCAGTCTCAGAAACGCACAACATCGCAGGCAAGGATTCTTACCCTGGTTCACCTTGTATCGCCGATCATT
Source organism: Methylophilus sp. Leaf414 (assembly GCF_001425425.1). Lineage (NCBI taxonomy): Bacteria > Pseudomonadati > Pseudomonadota > Betaproteobacteria > Nitrosomonadales > Methylophilaceae > Methylophilus > Methylophilus sp. Leaf414. Next base: position 480,120 of record NZ_LMQQ01000004.1, on the reverse strand, counting down.
TTTTAAGAGCAGACGATAAGTTACGTTTGTTTGAACTGCATCCTGCAGATGCTACCCTGCTTGAACAGCAATTTGATCATCGCAAAAGGCAGGTTTCCATTCAAGCCAAGGATGGATTTGAAGGGATCAAAGCCTGCTTACCGCCGCCTACCAAGCGCGGCCTGGTGCTTATCGACCCGCCGTATGAAGTCAAAGATGACTATGTGCGCGTGGTCAGCTGTATCAAAGAAGCGCTAAAGCGTTTTTCTACCGGGACTTACCTGATCTGGTATCCGCGACTGCAACGACCTGAACCGCAGCAAATGCTGGATAAACTGCGTGAACTGAATACGGATTATTTGCATATCTGCCTCGATGTGCAGCAGGCCGGCGCCGATGGGTTTGGCATGCATGGCAGCGGCATGTGGGTGATTAACCCGCCCTGGACACTTCGCCAATCTGTAGAGCCGCAATTAGAGTGGTTAGCACAGACATTAGCGCAAGATGACCATGCGCGAGCCTGGTGTGAAGGCCAGCAGAAATAAGCGCTTAGTAGCGGATACGCACGCGGTGGTCTGAATCAGACTGCGTGCCGACACTCACTTCAAAAGTGCTCACGGCAATCGTTTGCCGGGTAGCCGTTTGTATCTTTACCCGCCATTCGCCGGCTGTGACATTGCTTTTATAGGTATAACCGCGGTAACCATTATCCCGCCCTCCCACCAGCGAAAATCCAGCGGTCGATACACTAACCCAGCGCCCTGCTACCTTTTTCTGCCAGTCATGCACTAATTTGGTATGCAACCCCTGTGGTGCAAATACCGAAGAAAAACAGACCAGCCTCTGGCCTGGCGCCAGGCGTAAATGATCAGTATCCACCCGCCAGAAATTCCACCACGGCGATTTCTCTACTGTCATCCAGTAGCCTTCAGGTGATTTCTCTAAATCATAGGCGACCACGACTGCCTGTTTCACCAGCGGAACCGGCGGAATCATGTCCGCACGATAAGCGACCATCAATAAAGCAGCAATCACCCATACCGGCCAGATGCGTCCGGCATGGCTGGGTGCACGTTTATAAAGCACATATGTAATAGCTGCACCTAACAGGGTGCTTAAATAAAACCATACGGCATGCACGCTACCAAACAGGAAAGGAAACGCAAAGTTACACCACAGAATTGAGCACAAACCGAACATACTCCAGCACAGACTCAGACGCCGGTATTCGCTTTCCATAAACTCATTAGCGACCAGCAGCGCACCCAGCACCAAAGTTAGCACCCAGGCCAGGCCATAACTTGAGCTTTTGAAATAGAGAATGAATAGCGCGCTTAATACACTGCCGAACAAAAACTGCAATATCCAGTAAGGCCAGTCGTGCACGGGCCAGCTCGACACTCTGTTCTGGACCCACTGCCAGCCCATCAACCTTTCACGGACGCGGCGTGCGCTGGCGCTCGGTTCGGCCAATTGATACATCAGAATGGCAGCCATTAGTAAATAAATGGCAAAAATCACCATATCGAGAATGGCGACTTTCTTTCCTATAGTGATCGCATCCCAAGCAAATCCACCGATAAAAAATGTAATCGGCAGCACGGCCCGCGTGCGCCCGAGACAGCGGGCTATGAAAGAGGGTTGATCTGGAACAGGCGTAGACATGAGTGGATCAGTCATAATGGAGGGTAAAGCTTAAAAACCATCGGCATTTTTATCATATATGGCAGCAACTGTCACTGCTTGGCAGCTACAAAGGTAAACTTTCTTTGATTATCAAATCGGGCCTGTTAAACTTTAAGTTATCTTAAGAGTTGTCCGTTATATATCTTAGAAGATGTTCTCCATGTAAGGGCATCTGTATGCAACAATTCTGGCCGTCAGGTATGCGCGATCTAATTAGAAAAATTAAACATAAGTTAATCGAAATCAAGTCCGTCAGTAACGAAACTGAGCAGGCCTTGATTCGCGTTACTTTTGTTAGTTTCATCACGCTGTACCTGTTATTCAATGGCAGTAGCTATCAACCGGTTGGCGTTTGCCTGGTGTATTTGTGCTGCGGCTTCCTGATGCTTTTAAATACGCTGCGCAACCCGCAGAAAAACGAAAGACGCCAGTGGATTGCAATGGTGATGGATATCACGGCCACCTCCGTCGAACAGATGATTTCCGGACCGATGGCAGGCGTGTTTATCGGCATCTATTTATGGCTGATTATCGGCTATGGCCTGCGCTACGGCACCAAGTTCTTTAAGGGCTGTTATGTATTAAGCCTGATCGGTTTTAGCATCACCTTATACCTTAACCCTTACTGGAACCAGCACCAGCACTTGGCTTATGGTTTCCTGCTGACATTATTGCTGATTCCGCCACATACCTTGCGCTTGCAGATCAGCCTGGAAAAAGCAACCAAACAGGCCGGTGAAGCCAATGAGGCCAAAACTAATTTCCTGTCGAATATCAGCCACGAAATGCGCACGCCGCTCAATGGCATTATTGGTGCAAGTGAGTTATTGGCTCAATCCAAACTCGATATCAAACAATCCGAGTTGTTACAAATGGTAGGCGCTTCCGCCACCAGCCTGAAAAAGCTGATTAATGATGTGCTTGATATCAGCAAAATTGAAAAAGGCAAAATTGACCTGGAAGAAATCGCGTTCTATCTTCCTGACATGTTTCAGCGGCTTCAGTTGATGTTCCAGATTGAAGTTGATCGCAAACAATTATGGTTGCACTTTGATCTAGACCCTGGCGTAGAACGTCATTATGTCGGCAGCATGCATCATATCGAGCAGGTATTAATGAACCTGGTCGCCAATGGGATCAAATTTACCCAACATGGCGGCGTCGATGTGGTTGTGTCTGTGGCCGAGCGCTATGCCAATATGAGCATGCTCAAGTTCCAGATCCGCGATACTGGTATTGGCATCAAGCCCGAGGCATTGCCACATATCTTCGATAGCTTCACCCAAGCGGATAGCAGCATCACCAGGCGTTATGGCGGCACAGGTTTGGGGACATCCATTGCCAAACAATTGGTTGAACTGATGGCCGGTAAAATTCATGTCACCAGCGACGAAACCAATGGCACCAGCTTTGAAGTAATGCTGCCTCTGGCACATGCTGAGCCATCAACGCAACAGGCGACAAACGAGATCAACCTTGAAGTGAACTCTAACGTGGTGCCATTGAGCAGCCACACCCGGTTCCGCAAGAAAATACGCGTATTGATTGCAGATGACAATGTAGTTAATCGCATGATTTTGAATGAAACATTGCAGCGGATGCATTGCGTAGTAAAAGCCGCCGACAATGGCGATGATGCGCTGGATGCACTGGAACATCACCAGTTTGACCTGATGATTCTTGACTACAACATGCCGGAAATGAATGGCCTGGAAGTATTCAATATTTACCATGCCTTGCCTGGCAGCAAACCTTTGCGTACGGTGATCCTGACCGCTGATGCAACTAAAGCAACTCAAGACCGCTGTTTAAATGCTGGCGTCTATCAAGTACTGACCAAACCGGTGATTTCCCGGCAGATCCAAACTTTGATAGAAGCGGTTGCACAAACCATTGAAACCGGTGAGACAGTCAAGCCAACCTCCAAACCGGCGACACGCGTTGCACGTGCAGCACCTGCACGAGAGCCTGTGAAAACGGTTAGCGTGCCCATTGAGCAGGCCCCTGAACGCGTGGCGAACATGGCAGCTTATAATGAGCCTTTGATTGATATTAACCGTATGGAACATTTGCTGAAACTGGGCGGCAGCGAAGCATTCTTGTATCGTTTAATTACCGAATTTATCGAAACTACCGACGACTTGATCCGTGACTTGCGCACAGAAACGCTAGACCTTAAACTTGAGCAAGTTCATAAGCTGGCGCACACACTGGCCGGGGAATCAGCCAATATGGGCCTGATTCCACTAAGCAAGCGCAGCCGTCGCCTGTTGGGCTTGAGTATGGAGGATGCCCAAACAATTTCCAGTCTGTATCAAGCAGTTTTTGATGCTTATGAAGAAACTCGCGTGCAGTTGCACTTATATCGCAGCAAGCTTTCTTCTAAGCGCTCAAACAAATAATTGGCATTGATAACTGAAGGCACCCTCAATAGTGCTTAACACCTATTGATTTACGACCTGCTGTTGCAGTAACTCCCCAGTCTGCTGCTGATCATTTAATATCACCTGCTCTTTGGCTGCCTCCTGCTCCGGGAACAATCGTGTCTGGGCACGACAAAAACGATCCATTACTTTTAAATCGCGCTCTGTCAGCCGCAATGCATTTTCTACCCATACGTTGACGATATCTTCCAGCTCGCTATAGGTTAACGGGTTGATTCTGGCTTTAGCTTTTTGCGCAGATAAAAAGCCTTCTGCCTGGCGGCTGTTTTTCTGGATAAACGCCTGCACCGCCTGCTCGCCTTCTCCTTCATCCACCACTATATCGATCAGGCCCATTTCAAGGCATTGCTCAGCCGTAAAACGCTCACAACCCAGAATCATTTTATCGGCCACCGCCATACCGGCTTTGCGCGCAATAAAACTATAAGCACCCATTCCAGGAATCATGTTAAAAAATAATTCCGGGAAGCAGAAGACGGATTGGCGTTCAGCAATCAGTATATCGCTGGTCATTGCGGCTTCTATCCCTGCCCCTAACACTTCACCTTGAAGTAACGATATTTTAGTCACGTGATCCAGGTTAAAACGGAAGGCACGTTGCGCCACAACATCAATACTCAGCTTTGCATATGCCTGCAATTGGGCCCTATCCTGATTGCGGATGGCCATGGCCATTTTTTGCAGATCGCCGCCCATATTGAAATAACCCGGTGTGGCCGAAGCAAATACTGAATAACGAATAGGCAGCACCTCTTCATCGTCGGTCTGTACATAACCCCCGCTACGCTGAATATCTTCATGATGTGCATGCAGATTGAGTAGTAAGTCGTGGTTGATGCAAGGGATACGCTGTGGCTGATGCAAATAGCTCCACAAAGTTTGTTGCACGGCATCAAAACGGCAAAATACCTGGCCATAATCATGTGCCAATAAACGATGTTGATAATTAACCAATCCTTGTTCAAACGGTTTCATGTGTTTCTCCTTGACAGTGAAAAGTGGTGAATAAACTCAACATAAGGTGACGCGTGCGCATCAGATAACTTACGCCGGTAAATACATCATAATCAAAACTGAAGTGGGCTATACAGGTTTTACAGTTGCAAGGATGCGTTCGATTTAAAACAAAAAAGGGAGCCTGGGCTCCCTTTTTGCATAGCTATTGAAACGGTTAGGCTGTTTCTTGTATCGGTATGATTTTCTTCACATTTTGCAGTGAGTCTGCGTACTGTGTCATCTGGTCAAAGTTAAGGTATTTGTAAATCTCGGCAGTATTGCTGAGTTTGGAACCCAATGTATCCAGGTACTCTTGTACCGTCGGCATCCTGCCTAATTTTGCGCACACCGCGGCCAACTCGGCAGAACCCAGGTAGACGCGTGCATCTTTACCCATGCGGTTATCAAAGTTACGGGTAGAGGTAGAGAATACCGTGGCTTTATCAGCCACGCGCGCCTGGTTACCCATACATAGCGAGCAACCCGGGATTTCAGTACGCGCGCCGGCGACACCAAAGGTGGAATACACACCTTCTGCTCGTAATTGTGCTTCATCCATACGCGTCGGCGGGGCAATCCACAAGCGCGTTGGGATGCTGCCAGCGCCTTCCAGCACTTTACCGGCGGCGCGGTAGTGTCCAATATTGGTCATGCAGCTACCGATAAAGACTTCATCAATTTTGTCGCCCACGACAGCGGATAATGGTTTGATGTCGTCCGGGTCATTCGGGCATGCCACCAATGGCTCTTTGATGTCTGCCAAGTCAATCTCAATCACATGTGCATATTCGGCGTCGCTATCAGGTTGCAACAGTTCCGGTTTCGCCAGCCAGGCTTTCATGCTGGCGATACGGCGCTCCAGTGTGCGAGCATCGGCATAACCGTTTTCAATCATGTTCTGCATCAGCACAATGTTGGAATTCAGGAATTCGATCACCGGTTCTTTATTCAGCAGCACGGTACAACCATTGGCAGAACGCTCGGCTGAAGCATCCGCCAGCTCAAAAGCCTGTTCGACTTTCAGGTCTGGCAAGCCTTCAATTTCCAGCACACGGCCATTAAATACGTTTTTCTTACCTTGTTTGCCTACGGTCAATGTGCCTTCTTTGATCGCGGCATAAGGAATTGCATTCACCAGGTCACGCAAGGTAATCCCGGGTTGCATTTCACCTTTAAAACGCACCAGTACCGATTCTGGCATATCCAGGGGCATCGCGCCGGTAGCCGCGGCAAATGCCACCAGGCCTGAACCGGCCGGGAAACTGATGCCAATCGGGAAACGGGTATGTGAGTCACCACCGGTTCCGACCGTATCCGGCAAGATCAAGCGATTTAACCAGGAGTGAATGACGCCATCACCAGCACGTAAACTGACGCCACCACGGCTGGACATAAACTCGGGTAATTCGTGTTGCAGTTTAATATCGACCGGCTTTGGATAAGCTGCGGTATGACAGAAACTCTGCATAACCAGGTCGGCACTAAAGCCCAGGCAAGCCAGTTCTTTCAACTCATCACGCGTCATACCTCCAGTGGTATCCTGAGAACCTACCGTGGTCGCTTTTGGTTCGCAATATGTACCCGGGCGTACGCCAAAGCCTTCTGGCAAACCGCATGCACGGCCGACCATTTTCTGTGCCAGGGTATAACCTTTACCAGTATCTTTGGCTGGAATCGATTTGATGAAAACATCAGTGTCCGGCAGGCTTAAGGCCTTGCGTGCATTAGAAGTCAGGCCGCGACCAATAATTAGCGGAATACGACCACCAGCACGCACTTCGTCAGGTAAGGTAATCGGGTTCATTTCAAAAGTAGAAAGTAATGCACCCGCCTCAGACAGTACTTTGCCTTCATAGGGTTTAATCACGATCACATCACCCGTGTTCAGTCCGGAAACATCGCATTGAATCGGTAAGGCACCGGAATCTTCAGCCGTGTTAAAAAAGATAGGCGCTATCTTGCTGCCGATGACCACGCCACCGGTACGTTTGTTAGGGATAAATGGAATGTCGTCACCCATCCACCATTGCACTGAGTTAATGGCAGATTTACGTGAAGAGCCAGTACCGACTACGTCACCTACATAAGCCAATGGCAAACCTTTTTGCTTGAGGTTTTCGATTACAGTGAGACCGTCAGTCATGCGATTCACCAGCATAGCTTTGGCATGCAAAGGAATATCCGGACGGCTCCAGGCATCTTGCGCCGGGCTTAAGTCATCAGTATTGGTCTCGCCATCCAGCTTGAACACCACCAGCTTGATTTCTTCTGCCAGCGCTGGCCGGCTGGTGAACCACTCAGCATTGGCCCATGAAGTGATCAATGCTTTGGCGTGCAGGTTACCCGCCTTCATTTTCTCTTCTACATCATGAAAGGCATCAAACATCAGGATAGTGGTTGATAACGCTTTCACGGCATGGGCTGCCAAGGGGGTATCCAGCAGCGCAACCAGGGCCTGCACGTTGTAGCCACCCAGCATAGTGCCCAGTAGCTCTACCGCTTTTTCAGGGCTAACCAAACGAGAATGCGCTTTGCCATTGGCTATATCGGCCAGGAATGCCGCTTTCACATACGCTGCCTGGTCTACCCCTGCAGGAATACGGTTTTCAAGCAGGTCGACCAATAATGCTTCTTGACCTGCTGGCGGACTTTTTAATAACTCCACCAGTCCGGCGACCTGCTCGGGATTGAGGGGTAAGGGAGGCAAGTTTTGCGCGGCGCGTTCTTTTACGTGGGTGTCGTATGCTTCTAACATGATGTGAGCTCTATCAATAAACTTAAGTTGTAATGCTTGAAACTGGTTATGCTGGGCCAGCGTTATTGGCTAACCGCGAAGTATCTTGTCATTATAATTCAGCCCACTCGGCATAATGTTAATTGTGTGTAACATTCTTTCAGCCGTTAATAAATCTGCACCTAAGCGAACTGACTATTGAGTACGGTCTCCATATAACTCTTTGGCAAACGGGGTACTGCAACTTTTTCCATAGGCAGATGACTCCCATTTATCCAGCAACTCTTTCTGGTAGCCTTTGCCATGCTGCTTTTCCAGATAGGCACGTACTTCAAACACATCGGCAAAGCCGTTGCGATCCGTATCCATTAAAGCTACCTGTTGTTCAAGTGATGGTCCGCTGTAGCGCCCATCTTTATCTGTGAAATAATCCAGCGCCGATTCGGCATGCCCGGGCAGGCTAAATATGAACATCAGCCCTGCCCATGCAAGTGAATATTGTAAAACCCTAGTGTTCATTTTTATCATACCACCCTCATTTATGCGCTTAGTTGTATGACGTATCTTTTACCAGATCGTGCTTATGTTCAGTGATATCACTCACAATGTTTTTGTATGCCTTACACAGCAAGCAGGGCAATTTTTTTCTTCCAGTGTGCCGGGCCGGTATTATGCACAGACTCGCCATTCGCACTCACAGCAACAGTCACCGGCATATCCACCACATCAAACTCATAAATCGCTTCCATGCCCAAGTCTGCAAAGGCCAGCACCCGGGATTTCTTAATGGCTTTGCTCACTAAATACGCGGCACCGCCTACAGCCATCAGATAAACGGACTTATGTTTGGCGATTTCTTTCAGCGCCTGTTCACCACGCTCCGCTTTGCCGATCGAACCTAACAGGCCGGTATTCAGCATCATATCCGTATAACTATCCATACGCGTGGCAGTGGTTGGTCCAGCCGGGCCAACGGCTTCATCACGGACCGCATCTACCGGGCCGACGTAATAAATAAAACGGTTTTTGAAATCTACTGGTAGTCGCTCGCCTTTTTCCAGCATGGTTTTAATGCGTTTGTGTGCGGCATCGCGCCCGGTCAGTATCTTACCGGTCAGCAGCAATGTATCGCCGTTTTTCCAGGTTTGGGTTTCTTCTTGCGTCACCGTCTCCAGATTAACACGGATAGCTTGCGGGCTTGGTGCCCAATGCACATCCGGATATACATCAGGGCTTGGCGGCACCAATTCTGCCACACCGGAACCATCCAGCGTAAAGTGCACGTGGCGTGTGGCTGCACAATTCGGAATAATCGCCACCGGCAAACTGGCGGCATGGGTCGGGTAATCCAGGATTTTCACATCCAGCACCGTGGTCAAGCCACCCAGGCCTTGCGCGCCTATGCCTAATTGGTTGACCTTTTCATACAATTCCAACCGCAGTTCTTCGATTTTATTTTGGGCGCCGCGGGCTTGTAACTCCTGGATATCAATCGGCTCCATCAATGACTCTTTAGCCAGCAGCATGGCTTTCTCCGCACTGCCACCTATGCCTATACCCAGCATACCAGGCGGGCACCAGCCAGCACCCATCTTTGGGACTACTTCCATCACCCAATCGACAATACTGTCGTTAGGGTTAAGCATTGCCAACTTAGATTTATTTTCCGAGCCGCCGCCTTTGGCCGCAATCTGGATATCGACGGTGTCGCCCGCAACCATTTCAATATGGGTAATGGCAGGTGTATTGTCTTTAGTGTTTTTACGCGCGCCGGCCGGATCATTGACAATAGAAGCCCGCAAGGTATTTTCCGGATGCAGGTAAGCACGGCGCACACCTTCGTTCACCATTTCTGCGATTGTCATATCGCCTTCAAACTGCGTTTGCATGCCGACTTTCACGAAGGCAACCACAATGCCGGTATCCTGGCACAACGGGCGCTTGCCTTCTGCGCACATACGAGAATTCGTCAAAATCTGTGCAATCGCATCTTTCGCGGCAGGCGACTGCTCTTTTTCGTAAGCCACGGCCAAGGCCCGGATGTAATCTTCCGGGTGGTAGTAAGAGATATATTGCAAGGCGTCTGCAATACTCTCGATAAAATCCTGGGTCTTGATCAGGGCCATGGTTTTTCGATATAGGTGTTCTTGAAATGATTGTTATCGTTAGCGGGCGTTGCTTTTCATGTAGGCAATCGCCGGTCCAACATCTTTACGTAGAATTTTACCATTTTTAGTGCGTGGAAATTCCTTAGCCAGGTAAACCGTTTTCGGTGTTTTGTAAGCGGCCAGGTGTTGCTTACCAAAGGCGATCAGTTCATCTGCCTGCACTTCACACTCCGGCTTAGGTATCACATAGATCACCACCAGCAATTTGTCTTTCTCAATCTCTTCACCAATCGCGGCACAATCCGCCACGGCAGGATGGCCTTTGTAAACCCGCTCAATCTCGTAAGGCGAGACGCGGTAGCCAAAGCTCTTGATGATGTCATCCTTGCGCCCCAGGAACCAGATGTAGCCATCAGCGTCGTATTTAGCATAGTCACCGGTGAAGAAATAACCATCATGTTTGTATTTGACGGTTTCTTCCGGCAGATTCCAATAACTCAGGAACAGCCCGGGATCAGACTCAGGCACACAAATCATACCCTCTTCACCTGCCGCGACCGGTTCCCGTGTTTCCGGATTCAACAACACCAGGTCATGCCCAGGCTGCGGAAAACCAGCCGAACCGGCACGGATAGGCCGGTAAATACTTTGCGACAAGTAATAGGAAAACTCGCTCATACCCACCGCTTCATAGATATCCAACCCAAAACGTTCACGCCATTGCGCCAACACTTCATCGGACAAATGCTCACCAGCGCTCATATAGTGGCGCACGCTTGGAATATCCGCTTGTGTAGCGGAGGTTTTCTGCAATAACTGGCGATAAATCGTTGGTACACCGATAAAAATGGTTGCTTTATGCTTGGCAATCAAGTCCAGCCATTTTTGTGCGTCGTTCTTACCTTCATGCACAATCACGGTTTTACCCAGATACAAAGGATCCATCAGGCCGGTGCCTAACACATAAGTCCAGTTGAATTTGCCGGAATGCATAATGCGGTCTTGCAACTGATCACTGTAATTAAACCAGTAATCTGCCGCTGGCTGGCGCCCAAGCAAAGCACGGTGCGCGTGTAACACGCCTTTGGGATAACCGGTCGTGCCTGAGGTATAGACCAGGTAAGCAGGGTCTTCAGCGCGCGTAGCATAAGCAGCCTGTGCTGCTGTGGCTTCAGCCAATGCGGTTTGTAATGACAATACATTGACAACAGTTGAAGCAACTGCCTCATCAGTCAATTGTGTCAGCAGAATATGCTTGAGGTTAGGCGTCTGTGCGATATTTTCCTGCATTTTGGCAGACATGGTTGCCCAGGCAGCAGCATCCGTGACCAAGAAGACAGCTCCTGAATCTTTAGCTAAATAAGCCACTTCTTCAGCAGTTAACAACGTCGATGTCGGCACCGAAATCGCTCCGGTTTTCATCGCTCCCAAAAAGGCTATCGGATAATCCAGGCTATTTGGCAAACGAATCAGGATGCGATCCCCTACGGTAACACCAAGGTCACGCAACACTTGCGCAAACCTGTCCGTCTGCTCCGCCAGTTCAGCAAAGGTAATCGTGCTGGTACCGAAGGTATCATCCTCCACAATCATGGCAATCTCGTCAGCCTTGGCAGTTCCCAAATGGCGGTCGCTACAAGCGACGCCAATATTGAACAGCTCGGGGATATCCCATTGCCATTGTGGATAAGGTGCTAACTGTGTCATCTCAAAACCTTTCCTGAATCTCTAAGCGTGCAGGGTTGTTATCACGCGTCATACGCATTTCTTTTGGAAATGCCTTTTAAATAACCATCACTCCTATCAATGAGCGAGCGGGATGAAGCACAAGACGCACGGCACGCAGAAACCGGAATGTACTCGAGTACATGAGGATTTCGAGTACCGCGCAACGCCGTGATTCGCCTGCGCAGCCATTGATTAAAGCAGAATGCCGTAGGGCCAGTTCTGGCGTACTACTTGCGCCGGCATCAATTGCAGTACATGCAAAGCAAACTCCATATCACTGGTCTTCAACGCCCTTAATGCATGCGCCCGCAACAATGTCTGCAAGGCCTTACCAAACATAGGTGGATCCAGCATTTCACCATCAAACTTGATTGCGCCACCCAGTAAAGCATCCGCTTCAATCGCTGCCTTTAAAATCGCCACTTTCTGGTTGATTTCAGTAGGTGACGGCGTGTAGGCGGTTTTGCATAAATGAATATGGCCAGGATGTATCACCTGCTTACCGGTCAGGCCCATCGCGGCTTCCTGGCAAGCATGCTTGTACACCACTCGCGACTCGTTATCACCATGCAGGTCCAGCCAGCGGCGCACATCATGCGGCTCAACAAACTTGTCCGGCATGATATTGCTGCCTATTAATGTTTCCACGCCGCCAATCACCCCTTTACCGGCAATCCTGGCTTCAAAAATCATCTGGTTGATAAAGTAAAACAGCTCTTCTATCCAGTGTTCCGGCGTGATGTGTATGCCTAATGCTTTGGAGAAGTCATGGATACCGAATACCACATGTTTTACCGTGTCGTACTGCATCAAGTCAGGCGCGATTTTGAGCGATTTCGGGTGCTCGATAATCGGCTGGATGGTGATGTGTGGGTTAATGCTGATCAGGAAACTGGATAAGTCGCGTACTTCTGCTGCGCCATAGGACTCCCCTGCTTTAGCCAGCATCACGACATCGATATACTCACCCATGTCGCGCACCAGTTTCATGTCCTCTTCATACTCATCAGTACGGAAAGAATTGGCACGAATCGCAATTGTCACGCGCTCGTTAACTTTACGCAGCTTTGGCAGTTCCTGACGTAATAAAGTCCGGCTCATTTCCTTCTGTCTACAGCCATCTTCCAGGTCAAAAATCAGGGTGTGCGCATTGGTGAAATGGGCATGCTTGACCATACGGTTAGCTGCCTGCTCCATATCTTCATAAATACCCAGGCTGGGCGCATATTTCACCGGCGGATAATACAACTGGATCCCAGGCCAGTAATCACCTAAAGCGCTGGCGTCCAGCGCGATTGGCTCTTCCCCCATATGCTGAATCATGCAGTTTCCTGTTCTGCCGATGGCCGGCTTTCCCTTAATTTCTGCAACACGGCTGTGTACTCTTTAGCCAGTGATTTTGTGGCTGATGCTTGAGTTTTCACCTCTTGTATCAACTCCCAGAACACGTTGTCCGGCAATTCCAGGAGCGTATCCAGCTGGGCCATTTCTGCCAGGGTCAGTCCATTAAAATGTTCACTGACAAAGCGCTGCAATACGATATCCAGTTCCAGCATGCCACGGCGGCATCGCCAGGCCAGTCTTCGTTGTTCTGCCTCTCGTAAGATTTCCGCATTCAACATGTCCACTCCTTAAAGCACTTTGATACCAAAGATTTTCTTGCCCGGCGCATCCTGCTTGTGCGCTTTAACATTCTCGATTTTCAAATCCTTGATGGCTGCAATCGCGGCATTCGGATTAAGTTTTTTCGGGCAGACATCGGTACAGTTCATGATGTTATGGCAGCGGTATAAACGATAAGGGTCTTCCAGGTTTTCCAAACGCGCTTCCTGCTCCTGATCGCGGCTATCAGCAATAAAACGATAGGCTTGCAATAATCCTGCCGGGCCCACAAATTTATCCGGATTCCACCAGAAACTGGGACATGAGGTGGTACAGGCTCCGCATAAAATACATTCATACAGGCCATCCAGCTTGGCGCGGTCTTCAGGGCTTTGCAGGCGCTCGGTTTCCGGCGGTGACTCGTGATTTTGCAGATAGGGCATCACTGAGTTGTAGTGCTCAAAAAACTGCGTCATATCAACCACCAGATCGCGGATCACCGGCAAGCCCGGCATAGGGCGCAACACTACCGGCTCCTGCAAATCTTCCAGCTTGGTAATACAGGCCAATCCGTTTTTGCCATTGATATTCATGGCATCACTTCCGCATACGCCTTCGCGGCACGATTTACGCATACTCAACGTATCATCCAGCGCTTTCACACGCATGAGTGCGTCCAGCAGCATCTGGTCGCTGTCTTCCAGTGCAATATCGTAGTCCTGCATGTAAGGTTTTTTGTCTACGTCCGGATTAAACCGGTAGATGGAGAAGCGCATATCAATACACCCTTTTCTTCAACGCAAATGTTTCAACGCTCAGCGGCTGCAAGCGCACCGGTTTATAAATCAGCTTTTGTTCACTGGCAAAATATAGTGAATGCGTTAACCATTTAGTATCATCGCGTTCCGGGAAATCTGCGCGCGCATGTGCCCCACGGCTTTCCTGTCGCGCATGTGCGGCACTCATGGTCGCGATTGCCACTTGCATCAGGTTATCAAGTTCGAGCGCTTCCACGCGGGCGGTATTGAATACTTTGCTTTTGTCTGTGATACGCAGATGCGCTGCCTGCCTGGCGACTTGTTCAATCGCACTGACACCAGTTTCCAGTAATTCCGGAAAGCGGAATACGCCACAATGTTTTTGCATCACCTGGCGCATGGCGTGCCCGGTGTCGGCTACATTCTCTCCGGCTGAATGGCTTTCCAGGCGGTGCACGCGTGCCAGGGTGGCTTCTTCTGCATTGGCAGGCAAAGGTTTGTGTGTTTTGCTGGTAGCAATATCTGCCGCCATTTTGTCGCCAGCGGCCTTGCCGAATACCACCAGGTCCAGCAATGAATTAGAACCCAGGCGGTTGGCGCCATGCACCGATACACAGGCACACTCCCCCACCGCATACAGGCCATTGACCACACGTTCAGATTCGCCATCGTGGATCACTACCTGGCCATCCAGGTTAGTTGGAATTCCGCCCATCATGTAGTGTGCGGTCGGCACGACCGGAATAGGAGCGACAGTCGGGTCTACCCCGGCAAAGGTTTTGGCAATTTCGCGGATACCGGGCAGACGTTTATTGATAATGTCTTCGCCCAGATGGTCCAGTTTAAGGTAGACAGCGTCTTTATATTTACCTACACCGCGACCGTCTTTGATTTCAGTCGCCATTGCACGTGCAACCACATCACGGCTGGCGAGGTCTTTGGCGGTTGGCGCGTAACGCTCCATAAAGCGCTCGCCTTCACTGTTAACCAGATAACCGCCCTCGCCACGTACGCCTTCAGTGATCAGCACACCGGCATTGAGTACACCAGTCGGGTGAAACTGCCAGAACTCCATATCCTGCAACGGCAAGCCAGCCCGCGCCGCCATCCCCAGGCCATCGCCGGTATTGATAAACGCATTGGTGCTGGCCTGGAAAATACGGCCCCCACCGCCGGTAGCCAGCATGGTTGCCTTGGCATGAATGACATGGATATCACCGGTTTCTATTTCCAGAGCGATGACGCCCAGTACATCGCCATCACTGTCACGGATAAGATCCAGCGCGAACCATTCGATTAAAAACTGGGTGTTGGCTTTCACATTACGCTGGTACAAGGTATGCAGCATGGCGTGCCCGGTACGGTCAGCCACAGCACAGGTGCGGGAAATCGGTTGTTCGCCAAAGTTACGCGTCATGCCGCCAAACGGGCGCTGGAAGATACGGCCATTCTCTAGCCGGTCAAACGGCATGCCAAAATGTTCGAGCTCAATAATCGCCTTGGCGGCATTGCGGCACATAAACTCGATGGCATCCTGGTCGCCAAGGTAATCAGAACCTTTGATCGTGTCATACATATGCCACAGCCAATTGTCATCAGAGACATTACCCAAAGCTGCCGCAATGCCGCCTTGTGCAGCCACCGTATGCGAACGGGTAGGAAATACTTTGGAAAGCACAGCGACATCTGCACCAGATTCAGCCAGCTGTAACGCGGCGCGCAGGCCGGCACCACCACCACCAATGATGACGGCATCTACCTTGTGATGCTGAATATTACTTGCAGTCATATTGTTAACCCAGTCATGCCATCACCTTAAAACTTCATTGCAAACAAAATCCATACAACTGCTAATGCATTCCCGCACACAGCGAGATTGACTACCCATTGCAACACCACCCGAATACCTAAATGCGGTACGTAGTCACGCAATACATCTCGTACGCCCAGCCAGGCATGCAGCAACATACAGATAAAAAACCAAATACTGAGCAAACGCCACCACCAAGGTGCAAATACAGCCACCCAGCCGGCGTAATCATGCGGTGCCAGCCATAACACACGCACCCAAAACAGCAGTAAACCCGCCACCATGGACAATGCACACAAGCGCTGTGTCAACCACAGCCGCATACCAGGGTACTTTGCGGTCAGCAGTTCAAAAAGCATGGCTGAGACTCAATCTGCAAAAAGAATATTCCAAACTTATTTCCAGATGGCGAATATCACAAACAACATGGTCGCCGCCACCAAACCCAATACCACGCGGCTGGAGAATCTTGCTTTTTGCAAAGTAGTCATCCAGTGCACGTCCATTGCCAGATGCCGGAGACCGGCGTAAAAATGATGAAAGAAAGCCCAGGCCAAACCAGTCAACAGCAGCTTTGCCGGCCATTGCTGCAGCTGCATGGATACAGCGGAGTAACCTTGCTCATTGCGCAACGAGAGATACAGTGCCCATAACATCAACGGCTGTATCAGAAACAGCACTACGCCACTGGCCCTATGCATAATCGACACCACCGCATTGACTGGCAAACGAATGGTGAACAGATTGAGGTTTTTGGGCCGTTGTTTTTTTGGTTTTTTAACAATCATACTGTCTTCATTTACCTGATTTGGCCGTCTGCGCCACAGCGCCAGCGACAAACTCCATTAGCCGCGGATCAAATGGTTTAGGGATAATGTAATCCTTACCGAATGAGAGTGATTTCAACTGGTAAGCATCCAGCACCTGTTGCGGCACCGGCTCACGTGCCAGCGCGCTTAATGCTTTAGCGGCCGCGACTTTCATTTCTTCTGTAATCTGTTTCGCTTGTGCATTAAGCGCGCCGCGGAACAGATAAGGGAAACACAAGGCATTGTTTACCTGGTTGGGAAAATCACTGCGGCCGGTCGCCATGATAACGTCATCGCGTAGTGCAAATACCTGGTCAGGCAAGATTTCAGGATCCGGATTCGCGAGTGCAAAGATCACAGGCTTTGCCGCCATCTCGGTAACCAGTGCTGGCGGCATGCCATTTTTAGCGGACACGCCAATAAATACATCGGCACCGGATATGACATCTGCCAGAGTTTTGGCATCTGTTGGCGCAACGGCCAACTCATGATTATTATCATGCAAATCATCACGTGAAGTATCGAGCACCCCTTTGCGATCAACCATGATGATATTTGTCGCGCCCATTAACTTAAGCAATTTCGCACAAGAACAACCAGCCGCGCCTGCGCCTAAAAACACAATTTTGACATTAGGCAAAGCTTTGCCCTGTAGTTCAAGGGCATTCAGCAATGCTGCCGCAACAATGACTGCAGTGCCATGCTGGTCGTCATGAAATACCGGAATATCCAAGCGTTTTTTCAACTCATTTTCAATATAGAAACAGTGCGGTGCTGCAATATCCTCAAGGTTAATGCCCCCAAACGTAGGAGCAATATTTACTACTGTCTGGATAAAATCATCCGGCGTTGCTGCATTCACTTCTATATCAAACACATCAATCCCGGCAAAACGCTTGAACAATACGGCTTTTCCTTCCATCACCGGCTTGCCTGCAAGTGCGCCCACATTGCCAAGTCCCAGCACCGCCGTGCCATCGGTAATCACGGCAATCAAGTTACCCTTATTGGTATATTTGTAAGCATTGGCTGGGTCCGCCTCGATTTCACGCACCGGCTCGGCTACACCAGGCGTATAAGCCAGTGACAAATCCTGCTGGGTGGCGCATGGTTTGGACGATTCAACGCTCAGTTTTCCCGGCTTGGGAAACTGATGGTAATCCAGTGCGCGTTTTTTTAAATCGTCCATTGATTTTTCCTTAATATTGCCCTGGCTTTATTAATAAATGATTTAAAAATTTCAGTAACAAGGCGAATGAGCGCAGGCAGTGCGAGTAGCACGGCCAGCGAAATTCAACACAGCTAATGAAGAATTTTTAATCATTCCAACTCACTCATGTAGTGGTGATCATCAGTCAGACACAACCCGAACCGCCACTCCATAGGTTTATCGCCATAAGTAAACGACACCCGCTCAATACTCAGTAGTGGATACCCTTCTTTCAAACCCAGTGCTTTCGCCACTTCAGTATCTGCCGCCACGGCTTTAATGCGCTCTTCCGCCCGTATCATGCGAATGCCAAATTGTGACTCGTACATGCTATACATAGAGCCATTGCTTTCTTCAACCTTGGCTCGGTTCAGGCCTTTGAATGGGGCAGCTGGCACCACAATATGGTCATAAATCAGGGGGCGACCGGAAAACGTCAACAGACGCTTTACTTCAATAGTGGTTGCACCAGCCTTGATTTCTAATACTTTGCCGATATGCGCGTTGGCTTTACTCTTGATACAGGAGAGAAACTCGTTTTGCAGCAACTCTTTCTGGCCATTTTCTGCCGTCAACCGCAAAAAACGCAATTTCACGTCATCCTGGTTATGGGTAGCGACAAACGTGCCTTTACCCTGGCGGCGAATCAGGATATTTTCCGTCGCCAGACTATCAATGGCTTTACGCACCGTGCCCTGGCTAACTTTATAGCGTTGTGCCAGGTCGATCTCGCTGGGGATCATATCACCCGGGCGCCATTCACCGCCTATCAGACTTTGCGTAATCAACACCTTAATCTGATCATATAAGGGTCTGTAACTCGCCGATGCAAACTGCTTATCCATCATTGGTAAACGCTCCAGGTAAACGCTATATTCATTTTCTGATATGCGAAAAACTTCATTCCGCCATGCTTAATTAATTTATACCACAGACAAAACTCAGATGTCCACTGTTTTATATCTTATATAAGACATAAGATATTCATTGACAGGCAAAATTTTATCATCAATAATTCAGTGAAATCTCCTTAACAAGGAAAAATAATGCCCTATCCACTCAGACCCAGACGCTCCATGCTGTATGTGCCAGGTTGCAATACGCACTACCTGGAACGTGCACGCACACTGGCGGCGGATTCAGTCATCCTGGACCTGGGCGACCCGATCCTGATCGATGCCAAACTGCAATCGCGTGATAATGTGGTTCAGGCTGTCAAACAGGGTGGTTACGGCAAACGAGAAGTCGTCATCCGCGTCAACGACCTGGATTCAATCTGGGGTCACGATGACATCCAGGCCGTGGCTAATGTTGGTGCCGATGCCATCCTGTTTCCTAATATAGAATCCCGTGAAGATGTATTGCGGGCGCAACAATTACTGGACGCCGCCGGTGGCAAAGACGTGCCCATGATGGTGATGATAGAAAGCCCGCTGGCGGTATTGAATGCCAAGGAAATCGCCGCTGCTTCCGAACGTGTGATCTGCATGGTGATGGCCACCTCAGACCTGATTTCGCAGTTACATGCACGTGTCACGCACGAACGCTCTGCTATCCTGACTTCATTATCACTGGTAATCCTTGCCGCACGTGCTTATGGTAAAGGCGTCATTGATGGCATTACCAGCGATTTCAAGAATATGCATTCATTTGAATACGCCTGTCGCATAGGCCGGGATATCGGCATGGATGGCAAGTCCCTGGTACACCCGGCGCAGATAGCTTATTGCAATGACGCTTACACACCACAACGCAGCGAAGTCGAACATGCGCGCCTGATTATTAAAGCCTTGAAAGAAGCCAATGAAGCGGGCCGAGGTACCGTGGTAGTTAACGATAAACTGGTTGAGCATCACCATATCAAAGCAGCCCAACGATTAATTCAGCTGGCAGAAGCCATCAGCGAACTGGAAGAAGAGTTTATTTAATGCTTAACCCTACTGAAAAGTTTTAAGGAGGACACCATGCAAAGCAAAATTTCTGCAGGCCGTTTCTTCGAAGACTTCAAACTGCACGAAGTCATCCAGCACGCGACCCCTCGCACTATTACTGCAGGAGATAGCGCGCTTTATATCGCGCTGACCGGTGCGCGCAACCCGCTGCATTGCTGTGAGCCACTGGCGCAGGCATTAGGCTATCCGACCACGCCGATTGATGACTTACTGGCTTTTCATATCGCCTTTGGTAAAACAGTGCCGGATGTGTCAGTCAATGCGGTTGCCAATCTGGGCTATGCTGATGTCCGCTTTCTGCAGCCAGTCTATGTAGGTGACACACTCGCAACTTCCAGCGAGGTGATAGGCCTGAAACAAAATTCCAGCGGTAAAAATGGCGTGGTCTGGGTACGTTCCACTACTGTCAACCAGCATCAACAACCTGTGCTCAGCTGGGTACGCTGGGTCATGGTACAAAAAAAGAATCATGAGGCCCCTGCCCCGGAAACCACTATTCCAGAATTACCGGAATTTGTCGCCGCTGAATCATTGGCTTTGCCCACTAACTTCAAGTTGCAAAATGACCTGGGCGTCGCCACCGGTGGCAAATACTGGTGGGATGACTACGAGGTGGGAGAATGTATGCGCCATCCTTCCGGCCTGACTATCAATGAGACCGACCATACCCTGGCCACGCACTTATACCAGAATAATGCCCGCCTGCATTTTGACGCACACCTGATGAAAAGCACGCCACAAGGCAAACGTCTGGTCTATGGTGGCGTGGTGATTTCCGCATGCCGCGCGCTCAGTTATGAGGGCCTGGAAAATGCCATTTCCATTCTGGCGATCAATGGCGGTACTCATGCCAATCCGAGTTATGCCGGTGACACCATTTACTGCCTGACCAAGGTATTGGACAAATGGCCCCTGCCCCATCCGGAACTGGGTGCATTACGCTTGCGTATGGTGGGTGTTAAAAACATGCCGCCGACCACTTTGGAAAATATTAAAACCACGCAGGGCTATCACCCGCATGTGGTGCTCGATCTCGATTACACGATACTTATTCCACGAAAAGGAAATTGATGATGGCGGTCCATCCAAATCAGGCTTTGTTTGGCGGTGAAAAACCCTTTCCCGTGATCCCGGCCTGTGAACATTTTGCCGGCAGTGAAAAACTGATTTTAAAAGCATTGTCCTTGCAGGACCCGGCGAACCCAAATGGCGCAGGCCCGGTATTCGATATCACTTGCGATTGCGAAGATGGCGCTGCCAGTGGCCAGGAACAGGCACATGCAGAAATGATAGTGCGTATCCTGAATTCTGAAGCCAACCAGCACAAGATGGCAGGCGCGCGTATCCATGACTACACGCATCCGCACTGGAAAAAAGATATTGATATCCTGGTTGGTGGTGCCGGCCAGGTATTGAGCTATCTGACGATTCCCAAATGCACGGATATCTCCCAGGCACAGGAAATGATTGCCTATATTCAGCAGGTTGCCAAACAGCACGGCATAGAGCGCGAAATTCCCGTACATTTGCTGATTGAAACACATGGTGCCCTACGCCAGGTGCATGAGATAGCGCAACTACCGTGGTTGCAGGTGCTGGATTTTGGCTTAATGGATTTTGTCAGTGCCCATCACGGTGCGATTCCGGCCACCGCCATGCGTAGTCCGGGGCAGTTTGACCATCAATTGCTAGCTCGCGCCAAAAGCGAAGTCGTTTCCGCCGCGCTGGCAAATGGGATAGTGCCTGCGCATAACGTCACCCTTGATTTAAAAAATGCGGAAGTGACTTACAGCGATGCCTACCGCGCCCGCAATGAATTCGGGTTCATGCGCATGTGGAGTATTTACCCGACGCAGATCCAGGCCATTGTCGATGCCATGAAACCTAACTTTGATGAAGTCAGTGATGCGGCCAATATCCTGCTTACGGCACAAGCCGCTGATTGGGGCCCGATTCAGTACGCCGGGGAATTACACGACCGCGCCACCTACCGATACTTCTGGGAGGTGTTGCAGAAAGCCAAGCAAACCGGCGTAGCTATGCCAGCTGAAGCTGAAACAGCTTTTTTCTAACCCCGGCAAACAGGAAAACTTGATCATGATTCAATCTCTTACGCCAGGTGCACGCTTCCGTGCTGCGCTGGCGACAGAACAGCCGTTACAAATCATAGGTGCCATTAATGCATATCACGCCATGCTGGCGACCCAGAGCGGCTTTAAAGCCATTTACCTGTCTGGTGGCGGTGTAGCGGCCGGTTCGCTTGGTTTGCCGGATTTAGGCATTTCCACGCTGGAAGATGTGCTGATTGATGTCCGTCGTATCACTGACGCGGTGGAGACGCCATTATTGGTAGATATTGATACCGGGTTTGGCGGTGCTTTCAATATTGCCCGTACCATTAAAAGCGTGGCTAAAGCCGGTGCGGCTGCAGTGCATATTGAAGACCAGGTCAGCGCCAAACGCTGCGGACACAGGCCCAACAAGGCCATCGTCAGCCTGGATGAAATGGTAGACCGCGTAAAAGCAGCAGTGGATGCCAAACCTTATGATGATTTTGTGGTGATGGCGCGTACCGATGCTTTAGCGGTGGAAGGGCTGCAATCAGCCATAGATCGCGCGAGTGCTTGTGTAGAAGCCGGTGCCGATATGATTTTTCCGGAAGCCATGACCGACTTGAAGATGTACCAGCAATTCGTTGAAGCGGTCAAAGTGCCGGTACTGGCGAATATCACCGAATTTGGCGCGACGCCATTGTTTACGGTAGATGAATTGGCAACGGCAGGCGTGGACATGGTGCTATATCCGCTCTCTGCTTTTCGCGCCATGAACCAGGCAGCCCTCACCGTCTATCAGGGTGTGCGCAAGGATGGCACACAGAAAAACGTACTGGACCTGATGCAAACGCGCGCCGACCTGTATAACCATCTCGGCTATCACGCCTTTGAAGAAAAACTCGACGCCCTTTTCAAGCAATAAGGGCTCTTGGAGATCATGATGAATACACCTACTGATTTAAACACATCTACGGAAGCACCCAAACGCAAGAAAGGTGTTGCCCTGGCAGGTGTCGCGGCTGGCACAACAGCTATTTGCACCGTTGGCCATAGTGGCAATGACTTGCACTACCGCGGTTACGATATTATCGAGCTGGCAACACATGCTACTTTTGAAGAAGTCGCCTACTTGCTGATTTACGGCGAGCTGCCCACCCAGGCACAACTCACGCAATATCATCAAAAGCTCAAAAAGCTGCGCGGCCTGCCCAGTGCACTGAAAGCCGTACTGGAACAGATTCCTGCCGATGCGCACCCTATGGATGTCATGCGCACCGGCTGCTCAATGCTAGGCACGCTGGAACCGGAAGCTACAGACCGGAATATCGAAGGCGCACAAGCACTTGGCGACAGGCTGATTGCCTGTTTCGGTTCTATTCTGGTGTACTGGTACCACTTCAGCCAGAGCGGTACACGCATTGAGGTAGAAACCGATGATGACTCGATTGCCGCACATTTCCTGCATATCCTGCACGGAAAAAAACCTTCTGAACTGCATATTAAAGCCATGAATACATCCCTGGTACTGTATGCGGAACATGAGTTCAATGCTTCCACATTTACCGCGCGGGTGATTGCCGGCACCTTGTCTGACCTGTATTCCTGTGTCACGGGTGCGATTGGCGCCTTGCGTGGGCCCAAGCATGGCGGTGCCAATGAAGCGGCAATGGAAATCATCGAGCGCTACAACAATCCGGATGAAGCCGAGGCTGACATCATGGCGCGCATGGCGCGTAAGGAAATCATTATTGGTTTTGGGCATCCGGTCTATACCATTGCCGACCCAAGGAATGAATCCATCAAGGAAGTCAGCCGCTCACTGGGAGAAGACGCTGGCAATCTGAAACTGTTCGATATTTCTGCCCGCATTGAAGAAACCATGTGGCGTGAAAAGAAAATGTTCCCCAACCTGGACTGGTACAGCGCTTCCAGCTATCACATGATGGGCATTCCTACCGGCATGTTTACGCCTATCTTTGTGATCTCACGCACCACCGGTTGGGTTGCACACGCCATTGAACAGCGTATCGATAACAAAATTATTCGCCCTAATGCGGAATATAACGGGCCGGATAACAGGCCTTTTATTCCTATTAAACAGCGTTAATCACGCACTTTTGACCTGCATCTTTAGTTCTTCCCGTTGCTTTAACACATAAAGCATCAAGACCAAGGTGCGTCAAAATTTAAATATTAACGAATCACAAGCAGCAATTGATTCACTTTTAACCTATTGATAAAGGTAATAACTATGTCAGCCCATATTTCTAATGTACGCCCGGATCCGGATCAGGTGATTGTCGATATCGCCAATTACGTGGCAGATTTTGAGATTGACTCTGCCGAAGCTTACGATACAGCGCGTAACTGCCTGATGGATACACTGGGTTGCGGGTTTGAAGCATTAGATTATCCAGCGTGTACCAAATTGCTGGGGCCAGTGATTACCGGCACAATAGTACCTAACGGTGCAAAAGTACCAGGCACGTCCTACCAGTTGGACCCGATTCTGGCGGCATTCAATATTGGCGCCATGATCCGCTGGCTGGATTTCAATGATACCTGGCTGGCCGCCGAGTGGGGACATCCTTCCGATAATCTAGGCGGCATACTGGCCTCAGCAGATTATATTTCACGCAAAAATGTAGCTGAAGGCAAGGCTCCGCTAACCATGAAGGAGGTGCTGACAGCAATGATTAAGGCGCACGAAATCCAGGGTGTACTGGCGCTGGAAAACAGCTTTAACCGCGTAGGGCTGGACCACGTTATCCTGGTCAAGATTGCTTCTACCGCTGTGGTCACCAAACTGCTTGGTGGTAACAAGCAAGATATCATCAATGCTGTTTCCAACGCGTTTGTCGATGGCCAGAGCCTGCGCACTTACAGACATAGCCCGAATACAGGCTCTCGTAAATCCTGGGCTGCCGGTGATGCCACCTCTCGTGCGGTGCGCCTGGCCTGGATGACGCTGCAAGGTGAAATGGGCTATCCAAGTGCGCTCACCGCCAAAACCTGGGGTTTCTATGATGTGTTGTTTAAAGGTAATGCTTTTAAATTCCAGCGTCCATACGGGAGCTATGTCATGGAGCAAGTGCTGTTCAAGATTTCTTTTCCAGCAGAATTTCATGCACAAACCGCTGTGGAAAGTGCTTTCCAGTTAAATAAAGAAGTTGGAAACCGTCTGCAATCCCTGGACGATATCAGTAATATTGAAAAAATCGTCATCACCACGCATGAATCAGCCATACGCATCATTGATAAATCGGGACCGATGAATAACCCTGCTGACCGCGACCACTGCATCCAGTACATGGCTGCAGTTGGCTTGTTGAAAGGTAAACTGACAGCTCTGGACTACGAAGATGAAGCAGCTGCTGATCCTCGTATCGATGCCTTGCGCAATAAAATGACTTGTGTGGAAAAAACTGAATACACGCGCGATTACCTGGACCCGGAAAAACGCTCAATCGCCAATGCCATCCAGATCTTTTTTAAAGACGGTACTCAATCCAGCAATATTGCCGTTGAGTACCCGATTGGTCATCGTCGCCGCCGTGAAGAAGGTATCCCCGAATTAGTAAAGAAATTCAAAGTGAATCTGGCTCGTCGGTTTGACGAAAAAAAACAATCGGAAATATTAACGCTTTGCCAGGACCAGAAAGCACTGGAAAAAACCTCCGTTCACCAATTTGTAGATATGCTGGCACTTTAGACTCAACTGCATTTAATTTAACCAGGGCACATTTGTGCCCTTTTCTTATTCGATCAACGCTTCTTTTTGGAATATTGTTATTCCAAAAACATAATATTCAGAAATAAAAAAGCGACCCGAAGGTCGCTTTTTTATTCAACTACGTTAATTACTGATCAACAATCAACTTTTGTTGTGCTAACAGGCTATTGATAATCGCTGCATCACTGCTTTGACCGGTCGTAATATCTACACCATTCAACACGATCTGCTGAGTAGTATTGCCGCTGCTAAAGCTTCCTGACACATTGTGTGCATCATTGGCAAAACCACCATTCGAACTGATATGAACAATGGTATCGCTACCTGATTTTTCAAAGTGCAGGTAGTTCTGCAGATTGCCCGGATTCTCGCCTTGTAACAAATCACGGATATCCAGCACATCACCACCTTGTGACGGGGCTGCCTTGTTGAAATCAGTGATAGTGTCACGTGCAGGGTTGCCCGCTACCCCATCATCACCACGATCCCATTTGAAGACATCCACGCCTGCACCGCCAGTCAGAGTATCGTTACCTTTACCACCAATCAGGATGTCGTTACCGTCACCGCCATTCAAGGTATCGTTACCGGCACCACCGCGCAGGATATCGTTACCAGCACCGCCGTTCAGTGTATCGTTACCACCTAAACCGTAAATGATATCGTTTCCTGAAGTACCGTTAAGCTGGGTATCATTTCCGCTGGTGCCACTAATGATTCCGCTATTACCGCTAGTCAACAGATCAATATTGATCAGGTTGGCTGAAGATGCACTGTCACTTAGATTGGTGCTGTCTGTCGCACTAATCTTGAAGCTATCCAGCACATTCACACCAATAGTGTTATCTGTTCTGATGGTAGACAAGAATTCATTCAGCTTCAGGTTATCGATGGTACCGCCATCTAGAGCAGTCACTTCCAGCTTACCACTGCCTCCTAGTACATTAAGGAAGCCATTATCTTGTGCATAAGTCACTTTCAAGCCTAGCTCACTTGCAACAGCAGAAGAGTAGTTCAGGAAAGCGCCACTCAGTGCAATCAATGCGCTGTAAGTAATAGTGACATTATTGATGTTGTTATTCACATCGCTGGCACTGAATCCTTGTCTGCTGGAGAAGTTCAGCAGATCAACATTCAACAAGCCTGGGATGGTCAACAAACCAGCAGAATTGATACCGGTGCTTACATCAGGCGCAACTTGTGGAACGGCATTAATCTTGGTCACATTAATGCTCAATGTAGCAGAGCTGGTATCACCATCTCTGTCACTCAATGTGTACTTGAAGTCGGCCACACCGGAAACACTGGTGTTTTTAGGTGTGAAGACAAACGTGCCATCATCCATGTCTAAAACCAATGACCCTTTGCTGGTGGTAATTGTCAGTTTGTGACTTGTAGAATCATAAGTACTGTTGTTAGTACCGTTTACAGCAATTGCACCTGTCGTTGCATTGAATGTGTAAGTACTACCATCCACTACCACTGATTTCACATAGCCACCATCTGCACCGAAACCACCGTTAGTCACCAAGCTGCCAGAAATAGAAGCTGCCACTGTTTGGCTCAACACACCATCGAGCTGGTCAAAATTAGTCACTTTGACACCACCGGTATTCACACCAGCCTGACCATCGTATGCAATTGGGTCCAGCTGTGATGTAGAGGTGTTTTGGCCTAAACCAAGCGCATATGACTTGATGTTATAAGTTTCCAGGAATTGAATCCATGCTCTTTCTTCAGCCGCTTGGATACCAGCGTCAGCAGAAGATGCATTCTCGTTACCGCTTAGGTCACTAGTACCGCCCAACCCACGGTTAGGCTCACCATCTGTAAAGAAGTAAGACACAGTCTGTGCATTATCTAATTTGCCAGGAGAACCATAAGCATTGATTGCTGTTTCAAGGGCTGAATCATAGTTTGTATTGCCGTTGGCAGACAAAGTGTTCAAGAGAGTGTTAGCTTCAGCAACAGTCAACCAGGTTGTCCCTAATTGTCTGGTTTGCGCATCGCCAGCAAACACAACCAAGGCAACTTTCACATCACCCAGATCATCATAGCTTGCCAACAGCGTTTTGATTGACTGAATAGCACTTGCCAAACGAGTCTGGCCGCCCACACCATCTCTTCCACCCATACTGCCGGAAACGTCCAATGTAATCATGACATTGGTGTTTGCGGAGTTAGTTGCATAAACAGTCTGGTTGTTTGCAACAGGGGAATCATCCTCAATCGTTACCGGCAGGGTTGTGACTTGTGTCACACCATTGGCAACGACTTTGACACCAATCTCAGTTTTCAGAGTGTCTTCGGTCGTCGTATTAGGATGATCAATTGGTTTGCTTAATGTAACGTTATAGGCACCACTGTTGTTGATCGTTGCAGTCAGTACTTTCTCGCTACCTGCAAAACCTGTCAATGTTTTGCCATCTGCAGACAATGACCATGTCACATTCACGCCACCGGAAGTTAGTGTGCCTGCCGTTGGCGCAGTCAGCGTCCATACAGCACCGCTACTGTTACTAGCATTCAAGCTGAACGAACCTGTGGCTACGGCTGAATCAGTAGTATCAGTGTTGCCAGCATTATCTTTGATACCGCCAGACAAACCTTCTTCAGAGACAGTGAACTTGCTGCCATTCACAACTGTGATACCACTATCGTTGTCAATGATGATACCGGTTGCTGATTTGCCACCAATGCTCAATGGCAGGGTTTCGTTTGGCTCAATCAATGTGTCATCAATAGTAGGCACAGTTACAGTGAAGCTGCTCACACCTGCAGGAACGGTGATAGTTCCGGTAACGGCATTGTAAGTAACGCCATTGCTGAACACGGCGGAGCCATAATCTGCGCTGGAAGCTGTACCGCCACCCAGGGTATAGCTATAGGTTGTCGGTGCATTCGTGGTAGTGCTTAAAGTAACTGTATAGACTAGGTTATTGCCTTCCACAACAGATCCACCGTTTGGACCAGCAGTGATAGTGTCTATCGTAGCCCTGTCATTATCAACAATCACACCAGTACCAGTCGCACCACCGATAGTCAGTGGCAACGTCTCGTTCAGTTCAACGATAGTGTCATCTACTGTCGGTACTGTCACAGTGAAGCTGCTTACGCCTGCTGGTACAGTGATCGTTCCGGTAGCCGGATTGTAGGTAACGCCATTGCTAAATACGGCAGTACCATAATCGGCAGTTGACGCAGTTCCACCACCCAGGTTGTAAGTATATGTAGTAGGAACGTTGGTAGTTGCACTCAGGGTCACTGTATAAACCAGAGATGTGCCTTCAACAACGCTGTCGTCACCTGGGCCAGGCTGACCTGGTTCTACAGTCACAACAGTCGCTTTGTCGTTATCAACAATCACACCAGTACCAGTCGCACCACCNCTTCAACAACGCTGTCGTCACCTGGGCCAGGCTGACCTGGTTCTACAGTCACAACAGTCGCTTTGTCGTTATCAACAATCACACCAGTACCAGTCGCACCACCGATAGTCAGTGGCAGCGTCTCGTTCAGTTCAACAATAGCGTCATCCACTGTTGGTACTGTCACTGTAAAGCTGCTTACACCTGCTGGAACAGTAATCGTTCCGTTGGCATTCAATACCACGCCATTGCTAAATACTGCTGTACCGTAGTCAGCAGTCGAGGCTGTACCACCACCCAATGTGTAGGTATAGGTTGTTGGTACGTTCGTTGTTGCGCTCAAGGTCACGGTGTAAACCAGGTTGTTACCTTCAACAACGCTGTCGTCACCTGGGCCAGGCTGACCTGGTTCTACAGTCACAACAGTCGCTTTGTGGTGTAAACCAGGTTGTTACCTTCAACAACGCTGTCGTCACCTGGGCCAGGCTGACCTGGTTCTACAGTCACAACAGTCGCTTTGTCGTTATCAACAATCACACCCGTACCAGTCGCACCACCGATAGTCAGTGGCAGTGTCTCGTTCAGTTCAACAATAGTGTCATCTACTGTAGGAACTGTCACAGTGAAGCTGCTCACACCAGCAGGAACAGTGATTGTACCGTTGGCATTCAACACTACGCCATTGCTGAATACGGCTGTTCCGTAGTCTGCAGTCGAGGCTGTACCACCACCCAATGTGTAGGTATAGGTTGTCGGTACGTTCGTTGTTGCGCTCAAGGTCACGGTGTAAACCAGGTTGTTACCTTCAACAACGCTGTCGTCACCTGGGCCAGGCTGACCTGGTTCTACAGTCACAACAGTCGCTTTGTNCTTCAACAACGCTGTCGTCACCTGGGCCAGGCTGACCTGGTTCTACAGTCACAACAGTCGCTTTGTCGTTATCAACAATCACACCAGTACCAGTCGCACCACCAATAGTCAGTGGCAGCGTCTCGTTCAATTCAACGATAGTGTCATCCACTGTAGGAACTGTCACAGTAAAGCTGCTCACACCTGCTGGAACAGTAATCGTTCCGTTGGCATTCAATACCACGCCATTGCTAAATACTGCTGTGCCGTAGTCAGCGGATGAGGCTGTACCACCGCCCAAACTGTATGTATAGGTAGTTGGGGCATTGGTAGCTGTACTTAGAGTCACTGTGTAAACCAGGTTGTTACCTTCAACAACGCTGTCATCACCTGGTCCAGGTTGACCTGGCTCAACTGTTACAACTGTTGCCCTGTCGTTATCAACAATGATACCTGTACCTGTCGCACCACCAATAGTCAGTGGCAGAGTCTCGTTCAGTTCAACCAGCGTGTCATCCACAGTTGGTACTGTCACAGTAAAGCTGCTTACACCAGCTGGTACTGTGATCGTGCCAGTAACTGCATTGTAAGTAACGCCGTTGCTGAATACTGCTGTGCCGTAGTCAGCAACTGAAGCTGTACCGCCACCCAGGCTGTAGCTGTAAGTAGTTGGAGCATTGGTTGTTGCACTCAGGGTCACTGTATAAACCAGTGAAGTGCCCTCGATTACACTGTCATCACCAGTACCAGGCTGACCTGGCTCTACCGTCACTACTGTCGCTCTATCGTTATCTACAATCGTACCAACGGCAACTACACCACCAACATTTAATGGCAGGGTCTCGTTTGGCTCAACAATGGTGTCATCCACTGTAGGCACAGTGACTGTGAAGTCTTTTACGCCAGCAGGAACTGTAATGGTGTTATTAGCTGCGTTGTATGTCACACCATTGCTGAATGTCGGAGGAGTGACATAATCAGCCGCAGAGGCAGTACCTCCACCCAAGTTGAAGCTATATGTAGTTGGTACATTGGTTGTAGCACTTAGAGTTACGGTGTAAACCAGGTTGTTACCTTCAATCACTGAGCCACCAGCTGGGCCAGCAGTCACAGTGTCTACTGTGGCTCTGTCGTTATCAACGATAATGCCTGTACCTGTCGCACCACCAATAGTGAGTGGCAACGTCTCGTTCAGTTCAACAATAGTGTCATCCACTGTAGGAACTGTCACAGTGAAGCTGGTCACACCCGCTGGCACAGTGATTGTGCCGTTGGCATTCAACACTACGCCATTGCTGAATACGGCTGTTCCGTAGTCTGCAGTCGAGGCTGTACCTCCACCAAGATTGTATGTGTATGTAGCAGGTGCGTTAGGAGCGGTGCTCAAGGTCACGGTATAAACGAGCGAAGTACCTTCAACTACGCTGTCATCACCCGTACCAGGTTGACCCGGCTCTACTGTAGTAATGATTGGTTGACCTGTACCGTTAAATTGCAGTGAAGATGTAGATGTATCACCGTCATTATCAATCAGTGTGAAACCTACACTGGTAGTTTCACCGGCAACAAGCGGACGGCTACCATTGTAAAGGTAGGCACCTGTTTCAACGTTTACAGTGATGGTTTCACCTTTAGCGGTGGTCACAGTTAATTGATGGCTGTTTGCATTGTATCCATACCCGGTTACCGCTGGCGAGTTACCACTTGCACTCACAGTATTGTTTGTTGCGTTGTAAGTGTAAGTAACACCACCGACAACGATACTTTGTACATGTCCGCCATCTGCACCAAATGCACCCAGGCTGCCAGACGCTGTGGAAGCAGCGGGATCAATAGCCAGGTTGCCGCTGTTAACCAGATTGGTCAGGATTTGTGCACTATCGGTTGTGCCGTAAGCGGTTTGCAGGTTTACACCTTGCAACACGATAGTTTGATTCTCAGCACCAGCATTAAAGCCACCACTGAACCCACCTGTACTGCTGATATGCAAGACAGTGTTGCCATTTTCAACGGTGACACGTACATAGTTTGACAGGTTTGCCAGGCTTTCACCTTGCAACACGGATCTCAAGTCGATCACATCTGCATTCAAGGTAAAATCAGTGACAGTATCTACAGCTGGACTACCTGCAGTACCTTCGTCACCTTTTTCCCAACGGAAGATGTCACGACCGGCACCACCAGTGAGACTGTCATTGCCAGAACCGCCCACCAGGATGTCATTACCAATACCACCATCCAGAGTGTCATTGCCTGAACCACCACGCAAGATATCATTACCTGCGCCGCCATTCAGTGTGTCATTGCCACCGTAACCGTAAATTTGGTCATCACCAGCTGTACCAGTCAGTGTATTGCCGTTTCCATCACCTTCTTTAAGGTTAGGATTGGCAGTAGCGTTGCTTAGCACAGTTGCATCAACCAATGTGCTGAGAGCAGCTGAGGAGCTTGCACCCTGTGAGTCAGTCACAGTAATTGAAGTGCCATTCAGTACTTCAGCGCCAATTGCACCGCCACTCAGGCGGGCAGTTGCCAGTAATTCGTTGACAGCCAGGTTATCAATAGGACCACCATCTAGTGAAGTGATTACTACATGAGAAGATGGGCCAATCAGGGTCAGGAAACCCGGGTCATTAGTGATGACTACCTTGAGACCCAATTCCGCTGCCAGTGCTTGAGATACTGTGAATTGACGGCCACCCAGTGATATCAGCGATTGATAGTTCAACTCAACTTTGCTGATGTTGTTGTTTGCATCGGTTGCACCGAAGGCCGAGCGTGTACTCAGGTCAATCAGGTTCAATGCCGAGAGGCCTACCAACCCTAACAGATTGCCAGTATTAGCAATCGCTGCAACAGGTGCAACGTTAGCGGTATTTGCGTTAGTCACGGTCACTGATCCGCCGTTTGCAACTGGCGCATCATCTTCAATCGTTACTGGTAAAGTAGTGGTTTGTGTAACACCGTTCACAACAACTTTGACACCTACATTTGCAAGTACAGTATCTTCAACGTTTGCTATTGGATGGTCGACTTGACCATTCAGCACAACCTTGTACTCACCGCTATCGTTGATAGTGACAGTCAATACTTTTTCGTTACCGGCTGAACCGGTCAATGTTTTGCCATCAGCAGACAATGTCCAGGTTACAGTTACGCCACCAGAGGTCAGAGTTGTTGTTGGTGCGGTTAATGTCCACACTGCTCCGGCACTGCTACCATTTAGACTGAATGTACCTGTCGCTTCAGCTGAGTCTGTTGTGTCGTTGCTGCCTGTACTGTCCTTAATACCACCTGGCAGACCTTCTTCGGAAACAGCAAACTTGCTGCCGTTTACAGTAGTGATACCGCCATCGTTATCAATGATGATTCCTGTTGCTGTTTTACCACCAACATTGATTGGCAAGGTTTCATTTGACTCAACCAGTGTGTCATCTACTGTAGGCACAGTCACTGTGAAGCTGGTAACGCCAGGAGGCACGGTGATCGTATTATTGGCTGCGTTGTAAGTCACGCCATCGCTGAATGTTGGAGGTGTTACATAATCCGCGGCAGAGGCAGTACCACCACCCAGTGTAAAGCTATAGGTAGTGGATGCGTTTGTTTCAGCGCTCAAAGTCACTGTATAGACCAGATTGTTACCTTCAACCACTGAGCCACCATTCGGGCCGGCAGTCACAGTGTCTACAGTCGCTCTATCGTTATCCACGATTGTGCCGATAGCGGCCACGCCACCAACATTAATCGGCAATGTTTCGTTTGGTTCAACAATGGTGTCATCCACTGTAGGTACAGTCACTGTGAAATCTTTAACGCCAGCAGGTACTGTAATGGTGTTGTTAGCTGAGTTGTATGTCACGCCATTGCTGAATGTTGGAGGAGTTACATAATCCGCAGCTGATGCTGTACCGCCACCAAGTGTAAAGCTGTATGTAGTTTCTGCGTTTGTTGTCGCACTTAAAGTTACTGTGTAAACCAGGTTGTTACCTTCAACCACTGATCCACCATTTGGACCTGCAGTTACAGTGTCCACAGTCGCTCTGTCGTTATCGACAATGATGCCTGTACCAGTTGCACCACCGATAGTCAGTGGCAAGGTTTCGTTTGGCTCAACAATGGTGTCATCTACGGTTGGCACTGTTACGGTGAAGCTGCTCACACCAGCTGGCACGGTAATCGTGCCGTTGGCATTCAATACCACGCCATTGCTGAATACGGCTGTACCATAGTCAGCAGTTGACGCTGTACCGCCACCCAGGCTGTAAGCGTAGGTAGTAGGTGCGTTGGTGGTAGCACTCAGACAGCAGTTGACGCTGTACCGCCACCCAGGCTGTAAGCGTAGGTAGTAGGTGCGTTGGTGGTAGCACTCAGAGTCACTGTGTACACCAGATTGTTACCTTCAACGTCGCTGTCATCATTGGGGTCGGGAGTGCCTGGCTCTACAGTCACTACAGTAGCTCTGTCGTTATCGACAATGATGCCTGTACCGGTTGCTCCACCGATAGTCAGTGGCAAGGTTTCGTTTTGTTCAACAATGGTGTCATCCACAGTTGGCACTGTCACAGTGAAGCTGCTGACACCTGCCGGTACGGTAATAGTGCCGTTGGCATTTAATACCACGCCATTGCTGAATACGGCTGTACCATAGTCAGCAGTTGACGCTGTACCGCCACCCAGGCTGTAAGCGTAGGTAGTAGGTGCGTTGGTGGTAGCACTCAGAGAGCAGTTGACGCTGTACCGCCACCCAGGCTGTAAGCGTAGGTAGTAGGTGCGTTGGTGGTAGCACTCAGAGTCACTGTGTACACCAGATTGTTACCTTCAACGACGCTGTCATCATTGGGGTCGGGAGTGCCTGGCTCTACAGTCACTACAGTAGCTCTGTCGTTATCGACAATGATGCCTGTACCAGTTGCACCACCGATAGTCAGTGGCAAGGTTTCGTTCAGCTCAACGATGGAGTCATCCACAGTTGGCACTGTCACGGTGAAACTGCTTACACCAGCAGGCACTGTGATTGTGCCATTGGCATTTAATACCACACCGTTGCTAAATACGGCGGTGCCGTAATCAGCGGTGGAGGCTGTACCGCCACCTAGGCTGTAAGTAAACGTCGTAATTACATTGGTAGTATTACTCAATGTGACGTTGTATACCAAAGCCGCACCTTCGATTACGCTGTCGTCCCCCGTGCCTGGCTGACCTGGTTCTACGGTCACAACTTCTGTGTCGTTATCAACAATGACACCTACGCCAACCACACCACCTACGTTGATTGGCAAAGTCTCGTTAGGCTCAACATCGGTGTCATCGACAGTTGGTACTGTCACAGTGAAGCTGCTAACACCGGCTGGCACAGTAATAGTGCCGTTGGCATTCAATACCACGCCATTGCTGAACACAGGAGTACCATAGTCTGCGCTGGAAGCCGTTCCACCACCTATTGCAAACGTATAAGTTGCTGGTGCTTGAGTAGGAGTGCTTAAGCCAACGGTAAATACCATTGAGCTACCTTCAATCACACGGTCGTTACCGGGAATGGCTGGGTTACTTGGAGTAACGAAATCAATAGTGGGGTCTTCAGGAAAATACTGATAGTTAGGCAAAACTGATAAAGGAGGCGTTTCCACGAAACCGCTTCCACCATCATAGGTTGCGCCAGCCACACTTTCAGAAATACGATCCAGGTTAACAAAACTGGCGTTACCATCACTACCAGCCTCACCTGCAGCAGGCGCATCGAGAACTTCTGTAATATCACGGCCTTCGTTCAATGCAGTTAAAACTGCATCAAATACAGCCTGATTCACCGCATTTTCTGTTACATCTGACACATCGACTTGCGCCAAATTGTCAGTAATCTTAATTGTTTGCGCTTCAGCAAAATTTACTGTTTCACCGTTTGCAAGTTTGACAGTCACTGTCGCTCCACTTGCCGTGATTACCTTATCACCAGCATGAAGCACTTCGCCTACCTGTAACATATGACGGTTGCCATTTGCATCCACCACAATTGCCATACCTTGAACATTCGTAACAGTACCAATCACTGTAGCCATTTTTTTCCCCAATAAAGGTTGAGAGAGTTTTGATAGTGTCGTATTTAACGCGAATACAAACAGAAAATCTATTGTACTGAAGTACAATATTGAGCATTCAATACGGGTTTTCGAATGATTTTAAAAACAACTTTACCAATCACGAAAATTCAAAAACCCATAAAAAAAGCGAAGCCATTTCTGGCTTCGCTTTTTATTAATACAACTAGGTTTTTGTTATTTGTTTATTCAGCTACTGATTGAAAACGAATAACTTCAACGCGACGGTTTGCGTCATTACCATTAATTGGATCATTTTCAGCAATAGGTTGAGAATAACCATAACCTTTAACTACTATACGACTTCCATCCAATCCTTTTTTGATCAAGTAGTCTGCTACAGCCTTCGCGCGCTTCTCGGAGAGTAAAAGGTTATACTTCTCTTTTGAGGTATTGCGTTTGTCTGTGTGGCCAGCGATCTCAATCTTATCGTTGCCCCACTCTTTCACAACATCATAAACGATATCCAGATCAGCATACGATTCTGGCAAGATAATAGCGCTATTCGCCTGGAACAAAATGCGTGGCGTGAACTTCATGGTCGCTTTTTCTGGACCTTTTGGTTTAAATGCTTCACCTTCCCAAGGTTTGGCATTCGCCAGCAAAGCTGCTTTATCTACGACAAGTTGTGCTGGAGCCATAGCCTTACATACATTTTCACGATCCAGATACTCTTCACGCGCATATTCACCAACGTCCGCACGACTGACACCGAGTTTACGCAACAACAGACCCTGACCTGCATATGCTCTCGCATATGAAGTACTTAGATCCATTTCAGCATTTGTGAAATTACGGCGGGATTGAAAATATTCGTTCTCTGTATCCAACAGGTCAAGCAATGTACGCTGACCAATATCATACTGTTTGCGATAGGCTAAACGCGCGTTCTCGATAGAGTCCTGATGCTGCTTTCGATAAGCGACCTGCTCATTTAATTGTTTGATATTGTTGTATGCAATAGATACCAGCTGACGAGTATCGATACACGCCTTATCGCGTAAATCGTGCGCACGATTAAGCTCTTCCGAAGCAGAATCCAGGTTGTTCTTATCAGTGAACCCGTTGAAAATATTCCAGCTAGCGGTAACTTCAAGTGTATCTGCAGCCAGTATGCTGTTTCTGCTTGCATCATTCACATCAAGGACTTTACGGCCCTGCAAATCCAAACGTGGCATAAAAGGGGCCTTACGTCCGGACACAGATTTCTCTACAGCAACAATGTTTTCAATTGAAGCCAGGATGTTAGGGTTTTGTTTGTACGCCGCATCAAGCACCTGATCAGAACTCTCGGACAAGCCATCGCCTGTCATCTGCACTTCAACAACGTTAGCTGGAGGCAGTTCACCTACCAGACGCTGAAATCTTGCAGAAACGTCATACAGGTTGGTTGTTTCTGTCAGAAGATTAGCTTCAGCCAGTGCCAAACGGCCAGTGGCTTGTTCAAGGTCGACTTTCTTGCCCACACCCGCATCTACACGAGACTTGATTTTTTCGTGCACTTGCTTGTGTACAACATAGTTGTCTTCAGCGTAAGAAACCAGACGGCGATAACGCAGCAAATCATAGTAAGCGGTGGCGGTATCCAATGCAATACTTTGCATCTGCCCTTGCAAATCATAAAAACGGGACTTGGCCACGTGGTCAAGACGTCCAACCTCTGCCGGGGTCGCCAAACCATCAAAAATCATTTGACGTAATGTTAAAGTGGATTGCTGGTTTGGAGAGTTAGTATTATTAATATTTACAGGAACCACACGCTCCTGATTTCTAAATACTTGATCAACTGTCACATTTGGCAGGTATCTACCTTTAGCAGCAGCCTCATCAAATTCAGCACCTTTATATGCATGAAAGCGGGCTTGAACCTCAGGGTTCTCAGACACCGCTTTCTCGATGATTTTCTCCAAAGTTTCCGGACTTGCTCCCCAGGACACAGATGAGTAGGAAAACACTCCTATTATTAGTGCAGAGGCAATTTTTTTTAGTTTCATGTGCAGACTCTTAACAAGTTATTAAAGATTTATCCTGAAGTCAGTATAACTACAGTATTGTTAAGGCACAAGAGTATCCCACCCCATAAAAGTGGTTTTAATTAAGGGGTTTAGGGGAAAAAGTCACAAATCTGAACTTTGAGACTATTGTGCATAAAGAAAAATCCCTAAAATCTGTTTATTTTCATAAAATTGATACAAATTTAAAGCATCAATTTTATGAATTCAAGTGGGACTTATTTGAGGAGCCGGTTTTGACAGCTTTATCCAGTTCGAAATGTCCTTGAGGAGACTGACCTTGTAACACCAGCGCCAAATGCAAACGGTCCCTCACTTTTAAAGTATCAAAGACAGAGGTCAAATGGGCTTTAACGGTGCGCTCAGAAATTGAAAGTGTACGAGCGATTTCCTTATTGCTGTTTCCTTTGGCTGCTTCCAGTGCCACCTCACGCTCACGTTTGGTAAGGCCTTCCAATACCTCATCAAGCACATCCACATTCTGGCGTGAGCCACGCGCAGTTAATGTGATCAGGTGTTTTAACAAATCACGCCCCAGCCAGATACCGCCATGGGAAACGACACTGTAAACTTCTTTCATGACTTGATGATGCGCATAAGCATGCAAATAACCTACGACGCCTAGCTCCAGCGCTTGCATAGCTTCAGCCTGCTCGGGGTTGTTAGACAGTACAATGACTTTCGCAGATGGAATCAAGGACAACACTTGTTGCACCTGAGTACGCCACTGGTTGCTGCTTTCCAATTGCGCATGTACCCATACTACAGTTGCACCAGCTACATCGGCAGAAACTACTTCCGCACTGGTGACCAATTTAGGAAATGCTTTCAGCCAGGCTTCTACAGGCTGCTTTAATGAAGTAATAAAAATATGTTTCATAGATTAGCGCTCGGTTAATGCATACGATTTAGCCTTAAGCACAGGTTTAAGCAAGTAGGACATTACCGTTTTCTTACCCGTCAAAATATCTACCTGTGCCACCATACCAGGAATAATTGGCAGATGGTCGCCGATATTATTCTTTATTGTTCTTACTTTAACGACATAAAAAGCATTTCCTTTATCGTCAATCGTCGAATCTGCTGCAATATCTTGCACTTCACCATCCAGGCTGCCGTAAATACTGTAATCATAAGCAGTAAGCTTCACGATCGCAGGCTGTTTGGGGCGAATGAATGCAATATCCTTGGTTTGGATTTTAGCTTCAATCACCAGTGCATCATCGGATGGCACCACTTCCATCACTTCCTTGCCCGCCTGAATGACGCCGCCAACAGTGTTGTAATATAGCTTACTGATTTTGCCATTTACAGGAGAAAGTAGTGTTGACTGTTTCACCTTATCGGATAACGCCAGGCTGGACTGCGTCAGGCTGTTGATTTTGGCGGTAGTCTCGTTCAGGTCGGTCCGTACCTTACTCATAAAAGTCTGCTGTGCTTCCGACACTTTGCGACGTGCTTCGGAAATAGCAGCCGTCAACCGGCTCATTTGCGCTGAGGCCTGGTCTATATCACCCTTGGCTCGATTGGCTTCACGCTCCAGACGCAGGATTTCAATTTCAGAGACGGCGCCACTGTTCAAC
This sequence comes from Methylophilus sp. Leaf414, assembly GCF_001425425.1. Classification (NCBI taxonomy): domain Bacteria; kingdom Pseudomonadati; phylum Pseudomonadota; class Betaproteobacteria; order Nitrosomonadales; family Methylophilaceae; genus Methylophilus; species Methylophilus sp. Leaf414. The sequence goes on along the minus strand of NZ_LMQQ01000004.1, from coordinate 440,610 downwards.
AGAGGGCGATTCGCAGCCAGTTCGCGGCTATTGGAGTCGTAAGTCTTGATTGCCACCTCTTTTTTAAATTGCACTTCTGAAAGCTCACGCTCTCTTTGAGACAATTGATCCCTGGCAATATTGACTTGTGAATCCAGCTCGGCGCGCGCAGCATTAAATAACTGCAGTTCTTGCAAATAAGTATCAGGGACTTTTTGCTGCACTTCACTTGGCGGATTATAGGGACCGCCATTGGCTAATGCCTTTAAGCGTGACTCCTTGGCTTTCAGTGACAAATACTGGCTTTCATTTTCTTTCAGAGAAGAAATCGCCCTGGTCTCATCGATTTTAATCAACGGTTGCCCACGTTTTACGGTATCTCCCAGCTTAACCATGATATCTGTCACGATACCACCGTCCAGTGATTGCACAAGCTGGATCTGACGCGATGGAATCACGCGGCCTTCACCACGAGTCACCTCATCAACTTCAGCCAGGTTGGCCCACACCAGCAATACCACGAGAATAATCAGGATCGCGTACATGATTAATTTTGCATGCAACATGCTATCTTCAACCATCACATCATGCGCCTGCTCAGACCATGACCGGTTTTCTGATGTATCTGTTTTAATTATTTTGTCGACCAATAGATGCACAGGTTTGCCCATGCGCATCCAAATGCTGTCATTTTTAGTAACGTCACCAAACTTATCGAATATTTTTTTTGCCATGATGTTACCTTGCCTTACCCACTTTACCCGCACGCAACGCAGCGGTGACATCTTCTTTGGAGCCGTCAGCTACAATCTGCCCGGAATCAATCACGATTAAGCGCTCTGCCAACTCCAGCATACCGTTACGATGACTAATCACAATCAGGGTTTTATTGGCGGATGCTTCAGCAATCCTGTTTTTAACGTTTTCTTCGCCCGAGTGATCCATCGCACTGGTGGGCTCATCCAGCAACACAATCTGCGGACTGGTCACAAAAGCACGCGCAATACCCACACCCTGGCGCTGGCCACCGGATAGCGTATCGCCGCGCTCACCCACTTCCAGGTCAAAGCCTTTCGGATGCGCATTTACAAACTCGGCAATCCCGCCCACTTGTGCCGCATTCAACACAGCATTATCGTCTGCATGTTGATGACGCAACGTAATATTGTCTCGCAATGTGCCATAAAAGAGGTGGTTATCCTGCTGCACATAGCCAATACTACGGCGTAATTCGGCCGGATCAATCTGCCGCGCATCAATGCCGTCAATCAGAATCGCGCCTTCAGTAGGTTGATACAAACCAAGAATTAACTTGTTAATCGTCGTCTTGCCTGAGCCCATACGCCCAATAAGCCCCACATGCTCGCCCGGACGAATCCTGAAAGAAATCCCATTTAATGCCAACTCATCTGTACCGGGATATTTAAAAGATACATTTTTAAATTCGATTTCGCCTTTAAAAGCGGGACGAGAGAGAAAGCTCACATCTTTACCGCGCTCGACCGGTTTTTCCATGATCGCCTCTAACGACTTCAGTGAAGTCGCAGCAGTATGGTATTGCGTAAACAGGCTGGCGATCTGTGAAATCGGCGCTAATGCGCGGCTGGTCAATTGTGAACAGGCAATCAGGCCACCCATGGTCAGGTCGCCGTTTGAAATCAGGTATACACCGAGGATAATGATGGCTACGCTGATAATTTGCTGTAAGGCATAAGAGCCATTGGTGATTGAGGAAGACAATAATTTGAGCTTGCTGCCGACTTCAGACAGGAAGAGCGCGCTACGCTCCCATTTGCCCTGCATCTGTCCTTCGATTCCCATGGATTTCACCGTTTCCAGGCCGACCAGGCTTTCAATCAGTGTCGCATTACGTTGTGCACTGGCCCGGTACATGGTCTCGGACAAGTCATGCATTTTGCTTTGCACGCTGAGTGAGTAGATCAATACCACTGCGCCGCCGATCAGGGCTGGCAACACCATAAACGGACTGATCCAGGCAATCACAATCAGGAAAATAATTCCGAATGGCAAATCGATCAGCGTCACTACCGTGGCCGAGGTGATAAAGTCACGCACGCTTTCGAATGAACGCAGGTTGGAAGCGAAGGAGCCGACTGATGTTGGCTTGGCATCATAGCGTGTACCCAGTACCTTCTCCATGATCTGCCCACTGAGCTTCACATCGATACGTGCACTGGCCCAGTCCAGGAAATAGGCGCGCATGGAACGCAACAGCAAATCACCCAGCACAATCAGGCCTACACCAATGCCCAATACCCACAAGGTTTCCACTGCTTTGTTAGGGACTACGCGGTCATACACATTCATGGTAAACAGCGGCATCGCCAGCGCAAAGATATTGATCAGCAAGGCTGCGACCATCACATCGCGATAAATGCCTTTATTCTCGGCAATCGTGCCCCAGAACCAGTGCCGGATCTTCACCCTGCCGACCTCTGGTGTGCGCGCATCAAAAATATAGTTTTGTTTGGTGACCAGCGCGTAGCCCGTATATTCTGCAGCGAGATCGGCCAGGCTCATGGTCACAGGCTCTGGTGACAAGTCAGGGAAAACCACTTGTGCAAAATGATGGCTGTCATCGACTTTTAAGAGCTGGCAGGCGCGATGATTTTTCAGCAACAGGGTGATATCTGTTTGCGGCTGGTTCAGGGCCGTGATTGCAGCTTGCTGGACAGTGACGTCGAGACGTAGCCGTTCGGCAGAGCGTTTGAACAATTCAGGATTGAGCTTGCCATCTTCAAGAGGCAAGCCGGAGGTTAACGCATCCCGAGTGGTAGCCAGTCGATTATGACGGCAGATGTAAAGCAGACACTCGAGTAAAACGTCTTTGTCAGTTTGATTAAAATATTGCGTCGTTTCCATGGCTTTGGCTTTTTACTGTCCTTATCAACGGCTCATACTTAATATTAAGCAGCTTCGATTATATGTAGTGTCAACCCCACTCAATCCGTTGAGTATATGGTAAAAATCCTGCGAATTACAAAGATTGACAATGTTCATCACTCCCCAAATTGCAGATTTTCCTGCACAAATGGGCCTGTCACTGCTGCAATACCTACAGAATTTAAGCTATCCAGCTCTTGCTGATCTTGCACCCCTTCTGCTATCGGCATGATGCCCATGGTGCGCACCATCATGCACAAGCCGCGTAACAATGATTGCTGCTGTGGACGCAAATGAATATCGCGTATCAGTGAAGCATCAAATTTAACGAAGTCTAAGCCCAGCTCATGCAAGTCGCCCAGTTGCGCCAGACGCGTCGCCACGTGCTCCATACCAACCACACAGCCCAGCGATTTCACCAAATGCACAAATTGCTTGAATTGGACAAAATCACTAAACGCCGCTTCTTCAGATACTTCGAAACTCAATCTGGCAGGCTGCTTGACGTTGAGGATCAAACTTTGCAGTTTGTCTTTATATTCATCGCTACGCATTGCGGCAGCAGAGACATTCACACTCAAGTTAGCATTATTTTTATCCAGCATATCGACAGCATACTCCAGCGCCAGGCCATCCAGCGTTTTTATCATATCGAGCTGGCTGGCCCAGTCAATAAAGGCACCCGCTGCCAGCCATTGATCGCCTTCATCGATATGCAGGCGTAATGGGCACTCATAATGCAGCAACTGTTTGTCTTTTTGCATGACCGGGTAGCGCGCGAGCTTGATCTGTTTATGCTCGATGGCATGCAGGAACTGTTCTTTCCACTGGCTGAGGTAATTCTTTCTCGAAGTCACAATACTGTTTGCATTCATCACACGCATCGGCAAGGCGGCCTGGTCACCAGCCAGGTCGAGGATAAACTGCATCACACGGTGGATATCGACAAAATCATCACCTTTTTTGGTTTTGGTATGGGTGACTACGAACTGGAATTGAACGATCTGTTGCGCTGCATTCAGTTTTTCAAGGACCAATTTGAGTTCTGAAGCCACACTGAAATCATCCAGCGGTTGACGACTGAAAATACCAAACTCGCTGCCGGAGAGCCTGCCACAAACCACATCAGGGTAATGCGCCATCTGTTGTTCCAGCGCATCACCTACTTTTTTAATGAGTTGATTCGTCACGCTATAGCCAAGCTGTTTGTCTATATCTGACAGATTGCGCAACTGCACCAGGGTCAACATACCCTCAACAAAACTGTCGTTTTTCAATGCGACTGACGCAGTATTGGTAAAGTGCGATTGGTTCATCAAACCGGTGACTTCGTCATAGTTGATCTGCTGGTTCAACACATTCAAGCGCTCAGATTCGTCAGTCACCATTGATTTCACACGGTCAGACAGCGTGTTCATGGTGCGCACCAGCTTCTGGAATTCTTCTGTTTGTGGCTCTTCAATCGTAATGTATTTACGTTCACCTAGAGACTCTGCCTGCGCAATCACATCATCCAGTGGTTTGAGGATTTTCTTCAACCAGAAGCCGGAAACCACATAACTCATAAAGGCGACGATCAGTGTCCACAGTACCGCATGGCGTGAAGTTTCCCATAATTGGTCATAGGCCAGCGAAGGTTCGCTCTCCAGTTCCAGCGTGCCATACTGCTGCCAACCGGATTGGATGTTGGCGATACCTGGCTGAATGTTGACGGAGAAAAGCGATTGAAACCAGGCCGGTGCCACAGAGTGCGGATTGCGGTTGACGCGTTCAATCATGGTTTTGTTATCAGGCGAGATAATCGCGATGCGACGGTAATGGCCCATATCAAACTGGGCGCTGATAATCAGTTCTACCGTGACATTATCTTTCTGGATATTGGACAAGGTAATCGCCAGCCCATTGGCATTATCGTTATTTTTTTTCTGCAATTGCTCGGCCATAAAGCGGTGGTCATCGTACACCCCCAGAAACAGGCACCCCGCTGCCACCATCAGGATAATGACAGAAATCGCTATGCGTATTTGTTTTATTAATGACATGTTCTAAGCCCTCTTTTATCTTGGGGTAAACTCATCGACAACCCGGCTCTCATGCAGGCTTTAATCATAAGCCTAGCATTAACTTTCCACGTTAACCATATCTTAGCCAAGGTTTTAAACTATTCCAGTTGGTTCAGGTATCTAAGCATTCTCGTTATTCCAGTCCATCCTGCCGCATGCGTGTCAGCACATCGCGCCACTTGGAAATATTATTCGGTGACCCGGCACGCATATTCGGGTTATTGGCCACAAACAGGCCTTTTTCGTTAAAGCTGAACACAGGGAATAAATCGCCGCGCCTGGAAGCCGGCAATATTTCGAAATTCAGGTTATCCAGAATGAGCGGGTCGCTGGTCGGCATGGCGTAATAGGCCAGTACCATGTGCGGACGGATGTTGCCGCTGGCCATGCGCGCGCGGACGTAGGTCAGTCGTAGCTTATCTTGCGGAATGCCAAGTTTTTTGAGTAAGGTATATTTTGCGATACTGAAATCTTCACAGTCGCCCGCGCCTTTACCGAAGGTTTCCAGCGGGCTTGCCCAGTAATCGTCTACGCCCCATAAATTGATATCATCGACAAATAATACATGCTGGTTGGTGAAATCATTGACCATGCCGATCTTGGTCATTTCGCTGGCATTTGCCAGCTGGCTATACAGCTCGTTCAAACGCATGACATTTTGATATGCCTCTTCCCCGTAACGTTGCCGGACCTTCTCCAGCATCGCCAGCACGTAATCATCCGCCAGTATCTGCGACCATAGCAGACACAGCGACAGGCAAAAGCCTGCCGCAATACTAATGAAGGATGGAGAGTGGCGTCTCATGTGCAATAGATTTCCAGTGAGCGATTATGTCACGGCACTGGCAAGCATAATTTGCCAAACAAAGTGGTTTTCATCTGCAAATTCGCTCATCTGTAACGGTACTCTAACCCATGCCTAGGGTGAAAAGGCACATAACCGCACAAGAATAGAAAAAGACAAGCGCTGCCGGATTGGGTAAAATGTCGACTTTCAAATCCACACCGCTTTAAACTCATGTCTCTTACCACCCTCAATGCACTCTCCCCTTTAGACGGCCGTTATCACACTAAACTTGATTCGCTGCGCCCATTTTTTAGCGAATATGCGCTGATCAAGCATCGAGCCCTGGTGGAAGTAGAATGGTTAAAAGCACTGAGCGCGGAACCAAAACTGGCAGAAATCGCGCCTTTCAGTGCCGACACTATTGCTGAGCTGGATACAGCCATCAAGGCTTTCAGTGAAGATGACGCCATGCAGGTAAAAGCGATTGAATCACGTACCAATCATGACGTTAAAGCGCTAGAGTACTGGCTCAAGGAAAAGTTTGACGGCAATCACGACATCAAAAAAGCCAGTGAATTTATTCATTTTGCCTGTACTTCAGAAGATATCAATAACCTGTCACATGCTTTGATGCTTAAATCTGCACGTGACAGCGTGATCCTGCCTAACCTTTCTTCAGTCGTTACCCGCTTAACCGAGCTTGCGCATGCACTGGCCGAGCAACCAATGCTGTCGCGAACACATGGCCAGACAGCCAGTCCGACTACCATGGGTAAGGAGCTGGCCAATGTAGTGTATCGCCTGCAACGCCAGCTCAAACAACTGCAAGCCAATGAAATATTGGGGAAAATCAACGGCGCAGTGGGTAACTTCAATGCGCATTTGTCCGCCTATCCTGATATAGACTGGGAAAACTTCGCCAAAACCTTTGTTGAATCATTAGGCTTGACCTACAACCCGATGACTATCCAGATCGAACCACATGACTATATGGCTGAGTTGTATGACACGCTGTCCCGCATCAACACTATCCTGATCGACCTGAATCGTGACATATGGGGTTATATCTCGGTCGGTTACTTCAAGCAAAAGGTCAAGGCTGGCGAAATCGGCTCTTCTACCATGCCGCATAAAGTTAACCCGATTGATTTTGAAAATTCTGAAGGTAATCTGGGCCTGGCCAATGCCATCCTGCGTCACCTGGCAGAAAAACTGCCGATTTCCCGCTGGCAGCGTGACCTGACAGACTCAACCGTGTTGCGTAATATGGGTGTCGCTCTTGGCTACTCGCTGCTGGCTTATGACTCCTGCCTGCGCGGCCTTAACAAGCTTGAGATCAATCCACAACGTTTGCAGGAAGACCTGGACAATAGCTGGGAAGTGCTGGCCGAACCTATCCAGACCGTGATGCGTCGTTACGGCATTGAAAACCCGTATGAGCAGTTAAAAGAACTGACTCGCGGCAAAGGCGGCATTAATCAGCAATCGCTGCATGCCTTTATTGAAACGCTGCAAATCCCGGCCGAAGCCAAACAGACGTTACTGGCAATGACACCTGCAACTTATACCGGTAAGGCGAGTCAATTGGTAAAACATATTTAGTGACTTGTTCAGGGATTGTTCTGTTTTTAATTTCTCACACACTGCATTAAGGCAGCCCGCTTTTGGTTTCATTTCTTTTGTTAGTCAGGGCGGACTGCCCTGGCTGCTACGCCTGATTTCTCTAAAACCTCATTCTTCGCAGTACTTCATATTTTTTTGTGTATTGCTTACGACAACAATCATTATGACGCCTGTCGCTAAGGCAAAAGATAGCGATTGGTTCCAGATCAAGGAAGGCAAGACTTACCAAACCCGCTTTTCATTAGATAACGAATCAGCACCTGAAAATAAAGCGCAGTTGCGCGAGTTGCTCGAAAAACACCTGACGTTACATGAAGCTATGCAAAACCCGCGCATGAACGAAGGTGAATGGCGGCGGCTGATCCAGAAAACGCCACAGGAAATCGCTGACCTGCTGGCTACAGAAGGCTATTTCAAAGTAAAAACGGTGGCCTACCAGCCTTCCGCCCATGTCATTGAATTTCGCATCCACTTGCCGCCGCAAGCAAAAGTCAGCAAAGTCTCTGTGCTGCTGACAGGTGAAATACAGCAGCCCGCCTATAAAGAGATTCTGGAAAACGCCAACAAAAGCTGGCCTTTAAAAGAGAATAATGTTTTTACCCAGCAGGCTTGGGCAGCAGCAAAACGTGACCTGTTAGCCTCATTGCTGCAGGTAGAATTCCCCAATGCGAAAATCACGCAATCACAAGCGATGGTCCAACCGCAAACACAGCAAGTCTCTATTAACATTGCAGTAGACTCCGGCCCGGCAGTGCGTTTTGGCAAAGTGAATATCCACGGCTTGAAGCATTATCCGGAAACCTTGATCCGTCCGCTGAATACCATTAAAGCCGGTGACCCATACCGTCAATCGGACTTACTGCTTTTACAGAACAGTTTTATGAGCACCGGCAAATTCAGCCAGGTGGATGTCGTCGCCAACACCCAGGCATTGAACCCGGACCGCACGGCTGATGTAGATGTCACTGTGCGTGAGATGGAAGAAAAATCTTTCCGTATAGGCGTTGGCGCCAGCACCAATACAGGTGCGCGCATTGTGTTTAACTACACGGATCGCAATTTGTTTGATCGCGGATTACTGTGGGACAGCAGCATCCGTCTTGAGCAACGCTTACAGGCAGCTACTTCGAATATCAACTTCCTGATGGATGCAAAAGGTTACCGGGATAGCATACAGAACAGCCTTACCCGCACCGACCTGGAAGGACAAGTCACCACTGCATTGCAAAACGGGGTGCGTCGCTATTGGGGCCAACCGCGCAAGTTTGAACAGTTCATTGGCGCCAACCTGCTGTATGAATATCTGCAAGTGGATGACGTTACTTCACAATTCAATAAAGCGCTTACGGTCACTTACGGTTTTAACCTGCGCGATCTCGACCACCAGCAGGCACCGACCAAAGGCTGGATATTAAATACCCAATTCCAGCTTTCACCGTTTGAACAGATTTCTGACGGGCGCTTTTTGCAATCACAAGCCAGAGCGCAGGTGTTTTACCCGCTAACAAGCTCTACCCAATGGCTAGGCAGACTTGAAGTCGGCAGTGTCACCGGTTCTGCCAACAACGTTCCTGCCACTTATTTATTCCGTGCCGGTGGTGATCAGTCTGTGCGCGGTTATGCCTTCCAGTCATTAGGGGTGAATGAAGGTGGCGCAACGATTGGTGGCCGCGTGTTACTGACAGGCAGCAGTGAGGTAGTGCAATGGCTGACGCCCTCCTGGGGTGCAGCAGTGTTTGTGGATTTTGGTAATGCTGCTAACAGCTGGAAAGATTATGACCCGGTGCTGGGTTATGGTGTGGGTGCACGTTTCCGTAGCCCGATCGGGCCGGTAGGAGTGGATATTGCCTATGGAGAAGAAACCAAGGAATACCGTTTGCACTTTAACCTGGGAGTGAATTTCTAATGTTATTCATATACACACTCTCAAGATTATGCCGTTTATTACTGGTGACTACGCTTTGTTTTAGTCTGGTCATCACACCACAAATGGTATGGGCAGCCAATGTCATGGTGGTCACCAGCCTGAAAGAATTTGAAACTGACCTGGGTAATGCCACCCTCAAGGTCGAAGGTATTGCATCGGATATGCGATTAGGCGTCACGCCACGCGGTGAATTGACCGTATCAAGTTTTGTGGCCAAACAGGTGACTTTACAGTTTAAATCGCAGCCAGTGACGCCAGCCCCAGGCGCGAAAACGGCAAGCGGGCCTTTGCCGAACCGCATCAATATCCCGCTACCTTTCCATTTGCTGTCCGGTAACATTGAACGGCTAACCATTATCCAAGGGCCAAGCACTTACCATATAGACAAGATCAAGTTTGACCTGGATGCTGACAATAAAGCCATGCAATTCCGTATCGCGCAGGCGCACAGCCCATGGGGGGAGATCAGCACCCATTTCCAGATGCAGAATGCAGCACCGTTTCCATTAAATGGCTGGATGGATATCAAGCAACCACAAGGTGATCTGCCCTACCACCTGCGCACTGAATTACATGGCGACCTGACTAAAGTCGATATTGCCGCCAGCCACCACTATCAGCCAGAGAGTAAACCGTTTGCTATTGTGCCTGCCACACAGCCTGGTGAAGATATGGTGTTATTGAAAGCCACCATAGGCCTGGATGACACCCGCAACAGCAATCTCCTGTTTCACCTGCAACAATTCCAGGCCAGGCATGTGCATCCGCAACTGGCTGGACATATGGATTTAAAAGTGACCGCCGATGGCAGCCTGACCGACACCGGCATTATCCAGGTAAAAGTGGATGCAGGAGACAGCCGCCTGCAAACGCAGCCGTTGATAGTCCGCGGGACGGCCACATTGCAAGGCCAGCAATTAACCGCTCTGGATTTGCTGGCGCAACTGGATAAAAACACATTCACAATCCGTAGTACGCAAGCCGCTACACCTCAGGCAACCCAGCTCTCATGGCAGGCCAATTTGCCAAACCTGGCGCAGTTTATGCCGGGCTTTTCCGGCCAGGTGAAAGGCGAAGGCACGCTCCAGCACCTGTCAGATGGCTTCCATGCAAGCTACCGTTTATCAGGTCAACAACTGCAATTACCACAAGGTCTGGCATTAGCCGGGTTTGAAGTGCAGGGACAAGCTTCTGACAATGTGCAGGCCGCTTTAGACCACCAGATCAAGCTACACGGTTTGTCGCAACAAAACGCCCAGGGCACAGATAGTCCGCCCATTGAGGCTGAACTCAATTTAAAGGGCTCATTGGCACAGCATCAACTCGCGTTGCAAATCAAAGACTCTGATCCTTCATTACAACGCAACATACAATTAGCGCTTAACGGCGCATGGCAGAATGACCGCTGGCAAGCCCAGCTAACGCAATTACAGGATGCCAGCGGAAAAGTGTTCCGGTTAGCCAATCCGGCGAACATGTCCTGGGGCGCTTCGCAAGGTTTCGATCTGCAACAACTGGCATTAAATGTATACGAAGGCCAGATGCAAGTGGCCCGGCTACATTACCGCCCGGCTAAACCTGCAGGCACCCTCTCGGCGCAACCGGCAGAAATGATGCAATTACAGACTCGCGGTACGCTCAAGGACTTTCCATTGCAAGCATTAATGGCGTGGCTGGTGCCTGAGCAATCAGCCCCGTTACCGGCAGATCATCTGCGATTATCTGCACAGTGGGATTTGCAGCTAGACCAGCGCCTCAACGGATTTCTGCAACTACAACGCAGCCAGGGTGACTGGCAGGTATATGACATCAACAATGCCAAATGGCAGGGCCTGGGTCTACAAACACTCACTGCAAATGTTAAAGCAGATAATGACAAGGTAAGTGTTGAAAGCACCATCAACTCCGCTGATGCGATTAACCTGCAATTGTCAGCAAACACACTCGTCACACCTACAGCAACTGGATTTGTGATCAAAAATTCGGCGCCGGTATCTGCCAGCCTGAAAGCGGATGTCCGGCAGCTAAACTGGTTTTCCAGATTATTCTCGGATATTCAACCTGCCGGCAGGCTGGCGATCGATGCGCAGGTCAGCGGTGTGATGTCCAAGCCACAGTTAAAAGGCTCGATGACAGGCGAGGCGCTCGCACTGCAAATACCTTCGCAAGGGGTATGGCTGGAACAAGGCCGCCTGAATGCGACCATGGCTGGCGATCAGGTGACTTTCAACCAGATTCATTTTGCCGGCAAGAGCGGTGAGCTGGATGCCACTGGGGGCTTGTCTTTAAAGCAGCCTGACTGGCAACTGGATTTATCTGCCAAACTCAATCAATTGCAGGCACTTTCCCGCGTGGACCGCTGGGTACAACTGAGTGGCGACACCAAGTTAAAACTGACCAGTGCAAACACCAGCATCAGCGGCAACCTTAAAATCCACAAAGGGCTATTTGAATTGCCCAAAGGCGATAAACCGCAGCTGGATAGCGACGTCATCATTCAATCGCCTGAAAATACAGCGCCCGCTAAAAAATCCCAGATAAGCTTCCAGGATTTCGGTCTCGATTTTGGTGATAAACCCGGCCTCCCTTTTAAGGAGTCAGAACAATTCATGCTGCGCGGTCAAGGCCTGAATGGTGCTTTGAGCGGGAAAATGCGTCTTGACGGCATGCTGGATGATCTCGCTGCCAGTGGCACTTTGGAAGTGACCGGCACCTATCTGGCTTATGGCCAATCGCTTAATATCGAAACCGGCCGTCTTATTTTCAGTGGCAAAATCCCTAATATTGGCCTGGATGTACTGGCGACGCGGCAGGTGGAAAACACCAAAGTCGGTATACAAATCAACGGCAGCCTGCAAACACCACAACTGAAACTGGTCTCCACCCCTGAAACCAGCAATGAAAACAAAATCTCGTTATTGGTGCTTGGGCAACCGATGTCAGCAGTCGGCAGCAGTGATATGGCGATGTTATCAGTCGCGGCCAGCGCGTTACTGTCGCAAGGCGATTCAGTTTCACTGCAAACCAGAATCGCCCAAACCATAGGCCTGGATAGTATAGACGTGCGCGGCTCAGGGTCGACCAATTACGCAGTCAGCGTTGGCAAACGCATCAACAGCCGCCTGGTGGTAGGCTACGAAAAAAGCATTGTCGGGCTATTAAATGTTGGTAAACTCACCTACCAGCTGACCAACCGGATTTCGATTGAAACCAGGACTGGCTCGGATAACGCGCTGGATATATTTTACGGTTTCAGCTTTGATTAACCCAGGAGGATGGCATGCAACAGGATAATAAAAATCCACGACTGGCAGTCTTGATTGATGCTGACAATACCTTCAAGGTCATTCCTATCATTGATGAGCTGTTTGAAGAAATGTCCAAGTTCGGCGATATCAGTGTCAGGCGTATTTATGCCGACTGGACTTCTGATCATGTCAAGCAATGGAAGCCTGTGCTGCCTAAACATGCCATTCAGCCGATTCAGCAGTACGCTAATACGAAAGGTAAAAATGCTACTGATAGCGCATTGATCATTGATGCTATGGATTTGCTTTACACTGCTCCGCTCGATGGTTTCTGTATCGTATCGAGCGACAGTGACTTTACGCGGCTGGCGATTCGTTTGCGTGAAGCAGGCAAATTTGTGTATGGCTTTGGCGAGAATAAAACGCCGGAATCCCTGAGGGCGGCCTGCAACCAGTTTGTTTATTTTGAAATCCTGCTCCAGGAAAAAAACGTGGAGGAATCTTCTGCCCAAGTGGAAGCCACGACCAAACCCAAGTCGGATGAAGAACAAATTAGGCTTGTGCCTATTGGTAAAAAAACCAAACAGCAATTAGCGAATGATGCCAAATTGGTATCATTGATCCGCTCAGCCATTGAAGGGCTGTCTGACGAGACGGGTTTTGCCGCCATGGGCGCAGTCAAAAACCATATCGTTAAAAACTTTTCCGCCTTTGACTCACGCAATTACGGTTATACAAAATTCAGTGAACTGGTAAATGCCATCGGCTTGTTTGAGTTAGATGACCAAAAACAGAAATTACGCGACAAACGAAAAAAATGACTGAAATCCTTATTCTTTATTATTCACAAGGCGGCGCCGTCAAAGACATGGCGCAACTGATTGCGCGTGGTGTGGAAAGCGTGAATGGCGCCAAAGCCAGAGTGCGCACCGTGCCGAAAGTCTCTGCCAACTCAGAGGCGACTGAATCGGACATTCCAGCCTCCGGCGCACCTTACGCGACTTTGCAGGACCTCGAACAATGTGCCGGCCTTGCGCTGGGCAGTCCTACGCGTTTCGGCAATATGGCCGCACCGGTGAAATACTTTCTCGACGGCACCTCAGGTCTCTGGCTTAAAGGCGCATTAATCGGTAAACCGGCAGCTGTGTTTACCTCAACCGGTTCCCTGCATGGTGGTAACGAGATGACATTGTTGACCATGATGATTCCGTTAATGCATCACGGCATGCTGATGGTTGGCCTGCCCTATTCCGAGCCGCAACTGGGCACTACCAAAACCGGCGGTACTCCATACGGTGCCAGCCATATCGGCGGTGCGATGGATGACCAGCCAATTTCCGATGATGAAAAAAAATTGTGCATGGCGTTAGGGAAACGCCTGGCCGAAACTGCACTCAAATTGCAATAACTGTTATTTAGGAAACCTGTATGTCTGCCGCCCTCACCCGCGAAGCACGCCAATTTCTGTTTGCCACACGCCATGCCGTGTTGTCCACCTACTCCATGAAATACCCTGGCTATCCCTTTGGCGCCATTGCGCCATTTATCTGTAGCCAGCAGGCTGAGCCTATCATTTTGGTGAATGCCAATGCTGAACATGCCAAAAATATGCATGAAAACGCCAAAGTATCCTTACTGGTATTTTCGGAAGCACAAAACCAGCATGCGCACGCACAACTGACATTGATAGGCGAGGCATTGCCCTCTGATAAAAATGACTCGGATTTACGCGCACGCTATCTGCGCTACTTCCCTGATGCAGTGACTTATTTTGACCTGGAAGAGTTTCACCTGTATCGCATACGCGTCGAGCATGTGCGTTACATCGCAGGCCTTGGCAGGCTAGACTGGTTTGAGGGTGATTCACTGAATGAAGATTTGGCAGATAGCATGCTGGCCTCGCAGGAATCCGGCATCGTTTCGCATATGAATGAAGACCACATAGACAGCATGCTGGAATATTGTCAGCACGTGCATGGCGTTACGGCCGATCAGGCGGAAATGATAGGGCTGGATGCCGATGGCTTTGATGTGAAATATATGCATGGCGAAGAAGTGTATGGCCAGTTGCGTTTTAATTTTGACCAACCCGTACTCAACGCGATGGATGCACGCAAGGCTTTAGTGGCTCTGGCACAAGCTGGCCGCTCATGATCCCGGCTATTCTGAAATGGAGCCGCCTGGGCGCGAGTATCAGCCTGATTGGTTTAATCGTATTGTGCCTGGGCTGGGAAATTTTCTGGGCGCCCTTGCGTAGCGGTGGCAGTTTGCTATTCCTGAAAAGTTTGCCGTTGCTGGCACCGCTATTTGGTATCCTGCGCGGTAAACGCTATACCTATCAATGGGCAGGCATGCTTATCCTGTTTTACTTTACCGAAGGCGCGGTCAGGGCCTGGTCTGAGACTGGTGTCACACGCCTGCTGGCATGGTCAGAGATATTATTAAGCATAGTATTTTTTGCCAGCGCGATTGCTTATGCCAAATATACCGGGCAGCGCTACCAAACGTCTTTGCAAAATGCAGCGTGAAACCACTCACAGCGATTAAGATTAAAATACTGGCGGAATGCACTGTATGTATTGCAGCCATTAGCAGGAAAAAATACTTATTCTCATGCTAAATTCTTTCAGGGTATGGCATAAACAAGGTCAGTAAACCTTATATAATATCCGGCATGAAAATTCTGTTATCCAACGACGATGGCTACCTGGCCCCAGGCCTGGCTGCACTGGCGCAACACCTGAGTAAAGTGGCCGATATTACCGTAGTCGCACCGGAACGCAATCGAAGTGGCGCCAGCAATTCCCTCACGCTGGATAGACCGTTAAGCGTAAAACAGGCCGCTAATGGCTTTTTTTATGTGAACGGCACCCCGACTGACTGTGTGCACATTGCGCTGACCGGATTGATGCAAGAAATGCCGGATATGGTCATCAGCGGCATTAATGACGGCGCCAATATGGGTGATGACACCATTTATTCAGGCACAGTTGCTGCTGCCACAGAAGGTTACTTATTAGGCATTCCGTCTATTGCAGTTTCTATGTCACAACACCAACCTGCACATTTTGAGACGGCAGCGCGCGTGATTGTCGACCTGGTCAAGCAATTCAATCATAGCGAAATCCTCGAACCGACCTTGTTGAACGTCAATGTACCGGATATCCCCTTTAGCGAAATCAAAGGCCGCCAGGTGACCCGTTTAGGCAAGCGTCACAAAGCCGAGCCAGTGATTCAACTGAAAACCCCGCGTGGCGAAACTGTTTATTGGGTAGGTGCGGCCGGTCAACCGAATGATGGCGGCGAAGGCACTGATTTTTATGCCGTATCCCAGGGATATGTATCGATTTCGCCGATTCAGGTAGACCTGACCAAGCATTCACAAATCAAACACTTGCAACAATGGTTGCAGAACACGAATTAAGCAAGATGGCGATTCCAAGAAACACCAGTAAAACCGGCATTGGCATGACCTCCTCCCGCACACGCGAGCGTATGTTGACGCGTTTGCGCGAGCAAGGCATACAGGATGAAGTGGTGATTAACGTGATGGCAGAGATTCCCCGCCACATTTTTGTTGATGAAGCTTTATCCATTCGTGCTTATGAAGATGTGTCTTTACCGATAGGTTATGGCCAGACCATTTCACAGCCGTATATTGTGGCGAAAATGACGCAGATTTTGCGTAACGGTAAACAGCTGAACAAAGTGCTCGAAATTGGCACCGGTTGTGGCTACCAGACCGCTGTATTATCACGCGTCAGCAATGAAGTGTTCTCACTCGAACGTATCCGCCCGCTGGTAATGAAAGCCAGGACACATTTGCGTACATTAAAGTGCACCAATGTCAAACTGGATCACGCGGATGGCAGTATCGGCCTGAAAGACTACGGTCCGTTTGATGCCATCATGGTCACCGCTGCTTCCAGCCATGTGCCACAGGAATTGGTAGATCAACTGGCCGTCGGTGGCCGTATGGTGATTCCGGTGGGCACTGCTGAACAAGTATTGCATCTGATTGAAAGGACCGCGCAAGGCGTGCAGAAAACCGCCCTGGAACCGGTCAAGTTTGTGCCATTATTAGGGGGAACTGCTTTATCATGAGATTACGCTCGCTTCTCATTACCGGATTGACTGCTGCAACATTGGCAGCGTGTGCGCTAAACTCCCCCATGCCGCGCGCACCCGTTAGCAGCACCACTAAAACACCGGATAACAAACCTGCAGCCCCGGTATCCGTTGGCCCTAACCAGTACATGGTGCAAAAAGGTGACAATCTGTACAACATCGGCAGAAAGTTCGGCATCCCTCACCTGAAACTTGCTGAAATCAATCAGTTACAAACGCCTTATGAAATTCACGTCGGCCAAGTTTTAAACATAAAAGCGGCGACTGGTACAACCAATAATAAAGCCAATGACACTGCCTCTACGGACGATGCAGAAGTGGTGACTTCTGCCATTACCCGCCCTGAACTGGCGCCTGCCGGTGATGCCACCAGTGGCGGTGCTGCTAACGCAGCCGCTGCAACAGACGGCGCGAAAGCACCTGCAGACGGGCAAGATATTGACGCGGTTGCCGACAATGATATTCAATGGCAATGGCCACTGGCTGGTAAAGTCAGTGCCGGATTCGACCCGCAGTTGAACAAGGGATTGAATATTACGGGCAATGCAGGGCAAACAGTGAATGCGGCTGGCGCTGGCAAAGTAATTTATAGCGGCATGGATGTGCGCGGTTATGGCAAGCTGATTATCATCAAGCACAACAGCAACCTGCTGTCAGTCTATGCACATCAGGGAAACTCTCTGGTGAAAGAAGGTTCTTTCGTGTCGCAGGGTGAAAAACTGGCAATATTGCCAGCGGCGGCTAACAGCAAACCGCCTATGTTACATTTTGAGATCAGGCAAAAAGGTAAGCCGGTTGATCCAGTCAGCTACTTGCCTGGCAATGCAGCAGCAAATAACGGTAATAGCTAGCTAAACATAGCAGGCCTTCGCCGAGGATGTATCAAGCAGTCAAATCGCACCATGTGCATGATGTTTGAGAAAGGAAAGCTGTATGGATCCTAAACAATTCGACAAGAATCGTGACATCCGTCCGGATAGCGGCTGGCAAACCTTGCAGGCTTTAGTAACGGTTGCCCTGATTATTTGCGGACTCATTGGCATTGCGGTGCATATGTTTGGCTCCAAAACCACGCCATTCGACTGGTGGTACTGGATCACCGCCTCACCGATGAATGCGGCTTTGGCTATCCTGGCAGTGGTGGTCGTGATTGTTTTCCACCGCTACAACAGCCATATCAGCAACCAGCAACGACGGAATGCCAGCAACCTTCCCGTGTATATCATGATGCTGGTAGGCGTATATTTTACTTACAGACTGCTGACTACCGGACACTGGTAAGCTGGACCGATACCTTTAAAAAATACCGGCCAGCATAATCAAGCAGTTTTTGCTATTGCGGTTAAAACAAACCCGCTGCGGTTGATACCACTAATAATCGCCTCGATTGAAGCGGTCACAATATCTGGGTTGATCCCCACACCGTAACACACCTTACCCGCACATACGACTTCCACAAACGCACACGCCGAAGCCTCACCCGCTGATGCACTGGCGCCAATCGAGCGCTCCTCAAAACTACGCACCTGGGCAAACACACCTATCCCTTGCAATGCATGAATCGCCGCATCCACCGGGCCATTACCGTGCCCGCTCAGGATAGTGGCAACGCCATCCACCTCAACCGTCATACGGATGGCCTGGCCACCCTCTTCCGATTGCAGCTGGTAATCCTTAAAGCTAAACGGTGCCGCTGGCTCGATATAAGTGTGGTTAAAAAGCTGCCAGATATCTTTCGCTATCACCTCGCTGCCATGCGTGTCAGTGAATTGCTGCACCACACCGGAAAACTCCACTTGCAGGCGACGCGGCATCACCACGCCATACTGGCTTTCCATCAGGTAAGCGACGCCACCTTTACCGGATTGGCTATTGACGCGAATAATCGAGTCGTAGCTGCGTCCCAGATCTTTAGGGTCGATCGGAAGATAAGGCACACTCCAGCGCGCATCTTCCTGCTGGCTGGCGAAGCCTTTCTTAATCGCATCCTGGTGTGAACCGGAAAACGCGGTAAACACCAGATCACCGGCATAAGGATGGCGCGGATGGATATCAATCTGGGTGCACTCCTCTACCGTACGCCCCACTGCATTCATATCAGAAAAATCCAGCCCTGGATGCACGCCCTGGGTATACATATTCAGCGCCACCGTGACCAGATCCACATTACCGGTACGCTCACCATGCCCAAACAGGCAGCCTTCAACACGGTCAGCCCCAGCCATCATACCCAGCTCAGTCGCCGCCACCGCAGTGCCGCGATCATTATGCGGATGCAGGCTCAGAATCACGCTGTCACGCCGCGCCAGATGACGATGCATCCATTCAATCTGGTCAGCATAAATATTGGGGGTAGCCACTTCCACGGTCGCCGGGCAATTAATAATTACTTTACGCTGCGGCGTTGCGTCCCAGGCTTCGGTCACCGCATCACAAACCTCTTTGGCAAACTCAAGCTCGGTGGCGGTAAAAGTTTCCGGGCTATATTGCATGATGACTTCCGTTTCCGGCATTTCTGCAGCCAGCGCTTTCACCAGCCTGACCGAGTCGACTGCCATTGCTTTGACTTCCTCTCTGCTCATA
This sequence comes from Methylophilus sp. Leaf414, assembly GCF_001425425.1. Lineage (NCBI taxonomy): Bacteria > Pseudomonadati > Pseudomonadota > Betaproteobacteria > Nitrosomonadales > Methylophilaceae > Methylophilus > Methylophilus sp. Leaf414. Next base: position 421,368 of record NZ_LMQQ01000004.1, on the reverse strand, counting down.
TTGAACACCACTTCGCGGAAGGTCGGTGAGGTCGCATTATAAATATGCACGATCACACGCCGCGCACCGCGCACTGATTCCATCGTGCGACGGATCAGGTGCTCACGCGCTTGTGTCAGTACTTCTATCGTCACATCAGCAGGGATATGATCCTGCTCAATCAGTGTGCGCACAAAATTAAAATCGGTTTGCGAGGCAGAGGGAAACGCCACTTCAATCTCTTTAAAACCAATCTGGCACAGCATTTTAAACATGCGCATCTTCTTGTCGGCATCCATCGGTTCAAACAAAGATTGGTTCCCGTCGCGCAGATCGGTACTCAGCCAAATAGGAGGCTGGCTAATCACTGCGTTCGGCCATTGACGGTCTTTAAGATTGACCGGTGGAAACGGCTGATATTTTTGTGATGGTTGTGCGTGCATGTCGTGCTCCGTAAACATTGATTCGATACCACACATAATAGAGCTTTTATAAAAAATATTATTGCGAAATGTGTGCTTTAAAATTTAATTATGAAATTAAATTTCAATTAATAAAAAATAAATGTAATATTATTTCAATTTTAAATGAATAGTTAAAAATATATGAAATTAGACAAGTTTGACAAAGCTATTCTCGACATTCTGCAAACTGATGGACACATCAGTAATCAGGAGCTCGCCGAGCGGATAGGCCTCTCGCCTGCGCCATGTTTGCGCAGGGTAAAAGCGCTTGAGCAAAATGGCCTGATTACCGGCTACCAGGCACTGGTGGACGCAAAAAAACTTGGATTGAGCCTGATGGCATTAATCGGTATTTCCATGGACCAACACACGCCGGAACGGTTTGCCAATTTTGAAGCAAGCATCGTCAATGTGCCCGAAGTGCTGGAATGTCTGCTGATCACAGGCCAGCAATCAGATTACTTACTAAAAGTAGTGGTCAAAGATATGGATGATTACCAGCATCTGTTACTGCATAAGATCACCAAAATTACCGGTGTCACCGGTGTGCATACCAGTTTTGTATTACGTAATGTCATTGCAAGGGCGAGGTTGCCTGTCGTTTAAAAATAAAAAGGCCATGCATTGCATGGCCTTTTTATCACTACCAATTATTTTTTCTTGGCGTCTTCTTCTGCGTAGTGCTTGCGTATGGCGGTCATATCGAAATCACGTGCCCATTTAATGATTTCATCAAAGGCTGGCGCACCAATTTCGCCAACCTGGGCATGAATACCAGCACACTCGCGAATGACCAGCAATCCTGGTATCTGTTTTACATCAAAATAATCTGAAATTTCCGGGTCAGTCTCAGTATTCACCATGCCAAATACGATATCCGGATTCTTTTCAGCAGCAGCCTCAAATGTTGGCGTAAATGCCACACATGGATCACACCACGGCGCCCAAAAATCCACAATGACAAATTCGTTATTTTCAATGGTTTCTTTAAAATTCGCTTTAGTCAGCGTCAACACTGCCATGATATTTCCTGTTCCTGTAGATTAATTTTTGTGGCGTTATTGTAGCAGAGGAAGCCACTGCCCATGCCAAACTCAATACATGATTGCTTTACGCTGAATAGACAATGCGACATGGCAATGCGCGCATGGCGCTCTTGCACTTGAATAAGCGCTCACCTGTTGTATCATGGATGCAGCAGGAAGTGAGGACGACCCCACCGCTCCAATATTTTTGCAGGGACGACCCTGAAAAAAGATAGGAACGAAATATGGCCTGGTTTATTCTTGTGATTGCGGGACTATTTGAAGTGGGTTGGGCGATAGGATTGAAATATACCGAAGGCTTTAGTAAATTATGGCCGACCGTTGGTACAGTGCTGGCCATGATCATCAGCCTCGGCTTGCTGGGCGTTGCCATGAAAACCTTGCCTGTCGGTACTGCTTATGCCATCTGGGTAGGCGTGGGTGCGATAGGCACCGTGATACTGGGAATGGTATTGTTTGGCGAGCCAGTCACCATGTTACGCATTGGCAGCCTGGTACTGATTGTGGCGGGCATTATTGGTCTTAAGCTCGCGGCGCTCATGTAGTTGCAATAAAGCAGGTTAATAAGCACCTGCTCCCTTAAGAAAAATAGCACAGAAGGGACTGATGATGATTCTTTACGTCGATGCCAATTATCTTTCACCTTACGCCATGTCCGCTTATATCGCGCTGCGTGAAAAGGGTTTAAAATTTGAACTACGGCTTGTCGATTTGCGCAAACGGGAGCAGGCTTTGCCGGAATTCGCTGCTTTCTCCAACACCCAGCGTGTGCCCACCCTGGTCGATAGCGAACAAAACTTCAATTTGTCTGAATCATCAGCAATTAGTGAATATATTGATGAGCAATATAGCGGCGTGCAACTTTATCCGTCGGATATTCAGTCCAAAGCCAAAGCCAGGGAATTGCAAGCCTGGCTGAGAAGTGACCTGCTACCCATACGTGAGGAACGGTCAACCGAAGTAGTATTCCTGACACGTTCGCCGCCACCTTTGTCTGCTCAGGCGCAAGCAGCGGCGAATAAACTATTTCATGCTGCAGCCCAGCTGCTACAGCCCGGCCAGACACATTTGTTTGGTGACTGGAGTATTGCAGATACTGATCTCGCAGTGATGATCAACCGCCTTGTATTGGCTGGTGACCCGGTACCCGAGCATTTAATGGATTACGCAGAGCGCCAATGGCAGCGTCCAAGCGTGCAGGAATGGGTGAATTTGCCCAGGGCAATCACTTAGCGGTCACTTTAATTTTAAAAATAAAAATGCGACTGGCTTTCACCAACCGCATTTTTCTAATTTTTTAAAAACCAGCTTAATATTCGTTAAGTGGATGCTGGGTTTTAAACAATCGAGTTATCCCACACACCATCAAAAAACAATTCACCCAGTGGTTGGCGGTTACGTGCAGCTAATTCACGCTCTTTCACATCGTCAGGCAATCCTTCAACGGCAGCCTGGTAACCCACAGTGACCATCGGCAATATCTGGAAACGTTCCGGCACTTTGAAAGTGGTACGCGCTTTATCGGCATCAAAGCCACCCATCTGGTGCGCCATTAACCCTAGTGCTGTGGCTTGCAGGCAGAGATTTTCCGTCGAGGCACCAGTGTCGTAAGGCGCCCATTTATTTGGCTTGCCATTGCTACGGAATACCGTATCTGCGCAGATAAGTAACAATACCGGCGCATTCACCGCCCAGCCCTGATTGCCAGGAACCAGGCAATCAAATGCAGCCTGCCAGGCCTGCATATTATCGGCCTTGTTACAGACCACATAGCGCCATGGCTCATCACCAAAGCACGAAGGCGCCCAGCGCGCGGCTTCCAGCAAGCTAATGATCTGCTCCTTACTCACCGGTTTATTGGCGTCGTAAGCGCGACCGCTCCAGCGGTTAGCAATCACTTCATGGATAGGCTGTTGCGTAATGGCTGGCTTTTGTATGGTCATAAATCCTCACAGTTGTTTTTTCAAAGTGTATAGCAGCTCTAAAGCCTGCTTGGGCGTTAAATCATCGGGTTGAATGCGCTCTAATTCTGCGACCACAGGATGCAAAGGTGGTTCTTCCGGCTCGGCATCGATTGCAAACAAGTCATTTTGTGGCGTGGCGGCAAGAGTCTGGTTCTCCAGTTGCAGGAGCTTACGCTTTGCCAGTTGCACCACCGATTTTGGAATCCCGGCCAATTGCGCTACCTGTATACCGTAACTCATGGTCGCAGCACCCTCTTCCACCTTGTGCAGGAATACAATGCCTTTGCCGTGCTCGACCGCATCCAGATGCACATTGGCAGCATGCTTGGCCTCATCAATAATCCGCGTCAGCTCAAAATAATGCGTGGCAAACAAGGTGAGGGATTTGTTTTTTTCAAGCAATTGCTTGGCGACTGCCCAGGCCAGGCTTAAGCCGTCAAAAGTACTTGTACCCCGGCCAATCTCATCCAGCAGCACCAGACTGTTGGCGCTGGCATTATTCAAGATATTGGCGGTTTCAGTCATTTCTACCATAAAGGTTGAGCGACCACCTGCCAGGTCATCCGAAGCACCTATGCGTGTGAATATACGGTCAACTTCACCAATGATAGCGTTTTGCGCCGGCACGAAACTACCGCAGTAAGCGAGCAGTACAATCAATGCCGTCTGCCGCATAAAAGTGGATTTACCACCCATATTCGGGCCGGTAATCAATAGCAACTGGCGATAAGGATTCAATGCGACATTATTTGCCACATAAGGCTGGGCAATGCTCTCGACTACCGGATGGCGACCGTACTGGATATCCAGGCCAATTTCGGCACGGAACTGGGGTTGTACATAATTCAGCGCCCGCGCGCGCTCAGCAAAACAGGCCAGCACATCCAAAGTCGCAACCGCAGTGGCGATACGTTGCAAGGTTGTAATATGTGGTAACAGTGCATCCAGTACCTGCTCATACAGCATTTTTTCCCGAGCCAGTGCACGCTCGTTGGCACTCAATACTTTATCTTCAAATGTCTTTAGCTCCGGCGTGATAAACCGTTCTACATTTTTCAGAGTCTGGCGACGACGATATTCAGCTGGCGCACTTTCAGCCTGCAAGCGGCTGATCTCAATGTAAAAACCATGCACACTGTTATATTCGACTTTAAGATTGGCAATACCGGTACGCGCTTTTTCAGCCGCTTCAAACTGCAACAGAAAGTCGCCGTGGTCAGTCTGCAAGGCACGCAACTCATCCAGTTCCGCATCGAAACCCGAAGCAATCACGCCACCTTCACGCAAAATCGCTGAAGGTTCGGCCTGAATGGTTTGGACCAGCAAACGTAAAGCTTCTGAAGGGACTTGCAACTCTGATAGCAAACTTTTTATTAACTCAGACTGAATATGGGGCAGTGTTTGAACCAGTGAAGGCAGTTGCAACAGGCTATCCCGCAAACCCGACAAATCCCGTGGGCGCGCACTTCTAAGCGCTACCCGGGCAGTCATGCGTTCAATATCACCAATCGGGTGCAGCGCCCGTTGTAATCCACTTTCCAGCGATTGCTCCAGAAATTCAGCCACCGCCAGATGGCGTTGCTGTATCTCCAACTGATTACGTAAGGGATGATGCAACCAATGCCGTAACAACCGTGCACCCATCGCGGTTCGTGTTGAATTCAGTAAAGAATACAGAGTCGGGCTGGACTCACCTCGGATAGTGGTATCAATTTCCAGATTACGACGGGTGGCCGCATCCAGTTGCAAATAGTGGTTTGTCTGCTCTACACGCAAACCGGAAATATGCGGTAAAGCGGTTCGCTGGGTATTTTTGACATAGTCAAGCAAAGCACCCGCAGCTGCCACGGCGACAGGCATTTCGGCACAACCAAACCCTGCCAGGTCATGGGTATTAAACTGCTGACTCAAGCTACGCTGTGCTGACTCCAGATCAAATTGCCAAGGTGCCAGACGTTTCTTGGCGCATCGAGCCTGTTGCAAGATGTCTGAGATATGATCATCGCCGGTAATCAACTCGGCCGGATGAATCCGCTCCAACTCTTGCGACAAATGCCCGGGTGCAATTTCGCTTAATACAAACTCGCCGGAAGTCAGGTTCAGCCGGGCCAAACCCAGTACGCCATCACCTTTGGCAATACATAGCAAAGTGTTATCGCGTGTCTCATCCAGCAAAGCTGCATCGGTCAGCGTACCGGGTGTTAAAATCCTTGTCACCTCACGTGCTACCGGCCCTTTGGAAGTGGCTGGATCACCAACCTGTTCGCAGATGGCGACAGCTTCGCCCATTTTTGCCAGCTTGGCCAGATATTGTTCGGCCGCATGATATGGCAAGCCAGCCATTTTGATCGGTTCGCCATTGCTGGCGCCACGACGGGTAAGTGTAATCCCTAATAATCGGGATGCTTTTTCGGCATCTTCAAAAAACAGTTCGTAAAAATCGCCCATACGGTAAAACAGCAGCATATCGGGATACTGTGCTTTTAGCGCCAGGTATTGACGCATCATGGGAGTGTGGTTTTCGAAGGCCATCGGAAGGAAAGACTTATAAAAATAATGAGTAGAAAAGCTTTTGTATCTTACAACAAAAGCGGTATTTCTCGACGTAAGATTATTGGGTCAGCTTGGAAATAAGAGCATGTAAAAAAACATTCTTCAAGACTCGAGGCGTTGAAGGTTTTTAGTTCGATTGTGTTTCGACTGTAGGCAAAAAATACCAAAAGAATGACCTTCTTACTTGTGATCAATAGTCGCTAAAAAAATAAACCCGGACAAGACTGCCCGGGTTTATTCATTATTTAAATCTTTATTTTTATGCCAACGTCGGAGTCTTAATTCGCTCGGTCAAATGTGGTGCAATCACCTGCAACATTTGCCCAAACACCTTTGGGTTTGCCGCGACAATGTTCCCAGTCCTCAACCAGCTTTCATTACCTTCAAAATCACCCACTATCCCGCCTGCTTCCTGTACCAGCAAAGCGCCAGCAGCAATATCCCAAGGTGACAGGTTGATTTCAAAAAATCCATCAGAATAGCCTGCCGCTACATAGGCAAGATCAAGCGCAGCGGAGCCTGGACGGCGCAAACCCGAGGTTTTCTTAGCCATGTCGCGGAAAATATTGATATAGGTTTCCAAATAGCTGAAATCTTTAAACGGGAAACCAGTGGAAAGCAAGGCTTCTTGCAATTTGGCACGCTGTGTCACGCGGATACGGCGGTTATTCAAAAATGCACCACTGCCTCTTGTAGCCGTAAATAAATCATTACGCACCGGGTCATAAATGACAGCCTGTGTCAGCACACCTTTTTCCTGCAAGGCGATTGAGATACAGTAAGCCGGGAAACCATGCAAAAAGTTGGTTGTACCGTCCAGCGGATCGATGATCCAGATGCTATCTGCTTCTGAATTTGTTTTGCCGCTTTCTTCACCAAAAAAACCATGTTTTGGATAAGCTTCTTTAAGAATAGAGATAATCGCTTGCTCAGCACCGCGGTCGACTTCGCTGACAAAGTCGTTGGTATCCTTTTGTTCAATTTTTAAAGCGCCAATATCCTGGGCGGCACGGTTAATGATTTTGCCGGCTTCACGCGCGGCGCGAATGGCGACATTTAAGGTTGGATGCATGCTGTGTTTGGGAGGATCAACTGATAAAATAGCATTTTAACGTTTTATCATGCGTTCACAAAATGAAATGCTCTTTTATCTCAGTCATTTTGTGAGCGCCATCAGTGATTCACATGACAACACTCTTCAATAATATCCGCGTAGTCCTTTGCCAGACCAGCCATCCCGGCAATATTGGCTCCACTGCCCGCGCCATGAAAACCATGGGCCTGGATCGTCTTTACCTGGTAAGGCCCAAGTACTTCCCAGATCCCGAAGCCACTTCACTGGCAGTGAATGCGGCCGGTGTGCTTGATCATGCAGTGGTGACACAAACATTGGAAGAAGCTTTGGCCGATTGCCAGTTTGTCATTGGTGTGAGCGGCAAAGAACGCTCTTTGTCACAACAAGTGATGACTGTGCGTGAAGCGGCGCAAGAAGTAAAAAACACCGCCGGACACAGCCAGGTTGCGCTGGTATTCGGCACCGAAATGAGCGGCCTGAGTAACGCTGAAGCTGATCTCTGCCATGTGCTGGCGACCATTCCCGCTAACCCGGAATATACTTCACTTAACCTGGCACAGGCGGTGCAGATCATGTGCTATGAAATCCGCATGGCGATGACGACTGGAGAATTACATTACCATGAAAAACCGGTTGAACTCGCCTCACAAGATGATCTGGAGCGTTTTTACGAACATATGCGTGAAGTGCTGGAACATATCGGTTATATCAACCCGCGGGCACCCAAGAAACTGTTCGAACGTCTGCGCCGGTTGTATGGCCGTACACGGCTGGAGAAAGAGGAAGTGAATTTATTGCGCGGGATTCTAACCCTGAGTGTGAACCCTAAGAAACACAGCAAGTACTAGGCCGCATTAGCCTTAACTCCTAACTCCCAGTTTCCTTATATCAACAGACCTACATTGTAGGCAGCCCGATAGACTGGCGCGCCAGGTTGCAACTCTCGGAGCCGGCCTCGAATTCGCGACATGTACTGGAGCGTAATGGGTAAATGCTGCAACCTACTGACCGTCCCAACTCCCCCTGCAAAGCCACACACCGCACGGGAAACTGCCCGGTGCCTTGCATGCAAACATAATGATCGTTCACTTTCTGTGTCAGGTTTGCCGGCACGGTGCCTTGTGGATGAGCATCGCTTTCAGCCCAATAGAACGACACTCTGAAACTGGCACAACAGGCACCACACGACTGGCAAGGGTCCGACATATATTTAAAGATGAAATGAAAGCATCATTGTAGCTTTGCGCGCCAATTCCTTACCAGATACCTACCAATATCTTTAGCCAGTCTTTAAGGTCGTGATTTTCTGACACCCTCTTAACTTGTGGCATAATGCGCGCATGTTTGATCACCTCAAAGAAGATATCTCTATCGTGTTTGACCGCGACCCTGCGGCGCGCACGCACTTTGAAATCCTGACGACTTATCCTGGCGTTCACGCGCTGATTATCCACCGTGTTAGCCACTGGCTGTGGACACATCGTTTGTACTGGTTTGGCCGTATGCTATCGCATTTTGGTCGCTGGATCACCGGTATCGAAATCCACCCGGGTGCAGTGATCGGCCATCGCGTATTTATCGATCATGGCATGGGCGTGGTGATTGGCGAGACCGCCATTATCGGCGATGACTGTACCCTGTACCACGGTGTAACGCTGGGCGGCACCAGCTGGAATAAAGGTAAACGTCACCCTACGCTGGAGTCTGGCGTTGTGATAGGGGCTGGTGCCAAAGTACTAGGCCCGATTACGATCAGTAAAAATGCCAAAATCGGCTCTAATGCCGTGGTCGTTAAAGATGTTCCTGAAGGTGCAACAGCGGTCGGTATCCCTGCGCGTATCCTGGAGGAAGAAAAAACTAAACAGCGGCAAAGCGCAGCACAAAAAATGGGTTTCAGCGCTTATGCAGTGGGTAACGATGAGAATGATCCCATGATCAAAGCTATCAACGGATTGCTGGATCATGCGCACAAGCAGGAATTGGATATTGCTGAACTCAAAGCCAAGTTAGCCAAACTGAGCGACGCCGAAACTGAATCAGATGTTGGCGACGCTTTTGCCAAAAAGCCTGAATAGCAAGCCTGAATAAGAACCATTCCCAATACCAGCATTCATCCGGGTTTAAGCCATTTTTATACAGAAACTTTTTACCATAATAATTGACTAAATTAGTAGGTTATTATAAAATTTGAGTCTGTTTTAAAGGTGTTTCATAGATGCGATTAACCACTAAAGGACGTTTTGCAGTGACAGCAATGCTGGACATTGCCCTCTACGAGGCTGATAAGCCAATTACTTTGGCTGGCATCAGCGAGCGTCAAAGTATCTCTCTTTCCTATCTGGAACAACTATTTAGCCGCCTGCGCAAACAGGGCCTGGTATCCAGTGTGCGTGGACCAGGTGGCGGTTATCGAATCGCTAAAGCCCATTCAGAAATTTCAGTATCTGACATTATCACGGCTGTAGATGAACAGATTGATGCGACCCAATGTGGTGGCAATGAAGACTGTCACGATGAAGGCCGTTGCATGACGCATGAATTGTGGGCTTCACTCAATGGCAAAATACTGGATTATCTGTCTGGTGTGAGTTTGGCCGACATGGTGGATATGCAAAAGAAAAAAGGCGCTGGCACAGTGCATTTTTCACCACGTAAATGTGGTTCTGACGCCACGCTTGCAGCTTAAGATTTTTTTTAAAGCGCATGAATACGGTTTATTTCGACCATAACAGCACTACCGCTTTAAAGCCTGAGGTTTTACAAGCCATGTTGCCGTGGTTGTCACAAACAGCCGGCAATGCGACCAGCCGTCATATTTACGGTCGCAATGTGCGAGACGCCGTTGAAACTGCACGGAAAGAAATTGCTGAATGTGTAGGTGTGCAAGCCTCGCAGGTGGTATTTACCTCTGGCGGCACTGAAGCCAATAATTTTGCGGTCAAAGGCATCACTACGAATTTGACGCCTAGCCAAATTTTAGTAAGTGCGATTGAGCATCCTTGTGTATCGCGTCCGGCACAATCACTTGCTTGGCACGATTGGAAAGTGCAAACCCTGGAGGTCAATACACAAGGCGTGATTGATCTGGCGGATGCTGAACAAAAGCTGAACACACATACCGGCCTGGTTTCAGCCATGCTGGCGAATAACGAAACTGGCGCCATCCAGCCCATTGCTGAGCTGGCTGCATTAACCAAAGCTAAAGGTGCTTTGCTACATACTGATGCAGTACAGGCATTTGGCAAACTGGAAGTCGATTTCGGTGCACTGAGTGTGAATGCGATGACGATTTCCAGTCATAAAATTGGTGGCCCGGTCGGTGTAGGTGCGTTGATATTGGATAAGCGTGTAGATATCGCTCCTTTGCTGCATGGTGGCGGACAGGAACGTGGTTTGCGCAGCGGTACTGAGAATGTCGCTGGCATCGTAGGATTTGCCAAAGCATGCAAGATGGCTGTGGCAACATTGAAAATGCGCAGTATGGCCCAAACTAAGTGTCGTGACCAGCTTGAAACTGGTTTGCAGAATTTGAATGCAGTTATTTTTGGCCAACAGGCAGAGCGCCTGCCAAATACCAGTTTTTTTGCTATCCCCAATATTGAAGGGGAAACATTGGTAACGGCACTGGATAAAGCAGGATACGCGGTAGCAAGCGGTTCAGCGTGTTCAAGTGACAGCACAGAACCTAGCCATGTTTTATTGGCAATGGGCATTGAACCTGACCTCGCCCGCAGTGCAGTCCGCGTCAGTTTAGGCGAAAGCAATAGTGAAGCTGAAGTACAGGGTTTTTTAAAAGCGTTGCAACAAGAAGTGAAACGCTTAAAAGGATTAAATGCCGTTGCGGCATAAGTTTTTATTGAAAGAGTATGAACATGTCTGAAAGAAAGCCGATTTACCTGGATTACTCTGCGACTACACCGGTGGACCCACGTGTTGCGCAAAAAATGATCCCTTTTTTGACCGAAGACTATGGCAACCCTGCTTCACGCAGCCATCCATACGGTTGGACAGCCGAAAAAGCGGTTGAAAATGCACGCGAAGAAGTTGCCAAACTGGTCAATGCCGATCCACGTGAAATCGTATGGACATCAGGCGCGACCGAGTCTAACAACCTCGCGATCAAAGGGGCTGCGCACTTTTATGCCGAAAGTAAAGGCAAGCACATCATCACGGCAGCGACTGAACATAAAGCAGTCCTGGATACATTCCGTGAACTGGAGCGCGAAGGTTACGAAGCGACTTATCTGCAGCCGGAAGCCGATGGCCTGATCAATATCGAGACCTTCAAGGCTGCCATCCGTCCAGACACCGTGCTGGCTTCTATCATGCTGGTGAATAACGAAATCGGCGTGATCCAGGATATTGAAGCACTGGGCAATATTTGCCGTGCCAATAATGTGATTTTTCATGTGGATGCCGCACAAGCTACTGGTAAGGTCGTGATTGACCTGGAAAAACTGCCAGTTGATCTGATGAGCTTCTCTGCACATAAAACTTACGGCCCTAAAGGGGTTGGTGCATTGTATGTGCGCCGTAAACCACGTATCCGTATTGAAGCGCAAATGCACGGTGGTGGTCATGAGCGCGGTATGCGTTCAGGCACGCTCGCTACGCATCAGATTGCCGGTATGGGCGAAGCTTTCCGTATTGCGCGTGAAGAAATGGCCAGCGAAAACGAGCGTATCCGCATGTTGCGTGACCGTTTACTTCACGGCCTGCTGGATATTGAAGAAACCTATGTCAATGGTGATCTGGACCATCGTGTGCCGCATAATCTGAACGTCAGCTTCAACTTTGTTGAAGGTGAGTCATTGATCATGGCGATTAAAGGCATTGCAGTTTCTTCCGGATCTGCATGTACATCTGCCAGCCTGGAACCAAGCTACGTGTTGCGTGCTTTAGGCCGTTCAGACGAGCTGGCACATAGCTCTATCCGTTTCAGCATTGGCCGTTTCACTACTGAAGCAGATGTCGATTACACAATTGACCTGTTGAAGAGCAAGATCGACAAATTACGAGAGCTCTCGCCATTGTGGGAGATGTTCAAGGATGGCATTGATCTGTCCAAAGTTGAATGGGCAGAACATTAAAAAATTGATCTTTGACCGCCTGGCGGCGTTGTCGGATAGCTTGTTTAGAAACACTAAACGGCGCCATCCTCTGCCTTGCCAGACAATCAAATCTTTATTTTTTTAAAGAATGGAAGTTTAACTAAAAATTAAAAGGCAAAACAAACTCAAGGCGGTGAGGCGAAGACAGTTCGTAAGTATGGCAAGCCGATCCAACACAGAGTTTGTGAAGCATTTTAATTTTCGAGGAGTATAGAGATGGCATATAGCGATAAGGTACTGGACCACTACGAAAATCCACGTAACGTAGGTTCTATGGATAAAAACGACCCGACAGTCGGCACCGGTATGGTGGGTGCGCCTGCTTGCGGTGACGTGATGAAACTGCAAATCAAGGTCAATACAGCTGGCGTGATTGAAGATGCCAAGTTCAAGACCTATGGTTGTGGTTCAGCGATTGCTTCAAGCTCGCTAGTCACCGAATGGTTGAAAGGCAAAACACTGGACCAGGCACAGGAAATCAAGAACTCTGCGATTGCGGAAGAGTTGGCCCTGCCGCCAGTGAAAATTCACTGTTCAGTGCTGGCTGAAGATGCAATTAAATCTGCGATTGCTGACCTGAAATCCAAACAAGGTAAATAAGATGGCGATCACCCTGACAGAAACCGCAGCTCAACGCGTAGAAAAATTCCTGGCCAACCGTGGCAAGGGGATTGGTCTGCGTTTGGGTGTGAAAACCACCGGCTGTTCCGGCATGGCTTACACACTGGAATTTGTCGATGACATGTTGCCTGAAGACAGCATATTTGAGAGCTATGGCGTCAAAGTCATTGTGGACCCGAAAAGTCTGGTGTATATCGACGGCACCGAGCTGGACTTCACCAAAGAAGGATTAAACGAAGGGTTTAAGTTTAATAACCCTAACGTTAAGGATGAGTGCGGTTGCGGCGAGTCATTCACGGTATGATTTGACTGTGTTTTAAAGCTGCTTACTTTATGCTCTACTTGATGTTAATTTCTATTAGTTTTGCATAGGTTTTAATTTCTACTATGCAAAACTATTTCGCTTTATTCCAGCTACCGCAACAATTCAACATTGAGTTGGCAGTGTTAGATAGCAATTACCGCAAACTGCTGGCCGAAGTTCACCCGGACAAGTTTGTGAATGCCTCATCTGCAGAACGCATGCAATCCATGCAAAAAGCGACACTGGCTAATGAAGCCTATCAAATTCTCAAACAGCCCACATCGCGGGCAAGATATTTATTGCAATTAGCAGGTATTGAGACTGAAGAAGAAAACAATACGGCGATGCCTGCCGATTTCCTGATGGCACAAATGGAATGGCGAGAAGCAATAGACGACGCCAAATTTGCCAAAGATATCGCAGCACTGGATGCGCTTTTAATTGATATGCGCGCACAAGCCAACATCCTGCAACAGCAAGTGGCAGAAGAAATTACGCAAGCGCCGACACAAGCGGCAATGACTGTTCGCAAGCTGCGGTTTATAGATAAAGTGAGCGAAGATGTGAACCAGCTGATCGCTCAATTGGAAGACTAAGTTTCATGGCGCTATTACAGATATCCGAACCAGGTATGTCCCCTGCCCCACACCAGCACAAGCTGGCGGTAGGCATAGATCTGGGTACGACCAACTCACTGGTGGCTACAGTACGCAGTGGCATGAGTACAGTATTGCATGATGAACATGGCCATGCCTTATTGCCTTCTGTTGTGCGTTATCTTGAAAATGAAATTGTGGTTGGTCATGAAGCGCAAGCCGCACAAAGCCAGGATCCGGTCAATACCATCGTCTCAGTCAAACGCTTTATGGGGCGCGCCTTAACCGACATTACCGACCGTGCACATATCCCCTACCACTTTGTTGAAAATGCATCTTCAGAAGGCATTTTAGAACTCAAAACGCGCGCCGGCTTAAAAAGCCCCGTTGAGATTTCTGCGGATATTCTAAAAGCATTAAAAATACGTGCTGAAAAAGCACTTGGTGGCGAACTCATGGGCGTCGTGGTGACCGTCCCTGCTTATTTTGACGATGCCCAGCGCCAGGCCACCAAAGATGCTGCCAGATTGGCTGGCCTGAACGTTTTACGCTTACTGAATGAGCCAACTGCCGCTGCAGTCGCTTATGGCCTGGATAATGCCTCTGAAGGGGTGTATGTCATTTATGACCTTGGCGGTGGCACATTTGATATTTCGATTCTACGCTTGAGTAAAGGCATTTTTGAGGTATTGGCGACTAACGGTGACTCGGCCCTTGGCGGTGATGACTTTGATCACCGCATCTATTGCTGGGTACTGGATCAGGTGCGTAGTAAAACGGCAGACTTCAAGCCATTGACCGAAGCCGATACCCGCCTGCTGTTGACCAAATCGCGTCAGGCCAAAGAATGGCTGACCGATAACCACGAAGCCAATATTCTGTGCAAGCTCAGCAATGGCGCACTGGTTGATGAAACGCTGACAGTTCAGCAGTTTGTCAGCCTGACTGAAAACCTGGTTAGCAAGACTTTAAGTCCAACCCGCAAAGCCATGCGCGATGCCGGCTTGAGCATGGAAGATATCAATGGTGTTGTACTGGTTGGTGGCGCCACCCGCATGCCGCATATCCGCCATGCAGTGCAGGCATTTTTCAAGCAGGAACCGTTAACCAATCTGGACCCGGACAAAGTAGTTGCACTGGGTGCAGCCATCCAGGCCAATGTGCTGGTTGGCAATCGTAGCGAAGAAGATTTATTGCTGCTGGATGTGACGCCATTGTCTCTTGGCTTGGAAACCATGGGCGGACTGGTTGAAAAAGTCATTCCTCGCAATTCGACTTTACCGATTGCGCGCGCGCAAGACTTTACTACCTACAAAGACGGCCAGACAGCGATGGCTATCCATGTGGTTCAAGGCGAGCGCGAACTGGTGGCCGACTGTCGCTCACTGGCCCGTTTTGAGCTACGCGGTATTCCGCCTATGGCCGCAGGCGCTGCGCGTATTCGTGTGACTTTCCAGGTAGATGCCGATGGCCTGCTTTCGGTGACGGCACGTGAACAAACCAGCGGCGTTGAATCCAATATTACCGTGAAACCATCTTATGGCCTGAGCGAAGACCAGATTACCACCATGCTCAAAGATTCATTTGGCGCGGCTGAAAGCGACAAAGCAGCCCGTATGCTGCGTGAAGCCACTGTGGATGCGCAACGCCTGATTGAAGCGATTCAGGCAGCACTGGCTGAGGATGGCGCAACCTTACTCGCGCAGGACGAGCGCGATACCATACAAGCGCATCTGGAGGCCTTGCACACCTTGTGCCAGGGCACAGATAGCCAAGCCATCAAGCATGGCACTGAAGCATTGAATCATGCGACAGAAAACTTTGCGGCCAAACGCATGGATGCTTCTGTACAAAAAGCCCTAGCGGGTAAAAACCTGGACTCTCTGGAACTGTAATATGCCTAAAATCACCATCCTCCCCCATGCTGAACTTTGCCCGAAAGGCGCTGTGATTGAAGCAGAAAAAGGTACCTCCATCTGTGATGCATTGCATAATAACGAGATCGACATTGACAGCGCCTGCGGCGGCGTCTGTGCCTGTACCACTTGTCATGTGGTCGTGCGAGAAGGCTTTAAAACCTTGAACGAGATTGAAGAAGATGAAGAAGATATGCTGGATCGCGCCTGGGGCTTGCAGCCCTTCTCGAGACTCTCTTGCCAGGCCATTTTACAAGAGGCCGATGTGACGGTGGAAATCCCTAAATACAGTATCAACCTGGCTAAAGAAGGCCATCAATAATAAAAATCAATAATAAAAAAGCCGATGTTGTAACATCGGCTTTTTTATTTAATACACCACGGATTGATTAGCCGACGTAAGTATCATTCAGGAAGTTCACCTTACCGTTAGAAATGTCGTATATCGCACCAACAATCGCAATTTGCTTGCTGTGTATCATGTCATCGACAATATCACTGCTACGGATAATCGTATCTATCTGATACCTGACATTCAATTCATTAATCTTTTCAACAAAATCAGCATTCTTGGAATTACGCTGTGCCGCATCACTCACCGTTTTTTCATGACGGATAGCAGGTTTGATCAGGTTAATGATTTCTCCGATATGGCCATCTTTAAAGTCATCACAAGCCGCTTTCACCGCACCACAGGAAGTATGCCCCATCACCACAATCAGTTTGCTGCCCAGGTATTTGCTGGCGAATTCCAGGCTGCCCATCGCTTTGTCGGAAGCGATATTACCGGCCAGGCGCACACTGAAAATATCGCCCAGAGCCTGGTCAAACAGTAACTCAACCGGTGCGCGAGAATCACTGCAACTCAGGAAAGACGCAAACGGATGCTGTTTGTCCTTGGTGATTTGAATCAGTGCCTTGAAGTCTTTTTCCTCTTCCACCTCTGAAGTGAAACGTTGGTTACCCTCGATCAAAATATCCAGTGCCTCACGCGGCGTCATTTTGTCACGATCAAGTAATGGGTGTTTATACATACAAATAATCCTCTAGTAAATTATTGTTTTAGCAAGGCTATTCAGCCCCGCTTTTGATTAATGCCCCAGCAAATGCTTGGGCGGGTTAAACGCAATGGTTTCTACAGTAATGTTTTTCAGTTTGGCATGCTGCTGGTAGCCATGAATAAACTCCACCACATCATAGGCAATCGCTTTGCTGTGGGTGCAATCGATCACCACTTTGCTGTTGCGCGGGATCGACTCCAATACCTCCAGGATGCTGGCCTTGTTGAAGAAAGACACTTCTTCCGCCAACACCAGTTCAAACACTTCCTGTCCATCCTTGGTGCTGCGTGTTTGCTTGATGTAATGAGAGTTACGGTAGCTATGATGCAAAGTGAAAAAGATCGCTACCACTAATCCGAGGCCGATACCCGTCAGCAAATCGGTAAATACAATGGCGATAATAGTCACAATAAACGGGATAAACTGTTCCCAGCCCAGGGCGAACTGTTGTTTAAATAAACTCGGTTTAGCCAGTTTATAGCCCACCATGATCAGGATAGTGGCCAGGCTGGCCAGGGGAATAAGATTCAAGAAGCTGGCAATGGTAATGGCGCTGAGCAGTAACCAGAAACCATGCAAAATTGCAGATATTTTAGTTTGTGCGCCAAACGTGATATTCGCACTACTGCGTACAATCACCTGGGTCACAGGTAAACCACCGATTAAACCGGACACGATATTGCCTAACCCCTGCGCTTTGAGCTCCCTGTTGGTCGGCGTCACCCGTTTCAGGGTGTCCAGTTTGTCGGTTGCCTCTACGCATAACAATGTTTCCAGGCTGGCGACAATCGCCATCACCAACGCGGTTTTAATCACTGCAGGCTGTGCAACCTGGCTAAAATCCGGGTGGGTAAAAAAGCTGGTAAATTCACCCAGGCTACCCGCTACCGGCAATCGTACAATCTGGTCTTCAGCCAGCGAAAAATTTAACCAGCCGCGCATAAAGGCAATATTGAACAAAATCCCCACCAATACCACCACAATCGGCCCTTGCAATAACTGGAACACTCTATGTTTTTTAGTCAGCACAGTATCCCACAGAAGCAGGATCGCAAAAGAAACTGCGGCAATCAACACAGCTCCTGGCGTCAATAAGTCCCATGCCTGCAAAATATCGCTGAAGGTATTGTGGCCGTCAAAACCAAACGATTCATCACCTTCATAGTCGGCATCGTAACCAAATGCATGCGGAATCTGTTTCAGTATAATCAGCAAACCGATACCGGTCAGCATGCCGGTAATCACTGAAGAAGGCACAAAGTAAGCAATGAAACCTGCTTTAAACTGGCCAAGTAGAAATTGAAAAACACCGGCCAATACTACAGCGGCTAAAAATACTTCATAAGATCCCAGGTTGCTGATGGCGGCCATCACAATCACAGCCAAGCCGGCTGCCGGGCCACTAACCCCCTGCTGCGATCCACTGGCCAGGCCAACGACGATACCGCCGACAATCCCGGCGATGACGCCTGAGAAGAGTGGTGCCCCTGAGGCTAGTGCGATGCCCAGGCAAAGCGGCAAAGCTACAAAGAAAACAACGATTGAAGCCGGTAAATCCCGATTCAAATGCTTAAACAGGTCGAAAAAATCCGACCGTGATGGTGTAGCGGACATAGTGTTTTTCCTTCACAAGTGAAACAATTTTTCGTTATATTATTATCGTTAATTATAATTAGATTATATGATTATGCCATATACACAATACACAAAACCCCGCACGCATGCGGGGTGGTTTGAACGCTAAAGACTATATGCAGTATTCATTAGTCTCTTGGAGTATCAGCTACGTAAGGACGTCTACCAATAAAGTTTAAACGCAGTTGATCGTGTTTATCAAATCCTTTATCTGGACTATCGGTCACAATACCTGCACCTTCCCATTTATCTTCAGCACTCTGCTGTTTAGCCACTGGAGCTTTACTGTAAGGACGGCTGCTAAAGTTCTTATGATGTAAAGTACGTACATCATTATCCTGCGCTTGTGTTTCATCCGCATGAACATTTGCCATCACTCCGAATGACACCAAAACTACCAATAATAATTTGCTCATTTTCATACTCCTTTATCATATAAACGTCAGGCAGCCTTCAAGCATTCTAGCCAAGGCCTGGCAATATTATGTGCCAGTATCCTTACGCAATTCTGACTCGCTAATTTGACCCTGACTTAAAGTGGACGCTTACCAATGGAATGCATTCTCAATAATTGCAGGTGTCTTTCTTTCTGCTCCTGGCCGGCTGTCATGGACGCACCTTCCCAGCCTTGTTCGGCAGCAGGCTTGTTCGCTATCACTACTGGTGCCTGGTAAGGTCTTCTGCTCAGGGACTGGTGGTGATGGATTTTGGATTCTATGGTCACTTCTTCATTTTGGTCTTGGGCATTCACCGGCAAAGCCGCTACCAAACCAAACACCATTAACATTGCTGTATAAACGTTACGCATATTATTTCTCCTATTCATTGTTTGTTGGACATTCATTGTTCGTTGGGGTTTTAATTGATTCATCATGGTTTGCATTTTGCACCGTAGCTGGCAACAAAAAATCTACCAATATAGGTAGTTCGGTATATACTTAACGGCATATGCCGAATGACAGCCCCACCCCTGAAGCCGAGAGCGCGTTTGCCCTGCGCAGCGCCTTGAAACAAAACCAGGCGCAAATTGCACAAGACAAATTATTTGAAAAATTTGGCCAGCAATTATTTGTTTCCGGCTGGTCCACCGAGTTATTGCAATGGTTGCTGGATGAAATATGCATGCAATTCGGCGCACAGCACGGCCTGATCAGCCAGCAACATGGCGGTGCGCTAAAGATTCTGGCATTGCGTGGCAGGAGCTACCCGGTCGGTGCGCGTATTCCCATGCTGGGTGTATTGGGGCAATGGTTAAAAGAACCCATCCGCTTTGAAGTGCATCAGCAATACGTGTCTAGCTTATGGACATTGCCTGCCACCACCGAGGCAAATGTGCATTGTTATCACTTGCCCATTGCATGCCAGCAACGCCCTGTCGGTTTACTGGCATTGATCACAGGCAACCCTTTAAACCATAACAGCTTGCAGATTTTATATAGCCTGTGCGGCATGCTGGGTTTTGCCTTATACGGTCAAGCCCAGTCAAGCACCATGATTGATGACAGCTACGTGCAAAAGCTTACGCCACGGGAGCGCGAAGTGTTTGCCCTGCTGCCTTCCGGTGCAAGCAATGCTTTACTAGCGAGTAAGCTGGGCATTTCACCCGGTACGGTCAAAATTCATATAGAACGTATCCTCAGCAAACTGGACCTCAATGACCGTACCCAGGCCGCGGTCAAGGCAGTGGAGGCTGGGTTCAAAAGCGATGGATTGTGATACCTGATATGCCTTTTCGCAACCTGCAACTATTCAGCTATTTAAACCAACTTTGGCAAGACGCGCCTTTAACGATCAAAGGCATTATCCTGAACACCTTGCCACTGACCGTTTTGCTGGCGTCACTGGCCCTGATTTTTGAAAGTGAGCAACAGGCGGCGTTACTGGAACGCCGCGTGCAAAATGCGCTACAAATCCAGCAGGATATTCAAACCCTGCAAACGCAGTTGCTCGAAGCTTCTACCGGCGTACGCGATTACCTGCTTACCGACAACAGTCAATTTTTGTCTGGATATGAAAGTGCCAAACAAGCCATGCCGCAGTTACTGGATTCACTGGAACTGCGCCTGGATGACCAGGCACAACAGAAATTGCTGCTGGTGATACATCCGCTGGTACAAAAAAACCTTAACGACTTGGCAGTGTTGGCCAGCAATACTGAAAAAGAAGCCGATGAAGAGTTGATACGCAAGTTCAGCTCCCAGGGCGCTGCGCTTAATCAGTTACGTTCACACCTGGACGAAATGAGTCTGCGGGAATCCCGGATTGTCGATCAGGATAAAAAAGAAGTGATTTTTGAGCGTAAACGCAACCTGCGTATTACGTTGATGGCGGTGATCGCAGGCGTATTCGGTTCTCTGATTGGCGTTTGGGTATTTACGCAAACAATCGTCGCCCGTGTCAGGACTATCCGTGACAGCGCCATTCACCTGGTAAAAAGTGAGCCGCTGGCGTTACCCAGTATCAGCCAGGATGAATTGGGCGAACTGACGATGGAGCTAGAGCATGCCTCACAATTACTGAAAAAAAGTGCACACGAAGCCCATCAGGCAAGAGTTGAAGCGGAAGAAGCCAGCGCTGCAAAAAGTAATTTCCTGTCACGTACCAGTCACGAACTCCGCACGCCGCTCAATGCGATTTTAGGATTTGCGCAAATCCTGGAAAACGATTTGCCCGATGGCCGCCAGAAAGACAGTGCGACGTTAATCCATAATGCGGGACAGCACTTACTGAAACTGATCAATGAAGTACTGGATATCTCACGTATCGAAAGTGGTGATATTGGCATGTCTATGGAAGTCATCGCGCTGAATCCTCTATTGGAAGAAGCCTATCATTACCTCAAGCCGCTGGAAAAAGTACGCGACATGAGCATAGAAACCCGCTTTGAACCGCGGTTGAAAGTGCGAGCTGACCGGCAGCGGTTATTGCAAGTGATTTTAAACCTGCTGGCGAATGCACTGAAATATGGGCCGGAAAATACCCTGGTCACCATCAGTGCATACCGCCAGCAAGGCCATATCCGGGTAGAAGTACAAGACCAGGGCAAAGGTATTCCCGCAGAACATCGATCACGCCTGTTTACGCCATTTGACCGCCTGGGTGCAGAACGCACAGTGACCGAAGGTACTGGGTTAGGTCTGGTGTTAAGTAAACAACTCATGGACGCTATGGGCGGGCAGATCGGCGTGGCGGAAGATAAAAGCATGTTCTGGTTTAGCCTGCCAGCCTGTGAAGAAGATATTCAAATGCAGGCCGCCTCAGAAACCGCAGAAGAGCTTGATGTGCAAATGCCAGCCACCATTTCTGCAACTCCGCGCAAGCGTCATATCCTGTATGTAGAAGACAACCTCAGCAATCAGGCATTAATGGAAGCAATTATCAGCAAGCATCGCCATATCAAACTGCACGTCACTGCCAGCCTGCAAGGCAGCATGGTTTGGCTGCGCGACATGACGCCTGACTTATTATTACTCGATCTAAATCTGCCCGATGGCTCGGGAGAATTACTGATTCAGCATATACAGTCTGACCGCGATAATCTGCGTGACATCCCGCTAGTGATCCTGAGTGCCGACGCACTGCCAGAAACCATCCAGCGTTTGCAGGCGCTAGGCATCACCCACTACTTCACCAAACCGTTAAATGTCGCCACGTTTAACCAGTTATTGTTAAAACTATTACCAGAACCGACACCATGAATATTGAACAGCTGCGAGCCTCTAAAATCCTGATTATTGATGATGCTGAAGCCAACCTGAGGCTGCTGGAAGAGCTGCTGACCAAAGAAGGCTTTGAGCAAGTCATCAGCACCACCGATTCTACCAAAACCATGGACCTGGTGAACGCTTTCCAGCCTGACCTGATTTTGCTGGATTTAATGATGCCGGTGCTGGATGGCTTTGCCGTGCTAGACCAGTTATCGCATCATGTCGGGCCGAATGAGTATCTGCCAGTACTGGTGCTGACAGCTGATGCCACGATTGCTACACGACGCAAGGCGCTGGCACTGGGCGCAAAAGACTTTCTAACCAAGCCATTTGACCCAATGGAAGCCATGCTGCGGGTCTGGATATTGCTGGAGACACGCTGGTTATTTACCCAGCTCAAACAACATCAGCCTAATTTACAAATGCCGAATTACTCGTAAATTTACAGCGCCTTGCCTTCTTGGATCAGATAGTCGAGCGTCTGCTCACATATTGCAAGCTGAACGGTTTAGCTGCCTGCTGTTTTTGCTGGGCTGCATTCAACTGCAAACTGGTCCCTTCCCATGCCTGATCTGCATTCGCACTGACAGGTTGCGCAGTCACTGCTCTTCTGGCGATATTTTGGGTGGCATTGGCTTGCTCTGCCAATACCGATCCGGAAAAGACTAATGCAGCTAATCCCATCACTTGATACGCTTTCACTTTTTTCATCGTTCGCTCCTTCAAAATAATATTTTAGAGATATAACCTTGCGTAACACCGCCATATATAGATGACGGATTTGATGTGACTCACTGTAGCGCGCCAGCCTTACAAAAAGCTTTCGTGAATATTTCAGTAGCCTTACAGTATTACCAACAATTATTCAGCTTGAATTAAGGCGTGCAGACTATCTTGATAATTCGACAACAATTATTAGGAGAATCACGATGAAAAACTTTATGCAAACTTCAGGCAGTGTGTTGATGATCAGCCTGCTTTGCGGCGTGCTGGCCAATCAACCAGCCATGGCAGACGATGATGGGGACGATATTCAGAAAATGACCGAAACGGCAAAAGCATTCGGCTTTATTTCATGGGAAGACGCACAAAGTAAAGCACTGGCCGCCAAGCCAGGTGTCGTTAAAGAAGTCGAACTGGAACGCCGCAAATTCAAATCCGGCTGGGATTACGAAGTGGAAATTGTGGATGCCGAGGGCGCTGAATGGGAAGTGTATATTGATGCGAAAACCGGCAAAGTGAATAGCGTGAACCGCGACTGGTTCTAAATATAAAGCCTGCTTCATGCAGGCTTTAAGCACAACTGCACACGTAACCCACCTAACCGGGCAGAGTGATCGAGGGAAATATCCCCATGATAATGCTGCACAATATCCTGCACAATCGCCAGCCCCAGGCCGCTGCCCGGTTTGGATTCATCCATGCGCATTCCACGCTGTAATAATGTATCCAGTTCAGGTGCGCTACTGCCTGGGCCATCATCCTCTACCATCACGGTAATTCCATCCTGTACCGAGATATTGAGTTGTACCTGGCCACGGCACCATTTAAAAGCGTTATCCAGTACATTCCCCAACAGCTCGAGCATATCTTCGCGGTCAACCATCAGCTTGGTCTGGGCATCATGTTGCCAGGCGAATGCCACCTGTTTTTCACTGTAAATCTTTTGCAAGGTTGCCACGAGTTTAGGCACTTCAATCTCTAAATCGGTCTGCTGACTGGTGTACACATCACCCATCAGACGGGCGCGTTTGAGCTCACGCTCGACATCCTGATGTATTTCTTCTGCACAGGCTTTCATAGTTAGGCGCAACTGCGAAATGCCTATCCGTGAGTCGTTATCGAACAGCAGTTGCAAATGCGCCAGCCGCGTTTTAAGCGCATGCGCCAGGTTGCCGATAGACAGGCGCGACCGTTTGGTTTTCTGGCTGGCGCTTTTGAGTATGCGGTTGAATTCATTCACCAGCGGCATGACTTCCGCCGGGCCATTGGCATTAATCTGCTGTAATTCACCGCTGGCAACCCGTGCCAGATTTTCCTTGATTTGCTGCAATGGGTTCAGGCTATTCAGTACAATCCAGCGTTGCAGGGCTAATAAAGCAATCAGGCCTAATAAAGATAGCGCACCGTAGATACCATGAAACACGCGTAAACTGTGCTGCAAATCGACCAGGCTTTCGGCGATATAGATAGTGATATCCCGTTGCTGCTTGCGGTAACCATGCCCCCACAATAATAAAGGTTGATCCTCAGGTCCGGTGATATGGGTCGCCTGCTGCTGCCCCACCGCTAGCGGCATCACTGGCAAATTCACATCCCAAGCTGAACGCGACTGGAGTTTATGCGCTTCATCAATCATGACGATAAAATAACGTCCGGAGAAAGGACGCTGGTAACTTGCAGTGATCAACCGCTCTTCTACTACGGGCTGGCCTCGGCTATTAACGGTTACACCCGCCAGCAGCGCTTCTGCTTCCTGCTGCATGCGCTCTGTCATCTGAGACTGGATCAGGTGGTCAATCGTGAATGTGACCACCGCCCATTGCAACGTTAACAGCCCTACCAGGCTTAACGTCAGGCCAAGGGTGAGCTGCTTGCGCAATGACTTCATGCAGAGTGACTTTCTGGATGAAGCTGGCCGAATACATAGCCTTGTCCGCGTCGGGTCTGGATTTTGTCCATCCCGACTTTTTGGCGCAAGCGATTGACATACACCTCGATCACATTGCTATCTTTATCTTCATCATAAGCATACACATGTTCGGTAAGCTCGCTTTTAGAGAGTATGCGCCCGGGATGAAGCATGAAATAACGCAACAGGCGGAATTCAGTACCCGTCAAACTGTAAGAATCAGCGCCCTGCCAGACCGTTTGCGTATGCTCGTCCAGACGTAATCCTTGCATACTCAATTCGCCACTGACCAAGCCAACGCTGCGTTTGTGTACCGCACTAATGCGCGCCAGCAGTTCTTCAATATGGAATGGCTTGGTCACATAATCATCTGCGCCCAGGTTAAAGGCTTCCACTTTTTCCTGCCAGCTACTGCGGGCCGTCAATACGATCACCGGCATACTCCGCCCTTCCTCACGCCAGGCGGCCAATACTTGCAGCCCATTTAGCCCCGGCAAACCAATATCCAGGATAGCCACGTCATAAGGCTCCAGGCTACCCTGTATTCTGGCCTCGTTACCTTCCTGTATCCAGTCGCTGGCATAACCGGCAGCTTTCAGCCCCTGCTGCACGCTGGCACCGAGCAAGGCATCATCTTCGACCAGCAGCAAACGCATCAGTCATCCAGCTCCATTTTCAGCAGCTGGCCGGTCTTGGCGTCCAGCTTGAGTTCCCATACCTGGCTGCGCGCATCGAGGATTTCCACCTCATAAAGATAGCGGCCATGTTTTTTCTCCAGTTCAACTTCGAGAATTTCACCTGGCTTATGTGACTTTGCCAGCCTGGATATTTTCTCTAGGCTCAAAATCTGACCTTTGGCAGCAAGTTGCCCGGCAATAGCAGGGCTTTCGCCAGAACCGGCAATTGGTAACAGCCAGCCGGTAGCAGCCAGGCTGCAACACACCAGGCACACCGTCATTACTCGAGAAAAGGTCGTCGACCTGCGCATATCACTCCTCAATAACATTGCCGCTAACAGCGGCTACCAACTGTCACTGGCTAAAAGTGTAACAGCATTAGGATTAATCCAAGCTGAATCGGTTCGTTTATTCACGCGGGTTTTGACTGCAACACACACAAGGTTTAAAGCAAAAAATACATACGAACCTGCATGTAAACGTTACAATAATGGCTTGAAGATTTAAATTATTTTCCAGTCAAACACATGCAATTTCTTACCCATAGTTCCAGCGCAAGGTTACCTACCCAGTATGGTGATTTTGATCTGCACGTATTTCATGATAACCGGACCAATGTTGAACATGTCGCGCTGACCTGCGGCGACATCACCCGTTCACAGAATCCGCTGGTACGCGTGCATTCCGAATGCCTCACCGGGGATGTGTTTTCTTCTACGCGCTGCGATTGCGGTGAACAGTTGCATCATGCCCAGCGGCTGATTCAGGAACATGGCCACGGCCTGGTGCTTTACCTGAAAAACCATGAGGGACGCGGCATAGGCCTCAGCAATAAAATGCGCGCCTATGCCTTGCAGGACCAGGGACTGGACACAGTAGAAGCCAACGAAGCACTTGGGCTGCCGGTGGATAGTCGCAGCTACGAAGCGGCTTCAGAGATGCTGGCATTCTTTGAAATTAATTCTGTGCGCCTGCTTACCAACAACTCTGGCAAACGTTCCGCACTGGAAATGCTAGGGGTCACTGTGCACCAGCAAGTACCTTTGCTGACCGAACCTACTTTAGAAAACCTGAGATACCTGCAAACCAAATCCGCAAAACTTGGTCATATTATTCCTGACCTGATGGGGTAAGTCGCGGCAAGCACGCTTGAGCGCTTTCAGTTCAAAACGCGACCGATTTCTTGCGGTTATAAGCATTGAATTAAATGTTATAACCATGGCCAAACGCCAGGTTTATACTGCACGCTTGTCACGCAATCACAAGGAGCAGCAAGATGAAACCTGAGACGATCTCCATCCATGGCGGCTATTCACCAGAAGCCACGACCAAAGCGGTCGCCGTCCCCATTTATCAAACCACTTCTTACGCGTTTGACAATACCCAGCATGGCGCCGACCTGTTCGATCTCAAGGTTCAGGGCAATATCTATACGCGCATCATGAACCCGACCACCGCGGTGCTTGAAGAGCGCATCACCCAGCTTGAAGGCGGCATTGGCGGACTTGCGCTGGCATCAGGCATGGCTGCCATCACTTACGCTATCCAGACCATTGCCGAAGCTGGCGACAACATCGTTTCGGTATCAACGCTGTATGGCGGCACTTATAACCTGTTTGCGCACACATTGCCCAAGCAAGGCATTGAGGTCCGGTTCTTTGATTACCGCGACCCGGCTTCGCTTGAGAAACTGATCGATAGCCGTACCAAACTGGTGTTCGCAGAAACCATAGGTAATCCACTGGGTAATGTGGTTGACCTGGCCGCCATCAGTGAAGCCGCACACAAACATGGCGTACCGGTGATTGTAGACAACACGGTTGCGACTCCGATTCTGTCCAAGCCGTTTGAACATGGCGTAGATATTGTTGTGCACTCACTCACAAAATATATAGGCGGCCACGGCAACTCGATTGGCGGGATTATTGTCGATAGCGGCAAATTTCCGTGGGGAGAGCACGCAGCGCGCTTCCCTAGTTTGAATACACCTGACCCTAGCTATCACGGCGTTAACTATGTTGAAGCATTGGGGCCGGCTGCTTTCATCGCGCGCGCCCGTGTCGTACCCTTACGCAATACCGGCGCAGCCATCAGCCCTTTTAATAGCTTCCTTATCCTGCAAGGGCTGGAAACATTACCGCTACGCATGGAACGTCATAGCAGCAATGCCCTGGCGATTGCGCATTACCTTAAGCAGCATCCAAAAGTGAAGTGGGTCAACTATGCCGGGCTGGAAGATCACAGGGATTACCCGCTGGTCAAAAAATACCTGAATGGCCTGGCTTCCGGCATCCTTTCCTTTGGTGTGCAGGGCGGTAAAGAAGGCGGTACCAAATTTATAGATGCGCTGCAATTGTTCACCCGCCTGGTGAATATTGGCGATGCCAAAAGTCTGGCTTGCCATCCGGCGACAACCACGCACCGTCAACTGAATCCTGAAGAACTGGCAAAAGCAGGTGTCAGCGAAGACCTGGTCAGGCTTTCGGCTGGCCTGGAACATATTGATGACCTGATTGCCGACCTGGAGCAGGCACTGTCACAGGTATAAACATAGATAACGCATGACGCTTTGACGAACACCTGATTTCGGCATAGTGTTTCTGCTAATACAATATAGAGGGAAAACAATTGCTGCCTGTGCGTTCGTTTATCACCAGCATACTGTTGCTGACTTTTGCTACCGTCGCTTGTGCTTCAGAGTCATATATCGGCCAGTTTCTTTTCAATTACGAAGGCGGCAGCGTCTAACGCGTGATTGTGAAGGCTGCCATGTCGCTGTCATGGGAATGCATCAAAGGCCCGGAAAAAGGTGCGAAAGGCATAGAAAACCCTGAGCGTTTTAAAGTAGCAGACAAGATTTACTTTGTCAGCTGGGTAGAAAAAACCGGAACTCAGGTATCGCAGGTGATTAATCTGAACACCTTGAAAGTTTACTCAACCATTATTGAAGGCGAAGAGCGCTATGTCGTGACGGGCAATATCGTCAGTGAGAAATAACTTGCACATGCCAGATGATGGCCTAGAACTTTTATTGTCTTGCTGTCATCAGATTGATGACAGGCTTTGATTGTTGACTGTTCAGGCACTTTAAAAAGCCGTGTCTGCTAACATGCCCTTACGATGCATTATCCTTGGAGAAAAAGCATGAAAACCTTGATTGCGCTCACTCTGGCACTTGTTTCAAACGCCGCCCTCGCAAATATTGTCGTACCGCTACAAGTGGTGGATGAAAAAGGCACGGGTGCAAACGCCGGGAAAGTCACGATTTCTGAAACCAAATATGGCCTGGTGTTTACGCCGGAATTGCAAGGCCTGCCTGCAGGGACACATGGGTTTCATATTCACCAGAACCCTAGCTGTGACCCAAAAGAGAAAGATGGAAAAATGACGGCTGCTGGTGCAGCGGGTGGTCATTATGACCCTGACAATAGCAACAAGCACGATGCACCATGGGGTGATGGCCACCTGGGTGACTTGCCAGCCCTGTATGTGAACGCCAATGGCACATCTAACCAGCCGGTACTGGCTCCCAGACTGAAGCTGAGTGATATCAGTGGCCGCGCCCTGATGGTACATGTCGGGGGAGACAATCATTCTGATCATCCTGCAGCGCTGGGCGGTGGTGGTGCGCGGTTTGCCTGTGGTGTGATTAAATAGTCACTATTGCCTCATACTAATCAACTGATAACCCAGGAAATCACTTGATGAGCGAAGAAAGAACACTAGGCACGTCACGAACGCTGCCCTACACACCCAGGGAAATCTATGACGCCTTTGCATCCGCTGAGCTGCTGGCAGCATGGTGGGGGCCGGATGGTTTTACCAATACCTTCGAGATTTTTGAGTTCAAGACAGGTGGACGCTGGAAGTTTGTCATGCATGGCCCTGACGGCAAGCATTATGCGAACGAAAGCACCTTCAAGGAGCTGGTCAAGGATGCCAAAATCGTCATCTATCATGCCTGCCAGCCGTTTTTCACGCTGACGGTAGAGCTTACGCCTGTCAGCGATGACACGCATTTAAGCTGGCAGCAGGTTTTCGATGATGCGCAGACTGCGCAAGCCATCAAACAGATTGTGGGGTCAGCAAATGAACAGAACATTGACAGGCTGATGCAGGTGCTCAGCAAGATTGCCAGTCCCCAATAACTCCCTTACTGGTTTTACCAGCAAGTCCTTTTTTTATAGAGTGACTTATTCGATTACTTCAGAAGCATGATGGCAGACACCGAGAAAATCAAAGGCCCGGCCTCTTACTTCCCGTCTATAGAAGCAAAGTACGGCCATCCGGTTGAACACTGGTTTGATATCTTGCGCCAGGCTGGTGGTCTTAAACATATGGAGCTGGTCAACCTGCTCAAATCGGCACATGGATTGGGACATGGTCATGCCAATGCCCTGGTTGCGCATCACCTGGCAAAAAATAAGGCATAGGAACAGCTATGCCATACTGTACTTTAAACAAAAAAGCGTAACGATTCCCCGTTACGCCTTTTTATTTTATCAGCCTAAGTTAGAATACAGATTAAAACACGCGCAATTGCGTGGGTTTGATATATACCGTTTCGCCCTGCTTGAAATTGAGCTGATTAAACACATCGCGGCCCAATTCCACATCGACATATTGCTCATTGTCTGTACGTTTGATTTCCAGGCGCACCAATGAACCGACCGAGTGCACATAAGTCAGTGCGCCGGCAATTGTATTCAATGCTGGTTCGCGGCTAACTGCAATCTCGTAAGGGCGCACAAAGCCTTTTCCTTGCGGGGTTTCAAACGCGTTTACATTGCCAAGGAACTCGTATACAAATGGCGTGGCCGGGTCGTCATACACGGCTTGCGGCGAACCCACCTGCTCGATCTGGCCGTGATTCATCACGACAATGGTGTCAGCCACTTCAAGGGCTTCTTCCTGGTCGTGGGTCACAAATACGCTGGTCACATGCAATTCGTCATGCAGGCGGCGCAACCAGCGACGCAGATCTTTACGCACCTTGGCATCCAGTGCGCCAAATGGCTCATCCAGTAATAATACTTTTGGCTCAACCGCCAGTGCACGTGCCAGGGCAATACGCTGGCGCTGCCCACCGGAAAGCTGTGGCGGGTAACGGTCTGCCAGCCAGTCCAGTTGCACCAGCTTCAGCAAGTCGTGTACACGCTTTTTAATTTCGGCGTTTGAAGGACGTGTCTCTTTTGGACGCACACGCAGACCAAACGCTACATTTTCAAACACCGTCATGTGCCTGAACAGCGCGTAATGCTGAAATACAAAGCCAACCTGGCGCTCACGCACATCTGCATGGGTAGTATCGACGCCATCAAACAATACCTGACCTTTATCAGGCGATTCCAGTCCGGCAATAATGCGCAACAATGTGGTTTTACCGCAACCGGATGGTCCCAACAAAGCAACCAGCTCGCCACTTGGCACTTCCAGATCAATGTCGCGCAGCGCGCTGAATTGACCAAAACCCTTGCTAATTTGTTGTATGGTGATGCCCATATTAAACCGTCACTTCCTTTTCCTGAATAGCTGCATCGTGTGATGCCCGCCATTCGACATAGGTTTTCAAAACCAGGGTTACCAATGCCAGCAAAGTCAGCAGTGAGGCCACTGCAAACGCTGCTGCATAGTTATATTCGTTATATAAAATTTCCACATGCAGTGGCATGGTATTGGTCATACCACGGATATGTCCCGACACCACAGATACCGCGCCAAACTCACCCATCGCCCTGGCGTTGGTAAGAATCACGCCATAGATCAAGCCCCACTTCACATTTGGCAAGGTCACATGCCATAACATTTTCCAACCGGAAGCGCCGAGCACTAATGCGGCTTCTTCCTCTTCCTTACCTTGCGCTTGCATCAGCGGAATCAACTCGCGGGCAACAAACGGGAAAGTAATAAAAATGGTCGCCAGGATAATGCCGGGAACCGCAAATACCACTTTGTAATCATGATCAATCAGCCACTCGCCAAACCAGCCTTGCAGACCAAATATCAGCACAAAAATCAAACCGGCGATCACGGGCGAAACCGCAAATGGCAAATCGATCAAGGTAATCAGGAAACTTTTGCCGCGGAAATCAAACTTGGTAATCGCCCAGGCAGCAGCCACGCCAAACACCAGGTTGAGAGGTACGGCTACCAATGAGGCAATCAACGTCAGCTTCATTGCAGACAAAGCATCAGCCTCAGTAATCGCCGCCAGGTACACTCCCCAGCCTTTGCGCAGTGCTTCTGCGAACACCGCCGCCAGCGGAATCAGCAGGAACAGAGCGAGGAATACTAATGCAATGCCTATCAGTGTCCAGCGCACCCATGGAGGTTCGGAAGTGGCACGTTTATAAGCCACTTTGCCCTGGTATTGTTCTAATTGTGTTGTATGCATATTTTTCGTTTAGTTAGATTCAGTGAGCGAGTCATGTAAAACCTCTACTTGCCGCCATGACGGTGGCTGCTCCACCACTGCAACAGGTTAATCAACAGCAGCAAGGCAAAGGAAATGACCAGCATCACTACTGCAATCGCTGTGGCGCCTGCGTAATCATATTGCTCAAGCTTGGTGATAATCATCAATGGCGTAATTTCTGAAATCATCGGCATGTTACCGGCGATAAAAATCACCGAACCATACTCGCCGACTGCGCGGGCAAACGATAACGAGAAACCAGTCAGTAACGCCGGCCAGATAGCCGGGAGAATAACCTTGAAAAATGTCTGCCAGCGGTTGGCGCCCAGGCTGGCGGCGGCTTCTTCCAACTCAGTACTGAAATCCTCCAGCACAGGTTGCACCGTACGCACCACAAAAGGCAAACCGATAAAGGTGAGGGCGACAACCACGCCCAATGGCGTAAAGGCGACTTTAATACCGTGAGGCTCCAGCCATTGACCAAGCCATCCATTGGGGGCATAAATGGCGGTCAGGGAAATACCGGCTACCGCAGTAGGTAAGGCAAATGGCAAATCAACCAGTGCATCCAGGATTTTTTTTCCAAAAAACTGGTAGCGCACCAACACCCAGGCGGTCAGCAAGCCAAATACCAGATTGATCACTGCAGCAAGTAATGAAGCGCCAAATGTTAAGCGGTAAGTGGCCAATACACGCGGCGTGGTCACAATGGCCCAGAATTCGCTAAAACTTAATTCGGTAGTGCGAAGAAAAACAGCTGCCAGGGGAATTAATACGATCAGGCTTAAATACACCAATGTATAGCCAAGCGACAGACCAAAGCCGGGCAATAAATGTTTTTTTTTAGTTGTCATATGGCTCGTGCCGTTTTAAACAGGGGCTAATGTAGCCGGATTCTTATTATTCACAAAAGAATGATTAATCATTAATTTATAACTGACTGTTATATCAGTACATTTGATGATTAAATTCCTTTGTTGGAGTTTTTATTTTAATGAATAAGGCTGCTTAAGTGATAAGGATTTCTTGACCCTTAGGCACTTAAGCTGCCAATACCATGCGTTTTAATTTACAGAAAAAGAAGATCAGGCCACTTTCGGGGACCGATGATGCAACTGGTCATTCAACACCTTGGCGACGACAGGTTCAGCCAGGAAATTGCCTTGCAGTATAGTCGCACCTGAAGCAATTGCGATATCCAACTGCTGCTGGGTTTCAACACCAACAATCACCGGTGTACTGCCCAGATCCTGTACTGCATGCACCAATCCACTCAAGGCTCTGGCCAGTGACGGCTGTTTTGCTGCCTGGTGGATCACAGAAATATCAAACTTGATAAAGTCATGCTGCACACCCCACAAGCGGTATAACTTGCTATGGTGATTGCCCACATGGTCAAACGCGATTCTGTAGCCCAGTGAACGGTAGTTTTCAATCGCCGCAATTAGGTGTTTGTCCTGGTCTATCAACGACTCATTAATTTCAAGTACCACGCGATCCGTTGGCACCGAGTACTGGTGCAGTATTTGCTCGAATACCTTACCGTGTGCGCTGACTTCCAGTAACAGTTTGGGATGGACATTCAAAAACAGCAGACCGTTTTCCTGGTGAATCGCACGGAAGTTAAGCACATGCTGTGAGCGGCATACTCGGTCGAATTGCACCAGTTTTCCGGATTGCTCTGCATAGGTAAATGCAAATTCCGGTGTACTGCCCAGCGTGCCAAATAGCGAAGGACGAATCAAAGCTTCATAGCCGTAAATATCCCCTTGTTTGGCATCATAAATAGGCTGGAAAGCCGTTTTCAAATGTACGCCGATAAAAGTACTTTCATACTCTCCGGTGTTGGCTTCAATCAGCCCTAACTCTTCCAGATCTAGCGATAGCACCTGTTTTAATTCGGCACGTAATTGCACTACATGTTCTGGTTCCTGATGTGGTTGTCGCTGGGTCATCATCCCCTCCTCTGTTCGTTGCTACATTAAACGTTGAAACGTTTATTTCTGGTAAATCTGGTCAAAGATGCCACCATCACTGAAGTGTGTATTTTCGGCATCAGTCCAACTACCAAATACCTCTTTCACAGTAAAGGTATGAATCTTTTTAAACGCTGGCTGGGATGCTTCACTGATTTGCGGACGCAAATAATGTTTCGCGGCGATGGCCTGGCCTTGCTGCGAGAAATGGAATTCAAGATAGGCTTGTGCCTGCTTGCGTGTGCCTTTTTTATCGACCACTTTGTCTACCACGGCTACCGGGTTTTCCGCCAGCACGGTGACTGAAGGATAAACAACTTCATATTTGTCTTCGCCAAGTTCTTTTTGCAGCAGATACACTTCATTCTCAAATGTCACCAGTACATCACCGATTTCGCGTTGTGCGAAGGTTGTGGTGGCGCCACGACCACCGGTATCCAGCACCGGCACGTGTTTGAACAATTCGGTGACGAACTGGCGGGCTTTGGCCGCATCACCGCCTTTTTGCGTGATATATCCCCAGGCAGCCAGGTAACTATATTTACCATTACCGGAAGTTTTCGGGTTGGGGATCACAGATGCCACACCGGGACGAATCAAATCATCCCAGTCTTTAATACGTTTAGGATTGCCCTTACGTACCAGAAACACAGTTGGCGAAGCGCTAGGCACGCTGTTGTTTGGTAAACGTGTTTGCCAGTTGGCAGGAATCAATTTGCCTTTTTGCGCCAGGATATCAATATCCGCGCTACGGTTCATCGTAATCACATCAGCTGGCAAACCATCCACTACCGAGCGCGCCTGTTTTGTAGAGCCTCCGTGTGATTGGTTGATGGTGATAGTCTCGCCTGTTTTTTCTTTCCAATATTGAATAAACGCCGGGTTAAAGTCTTTATAAAACTCCCTGGT
Source organism: Methylophilus sp. Leaf414 (assembly GCF_001425425.1). Classification (NCBI taxonomy): domain Bacteria; kingdom Pseudomonadati; phylum Pseudomonadota; class Betaproteobacteria; order Nitrosomonadales; family Methylophilaceae; genus Methylophilus; species Methylophilus sp. Leaf414. The sequence goes on along the minus strand of NZ_LMQQ01000004.1, from coordinate 386,727 downwards.
CACATCATAAGAAGCGTTTAACAATTCGGCAGCTTGCAATGACACACTGCTGAATAATGCAACCAGCAAGACACTGCGCAAAATAGACGACATACATAACTCCTTAAGATGAATGGGCTGCACTATACAGAGGTATACATATTTTTAAAAAGAATAAAAAATAATATGTTTATACTTATTAAGTATATTAAATTGCCTTATTTATTTCATATAGATTTCATTGCAAACCTTGATTTGAAGGAGTAGTTTAATAGCTTGAATAGATTTACTCCAATAGGCGAAGACTGATTTTTTAAAACTTCTTAACTAATAACCAAATAGAATAAGTAAATAATTAAAAATTATTTAACTTTAACTCTGGTCAGTTACAAAACTTTATTTTATAGTGTGCGCATACAAAAAGCTGACTAGATGACTAGAGGCCAGATGCACACACAAAGTGCATCTGGCTTTTCTTTTTTTAATCAGCGAATGCAATACTGACAGGACAATTTACCATGCAAGAGATTGCGATTGAGCATATCGTGCAAGAACTGGCCAACATAAGGGAAAGTGCTTTGCAACAGCGGCAGCGCTTATCGCAACCGCCCAAGTTGCCCTCGCGTAAAGCCTTGGGGCAATGCGTGGAGTGGCTAGCAGCGGCTTTATTCCCCAACCGTCTTGGTGAACCTGATATCCAGGCGAATGCGATTAACTTTTACGTTGGCACCACCCTGGATAAAGCCCTGCGCGAACTACAGCACCAGATCCGCCTTGAACTGGCATTTAAAGCGCCCAGTGAAGTGGCCAATCAGTTCCATTCACAAGCGCATACCCTGACCGGGCAGTTTTCCGAGCATCTGCCGCGTATCCGCATACAACTTGATACCGACCTCGAGGCCGCTTATCAAGGGGACCCCGCCGCAGATAGTGTCGATGAAATCCTGGTCAGCTACCCTGGCATTCTGGCGCTGATTCACTATCGCATTGCCCATGTATTACATGGCTTGGGGTTAACCATCATTGCGCGCTTGATGACAGAAATTGCGCATTCACAGACCGGGATAGATATACACCCCGGTGCGCATATCGGCGATCACTTCTTTATAGATCATGGCACAGGTGTTGTGATCGGAGAGACTGCCATCATTGGTAACCATGTGCGCTTGTACCAGGCCGTTACATTGGGAGCCAAAAACTTCCCTAAAGATGCCAATGGCCACCTTGTGAAGAAATTCGAACGCCACCCTATTTTAGAGGATTATGTGGTGGTATATGCCGGTGCCACGATTCTAGGCCGCATTACCATAGGAAAACATTCCGTCATTGGCGGTAACGTGTGGGTGACCCGCAACGTGCCAGCCAACAGCCATGTTACACAAGCACATTCGGATGCTAAGCCCATTTCGGCCGCTGCTTGATTTTTTTGTTTTATAGCCATTTGAATTCATACGAATAAGGAGAACATATGTCACAACAGCCATCTCAGACCGCATTAGGCGATGTCGCCGCACGGACGCTTGCCAATGCAACCAAATCGGTACCTATGCTCAGTACTATCAGCCCACGCTGGCTGGTGCATTTACTGAACTGGGTACCGGTAGAAGCAGGTATTTACCGCGTTAACAAGGCGAAAGATCCAGCGGCTATTACCGTTGACTGCTCTAATAAGGACGAAAAAGAGCTGCCTGCTACCTTCGTTGATTACGAAGAGTGGGGTCGTGAATATGTGCTGAATGCGGTGAACACCGTGGTGGATGTACATACACGCGTTTCTGACCTGTACAGCAGTCCGCATAACCAGATTAAAGAGCAGTTGCGCCTGACGATTGAAGTTGTGAAAGAGCGTCAGGAAAGCGAACTGATCAATAACAAAGAATACGGTTTACTGAATAACGTAGCCAAATCACAAATCGTGAAAACACGTAATGGCTACCCTACACCTGACGACCTAGACGAGTTGCTGAGCAAAGTCTGGAAAGAACCAGCATTCTTCCTGGCTCACCCGAAAGCGATTGCCGCATTTGGCCGCGAATGTACCCGCCGTGGTGTGCCTCCACCAACAGTATCCCTGTTCGGTTCACAATTCATCACTTGGCGCGGTATTCCACTAATCCCAAGTGACAAATTGCCTATCGCGAATGGCAAATCAAAAATCCTGTTGTTACGCGTAGGCGAAAGCAAACAAGGTGTGATTGGCTTGTATCAACCGAATTTACCTGGTCAACAAAACATGGGCTTGTCTGTGCGCTTCATGGGCATTAACCACAAAGCGATTGCCTCTTATCTGGTTTCACTCTACTGCTCACTGGCAGTGTTAACTGAAGATGCGATTGCCGTGCTGGAAGATGTCGGAGTTGACCACTATTATGACTACAAGTAATCCAAACACTCATCAGGTACTGGATTTGGCTAGCTTCGAGCCGGAAGCCATTTTGGGTTCACTTCCGGGCGAACATCCAAAAATGGCAGCTGCGCTAGGTGTGGGCAGACAACTTGAGCAAACTGGCGGATTGGATGTAGACACACTCAACCGCCTGGCCAATGAGTTATATGCCGAAGGTTTTCCGGCGACAGCGCCTTTTCATGCGGCAGACTTTGCCCAATCGCTGAGCACACCCAAGCCGCCACAGGCAGCCATACCGGCGACTGACTCATTGACTACTCACTTAGGGCATGCCACCGGCGGTGTTTCTTCACCCAGTTATGTGCAATCCACTTTTCAACCTGCCATTATGGAAGCACAAGCACAGCAGTTAACGCATGCGCCGGGTGTTGAAACATTGGCTAGTGACCCTAACCATGTTGACGTACTCCATACTGATCCGGACTATCTCGTACCAGGACAGTTTGCGAGCTTGGGCATTGAAATTCCTTATCAACAGGAATTGAATCGTTGGCTGGGGCAGTCAAACCCATCGAATCCGACACCACAAACCCAAGTGCCAGGTTTTGGACATTCAGGGTTCGGAAATCCAAGTCACGGAGCTTTGAATCATGGAAGTCGTAACCATGGTACTCACACTCAAGGAACCCAAGGTCTAGGAACGCCGGGCAATGTACCACCCGCTAAAGCATCATCCAACAGCCAGTCATTCTACTTCCTGCAAGCTGAGCAGCCCTCGATTAATGAAAGTTTACCTGCTTCTGCGCATCCGGCATTTGATGTGCTGAGCGTTCGCCGTGACTTTCCCATCCTGAATGAGAAAGTCAATGGCAGGCCGTTAGTCTGGTTTGATAATGCGGCAACTACGCAAAAACCACAGGTAGTCATTGATAGAGTCAGCTACTTCTATCAGCATGAAAACTCCAACATTCACCGTGCTGCACATGAATTGGCCGCACGTGCGACTGATGCATATGAAGATGCCCGCGAAACCGTGCGTCGCTTTATCAATGCACCATCGGTGAATCAGGTGATTTTTGTGCGTGGCACGACTGAAGGTATTAACCTGGTCGCCAAAACCTGGGGCAAAAAACACATAGCCGCAGGCGATGAAATCGTCGTTTCCAACCTTGAGCACCACGCCAATATCGTGCCTTGGCAGCAGTTGTGTCAGGAAACCGGTGCGGTTTTGAAAGTGATTCCTGTCGACGACAGCGGTCAGATTCTGCTTGAAGAGTACCAAAGACTACTGACACCGAAGACCAAACTGGTATCGTTTACGCAAGTATCTAACGCGCTGGGCACAGTGACGCCAGCACAGGAAATGATTGCGATGGCGCATCGTGCTGGTGCCAAGGTTTTGCTGGATGGCGCGCAGTCGATCTCGCATATGCGTATCGATATACAAGCCCTGGATGCAGATTTTTTCGTGTTCTCCGGTCACAAGATATTTGGGCCTACCGGTATCGGTGTGGTTTATGGCAAAGCCGATGCACTACAAGACATGCCAGCCTGGCAAGGCGGTGGCAACATGATTCAAGACGTGACGTTTGAAAAAACCGTCTATCATGCGGCGCCAGCCAAGTTTGAAGCAGGTACCGGCAATATTGCAGATGCTGTTGGACTGGGCGCAGCGCTGAAATATGTGGAGCGGATTGGTATAGAAAATATTGCCAATTATGAGCATGCTTTACTGGAGTATGCGACTGGTGCCATGTGCGATATCCGGCATTTGCGTTTGATTGGTACGGCTAAAAACAAAGCCAGCGTATTGTCTTTTGCACTTAGAGGCTACCAGAGCGAAGAAGTAGGAGCTGCACTGAACGAGGAAGGCATTGCCGTGCGTTCCGGTCATCATTGCGCGCAACCGATTCTGCGTCGCTTTGGCGTAGAAACGACCGTGCGTCCTTCAGTGGCGTTTTACAACACCTATGAAGAAATTGATCGCATGATTATCGTATTACAACGCCTTTCAGCGCGTCAGCCCTGATTAAGAATGCAGCCAGGTTTCCTGGTTGCATTTTTTCTTTCCATGTCACTTCCCTCTTCTGTTGTGACATTCTGTCCCAGCCTCTGTAAAATCAAGTTCATCCTGACAACAAAATAATTCATCCGTTTTTAAGATGAACTACCATTCCAGATGAAATTTGACCCACGTAATAACAAATTTACGGCTATCTTCACCGGTGAAATACTTGGAGCCATGCTGCCCTCGATCATACTGATCTGCCTGGCCCTGTTTGTTGCCTACAAATTTATAGATCCTGCCCCACCGCGCAAAATCGTGATTGCCACCGGTAATAACGACCTCAATTACAATGCTTTTGCGGCCATTTATGGCGTATTCCTTAAACAGGAAGGCATTACCTTAGAAACCAGATCAACGTCTGGTGATAAAGAAAATCTGCGTCTGCTGAAAGACCCGGAATCTGATGTGGACATCGCATTTATCCAGGATGGGGAAGCACATGCCGAGGGTGCTGGTACTTTGCTCTCACTGGGTAGTTTGTATTACCAACCGGTGTGGATTTTCTGTCGTTGCAAATTGGAAACCACGCATCTCTCCGCACTCAAAGGTAAAAAAATTGCCATTGGTTACACCGGCAATGGCACCAATACTTTGGTAAGCACTCTGTTAGCTGAAAGCGGTGTCACCGCAGAAAACAGCCAGTTGATCGAAACAGGTGGCGAAGAAGCCGCAGAAGCCTTGCGTAATGGCAAACTGGAAGCTGCATTCTTCGTAGATGTGCCAACCTCCTATGTGATTCGCAGCATGATCGAAGATAAACGACTGAGTCTACTTAGCATGGACACTGCGGAAGCGTTTTCACGAAAATTCTCGTTCCTGCATCACCTGGTGCTGCCCGAAGGTGCGATGGACCTGGTTAACAATACGCCACCGCATGATGTGCATATGGTGGCGCCAACAGCAACTTTAGTAGTGAAGGAAAACATGCATCCGGCGCTGGTGTATCTGATGATGAAGGTTATCCGGCAAGTGCATAGCGGCGCCGGTTTGTTTAATACCAAGGATGAGTTTCCATCGGCCAAGGATACTGATTTCCCATTGAGTACCCAGGCCTTGAATTTCTATAAATCCGGCTTGCCATTCATCGATAAATATTTGCCATTCTGGGCTGCTACATTTGTGAATCGTACTTTGATCGTAATTTTGCCCTTGCTGGCACTATTAATCCCATTGACTAAAATCATTCCGATGATTTATGTCTGGCTTGTAAAGCGAAAATTATTTCGCTATTACGGCGAGTTGCGCTATTTGGATACGCAACTCAAGGAAATCAAAACCTCTGAAGACCAGCGATTATTTCTAGAGAAGTTGAACGAGATTGAGCTGAAGGTAATAAATGTTCAGTTACCTGTGCCATTTTCTCAGTACGCGTATGAGTTACGCGCCCATATTGAATTGGTCAGGTCAAAGCTGCAGCATCGCAAATACGACTCGCCTGATCCCGTGACAGCGGCTGATCCCAAATCGTACCAATCTTAAAAGCTACTTTGCGCTAGCCCGTACTTGCACCCACTCTTGAAGCGCACGTGCTGTCATCGGCTTGGCATATAAAAATCCCTGCACGAAATCACAGCCCAGGCCTTTTAGATATTCGGCCTGCGCTTCTGTTTCCACACCTTCGGCTACTATCTGGTAATGCAGGTTTTTTCCTAGCACGACGATTGCACTAGTGACTGCCTCCGAGCGCTCTTTGCCGGGAACATCGTTGACAAAGGAGCGATCTACTTTCAGGTAATCACCCGGAATATCCCGCAGATAGGCCAGGCAGGAATATCCGGTCCCGAAATCATCAATTGCCAGTTTGACGCCAACACGCTTGAGTGCCTGCAGGTTTTCCATGCTCTTGCACTCTGAATGCACGAATGCACTTTCGGTGAGCTCGATCACCAGGCGTTCCGCTACCAGCCCGGTTTCACGCAATACCTGCACCACATAATCGGTAAAGCCTTCTGCATTCAGCTGCATGGGCGACACATTTACGGAAACCTTGGCATTTGCTAGTTCTTGGTCTTTCCATCCGGCAACCTGCTGGCAGGCGGCTTTGAGCACCCAGGCGCCCATGGGGACGATCAAACCGGTCAACTCCGCCACACCAATAAATTTATTAGGCGGGACTACCCCGTGTTGCGGATGTTGCCAGCGGATCAACGCTTCCACGCCGACCAGCTTGCCACTATTGAAATCAATTTGTGGTTGATAAACCAGATAAAACTCCTCGTGGGCAATCGCTGCCTCGAGCTCGCTAGCAAAAGCCAGGTCTTCTGGCGGCAAAACCTGCTCATGGACCACACCTTTGCGGTAGTAAGTGATGGTCATGATGCTGACAATTGAAATCAGCGCCAACGTCACAAGGATTGGCGTGACACGCGGATCATGCTTGAAAAATACGCCCATGCCACCAATCGTGATGGCACATAGAAATAAAATGCATACTATCCAGCGAAGATGCCTGCCTGAATCATCCAGCAGTAACAAATAGCTCATCGAAGTATTCGAGATCTGCTTGGCGAGCATTGCCGCTGCACACAACAAGCCACCCAGACTGGCCAGCATTGAAAGTTGACCATAAGCATCCGGGATACCATACAAGTAAGCCAGCCAGCCATTCACCGGCAGCATAATGACCACACACAGCAGCGCCTGGCTGCATTTGCTCCATTGTATATGGCAGAGAATAGAGGCGAGCAAGACCAAGAAAGCCATTAATAAATCGGTCAGCAACTGGTCATTATTCAAGACAGTGGCGAAAGTAGTATTGGCAATCTCCACATCGATATGACGATGATCGCCGATGACCAGGAATATTTCAGAAAGGAATAAAAGTATTACTGAAGTGGTGACTATCTTGCTGAATCGGGTTTCACGCCATGTTTCCAGCATGGTACGCAGACTCACTATGATAAAAATAATATAACCGAGGCTTAACGCGATACATAAGCCATATTCATCAGGAAAGGTAATAAAAGGGAATGTCAGGAATACTGCAATGATGCTGGCAATCGCCAGCCATGGTGCCTGCTTTTGTACGCTGCGCAAAAAACGATGCCGCATATACTGGCGTTGCGTTGCGCACTCTTGAACATTCACAGCTAACCAGTCGACACTGGAAACTGACATATGATGCCCCCTTAACCCTGACTATTATTATCCCCGTTTGAACGGTGGTTTTTTACACTATAGGCGCTCAGGAAAAAGAGTTACTGACGGAGTAACACCAGATTTATATTCCTTTTCATATGATTGATATCTATAAAATTTAATTTTTATCAATAAAATGGTTCACCTATAGACCTCAGTTCATATAAAAAAATGAGAATCAATCGGTTTATGAGATATCACTATTGAGGGGTTTGAGCCGGTAGATTTTCTATCGCCCAATGTTGCAAAGCTTCTGCCTCCAGCGGTCTTGAATAAAGAAAGCCTTGGGCAATATCGCTATCGATATCTTTAAGAAACCTGGCTTGCGCTTCTGTTTCAACGCCTTCGGCAATAATCCGGTAGCCCAGGCTTTTGCCCAGGCTGACAATCGCCTTGATCACCGCTTCTGCTTTTTCATTCCCAGGCAGCTCCATTACAAATGAACGGTCTACTTTAAGATAGTCGCCAGGAATATCACGCAGGTAAGACAGGCAAGAGTAACCAGTACCAAAATCATCAATGGCCAGCTTGATTCCCGCCTCTTTCAATTGGTGCATGGTGCTGGCATTTTGGCCATCATCTTGTACGAATGCGCTTTCAGTCAGCTCAACGACCAAACGCTCAGGTGCCAGGCCCGTTTCTTCCAGTATCTGCAAGATATCTTCAACCAGCGTGCCGGATTTCAGTTGTAGCGCTGAGACATTCACAGCCACTTCAATTTTACCGAGCACCGGGTCATCATTCCATTTGGCTGCATCTGTACAAGCGGTACGCATCACCCATTTGCCTAATGGCACAATGAGCCCGGTCAGTTCAGCCATGCGTATGAATTTTTCTGGCGAGATAATCCCTTTCACTGGATGCTGCCAGCGGATCAATGCTTCTACGCCTTTCAGTTTTCCGGTATTGAAATCGATTTGCGGTTGATACACCATAAAAAACTGCTGGTTATCCAGCGCGGTCTCAACCTGGCTGGCAAAGTCCATATCGGCGGCGGGCAACACAATCTGTTCACTGGTTTGCCCTTTGCGGTAGTAAGTAGCCGTCATGGTGTAAATAATTGCCAGAATCGACACCACCACCACGACCGGAAGCGCGCGTAGCATATTGTCACCAAACTCCACCCCGGCCCTGGCCAGCAAAATGGCAAAAAAACTCAGAAACACAATGCTGAAGCGTATCTGTTTGCCGTTATCGTCCATTAGCAGCAGATAGCTCATGGGTGGGTGAGAGGCATGCTTGGCAAGTAAACTGAAAGCGCACAACAAGCCACTCAAGGTAGTCAGTGGCGACATGATGCCGTATGGTTGCGCAACGCCGCAGAAAAAACCTAACAGCGGAATCAATGGAATCATCACTGCCACGTATAAAATCGCCTGGCTGGTGGCTAACCACCCGGAACGCTGGAATAAGTAAGAAGTGGCAATCAGGCAGGCCAGCAAAGCTCCGGCCGCATATTCAAGCACTTGTGAGAAATGATGCGCCTGCATATCACTGGTCATTCTCAGCACGTGTGCAGTGTCATTAAAATCTGCCGCATACGGCGAAAGCTGGACGACGAACAAACTGATTGTCACCAAGGACATGGTCAGCATTGCCAGATTAGTGCGGCCATTTTCCAGTAGCAGGTTGTAGCTCACCAGTATGAAAGTGAGATAAGTGAGTAGCTGTGCCAGCCAGACATTGTTGTCGACATCCAGCAAATAATGGGGAAAGCCTAACAGGCCACAAACCATGCTGGTCATGGCCAAAAAATGCGTATTATCCTGTACTTTGCGTACAAGACGATGGCGCATAAACTGGCGCTGCGTAGCATTTTCGTTGAGTGGCGCTGTTTTGCCGCCAATCCCGGTTTGACTCATTATTTACCCTTATGAACTCATTATCGCCATTCTGTGCATTTTGCACAGAATGCTGATGAGCTATGCCATTTAACCTCAAAACTCTAAGTGTTTATCGGTTAATAAGGAGGATAAATTTAGACTAAATTAAATATAAAAATGTAAACAATATATATTTGATACCAAACAACTTCTAGTTATGCCGCTTCAAGCACACGCTGCATGCCATCTGCACTATTCCGCGTGTACACAACTTTCAATCCACGTTTGTTTGCAACATGCTTGATACGATACATCATGGAGTGATTTAACCATCCTGTCACCAGTACAATCACGTTTACATTGGCAGGCAATTCACGCTTTACATCGCCGGGTTTACGGCCAGTCCAGTGATCAATTTTGTCGATCCCTTGCGCGTGCAATACCTGTTTAATCCCTTCAATACGGTCACCACCAATGACTAATGCTTTTGACATAACACTCTCCTTATAAGAGAAAAAGAAAAAGGCATTGGGTAAATGCCTTTTTCTAGAATCACAGCTTATTTTTGGTAAACCTCATCAAACACGCCGCCATCGGCAAAATGTGTTTTTTGCGCTTTCTGCCAGCCGCCAAACGTTTCATCAATCTTGATCAAATTGACCTTTGGAAACTGTTTTTCATACTTCTTGGCAACGGATTCCAGCGTTGGACGGTAATAGTTTTTCGCTGCAATTTCCTGACCTTCTTCACTGTATAAATACTGTAGATAAGCCTCAGCAACTGCCTGGGTATTGTGGCGCTTTACATTCTTATCCACCACAGTCACTGGCGGTTCGGCCAGAATAGATAACGAAGGCACCACAATATCAAACTTGTCTGGCCCCAATTCTTTCTGTGCAAGAAACGCTTCGTTTTCCCAGGCCAGCAACACATCACCAATACCGCGCTCTACAAAAGTAGTTGTGGATCCACGTGCGCCACTATCCAGCACCGGCACATTTTTAAACAGTTTTTTCAGGTAGTCTTTGGCTTTGGTTTCATCTTGGTTATTTTGCTTGAGTGCGTAAGCATAAGCAGCCAGGTAATTCCAGCGCGCGCCGCCTGAAGTTTTAGGGTTGGGCGTAATCACTGAAGTGCCAGGTTTAACCAAATCACCCCAATCCTTGATATTTTTCGGGTTACCTTTACGCACCAGGAAAACAATTGTAGACGTGTAAGGCGAGCTGTTGTGCGGCAAACGCTTTTGCCAGTCTGGACCAAAAAGCTTGCCTTTGCTGCCGACTTCATCGATGTCATAAGACAAAGCCAACGTCACCACATCTGCCTGCAAGCCATCAATTACAGAACGTGCCTGCTTGCCGGAACCGCCATGTGACTGCTTGATGATCACATTGTCACCGGTTTTGGCTTTCCAGTAATTGGCAAACGCTACGTTATAGTCCTGATACAACTCGCGAGTCGGATCGTATGACACATTCAGCAGGTTAACATCCGCTGCCCAGGCCGCGAACGGCGAGGCGAGAGCGGCGATCAATAATGCCTTTCTAATTGTTTGGTGGAATTTCATATTTATCCTCTGTTAGAAGCCATAAAGGGTTAATTCTGTGTAGAAAAATTTTGAATTACCATCGCGATCTGATTGACCTGCAACAAGTCTGGACCTGTCTTTTACAAAATCACCGGCCCAGAAATAAGCATATCCAATATTAAGACCAGCATACTGATTGAGCGGAAAGCGCACTCGCAAGTCAAATTCTTTACCAAGGTCTTTACCAGAATTACCTGTCGTGTCGCGCAAATTGGCACCCGCTTGCCAACGGTCAGTAGCACTATCCAGACGATACCAACTGAAACCGGTATCTACCTTTACATTTTCAAGGTAAGGCACTTTGGGATCAAATTCAACACGTATTTTTGGTGTGCGAATATTCTCCATTTGAATGTAGTCGTCGTTAGACCATGGACGGGCAAATCCAAATAAACGCTCAAATCGTTCATTCTTTCCATCATTTGGATTTTTATCACCAGACGCAACACCGTAAGACGCACTAAATCTTGGTTTCCAAGGGTGCGCAGGGCTATAACCAATTTCTGCATTGTAAGCATAGGCATCATGGTCCAACTCTGCAGTTACACGTCCTGTAGCATTTTTTTGATCTTGATGTCCCCACTGTTTTACATAGCTGGCATCATAGTCCCATTGTGTGCCAGGAATTACACCGTAAGCCCGCAATCCACCGGTGTGAATTTCACGACTAATTTGAGTATTCAATGCTGCTGGCAGACCGTTTGAATCATATTCGACTTTGCTGCCATCCTGTTTCAATAAGAAATAATAAGGTTGTAGCGTTACATATTCAGACCAACGACGCCAATCACCTATAACACCATAAAAGTTCTGAGAATGATCTACCTCATCTAATCTTTTTGTGAATCGCTGTACGGGCTGCACCCCAAAAACTTCTAATTGCCAATCATTTTTCTTTTCACCGATGTTTGCACGTATACCTTGAAAAGTATTGGTAGTGTTACGCCATTCATTTCGTGCTATTAGGCGGCGGTCCAGACTTTCCCAAGCAAGTCGTCCACCACGAATCCAAAATGGACGGCTATTGCCTAAGTCGTCTTTACCAAAGATAGTATCTTTATAGTAAAGCTCTAAATAAGCCTGTAAAAAATCGGCTTGATTAACATCCCGAGTATCATAGGCTCTAGGATAATCTCCATGATTGCGACGAGAATCTTGAACCTCTACAGCAAAACGGAATGGGTCCAGAATATTCTTCAGCCCTAAATAAGCTCGTGTGCGTAATAACAAAGGGTCATCAATATTTTGTTGAGATCTACGGAAATCGTTATCACGGTGTTCATAACGAGCACGATATTCCAGACCTATATCGAGCCAATCGACATCTGCAAACGTGTCATACTCTTTTAACCAAGTTTTATTTAGCTGTCTTACATAGCGTGGCGGCTCAGTTTCTTTTTGTGTACCGTAGCTTCGGCGCTCAACGTAAAAGCCGTTGGCAGCTTTGGCAGCGGCCTTTTCTTCAGCCTTGATCTCGGCCAGACGCGCCTCTATTTTTTTCTTCTGCTCAGCATCTTCAACCTGAGCTTCAGTGGTCTCTTCCGCTGCGTATGCTTGCGAAACCCCGACGACACCACTTGCCCACCATAGCCCGGTCGCTGCCATTGCGAGCGTTATTTTTTTGAACTGCATTTAAATCTCCCTAGTGAATAAAGCTTCCAGCCGTCTGGTCAGAGCCATAAAAACAATCATTACCTTTTCGGTTTACTTGATTCGAAACGTACTTTTTCGCGCCGTTCAATTTGAGTCACACGTCCGTCATGTACTGTAACCTCAATAGAGCCATAACCGGTATCACGCTGCACAGCAACAATGGCTGCATTCACAGCAGCCAGCACAGCTTCGTCATAATCTATCTCCGGCTTGGTCAGTGTTGACGACATTGCGTTTCTCGCTTGTAGTGTTAATGAATGAGCGGGATTATTTCAGAATACGCATATTTTAAAAAATAATTATTTATTATTTTTATATTCTAATTTGTTATATATGAAATAAAAAAATCCCGCCAAGTGGCGGGATTCAATTAAGAACTTATTATTTGATTATTAGAAGTTGTATTGCAGTTGTACGCGCAACGCTTCTGCCTTGAAGTTTTCGTAATCTTCTCTTGGCTGCAAATTGCTTGCTGTGTTTGCAGCAGAAGCTACACGGCTGCCAGTTACTAGATTAGTGCGGTTCATACGGTGATACACCATCGCAATTTCAACCTCTGGTGCCAATTGCCATTCAACACCAACCTCCCAGTCATTCACATGATTTTCTGGAGAGTTAGTTTCTGCCTTGTTGTAACCATCGAAATATTGCCATTTGATGAATGGTATCAAAGTACCATTTGTACTCAAGAATTGAAAGTTATCGATCTTGTACATCGCCTGTACATAACCACCGTTCAGGCTTTTCTTCTCAATCACGTTTTTGGCGATATCTAGACCTGGTGTGTTACCCCAGTTCCATTCGGCCTGAATACCAAAAGGTTGAGGATACATAATAAAGCTGATACCTACACGTTCATCTTCAATACCGTTTCTACCTGACGACGGTGTACCAGTACCTAATGTTGGAGTAGCTGCCACGAGAGCTCCAGCAGCGTTACGGCGACTATAAGTATTTACTGATGAAACATATTCGCCACGGTAGGCCTGGATACCGGCCTCGTAAATCTGACCGCTTTCTGTTTTCCATGGGTAAGTAAAACGGGAAACCACATGGTAATTATCGTTTTGCTCTGGTCGGTTCGCCCCTTGACCGTTGTAAAGACCCAACGCGAACATACCGTAGTTACCTGAGTGTTTCAAACCTTGCTTGTTGATGTCTTCAAACAACGCTTGAATGTCTGTAGGCGTGTAGTAGTAGAAAGCACCCAAATCACGTTCATCACGTACCGCACTGTTTAACGCATCATTACGATCCAATGCTAAACGGTTGGAGCTAGATTGCAGGTTCTCAAAGCCATATGGAACTTTGGATTGACCCACACGAACGCGATGCACACGTGTTTTATCAATATACACATCACCATAAGCATCACGCAGCTGCGCAAAATTGTTGTTACCTGTACCAGCTGTACTCGCAAAATCTGGCTGGATGTAATAACTCAAATGATCCCCATAGTCACCAAAAATAATCAAACGTGCACGACGAATCAGAAAGTTTTTATCCGCATCGCCTAAGGATTTGTCATCGCCGACAGAACGGTCGGACCATAAGTTAATACCATCATCACCGCCCAGCATCGTGGTATTCCGTACCTGTACATAACCACGCAAGTTTACGCGGCTAGTCCAGCTTTTGCTTTCTTTTTTCTTTTGGACTTCGACCTCAGTGCTACGACCTTTGGTTAACAAGGCACCTTCTTCTTCAGTCAGCACGCCTTTGGAAACCAATGCTTGAACCAGATCGACAGTTGAGTCAGCTATAGCAGAAAATGATAATCCGGCAAGCATACTGCCCGCCACCGTGGCCAACACGATGCGATGCAATTTTGAATTCATATTTTTTCCCTGTTTAGAATATATTTATTGAAACAACGGGGCGTATTTTGAACAGGTAATATGACAATTTGATGACAACCATATGTCTTGGTACTAAAGAATAACTAGTCCGTTTATAGGCATAAAAAAAGCCACCCTACGGTGGCTTTTTCGGTGTTTAAACTATTGTTCAGCACGCATGTGCGGGAACAGGATAACATCTCGTATACTTTGGCTATCTGTGATCAACATGACCAAACGATCAATTCCGATACCACAGCCGCCAGTTGGAGGCATGCCGTATTCAAGTGCACGAATAAAATCGGCATCGTAATACATTGCCTCCTGGTCACCTGCTTCTTTGGCTTTCACTTGCGCCTGGAAACGTGCTGCCTGGTCTTCAGCGTCATTCAGCTCACTAAAGCCGTTGGCCATTTCACGACCAGTGATAAATAGCTCAAAGCGTTCAGTGATTTCAGGCTGCTTATCTGAAGCACGCGCCAATGGGGACACTTCAACCGGGTAATCAATAATATAAGTAGGTTGCCACAGCTGACTCTCGGCCGTTTCTTCAAACAGGGATAATTGCAGTGAGCCTAAGCCCGCGTGGTCAAACGCTTTCACACCCAGCTTGAGCAATTCCTTACGCAGGAAGTCTGCATCATTTAACTGCTCGAGTGTGTATTGCGGCGCATATTTCTGGATGGCACCGATAATCGTCAGGCGCTCAAACGGTTTGCTCAAATCTACCTCTTTATCCGCATAACTCAGCACTGCGGTACCGCGTGCGGCCAGTGCGGCAGCGCGAATACATTGCTCGGTAAAATCCATCAACCAATGATAATCAGTGTAAGCCGCATAAAATTCCATCATGGTAAATTCTGGGTTATGGCGAACACTTAAACCTTCATTACGGAAATTACGGTTAATCTCGAACACACGTTCAAAACCGCCGACAATCAATCGCTTCAGATAAAGCTCAGGCGCAATACGCATAAACATCTGCATATCCAGCGCATTATGGTGGGTAATAAATGGCTTGGCTGAAGCACCGCCGGGGATTGGATGCAGCATGGGCGTTTCTACTTCGAGGAACTCATTTTCATTCATAAACTGGCGAATCGCATTCACCACTTTTGAACGTGCTTTAAAAGTTTCGCGGGTTTCTTCAGAGGTGATTAGGTCTACATAACGCTGACGATATTTGGTTTCCTGATCTTGCAATCCATGGAATTTTTCTGGTAACGGACGCAAGGATTTGGTCAACAGGCGTAATTCGGTCACATGCAGGGATAATTCACCGGTACGGGTTTTAAACAGCCGGCCTCGAGCGCCCAGAAAATCACCCATGTCCCAGTGTTTAAAGCTTTCGTAAAGCTCTTCGCCGATCTCATCGCGCGCTATATACAACTGAATCCTGGCGCTGCTATCTTGAATCGTCGCAAAACTGGCTTTGCCCATCACTCGTTTCAACATCATCCGGCCAGCAACTACTGCCGGAATCTCCTGTGGGTCCAGCGTCTCTTTATCGACTTCGCCATACTTGGCTTGCAAATCAGCTGCTTTATGTTTAGGCCTGAAATCATTTGGGAAAACTGCTGACTGGGTAGCTGCTGCCTGTTCGCGCATCAGGCGCAATTTTTCCCTGCGTTCTGCGATGACATGGTTTTCGTCAATGGCCACTTCATTTGTTGCTGTTGAAGATTGATTGGATGGTTGTACTGTCATAGTTATCCGGCTTTTCGCCTGAGTGATCTTTAAAACCGCTTATTTTAACATTGTTGCAGGTGAATACGTGTGAATTCAGCCAGCAGAAGACTTGTTGGCCAATGGCAAATGTATGCGCACCATAAAACCAATCGGGGATAAGTTCGAGGCTTTCACATAACCGCCATGGGCTTCGACAATGTGTTTGGTCATCGCCAGGCCAATACCATGACCATCAATTTGTGAAGCACTGCGCCCGCGGATAAATGGCTTGAAAATCTGCTCAAGCTCTTGCTGCTCCACGCCATTGCCTTGATCCTGCACTTCAAT
The DNA here is from genome assembly GCF_001425425.1 of Methylophilus sp. Leaf414. NCBI lineage: Bacteria > Pseudomonadati > Pseudomonadota > Betaproteobacteria > Nitrosomonadales > Methylophilaceae > Methylophilus > Methylophilus sp. Leaf414. Next base: position 370,277 of record NZ_LMQQ01000004.1, on the reverse strand, counting down.
AATGACTTCGCCGGTACGCTCGCTACGCTGTAACTCAATCGCAACCTTACCCAATGCAGGGCCATATTTCACTGCGTTGCGGACCACATTTTCAATCGCACGCTGCAATAACTCCAGTTGGCCATTTATCAAAATCACTTTGTCAGGCATATCCAGGTGAATACGCGCATCCTGCTTTTCAAACTGCACATCCCCCACAATTCCAGCAAGCAATCCCTTTAAATCGAGATCAGTTTTTTGCAGTTTTTGCATGCCGGATTCCAGGCGAAAAATCTCCAGCAATTCGGCAATCATCTTTTCCATCCGCACCGCCTCAAGTTCTACACGTTGCAATGAGCTTTGCATTTTCTTGGGGTTTTGCATCACCAGTCCAACGGCCATTTGAATGCGCGCCAGTGGCGAACGCAGTTCATGCGATACATGATGTAGCATATTGGATTGGCTTTTGATCATGCTGTTCAAACGCAAGGCCATCAAATCAAACGCAGCACCTAGCTCGGCAAACTCATCATGGCTCACCTTGATTTTAGGGCTGACGCGAATGAGGAGATTGCCATCAGCGGCAGTCTTCAAATGTTCAAGCAGCAGTTTAATCGGGTGAGAAATTGACCAGGCCAGTATGCCGGCAAAAATGGCACTGGTGATTAAACAAAAAACCAGCGCGGAAAAAGGGAAATTTAATAACAGCTCAACATAATTGAGCTCATTGGAAGAGTGGACGTAACCGGTCTGGTTTTGAGAGCTAGGCGCAGGTGTAGAACGATTTGCAGCTGACCATGATTGCGAGGGCACTTTCTGCATGTGCGGATGTTTCTGGTGCAGTTCCCACTGCACTATGTTCCCTACCGTAATGACGGTTGAGATCAAAGCCAGAAATAACGCTGCAAACAGCTTCCAGAAAAGGCGCCCCATAGCCCCCGCTATCAAGTCTTAATAATTAGTCCCGGACTAACTGGTATCCGACGCGATAAATAGTCTGGATCACGTTTACGCCACCTGAAGCTTCTGAGATTTTTTGACGGATACTGCTCAAGTGTACATCAATGCTACGGTCATATTTAACCAATGAGCGGCCTAAAGCTTTTATAGATAAATCTTCTTTGCTGACGATAGTACCGGCATGTTTGGCAAGAATCTCGATCAAACTGAATTCGGTGCTGGTAAATACAATCGGCTGGTCGCCCCAAAATACTTTTCTGCGCTCGCCGGAAACAATTAATTGTCCCACCACGATATCGTTACCTTTAGGGCCATCGCTATTCTGGCGACGCAGAATGGCACGAATACGGGCAACTAGCTCACGCGGCAGACAGGGCTTTTGCACATAGTCGTCAGCGCCGCCTTCAAGACCTTCGATACGGCCTTCGTTATCATCTTTTGCCGTCAGCATCAGTACAGGAATATCTGAATGCTGTCTGATATTTTTTAAAGTTTGCATACCATCTTGACCTGGCATCATGACGTCAAGAATCACCAGCTCAAATTTGCCAGCCAGCACATATTGCTCACCGGTTAATCCATCGTGGGCAGTGGTGACGCCAAAACCTTCTTGCGTCAGAAACTCCTTCAGCATGTTAGCTAATTCGACATCATCGTCAATCAACAGCAGTTTGCTCATTTTATCCTCTTACTGATTAATTGAAGGCTAGGACCTAAACCGTGGGATCTTATCGAAGAAACATATTGATTAACATGCGTTAAGCAATAAATTTACTAAAGTTTTCAAAGTATGTCAAAATTGTTAACAATATTAAATTATACATGTAAGTAATTTAGATCAATATATTTAAATTGCACTGAAAGCTTCGCATAATTGACTAAGGAGTTGCCCAAACAATGGCAACACTTCGGCAGCGTCATGCGGACTTTCATCATCGGTGGCGGCAACTATATAACTAATGGTGACTTTATCAAGATTTTCCCGATATTCCAGCCAGTGTTCAGCATCAGCTTCTGCAATCAATTTGAATTTGTGAAAACCGGACTCAATAATTTCAGCCAGCAACTCCGGTGCAATTCCTTCAAATAAAGTACTACCGATCACCACTTGAGCTTCATCATAATCCGGCTGATGATCCTCCTGTATCAGTGGCATAAACAGAAACGCATATACCATCAAGGCAAAACATTGGTAGACACCCAACATTTCAAAGTCGCTTTGTAACTCTTCACCGGGGTGCCGCTCGGCGGCTTGAATAGCCCTGAAAGTAACGAAACTGGCAATATAATAAGTTGCTTGTTCAACATCTGCATTCGCAAATGCAGCCCTGGCTTCGTCTTCTGAACGCCCTGTCGCCTGCCTGGTTTCTACCTGGCATAACTGATGCAATAATTTCACACGCTCGGTGTAGGTCATTTCCATGTTTGATCTTTCTTCTAGTAATCTCTTTACGGTGAATCATGAATTACTCAGGTAACGCTTCGAGTTTTTCCTGACACTCCAGCCACTGGACTTCTATTATTTCCAATTGTTTTTTGTTCTCTGCCTGCGCCATCAGCACTTTTTGTAAAGTAGCTTTTTGATCAACGTTGTAAATATCACTATCAGCCAGCTGACTTTCTAATAAATTTTTCTCAGTTTCCAGCTTTGCTAATTGTGTTTCCAGAATGGCTAACACTTTAACCAAAGGGCGCCGCTCGTTCAGCCTGGCCTGGCGGTCAGCTTTTTGTTGATGATAACTGTTTTGCTTGGGAGTAGATGGGCTCTCACTGGCAACGGATGTTTGACCTTGCGTTTGTAAGTGTTGCTTGTAATCTTCGAGGTCACCATCAAATACTTCCGCTTTGCCATCGGCCACCAGCAAGAACTTTTCGCAACAGGTTGCCAGCAAAGTACGATCATGAGAGACCATCACCATTCCGCCTTCATACGCCTGCAGTGCCAACGATAATGCGTGCCGCATTTCTATATCCAGGTGATTGGTGGGCTCATCCAGCAAAATCAGGTTAGGCCGCTTCCAGATCAGCATGGCTAATGCCAGCCTGGATTTCTCCCCTCCTGAAAACGGACCGCAGGCGGTTTTAGCCATTTCCCCGCGAAAATCAAAACTGCCGAGAAAATCCAGCAACTCCTGTTCGCGCGCTGTCGCGTCCAGCCGTTGCAAATGTTGCAATGGCGAGTTGGTTGCAACCAGTTGCTCCAACTGATGCTGGGCAAAATAACCGATGCGCAAATCCTTGCCTTCAATGCGCTCACCGGACAACAAAGTCTCCGACTGTGCCAGCGTTTTAATCAACGTCGATTTACCGGCTCCGTTTTTACCTAACAATCCTATGCGCTCACCTGGGCGGATCGCCAGATGTGCGAAACTGACCAGCACTTTGTCGTTATAGCCCAGTTTGGCTTGGTTTAAAACCAGCAACGGGTCAGGTGCAGACCCCAGTTCCCTGAAACCAAAGCTAAATGGCGAATCAACATGCGCGGCACTGATGCGCTCCATGCGTTCAAGTGCTTTTATACGGCTTTGCGCCTGTCTGGCCTTGGTCGCTTGCGCGCGGAAACGGTCAATATACTTTTGCAAGTGCGCAACCTGTTGTTGCTGCTTGTGGTAACTGGCCTGCTGCAATGCCAGCTTTTCAGCCCGTTGCCGTTCAAAATCGCTGTAGCCACCATGGTATAAATCCAACCTGCGCTGCTCAATATGCAAAATATGGTTGACTGTATTATCAAGAAATTCACGATCATGCGAGATCAATAACAAAGTTCCCTGATAAGCATTAAGCCAGCTTTCCAGCCAAATCACTGCCTCAATATCCAGGTGATTGGTGGGCTCATCCAGCAGCAGCAAATCAGAACGGCACATAAGGGCACGTGCCAGATTCAAGCGCATGCGCCAGCCACCGGAGAAATCACTCACAGCCTGTGATAACTGTGCTTGGGAAAAGCCTAGGCCGGCTAATAAAGTGCTTGCTCTTGATTCAGCACTGTAACCATCGATATCGGCAAGGCGTTGATGCCATTCGGCGACTAATAATGGATCAGCATTATCATGGTCATCAGCAGAATGTGCTTTTGCCAGATGTGCCTGCAATGTACGCAATTCTTCATCACCATCCAGCGCATAGTCCAGTGCGGATTGTGACAGTGCAGGGGTTTCCTGGGCAACATGCGCGATCACCCAATGTGCAGGAATCAACAAATCGCCTGCATCAGCGACCAGTTCACCGCGAAGCAGCGCAAATAAAGTAGATTTACCAGCGCCATTGGCACCTGTTAAACCAACCCGATGGCCGGGATGCAATTGAAAACTGGCATCTTCCACCAGTGCTTTGCCGGCTCTTGAAAAAGTCAGTTGCTTAAACTGAATCACTGCTGACCACTTTCACTTAACCTGATGCGTATTGTGTGACTTTTCATTTCCTTGACCTGACCCTGAACTAACGCGCGATAATTGCCCAACCGCGCTTAAACCTTAAAATACTGATCCCGCGACGGGCCGGAACCCTGCAAATTCGGCATTTTAAACGATTCGCCTGCATCAGACTGCATAATTCTCCCTTTACGCCAGCATCCGCTACAGTGCTGCAACTGTTTTCGAGTAAAATAGTCAGTTGATAAACCCCTGCATTCAAGACCCGCCTCTGCTCATGCCCCTGCAAAAAATTAAACGCTGGCTACTCACTCTGCTTATTGTCATATTGGTAGTCCTGGCAGGCATGATCGCGGTGATCCAGTTTTATGTTTTCCCCCATATTGATGATTACAAAGATCGCATTGCGCAGAAACTAAGCCAATCGATGAAGCAGGAAGTCACGATTGCGCACATAGGCATTCGCTGGCGGGGCTTGGCGCCACAGGTATCGCTTGGAGATGTCACCATATTCGACACGCAAAAGCGCCCTGCCCTTGAACTTTCAAGAATCACCACCCGCTTGTCCTGGAGCAGCCTGGTGCTGTTGTCACCCTCACTCATCAGCCTGCGCATTGATGCGCCTAACCTGATTATCCGGCGCACCGCCGACGGGGAGCTTTTCCTGGCAGGGATTTCCATGTCCGGCAAGGGCGACCCGGCATTTTCCAACTGGTTGCTGGAACAAAGGCGTATCAAGATCACCCACGCTACGGTGACCTGGGTAGATGAACAGCGCCAGGCACCGCCTTTGCTGCTGGAAGACCTGAATATAGAAATACTGACGCCAGTCTGGCAGCGCCTGCTAAACCGGCATACGGTGCATATGGATAGCCTGGTTTCTAACGGCACTAAACAACGTATTACGCTGGATTCTGTGCTGGTCGGTGATGACGTGACAAAGCCTGAGGCATGGCACGGCGAAATATCTCTGCGCTTGCCGCAAATCGACTTGGCGGCCTGGAGCCCTTGGCTGGACTTGCCGTTAAAAGTGCATACAGGACAAGGCAGCATGACCTCGACACTGGCCTTTAAAGCGATGCAACTGCAACGTATGGCCGCACAAATCAATTTAAAGTCAGTTTCCGTTACCCCGCCCAATACAACAGAAACTTTTCTGGCCGATAGCATGAGTGGTGAGTTCCGCTGGCAGCGCGTAGAGCAACGCCACATGATCTATCTGAAACACATTTCTGCCGACATCCAGCCCGGTCTGAAGCTTGATGATGCGAATGGCGAGTTACAATGGGACGCCCATGGTCATGAAGGCGTGCTGACCGTGAAAAAAGTCGCACTTGAGCAGGGAGCGTTATTTGCAAAATGGCTGGATTCGCAATCTGAAGCCGCTAACTATCTTGAACAAATCGCTCCTGCTTTTAATGCTGGTCAAATCAAGCTACGCTGGCTTTATCAGCAGGATAAATGGCAAGACTATGCGGTTGAAGCTAACCTGAATGCCGTGCATACCAAAGCTTATGAACAGTTGCCGGGCCTGAAGAATTGGTCAGGGCGATTATCGCTGCATCCGAATGCAGGCAGCATTGACCTCGACACGCAGAATGCCAGTATCGACTTAGCAAAAATTCTACGTTGGCCGGTACCGATTGACCGTTTGCAGGGCAACATCGAGTGGGACAACAACGGCAAGAAGCTATTAATCAGCACTCACAATCTGCAATTTTCAAACCCGCACATTGCCGTTCGCACCAACCTGGAATATCAACTCGGTGCTGCCGGGGGTGACACTATTCAATTGCAAAGCCAGATTGAGCGTGGTGATGCCAAACACGCGCCATTCTATTACCCGCTTATTCTTGGTGAATCTACGCTGCATTGGCTGGATACCTCGATTCTCTCCGGACAAATCCGCCGTGGTGAAGTACTGATCAAAGGCCGTATGAAAGACTTTCCGTTTGTGAATGCAGCGCACCAGGCAGACCCCGCACTGGGAATATTCAAAGTCACCGCCCAGGTAGATCATGCCAGCCTGGAATACGGTACTGGCTGGCCTTTGGTCCAGAACGTAGATGCCTGGCTTAAGTTTGAAGGCAAACGTATGGATATCTCGGTGAAAAACGGCACTACGGTAGGCCAGCACATCACACAGGCGCATGTTGAAATTCCACAACTTGATGCTGATTGGCCCATGCTCAATGTGAAGGCAACAGTAGTTGGCAGTGTCGAGCAAGGGGTTAAATTTGTGAACACCAGCCCTGTACGAGAGGTAACGATGGGCTTTACCGACTACCTGAAAGCCAACGGTGATGCCGAGTTGAAACTGGCCTTACAAATCCCCTTGAACGATGTGGATGCCAGCCGGTTTCAAGGGGATTATGCGATTAAAAATGGTCGCATCGCGGCAAATGCTCAGATCACATTACCGGAGATGAACAACATCAACGGCCACCTGAAATTTACTGAAAAAGGCCTGCAGGCGCAGGCTGTACAATTATCGATGTTTGACAACCCGGCAACCATCAGCCTGAACACTCAAAGTGATAAGTCAGTGATTATCCAAGGCAGCGGGCGCATCACCGATGTTGCGCTCAAAAAAATGGATACCAACTTGCTGACTAAAGCCTTACATGGCACCACCGACTGGAAAAGTAATATCCTGATCCAACCACCTAACAATGTCCGCCTGGATATCCGTTCGCAGTTGATTGGCATGGCGGTTGATTTACCCGAGCCGATGAAAAAAACGGTTGAAACACCGGCCAATTTAACCATCCGCTTACGTCAGGAAAACAACCAGCCTGACAAAATTGCCATTCATTATAACGACTGGTTGCATGCCAACTTCTTGCGTACTACCAGCGGCTCGGAGTCGCAAATCAGTGCTGGCGAAATTTCGGTTAATACGCCACCGCGTATGCCATCCACCGATGGCATCAACTTGCGTGCGGATTTCGAGAAACTGGATGTCGATGAGTGGCTGGCTTACACCAGTCAGGGCTCTGGTTCAAACACTGACGTTGCTCGAACTCCAGATATCCCGCTAAACCGTATTGAACTCAATGCCGGTACATTGCATGTGTTTGATCGCAACTTGCACCAGATCAAACTGAATGTCACGCCTGACCAGGACCGGCTGAAAATGACGATCCAGAGCCAGGAACTGGCTGGTGATGTAGACTGGATATCCGTCAAACCGAATAACAAGTTGATCGCAAAATTAAGTTATTTAAAAGTGCCGAGGAGTATGGATACAGATGAAACAACTTCGGCAACCACTGAGGTGCGTCGCCTGAACATGACCTATCCCGAAGTGGAAATTTCAGCACAGGATTTCCAGTTTGGCGACAAACAGCTGGGCAGCCTGGATATCAAAGCCTTTAACAGCGGTGAAAACTGGGTAATCCAGAAAATGAACCTTAATAGCCCTGATAGCCAGCTTACCGCTGATGGCACCTGGCGTAACTCCGTACGCAACCCGCAAACGTCACTTAAATTCAATTTGACTTCAAACAACCTGGGCAAGACCTTGCAACGCTTCCAGCCTAGCGGTGAAATGGTCAAAGGTGGCACCGGTAATATGGCCGGACAAGTTGGCTGGCCTGGTAGCCCGCATCAATTTGCCGTTGAGCGCCTGGATGGTAATTTCAGCATGCAACTTGAAAAAGGCCAAATCCTTAAAGTGCAGCCAGGGGTGGGCCGGTTGCTTGGGTTGTTAAGCTTGCAAAGCTTGCCACGCCGGTTAACGCTGGATTTCCGTGATTTATTCAGCCAGGGCTTTGCGTTTGACAAGATCACCTCTACCGCCAACATCCGCGATGGCATTTTGCGCAGTGACGACTTGTTTATGACCGGACCGGCTGCCGAAGCCAGACTGAAAGGTGAAACCAATTTAAAAACCGAAACCCAGCGTCTTAAAGTCAAAGTAACTCCGCATATCACTGACTCCGTCTCCCTGGCTGCATTGGCAGCGGGTCCGATTGTCGGTGTTGCAGCATTTGTCGCGCAAAAACTGCTGAAAGACCCACTCAACAAAATCAGCGCCAGTGAATATATGATTACGGGAACCTGGGATAATCCACAAGAAGTTGAAATTGATAAAACAGCGCCGACTAAGACGCCTGTTCAACCCTTGAAAAATGCTCAGTGATGTCAAACTGACTTAAATTCTGAATTTATTTAGTACCAACGGAAAAGATGCCATGGCAGACAATAAAACTAAAAAACTGAAATCCGCAGCTAAAGACGATATTATCAAGGTTGCCGCCATCCAGATGGCATCCAGCCCTAGCGTGGCCGCAAATCTGGTAGAGGCCAAGCGATTGATTGAGATGGCCGTCGAACAAGGCGCAAGGCTGGTGGTGTTGCCCGAATACTTCTGCATCATGGGCCTGAAAGATACAGACAAAGTGGCTATCAGCGAGAAACAGAATGACGGGCCTATCCAGCACTTTCTGAGTAAAACTGCCAAAGCTTTCAAGATATGGATTGTTGCCGGGTCGGTACCCATGCAAAGCAATCAGCCAAAGAAAATCCGCAACAGCTGCCTGGTGTATAGCGAAAAAGGTGATCAGGTTGCCCGTTATGACAAGATCCACCTGTTTGGCCTGGACATGGGTACCGAGCACTACCACGAAGAAAACACGATAGAGCCTGGCGATAGCGTGGTTGCGATTGACACGCCTTTTGGCCGCATAGGCTTGGCTATTTGTTATGACCTGCGCTTCCCTGAATTATTCCGCGCCATGGGTGAAGTCGATATGATTGTTCTGCCATCAGCGTTTACAGAAACCACCGGCAAAGCCCACTGGGAAACGCTGGTGCGTGCCCGCGCCATTGAAAATATCTGCTATGTGGTCGCCTCTGCCCAGGGCGGTTACCACCTTTCAGGCCGTGAAACCCACGGTAACAGCATGATAGTCGACCCCTGGGGCGTGGTGCTGGACAGACTACCACGTGGATCAGGGATTGTAATTGCCAACATCAACCGCAATTATATTAAGAACCTGCGTCAGAGCCTGCCGGCTTTGAAACACAAAACAATTACCGCTATTTCATGAAAATGCTGAGCCGCGCTACGGCACTCTTTTCATCAAATTTATTCCAACTATTAGTCTTAACCAGCCGAACGACTCTTTATTAAGTTGACCCATATGCAAACGCTACTTACCACTGCCAACGATACGCTACTCCGCCCGGCCGGGCTGGACCAGGAAGCTTTAAGCAAAGTTTTGTCTGGCATGATGACGCACAATATTGACTATGCCGATTTGTACTTTCAGTACAGCCGCAGTGAGTCGTGGGGGCTGGAAGAAGGACAGGTTAAATCCGGCAGCTTCAATATTGACCAGGGTGTAGGCGTACGGGCAGTGAGTGGGGAAAAAACCGCGTTTGCCTATTCCGATGATATTCACCTGGATGCCTTGCAAGAGGCGGCCAATGCCACGCGTGCGATTGCTAATCTGGGCCAGGAAAAAACCGGCCATAGCATACTCACCCGTAGCCACGCCCCACTCTACCTACCGCAAGACCCGATTGCCAGCCTGAGCGCCGATGCCAAGGTCAAGTTACTGGAAAAACTCGAGCGATACGCAAAAGCGCAAGACCCACGCGTGACGCAAGTAATGGCCTCGATTGCTGCCGAATATGAAGTGGTGATGGTAGCCCGCAGTGATGGCGTGATGGCTGGCGATGTTCGCCCGCTTGTGCGCCTCTCGCTGCAAGTGATTGCCGAACACAATGGCCGTCGCGAACAAGGTAGCAGTGGTGGCGGTGGCCGGTTTGATTACAGCTTCTTTACCGATGAGGTATTGCAGGATTACGCACAAAAAGCCGTACACCAGGCATTGGTGAATCTCGATGCACGCCCTGCCCCGGCCGGCAGTATGACCGTGGTATTAGGCAGTGGCTGGCCAGGCATCCTGCTGCACGAAGCGATTGGCCACGGTCTTGAAGGCGACTTCAACCGTAAAGGCAGTTCTGCGTTTTCTAACATGATAGGCCAGCAGGTAGCTGCCAAAGGCATCACCATTGTCGATGATGGCACTATTGCCAATCGCCGGGGTTCATTAACTATGGACGATGAAGGTAATGCACCACAAAACACCGTGCTGATTGAAGATGGCATCCTGCGAGGTTATATCCAGGATACGCTGAATGCCCGCCTGATGGGCATGGGATTGACCGGCAATGCGCGCCGCGAAAGCTATGCGCATATCCCCATGCCACGCATGACCAATACTTATATGCTGAATGGCGATAAAGACCCGCAAGAGATTATCAAGTCAGTAAAAAAAGGCCTTTATGCAGCTAACTTTGGCGGCGGCCAGGTAGATATCACCAGCGGTAAATTTGTATTCAGCGCAGCTGAAGCCTACATGATTGAAGATGGCAAAATCACGTACCCGGTCAAAGGCGCGACCTTAATTGGCAACGGCCCTGATGTGCTGACCAAAGTCAGCATGATTGGTAACGATATGGCATTGGATAGCGGCGTAGGTACCTGCGGTAAAGAAGGCCAGAGCGTACCGGTGGGTGTCGGTCAACCTACATTGAAGATTGATGGTTTAACCGTGGGTGGAACATCCGCTTAGGCCTCAATGCAAGCGCAACCAATTGCAGCCGTGATGATTCATGTATCCTCGGTTTCGGAGGCTTTGAACTGGTATCAGCAATTATTTCCTAATGCTCAGCGGCAGCGCCTGGCAGCAGACAATTTTGAATACCTGTCTCTCGATGGCATCTCACTGGAATTCGTCCACGCTGATGAGAAAGTGTCTTCGGGCCCTGCCGGCTCTGTCGTTTATTGGTTTGTTCCCAAGCTAAACTTAGCCTTGGCACATGCCCAAATTATCGGCGCCAAGCTCTATCGTGGCCCGTTGCACATTGAAAATGGTTATGCCATTTGCCAGCTTCAAGATCCATGGGGAAATTGTATTGGCTTGCGTGGGCTGGCTTCTGATTAACAAAAAATGATTTAATGCGCTTTGCCAGCCAACGCTTTAAAACCAAACCACGCGATGTAAACATAGCAGATCACTGGCAAGATAAATGCATGATGCAGCCCCATACGATCAGCCAGTAAGCCGGTCAACAAGGGCACAATCGCCCCTCCAAGAATCGCAGTTGCCAGCAATCCAGAACCTTTCTTTTCCTGCCCGGCTTTAAGGTCTTTGATCCCCAAGGTAAAAATCGTGGGAAACATAATAGAGTTACACAAACCAACCAGCACCATACTGCCAATCGCCAGCGTGCCTGTAGCCTGCATCGAGATAATAATCAGGATCACTGCCAGCAAGGCGTGGGTCATCAATACCCTGGCTGGCGCAAACGCTTTCAGGGTGAATATGCCGAGAAAGCGCCCTACCATCGCGCCACCCCAATAGAAAGCGACTAATGGCGCAGCTTGCGTTTCTGTGACCTGGCTGATGTCCATCACATAATTGACCAGGAAACTGCCAATCGCCACTTCAGCCCCTACGTAAGCAAATATCCCTATTACGCCAAGTAACAAGCTTTTTTCTTTGATGACCTCAGTCCAGCGGCTTTCATCGGCTTGGGTGGTTTCCAGGCCGGTAAGATTGATGCGCGAAAGCACCACAGCGATGATGATCAACACAGAAGCAATAAAGAAATAAGGATAGACAACACCTTCAGCATGCGTCGAGTTTTTAAGTGCGGACAGGATGAAATAGGCACCAAACAACGGGGCAATAAAAGTGCCCAGTGAGTTAAAGGCCTGCGCCATGGTCAGGCGCGAAGAAGCCGTTTCTTTCGGCCCAATAACAGACACGCAAGGGTTTGCGGCTACCTGCAACAACACAATGCCGGATGCCAGCACAAACAAGGCACCTAGAAATAGTGGATAGGTATGTAATATCACTGCCGGGTAAAACAGCAAGCACCCCACTGCCGCCAGCGCAAAACCGATCACCATGCCTTTCTGGTAGCCAACACGTTCAATCAGCTTGCTAAATGGTATAGAAGTCAGCCCGTAAGCGCCAAAGAAACAGAACTGAACCAATGCCGCCTGGCTATAGCTGAGGGAAAAAATGGCTTTCAGGTATGGCACCAGAATATCGTTCAGACAAGTAATAAACCCCATCATGAAAAACAGGATGGTGAGTGACGTCAGGGCCTTTTTATACATGGATTTCCTTTAATTACGGGTGCGCATGCACTACATCATAAATAGCCGGGCTTGAAAAGGAAATATTCCGAAATAAAGCTGCGAACTCCCCATCAAATTCAGAGTCTGCTCATTTAACGGCTTGACGGCAAGTGTTACATTTTTATAAGATGATTCACATGAGGTCACAAGCCTCGCACTTTTATTTCACTCTAGATCAAGGAGATATGATGGCCACCAGCAAAAGTACCGAAAACGGCAGCAAAAAACCCGCCGCCAAAAAAGAAGTGACAACAAAAACAGCGGCTTCCAAGCCCGCTGCCAAAAAGACTGCCAGCAAGACCACGAGCACTAGCAAGAAAACCCGTTCACCTGCGATAGTTACCAGCGCTAAACGCTTGCAGATGATTGAAGAAGCCGCATACTACATCGCCGAAAAACATGGTTTCCATGGCCCGAGTACTGACCATTGGCTGGCAGCAGAAAAACAGATCGATAGCAAACTGAACGCTTAAGGCGTTTTAGCCCGGCCCAGTACTCAAGTTAGTGCTGGTCGATAAAAGGATACAGCGGTGCCGAAGTGAATTGTATGTCGGCACCGCTATGCTGTGTGTAGCGTAAAAACCCCAATACTTCAGGATGACTCAAGCGCAAGCCGTAAGCGATATAGGGGTATTCTGATAATGGCACCTGTTTCTGGAAAAAAGGCCAATGTGCGCTTGGATTATAAAAGCGCTCTACCAGACTGGTGATCGCCAGCAACTCGTATTGTCCCCATGCATTCAGCACCAGCCAGGGACCACCGGAATCGCCAACTGTAGGCATGGGAATTGTGTGGTCGTATTGATCGCTGTCATTCAGGCGATTTACCGCCAGCAGTGCTTTTTCGGCATGTACCAACTCCTGGGTATAAGCGAACTGTGTCTGCGCCTGCAAATGCAGCATTTCGTCCATTTCGCGGTAGGCCCTGGGCAGTACCTGAAAAAAGTCTGACAGGTCAGGCAAGGGTTTGCGTTCACCACATCTGGGATGCCTTGTATCAGCCTCGCCGTATCCTCGGCCATAACCACAAATCACGATGCTCTCCGGCAAACGATCATCCAGGCGGATGCGCAGAGCTTGTATCGGGCTTTTGATATTAGCCTCAAACACCAGCACTGCAATGTCCTGGGTTAAATCCTCAGCCACGGCTGCAAATGGCCGGTAGAATGCTTGTTGCAGCCGGATATCCTCAATACCGAGTAATTCCGGTTGGACGATCGATAATACAGGCAGCCCTTTAGGGCCATTCAATTGCACTTCTTTCAGGCAATGGGCTGCCGTGATCAGTGTCAGCGGTTTGCGTCCAACAATGACTCCGCTACAGAGGGAATCGTAATATTCCCATTTTTCTACGGACTGCAAAAAATGAGCATGCTTGATACTCAGTTTTACGGTGGAAATCGCCATGCCGGGAAACGTCAATCCATGAATCAGCGCCTGGGAAGAATGGCCTAGGGTTAACCCGACACTGGCCACCATCACTGGCATGGTACGCCTGAGCAGCAGTAATACCGATTGCCACATGCAGCTTAAGCCCTTAGATCTCAGGGCAAACTTCTGGTCGCATTATTCTTTAATTCAATCGGGCCAAAGCAGGCCTCCAACGATGGGTTATCATCGTCACAGGAAATGAAACTGTAGCCATCCGGCTGGAAAAGCACATAGCTGGTTTGCTCGGTGTTGATTTCGGAAGTCTGGCGGGTGCAGTCCAGTCCTTTATTGCTTAAGGTCACACGGTGAGTAAGTTTGAAAAATCCCTGCACGTCCGGTTGTGGGGTTATTTCATAGCGGGCTTCGAGCTGTTCATCGCCACTGGTAAACACCGCTGTGCCATCTTCTTTAAACCAGTAAGATTCCAGGCAACCGGTCTCGGGAATTTTTGACTCCCAGTAACCGACCAAGGGGTGTTTGAGGGAACGCGATGCTTCAGCCGCGAGTGCTGCATTGATAGAGAGCACCGTCCAGCCCAACAGACACATAACAATGATTCGCTTATAGCTGACCTGCTGATGACGCATTGCAACCCTCCTTAAGATGAGATGATGTAAAGCTGTCAGCGATTGTCAGTGAAAAAAATCATAACCAATAGTGAATCATTCCCAAGATTAAGATAAACATTTCCCTAAGCATTCACAAAACATAGACTTATGAATAACAAAAACCCCAGGCAAGCCTGGGGTTTTCTTTTTAACTCTGGGTAAGCGTTGCGATTATTTCATCACACGGTTACGGTACTCACCAGTGCGGGTATCGATTTCGATTTTGTCACCCTGGCTAACGAACAGTGGCACTGGAATTTCAAAACCGGAAGCAATTTTTGCAGGCTTCATCACTTTACCAGAAGTATCGCCTTTTACCGCTGGCTCTGTGTAAGTGATTTCGCGCACTACTGTGGTTGGCAATTCGATAGAAATCGCTTTACCTTCATAGAAACGCACCTCACATGGCATACCGTCTTCTAGGTATGGCAATGCATCTTCCATAAACTCAGCATCTACATCGTATTGGTTGTATTCGGCATCCATGAATACATAGGTTGGGTCAGCAAAGTAAGAAAAAGTCACTTCTTTCTTTTCCAGTACGATCACGTCAAACTTGTCCTGTGCCGCATAAACGTTCTCGCTAGGCGCTTCAGTCAGCAAGTTTTTCATCTTCATTTTGACCACTGCTGAGTTACGGCCGGATTTGTTATATTCGGCTTTCACAACTACCATAGGATCATTACCAATCATGATCACGTTGCCTACGCGTAAGTCCTGAGCAATTTTCATACAATGCCTTTAATTGAATGTGGGAATAATAAAGCCGCGCATTATACCCGATTTTTTTGCAATTTCTCAATAAAAATCACCAAGTTAGTGGCAAGGTCTGGCTGCTGCGCCAACTGGCAGGCATAGGCTTGCGCATGTCGCGTGATGTGCTCGCAATGACTTACAAAAGCGCGCCAACGCTCGTCAGACCATGCACCTGTGGCCCAAGCCTGCATCACAGATGTCACCTGCGCTTTCACTTCACCATCCGCTAGCACCAGGTAATGCTTTAGAAAAGCATCCAGTTTTTGCAGGTGGGTATTTTCAGATTGCTGATAGGGTAACCAAACCATGGGTTTTGCTGCCCAGATGGCACGAATCCAGCTATCTTCCCCTCGGACGAAATTCACATCACATAGCGCTAACAACAGGTCATAGTCGATTTGCGACAGGAAAGGAATAACGGTTATCTCACAATTTTGGTGCTGTACACTTTGACCAGATTTAATCGCGTCTAACTTGAGTGCTTGTGAAACGGCAGTTGCCACACTTTCAGGCACAATCAGCCTGCTTCGGTATGGTGATGCAGCCAGGCTATCCAGTAATTCTCTGATTGGCGCATGCGCATAGCAAAACAGTGAAAGATTAATCACACTCGGTGCTGGCGCCAAGCCCAACTGCTGCCATGCCGATGGTGTGGATTGTTCAGCCTGTTTTTTCAGTGCCGGTAAAAACCTCTCACGCAGCAATCCGCCTGTCTGCGTGCTGAACCCCGGGTAAATAAAATAGCGAACCAGGCCATTAGCCTGCGGTGATGGCCGACCATGAAATCCTTCTACCCAATCTTCGGCGGATAAGTAATCCACATTCAACCAGAGGGTTTGTGGTGACATCGCTTGCTGATAGCCCTCCGGCAATCCACAGCTAAAGGTTTCAATGACAACGGGAGCAATTTCCGGGAAATCTGCGTGGGCATGCCAGTGCTGCACCTTTACTTTGGAATGCCCTGCCCGGATAATTTTCTTTGCAACGGTTAAATCCTCTATCCATAAAGTGACAGTCACGTTGTGTTCATCCGCCAACTGACAGGCCAGGCGCCAACTGACACCGATATCGCCAAAATTATCGACGACCTGGCAGAACATATCCCAGCGTTTAGAAATAAAAGACGACATGAAGTGTTTTTAAAGAAGCTCGAAAAATCGAGGTAGTGTACCTGAACAGCGAAATGCTGCTACCAACTAATAAACTTAGCCTACGACGAAGATTAGCCCATCAGACAATTAACCCACTAGGGCGGGCATTGGCTCAGCAGTTTTCAACCAGGTCAGTTGCAATGCTTTTGCATCCATCGCAGCACGATGCTCAGGTAATGCAAACGTGTTGCGGATAGTTTGCTCGGTATCATGCCAGGCGGATTGTTGCTCAATCGTCAGCAATACGCTTAAATCTTCCAGCTTGAAAAAAGGATTCAAGCCTGCTGCATCATACAAACTGTGCAGCCAGACAAAATCCTGATACCAGCCATCGGTATACAGCGTTTGTCCATTGAATGTAAGGTTCAGGTGAGTGGCAATCGCATGTGGCGTTTGCCCATTTTCAACTAATGCCTGACGGGATTGTTGATGTAGTTTTTCAGCTTTGTCATCCCAATGCACCCAGCCCGCTTGCGGCTGCACCAGCGCGCTCCAAGTTGCCCCGCTGGCGTCAACATACCCGATTTCAATCGGGTAGCTGCCTACGCCAAAGCCGGAGGCTTCAATATCCAGAATAATGGGGGGAGTCATGTGTGGCTTTTTTATATTTGCAAATCTTGTGTCGAAACACTATGTCACGCAGAGAGTGCGATGACACACTTTAACTCAACGTTTGCTTAGTAAACCTGGGATTATACGCGAGGACATATGGTTTGATTGCCTAAAAACCATGCATTTTCAATCGCTTATCATTTTTTGCGCAAGTTTTTCTCACGACAATCAATCATGCGAGTTTGTGAGTGCTTGCAGTTAAGCCTCTGATAGATGTACATTGCCTGCGTGCGTTATCGCTTTCCAGGCCCTGCAAATATCAGTATGGCAGAAATCATTTGGCTTTACGCCAGTGCGGTGTCCAGGATCATCATCAGTACAAAACCCACCAGCAGGCCTGTCGTTGCAAATAGCTCATGTCCTTGCCGATGGGATTCAGGAATCACTTCGTGACTGACGACGAACAGCATAGCGCCCGCTGCAAATGCCAAACCCCATGGCAGCATCGGTTGGCTGTAGATCAATACCGCAGCACCCAGCACGGCGGCAAGTGGTTCAACCAGGCCAGAAGCTGCACCCAATAATGCAGATTTCCATTTGCCCATGCCGACACTGCTCAGCGCGAGGGCCACTACCAGTCCTTCCGGCACATCCTGGATGGCGATACCGGTTGCCAATGCGGCGGCACGTGCAGCATCATTACCTGCGGCAGAAACGCCTATCGCCAGCCCTTCGGGAATATTATGCAACACAATCGCAAATACAAATAACCATAGTCTGCGGATGCGTTGCGCACTTTCTGTGCCCGCCCCTCCAAAAAAATGCTGGTGTGGCAACTTACGTTCCAGCAGCATTAAACAGCCTGCCCCCATCAATATGCCAGCGCCGGTCAGCATCGAAGCACCCCAGCGGTCCATACCTTGGGTTTGAGCGATATCTAGCGATGGCACAATTAAAGAGAAACAGGAGGCTGCAAGCATAACGCCCGCACCAAATCCCATCAAAGTATCTTGCACACGGCGTCCTGGTTCACGGGTAACCAGCATAGGTATAACACCTAAGGCAGTTGCCAATGCTGCTATCGAACCAGAACCTAACGCAATACGTAAGGTTGGCTTGCTTGAAATTAACTGCCAGGCTTCATTGAATAGAAACACAATGCCAACTGCACAAAACAGATAACCCAATATCCGCCCATAGCTCACGGCAAGTCTGGAACCATTTTTCTCAGCGTTGGTGTGCATCTAATACCTTTCGATCACAGAATTCAAGCTCAGCCTGAAGTAGAAAATCACTATTCAATCACCACAAATAAGAATCATTAACATTAATAATGCAGTTAACAGCATAAAAGTGTGACTCGAAACAGTTAAAAAAATTCGTTGTAAGTGGCGGAATGACTGAACTTAGTCTTGCAGATTTGTGACCAACGGGAGTTACAAAAACTTTTACGGGAGAAAAACAAATGCATAAAATAATCACTGTGTCAGTGTTAACGGCTGCAATCAGCATGTCGGGCTGCGCGAATATGAGCGAAACGCAAAAAGGAACAGCCAAAGGTGCCGGTATTGGTGCTGCAGCCGGTGGTGTAGTCGGTGCAGTTGCTGGTGGTGGTAAGGGTGCCGCCATTGGTGCAGCGATAGGTGCTGGTGCGGGTGCCATTGCCGGTAATATCTGGTCCAAAAAAATGGAAGCACAAAAGCAGGAAATGGAACAAGCCACTGCAGGTACTGGTGTTGCCGTGACCAAAACCGGCGACAACCAGCTGAAACTTGAGATTCCAAGTGACATATCCTTCGATAAAGGCAAAGCTGATATCAAACCGAATTTCCGCCCTATCCTGGATAAATTTGCCAGCGGTTTGCAAAACAATCCGGCAGCACGTATCAACATCATTGGACACACTGATAGCAGTGGCTCTGATGCCGTCAATGACCCGTTATCAGTTAATCGCGCTGCCAGTGCCCGTAAATACCTGTCCGAGCGCGGCATTGCTACCAGTCGCATCACTATTGATGGACGCGGTTCACATGAGCCGGTTGCGGCAAATGACACAGAAGCTAACCGGGCAAAAAACCGCCGCGTAGAGATTTTTGTTGCTGAGCCGGATCCAGCCGCACCTAAATAATTTCTTATAATCCTGAAGTAGCAATTTCAGGATACGCAGCTGATAAAAAAGCCGACTTCGCGTCGGCTTTTTTAATGTTGCTGAAATCCCATCCTTAATTAAAACGATAGGCCTTAGGTGACAATTTACTCAATCAACAGCGGTGCCACAAACGCAAAAAAAGAACCAATCAGAAACAATGTTACAGATATCCAGTAAACCCACAGGCTTTGCCGGCGCGTCTTCATACAAAGCATAGCGAGTTGAGGATCAGTCGGGCAAGGTAATGATCTTGCACGCCATTGCAACCAGCCTGCCAATAACAGCATGACAGCGGCAAGGCCGAATACAAGGGCCTTGTGCTCGCTAATCCAGATCAATTGCGGAAACTGGCTGACGAGGCTGGTGAGTGTAGCCACCGAACCAATCGCCACCAGCGTTGCAGGCAATGCACAACAAATCAGTGTTGATCCACTGGTAAACAGAGAGAGTAGATTCAACCGTTTTGTCGTTTGCAAATGATTGATTTCGCTAGCCATCACTTGCTACCTTCTTTGCCGGACTTACTCAGTTGCGCCTGGATGTCTGCAACAGTTTGGTTGACGCGCTCGACTTTAGTGACCGAGTATCCTGCATCCTGAATGACTTTATTAAACTTTTCATCAGTCAGTGTTTGCCCATCTTTTAGCTGAAAAGCCACTACACGGCTTTTTAAATCGACAAATGCCGCCTGCCCTTCCGGCAGGGCTTTGAGTTTTTTCTCTATGCCCTTGGCACAAAAGGCGCACACCATGCCATTGACTTCTGCTTTTAGCGTAGTGACCGCAAATGCAGCAGGTGTCATGGCGGTTAACATCAGGGTAATCAATAATTTTTTCATTTTAAAATCCTTTAAAAATAGAGTGGTTAAAACACAAACATGGCGTTCAGGCGCGGCGCGAAGCCCTCACCCTGCCATGGATTGGTTACACCAAATTCGAGAAAATAATTTTTGTTGATCAGGCGTATTGCAGGCGTCACCTGTAAGCCGGGATCATTGTTGCGCATGGTTTTGGCTTCAATCACGAACCATGGCTGCGTGTCGTCAAAGCCGGCTTCATAAAATGAAAACCCGGCCTGGACTGCAGCGGTGTCGTAGTTCATGCCGGGCGCACGGATCATGCGGGCTTTAGCAAGAAAATACAATCGTGTGGATTCCATATCAAACTGCACGCTTGGCGTGTAGGCAAAGCCATCATATTGCCCTTTGGCTTCGCCGACGCTGCCGTTAAACCAGATGTTGGCTTGTGCGGCTGGCAGATTCCAGCGTTTGATCAAGCCGGTGTAATTGATGCCAGTAATGGTGGTGGCCTGCTCGCCTTTACCTGACATGCGCATCTGCTCTACGCCGATGGCATGCCCGAGTGCGGGCGAGTAGTTCAACATCCATTCCTGGTTATAGCGACCAATTTCGGTCATCAGCATGGCGCTATCTTCAAACCCCATCAGTGCAGCGGCATGAGCCGGCACAACTAACTGGCTTAAAAACAAGGCGCCCAGTGAGAAAACGGAAAAAGGTGCAATGGTGTATTGCTTGGACATAAGCCCTCCATATTCAACTTGGCAAAAACGCTTTAGAACAAAGTGTGATCTACAAAGCGGACAAACCGATAGACGGATTTGTCCTGCCTGCTAGCTGAATATGGGCGGTTTGATAGCGGGGGGGTAGGTTTGGGAATGGACAGGCGCGGCCATAAATAATGGCGTGGCCGAACGTGAAGCAGTTATGGCTAAAACGGGAACGGCGTGAAAATGCGCAACGCCGCCGCTGGTAGCGCAAAATCCGCATACATCGCAATGGTGCGCTTTGCTCGATGTCGTTGTAGCAGAATCATGGGCAGCTTCGTGCTCATGACAAGGCATTTCACTCATCGCGTTAATTTCGTGACTGGCATGTGTGTCATGCAACTGTTGTGAAACAGAATTTGCCTGTGCAAGCAACATTTGCATCGCCATGACGTTAGCGGCCATGACAAAGCATGGCAACCAGCAAATCAGGAAAATGCAAAGACGTTTTTTCATGGTAATTTTAAGAGAGCAACCTGGCAATATTAGTTCAAAAAACCATCAGTGTGCTGTTATTCATAGCGGATATCAATAATTTCGTATTCTGTTTCCGCAGCAGGCGTGACTACCCGTATAGTATCGCCCAGATTTTTACCTAACAATGCTTTCGCCATAGGCGATACCCAGGAAATATACCCTTGCGCGGGATCCAGCTCATCCTGCCCGACAATACGGATGATGATCTCACTCTCATCTTCAAGATTGAACAATGTCACCCAGGCACCAAAAAATACTTTCTCGGTGTTGGTTTGCGTACGGCTATACACAATCTCGGCCGCATCCATACGCTTGGTCAGAAAGCGTATGCGCGAATCGATCTGGCGCAGGCGTTTCTTGCCATAGATATAGTCGCCATTCTCACTACGGTCGCCATTACCCGCCGCCCAACTTACTACGCGCACCACTTCCGGTCTATCAACCTTAATAAGGTATTGAAACTCTTTCTCCATTGCCGCGTAGCCTTCCGGCGTAATGTAATTTTTGTACTCTGCCATTGATTACCAACTCTATTCAGGTTTCCCTGCTCTTGTTCATTCGATCCTTGCGCATCATACAACCGTTCAAGATTTCTTCCAGCAAAGCCTTTAAGACACGGCTTAAAAATTATGTGTTGCGAGGCGCTGCAAAACGACCAATCCAGAGCAGCATCGAGTGTTGAACGGCCATTTTTAACCGTTGAAATAATTACTGCTTTTCATCTTCAATAGGTTGTGCGTCATAGACAAAGTAACTGGTTTCACCGAAACAGTTAGAAGGCACGCCTCTGTGTTCTTTGTATAGCAGCCTTGCACGCTCGCCTGCCAGCTGATTTACTTTCAATACCACCGCCGGATCACGCACCGTAAAATGAAACTTTTCAGCCTGCGTGCCCGGTATCGTCACCAGCACCAACTCACCTTCCCAGGTTTTGCATACCCAGCCTTTATTGGATAGCTTTTGCACATAACCGATCCGCTCGCCGTAGGAATATACCCAGTTCAGGGATGCCCAGGTGTAGAGCGTCAAAAAAACCACTGGAAACAAGATCAGCCAAAATATTATTTTTATAAATTTCCCCATGTTTGATATTCACCTAATTAAAGTTGTTAAAATCAGCGAGCAGTAAAGGTTGATATTACCTGAGAAAATCATCGGGCGAAGCAATGAAACCAGTTTTATATTCCAGTCATGTTCATCAAGTTTCTCTTGGAGATATTATCGGTAAATAATGCGGATTAATCCCAAGCCGCATACAGTTCATTTGCCTGCATCATATTTAAGCGCGACAATATGCCATGCAAGCTGATTTATAGTTTAATCCGCCTGTAACAATGCTCACCCACTCATTCTCATAAACTTATTATCTACCGGATGCATTCCCAGCCCATTGAAAACAAGCGCATTATTCTATGTGCATCCGCGCGCCTGGCGCAGGGAATACGCCAAACCCTGCACGCACAATTCCAGCAAAAAGCCTTGTCACAATGGCGAACGCCCGAGGTTTTTCCGTTACAAGACTGGCTTGACCAGCTCACCGAACACGCGATTTTAAGTGGGCAGATTGATGTGGCCGATGCACCACTCGGCATGCTCTCCGCCACCCAGGAAGCCATGCTATGGGAACAGGCGATCCAGCATAGCCTTAGCCGTCATGAAGCGGCTACGCTGTTTAATACCAGTGGCCTGGCCAGTGCTGCAATGGAAGCCAACCGCTACCTGATCGAATGGAGCATCAGCCTGGACATGTCGACGGCAACTGAGGAAACACGCCAGTTTATGCAATGGCGCCAGCAATTCCAGTTGTTGTGCAAACAAAGTGGTTACCTCGAAAGTGTACGTTACCAGGCATGGCAGCTGCGACAATTGCAGCAACACCCTTATTCATTACCAGCCGAAATACAATTAGCCGGGTTTGACCGTATCAACCCGCATTTACAGGCATTTATAAATGAATTCCAGAAACAAGGCGTCAGCGTAGCTACTTATGAAACGGGTATCACCGCTGATGTTGTCCAGCGAATGGCATTCGCGGAAGCGATGGACGAATGCCGGGCCGCGGTGCACTGGGCACAACAGCACTTAGCCGCCAACCCTCTGGCCAGGCTGGCGATAGTAGTGCCGGAACTCGACAACTTGCGTGACACACTGGCAAATTTGTTAGACGATGTATTTCACCCGGAGGCAATGCACCCTGCGCATGCTGAAACACCGCGTTGTTACGAGTTTTCGCTAGGATTGCCGCTTAGCCGCTGGCCACTTGTGGATACCGCACTCAGCTTGCTGAGACTAGCGTTTCAACAGTCACCTTTCACGCAAACCGAGCTTTCAGCCCTTCTTGGCAACGTCTACTGGTCACAAGCGCAACACGAAGCCGACCCACGCGCAGCGCTGGATGCCGAGATGCGCAGGCAATTGCCTTTGCAGGTAAAAGCTTCAACTTTTTTGCGGTTTGTTGAGCGTAAACAGCAAGATATACACCCAATTACTTGTCCGGCACTGACAGCTGATCTGAGCGCACTGCTCACACTGGCAAAACAGACACCCCGCAAACAAGCACCTTCTGCCTGGGTCGCCAGTTTTAACCAGTTACTTGAAGCTACGCATTGGCCCGGCGAGCGCAGTTTATCCAGTTACGAATATCAATGCCAGCAATCGTTTCAGCGTGTACTCGGCCAGTTGGCAGCGCTGGATGCGTGGCTGGGTGCGATTGATGCCATGTCTGCCCTGCACCGTTTATCGCAATTATGCCAGGCGCAGATTTTCCAGCCGCAAACGATACGCGCACCCAATATCACGCTGATGGGCATGCTGGAAGCCTCCGCACAACCCCTGGATGGCGTATGGGTGATGGGCATGAATGACCATTTGTGGCCCCCCTTGTCGCGCACCAACGCGCTGATTCCTGCAGAACTGCAACGCCAGGCAGCCACGCCCAACGCCAGCAGCGAAGTTCAAATTGACTTTGCCAACCAGATTCACCAACGTCTGTTGCGTTCAGCCAGGCAGGTAATTTTTTCTTATGCAAACAAAGAGGGGGATCGGCTATTACGCCTGAGTCCGCTGATTTACGCGATACGGGAGACGGCTGCTACGCCAGGCGCAGCCACCCTTGCCGAAACGCTAGCACACAACAATGCACAAGACTGGCAATGGCTGGACGACCACCAGGCGCCACCGGTTGAAGACGGTGAGCATGTCAGTGGCGGTACCGGCTTGTTGCGTGCGCAAGCGCTGTGTCCGGCCTGGGCGTTTTATCAATACCGATTAAAAGCCCGCAAACTGGAAACTCCGCACAATGGCCTGGATGCCATGCAGCGCGGCGATCTAATCCACCGAGTCATGGCAGCATTCTGGTTACAACAACCGGCTCTGGACTGGCCTGCTGTTCAACCAGCCACACTAAAAAGTCAGCTGGACCAGGTATCAGCGCAAGTCATCAGCGAGTTTAACCAGGAATTCTCGCAACCTTTTTCCGAAGTGTTTTGCCAGCTGGAAACTGAACGCTTAAGCAAGCTGGCGTTGACCTGGTTATGGGAAGTCGAACGCGAACGCCCGCAAGCCTTCAGCGTCAGCATGGTAGAGAAAAAATTCAATCCCCTGATTGAAGGCATACAGGTCAAGCTGGTGATAGACCGTGTGGATACGTTGGCAGATGGCCGCCTGGTGGTGATTGACTACAAAACCGGCAGCGCGCCCGATTATAAAAACTGGGCCAGCGACAAAATCACCGAGCCGCAATTGCCGATTTATGCCGCCTTTATCTTGCAGGATGCAGACATTGCCGCAGTCTGTTTTGGCAAGTTGCGCCTGACCGATGGCGGGTTCACCGGCGTCGCCGCTGAAGATGACATCGTTTCGGGTATCAAGGCGTTCAACCACGAAAAAAACAAATTATTCGATCCGGAAGCATTTCCCGACTGGCCTTCGATACTGCAGCACTGGCGCCGGCAGATTACCCATACCGCCCAGGCTTTAAAAGCAGGCGATGCCGCTGTGGTATTTGAATCCGAAAAAGATCTGGATTATTGCGATGTGTTGCCATTGTTACGGTTGCCTGAGCGGCAATTGCAGTTTGAGCACCAGCACCTGGGTAAGCAGTCATGACGATCTCTGAATTCGACTTGCAACAAGCGCTGGCTAACGACACCGCTAACCGCCAGCGCGCACTGGATATAGCATCCTTTATTGTCGAAGCGCCAGCGGGTGCGGGCAAAACCGAACTGCTGACGCAACGTGTGCTCAAGTTACTCCAAACCGTGCAGGCACCCGAAGAAATCATTGCGATTACTTTCACCAATAAAGCTGCATCAGAAATGCGTGCGCGCATTCTTGATAGCCTGCAACTGGCAGCGGCAGGTGCGACGCCGGAAGCGCCTCATAAACAGATCACCTTTGAACTAGGCCGGCAGGCCTTGCAGCGCTCAGCTGAGCTGAACTGGCATTTGCTGGAAACACCTGCAAGATTACGCATTTATACCATTGATTCACTGTGCGCCAACCTGGCAAGGCAAATGCCCTTATTAAGCCGTTTCGGTACGCAACCGGCCGTGACTGAAGATGCCTGGGCATATTATCGTGAAGCGGCCGGTCAAGCGCTGCAAACCATGGATGACCCGCAACTGGGAGCGCCTGTGCGACTAGTGCTTCGCTACATGGATAACGACCAGGCGCGCCTTGAAGGCCTGTTGATGGCAATGCTCTCTAAACGTGAGCAATGGTTGCATTTAAGTCAAACAGGCGGCGATCCCAATCAGATAAATCAAAGCGAAGTTGCCCGGCTGGCATTGTTACATCTGATTGAAAGTGAGTTACAGCAGGCGGCACAGGCTTTACCCGCCCGCTTGCAATCTGCGCTAATGCCCATTGCGCGTTATGCTGCCAGCCAGCTTCCACCTGATCATGCAATATCTGGTTTACTCGATTGGCAAGCACCGCTTTCAGCCACTATTGAAGACTTACCCGGCTGGCGTGCACTGGCCGATTTGTTACTGACCGCCAGCGGTGGCCTGCGCAAACGGCTGGATAAAAACATGGGCTTGCCCGCCACCGATGAAGCAAAACCCTACAAAGAAGCATTAACAGACATACTGGATGGGCTGGCGCAACAGGGTGACAGTGAAACCAGCATTGCCCGCATCCGCATGTTTCCCGACCCGGATAGTGAAGATGATGCCATCATCCAGGCGCTCAGCCAGCTACTGAACATTGCCGCCGCGCAATTATGGCTATGCTTCCAGTCGCAGAATGAAGTGGATTTTGTCGAGATAGCCCAGCGCGCATTGGCCGCACTGGTTGAAGGTGGCGTTTCCACAGAACTGGCGATGCGCCTCGATTACCGCATTCAGCATCTGTTAGTCGATGAGTTCCAGGATACCAGCCCGATGCAGATTGACCTGCTTAAGGCACTCACGCGCGGCTGGCTGCCAGGCGATGGCCGCACCCTGTTTGCGGTCGGCGACCCCATGCAGTCGATTTACCGCTTCCGCAAAGCCAATGTCGGTTTGTTCCTCAATGCCGCTGTGTATGGCATTGGCGACATCCAGCTGACACCGCTTAAACTCTGGCGTAACAATCGTTCCCGGCCACCGGTGGTGGAATGGATCAACCAGACATTTAAAGGCATGCTGCCCGCGAGAGACGCGCCGCAGCAAGGCGCTATTGCTTACCGGCCGTTTGTCGCTACCCGTGCTGATACAGAAGGTGCAGGGATATTTGTACATCCGCTATTAATCCCCGTAACTGAAGCGGATGAAGAACCTGCCGATATCCGCCATCTGGAAGCTGAACAGATCATACGCATCATCCAGGATACGCGCGCAAATAAACCAAATGCCACCATCGCCGTGCTGGTGCGCGCACGCAGGCATCTGCACGCCCTGGTCAGCGAAATGCGCCGTAACCACAGTGAATTGAGTTTCCAGGCAGTTGAGATTGAAGAACTCGCCAACCGCCAGATTGTGCAGGATTTGCTGACATTGACCTATGCGCTGCATCAGCGCGCCGACCGTGTGCACTGGCTGGCTTTACTGCGTGCGCCCTGGTGTGGCCTGACTCTGGCTGACCTGCATGCGCTGATCGGCCTGGACAGTCATCGCAGTGTGATGCATTTGCTTTCCGATGAGGCTGTGCTTGCCAGGCTAAGCGCAGATGGTCAACAGCGCGCACGCCATGTCTGCGAAGTCATGCAATCTGCGCTGGACTTTCGTGGCCGCTCTAGCGTCAGCCGCTGGGTGCACAACACCTGGTTAAGATTGGGCGGTGCGCAATGCCTGTGGAATGAAAATGATGTGCAGGACGTACAGGCATTTTTTGCGCGCATCGCAGCGCTGGAGCAGCACAACCAGTTCAGCCCGCAAGCACTGGCTGAAGATGTGAAAAAACTCTACGCCGCACCCGATGCAAAAGCCGATGCCACTCTGCAATTCATGACCATACATAAATCCAAAGGCCTGGAATTTGATACCGTGATTCTGCCCGGCCTGGATGGCGGCAACCCGCCAGATGATGCGAAGCTGGTGATATGGGAAGAAGTGACGCTGGCTGACGGCTCCACCGAGCTCGTCGCTGCGCCATATGTGCCCGCGGCCCGCAAGCGCCAGCAGGCTAGTGCTTCTACCGTCACGGCTTATGATTACTTGAACGACCTCGACAAAACCCGCGCCGCTTATGAAGATGCGCGTGTGCTGTATGTAGCTGCCACGCGTGCTGAACGGCAATTACATTTATTAGGCGCTGCAAAACCGGATAAAAACGGTGACCCCCAACCTCGTAAAAACACCTTCCTGCATCTGTTATGGCCAGCTGTGAATGCGCAGTTTACCCCTGAAAATGACATTGTGGCGCGCGCGACAAATACGCAAACTGACGCCGATATTCAGCAATTCGTGCCTAAACTCATCCGCGTATGTCAAGCCCTGACACCGGCTGTATTGCAAGTTGCCGATACTCTGGCAACCCCAGCTTATAGACAAATTACTGAGGATGCGACAGTGGCGGCACTGGAAGCCGATACCGGCACCCTCGCCCATCTGTACCTGCAGCTGATTGCCGAGCAAGGCCTTGCCCGCTGGGGCGATAGTGTAAATAACCAATTCCTGATGCACACTGCTGCCATGCAGCGCTGGTTTAAACAGCGCGGTTACACAGACAATGACGCAACGACAGCCACAGCCAAAGCGGCCAGATTATTAACCACGACTGTGCAGTCTGACGACGGGCAATGGGTGCTGCAAGCACACACTCACGCCGCTTCCGAGCTGGCGATTGAACAACTGGCGGATAGTAAAAAGGTCATAGACCGTACCTTTGTCGCCGATGGTGTACGCTGGATCGTGGATTACAAATCCATGCCGGTCACTGAACAGCAAGATTTGCACAGCCTGGCTGGGCTATTTACCCAGCAATTGTCGTCCTACGCACAGTTATTCCAGCAGGAAGGCCTGCCTGTCAAAACAGCCATTTTATTCTTAAGTGTCGGTAAACTAGTCGTCATCGAATAAGCGTTAAATAAACAAGGATTAAATATGATTGAACAACAAGCTATCCTGGATGCGTTCCAGTTTCGCCATGCCTGCAAAGAGTTTGATGCCAGCAAACAAATCCCCGCTGAAGAATTTGAGTTAATTCTTGAATCCGCCCGGCTTTCGCCCAGCTCATTCGGCTTTGAGCCTTGGCACTTTATTGTGGTGCAAGACAAAGCTTTGCGTGAAAGCCTCAAACAGCATGCCTGGGGCGCACCGCTGAAACTGGATACCGCCAGCCACTTTGTCCTGTGCCTGGCGATGAAGTCACCGTTTCTTGATCCTAAAGGTTCTTACCTGCCTACATTTATGCGCGAAGTGCAGCAGCATCCGCAAGAAGTGGCTGACATGCGATTGGGCTTTTACAGCCAGTTTCAGCAATCAGATTTTGACCTTACCGATGACCGCAAACTGTTCGACTGGGCCAGCAAGCAATGCTATATCCCGCTGGCCAACATGATGACAGTAGCCGCCATGCGTGGCATAGACTCGTGCCCGATTGAAGGTTTTAAACAGAAAGAAACCGATGCGCTGCTGGCCGAACAATTCGGCGTGAACCTGGAAGAATATGGCCTGGCCTATATGGTCGCTTTTGGTTACCGTAAAGTGGATCCAAGGCCAAAAACGCGTCGCGATATTAACCAGGTAGTCACATGGAAATAGCCTGATGCCTGTAATAAAAAAGCTGCCGGTTGGCAGCTTTTTTATTATGATACTTCGTGCTCGTTCTTAAAATGCCGGCGCACATACCAGACGACAAATATCACGCCCAGCGCGGCAATCACGTAATGTGATTCATGGAAATAGACTTTCAGGTCTTCCCAATGCTGGCCGGCTTTCATACCGATGTAACCCAGTACCCAGCACCAGATCAGTGAACCGACAAAAGTGTATACAATAAAACGTGTCATGTTCATGCGCGCCACACCTGCGGGAAAAGCAATGAAGGTACGCACCGCTGGCAACAGGCGTGCAATAAAGATAATGATCTCGCCATGATTAGCAAACCAGCGGTCCGCCATATCCAGGTCCCGTTTGCTGATCAGCACATATTTACCGTACTTCTCTACCAGCGGACGGCCACCATACATCCCGAGGTAATAGGCA
Organism: Methylophilus sp. Leaf414; assembly: GCF_001425425.1. NCBI lineage: Bacteria > Pseudomonadati > Pseudomonadota > Betaproteobacteria > Nitrosomonadales > Methylophilaceae > Methylophilus > Methylophilus sp. Leaf414. The sequence goes on along the minus strand of NZ_LMQQ01000004.1, from coordinate 340,486 downwards.
GGAATCGACCCGAGCACGCAGCCAATCGCACCCGCCAGCGCAATCGCCCACAAGGTCATTTCACCTTTGGAGACCAAGAACCCCGCAAACGGCATGATGATTTCTGAAGGTAACGGAATGCAGGCAGATTCAATCGCCATCAGCAATACAATACCGCCGTAACCCATGGTGGAAATCACACCCATGATCCAGGTGGCGATGGCGGCTAATAGTTTTTCTAACATTAACTGAATTCCTTCAAAAGCGTTTTTACCAATTCGACCCGGTGATTCAAATTTCCCAGCTGTACTGTAACACGTAATTTATCCGGCCCATTCATGCGGCAGCGTTTGTCACGTTGTAACAAGCTCACCAGTTTCATAGGATCAAGATCGGCCTTGATATTAAATTGTAACTGGATGGCGGCATCGGATGCATCAATCTTGATGATACCTAGCGGTTTGGCAGCAATACGCAAGCGGTGGCAGGCAATCAGTGCTTCGCCCGGTTCCGGCAGTAACCCGAATCGATCTATCAGCTCTTCTTGCATCACATCCAAAGCTTCGTCGTCTTCACAGTTGGCGAGGCGTTTGTACAGCACCAGGCGCTCATGTACATCCGGGCAATAGTTGCTGGGTAACAAGGCTGGAGTATGCAGGTTGATTTCTGTCGTCACACCTAATGGTGCATCTAGGTCAGGCTCTTTGCCGGCTTTCAACTGTTTCACCGCATGATTCAGCATATCGGAATACAGGGTAAAACCAATCTCCTGCATCTCGCCGCTTTGGCTATCACCTAGCAACTCGCCTGCGCCACGGATTTCGAGGTCATGCATGGCGAGGTGGAAACCGGCGCCCAGGTCTTCCAGCAACTGGATCGCATCCAGACGCTTTTGTGCTTGGGGAGTGATTGTACGGTGCGGGTCTGTCAGCAAATAGGCATAAGCCTGGTGATGGCTACGGCCCACGCGGCCACGTAGCTGGTGTAATTGCGCCAGGCCGAACATATCCGCGCGGTTGATAATCATGGTGTTGGCAGTAGGCACATCAATGCCGGTTTCGACAATGGTGGTACACAGCAATAAATTGGTGCGTTGCTGGTAGAAATCACGCATCACGTGTTCCAGTTCGCGTTCACGCAATTGACCATGGCCAATCGCAATCCGCGCTTCAGGTAAAAACTTCTCCAGTTTTTCCTTCATCACATAGATGGTATCCACTTCGTTATGCAGGAAATACACCTGGCCGCCGCGTTTGAATTCGCGCATCACCGCTTCGCGGATAATGCCTTCGGAATATTCGGTATGGAAGGTTTTAATCGCCAGCCGTTTTTGCGGCGGGGTAGAAATAACCGAGAATTCTCGCAAGCCTTCCATCGCCATGCTCAAGGTGCGCGGAATCGGCGTCGCGGTCAGGGTGAGCACATCCACTTCTGCTCGCAAAGCTTTCATCTGTTCTTTCTGGCGCACGCCGAAACGGTGCTCTTCATCCAGAATCGCCAGGCCAAGATTCTTGAATTTCACGTCTTTCTGGATCAGTCTGTGGGTACCGATGATGATGTCTATGCTGCCATTCTCCAGGCCTTTCAACGCTTCAGCCTGCTCTTTGGCGCTGCGGAAACGGGAAATCTCGGCAATCTTGATCGGCCATTCGGCAAAGCGATCAACAAAGTTCTGGTAATGCTGTTCGGCCAATAACGTGGTTGGCACCAATACTGACACCTGGCGGCCACCCATCACCGCGACAAAGGCAGCACGCAGCGCAACCTCGGTTTTACCAAAGCCAACGTCGCCACATACCAGCCTGTCCATCGGGCGGCCGGATTGCATGTCTTTAATGACGTTCTCAATCGCTTCCAGCTGATCCGGCGTTTCTTCAAACGGGAAGCCTTCGCAGAAAGCTTCGTAATCTTGCAGGCTCAGGGTAAAGGCGTGTCCACGGCGCGCGGCACGTTGCGCATACAAATTCAGCAATTCGGCCGCAGTATCACGGATCTGCTTGAGTGCTTTTTTCTTGGCTTTTTCCCACTGGCCACTACCTAGACGATGGAGCGGTGCGCTTTCAGGCGGGCCGCCGGAATAGCGCGAAATCAGGAACAGTTGCGATACCGGCACATATAATTTGTCTTCACCGAAATACTCAATCAGCAACAGCTCGGTTTCGCCTTCGCCAAAATCGATATTGACCAGGCCTTTATAACGCCCTACCCCATGCTGTTCGTGCACGACCGGGTCATCCAGCCGCAGCTCGGAGAGGTCTTTGAGCATGCCCTCGGTATTGCGGGCTTTTTCCTGGTTACGGCGTCGTTGCTGGCGCACAGTGCTGGCATAAAGCTCGGCTTCGGTAACGACGGCTAATTCGCCATCAATAAAGCCCTGGTGTAAAGGGGATACGCCCAGCATGACCGGAAACTGGCTTTTCTCAAACCCGGCCCAGTCCTCAGCCAGTGAAAAAGTGAGACCGTGTTCGCTGAACAGCTGTGCAATGGTTTCGCGGCGACCCAGGCTTTCAGCCGCGACTAACACGCGGCCGTCAAACTGGCTGATAAATCCCTGTAGCTTATGCAATGGCTGTTCAGCACGACGGTCGACTTCCACCGGCGATAGCGTCGTCACGTTTTGTATCTGCTGATGCACCAGCGCAAATGCATGCGTCTGTTTGAAAAACTCATCGGTTTTTTGCAGCAGGGTTTCCGGCCGCAAAATCGGTTTTTCGGCATCGTAAGCCATCAGCCGATAACGGCTGTTGGCATCGGCCCAGAAGGTTTGCGCGGCTTTATCCAGGTCGCCATGCAGGCACAATACGGTTTGTCTGGGCAGGTAGTCAAACAGGCTGGCGGTTTGCTCAAAAAATAATGGCAGATACCACTCCACACCGCCACTGGCCGTGCCTTTACTCACATCTTTGTAAATTTTTGCTCGTTGCGGGTCGCCCTCAAAATATTCCCGGAACTGGCTGCGAAACAATGTAATTCCAGCATCATCCATAGGGAATTCACGGGCCGGCAGCATACGTATTTCGGTGACGGGATATACACTACGCTGCGTATCGATATCAAACGTGCGTATGGTTTCGATCTCGTCATCGAACAAATCAATACGGTAAGGCAGTGTACTGCCCATGGGATATAAATCCACCAGGCCGCCACGCACACTGAATTCACCCGGGCTCATGACCTGGCTGACATGATGGTAACCGGCCTGCGCACATTGATTGCGCAGAGCGTCTACATCAAGCCTTTGGCCTTTTTTCAGCATAAAGGTATGTGCCGCCAGATAAGCCACCGATGGCAGGCGTAATAAAGCCGTTGCAAGTGGAACAATCACCACATCACTCTGGTTTTGGCTTAACTGGTATAGCGTAGACAAACGCTCTGAGATCAAATCAGGGTGCGGCGAGAACACATCATAAGGCAGTGTCTCCCAATCCGGCAGCAAATGGGCTTCGATGTCTTTGGCAAAATAGGGAATCTCATCCATCAAGCGCTGCGCTTCAAACGCATTGGCAGTTAAAATCACCAGCGGTGATTGTGTTGCTTTTAAACCACAGGCCAATTCGGCCAATGCTTTACTATCTAATCCCTGACTATGGAAAGAAAAACGCTGGGGATGTCCGACGACGGGAAGTGAAACTGCCATAAAAGAATAAAATCTTATTGCTCAGGTTAGGTGAGTAGTTCTTGGCGAATCTGCCGAGTTTGCTATTATAACTGCAAGCGTCCGCTGGCTGTACCGGCATTATAATGAGGCGCTCGAGCGATAACGTTGCCTAGACTATAATCTAGGCACATTTCCGGCACGGAGAAACCATATGAACGATAAACAGGCCGTCGCGCTGGAAGCAGCCAGCTACGTCAAGAACGATATGATTGTGGGGTTGGGCACAGGTTCCACAGCCAATTACTTTATTGAGGCACTGGCTGCCCGCCAGCAAGAGGAAAACCTGCGCATCACCACAGTTGCCAGCTCCAATATCAGCATGATCAAGGCACAATCGGTTGGATTAACGGTGTTGAGTTTGGCGCAGTTAAGCCAGATTGACTTGTATGTCGATGGTGCCGACGAAATCACCGCCGATAACAGCCTGCTCAAGGGTCGTGGTTATGACCTGGTCATGGAAAAACTGCTGGCAAAGGCAGCAAAAGAATTTATTGTCGTGGCCGACAAAAGCAAACTGGTCGGCCGTATCGGCGAAAACTTCCCTATCCCGATTGAAGTAATCCCGTTTGCATGGCAAGCAGCCAAACGCAGTATTGAAGCGATTGGCGGCACTGGTGATTTACGCCCTAACGCGGCCAAAGATGGCCTCTGTATTACCAGTCATGGCAGCTTGGTGCTGGATATGCGCTTTGATGCCAATATCGATAGCCATCAGTTGAATGCTTTGCTCAACAATATTCCCGGTGTGGTTGAGCACGGTATTTTCGCCAAGCTGGCAAGCAAAATACTGATTGCCGACCAGGGCAAGGTCGAAACGCGGTCTTAATCGCTTTTTTCGCGCTATCGCATGCGTTCTCTACCCTGTATTCCCGCACGTCACGCATGGCAATGGGCTTTTATTGCCTGTTTATGCGGGGTGCTATTCGCCTGCAACGACGCCAACTCGCCCAAGCAACGCACGTTAGAAAAATCCAAGCCAGATCCCTACACCATCCGCTTCGTCACCATCAACAGCCCTGATACCTATTTCATTGATAGCCAGAATAATTATGCCGGGCTGGAATATGACCTGGCCAAACGTTTTGTTGACTTCCTCGGATCGCCATACAAGCTTGAATTTATTGTCGTTGAGAGCTTTGATAAGGTTTTCCCTGCCCTGATGCGCGGCGAGGCCGATATTGCTGCGGCAGATATCAGCATTACCGCTTCGCGCAAACGCCAGTTCCTGTTTGGGCCTGCCTTTAACCAGGTGCAGTCTATGGTGGTTTACAACCGTGACCACAACAGTGAACCAGTCAAGCCAGATGCGCTATTCAATAAAAGAATTGTATTGCCGAAAAGCACCAGCTTTGTCGAACGCATGCGCGAACTACAGTCTCAGCATCCGCAACTGACCTGGCGCGAAACGGAAAAGCTCAGTTCAGAACAATTGATAGAAGCCGTGGCTCGCAATGAAATTGATTTCACGGTAGCCGATAATCACCTGCTGGCCATCATGCAATATCTTTATCCGCAACTGGATGCCGGGCTGATGCTGGGCCCGGTGGATAAAATTGCCTGGGCGCTGAATAAATTTTCTGGCGAAGAAAAACTGAAACAGGTACAGGCCTTTTTCAAGAAGATAGAGAAAGATGGCACCTTGCGTAACCTGCTTGATCGTTACTATGGCCATACCAAACGCCTTAAACAGGTGGATGTAGCGACTTTTTTAAGTAAATCCAATACTTTGCTACCCAGATATGTGCGACTGTTTAAAAGCGCCCAGGAAATCACCGACATAGACTGGAGATTGCTGGCAGCACTGAGTTACCAGGAGTCACACTGGGACAATTACAGCACATCACCGACCAATGTGCGCGGCTTGATGATGCTGACCGAGCAAACCTCTAACATGATGAATGTGACCAACCGGCTGGACCCCCAGCAAAGCATTATGGCAGGAGCTAAATTTATGCTATGGCTGAAAGACAGGCTGCCATCGCGCATTCCCGAACCCGACCGCACCTTTATGACACTGGCAGCTTATAACAATGGCGTCGGCCATCTGGAAGATGCGCGCATTATTGCGCAACGGCTGGGGTTGAATCCGGACAGCTGGGCGGATGTCAAACGCGGCTATCAACTCCTGAATGACCCTGCGCATTACGTGAATGCCAAACATGGCTACTGCAGCTGTGGCGCGCCGGTGATTTACACTGAACTGGTGCGCAGCTATTACCAGATCATGCAGAAATACTATCCCGTCTATGAACCTAACCTGGATCCCTACCGGATTGCCGATACAAAAATGCCCTGGCTGATAGCCAAGGCAGATTAGTTTAAAAGCTGTAAGTTAACTAAACTGTAATAGCCGTTTTGCCACCCATATAAGGCTGCAGTACTTTTGGTATTGTCACGCTGCCATCAGCGTTCTGGTTATTCTCCAAAACTGCCACCAGCGTACGCCCTACTGCCAGACCGGACCCGTTCAAGGTGTGGAGCAACTCGGGCTTGCCATTGGCATTCCTGAATCGTGCCTGCAAACGACGCGCCTGAAAAGCTTCACAGTTAGACACAGAAGAAATCTCACGGTAAGTGTTTTGCGCAGGCAACCACACTTCCAGGTCATACGTCTTTGCAGCGCCAAAGCCCATATCGCCAGTACACAATGACACAACGCGATAAGGCAATTCCAACGCCTGCAATACTTTTTCGGCATGGGTAACCATTTCTTCCAGCGCCTGGTAACTGTTTTCAGGGTGCACGATCTGCACCATTTCCACTTTATCAAACTGGTGCTGACGGATCATGCCTTTGGTATCACGGCCATAAGAACCAGCTTCAGAGCGGAAACATGGCGTATGTGCTGTAAGTTTAATCGGCAGTGATTCCAGCGCGACGATCTCGTCACGCACAGTATTGGTCAAAGTCACTTCAGAAGTTGGAATCAGGTACAACTTGCTATCGTTATGTGGCGTAACAAACAGGTCTTCTTCAAACTTGGGCAACTGGCCGGTGCCGACAAGAGTCTCGCGATTCACCATATAAGGTGTATAACACTCGGTGTAACCATGTTTTTCAGTTTGCGTATCCAGCATGAATTGCGCAATCGCGCGATGCAATCTGGCAATCTGGCCTTTCATTAGTGTAAAACGTGCGCCTGACAATTTAGCACCAGTATCAAAATCCAGGCCTAATGGTGCACCCACATCGGCATGGTCTTTGATTTCAAAGTCAAAACTACGTGGCGTACCCCAGCGACGGGCTTCTACATTTTGCGTTTCATCATTACCCACCGGCACGCTTTCATGCGGCAAGTTAGGCACATTCAGCATCAAGGCTTGCAAATTGGCCTGAATTTCATTCAATTGCGCTTCAGCCGCTTTTAACTCATCACCTAGTCCAGCAACTTCTGCCAGAATTGCACTGGCATCTTCGCCTTTGGATTTTGCAATGCCAATCTGCTTGGAAGCAGCGTTACGCTTGGCCTGCAGGTTTTCGGTATTGGTCTGGATGGTTTTACGCTCGGCTTCCATGGCTTTAAAAGCATCAGCTGGAAAATCAAACTTGCGCGCTTTCAGGCGCGCAGTCACATTATCCAAGTCGTTTCTAAGTTGTTGAATATCTAACATTTATTTTTTCGCTTTGCTGTTCAAGTATTGCTGGTCAAGTTCTTGTAAGTGGTTGAGCTTTTCGCTTATTTTACCTTCCAATCCACGTGGTGTGGGTTCGTAAAATGTCTGCGCTGGCAAATCGTCGGGAAAGTATTGCTCGCCAGCGGCATAGGCATTCGGTTCATTGTGCGCATAGCGATATTCTTTGCCGTAATCCAGCGATTTCATCAGTTTGGTGGGTGCGTTACGCAAATGTAATGGCACGGCCCGCGACTTATCTTGCGAGACAAACGCTTTGGCTTGGTTATACGCCATATAGGCAGCATTACTTTTCGCTGCCACAGCCAGGTAAATCACTGCATTGCTGAGTGCTAACTCGCCTTCTGGCGAACCAAGGCGCTCATAAATCTGGATGGCTTCCAGCGCCATCGTTTGTGCTTTAGGATCAGCCAGGCCGATATCCTCCACCGCCATGCGAACGATACGTCGTGCGAGGTATAAGGGGTCTGCGCCGCCATCAAGCATGCGTACAAACCAGTACAGAGCTGCATCAGGGTTAGAACCGCGTACTGATTTATGCAAAGCGGAAATCTGGTCATAAAACGCTTCGCCGCCTTTGTCAAACCGACGCAATTTGCTGGCCATGCTGGACTGCAAAAATGCCTCGTCAATGGTATTTATATTGGCAGTGAGGGCGCCGTTGAACAGCCCTTCTGCAAAGTTAAGCAAGCGCCTGGCATCGCCATCGGCGTAATCTAATACCTGTTCTTTGACCTTATTATTAAGGGTAACCTTTGGCGCCATTTTGAGGCGTGCACGTTCAAGTAATTCAGCCAGCTCATCTTCACTCAACGCGGACAGCACAAACACCTGTGAACGACTTAGCAACGCGCTATTTACTTCAAATGAAGGGTTTTCGGTTGTTGCGCCGATAAAAGTGATGAGTCCGCTTTCAACAAATGGCAGAAACGCATCCTGCTGGCCTTTGTTAAAGCGGTGCACCTCATCCACAAACAGAATAGTATTGCGGCCGCTTTGCTGCAATGTCAGCTCGGCACGCTCTACCGCTTCACGTATATCCTTGATACCGGACAATACCGCAGATAAAGGTACGAATTCCGCATCGGCAGTCTGTGCAATCAAACGCGCCAGGGTAGTTTTACCGACGCCCGGCGGGCCCCACAAAATCATGGAGGGCAATTTGCCGGATTCAAACGCGCGACGCAGAGGTTTACCTTCACCCAGCAAATGCGTTTGCCCAACCACTTCGTTCAGTGTTTTGGGGCGCAGTTGCTCGGCTAGCGGTACTGAAGAAGGCGTTGCCGGCTCAAACAGGGAAGACATATTACGTATGCGGTGGTGAAGATTTACTCACCCACCACATCCACCCCTTTTGGCACGGTAAACAGGAACTGTGAAGTGTTTAATGACGGATTGACTTCAACATTTGAAAACACAATATGCGTACTCTGGCTAAAGGCATCCACCAGCCGCATTTCTGCGAGCTTGCCATGGTCAAACGAGATAATCACCACCTGGAAACCACTGTCTTTTTGTTTTGGCTTGGCTTGCACGCGTTGCAAGCCTTCATAATCCACCAGACGCGTCAGACGGAAACTTTCCTCCACATTTGGTCCACCGGCCAATAAGGCAGCCGGACTGGTGCCTAACACTTTATCCAGGGTACGAACGCTGACCTGTTGCAAATCGACATCAAATAAAAATACCTGGTGGCCGTCGCTGATGATTTGCTGCTCAAAAGGCTTTTGGTAATCCCAGCGGAATTTATTTGGCCGTTGCAGCAGCATATTACCGTTCACTTCCTGCAGCTTGCGACCCTTCTGGTCGAATACAGTTTGTGTGAATTTGGCACGCATCGATTGCGTAGATTGGTAAAACTGCTTTAAATCATCTACACCATCGGCGTACGCTGTCAATGGCGGAATCATACTTATCACCAATAGAGCAGCGCCGAATAGCGCACGTATCCGTGAAAAAACTGCAGCGCCTGACTTTTGGTTATTAAAAAGATTACTCATGGTCACCTCCAGCTTTTACCAATACTTCACGGTTACCATTACTTTGCATCGCGGATACCAAACCTGCACGCTCCATATCTTCAATTAATCTTGCCGCCCTGTTATAGCCTATGCGCAACTGGCGTTGCACAGAGGAAATAGACGCGCGGCGGGTTTTCAGCACTATCGCAACCGCTTCATCGTACAGCGGGTCTTTTTCGCCACCGGCATCCTCGCTACCACCCAGCACGCCATCGATGTCGCCACCTTCGGTCTCATTGGTCAGAATGCCTTCAATGTAATTAGGTTCACCCTGCGCCTTAAGGAAGTTAACCACATTATGCACTTCTCCATCGCTGACGAAGGCTCCATGGATACGCTGCGGATAACCGCTACCTGGCGGCAGGTAGAGCATATCGCCTTGACCCAAAAGCGTTTCAGCGCCCATCTGGTCAAGAATCGTGCGTGAGTCAATTTTGCTCGAAACCTGGAAAGCCACCCGGGTCGGCACGTTGGCTTTAATCAAACCGGTAATCACATCTACTGAAGGGCGTTGCGTTGCCAATACAAGATGTATACCGGATGCACGCGCTTTTTGTGCCAGGCGGGCAATGAGCTCTTCTACTTTCTTGCCGACGACCATCATCAGGTCGGCCAACTCATCGATCACGACAACAATCAATGGCATTTCGTCCAACGGCTCCGGCTCATCCGGTGTCAGGCTGAACGGGTGCGGAATCGAAGTGCCTTGCTTTTTGGCTTCCTGGATTTTCTGGTTATAACCGGCCAGGTTACGTACGCCTAAAGTAGACATTAGTTTGTAACGGCGTTCCATCTCGGCCACGCACCAGTTCAATGCATTAGCGGCCTGGCGCATATCCGTCACTACTGGTGCCAGCAAATGCGGAATGCCCTCATACACGGACAACTCCAGCATTTTCGGGTCAATCAGGATCATTCGCACACGATTGGACTCTGACTTGTAGAGCAGGCTCAGGATCAGCGCATTAATCGCAACCGATTTACCGGAACCGGTCGTACCCGCGACCAGCACATGCGGCATTTTTGCCAGGTCGGCCACAATCGGCTTACCGGCAATATCTTTACCCATGGCAATCGCGATAGGTGAATTCATATCGGCATACGCCTGGCTGCCCATGATTTCAGACAGGGAAACAATCTGACGTTTGGGGTTAGGAATTTCCAGACCCATATAACTCTTGCCGGGAATGGTTTCGACAACCCTCACGCTGATCACTGACAATGCCCGCGCCAGGTCTTTGGACAAATTGGTGATCTGGCTACCTTTTACGCCAGGTGCAGGGTCCAGCTCATAGCGCGTAATCACGGGGCCAGGCTGGGCGAGCACGACTTTGACTTCGATACCGAAATCCATCAGCTTGCGTTCGATCAGGCGTGAAGTGAAATCCAGGGTTTCTGCCGATTGTAATTCCACAGATTGATTAGGGGCATCCAGCAAATGCAGTGCTGGCAAGCCTTCCTGCTCAATGGCTTCAAACAAAACGGTTTGTTTTTCTTTAATCACACGTTCACTGGGCACTACAAGTACTTCAGGCACGGCAATTTCTACAGGTTTACGGTCTTCAACGCGTTTACGTTCAGACTCGACAAACTCTTCACGCGCCTGCAAAGCCTGGCGCCCGACTTTGCGGTCTTGCCAATCCTGAAACTTCAGTGTGCTCCATTGGTGAAATTGAATCACCCATTCACCCAGACGCTCGCTCATTGTGATCAGGGACCAGCCTGTGAATAAACTGAAAGCCGTTGCAAACAGTACCAGCAGTAGCATAGTAGAACCGGCAAAGCCAAACATATTGCGCAACAGGTGATCTATGCCGCTGCCAATCACACCACCCTGCTTTAAAGGGAAGTCAGCAGGAAAGCTGACCAGGTGGCCGGATTCAAGCGCGGCAGAAGCCAATATCAGCAACGCAAAACCGACGCCATTTAACCACCAGTCCTGTCTTTCAATGGCATCCAGATGCAGTCGCTCATACATCAACCACACCACATAAAAGGCCAGCACCACAAACCACCATGAAGAGAAACCAAATAAAGAGAGCAGCACATCGGCAATCCACGCACCGACTGTGCCACCGGCATTATGAATAATGTCATTCTCGCCGATCGCATGAGTCCATCCCGGGTCTTCATGCGAGTATGATGCAAGGATCACTGCCAGAAATACGCCAAGCGCAGCCAATGCAATCCAGCTGACTTCGCGCAGCAATTTGGCGTCGCGCAGCTGTTTTTCTGTCGACACTTTTTCCAAACGTGCATTGGATACATTTTTTTTATTAAAAAACAATGCGTTATCTCTTTCTTTACGCAAGTGAACTTAAATGATTATAACAAAATCAAATTGCACACAGGCACTCTAGCTTTTAAAATACATTCAACGACAACAAGGAGACATCATGGATATTGGTATTAATAATAAAGACCGCCACGAAATTGCAGAGGGCGTATCAAAACTGTTGGCAGATACATACACTTTGTACCTGAAAACCCACTACTTCCATTGGAATGTCACCGGGCCAATGTTCAATACATTGCACCTGATGTTTGAAACACAATATACAGAACTAGCACTGGCGGTTGATGCAATTGCCGAACGTATTCGTTCGCTGGGTGTATATGCGCCAGGTACTTACGCACAGTTCTCTAAATTGACCTCTATCGAGGAAACTGTGGATGTGCCAAAAGCACAGGACATGATCAGCGAACTGGTTGCCGGTCACGAAGCTGTCTGTCGTACAGCACGTAGTGTATTCCCAGCCGCAGAAAAAGCCGCTGATGAAGCGACTGCTGATTTGCTGACACAGCGTTTACAAGTGCATGAAAAAACAGCATGGATGTTACGTAGCTTGTTAGAGAAATAACCTTTATTGCATTGCAAAGGCGGTGCAATTTAATTAGCTATTAAATCTGGGGATGAAACCTTGCAACAAGTGATTTCATCCCCATTTTATTGAACAGATTAAACCAAAAAAGAAAGAAAAGTATGGCTACCAAGCATGCGCGTTTATTGATTCTAGGCTCCGGTCCTGCCGGTTACAGTGCAGCCGTCTATGCGGCCCGCGCCAACTTAAGTCCGGTCCTTATCACCGGCCTGGCGCAAGGCGGTCAATTAATGACGACGACTGAAGTGGATAACTGGCCTGCAGATGCTGACGGCGTGATGGGGCCGGAATTGATGGAGCGTTTTCAGAAACACGCTGAGCGTTTTAATACCGAAATGATTTTTGACCATATCCACACCACGCACCTGAAAGAAAAGCCTATCCGTCTAGTGGGTGATAATGGTGAATATACTTGTGATGCGCTGATTATTGCGACCGGCGCCTCAGCCAAATACCTGGGCCTGCCAAGTGAAGAAGCGTTTGCAGGTAAGGGCGTTTCTGCCTGTGCTACTTGTGATGGCTTTTTCTACCGCAACCAGGAAGTGGCCGTCATTGGTGGCGGTAACACTGCTGTCGAAGAGACCCTTTATCTGTCCAACATCGCCAGCAAAGTGACTTTGGTCCACAGGCGCGACAAATTCAAAGCTGAAGCGATCCTGGTTGATAAGTTAATGGAACGCGTCAAAGAAGGCAAAGTAGTGCTGGAAACTTTTCATACCCTGGACGAAGTCTTGGGCGACAACACCGGTGTGACCGGCATGCGCCTGAAGGATGTGAATTCCAGCACGACAAAGGATGTGCCGCTTAAAGGCGTGTTTATTGCCATTGGTCACCAGCCGAATACCCAGATATTTGAAGGACAGCTGGATATGGAAGGTGGCTATATCGTTACCCAGGCTGGACGCCAGGGTAACTTTACTGCGACCAGCGTGCCAGGTGTATTTGCGGCAGGCGATGTGCAGGACCATATCTACCGTCAAGCCGTGACCAGCGCAGGTACCGGTTGTATGGCCGCACTGGATGCTGAGCGCTATCTGACAAACCTGGAATAAGTTCGGCCCGGATATTTAGTCACAAATACGCAGCCAATAAAAAGCGCACCCCAAGCTAATATAACTAGGGTGCGCTTTTTTCTTTTAGAATGCAGCCTTGAGCTAGTAAAATATATCGCCATGACCAGCGACCTGCCAAACACAGAGGATGACGACGACATTCACCTGTTCCTTGAAGCAGTCAAAGGCGCACGCCCGGTAGAGCCCAAGCGTATCCTGCATGCACCAAAAAAACCAAAACCTATTCCACGGCAATTGATTCGTGATGAGCAACAGGCCCTAATGGATTCATTAAGTGATCACTATATTCCTGCGCATGAACTGGAGAGTGGCGAAGAATTACTTTATTTGCGTGATGGGCAATCGCCTGTCATCTTAAGCAAACTTCGCCGTGGTCACTGGGTAGTGCAGGCACATATCGACTTGCACGGATTAATCAGTGATGAAGCAAGACTTTATGTATCTGAATTTATCGCTGACTGTAAAAAGCGTGGTTTGCGTTGCGTACGCATCGTACACGGCAAAGGATTAGGCTCTAGAAATAAAGAGCCGGTGCTTAAACACAAGTTGAGAAACTGGCTGATGCAAAAAGACGAAGTGATTGCTTATGCGCAGGCCAGGCAGACAGATGGTGGCAGTGGCGCGGTAATTGTGTTGCTTAAAGCTTAAAACGCGATCCCGTTATCGGGGATCGCGTTTTTCATTTCAGAGCGCTATCCATTCAGGGTAAAACTTTCGCTCACATCACGAATTACCGCTTTACTCCCAATAGCGACGTGGCTTATGTGCTCCATGCCCTTTGCCAGGTCTTGGATGAAAATCCGAAGCACCGTAGGCCACAGGACGATAAATCACCGGTACAGGTTGAATCTGGGTGTAATGCGGCCTCATCCTAACAGTCACATCCATCACCGGACCAGGATCCCTATCCATTAAAGTACTGTATTGACGGCCCTGATACTCATAATTGACCATATAGCCAGTCGTCACCATTTGCCATTGGTCAACCACTACACACTGTTCAACCGGGCGTGTCACTACACGCTCCTGGCTATATACATTCTGGTTACCGACCCGATCACCCACAATCGCGCCAACACCTGCACCGACTGCAGCCGCAGCGACGCGCCCACCGCCTTTACCAATCGTACTGCCTAATAAACCACCGGCCACCCCTCCGATAATGGCACCAGTGTTAGAACGCTGAGGTTGCGCATACACACTTTCGCGCACATAGGCAGTTTGACATTCCTGGCGGGGCTGGTTGACACGCTGCACTTGCGGACTGACCGACAGCACGCGCGCCCTGTCAATAAACGTTTGGTCAGCAAACGCCATCTGGCTGGTTGCCATTAATACAACACTTACTGATATGAGTCTTCGCATTCACTTTTTCCTCTCAACAAAACCTGCTTGATGCAGTTATTTGCATAACGTGCATTCAATCATGAGAGACGACTGCTGGATGTATCGGTCTGTGGCGGATTTGTATCGATGCAGATACAGATTTTTTTTACTGACTGCTATTGGCGAGTTTGAGTAATTCGCCGCGCTGCTGTATTTCAATCACGCCGCGGCCCATTGAAAGCCAGCCTTTTTGTTCCAGCCGTTTTAACTGGCGGCTGATGACTTCGCGCGCGGTGCCAAGTTCATCGGCAATCTGCTGATGCGTCCGTTGAATGGTGTTATTGCCTACATCGAGCAGACATTTAGCGAGCCGCGCATCCAGCGTCTGAAAAGCCACTTCGTCCAGCAGCACAATCAGGTCGCTGATTAATGCCCCGTAATTCTGCATCACATATTGCCTAAATACCGCGGAATCTATCATCAGGCGCTGAAAAATCGCATCCGGCACAATCACATCCTGGATCTCCTCCTCCACAATGGTGGAAGCTGGATATTGGCTATTGCCTAACAGGCAGGTGGTGGTAATGACGCAAGTTTCACCGGCGCCTACGCGGTAAAGCAGGATTTCGCGTCCGCTGGCAGACATTTTGTAAACTCGTGAACGGCCCTTCAGGCGTAAAACATAGCCACTACAGTGATCGCCCTCCTGGTAACCAATCGTGCCCACCGGCGCTTCTACGATACGGGCATATTGCAATAATAATTTCTTATTCGAGTCTTCAAGTGCTTCCAGCTCGGGAAACAGACTCATCCATGACAGTGATTGCATAATATCCAGTTCCCCAGTTTGTTTTTTATTTTGAGTCTGCACGTTAACGCAGAACTTCCAACGACACACTTTTATGCGATAAACTTTATCATAATTGAGTCATCAGCTATCAAAGTAGTGACAATCATCAGGACATATTCTGCTTGTCCTTATTGATTCGCATCACTGGCTATTGATCTGGGAATCAATGAATCCATTCACATAATATAAAAATAATGATCTTCAATAGGGGTATTACGCAGATGTCGGAAATTGCAGCAAATATTTTTGAGCAGTTGAGAGCGTCGGCCGACCAAGCCAGCAGTCTTTTGAAAGTGATGGCGAACAGCGACAGGTTGATGCTGTTGTGCCAGCTGTCGCAAGGTGAGAAGTCTGTCAGTGCACTGGAAACAAGTTTGAATTTACGCCAACCCAGCCTGTCACAACAATTAACCGTCTTGCGTGAAGCGCAACTGGTGACTACCCGCCGTGAAGGCAAAAATATGTATTACAGTATCAGCAGCCCCGCTGCGCTGTCTGTCATACAGGTACTGCACCGTGAGTTTTGCCAAAAAGCCGTCGCAATCCAGTTTTAAGAATGCCAGGAGCCAGTATGGATATCAAAAAAATTGATCAACGCTTTAGTACCAGCGGTCAATTAACTGAAGCCGATTTGGAAACCGTCGCCAGTCAGGGTTTCAAATTAGTGATCAATTTCCGCCCGGATAATGAAGGTGGAGAGGCACAACCAACCAATGCAGCGCTTGCCGAAAAAGCCAAAGCATTAGGGCTGGCTTATGCCTATATACCTGTGATTCCCAACCAGATTCAACCTGAGCATGTCAATCAGTTACGCGCCCTGCTCAGCCAGCATCAAGGGTCAGCGCTTGGCTTTTGCCGTACCGGCAACCGGGCCAATAACGTTTATCAGCAAACATTACAGTCTGACGCCATGAACAAACCAGACTGTTGCAGCCAGCAAGGCGGTGACGGACAGAACCTGTCCTCACGGGTGCTAGGCTGGCTAAAACGTTAATGATTCACTGAATAAGTCGTCCCGCAAAATGAAGTGCCAGGCGCACGGAATGCAGAAACCGGCATACTTGAAATATATATAAAGGTTTCGAGTACCGTGCAACGGCAATTCGCTCGCACAGACACTTATTCCGTTTATCTTGAATTCTGACCTCATTACTTAGGGAAAAATATTATGAGTCACATATCCTATGACATTGTCATTGTGGGAGGCGGCAGCGCTGGCAGCGCACTTGCGGCAAGTGTAAAAAAGCGCGCGCCATCACTCACCATTGCCATCATCGAACCTTCCGATAAACACTATTACCAACCCGCCTGGACGCTGGTAGGCGCAGGCGAATTTGATGTCAACAAAACCGTCAGGCCAATGTCTGAGGCTATTCCCGACGGTATTACCTGGTTACAGGCAGCGGTGATGGAATTTCAGCCGGCTGAGAAACAAGTGATTACAGACAAGCTAGGCACTATCCAATACACACAACTGGTGGTTGCGGCGGGCTTGAAACTGAACTGGGAAGGCATTAAAGGCCTGACTGAGACGTTAGGCAAAAATGGCGTTACTTCAAATTACCGGTTTGATCTGGCACCTTATACCTGGCAACTGGTACAGCAACTGCAATCAGGTGAGGCGATTTTCACTCAACCACCCATGCCGATCAAATGCGCGGGTGCACCACAAAAAGCACTTTATCTTTCATGCGCAGAATGGCAAGGCAAAAACCGCTTGGGTCATATTAAAGCTTCATTCTATAGCTCAACACCGGCGTTGTTTGGCGTAAAAGAGTACGTTGAGCCTTTAATGCAATATATCCGCCGTTATAAAGTTAACCTTAATCTCAATAGCACATTGGTAGAAGTAGATGGACCAGGCAAAACGGCCTGGTTCAATGTTAAAGATGCGGATGGCAATGTGACCCGTATCAGCAAACCGTTTGATTTACTGCATGTAGTGCCACCACAAACAGCACTGGATTTCTTGAAGCAAAGCCCGTTAGTAAATGCGGATGGCTGGGTGGAAGTGGATCAGCACAGCTTGCAGCATGTCCGTTACCCTGAAGTATTTGGCGTAGGCGATTGCACCAGCACACCTAATGCCAAAACCGCCGCAGCTGCGCGCAAGCAAGTGGTGATCGCTGCCGAAAACCTGCTGGCGCAACGTGAAGGAAAAGCGTTGCCTTCGCGCTACGACGGTTATGGTTCGTGCCCGCTGACGGTAGAAAAAGGCAAAATCATCCTCGCCGAATTCGGGTATGGTGGCAAGATTGTGCCTACGTTCCCCTGGGATTCCACCAAACCGCGCCGCTCTGCCTGGTTGCTGAAGAAGTATGTTTTACCATGGCTATACTGGAACCTTATGCTTAAGGGACGCGAATGGCTGGCCCGTTGCGGCGCCTGCGGTTAAAAGACTATTCGGCAAGAAAGGTTTTTAACCATTGCAAAGTCAATGCAACGCCAAAACCATTGACCTCACTTGCTACCGCACCTAGCCCGTCTTTGTGCGCATAAGAAGACAAATCGACGTGACACCATGAGATGTTGCCTTCTAAAAACTTGCCCAGAAAGCGTGCGGCAATGATGTGATCAGCATCGCTTTCCATAGTGCATTGCTTGATATCGGCAATCTCGCTATCCAGCTCGCTGTCGTAATCCTCGGCATACGGAAAAACAACTACGCGCTCGCCGCTGACGATACCCGCCTCAGCTACTTGAGACGCCAAGGCCTGTGAATTGGCTATAATGCCACTCATACGCGTGCCCAAAGCTGTTTGCATGCTGCCGGTCAGGGTTGCGAAATCCAGGATCGCATCCGGCTTTTCACGGCTGGCTAGTGTTAAGGTATCTGCCAGCACCATGCGCCCTTCGGCATCCGTATGCACAATTTCAATGGTCATGCCATTGAGCGCCGTCACCACATCGTTTTGCTTATAAGCATTAGGCCCGATATGGTTTTGCGCGAGGGCCAGCCAGCAATCCACATTAACCGGCAATTGTTGGGTGCTAATGGCTTGCAAAATGCTGACTGCCACCGCACTGCCATTCATATCCTGGTGCATACCCTGCATATATTTTGAAGACTTGAGGTTATGGCCGCCAGTATCGAAGCAAATACCTTTGCCTACCAATGCCAGGGTTTTCGATGCTTGTGCATGACGGTAAGACAGTTTTACGATGGCGGCATCTTGCGGCTCAGACCCTTGTGCGACCGCCACAAAAGCGCCAGCGCCCATGGCTTTCAGTTGTTCGACATTCCATTCGGCATACTGCCAGTTTTGCTCGCTGGCTAATGCCTGCAAGCGCTCCCTGTATAACTTTGGCGTCTGCTGATTGGGCGGTGTTAGCGTAAGTGTGCGGCATAAAGTGTTAGCGGCGGCAGTAGCTTCTACTTCAGTCATCCACGGCAATGCATCAATGCCAAATATGCAGATATCTTTTAACCCGGCTAATTTAGCGTCGCGCTTCAACGCAGGTAAATTCTGAGCATTCACTAGCGCGACATATGCGGCCAACTTTGCAACTGAATCTATGGCTTGCCCGTAAACAGCCATTGCAAGTCTGGTTGGTCGTTCGGCCAGCAGCGGTTTAAGTGCTTGCCTGAGCAAAGTCTGCTGCTCAAAAACTGACTGTGCAGTTTTAAGCTGCACCATACTGATCAATGCGCCATCAGCCAATTCTAAAGAAACAGGCTTCTCCTCTATATCCTTCAACGTGGATTGGCTGCGTTTGAGTTTATTTTCCAGCGAGGTGTGAAATGGCATGGTTGCTGGCAATGCATCAACAAATACCAGTAATACATGCTGCGAAAAATCCAGTATGGATGATTCGTTCAAGGCTAAATAATGGGACCAGTTAATATGCATACAGTCAGAAAACACTCTTATATAAAATATCAAATAAACGTAGCAAATACCTGTAGTTAGGCATTGTTAATTCAAGCAAAACTTGACCAAAAGCACTAAAAAAGAGACACTTATGGCTGATTGAAAGGTTGGCCTCGTCATCACCATGGCGGCGCGCAACGTGATACCATTAAAATAACAAGTATCCGACTTCGGAACCCCTTCTTGGTAATCAACAATTGCTCAACTCCAGGCACTGATACTTGGTAAGTACAGACCTGGATTATACGCACAGCGACTTAAAACTCGGAGAATCCTCACGCATGGCAACGCATTCGCAAGCACACCTCAATGAAACTGATGCTCAAGAAACCCAGGAATGGTTAGACGCACTCAGCGCAGTTATTGAGAATGAAGGGCCAGAACGTGCCCACTTCCTGCTGGAAGCAATGATTGATCAGGCCCGCCGTTCAGGCGGCCATTTGCCGTATAAAGCAACGACATCATACGTCAACACGATTCCAACGCATCAACAGAGCAAACTACCTGGCGACCCGGAGATGGAGCGCCGCATTCGCGCGCTGATCCGCTGGAATTCAATCATGACCGTGCTGCGCGCAAATGAAAAATCACCAGGCATTGGTGGTCATATCGCCAGCTTCCAGTCAGCGGCAACTTTGTATGACGTAGCTTTTAACCATTTTTTCCGCGCGGCAAATGAAAGTTTCGGTGGCGACTGTGTGTATTTCCAGGGCCACTCGTCCCCAGGCGTGTATGCACGTGCTTTCCTGGAAGGACGTATTACAGCAGAGCAAATGGATAACTTCCGCCAGGAAACCGGCGGCAATGGTCTTTCCAGCTATCCTCACCCATGGTTGATGCCTGATTTCTGGCAGTTCCCAACGGTGTCTATGGGGCTAGGCCCATTGGCTGGTATTTACCAGGCACGCTTCCTCAAATATCTGCATAACCGCGGCATTGCCGACACTGCTGACCGTAAAGTATGGGTATTCTGCGGCGATGGCGAGATGGATGAGCCGGAATCACAAGGCGCTATTTCACTCGCCGCGCGTGAAGGCCTGGATAACCTGATTTTCGTCATTAACTGTAACTTGCAACGCCTGGATGGCCCGGTACGTGGTAACGGCAAGATTATCCAGGAACTGGAATCAAACTTCCGTGGTGCGGGTTGGAATGCGATTAAAGTCATCTGGGGTTCTTACTGGGATCCTTTGCTGGCCATGGACAAAGATGGTCTTCTGCGCAAACGCATGGAAGAATGCGTGGATGGCGAATACCAGAACTTCAAGCAAAAAGGTGGCGCGTATACGCGTGAACACTTCTTTGGCAAGTACCCTGAGCTGCGCGAAATGGTGGCTGCGATGTCTGATGCAGACATCTGGCGCCTGAACCGTGGCGGTCATGATCCGCATAAAGTCTATTCTGCCTATCACGCAGCGGTAAACCACAAAGGTCAACCAACCGTCATCCTGGCGAAAACCGTGAAGGGTTATGGCATGGGCGACGCCGGTGAAGGCCAGAACACTACTCACCAGCAAAAAAGCATGGACATTTCTTCACTGAAAGCTTTCCGTGACCGCTTTGACCTGGCATTGACTGATGAACAGGTAGAAAGCTTGTCTTACTACCATCCAGGCGAAGATAGCCCGGAAATCAAGTACATGATGGAACGTCGCGCGGCATTGGGTGGCTTTGTACCGGCCCGTCGCCGTAAAGGTAACGAACTGACCGTGCCTGAGCTATCTGCCTTTGAAAATATGCTAGGCGCTACCGGTGAGCGTGAAATTTCTACCACCATGGCGTTTGTGCGTATCCTGTCTACTTTGGTGAGAGACAAGCAGGTTGGCAAATACGTAGTGCCTATTGTGCCGGATGAAGCCCGTACCTTTGGTATGGAAGGCATGTTCCGCCAACTGGGTATTTACTCTTCTGTCGGCCAGTTGTACGAACCACAGGATTCTGACCAGGTGATGTTCTACAAGGAATCACAAAGCGGACAGATCCTGGAAGAAGGCATTAACGAGGCTGGTTCATTCGCCAGCTGGCTGGCAGCTGCAACGTCTTACAGCGTCACCGGCACCCAGATGATCCCGTTCTACATTTACTACTCCATGTTCGGTTTCCAGCGTATTGGCGACTTTGCCTGGGCCGCTGGTGACAGCCGTGCACGTGGCTTCCTGCTAGGTGCAACCGCAGGTCGCACCACATTGAACGGCGAAGGCTTGCAGCATGAAGATGGTCATAGCCACCTGATGTCAGCGACAATCCCGAACTGCATCAGCTATGACCCGACCTTTGCTTACGAACTGGCCGTGATCATCCAGGAAGGCATGCGCCGCATGGTGCAAAACCAGGAAGATGTGTATTACTACATCACCCTGATGAACGAGAACTACAGCCATCCAGCGATGCCGGAAGGCAGTGCCGAAGGCATCCTTAAAGGCATGTACAGCTTCAGTAAATCCAAAGCCAAAGGCCCAAAAGTACAACTGATGGGTTCGGGCGTGATCCTGCGTGAAGTGATTGCTGCGGCCGAATTACTGGAAAAAGACTGGGGCGTGTCTGCCGATATCTGGAGCGTAACCAGCTTCACTGAATTGCGTAGAGACGGTATTGATGCCGAGCGTCAAAACCTGCTGAATCCTGAAGCCAAGCCAAAACTAAGCTACGTGGCACAGTCACTGGCTAATGCAGAAGGACCGGTGATTGCGTCTACCGACTACATGCGCTCATTTGCCGACCAGATCCGCAACTACGTTAGCAACCGTTTTGTAACACTGGGTACAGATGGTTACGGTCGTTCTGACTCCCGTGAAGCTTTGCGCAGTTTCTTTGAAGTTGACCGCTACTATGTCGTATTGGCCGCGTTGAAAGCCCTGGCTGACGACGGCAAATTGCCAGCGACAAAAGCCACTGAGGCGATCAAGAAATACAATATTGATATCAGCCGCGCTAACCCGACAACGATTTAATTTGCCATTATCGGTGCTGCTTAGTTGCAGTACCGCGTTTTTATAAAAGGTTTAACACATGAGCTTAAAAGAAGTTCTCGTGCCAGATATTGGCAACTTTGACAGTGTAGACGTCATTGAAGTCCTGGTCAGCGTGGGTGACACGGTGGCAAAAGAAGACTCTCTGATCACCGTTGAGTCTGACAAAGCCTCGATGGATATCCCCTCATCTCTTGCTGGTGTCGTCAAAGAAATCCACATCAATGTGGGCGATAAAACCAAGCAAGGCGCGTTGATCATTACCTTGGATACCGCTGGCGAAGCGGCTCCGGCTGAGAAACCGGCACCACAACCAACCGCTACGCCTGTAGTGGCCACGGTTAAGGTAGATGAAAAAACAGTCGCGATTCCAGAGCCTAGCCGCCCTATCGCTGAAGCGCCCCAGGTCGTGCAACCGCAATCCACACCAAATCCTGTTGCTGAATCCAGCGTAGGTGCAACAGGCAAGCTGGCACATGCCAGCCCTTCCGTACGCAAATTTGCGCGTGAACTGGGTGTGAACCTGTCATTGGTTAAGGCAACTGGCCCCAAGAACCGTATTGTGCAAAGTGACGTGCAAGCCTATGTCAAAGGCGAGCTATCCAAGCCGCGCAGTGAAAATATGGGTATTGGTACAGGCCTAAGCACATTGCCTATGCCGGTAATCGATTTCAGCCAGTTTGGCGCAATCGAAAACAAACCTTTGTCACGTATCAAAAAACTGTCTGGCGCTAACTTGCACCGTAACTGGGTCACCGCTCCGCACGTCACCCAATTTGACGAAGCTGACATCACCGATCTGGAAGATTTCCGCAAATCTATGCTGGTCGAAGCTGAAAAGCGCGGCGTGAAGCTGACATTGCTGGCTTTCCTGATGAAGGCAGTGGTTAATGCATTGCGCACATACCCTAACTTCAACGCTTCCCTGTCGCCCGAAGGTGATAGCCTGATCCTCAAGCAATATTACAACATCGGCTTTGCCTGCGACACGCCGGATGGTTTGGTCGTGCCAGTGGTACGTGACGTGAACCAGAAAGATGTGATGGATATTGCACGCGACCTGGCTGACCTGTCAGCCAAAGCCCGTGAGCGCAAGCTGAAGGTTGAAGAAATGCAAGGCGGCTGCTTTACCATTTCCAGCCTGGGCGGTATCGGCGGCACCATGTTCACCCCTATCATCAACTGCCCTGAAGTAGCGATCCTGGGGGTTTCACGTGCTGCGATGCAACCAGTCTATAACAAAGATTCAGGCGGGTTTGACCCACGCCTGATCATGCCATTGTCACTGTCATACGATCACCGTGTGATTGATGGGGCTGATGGCGCAAGATTCACCAGCCACCTGCGTGTGATGCTCAGCGATGTAAGACGTTTGTTGCTGTAATTCTTTGACAGGACAAAATAAAGGGCGCATTCAGCGCCCTTTATTTTTTAAGCTTCTGCAAGCAGTTTCATAAAATCACCTTCTTTGATAAGTAGCTTGTCAGTGATTGGCCATTGATAAAGATAAATCCAGACCTGTTCGAATATGTTCCCGTCTATGGTGCTAATAGGTGTGGTGATACGCTTGTATTCAGCAGGTTGCACATGCTGCGCACTGCACTCTTCATAATCATCTAATAACGCCAATGCGGTTTCCGGATCATTTAACCTGTAAAGCTCACCATATGCACGGTCATTGATATCATCAGAGGCAATCACTCCCGGATAATAGCTGATCTGGTACATATACCCCTGAAACCAGCCATCCGTTAAAAATTCAGCGTGCACGGAAAGATATTCTGCCATCTTATTCGAATGACCTTTACGCAGCGTTCCGTAAACAAATAGCAAATCAGACATATAAAACTCTAAAACAGCACCAACTGTGCGCTAGTGGGTTTATGACGCCAGGATTCTGGCACTTTAAACAGATCTGTACGAAAACCGGTCCGCTCGCCGGACATGCCCAGTTTCTGGCAACTTAGCTTGAATCTGTTCGCCAGCAAATCCGCAAAAATCCCTTCGCCACGCATACGCTTGCCAAAATCACTTTGATAACTCTTACCACCACGGCTTTGCTTAACCAGGCTCATGACATGCTGCGCTTTTAACGGAAAGTACTGTTGTAACCATTCTTCAAACAAATTAGTCAGTTCGTGCGGCAAACGCAGGAAAACATAACCTGCTTTTCTTGCGCCAGCCTGATACGCTTTTTCGAGGATTTGCTCCATGTGACTATCAGTCAATGCCGGAATCACCGGTGCGACCATGACACCTGTAGGTATTCCCGCCTCGCTTAATTTGCGCAAGGTTTCAAAGCGTCGTTCAGGCGCAGCAGCACGTGGTTCCAGACGGCGCGCAATCTGCCTGTCTAAAGTCGTAATGCTGAGGTAAATAGTGGCCAGGCCTTTGGCAGCCATAGGCGCTATTAAATCAATATCGCGTTCGACTAATGACGATTTAGTGACCATGCTGAAAGGATGATTCGCTTCACTAAGCACTTTTATCACCTGGCGCGTAAGCTGATATTCCCGTTCAATCGGCTGGTAGCCATCGGTATTCATCGCCAGGGCAATCGGTGCACATTTGTATTTGGGATGGGCCAATTCCTTTTTAAGCAGATCTACCACATCCGGTTTCATCAGTAATTTTGATTCGAAATCGAGCCCTGGTGACATGCCTAAAAAAGCATGGGTAGGACGGGCGTAACAATAAATGCAGCCATGCTCACAACCCATGTCTGAAACCCCCTAAAATACATACATTTAAAAAATTTCAAGAGATGCTCATCAAAATCAATTAGTTAAGTTACGGTGAAAAATATGTATTATGCATTCCTTTAAAATCAAGCAGAATTGATTTTCACATAAAATTTCCATGCGTCTTGATCTGCTTTCTTTAAATCGACTTCAATAAAATTATTTCGTAAATACGTCAAAATCAAATCAAGCGAATTTCTCATTTTATCGCAGGCATTTTCGATTTCTTCCCATGCAACTTTTACATCCTTCTCAAATGGCCTTCCACGCCTAACGAAGATGTAATTATCATTAGGTAATCGATCATAATAACTAGGATGGCTTAAGGCTTTTGACCAAGCTTGAGCAAATGCGTCTATTTCCCTATTAATTGTTGGATCAAAAATATGAAATGTGCTTCCTGTATAAATCATTTTGAAATAATCCCAAAAGAAAAATGCCTCATCAATAAGTGTGTGCGGCATTTCGGAAATGAACTTATCTATAATGGGTAAATGAATTGTAGACATCAAACCCCTCAAGTTCTCTACATCATACTCATGCTCAATTTGAGCCCTAGATTTTCCAACAAGCTCTGCGGGTCGCTTTGGATCTTTATCAATAATTAGTTTGATTGCATGTTGAAGCAGCTTATCTAACCCTTCTTTGTCATTGTGATCAACTGGTTTCGTTAAATTGTATCTGCCAGTTCTATGCTTACCTATATCGAAGGGTAAGTCTTTATCAAAATTTCCAATACTTTCATTGAACAAAAGGATGATTCTGTCCCAACCAAGTTGGGCGGCAGCATAACCTAGTTCGAACATTACATTTGGATTAGGTGATGCCTTTTTGGCTTCCGGATCAGTAATTGTCGTTATGTCTGCAATAAAAATATCTGCTTTGGAAATCTTTTCTAAAAGGGTTTTGACGATATCTGG
This sequence comes from Methylophilus sp. Leaf414, assembly GCF_001425425.1. Taxonomy (NCBI): domain Bacteria; kingdom Pseudomonadati; phylum Pseudomonadota; class Betaproteobacteria; order Nitrosomonadales; family Methylophilaceae; genus Methylophilus; species Methylophilus sp. Leaf414. The sequence goes on along the minus strand of NZ_LMQQ01000004.1, from coordinate 314,563 downwards.
GCTTCCCGCGGTGTCTCTGGTGGCATCATCCAGGATGATTTTTTTATCTGTATATATAGCTCCAATATTTTTACCCGCCTTTTTAATTGCATCCCTAATAGCGTTCAAGTTAGTTTCTTTCGGAGAGTCACTCTGCCAAGAATAGAACGCATAAATATTTTTTTTTGCTATAGCCATTTTATTATTCTCCGCAGACTACCTTTAATCTGCGCTCCTCATTACCATTATCTTTATGCCTTTTGGTATTCAAAACCTCAAGGTTGCAGGACTTACTCTTTCACCAATTGGTAAAACAAACGTTACTAATTAGCCCTCACTCAGAATATTAAAAATTAAAGTACATTTTTTACTATCTAGTTCGAAACATTCCCTTCAAATATGAACGATAGCTCCTGTATGACAGTTTGTTGAAGCTGACTAAAAGTTAAATGTTCATCAGTTTTTAAGTACGCTAAAGTTAATATTGTAAGAGGATGCACTCCCATTGCTTCTGAAAGGTCATTCACCTTTGAAACGGTGGGTCGCTTTCTGCCATGCTCCAGTACTGACATGTAAGTTCTGCTAGATATTTCACTGAAAAATTCTTGACTCAATTCTCGAGAAATTCTGATATCGCGGATTGCAGCCCCTAAAGCTTTTTGAAATTCCATACTAAGCCCTCATAAAGGACTTTATATAGCCATCATGTGCCCTAAAGGACTATAATCTAAAGGACACATTTATTGTATTGGATTGAAATAATGTTCCTTGCCAGCCAAATTGATTTGCGAAAAGCATTTTTTGACGGTGAAATTTTCAGCCTTAACAAGATTGAGCTATCTGCTTTTATGCCTTGGTTCATATGTGAAGTACCAGAATTCGAGGATGATTCAGAAGAAGCAGTTTGTACTACAACGCATCTGATTGGTGACATTGATGATTTGGCAAATTTTGCGGTAAGTCACAAAATTGATAAGACATATGTGATCAGCCCAGGCCATTTAATCAATCAGGAAAACTGGTCTCTGACTAGATTAAAGTCTATCTCTTCTGCAACTTATCAGGATGAGGACTACAAGAGCATTGTCTATCGTTTTGAAACCGATACGGGCCAGGTTATAGAACACGACATTAGCGGGTTGAACAAAGGTAAATATGAACTTACTTTTGAAACGATTTTGCAATTCGGTTAGAACAACTGTTACCAATGACTAGCATTGGCAGATTCCATGAATTAAGCCGCTATTAAAGAAATCACTATCAGTTTTGAAACTGATACCCTAACCACAGTGTGTCTCGAAACCGCATACAGCTCGTACGACTCATGGAATCAAATTCAGTTGCAGATTTGTTCAGATATTACTGCGGAATTTGGCCGCTGAAACAAAGGTGATACCTACAAGCTAATTAGTCGCATATCCCTTAAGAGAAAAACATCTGATCTGAAGGAGTTAAGTGATGGAAGATAACGATAACCAAATCACTGTTGAATTTGAAGAAGACACTGAATATTCAGTAAGCCTGGAAACAGCAACTTCGATGATGACAATTGTCGGTGCTACTTCAATAGAGGATTTAATTCATCGTTCACTTGTGATGTTCAAAGAAGTGCTTGAAATTTCACATCCCAAAGACGATGAAATGTCTACTTCCGAGCACTGGGCTAATGTTGCTCAGCGGCTTCCCAACAGTATTACATTGGGAGTGCTAAAGGGTTTGTTTAGTGAAGAAGCCGGGAATAAACCATCAGTTGGAAATGATTACACACTCCGAGATTTAATTTTAGGTGTAACTGAAGAAAACAAACATGAACGCATGTCTTTTGGGCACCCAGTTGGAAAAGAAATACTATGAGTTAGTGAGGTGAAAATGGCATTCTCGATTTCAGTACAGATCCTCATCCTGAATCTGACAATTCTGTGAATATGCTGGCTAAGGGGCAAAAAGAAATTTGATGTGTTATTGGTTTCACCTTAGATATTTGAATTACTCAAATTGGTGGTATGAATTTTTATCTTGTGTTTTTTTGGAACTCTATATATTTAGCGTCACAATTGTTATTTCTCCACTCCATAGGTGGACATATTTCCCCACATTTGTTTGGATCAATGTTGGCTATAGATATGTAGGATCCAAATCCACATATGCTGATGAGTTTTCGATTCGAAGCTTCAAAATAAGGGGGTACCATGCAATTGGCTTTTCTCATCATGAATTCCAATTCCGGCACAGGAGAATTCTCTCCGAACGATCCCTTGCTCTTTGAGTCTTTCTTTCCTGGCCGTGATTTCGTCGAAATATTTAACTGCGTCAACAGCAGCCTCATACATCGCCGGAAATTTTGCAGTGCAAATACGAGGTACGACGATTTCCGACTTCGCTGAAAGACTTAGTAACCCTAAGGAACAAAATATTAATAAGCAAATCAATTTTACCAAGTTCATAAAGTCTACAATTCAGCGTCGTTCGCTTTGCAACTGAGGGTAAACCAACCGTTTTTTGGTAACCGCTCTTTTACTTCATTAGGAAGATAAGGATTGTTTCGGATTGAGCATCCATTATTCTTTGCAAATGAATCTAGATCGGGTCCTTCTGAATCGACAGTAATGCCTAGCCCTTCATTTACACAGCATCCAATATATTTTGTAATGTTCTCTTCATCAATCAACAAGACTTTGTGCCCAAGCAAGTGTATTAACTTTAATGGAAAGCGATAATCGTTGTAATCTTGTTGGATGTCTGGCTTTCTTCGTAAGTAACCTTGTTTTATGTACGCAACTAGTGCGGGGCCTGATTCTGCCTTTCGCTCTTTTTCTGAGCCTAAGGATAAAGCCTTGATTAGACCTGCCTCAAGCAGCCTTTCCGAGAGTTGGTTTGCAGGGTCTGCTTCGCTTTTCCTAGCATAGCTCCCCACTAGAATTAGCAAAAACAACACTGTGATTACTCGAATATTCATTGAAAACCACGTGTTTTTAATCTTGAGTAGGCTTTGTAATGAAAATGGCTATCGCATGAGCTTTTAAGATGAACGCTAATGCAAAAACCAAAAGTATCAGCATAATAAAAGTTGAGCTTTGGCTTTTGTACCATAGCCATGTAGGTTTTTAATCAGAATTGACGTTGAAACAACTAAAATCTGAATTTTAACGTGCCTAATAAGTGGATGCCATTTCACGACTTATAAATACCTTGTTGTTATTTGTTTTTGAATTGTTTTGTAAAAATCTTAACCAAGATATCACTGCATTTAATTCAGCCTCATCCGTTAGAAACTTCAGGCTATTAATCACTGATTTATTAATGACCACGCCCGCTCTCTTGGCTTGCAGAGACAGATAGCCATCGTAACGATTGCAGGATATTTCACAATACATGCAAGATTTCATGAAACTTGCACGCCAGCTACCCTGGTTTGTCGGATAGTCTTCAAATGTGATGATTTTGAAACCGGCTTTGCTAAGTGTTGCATACAGATTGCTCTGATTCATTTTGCACACCCTAATTGGTATTATTATTTAGGTCTTTCCTCATTAAGCATATTATCCTATTTGCTAACATTTGTTAACTATTCGACTTTTGAAACATTTACTCAATGTGCAGTAACTTTGAACCGATCAAACTTTCCCAATCTAGTTGGGCAAAAGAAAAACTGGGATGTGAACTTCCCCAAGTTGAGTGGAAGCCACATGTCTTTAGTTACTATTTGGCACCATTCGTATTTTTTGAGGACGGCGTTGTCAGATGCGAACTAGGGCACTTTGGCCTGATACCCCCGTGGACTGACCCAGAAGAGCGCGCTGCACTCGCGCAAAAAACTTATAACGCCAGGACAGAAACAGTTGAAATACGAAAGTCCTATAAGGCGCCCTGGAAAAGAAGAAAATTTGGACTAGTCTTGGCTGATTGTTTTTACGAGCCGCTGTATGACAGGTCTGGAAAGCAATCAAAGCCTACTGCTATATCTCGATCTGACGGGGAGCCAACTGCAATTGCTTCAATCTGGGAAAGCTTCACTGATCAAGTCACCGGAGAAATAATTAGGTCATTTTCCATGCTCACAGTCAATGCTGACACGCATCCTTTTATGAGCCATTTCCATAAACCTGATGATGAAAAACGCTCGGTTGTAGTGGTTGAAAACGCCAACTTACATCATTGGCTTAATGCTACTCATGAGGAAGCCAGAGATATCCTGAAATTAAGCCCAGATGGTTATCTAGATGCAGACCTTTCTGAGCCGAATAGTAACCAGCTATCCATCTTTTAAATATTGTCATTAAGTTAGGTGGATAACCCTATGAAGATTGCCACTTACAACATTAATGGGATCAATAATCGTATTGAGAGATTATTAGAGTGGTTAGACGAAACCGAGCCTGACGCTGTGTGCCTGCAGGAGCTTAAGTCAGAAACAATTAAATTTCCTATCAAAGCTATTGAAAAAGCGGGATATGGTGCCTTGTGGCAAGGGCAAAAAGCGTGGAATGGGGTAGCTATCCTTAGTAGAGATACTGAACCACTTTTAATACGCCGCAGCTTACCCGGAGACCCTGCTGACAAACAAGCAAGGTATATTGAAGCGGCTGTAAATGGATTGATTCTGGCCAGTTTATATTTGCCTAACGGCAATCCCCAACCAGGCCCAAAATTTGATTATAAATTAGCCTGGTTTCAGCGGTTGAACGTTCATGCTAAAGAGCTTTTAGATACCGGTTTGCCAGTGGTTCTCGCTGGCGACTATAACGTTGTTCCAACCGATCTAGATATATACAAAACCACTTCATGGGACGACGATGCCCTTTTACAGCCTGAAAGTCGTACAGCATTCGCAAATCTGGTTAAGCAAGGCTGGACTGATGCATTGAGGTCATGTCATCCCAATGAAAGCATTTACACATATTGGGACTACAAACGAAATCGCTGGTCTCGAAATGCCGGATTGAGAATCGACCACTTGTTACTGAGCCCGGTATTGGCCGCAGGTCTTCGAAATGCAAATGTGGATAAGGATTATAGAGGCATAAAAGGTGCTAGTGACCACGCGCCAACATGGGTGGAGTTTGATTGGGAGCCTGAATCCTGAATAATTGCTTCAAGTTGCTGCGCAGGAAGTTCCTAGCTAGTCGCTTTTCAGAAGCTATAAGAAACCTTTTGGCTTAGCCCAGTCATTAATAATTAGCTTCTCAAATTTGGCCCTATCAGTAAGCTTTTTAACTTCATCTAGCTCGTCCAAGGTTTAAACCTAAACCATCCTTATCTGGATGCTTGTAAGCGATATTGAAACAAGTTAATACTTCAGTTGCATTTTTAGCTGCCTGGCAAAATACAATCGCAGGACCACCTTTCAAACCCAGTCGACCATTATCAGGATGTGCCCATGCTTTATCGAAACAATATGTGACCTCTGTAGCTTTCAAAATGCATGGATGGAGAATTGCACCAATCAAAAATATTTCAAGATAGTGTTTCATACTGAGATAAGCCCATAGGAGTTATGTGAGCGCTTTGAGAGTGCGAATCCACTCAGTCATTTTCCCTAGTTCCATTTGGTCAGAAACTAGCTTTCTGCTCGAATAGCTAGCTGACACCTGACCTATCGAAATCCCTTTTGAAGTAAAAGTTATTAAGCTAACTTCACCACTTCTATTTTCATGAGCACGGGATGCATCTTGGTCAAAAAAATATCTCCAACCTTCATTCCTAGCTTTTTGAGCTTGGTAACAAATTGATTCAACCTACAGCTCCCATTTTCGTATCGTGTTAGTATTACAGGCTCATCAAAGCCCTGCATTGTGTATGCACCCAGCTTTAGCAGTCGGGAAACCGAATTAGACACATCAAAGATACGCACGCGATTGCGGTATTCAGATAGTTCATATTTGAAAATGATAAAGCCATCCTCGTCTACGTCATATGTAGGCTCAGTAATACCCCCGACTGAGCTGATTGCTTTGTTAAGAGCAACCATGTCCAGAGGCCAACCTATCAACATGTAAACCCCACGTCCAACCTTTGTAATGATAGGGGACTCGTTCAACATGAAAGCTAATGCCGGTGTATGATCTCCATGCTGATTTATAGCCTCAGTTAAACTGTAGCGCGAAGCAATGCCACCGTTCTGGCTTAGAAAATCATAAACCTTCCATTCGATATCAGATAAGATCTCCTTAGGGTTTAATGTAACTTTAGAGTAGAAGTCATCACTTTGCTTAAAGTCGAGCCAGGAAATCTTTTTAAGCACCTCTGTTATCACTAAAACCGATGGCTCTATATGCAATAGCCTCCGCGGATTATCCTCCCCATAATGCTCTCTGCGTGAGTTCAATAAGGCATGTCCAATCAATGAAACGTCCACAGCCTCTTGACTAACACTCATAATCTTGCGAACGATGGAAAGTAATTTATTGCGATTCTGGTAGTTTTCACCAAGCCAAAACCATCCGGCATCTTCATGAATCCATTCAAACTCACCAATCAGCTTAGCCTTCTTGAGAACCTCCTCCCTTGATAAAGGCATTCCAAGAGATGCTGAAGTTTCTCCTACTACCCATGAGATCTGTGCGACCCCGCAACTTGTGATCATCCTCTTGATTGACTCACGAATTGCTCGCAAGTCTTTAGCCATATTTTCATTAGGAGTATAAGCCACTAAATCCCAAGCGACGACCATTCCTGCAGGACTATCTGAAAATTCCAAAAATCTTTTCCCCAGAATCTGACGACAGAATTGATCCAAAGTGTATACCGATAAATTCTCACCAAGGAAATCTCTATAAATATGGTTTAATTCATTAACCTTGGCTGGCAGCGACTTCTCAATCTCTTTTACAAATGTGTCCATTAGAGGCGTTTTAACCGGTATAGCACTAGCTCGTTCCAGCATTTTTTCAGTAATTTGCCTGACACGCTCACGAGTAAGGCCATATCGATCGCCAACGCTTTGGAGCGTGGAAGCCTCTTCACCAAGCACTCCAAACCTCTCAGCAAAAATGGACGCCCACCGAAAGTCCTTTTCTGTTAATTGCTCATGGTTGACGGTGCGCTGCCCTAAATTCTTAGTCGAAAGCCAACTGCTTATCGCACGAATTTCTCCAGATATGGTTTTAGCTGAATGGCAAAGATTCACCGACGTATCAGCTTCTTCAACCACAATGTTTAGATTTCGCAGCCAACCATTAGGCACTTCTAACCAGTCTGTGAAAGCCCGCTCTAGCTCAGGGTAATATTTAAGGGGAATCCGTTTTTCCCAAGTGCGATACAAAACCCATGATGCTCCGGTTGACTTAAGAAAATCCGTGATCGATTTTCCAAGATATTTGCGCCTAGTCTTAATCCTCTTGGCCAGCATTTCTCTAACTTCTTGAGTAGGATGTGCAGGTTTGTTTTTCATAAATTTTATTAGGGGCATTAAGTGGGACACATTTGAAGACTGAATTTATTCTTTTATGAAGTTATGATACCGTCTCACCGCCAGATTATGCTTCCGTTCTGGTCTAAATGCCAAGTTAAGGATGGGACTTAAAAAGCAACCGGGCATCTTTGGTAATCTCGCAGCCATTGTCGTAAGCTGCTTTGGCCGCTTGTTCAAGTTAGTTGCTTAATTTTCATCTACGGTTTTGTTCAGCCCGCTATTTCACTTGTAGCAATTCAGACCAGTTTCCCGTGTAATTTGGACTAAGGTAATTACGCTGCATCTTCCACTCTTGAACCTTCCCTTCAGCCGCTGACTTAACAGGATTATTCGGGTACTTCTGTTTGATCCGGTCCATGACATCCATTAAAGCTTCAGACTTTTGATCACCCTCAGTAAAGCCAAACATATCGCTTTGCAAGCCACTGCTCGAAACAGTTTCCAGCAACATCACGCCACACTTTTGGTAATAAACGCCTGGTCGGTATATCTTCTTCAGGAGCCACAATGCAGTTTTAGTGATCTTGGTCGTTGAATTGGTCGCTGCGGGAAGGCCAACAGACAACTGACCTGAATAATACTCCGCCTGATCGTGTGGACTGTTCTGAGCAAAGACGTATACCCCATTTGCATATAACTCTTTTCCTCGCATTCGTTCAGCTGCAATGCCAGCGTGGAAAGCAACGGCCTGGCTCAAATCTTCCATAGTAGAGGCACGCACGCCAAATGAACGAGAGCTCATTACCTGTTTAGCTTCTGGCAGCTCATCCTCCATCTCAATCCAGACTTCACCATTGAGTTCCCTGACTGTACGCTCTAGCAGAACACCAAACTCATCACGAATACGTTTCGGATCAGCATACTTCAATCGCAGAACAGTATGCACGCCCAGCTTGTTCAGTCTGCCAGCAAGCCTACTTCCTACACCCCAGACTTTATCAACCGGCAACGTTGCAAGGATGGCATCGATCTCTTCTTCTGTCATGGATGTGAAATCACACACGCCATTCCAGTGATCTTGCTTTTTGGCGCAATGGTTAGCCAGTTTGGATAAAGTCTTGCTGTAACCAAAGCCCACACAGATAGGAAGGCCTGTAGAGTTTTTTACATCATTCTTGATGGTCTGGCCGTACTCAGTGAAATTGACGTGAATACCAGTCATCTCCAGGAAAACCTCATCGATGGAATACTTCTCCATTCTAGGTGAGTATTTGGACATCACAGCTGCAAACCGATTGCTCATATTTGCGTATAGCTCGTAGTTGGATGAGAACACGACTGTGCCAAGCTTCTCAGCGGCTTCCTTAATCTCAAACCAAGGTTTAGCCATGTAGATTTCTAATGTGGCTTTGGCGAGTTTATTTTGTGCGATCACGCACCCATCGTTGTTTGATAGAACTACAACTGGTCGCCCGCGAATATCCGGACGGAATACCTCCTCGCAGGAGGCATACATGGAGTTAACGTCAGCGAGTGCAAATACCCGCCTGAATACTCGTTTAAGAGAATGAAATAATTGCATGTTGTACCACACCCCAGATTTCCAATTCCTGATCCTCAGTAAAATCTATGGGCGGGTAAGCTTTTGCCTTGTTTTCGGATAGCAAGCGCACGGATTTCAATCGTTTATATAAACGCTTAACAAGGAATTCACCGTTCACAACGGCTACGACAATGTTAGATGATCTTGCTCTTGGTGCTAAGGCGCGATTCACAATCAGCCTGCATTCTGGATGGATGCCAGCATCAACCATCGAGTCAGCATCCCTGGCGACGTGAACGATAAAGGTAGCTGGCGGATCTTTAATCAGAAACTCCTGGAGATCAAGATCCTTCATTTCATAATCTTGAGCCGCCGATACAAACCTCGATTGACCTGCATTAACCTTGCCTTCGTAGAAAGGGATGATAATCGGTGAAGGGCTAAGCTCAAGTTTAGTAATTAGAGAAATCTCATTACTCATTTGAATCTCCTGAATGATCCAGTTACCACGCCCGTAATTTCAAACTGCATTTGTTTCAATATGGGAATCGGCTGGTATTTTCCAGATGAATTTGCCGGCAGCAACAATGGAGCGCCATTTTTCTGTTTGGCCAAAGTTTTGATCGTGAACTCTCCATCAATCATGGCTAATACAACATCTCCAATGGATGCAGAGTGAGTTTTGCTCACGATTGCCTTATCACCTGGTAATAAACCAGCCTCAATCATAGATTCACCTTGGATTGTGACGATGAAGGTGCTTTCTTCCTTGCCTATAAGGTATTTGTTTGGGTCCATATGTTCCTCTACCTCACTATCCGCAGGGGATGGCAAACCAGCTGGTACTTTAGATTGAAACAGAGGCAAACTTACTTCCTGGAGCTGTTCTGAAATCTGGGTAAACTCTTCAACACCATCCAAGTTGTTCTTGAGCTCGGTCAAACGCTGCTTCTTGGCGTATGCCTCTAAAAAATCACTGATTACTGGCTTCTGGCTAATGGGCACACGAATGACGGTAGTGTCTTCACGGAAGGGACCGCTGCCAGGCTTTCGTCCAGAACCTTCTCTTTTGCCACCACTTTTTTTGTCTTCATTTTTCATGGTTAATATTGTAACAATAATCGGTTTTTAATGTAACATTAATCAAATTTTAAAAAATTATTTAATTTTTAGCGTCATCTCTTTTTAAAAATGTCCCGTTAATAATTATCGGCGTGGAGTATCTAGTTGCTTAAAGAATTAATGCATTTGCCAGAATATCATTGGCTGCCAGACATGGTGATACTGGACATCGAAACAACTGGTGGCTCACATCTGTTTGATCGAATCACAGAGATCGCTTTGGTCCGTATTGAAGGCGGCGAGATAGTAGATACTTGGCAGTCGCTGATTAATCCTGGACGATCCATACCAATGACTATCACTCATCTCACTGGTATCACCGATGAGATGGTGAAGAATGCACCTACCTTTGCTGAAATTGCAGCAACGCTTTATCAATACCTTGAGGGAGTCCCACTTGCTGCCCATAACGTGCGCTTTGACTATGGGTTTCTGAAAGCGGAGTACCAACGAATTGAAGCTACCTTGCACCTCAGAACACTCTGTACGGTAAGACTTTCTCGCAGAATGTTTCCCGAACATAAGGGGCATGGTTTGGATGCCATCATACGGCGTCATGGCTTGACCACCACTGCTCGACACAGGGCGATGGGCGATGTAATACTTGTTCTTGAGTATTTAGAGAAAGCTAGACTGGCTCTGGGCTCGGTATGCGTCATAGAGCATATTAAATATCTGTCCCAAGGCCCAAGCCTGCCTGTTGGCCTTGAGCAAGGAGTCGTTGATAGAATTCCGGATAGCCCAGGCGTGTATATGTTTTTCGGAGAGACTGACTTGCCCATCTACATTGGCAAGAGCGTCAAACTCCGCTCCCGGATACTGAATCATTTCAGCAGTGATCATTCGTCAGCAAAAGAAATGAGGATTGCACAGGAAGTTAAACATATTGAGTACATTCAGACTGCCGGTGAGCTTGGCGCTCTGCTGTTGGAGTCCAAGTTGATTAAAGACCGCCAGCCGATTTACAACAGAATGCTTCGCCGTAGTCGGCAGCTGCAATCTATTAGGCTTGCAGAGACACTTAATCAAACACCATGGTTAACTTATATTTCAGCTGATCAATTTGATCCTGCTAACTTCGACCTGATGTATGGCATGTTCCGGACAAAGAAATCAGCTGAAAAAGTTATCAGGCAACTTGCGATTGAACATCAACTGTGTCCAAGACTGTTGGGAATTGAGTCTGGAAAAGGTGCATGTTTCGCATATCAGCTTAAACGCTGCACAGGCGTATGTGCTGGAAAGGAGCCGCCTGAGATTCATTACTTACGGCTCACACAAGCATTGATAAGCATTCGCCTGAAGTCATGGCCGTATAAAGGTCGTATCGGGATTCGAGAAGTTGATAAAGCGACAGGCAAAACTCAAGTACAAATATTCGATCAGTGGTGTCACATAGCAACTGTAGATGATGAAATTCAAATGGACGAAGCTCGGCAAAGTAGATTTGAATTAAACTTTGATTTAGATACGTATAAACTGCTGGCAAAAGCATTAAAGAGTTCGCTAGATATTATAAAATTCTGATTCAATACATCACAATATGTATTAGCTCAACCATAGGAAATGTGGGAGATTATGGGCTATGAGCTTTAGTTAGCAGCCTCCAATAAACTTAAATAATAAATTTGAATGGTATCGCCAACATTACTTCTTAAATCGAGCACATCCTCTTCTGAACGTGTCATCTCACTTGGTAGAGATACAGTTCCGATTCCGGAACGATTGTTACTTGCGCACTCCAAGGGACAGGTGCTTTTTATCGCAGGCGCAGGTATTTCTTTACCCGCAGGTCTTCCAGATTTCAAAGGTTTGACATTAAAGGTTTACGAAAGACTCGACCCAGCAGTCCATATAGTTCTCAAAGATATTCCAAGCCAGGCCTGCAATCAATGGTCCTCAAATGTAACTACATTGACTCATCAACAAGCAGCTGAAGTTAAGCGATTTGTAATGGGTGACTTTGACGTAGTTTTGGGTATGCTCGAGCGCAGGATCGATGGCAAGGCAGGTCCGAATAGCAAAGTGAGACTAGCTGTTGCTAAGGAACTAAGAAAACCTCGACTGAAGCCCGCACCTATACATCATGCACTTGCAAAATTAGCGGATAGGGGTGGAACAACTACACTAATAACGACGAATTTTGATTTACTACTTGAGGCCGCTACAAAGGCTCCAGTCCCTGATATACAGACTTATTCACTGGGCGGAATACCACGGCCAGGTCGAAATTTGGACTTTTCTGGGATTCTTCACATTCATGGAGTATTAGATATTAATCCTGCGCGTGTATCTGACCTTATATTGTCGGATCAAGATTTTGGGGAGTTTTATCTACGACGCCGGGTAGTACCAGACTTTATCTACGATGCAGCCAGGCTATTTCATTTAGTACTGATTGGATACAGTGCAAATGACCCTCCGATGAGATACCTTCTCAATGCTGTTGCTGCCGATGGTAATAGATTTGATGATCTTAAAGAACGCTTTACATTCTTCGGGTCTAGTCAAATTGACTCCGTTGCTATTGAGGACTGGAAGGGCCGAGGAATCACACCTATTTGCTACGAGTCTTTGAAGAAGCACAAGGTGTTACTCAACACTCTGAATCGATGGGCAGAATTGTCTGCTGTTAATGGCAAACAGGAATTAGTCGATACCGAGATCACAAGAATCGTTAAAAGAAAAAGGTCAGCATCTACAGACGCTGACCGCGATCTCTTTGACCATTTTTTTAGAAGAAGTGATACCAACGAACGTATTCGACTAGCTGCGCTAGCCTCTAAAGCCTCAGCTGACATAAGCTGGCTAGAGGCGATCAATGAAGTGGCAAACGAGCTCGAAATCAAGGTTAGAGAATGATTAGTAGGCGCATACCTACCGATGCCAAAAGCAGATCAGTGCATGCTACATTGATGGCATTTCTCCGTGGTAGGTTGGAAGAGCGCGACACTGTATGGTGGGCCCTGAATATCCATCGCAACGATGATGTTACAAAGCTAGCTGTTCTTAATACGTTAAACGAACTTAATGGACCTCAACTAAAGGAGCCTTGGAATCTGGCTTGGCGTTTGATTGAAGAGTTTTGGGATTCAACGCTACATGATGAGAGCATTGATCTTGGAGATTACACATTAAGAAACCGCCTGCAAAATGGTGACAGGTCAGGATCGCTTGTAAATGCAATTACCGATTTCGTTGCACCCAAATTAAAGATAGAAAAGTTTTCTGAAATCACCTTGAAGTACACGCCTCTGCCTAAACGAGTGAGTAAGATTGAAGATCTTTTCAAGGTCTCTTTAGCGAGTGGCGAGCTTAGAGAACTTGATCAATTCGGATTCGATTCTTTAAATGACGCCTCATTCTTATTTTCATTAGCACAATCTTTAGATGCAGCCGTTACGAATGGGTTGGATATCGCCAGGCGTTTAGGTTGGAATTCTGAATACTTATGGAAGCTTGGTGGTCTCAATCGCGTTTATTACGTGCCTGAAAGTGAAAGGCCCCATGACCATGAGCCTGATGAGTTTAGTAACGGTATCGCACCAGCCGTTAAGTTGCTTTTCACAATAGTGACTAGGCTTGCAGAATTGGATCTGAATTCAGGTAAATCAATAGTTCAGAGATGGAAATCTCTAGACTCTCCTGTTTATCGCCGTCTCTGGGCAGCTATGGCTAGAAACCCACTAATATGCTCTGACCTAGAAGTCTCAGAATTTTTGTTATCTCTGAAGGATGATTATTTTTGGGATAAATCAAACTTTCCAGAAGTTGCAGAACTGAGAGCTAAAAGATTCAACGCCCTCGATTTCCAACACTCAAAACGTATGATAAAGAGACTTCAAAAAGGTCCTCCACGCAGCTTTTGGTCAAAAAAACTTACTCCTGATAAAGTCAAAGAATATACCCTTCACACCGTAGCTACTGAATTTCATCGTATAGACCTTGCCGGCTGGTTACCTGATCAACTTAAACCTTGGTTAAAAGAATTGCAATCAAAGTACGCTGATATCGTGGACATCACCTCTGTGGAAGGAGACTTTTACAAAACCCCGAAGGCTAGACCAATTCCAAATCAACCGCCTGATAACAGATTTTTTTTGCTACAAGGACAAGAGCGACTTTCAGCATTAGAAAATGCTCTTTCAACTGTACGAAGCAGTTGGAGTGACAAAACATCTAGTAACGCGTTTGCGTGGATCAACGAGAACTTCAACTACTTGTTAGTGCTTCAGGATTTATTTAATCATAGAGAATATGGCAATTCTTTTCCGAATGTATGGGAGCGGTTTGGTTGGATTCATAAGCCGAATTTTGATGAAGACTCAGGAGTTGAGCATCCTAGAAATCTTTCAAATGAAGCTCATCAAGTTGTCAGCATGCTGATGGAATTGAAATCTGAAACAGTTCGTAAAGCAATTGATGGATTGAGTGAATGGGTTCGTTGTTGGAGCAATAAAATCAAAGATGAGCCTAGAATATTAAGTTTTTGGGGCAAAATGTGGCCCATTGCAGTTCAAGCAACTAATGCTTTGCAAAAAAACGATGAGGTGCCAGACCTAAATACAATTGCTATTTCTAAAGTCTCAGAGCCACAAGACCTAGATACTCTTAATACTCCGGCTGGAAGAATGCTGGATCTATTCATCTCTTTATGCCCCAATCTAGAACACCCTGGTCCGCATAACCTTCGCCCAAATAGTAATTTGCGGATACTTGCCGATCAAATATTCTCAGCACCCGGGCGGGCTGGCCTAATAGGCAAACATCGCATGATTGAGCATATCGGTTATTTTTTAAGACTTGATCCTGCTTGGGCTGAGGAGAACTTAGTTACCTCATTGAAAGAAAACAGCGCCACTTCGTTACCCTTATGGCGCGCAATTGCTCGCAAAACACTGCACGCTCCTGTTTTGAAACACATTGGAGTCGAGGTTCTGCAAAGAGTGCTTGATGATAGGCTAGATCGCTCAAGTCGTAATAATTTACTATTTAGCTTAATATTAGAATGTCTAAATGCCCAGTATCGCGAAATAGAGCCTGTGATTTCTTATGATCAAATCCAACAGTTGATCAGAAATCTAGATGATGAAAGCAGAGCTCATGGCCTCCAAACGATTATTGGGTACATTCAGTACAAGAGTGAAGACGGCCAAGACACCCCGGAAAAGAAGTTTCGCAAAGCTATAGTGCCATTTTTGAACGAGGTTTGGCCCCAAGAGCGATCATTTGCAACTCCTGCATCAAGTAAAATTTTAGCTAAGCTCCCTCAAGCTGCGGGTAAAGATTTTATCAAGGCTGTATCCTTGATCGAACGCTTTCTTGTTCCTTTTTCCTGCTGGTCAATGCTCGATTATGGACTATATGGCACCATTAATGGAAAGCCCAAGATCTCTCTCATTAATTCGGTCTCTAAAGCAAATGCTTTATTAAAACTACTTGATCTAACCATAGGCACTTCAGAAGTAGCAGTAATTCCTCATGAACTACCCCAAGTTTTGCAACATTTAAAAAGTGTTTCTCCCAAATTAGAGAGTAACTTCATTTTCCGTAGACTTGCAACCCAAGCTCGTCGAAATTGAGTCATTATGATAAAGGTACCCGGCGTTATTGGCAGTAGAGTAATGTACATATTTTAGAAGCCAAACCTAAAGATAAATCCTAATATGAATCAATTAATTCAATTTTGTGCAACTCAAGATTTTTCCCAACAAATCTGCGATTTCCTCTCTATGCTTGCTTCATTGAAAGATGAACAAGTGATGATTGGACTTGTAATAATTTCAGGGGCAATCGTCGCTGTAATCAAATCTATGATTAGAGTCTTTCGCTTTTGTAAACAACAAATTCTAAAATCGCACGAATCTAGGAAATTATGTGAGTCATTTTCTGACAAGGATTTTGAGGAGGCAGGTAAAAATTACATTGAGCCTAATGGTGCCAGTATTGATCCATCAAATTATGACGATCTAAGAGCTTTAGTGCCGGTTAAGCAACCTATCATGGCTGCTATTGATGATGCAATTAACAACACTATAAGTAAAAAGCTGATTCTCATTTTAGCAGACTCAGGCATGGGAAAGACCACGTTCCTATTAAATTATGCCTTGAGAAAATTTGGGCAAAGAAAAAGAATTTCTCTAGTTTCTTTAAGTAGAACTAATGCACTAGCTCAAATTGCTAAAGTTCAAAATCAAAGAGATACTATACTATTATTAGATGCTTTTGATGAAGATACCAAAGCCATCGACGACATTCAGACAAGAATTTCTGAGATTCTTGAGTCAGCTCAAAACTTCAGCAACGTAATTATGACTTGCCGAACTCAATTCTTTATACAAGACTCAGAAATACCTCTTGAGACTGTTTTGCCAAAGTCTGGCCCCAAGCGAGCCGGTCAATCTGGATTTTATGAATGGCAAAAAATTTATTTACTGCCTTTCAATGAGGAGCAAATTTCAAAATTCATATATTCAGTGATTCCATTTTACAACTGGGGTACAAGAAAAAAAGCAAAAGCATTGGTAAGAAAAATTCCTGAGCTTGCAGCAAGGCCAATGCTGCTAAATCTAATACCTGAAATTGCTTCACGAAAAATCCAAATCGATAATATTTGGGATCTTTATGAGTTCATGGTTTCGCAATGGGCTGAACGTGAGAAAGGCTGGATTGGCAAAAAAGAACTCATAAGCATTTCAAAGTCTTTAGCATTTGACATCTTTTCCAATAGGGCTTCACGAGGAACAGAAAGAATTAATATCAATGATTTGAATACAGTGTTTAAAGATGATTTCACCAAGCATGGAATTGAAAGTTGGCAATTTCGTTCTCGCTCACTTTTGAATCGTGATTCAGAGGGAAATTACAAATTCGCTCATAGATCAATAATGGAATACTTCTTTGTATTGGATTTTATCGATGGAAACGATGAAGCAGCCAAATACAAATGGACTGACATGATGTGTGAATTATTTATCAACTGCGGGCATGCTAATAAAATTTCAAAAACTCGGGAACAAGAAATTTTCAATTTGGATCTACGTGAAACATCAATTTTCCCATTACCCCCAAAGACTCTTGATTCCGGGAATATAAACGAAGCATGGGCTAAATCAGTCTTACAAAATAAGCTCAGTAACGCAAGTGACTTTCCAGCATCCTGGAGGAAGTTTAGTAGCAAAATATTGACCATTGGAAATACATCCAGAGTTTACGATTTCGCATCTGGCAGTATTTATCAATACATTGATACTACAGAATTCTCATCAAGCGATCTTGAACCATATTCAGTGAATCGAGGAATTGATCATTGGAAAGATCTGGAGGACCGAGATTGGGTTACACCAAAATTGTTTGAAATAAAAACCTTTATTGAAATTTTGTCATTGAATAGAAAACTACAGAGTCTTGATTCTAGAGTTTTGTATTGGTTGTCTGATTCTGACTCGACCAAGAAAAATATTTGCTTTCATATGTGGTTACCTAGAGGGCCTAGAATTAGTGAACACATAGGTTTGACAAAATTTTACTCAACAGAACTGAGCATAGAGGGGACTGTTTTAGGAATCGATTTATTTATGGGTTCTCTTAAAGCAACACCGATGAATTTTGTTCGTGCGGTGCCAATTCAAGTGCATCATGGTCATGCTCTTGAAATGCACTTCGAGGACTTACAGAAAAATTCTAATGATAGCTGGGGTCTGATGGATCAGTATTATGGATATTTGAAACGTATATATTCAACAGAACCACTATTTAAAGGGCGTAACTACACATTGCAGGGGGTTCAAAGGAAACGCAAGAATTGAGGCCAACCTAGCTATTACTTGAATCTGGAATAGATATAATTGGTTGGAGTCTGTTACTATCATAAAAATGCATTAACCGACTTGGGGTTGATGAGTAAATTCTGAAACAGAAGCTCAAGAAATTTCAGAATGTGACAACTCAAATTCAACTTAATTTTGCTTCAGGATGTTCCTAATTGCGGTAGCGAAACCCGGTTTAAAAATAAATCGACCTTTGTCATCCATAATCTCACCTGTATGCCCAAGACTCCATTTTCGTAGTTCCAAGTTTTTTGGGTCAACCGCCTCGGCAAGTGCAATTCGTTCACTTTCCGTTAACTGGGCTGCCGTTTCTATCACAGCTACGTTTGCCGCTCCTTTAACAATCTCTGCTCCTAAAGGTCGCATATCCACTACGACTTGGGTTTGTGACTTCAATAAATTTAATTCAGCTTTGAGTTTATCGCGTTCAATAAGCGCAATTTGACATAAACTGCGGACTGATGGATCTTCAATCTTTTCCAAAAAAGCATATTTTTTATCGTCTTTCGAATTAATCTTTGTACTTTGCTTCACCTTCTTTGGGCCGTTGTAAGACTCCCATGCACTAATCAACACAACATAATCGCTTGATTGAGCGTTGTATATAGTTCGAGCTTTGAAAAGTCCGTGACTATCAGCAAGCTTTGAAATATTAGCTAAACTTAAATCTCGAGCTCCCTGACTGTGTCGATTGTATTCAAATGCACATAATTCGTGCAACTTACGCAACTTTTGCTCTTTATCGCGACGATTTCCCTTCGCAATTAAAGCTTCCAATACGCTATCTGGATGCTGGGTACTGTCCATCTTTTGGTATCTCCATTTTTTTTGCAACAATGCGAAGTGTGGGTTGGTTGCTGTCAATAATGTTTGCATTATGAATGACATTCTTTAGGCTAATTCCTAATGAGCGTTCCAAGCTCTCACCTCGGTCCATTATCTCAACAACCTTTCGGCGTCCAAGAAATGAACTCTCAGGATATGCATACCTCTCAAGTTCTCGCATAATTGCGTTCGATGCAGCTAATATCTCTTGTTCAGACATGCGGGCTAGAATCAATGGTTGGCCCTCACGTTCAAATGCCTGATCAAGCAATTGTGCATACTCGAAGATGGCCGTTCCAGCCTCAAGATCAGGAAACAGCTCAACCTCGGCACATACCCCAGCTAATACTAATAGTTCCGAATCTGTATCTTCCATGACAGATTGCAGAGAATTTAAATCTCCTTGTGCAGCTAGTGCTGTTGGGCCATCCGGATTTTCTGGAAGTGCCTTTATTCTTTCAATCATTTTAAAAATAGCAGTTACATCGAGTGCTAACTCTTGCATCTTATGCATCGCCAACTCATATTTTCGCTCAGCCGCACGCAAATCATTAGCTCTGGTGAACGGTTGCCCAAAAGACTCGATGGATGCTTTATCTTTTAGGATTAAATTACGTTCACGCTCCGCATTAATTGCTAATTCGCTTGCTTTGTGCAGATGATATTGTCGGTTATTAAATGTAGCTTGAAGCCCCAATGCATGCTGCTTGCCCGCACACTTCCACCGACAACGAGAACAATTTCGTATTCCGCCTGGGGCTGGACCATACAATGTTCTAGTTTCATCTATCAACGCCCCTCCATTATGGCACCCAGGATATCTAGAGTCTTTCCCGAGTGCCGCTGTGTTCCCTCCTGCCAAACAAATACCATCATGCATAGGTAGCCATCCAATAGGATTTCTATCCGCCGTGTTCAGTGGAAGAACATCCAAAACATCATTAGCATTAAAAACAACATGGTCACGGATTTGCTCAGCTGATCTCGTTTTCAAATCTCTTACCAATGTTTCGTCTTTAGTTGCGTCGAGTTTCGAAGCAGCCTCAACCAATGCGTCTTCAATCCGTTGCAAGCCCGGTTTTGTATAATAGAGAGTCATAATAAAACGAGCGTGTCCCACAATTTTCATCATTAGAATTGGGGGAACTCCACCATCTAAGATTAGATGTGTTATCAGACTTACTCGTAAGCCATGCAACGAGATTTGCGACCTCCCATTACTCATAAATATGATCTTACTAAAATCTGGATTTGTTTTGCCCTCAAGATCAAGTAATTGTTCATACCCAGCCATGATCACTTGCCAAGCTCTATCACATAGGAATGATGCAACTGGGAATTGCTTATTTTTCCCTTCTGATTCAGGTGTTCTAAATAGAAAAACCGCGTCAGGATAAGTGGAAGAAGCTATCTCTGACTTCCCCTTTAAACGTCTTGAAGAAGGGACGTCGCTCCATGAGATCGCCGATTCTACTGGATTGTATTTAGCCTGCCAGTCTCTAAGCTTCTCAATCCAATAATACGGATTATCCTGATAATCAGGGAAACTCGGCCATGGGCATTCCATTCCCTTATCTGGGCCAGTGTTTTTTGTATCTGCTGTTTTATTAGTATTGAAATACAAACACACCGAATTCTCCTCGGCTTGCCGTAATGCTCCCTGTCTTCTTGGTTTCCTCACGGTCCCTAAGGCTAAAGAACTTTGGTTGAGAACAAAAATACCATTCTTGTAAATGAATGTGTCGGCCTCACCACTATCCAACATCCTTATTTGTCCCATGCGGCCGGTCGTTTGTAATTTAATGAGACAAGCAACCCACCTAACTGGGCTCCACATCTCAAAAATTCCAACTCCATCTAATCTTGGCCGAAGTCTCCAAACACAATCTGGATCGGATTTATCAATTCGTTCCTCTGGGACCTCAAACCAATCCCTTCCGACAAATTCGCTAGAATCTGGATATAGGCCTGCCGTTTTTTGGGTCCATTTCCAATCTCCGAAATTAGGACCTTCTGCAATTCTTCTACGTAAATCGTGAATCATCCAGTAGGGCATGACTTTTTTTGTTGACTCAGCTGAACGAACCGCCCTGAATTCACCGCGACTTACTCGATTAAGTGGATTCCTGAACATTGGAAAAGTAGTAGGAAACCCTTCTTCTGTAACATCTGCGAATTCAGGTTGTACAAGCACCCAATCGAAAAAATCCATTAGTAAGTTATTTAAATTAGCTCCATGATCTGATTTAGGGCATACCACATCAAAATAATTAGGAATGAACTTTGCATTGGTTTTTAGAAAGAAGTCCGCTGGTTTTAGAAACAACGAGTGATCAATGACATATTCTAGAAATTTGTGAACTGTAACGCATGCAGTCAAGTAATTTCCAAGTACAATCTTCAACCATTGGACAGCATAAATTTGCCACTCAGCAAGCTGGGGATACCGTCTTAAAATTTTTGTGAGTTCACGATCATCCTCCATTGCTAGCTCGATCCGAGGCTCTACTAAACCCTGTTTTAACATAGCTTTATAAATTTGATTTACGATGCCTTCTGAGCAATCAAATTCAATACATACCTCCCTAGCAGAAAGACCTTGACTGTATAGTTGTGAAATGCCTAACAACTCAGTGTCAGTATATTTTCTACATTTAGGTCTTTTATCCGATAATACCCTTCTGAGTACGAACACAGGTATTTGGAAATTTTTTGAAATTTCTAAATACGTTTTCCCCAAACTTTTTTGTTCTTTGATTTGAACGATTATTTCTTCGTTGGGCAATTCTGCATCCGCCTTAATGATTTGAGATGCAGTTTGAGGATGAATGCCCAAATCTCTTGCAACATGTGCTGCAATTTCTCCACTCTTTACCCTGCTCAAAAGTTCCTCTTTGACATTTTCGGGTACGGATGGAATTTTTTTTCCAGGTACTGGGATTAGGGCTCTTAACCAAGTCTTACTAACACCAAGGGATTTGCTTATCTGAACTCTTGAAAATCCTTTTTCTATCAATTCAAGGGCTTTTGCCTTGACCGAATCAGGATCTTGTTTAACTTTTAGTTTTGTATGTTTATAAATAATATGTCGTGAGATATTTAGTGCTCTACTAATGGCAGCTTTAGTTTCACCATTCGCTTCCCGAATTTTAATTTCTGCAATTTCCTCCCTTGATAAATTTACTCTTCCTTTTCGATTCAGAGTATTAACCATTCAAAAGCCCTCCGGAAGAACTAAACTTCTGGAATGTGTCGGTGCGTTTGAATGCTGGGCGAGTTTTTCTGAGCCAATTAAAATTGCGTTTGTTATCTCTTTAATCTCTGGTTGTGTATAGACCAATTGACTGTCGGGAGAAAAATGGTGCATCAGGCGTTGAATGATGATTTCATTCATTTGTGCACTTTTCGCTCTTTGACCATAAGCATGACGAGGACCATGGGCGGTAGTACCGTATATTTTTCCGAATGTCAGCCCAACTCGCTCGACGGCTGCCTGAAGTGCTTTTTGATATTGGCTAATAGTGTAAATCCCACCGATTGGCTCTCTGTCTAAATTGACCCAAGCAAAAGGGTGAGATCTATCTATTAATGCCACTTGCTCCAGGTAGCGTTGCCAAAGTTGATAAAATAATCGACCATAAAACTCCTTTGGAAACCAGTAAACTTGCATATACCAGCGTTCATCAAGGGCTGGGTTTTTCCAACCGGCGTGCAATTTGCCTCGAATTAGATTTCGTGGAGTTAATCCGAAAACTGAAGACAAATACTCTGCTCTAGAGCCTCGACGACCAGATTGATTTTTCCAATTGTTTGGGGCTAGACCCATAGATGGATGATGTACAGCAACAAATGGAATTGTTGGATCATCCCAATGAGGATTTACATCTGCCAAGTACATATGAAACGGTTCGGAAACACGCAAACCTCCCCCTAATAACAAGCAGGTAATTGCCATCCCACGATAGTCAAACTTTCCGGCAACTTTGAAACCTTTGAAGAGAAGCTCTTCAATTTTGTTTTCCGGAAAAGCAGGGGGACGCTTGGGAAGTACTTTAGGGGATTTCTCTCCGCGAATTGCCCTTCCAGTTCGCGGAGACTCTGCGCTCCAAACGTGACCTAAAAATGCTTTATCTCGCCTGAAAAGGTAAGCTTGACGATCTATAAGCTGATCGTAAGTACTTCCAGAATACTGCGGGTTAAATTTGGTTGCACGAGGATAGTCATTCCTGCCTAACCAATCAAAAAAATCTGACAACATAGTAATGATTACTTTAACTTCATTTACTCCAAATGCAGGCCAATATAATTGACTGGGATCCTCCTTAGTATTTTTATCTATCGTTCCAAATCGAAGGGCATTTGAAAAGTTGCGAAATTGTTTCCACTCCTCTTCATCAACGCTAGCATTTGATTCGGAATACTCTAGAAATATTTTAACTGCCCTAAGAAGTTTATTTTGCCAACTGATGCTTCGTCGAACAGTCAGGCAATAATCAATTAGGGGAAGTAAAGGTCCTCCTTGAGAAAGGAGTACTGGCATCATCATAGAAGTGCCAGTGTCATCAGTTATAACTTTTCCGTTAACAATCACGAATGGCATTACCAGCCCCTAATTTACATATTTCCAATTCATAATATGTCAAATAAGGGGTAATAACAATTTACTGATATCCAAAAACTTTAAATTATTCTGGAGTTTTGCATGAATTTAGACAAGAATGTCGAAAACTATGTACCAATTATTGGGGGTAATAACACGGTAAGGATTCAGGGTGCGGTCAAAAGGTAAGTCTGGCGATTGAATGTAGTTAATGACTGACTTGGCCGCGTCCAGCATCACTTCAGTGCGTAACGGTGGCGGCTCTTCATCCAGGCTGCCCCAGCCATCATCGAGCGATTCGCGGGTGTGCGGGTCAAAGCGGCTAACCTGGTTACTGCTCGCCGCGCGGCCTTTGTAGATAAGCGGTTTTTCATTCATCAAACATCATCCTGAAAAAAGGCCTCTGACAAAATGCTATTCGTTGTTGTTTTTAACCTGCCAAAACCTTAAGTTAAATAGAACGTTAATCGATTCTAGAATCGATTAACGTTAATTCTGAAGTCACGCATGTTTCTGAATTAATCAGCGTTTGACTGCAACTGCTAGCGTGCTTCGGTATTCCTAACGCTTTTCTGAAATCCACTGACAAGCGACCGCACTCCAGTAAGGTAACGATTGCAATGCCAGCATGGAAACCCATAATTGGGCATCCAGATTACTGAATCCACGTGCGTACAACATGGCTGAACCGCTTAAAACCAGCAGGATAAGGATCAGTAATTCTTCTTTAATTGGATCAATCAATTGCCAGTTGCTGAGTTTACCCTTGGTTTTGTTGGTAACCACGAACACGCCTGCTTTGTGAGTGAGGCCACCGATAATCCCCCTGGCAATGGCATGAGATAAACCGAGGCTGGCCAGTGAAGCACCAAAAATATCGGTCCAGCTGCAATGCATGGTTTTACGGTAAAGCACCGGCCCCAGAATTGCCTTGATGGCCAGGAAACACAGGATAGGCACAATCATGACGACTACCGGCAGACTGAAGTGTTTCGGGAATACCAGCATGGCAACCGTCCATAACACGGAACCAAGGGTAAATATCAGCTGCAACGCTTCACCAAACCATCCAAACCAGCCGGTGAGGAAGTGATAGCGCTGGCTGAAATCCAGGGTTGATTTACCCAGCAACTTGGGCATATGGTGCTTGAGGATCTGCATGGCGCCGAAAGCCCAGCGGTTGCGCTGTGACTTGAGTGCCTTGAAGTTAGCAGGCGTCAGGCCACGGCCAAACGTCTCATCGATATAGCGCAACTCCATTTTGTTTTCGAGCAAACGCAAACCGAGTTCGGTATCTTCACAAATACACCATTCAGACCAGCCGCCAAGCGTTTGCAATGATTCACGGCGGATCAGCGTCATCGTACCGTGCTGGATCAGCGCATTACGCTCATGGCGGTGATGCATGCCGATACGGAAAAAGCCTTCGAACTCCCAGTTACACATGCGGTGGAAGAACTGGTTTTCCCATTCACGGTGCGCCTGCGGTGCCTGCACTACAGCAACTTGTGTCTCGCGGAAATGCGGTACCAGGTCAGACAACCAGTCAGTGGTTACCACATAATCTGCATCGACTACGCCGACAACCTGGGCATCCGGATGTGTTTTATCCAATGCGAAATTCAGGGCACCGGCTTTAAAGCCTGGCCACGAGGGTAAATGGTAAAAATGGAAGTTGTCCGGCAGGTTTGCCATATACGCTTCAATTGGCTTCCACTTGGCTTCGTCTTTGGTATTGTTATCAACCACAATCACTTCATATTGTGTGTAATGCAAGTTGCGCAGACTTTCGATGGTGGCAATCACCATATCCGGCGGTTCGTTATAGCAGGCCAAATGGATAGAAACGAACAGCTCTTCATCCGCTGGCAAAGGCGTGGCGCGTTTGAACAGGCGCCGCCATTGCGGTTTGAACATCACTTCACTAAACTCTGCGGCATAAATCATCAGCACCATCGAAGTAAGCGCAATGGCAAGAATCAAGCCAATAAGCACCACAAAATCGCGCAGGGTATAGTAGTAATCACCCGGCAGGTTCCACGCGATGGTCAGCGTGGTGATACACGCCTGGAACAATATCGCCATCGACAATACACCACCAATGCCCCAGTGCTTGAAGCGCCAGGCGATAAACATCATTGGAATAAATGCCAGCACGGTTGACCAGGTTGCCTTGGCAATCCAGCGCGTGTTTGGCGGGACTGCGCCTTGTAAGGAATATTTTTGATGGCGGTCAGCGTTATACATGCCCCAATAGGCACCCGCCCACCCTTCAAGCGCCACTTTCCATGGCTGGTCGAAAGCTTCCATCAGATAAAAATCGAGGTCTTCAATCGAATTACGTGCCAGGAATTCACGGATAAAGCGCGCCTGATTCACCTCGCTGGCAACAGAAGCACCGATAGAAGGCCCACGGCTAGGCCAGCCCACCTCGGTGATCACGATTTTCTTACGTGGGAAAGCCGCCATCAACTGGTTATAACGCTCGATGGTGTATTGCACAGCACCTTCAACGGGGACGCCTTCGTGGTAGGGCAGCAAATGCACTGCAATATAATCCACGTGTTTAACCAGTTCCGGGTGTTTGAGCCATACGTGCCAAGGCTCAGCGGTTGAGACAGGGACCGTACTGTGTTCCCTGACAAAATCCAGGTATTTGATCAATGCTTCCGTAGGTAAATCATTACGCAGTAAAGACTCGTTACCGACAATCACACGATCAATATTGCTGTAGTTTTCGATCTTCTCCAGTAATGCTGATACTTCACGCGTGTTTTTAGCACCATCGGTATCAATCCAGGCCCCGGCAATGACCTTCATATTCCGTCTGGAAGCGAGTGGAATCGTCTCATTCAAATCGAGCGAAGAATACATACGAATATGTTTCGTATGTTTTGACATCAGGTCCAGATCTTCTGCCAGTTCGGCAGTGTTCGGATGTTGCCCATCCAGTGGACTCTGATTGCCTCGGTAGCCACTGTAGGCGAAGCCATTGACAGCGGGCTTGACATTGATCAGTGGTAACGCGCGGTTAGTCAGCGCCCAAAGCCCAAAGTGCAATGCAGAAAACAGAATGGCAAATACCAGGCCAGGAACCAGTTTTTTAAACCAAGACACCATCACTTATTACACCTTCTTAAACAATTTGTTCTTTAAACGGATCTAGCGCAGTCGGCTTTGTGGCCCAGCTGCATGCTTTTGGCCGGTAATACAAACAAGGCCAGACCGCACACGGCACTCCACCACCAGGCGGTGAGGTTACCGGGCTCCATCATCGCCACAGCCACAGACAGATTTGCTGCGAGCAGTACCATCACCACGGTGAACCAGATACCAGTCTGGCGCCCAGGTACAAAAGTCGTATCAGGTTCTTCTACAGTGAGCAGCGAGATCAGCAAGGCTATCAAAGGTAACCATGACAGAATTAACGGGAAATCAAGATAGCGTCCATTAAAAGCCAATCCGGCACTGGTCACAAACAAGCCTATCGCAAATAGCCGTAACAGGCATTGCTCAATACATGACTTTGGGGTTAAGCCTAACCAATGACGCAGTTGCAGTAACACTAACGCCCAGCCCAGCAGTACAAACCCGCCCAAAGCAGCAAACTCTAATGTGTTGCGTGCGGCCAGTTGCACATAATCGACTTGTAAAAAACCGTGCAGGCCTAAACCGGCAGCCACCACGCCTAACAAGGTTTTCTGGCTATTCGGCAATTGTTTGTGAAATCCCCAACCTACAGCACCGGCCGCTAAAACCAGGGCGATGATATAAGGCACCCAGCCATCAGAGCGTTCTGATACTGGACCTTGCAAATTGAATTTTGGTTGCAACTGGTCATTAAAAATACCCCAGAAACCACCTACCGTACCTTCCAGTTCGCGCTTCCAGGGTTGATCCATGGCTTCAATAATATTGTATTGCCAACCGGTTTGTTTGGCGGCGTGCAAAAATCCGCGTACGTACAGCACCTGGTTTACCACACTCGGTTTGGCACGGAAACGTTGACGCCCTTGTGAAGGCCAACCAGTTTCGCCGATCAATAACGGTTTTTTGAACACAGTGCCTAAATGCCCCATCACCGATGCAGTATGCGCAACCGCCTGGTCAATCGCCACCGGTTTATCTTCCCAGTAAGGCAGGATATGTACTGTCACGAAATCGACTTCTTGTTCTAGTGTCGGATACTTCAACCAGAACTCCCATACATCCGCATAGGTTAAAGGCACTTTGGTACGCTGTTTTGCCCATTGCAGGTATTCATGCATCTTGGCTTCAGTCTGCTCACCACGCAATAACACCTCGTTACCGACCACCAGACCACGCACCGTGTCAGGGTATTGATTTGCCTGTTGCACTGCCAGCTCAAGCTCTTTCATATTGTCGGCATCAATCCAGCCAACCCAGGCGCCAAGAATCACCTGCATCCCAAACTTCTGCGCGGCCTTGGGCACATAATCCAGCCCTTGGGAAACGGAATAAGTACGCACACATTGGGTGACTTTTGACAACGCTTGCAGATCTTGTTCAATCTGCACCGGATCGACAAAGGTACCTTTGAGCGTAGGGTTCATGCCAGGCTTGTAATAAGGTGCATACGAAACACATTGCAACGGCAGAACGTCTGAAGGCACTTCGATCAATGGCTGTGGTTGTTGCAGGCGCCATATATAGATAAGTGTTCCAATCAGAAACAGGCTTGTCCAAAATAACGCTGGAATACGGAAAAACGAACGTTGCACCATAGTGGATTCTGACAATTAATTCTTGAGAAAGAGCCTGTATTCTCTCACAAATATCCCGAGCATGCGCCTTACACGCGATTAAGCGATCACCCGGGATTGGCAAAAGAGACTTGGTAATTTGGGCAATTGGAATTATGATGAAACGATATTCAAAAAGTATGGTTTAAACTGCATACTTTTAAACACTTTCTCGCCAAATAATTATCTCAGAAGTCATATGAACGTTAAATCCTGTTTGACAGCACTTTGTTTGCTATCCGCTTTTTCAATGCCTGCTTCGGCGGCCCTTGCCCCGACAATCGATTACAGTGGTGAATACCTTTGCAAAGGTAACAACATCACTGTCGGCGATTATGAAGTGACCATCTACCTGAAAAAGAACCGGCGCAACAGCACTTCACAAATCGCAGTGTATGATCTGGCCACTCATACCGAAAACAAACAAAGCTACACCGGGCAAGCGATTACTCGCAATAAACAACTTGCCATGACATTTAAACTGTCTGATGCGAAGTTTGCAGAATTCTCTACCGGCCTTGGCCAATTCACCAAAGCAGGCAAGCTCTGGTCATTCAAGAATGACTATTATGAGCCTGATGATACCGGCGGTAATTACGGTCATGAAATCTGCACGCAAAAACCACTCCTGCTTTCAGCACCTGCGAATGGGAAAATTCCGGTGACTAACCGTTAAGCCAGCAGAACACGCTAAAACTGATATCTTTTTTTGGTGTTAAAATAGCAGAATTCTTTTGAACGTAAGGTTTTCATGAGTCAAATGGTTGAAGTAGTGGTGCCGGATATCGGCAATTTTGACAGCGTCGATGTCATCGAAGTGTTAGTTGCGGTCGGCGACACCATCGCTAAAGAAGATTCACTGGTCACAGTTGAGTCTGACAAAGCTTCCATGGATATTCCCTCATCCCACGCGGGTGTTGTCAAGGAACTGAAAATTGCGGTTGGCGATAAAGTCGCCAAAGGCAGCCTGATTTTGTTAGTAGAAACTGCCGCTGAGGCTGCAGCAGAAACAAAACCGGCAGCCCCTGCACCGGTATCAGCTCCTGCAACTGCTCCAGCGGCAACTGAAAACAAGACGCCTGCTCCACAACCTGCCGTTGTTACTGGCAATCATGATGTTACCTGCCAGGTGATGGTACTTGGCTCAGGCCCAGGCGGCTATACAGCCGCTTTCCGCGCGGCCGACCTTGGAATAAATGTGGTGCTGGTTGAGCGTTATCCAACCTTGGGCGGCGTATGTCTCAATGTAGGATGTATCCCTTCCAAAGCATTGCTTCACACCGCTAAAGTCATCACCGAAGCGGAAGAAACAGAACACCACGGCCTGAGCTTCGGCAAACCGAATATTGACTTGGACAAGCTGCGTGACTGGAAATCCAATGACGTGGTTAACAAACTGACCGGCGGCTTGGCACAAATGGCAAAAGCGCGCGGCGTGACTGTCATTACCGGCTTGGGTAAATTTACCAGCCCTAACCAGATTGCAGTGACTGCGGAAGATGGCAAAGTGACACTGGTCGGTTTTGAAAACGCCATTATCGCCGCAGGCTCACAAGCAACTAAATTCCCTGGCGCGCCGGATGACGAACGTATTATGGATTCCACTGGCGCATTGGCACTGGCAGATATTCCAGGCCGGATGCTGGTAGTTGGCGGTGGCATTATCGGCCTCGAAATGGGCACTGTTTATGACGCGCTCGGCACCAAAGTCAGCATCGTTGAATTTATGGATGGCCTGATTCCTGGCGCTGACCGAGACTTGATCCGTCCATTACAGAAGCGTATGGAAAAACGCTTTGAAAGTATTATGGTATCGACCAAGGTCTCAAAACTTGAGGCCAAAGCCGATGGCATTTATGTAGACTTCGAAGGCGCCAACGCCCCTAAAGAAACCCAGAAATATGACCGCGTGCTGGTATCTATCGGCCGCCGTCCAAATGGTAAAAATATAGGCGCTGAACATGCAGGCGTTGCAGTCGATGAGCGTGGCTTTATCGCTGTGGACAAACAAATGCGTACCAATGTACCCCATATTTTTGCCATTGGCGATATCGTTGGTCAACCTATGCTCGCCCACAAGGCAACGCATGAAGCGAAAGTGGCGGCCGAAGTCATTGCCGGCCACAAAGTTGAATTTGTTGCCAGCGTGATTCCATCCGTCGCTTACACCGACCCGGAAATCGCCTGGGTCGGATTGACCGAGACCGACGCCAAAGCCAAAGGCATAGAATACGAAAAAGCCAGTTTCCCATGGGCGGCCAGTGGCCGTGCTTTATCCATTGCACGTACCGAAGGCGCAACCAAGCTGATCTTTGATAAAGACACACATCGTGTGATTGGCGCCGGCATTGTCGGTATCAATGCGGGGGAATTATTGGCTGAAGCAGTGCTGGCGATTGAGATGGGAGCTGATGCGCATGATTTGGGTTTAACCATTCACGCACACCCTACCTTATCTGAAACCGTATGTTTTGCTGCTGAGCTTAAAGAAGGCACAATTACGGATATGTTACCGCCTAAAAAGCGTTAACAGTTCAAGTTTTCACACAACAAAAAGCCCGCGAATGCGGGCTTTTTGTTGAATCCGTTAAAGAATTACTGACAAGGTATTTCCTTCAATACGGCATCCGGGAACTGCGATTGTGATTTCTGCAAACTGGAAAATTGCTGGGCATTCACATGTTGCAGTTTAATAGCGGCCTGTCCTTGCCCGCCATTGCGAGTAGATTTGATCAGCAACCTCACACCTTTGGCTTTCAGGTCTTCCATCAATTTGTCAGCCAGTTTCTCATCGCGGAACACGCCGAAAGAAATGGCGTTACGCCATTTCGGGTCATCCTGAACGATAAAGAAGTCTTCCACGCCCAGTTTACGTAGCTCATCCGCTTTAGTTTGCGCCGCTTCGGCGGTAGCCATTGGTGGCTTATAAATCCAGTAGCGGATATTTTCAGGACCGTATACCGTCTGGCCGACCTGGGTTTTGATATTTAACTGTTGCGCCAGATTAACGGCTTCGTTGACTCTCGCCGTATTAAAGCTGCTCCATTCATAACAGACGCCTGGAGCTGCGGGGCGTGTTTCGGCTGTTTTGACCGGATCTTTTTTATCAGCAACTTTGGATTCAGTTACAGGTGCAGCGGGAGTGCCGGCTTCAGTAGGTGGGGGGCTGGCAACCAATGAAGTGTCTTGCGCTGGCGCAACCGTGCGCTTCGGGTAAGATTCCAGCGCGCTGGCGCTTAGCAGCTTGATTTGTTCGGGATGAACCTCAGGCTTTAGGCTACTCACTGCAGGTGACAAGGCATCGCGCTTGAAATAGGCAAACACGACCAGATTTAGCACCAGCAGTATCCAGAATAGTCTTTTCATTGTTATGTACTTTCAGCCAAACAGGCCAGCCCCTTTAATACGAGATTATCCACAATAATGGCATTCAATGACAATGCATCTGGTAAATATCTCTGCAAGATCACCGCATCGCCACCACTTAATACCAATGCGGGCTGACGCCCGTCGGTCATGGATTGCAACTCTATAAACTGGCTGGTCATCGGCGCAATCAATGCCTGCACGCAACCGGCCCACATTGCCTGCTGGCTATTGCGGGCGAAGCCATTCGCTAGCGCGGTATTGTGCGGATATTCATAATCCAGCTGCGCAGTGCCTTGCTGTAAACTTTGCCACATCAGATTTAATCCCGGCTGTATGCTGCCTCCTGCAAAAGTGGCAGTGCGTTCTTCAGCATCAGGTTGGATAACCAGGGCATCCATCGTCATTGCCGTGCCTGCAGTGACCACCAGTGCATCCTGTTTATGCAATCGCCAAACAGCCAGCAAACTGCACCAGCGGTCGCTGCCTAATTGCGCCGGCATACCGTAACTGTTATTTAAACCCAATGCGCCCGGTGACGCTTTGATCAGCGTGACTTTTTCTTTCACCGCATCCAGTGACTGCTGCCATTCAGCACCAGCCACATTGCTTACCCAAACCTCATCCGCTTGCACAATGGCCGCATGCAACGCCTGGCTATCCGCACATCTGCTGTCATTCAGCCATTGCTGATTTTCAAGCGCGAACATCTGCAAGTGCATATCCAGCGCCCATGGCCTGTCGGGAAACCATGCCCATTTGGTACGCGTGTTACCCGCATCAATCAATAGTTTCATGCGGCACTCCTTACACTAATCTCGCCAGCATTGAAACGTTGGCGCCCATGCGCAGTTTCCACCAGCAGACTACCCTCTTCCGCCACACCGATCACTTGTCCCGCCACCACTTGGCCATTCGCCATTAAGAGATTGACCGCCTGCTGATGGAAAGCGTGATGCGCCATCCACGATTCCTGGAAATAGATAAAACCATGCTCGGCAAACTGGTTCAAATGTAACGCCAGTGCTGCGAGGCAACGGCCTAGCAACTCATTCGCATTTAAGGCTTGACCGGATAATTGATTCAGGCCCAGCACTGGCTGCTCAATCTGCTGGCGCATGGCCTGCTCAATTTCCAGATTCAGTCCTATGCCAATCACCGCCGCGCTCGGGCCTTCCATATCCCCTTGCAGCTCAATCAGGATGCCACCTAACTTATGCCATTGCCCCTGATACATCACCACCAGATCATTGGGCCATTTCAGTTGCACCTCGGTCAAGCCGATTTCATGCAAGGCTCGCAAGAGTGCCAAGCCTATTATCAGGCTTAAGCCAGAAAGCCCGGCCGCGCCACATTGAAAACGCCACAACAATGAAAAGGTCAGGCTACCGCCTAACTGGGATAACCATGTACGACCGCGACGGCCGCGACCGGCTGTTTGAATTTGCGCCACGGCGCAAGTGCCATGGGCAACACCACGCGCACTCTCTTGCATCAGATAACGATTGGTCGAATCAACCTGCGCCAGCACCTGCAAGTGGAACCAGGGTGCATACTCGCCACAGGCTTGCAGAATAGCATCCGCATCCAGTACCGTGACCGGTTTAGGCAAACGATAGCCGCGGCCACGCACTGAAAATACGGTAATTCCCAGGGTCTGTGCAGCCTGGATGGCGTTATAAACCGTGGCACGCGTGACCCCAAACTGCCGTGCCAGAGCCTCACCGGAGTGAAACTTGCCGTCGGCCAACACCGCCAAAATCGGAAATGCCAGTTTGTTCATGGAATGATTGTTTAGCGAATCTTCAGGTGCGTTTATATTAGCCCGCAGTTTAGCATAATCGCCCCGCCAAGCCCGTAGCTTGAAGGCCGCGGCCATATGTATTAACCGTTTTGGGTCGCACGACGAACCGTGTAAAATAACCACACTTTAGAAACCTCAAGATTTGCCATGTCTACAGAAAAAGAACCCACCCCAGCCGCCTCCAACTTTATTCGCGCCATTATTGAAAAAGACCTGGCTGAACAGAAATATGCCAATAAACATTGGGCTGGCTCGCCAGGTGACGCTGCACACCAGTCCACCGGCCAGGTAGACTTCGCCAAGATCCGTACCCGCTTTCCGCCCGAGCCGAATGGCTACTTGCATATCGGTCACGCCAAATCCATTTTCCTCAATTTTGGCCTGGCACGTGATTACAACGGCGTCTGCCATTTGCGTTTTGACGACACCAACCCGGAAAAAGAAAGCCAAGAGTACGTAGACAGCATTTCAGACATGGTGCAATGGCTGGGTTTTGGCTGGAACAATAGCACCCCAAATGGTCCCGAAACCAATCTGTATTTTGCTTCAGATTATTTTGATGTCATGTACCAGGCCGCTGAAGCGCTTATCACACATGGTCACGCTTATGTAGATGAACAAACTGCTGAAGAAGTGCGTATTAACCGCGGCACATTGACTGAGCCGGGTAAAGACTCGCCTTTCCGCAATCGCAGTGTCGAGGACAATCTGCGTATTTTCCGCGAGATGCGTGATGGCAAACACACCGATGGCAGCATGTTGTTACGCGCCAAAATTGACATGGCGTCGCCTAACATCAATATGCGCGACCCGGCCATTTACCGTATTCGCCGCGCACATCATCACAATACCGGTGACCAATGGTGCATCTATCCGATGTATACCTTTGCCCACCCGATTGAGGATGCGCTGGAGCAGATCACCCATTCCATCTGTACGCTGGAATTTGAGGACCAACGCCCGTTCTATGACTGGTTAATGGCAAGATTGGTTGAAGCCGGTTTGCTGGCAAACCCGGTGCCTTACCAATATGAGTTTGCACGACTCAACCTGACCTACGTCGTGCTTTCCAAGCGCAAACTGATACAACTGGTAGAAGAAAAACACGTCAGCGGCTGGGATGACCCGCGCCTGCCAACCCTGGCCGGTGCGCGCCGCCGTGGTTACACGCCAGAAGGTTTTAAACTGTTTACTGACCGTATAGGTGTTTCCAAAGCAGATTCGTGGATTGATTACAGCATTCTTGAAGACTGCATGCGGGAAGTGCTCAACGAATCCGCACCACGTAAAATCGCAGTGCTCGACCCGATCAAACTGGTGATTGATAACTACCCTGAAAACCAGGATGAAGACTGTTACGCACCCAACCATCCACAAAAACCGGACTTGGGCAAACGCGTAGTCAAACTATCTAAAGAACTCTGGATCGAACGTGAAGACTTTATGGAAGAACCTGCCAAGGGCTACTTCCGCCTGTTCCCCGGTAACATGGTGCGCTTGCGTTACGGCTACGTAGTGAAATGCATTAGTTGTGAGAAAGACGCCGCTGGCAATGTCACCGTTGTCCATTGCGAATACCTGCCAGATACCAAATCGGGTACGCCAGGTTCAGACAGCGTCAAAGTTAAAGGCAATATTCACTGGGTCAGTGCAGCACATGCTTATGAGGCTGAAATCCGTCTTTACGACCGTCTGTTTAAAGACGCGCATCCGGGTAGCGGCGACAAAGACTTTCTGGATGACATTAATCCGGACTCAGTCAGATCAATCACCGCTCAATTAGAGCAAAG
The DNA here is from genome assembly GCF_001425425.1 of Methylophilus sp. Leaf414. Taxonomy (NCBI): domain Bacteria; kingdom Pseudomonadati; phylum Pseudomonadota; class Betaproteobacteria; order Nitrosomonadales; family Methylophilaceae; genus Methylophilus; species Methylophilus sp. Leaf414. The sequence continues at coordinate 279,591 of NZ_LMQQ01000004.1, read as the reverse complement.
CGCTCAAGAAGCCAATGCAGGTGATATTTACCAGTTTGAACGCCATGGCTATTTTGTGGCTGACCGCAAAGACAGCGTGCCAGGCAAACCTGTGTTTAATAGAACGGTGACTTTGAAGGACACTTGGCAGAAATAAGCCAATAGCGATCATGCATCCAGTCGAGCTTACTAAAGCGTTCAGGTTACTAAATCATGGCCCAACAACCCTGATTACTTCGGCCCATGCGGGAAAACAAAATATCATGGCGGCCGCATGGGTGTGCGCTTTGGACTTTAACCCGCCCAAAGTCACCGTAGTGATTGATAGCAAAACCTACACCCGCGAGCTGATAGAAGCGGAAGGCACATTCGCGATTAACCTGCCTTGCGTAACACAAATCGAGATGGTGAAAAAAGTAGGTAGTATCAGCGGACGCGACTTTCCAGACTCCGACAAATTCAAGGAATACAACATCGACACATTCGCCGCACGGGAAATCAGTGCACCTTTGGTGAAAGATTGTGTGGCCTGGCTGGAGTGCAAAATCATCTCCGAGCCGCATAACCAGAACACTTACGATTTATTTATTGCTGAAGTGATTGCTGCGCATGCGGATGAACGCGTGTTTAGCGATGGTCACTGGCATTTTAATGGGCATGATGACTTGCGTACTATCCATCATGTTGCGGGCGGTGTATTTTTTGCCACCGGTCACGAATATTAATCAACTATGCTTACAAACTAATTTCCTTCAATGCCTTAACCGAAGCCCTGCGAATCACTCGCGGGGCTTTTTAATTTCAGACGATTCCTACAGACCAAACCTAAACTTCTGCGGTACGCTAATGTCAGTTTAAATGAACTATTAATTTTGCTGGTTAGTGACACGGGCTTTCTACTTGATAGCTTTGAAATCGGATGCTGCTGCATTCAAACAAGCAAATGTGTTGGCATTGCATCCCTCCTCCAAACCACTAGCCAGTAATAAGCATTTAGACAATCAGCCATTCCGCGAGCTGATTGTCGTCCAGGTTTTATAGAGTTAGCAGTAAGGAATGTATGCGTGCACAACCTCAACAAAAAAATGATCCTTTATATGTACTACTTATCAGCGTCCATGGCTTGATCCGTGGCGAGGATCTGGAGCTTGGTGTAGACGCGGATACCGGTGGCCAGTGTACTTATGTGCTAGACCTCGCCAATGCGTTGGCTGAACACCCACAAGTGGGCAAGGTGGATTTATTGACTCGCTTGATTGAAGACCCTGACGTGAGCGACGACTATGCGCAACCTGAGGAGAAAATCAGCGATAAAGCACGTATTATCCGCGTACCTTGCGGACCAAAACGGTATATGCGTAAAGAAGCGCTGTGGCCGCATCTGGACCAGATGGTAGATCGTTGCCTGCATTATTTACGCCAGCAAGGCCGCTTGCCTGATGTGATTCATTCACATTATGCCGATGCTGGCTATGTGGGTCGCCAGCTCTCGATGTTATTGGGGATTCCGCAAATTCATACCGGCCATTCGCTTGGCAAACCCAAACAGGAGCGTTTGCTTTCCAGTGGCCGCAAAGCGGAAAAAATCGAAAAGCAATTCAACTTTGAAAAACGTATTACTGAGGAAGAAGCCCTGGTGCAACATGCCTCGCTGATTGTGACGAGCACCCGGCAGGAAGTAGAGTTGCAATATGGCATGTATACTCGTCCGGACCCCAAACGTTTCCGCGTCATTCCGCCTGGCACTGATACCTCTAAATTTTTGCCACCGGGCAGACGTCCGATTGCCCCTCATGTTGAACAAAGCATTAACCGTTTTTTGGATAATCCTAAAAAGCCGATGATTCTGTGCATTTGCCGACCAGAGGTGCGCAAAAACATTAAGGGTTTAATCGCAGCTTACGGCAATAACCCGGCGTTGCAACGGCGTGCCAATCTGGTGCTGATTGCAGGTAGCAGGGAAAACATTCGTGATCTGGATAAATCGCAAGCGGCCGTGCTGACTGACTTGTTATTGGATATAGATACTTATGATTTATGGGGAAAAGTAGCGATTCCAAAAAACCATGCGCAGGAAGATGTCCCGGAAATCTATCGCATGGCAGCAAAAAGTCGTGGCGTTTTTATTAATGCGGCGTTTACCGAGCCATTTGGTTTAACGCTGCTTGAAGCAGCGGCTTGTGGCCTGCCCGTGATTGCACCGGATGATGGCGGTCCACGTGATATTTTAGGCAACTGCCATCACGGTTTGCTGGTAAATACCCTCGATAGCAATACGATAGGCGAAACTTTACTTTCTGCGCTGACTGATAAACCTCGCTGGAGTAAATGGTCCAAAAGTGGCGTGCTTAACGTAAAACGCCACTATACCTGGGCCGGACATGTCGATAAATACATTAAAGAAGTACGCAATCTATTACGCAAACAGCGCAAAAGTCTGCGCAGGAAACAGATTGCTGCCCATAACGGCAAATCCCAAATTCCATTAGCACAGTATGCTTTTATTACCGATATAGATAACACTTTATTGGGCAACCGTGAAGGGCATGAAGCGCTGGTAGCCTGGTTACGGGCTAACTCCGGCTATAACATATTCGGTATCGCGACTGGCAGGCCTCTGGAAAGCGCCATTGAAATTCTACGCAAAAACCGTATTCCGATTCCTGATGTATTAATCACTTCTGTAGGCTCGGAAATCCATTACGGTTTACGCAGCATCCCCGATGTAGGCTGGGCAAATCATATTCGTCATTTATGGCGTCGCGACTATTTACTGGAAGCGATGAAGAAGATACCCGGCATTAAATTGCAATCCGCTGAAAACCAGCGTGAATTCAAAATCTCTTATATTGTCGATGACAAAAAAATGCCATCGTTAGATGAAATTCATGCGCATTTACGCAAAGAGCATTTGCACGCGCAAGTCATTTATTCGCATGGTGAGTTTCTGGATTTATTGCCAATGCGTGCTTCAAAAGGTCATGCCATCCGCTATTTATCCTATAAATGGGGCATACCACTGGCTAACTTCCTGGTTTCGGGTGACTCCGGCAATGACATTGAAATGTTGATGGGCGATACCATGGCGGTGGTTGTTGGTAATCATAGTGAAGAACTCAATCACCTAAAGGGCGTTAACCGGATTTATTTTGCAGAGGCAAGCTATGCGCACGGCATTCTGGAAGGCATGCAACATTACAAGTTTGGTATGCCAGCGAATGGGAAGCACAAAGAGGAACACCCTATAAAACGGAAACCCACAACCAAGAAAACGTCCGATAACGTTGAAAAAGTGACTTAGGGAGCACTCATCATGTACGAACAAATTTCGCATTCTTTATTGAATGACATCATGACGCAACATAAACAACCGGCTGCCAGCGATGGGCAACATTTTTATACTCGCCTCGGCGCTAACTTTTACGCCATCTATTCTTTATTTCAACATTTATATGGTCAGCGGGAGGATTTCAAAGCTCAGCTTGCAAACCTGGTCTCGGTACTTTCTGAGCAATATGCCAACCGTGCACCACATTTAAAAGCAAAAGATCTGGAACGTGAAAAAAATCACGACTGGTTCATGCAGCAAAAGCTGGTTGGTATGGCCTTGTATTGCGAAGGTTTTGCCGGTGACCTGGCGAATATGAAAGACAAGCTGGCCTATTTTCAGGAGTTAGGTGTAAACCTGGTCCATATCCTGCCCATTTGCGATTGCCCTGAACAGGCCAATGATGGTGGTTATGCAGTGCGTGATTTCCGCAAAGTAGATCCTCGCTACGGGACTATGGAGGACTTGGAGCAATTAATCACTGCCATGCAGCAATGCGATACCTTGCTGACCCTCGATGTCGTGGTGAACCATACTTCTGACGAACATGCGTGGGCCTTGAAAGCGAAGAGTGGCGATCAGCATTACCAGGATTATTACTATATGTATCCTGACCGCACGATACCGGATATGTTTGAAGCATCCATGCCGGAAGTGTTTCCCGAGCATGCGCCTGGTAGTTTTACCTATAACGAGGAAACCGGCAAATGGGTAATGACGGTATTCAATAATTACCAATGGGACCTGAACTACACCAATCCGGCAGTACTGATTGAAATGGTCGACATCATCCTGTTCTGGGCTAATAAAGGGGTCGATATCCTGCGGCTGGATGCGGTCGCTTTCCTGTGGAAAAAAATAGGCAGCACCAGCCAGAATGAACGTGAAGCGCACTTAATCCTGCAACTGCTCAAAGACTGTTGCCAGGTCACTGCACCGGGTGTGATCTTTATTGCAGAAGCGATTGTGGCCCCGCTTGAAATCATCAAATACTTTGGTGAGGATGCGGTCAATGCCAAGGAATGTGAAATCGCCTATAACGCTACCTTTATGGCCCTGTTATGGGATGCAGTTGCGACCAAAAATACGGTATTACTGACCAACGGTGTTAAAGATCTGCCGGAGAAACTGGACCGGGCGACCTGGTTGAATTATGTACGTTGCCATGACGATATCGGTCTTGGCTTTAGCGACCAAGCGATTATCGCTTCCGGTTTTGACCCGGTTTCACATCGTCGTTTTCTGGTCGATTACTACACCGGTCAATACCCTGATTCCAATGCGCGAGGCTTTGCGTTTGGTGTGAACCGTAAAACCGGTGATGCGCGTATTTCCGGCGCTCTGGCGTCCCTGGCCGGGCTTGAAACCGCGCTGGCGAATAACGACCAGCCGGCAGTCGATAATGCCATCCTCACTATTGTCCTGCTACACAACCTGATCATGTCATTCGGAGGGATTCCACTGATTTATTATGGCGACTCTGTAGGTACCCTGAACAATGACGGTTACCTGCAAGATTCTTCCAAAATGCATGATAACCGCTGGGTGCATCGCCCAACACTGGATTGGGACATGATGGCGCTCAGGAACGAACCGGGTACGGTGCAACAACGCCTGTTCAGCCAGATCAAGCAGATGATCGCTATCCGTAAAGAGATTTCTGCATTTGCCGACTTAAATAACCGCGACCTGATCGATATGATTAACCCGCATTTATTTGCCTTCCATCGTTACGTACAAACCGGCATGAATCCTAGCGTAGCGGTGATTGCCAACTTTGATGTGCATCCCCAACGCGCTGCGTTGCACTTGTTCAAACAAAAAGGGTTGCACAAAGCTGAAGGCAGATTGATAGATTTATGCAGTGGCCAGGCCGTGCAGATTGAAGATGACGCCATTGTCCTGCCTAAACTGACAGCTTACTGGCTGGCTGCTTAATACAGAAAGACACTCAATGACTGAATGGTTTACATATTTTGGAATCGCCAATCCGGCAGAAGCCCTGATACTGACCAAAACCCTGCTGCGTATCACACTCATTATTGCAATTGCCTATTTCCTCAATCGCGTTAGCAGACGGGCGTTAGATGCCTTGCGTGAAAGCCTGAGCAATAAAGCGGTGAATCATGTGGAAGAAGTGAAGCGTATCAATACAGTGACCATGGTGCTTCGCTACATTATCACCACAGTCATCATTGCCATCACTATTGTTGAAGTGCTGCATGAATTGGGTATTTCGATTGCCCCGGTATTAGCGGCAGCTGGTGTGGTTGGACTGGCGATTGGTTTCGGTGCGCAAAGCCTGGTCAAGGATTATTTCACCGGTTTCTTCCTGTTGCTGGAAAACCAGATTCGTAAAGATGATGTGATTGAGGTAGCGGGTAAATCCGGTCAGGTGGAAGCCATTACGCTGCGCTACATTAAAATGCGCGACGACGACGGTAATGTGCATTATGTGCCAAACGGGCAGATTCTGACAGTGACCAACCGTTCACGCGACTTTTCTTATGCAGTGGTTGAAGTAATCCTGGATTACGATGCAAACATTCCTGAGGCATTTCAGATCATGCAGGAAGTCGCCGATAATCTGTACCAGGATCCTGTATTTAAAAACAAGATTATTGCGCCGGCAGAGATCACCGATCTGGATAAGCTGACCGATTCAGCAGTCGTCATTCGTTGCCGCTTTGAGGTGTTGCCGCAGGAGAAAGTAGTCGTCAAGCGCGAATACTTCAAACGTATTAAAACTGCCTTTAACCAGCAACAGATCGAATTAAAACCTAATTCTTAGATGAAAATGCCCTGACGGACAACTTAAAGTCCGGTCAGGCGTTTTTTCTTCTGACGCTGACGGTAAGCCAGCAATAAGATAATGCCAGCCACATTTGGGAACCAGATATACCAGTTTGACCAGGGAATACCATCAATCTTGTAATCTGAAATCGGCCAGAACATGGGAGTGGGGAAATACTCCAGGCTATGGAACGGGAAATCCAGCGTGATATGAAACGGCCAGCCCAGCATCGCGAACGCAATATGCTTGCGCCAGATGGCCACCAGGCCAATCACAGTAAAAGCAATCACGAAACTATGGCCTATGGTATACGCCGGATATATCCAGGCAGGTAATGTTGCCAGCGCTGGCTTTCCCCATCGATAAGTCCCATCAATCACACGAGTGAGCATGAGGGCGCCAAATGAAATCAGGTCTGGCATGGCACCCATTAGTGCCGCAAATTTAGGGTATTTGCGAATACCAAACAGGCCGTAGCCCCATAGCGCGTGACTAAAAGTATCCATGCATGTTTTCCTCTGAAATCAAACTTTTTAAAATCAGACCTCTGAAATTAAGCAGCCAGCTGGCGGATAACCGAAGCGAGTGTTTCAGCTTGCGCTTGTACCAAGGCATGGTTTAAGCCCTCGACCATGACGCGAATTTTCGGCTCAGTGCCGGAAGCCCGTAGTAGGACTCGGCCTTCACCATTAAGTGCATTTTCTGCCTGCTTAACGGCTTGCTGCACCGCAGCTTGCTCCAGATCGAGCTTCTGCATGGTTGTCACATTGATTAATACTTGCGGGTACAGGGCAAGACAAGCGCCCAGCTCCAGTAGCGTTTTGCCACTTTCACGTAGGGAATGCAATACCTGTAAAGATGCAATGATGGCGTCCCCACTGCTGTGTTTATCCAGGGTCAGGATATGGCCGGAATTTTCCCCGCCCAGTTTCCAGTTTTTGCTTTGCAGTAGTTCGAGCACATAGCGGTCACCGACTTTAGCGCGTCCAAACGGGATCTGGTGTTTTTGCAGTGCATGTTCCAATGCCAGGTTGGTCATGAGTGTGCCCGCCACGCCACCTTTGAGTTTTCCTTTGGCATATAGCCCCATGGCAATGATATAGAGCAACTGGTCACCATCCAGCAAATTGCCGGCACCATCGACCATCATGACGCGGTCACCGTCGCCATCAAAAGCGATGCCAAGATCAGCCTGCTGTTCAACCACGGCTTTTTGCAAGGCTTGAGGATGAGTAGAGCCTACTTGCTCGTTAATATTGAGGCCATCCGGCTGGTTGCCTATGGCAATGACTTCAGCGCCCAGTTCATGAAACACATCAGGTGCCACATGGTAGGTAGCGCCGTGTGCGCAATCGAGTACAATTTTCAGGCCTCGCAAATCGAGGTGGCTAGGGAAAGTGCTTTTACAGAACTCAACATAGCGCCCGGCCGCATCATCGACACGTTTGGCTTTCCCCAGATTGGCTGATTCCATCACCTGCATCGGTTTGGCTATTTCAGCTTCAATCGCGTATTCAACATCATCTGCCAGTTTTGTGCCCTGGGCTGAGAAAAACTTGATCCCGTTGTCGTAATAGGGGTTGTGCGAAGCAGAGATCACAATACCGGCCTGAGCGCGTAAGGCCCTGGTTAGATACGCAACGGCCGGCGTGGGCATAGGCCCGGTCAACAGCACATCAACGCCTGCCGCAGATAATCCCGCTTCCAGCGCCGCTTCCAGCATATAACCGGAAATACGCGTGTCCTTGCCTATCAACACGGTGGGACGTTGCCCATTAGGCAGTTGCTCCTGGCTAGCCAATACGCGCCCTGCCGCATAACCAAGCTTCATAACGAATTCGGGATTGATGACCGATTCACCTACGCGTCCACGGATACCGTCGGTGCCGAAATACTGTTTACTCATACTTAATAATTTCCCTGTTTTACTCTCGGTTTATGCTAAGTTTGTTTTTGGTTTATTTTAGCGCTGTGACAACTTTTAAGGCCTCTACAGTGGCCTTGACATCATGCACGCGCAGCAGATGTGCGCCCTGCATCGCGCTGGCAACTGCCGCAGCGATGCTTGCATACAAACGAGCATCGACATCATTGCCGGTCACCTGCCCTAATACCGATTTGCGCGATAACCCAACTAAAAGCGGGCAATCCAGATCCAGCAAATCGGCCAGGGATTTAGCCAAGGTAATATTATGCGCGCGCGTTTTACCAAAACCAAATCCAGGGTCGAGCAAAATGCGATCCTGTGGAATGCCAGCTACCAGGCAGGCATCGCGTCGGAGGCGTAAAAACGCTTTGACTTCAGCAACCACATTTTCATAATGTGGATTTTCCTGCATGGTCTGGGGGGTGCCCTGCATATGCATCAGGCACACGCCAGCGTTGCTGCCTGCAACAATCTGCAATGCATCGGGTTCTAATAAAGCACGCACATCATTAACAATACTGGCACCGGCATCAATTGCAGCCTTCATAACGGCAGGTTTATAGGTATCGATTGAAATCGGCACCGGAATATTTTCTGAGACTAATGCCTCAATGACCGGAATCACACGCTGCAATTCTTCTTCAAATGGCACCGGCATGGCATTGGGGCGGGTAGATTCACCGCCTATGTCCAGCACGGCAGCGCCGTCTTCAATCAGCTTAAGGGCATGCGTTACAGCGGAATTTGTCTGCGAATATTGTCCACCATCCGAGAAAGAATCCGGTGTGACATTGATGATACCCATCACCTGGGGGGTGTTAAGATCTAATGTAAATGCGCCGCAACGAAAGTGCATATAAACAATTCTATAAAAAAATAAAGGCTGGCAAAGCCAGCCTTTACATTCTAACTTAAGCCCAGAGTCTATTGATGTTTTAAATCAGTTTCCTCAGTTTTTGCAGTAGGTTGTGGCGACGTATTTACCACAGCACCACCAGTTCCACTACCACCACTTGTCGTCACAGTTGGGCCATTTTTTGGCTTCGCTGGACGCACTGGCAACCCAGCCATGATGTCGTTTATCTGGTCTGCATCGATGGTTTCCATTTCCATTAATGCTTTGGTCATGGCTTCCACTTTATCGCGGTTGTCTTCAAGCAGTTTGCGGGCAAGTGCATATTGCTCATCCAGAATACGGCGGATTTCAGCATCCACTTTTTGCTGGGTAGCTTCAGACACGGTGCGGGAAGACATGCTGCCCATCCATGAATCCTGCTCGCTACCTGCATAGACCATAGTCCCCAAGCTATCAGACATACCGTATTTGGTCACCATATCACGCGCCAGTTTGGTTGCACGTTCAAAGTCGTTTGAAGCACCGGTTGACATCTGATGCATGAAAATTTCTTCAGCAATACGGCCACCGAACAGAATCGAAATATCATGCAACATTTTGTCTTTGTAGTTGCTGATACGATCATGCTCAGGCAGTTGCCAGGTTAAGCCCAAAGCCCAGCCACGCGGCATGATGGTGACTTTATGCACAGGATCAGCAGTAGGCAACAACTTGGCAACAACCGCATGACCAGACTCATGGTAAGCCGTGTTCAAACGCTCTTCTTCACGCATGACCATAGATTTACGCTCAGGACCCATGAAGATTTTATCTTTGGCATCTTCAAAGTCTTGCATGTCTACAGTGCGCTTGTTACGGCGAGCTGCAAATAATGCTGCTTCATTCACCAGGTTAGCCAGATCTGCACCACTGAAGCCAGGCGTACCACGGGCCAGGATATCAGCCTTAACATCCGGATCAATCGGCACTTTGCGCATATGTACGTTCAGAATCTGCTCACGGCCTTTAATGTCTGGCAAGCCAACCATTACCTGGCGGTCAAAACGACCCGGACGTAACAATGCTTTATCTAGTACATCCGCACGGTTAGTCGCAGCGATCACGATCACACCGGAGTTAGCTTCAAAACCATCCATCTCAACCAGCATCTGGTTCAGTGTCTGTTCACGTTCATCGTTACCACCGCCAGTACCGGCACCACGATGACGACCAACTGCATCAATTTCATCAATAAAGATGATACAAGGCGCATTTTTCTTGGCATTTTCAAACATGTCACGTACACGCGCAGCACCTACACCGACAAACATTTCAACAAAGTCAGACCCTGAAATGCTGAAAAATGGAACTTTCGCTTCACCGGCAATGGCACGTGCCAATAAGGTTTTACCAGTGCCTGGAGGGCCGACCATTAATACACCACGGGGAATACGGCCACCCAGTTTCTGGAACTTGCTAGGATCTTTAAGAAACTCAACCAGTTCCGAGACTTCTTCTTTGGCTTCGTCGCATCCAGCCACATCTGCAAAGGTAGTGCTGTTATTGGACTCGTCCAATTGACGCGCTTTGCTCTTACCAAAGGAGAATGGACCACCGCCCTTACCACCGCCCTGCATTTGGCGCATAAAGAAAATCCAGACGCCAATCAGCAAAATCATCGGGAACCAGGATACGAAAATGCTCATGAGCATAGATTCGCGTTCTTCTGGTTTAGCGTCAACAATGACGTTATTTTTTAATAAATCTGAGACCAACCATGGGTCGGAAGGCGTGAAGGTGTCATAATTTTTACCTTCATTGGTAGTCACATGCAAATTACGCCCATCAATCTGGACTTTTGCCACGCGGCCATCTCTCACCTCTTGCATAAATTGTGAGTAAACCACCTGACCGCTATTCTTGCTGGTGCCGTTGAATTGATTAAATACCGTCATCAATAACAAGGCGATAGCTACCCAAATCGCGATATTCTTCAATAGATTGTTCAAGATGGTTCCTTAACTAAAAACAGAAGGCCGGGAATATCCCTACAAGTGACTATGGAGGCAAAGCCAAAAAATTCAAGCCTTAATTGTATTGTATACACAATTTTTTGGTTTTGCGACGAAACTAAACACCGAAAACCATTGCATTTCAAGGTTTTCGATGTAATCCCAGCAAATAGACTTCACTACTGCGATCTCGTGAAGCTTTGGGTTTGCGGGTGACGACTTTTTCAAACTGGCTGCGCATCTGTTTGATTAATTCATCAAATCCGCTGCCGATGAACACTTTGACCAGAATATGTCCGCCCGGTTTCAACCAATCTTTACAAAATTCCAATGCCAGTTCAGTCAGGTAAGTGGCGCCTGCCTGATCGACATCTTTAAGGCCGCTCATATTCGGGGCCATATCTGCAATCACTAAATCGACCAACTTATTATTCAGACTTGCTTCCAGTTGTTTGAGTACGGTTTCCTCACGGAAATCACCGCAAATAAACTCCACGCCAGGAATAGGATGCATTTCCAGAATATCGAGTGCAATCACCCGCCCCTGCCCTTTCAGGCGTTGCACGGCGACCTGAGACCAGCTGCCCGGGGTTGAACCGAGGTCCACGATGGTCATACCCGGTTTTATTAATTTATCTTTGTCATCGATTTCCAGCAGTTTATAAGCTGCACGCGCCCTGTAGCCTTCTTTTTGTGCGCGTTTGACATATTCGTCATTCAGATGCTCTTGCATCCATGCCTTGCTGGTTTTAGAAGGTTTCATAGGGTGAGTATTGGCTTCGTGCTAAAATAGAGGTTGTCTTGAAGGAATGCTTTTATGCAATTAAATAGTAAACAAATCGCGCATTTACGTGGGCTGGCCCATACGCTTAATCCAGTGGTCATGATTGGCAACAACGGTCTGACTGAGTCTGTATTAAAAGAGATTGACCTCAACCTGAATGCGCATGAATTAATTAAGGTGCAGGTTTCAGGTGATGACCGCGCGTTACGTAAATCTATGCTGGATGAAATCGCCAGCAAGGTGAATGCAGTTGTGGTGCATCATATCGGTAAACAATTGGTGTTTTATCGTGCTAGCGACACCGTTAAAGCGTCAGCGAAAATTGTTATCCCAAAATTATAACAAGCTGATTGTCTGATTAAAAAACGCGCATTTATTGCGCGTTTTTTGTTATCTGGATTTAATGACCAGCCACAAACCGAGCACACACTCTGCCAGGTAAGCAACACTTGCAATGCCATGCCAGGTTTTAAAGCGACTGGCAAATACACTCTGCATGACATCTTTAGGCAAGGCGCGGGCTTTCAGTTGTGCTAACAATGGTTGAATACCGAACTCACCTACCAATACCAGCACCCACATAATCAGCACTATCCAGAACAGGCTTTGCTTGAAAGCTGAAAAGCCATCTGCTGCCAGACGTTGCACCAGCAACCACAAACCGCTGACAATACCGATATAACTGACAATGGTAAACAGCTTGCCTGCAACCAGCCCGGCCAGTTGCCGATCAACAATATTCTGGAACAGCACACTGGCAGTGATACCCGTCATCCACAACGCACCTACCCATAATGTGAGCAGCACCGGAGTTAACCATCCGGTAAATCCAGCTTTAGATGCCATTTGCGCTTCCCTTGTGTTGAAAGAAACTTACTAAGTTGGATGAGTATTTTAAATAAACACTATTTATAAAGTACTTCTATAATTTCGTACTCTTTAATCCCACCTGGAGATTGCACTTCCGCCACTTCGCCTTCGGATTTACCGATCAGGCCACGTGCAATCGGTGAACTCACTGAGATTTTGCCGTTTTTGATATCCGCTTCATCTTCACCCACAATTTGGTAGATTTTGCTGTCGCCTGAGTCCAGGTCTTCAAAACGTACGGTCGCCCCGAATACCACGCGGCCTTCTGCATTTAATGTCGCCGGGTCAATAATCTGCAGGTTGGAAAGTTTGGCTTCCAATTCGGAAATGCGACCCTCAATAAAGCTTTGGCGTTCTTTAGCCGCTTCGTATTCTGCATTTTCTGACAAATCACCCTGCGCACGCGCCTCAGCAATTGCTTGAATAATATTCGGGCGATCAACCGCGCGAAGACGTTGTAATTCTTCTTTTAATAATTCTGCACCAAGCACGGTCACAGGAAATTGATTTACTGCCATAACGAAAACCTTGAAAAAAATTAGTATAAAAAAAATAAACCACACCCGGTCGAGCGTGGCTTATTTCAATAACAGTCAGTGCAATATTTCTTAATGCAATGACCTCAGTGTAAGTTATGCCAGACGTTTGTGCAAGTCTTGCACCGAATACACATCCATGTCCTTGCTTTGTGCCATACCGATACAGGCAGCGCGGGCGCCAGCCAATGTGGTGTAGTAGGTAACCTTGTTTTGCAAGGCACTACGACGGATCTCATATGAATCGGTGATTGCTTTTTTGTCTTCGGTCACATTCACAATCAGGCTGATTTCATTGTTCTTGATCATGTCAACAATATGCGGACGACCTTCGGCTACCTTGTTCACCGGCGTCACATCCAGACCCTGCTCGGACAAAGCCCGCGCAGTCCCTTTGGTCGCCACGATGGTAAAGCCCAGGCTAACCAGATCTTTGGCGATATCAATAACCTTACGGTGATCTTCATTACGCACACTGATGAATGCACGGCCACCGGTAGGCATTTTCACTGAAGCACCTAATTGTGATTTGACGAATGCTTCGGCAAACGTGTTGCCTACACCCATCACTTCACCAGTCGATTTCATCTCAGGCCCGAGGATGGTATCTACACCTGGGAATTTGATGAATGGGAATACCGCCTCTTTCACTGAGTAGTAAGGCGGAATCACCTCTTTGGTCACCCCTTGTGACTTCAGTGATTGACCAGCCATACAGCGCGCTGCAATTTTTGCCAGTTGCAAACCACAAGCCTTGGAGACGAACGGTACGGTACGTGAAGCACGCGGGTTCACTTCCAGCACATACACCACTTCACCCTGCTCAGTGTTCTGCACGGCAAACTGCACGTTCATCAGGCCTTTCACGCCTAATGCTTTCGCCATCTGGACAGTTTGGCTACGCAATTCATCCTGCAATTCGTCGCTCAAACTGTAAGGTGGCAATGAACAGGCTGAGTCACCGGAGTGCACCCCTGCTTGCTCCACGTGCTGCATAATGCCGCCGATCAATACATCTTCGCCATCGCTTAGCGCATCCACATCTACTTCAATCGCGTCATTGAGGAAACGATCCAGCAATACCGGTGATTCGTTAGACACTTTCACCGCTTCGCGCATATAACGCTCAAGCTGACTTTGCTCATGCACGATTTCCATCGCGCGGCCGCCCAACACATACGATGGACGTACCACTAATGGGTAACCGATTTCCATCGCCAGGCGTATCGCTTCTTCAGGCGCACGCGCAGTACGGTTTGGTGGTTGTTTGAGGTTGAGCTTGTGCAACATTTGCTGGAAGCGCTCACGGTCTTCGGCACGGTCAATCGCATCTGGAGTAGTACCAATGATAGGCACACCGGCTTTTTCCAGGTCACGCGCCAATTTCAATGGCGTTTGGCCACCGTATTGCACGATCACGCCTACCGGCTTCTCAATATTAACGATTTCAAGCACGTCTTCCAGCGTCACCGGTTCAAAATACAGGCGGTCGGAAGTATCGTAATCAGTAGACACGGTTTCCGGGTTACAGTTAACCATAATGGTTTCGTAACCATCTTCACGCATCGCGAATGCCGCATGTACGCAGCAATAATCAAACTCAATACCCTGACCTATACGGTTCGGGCCACCGCCCAATACCATGATTTTTTTCTTGTCAGTCGGGTTGGACTCGCATTCTTCCTCATAGGTTGAATACATATAAGCGGTATTAGTCGCAAATTCAGCCGCACAAGTATCCACACGCTTGTAAACCGGACGCACACCCAAAGCCTGCCGGAAAGCGCGCACTGCGTGCTGGTCAGTATCCAGCAACTTGGCCAGACGACGGTCAGAGAAACCTTTGCGTTTCAACCTGAATACCGTTTCCCTGCTCAGATCGGCAATATGTTTGCCTATCAGCGACTGCTCCAGCTTGATAATTTCTTCAATTTGCACCAGGAACCAACGGTCTATTTTGGTGATATCAAAAATCTCGTTGGTAGTCATGCCTAAACGGAATGCATCAGCCACATACCAGATACGCTCAGGACCTGGCTCACCCATTTCCTTAACGATACGATCCTTGTCATCAGTCAAGCTGTCCAAACCATCGACGCCCACTTCCAGGCCACGCAATGCCTTCTGGAAAGATTCCTGGAAACTGCGGCCCATCGCCATCACTTCACCTACAGATTTCATCTGAGTGGTGAGGCGGCTATCGGCTTGCGGAAATTTCTCAAAGGCGAAACGCGGCACTTTGGTTACAACATAATCAATAGAAGGCTCAAACGATGCAGGCGTCTGGCCACCTGTAATTTCGTTACGTAACTCATCCAATGTAAAGCCGACTGCCAGCTTGGCAGCCACTTTTGCAATCGGGAAACCAGTGGCTTTGGAAGCCAATGCAGATGAACGTGAGACACGCGGGTTCATCTCAATCACAATCATGCGGCCATCATCTGGATTAATCGCAAACTGTACGTTGGAACCACCGGTATCAACACCGATTTCACGCAGTACCGCCAACGAGGCGTTACGCATGATCTGGTACTCTTTATCGCTCAATGTTTGCGCTGGCGCAACTGTAATGCTGTCACCGGTATGCACACCCATCGGGTCCAGGTTTTCAATCGAACAGATAATGATGCAGTTGTCCGCCTTGTCGCGTACCACTTCCATCTCATATTCTTTCCAACCCAATAACGACTCTTCAATCAGTAATTCGTTAGTGGGTGAGGCATCCAGGCCACGTTCGCAGATGGCAATAAATTCTTCACGATTGTAGGCAATACCGCCGCCACTACCGCCCATGGTGAAGGAAGGACGGATAATCGCTGGATAACCAATTGTCGCCTGCACTTGCAGTGCTTCTTCCAGGCTATGCGCAATCGCAGAGCGCGCCGAACCCAGACCAATTTTGGTCATGGCTTCTTTAAATTTTTGACGGTCTTCAGCTTTATCGATCGCTTCTTTTGAAGCACCGATCAATTCAACTTTGTATTTCTCCAGTACCCCGTACTTGTCCAGGTCTAATGCACAATTCAAAGCGGTTTGGCCGCCCATGGTAGGCAACAGCGCATCAGGACGCTCTTTTTCAATGATTTTCTCGACGATTTGCCAGGTAATCGGCTCGATGTAAGTCGCATCCGCCATTTCCGGATCGGTCATGATAGTTGCCGGATTCGAGTTCACCAGAATCACACGGTAACCTTCTTCACGCAGAGCCTTACAGGCCTGCGCACCAGAGTAGTCAAACTCACAGGCCTGGCCAATGACAATCGGACCGGCGCCGATGATCAGAATACTTTTAATATCAATTCTCTTTGCCATTAGCTGGACTTTCTTTCTAGCGTTGATTTGCTGTCTTGCATTAACTGTATGAAGCGGTCAAACAACACGCTCATTTCTTGCGGGCCAGGGCTGGCTTCAGGATGGCCCTGGAAGCTGAACGCTGGCTTGTCTGTGCGTGCTATACCTTGCAGGCTGCCGTCGAACAATGAGATATGCGTCACTTTAATATTGGCAGGCAAAGTAGATGGATCGGCCGCAAAGCCATGGTTTTGGCTGGTGATATATACACGCTTGGTTTCAACGTCTTGCACCGGATGGTTTGCACCATGGTGGCCAAATTTCATCTTCAATGTTTTGGCACCACTGGCTAAAGCCAGCAACTGGTGTCCCAAACAGATACCAAATGTGGGAATACCACTATCAACCAATGTTTTAATCGCTTTAACCGCATAATCACATGGTTCCGGATCGCCGGGACCATTGGTCAGGAAGATACCGTCAGGTTTGTAAGCCAGCGCTTC
Source organism: Methylophilus sp. Leaf414 (assembly GCF_001425425.1). Lineage (NCBI taxonomy): Bacteria > Pseudomonadati > Pseudomonadota > Betaproteobacteria > Nitrosomonadales > Methylophilaceae > Methylophilus > Methylophilus sp. Leaf414. The sequence continues at coordinate 262,732 of NZ_LMQQ01000004.1, read as the reverse complement.
TTCAGCAGTCGCCTGAGCTGGCAGTACCGTGACTTTACAGCCACGAGAAACCAGCATGCGCAAGATATTGCGTTTAACGCCGTAGTCAAACGCCACCACATGAAACTTCTGCTCAGTAGTCTTGCTGAAGCCTTTACCCAAATGCCATTCAGGCTCGGTGAATTCGTAAGTTTCTTTACAGCTCACCACTTTGGCCAGGTCCATGCCTGCTAAACCAGGGAACCCTGTGGCGAATGAGAGCGCTTGCGCTTCATCAACAGATTCGCCAGCCATAATACAGCCCGCCTGCGCACCTTTTTCACGCAATATGCGCGTCAGTTTGCGGGTGTCAATATCCGCAATCGCGACCACATTGTTAGTTTTCAAATAATCTGAAAGATTTTGTTCACTGCGGAAATTGCTTTCCAATAAGGGCAAGTCACGGATGATCAGACCTGCAGCATAGACTTTGCCTGACTCTACATCTTCACTATTGGTACCATAGTTACCAATGTGCGGATAAGTCAGTGTCACAATTTGTTCGGTATACGAAGGATCGGTAAGAATTTCCTGATAACCAGTGATAGAAGTGTTAAACACTACTTCACCGGTCGTATGACCTGAAGCGCCAATGCTAATGCCCTTAAAAACAGTTCCATCTGCCAAGACTAAAATCGCTGGAATTGTTTTTGACACCTTTAGCTCCTTAAGTTTGATACGAAACACATCCTTTAGAGGGTTCAGCCTGAGGGTTGAAGGTGATTCAAGCTCCGGTGAATAGATGTGCAAAACGGGAAAAGCTTTTTGGACTCTTCCCGTTTCAGAATTGCAGCATTATAGCCTATTAAGACCACTCACTCAAGAGCAGCTAGATACGTAAATTACTTAGTTTTGCTAAAACCTGCCTGACATCACCGCAAAATCTATTTAGCAAAACCGAGGACATCGCGCATATCAAACAAGCCGCTCGGCTTATCTGCCAGAAATTTGGCAGCACGCAATGCGCCTTGCGCAAAGGTAGCACGGCTGGAAGCTTTATGGGTTAACTCTACCCGCTCTCCCGTACCCGCCAGCACAACTGTGTGGTCGCCCACCACATCGCCACCACGCAGGGTAGCAAAGCCAATGGTGCCGGCTTCACGTTCGCCAGTCACACCTTCACGTGCGTAGACCGCACAATCATTCAATGCTTTATCGATTCCCTTGGCAGCTGCTTCACCTAAGCGCAACGCGGTTCCGGATGGCGCATCTACTTTGTGACGGTGATGCATTTCAACCACTTCAATATCGTAACCATCATTCAATACGCGTGCCGCCTGCTCAACCAGGTTAATCAGCAAGGTCACGCCCACACTCATATTCGGGGCAAACACAATACCTGTCTGCTGCGCCGCATGTTCAATCGCTGTTTTTTCAGTCTCGTTGAAACCGGTTGTGCCAATCACCAACTTAACCTTGGCTTGCTGGCACGCTTGCAAATATTGCAGACTGGCTTCAGGCCGGGTGAAATCAACCAGCACGTCCGCACCATGCAAGGCCGCAGAAATATCTGAAGTAATGTTTACACCGCTGACTTTACCAAATTGCTCACCAGCATCACGGCCTATCATTCCACTGCCAGCTCTATCCAATGCAGCATGCAATTGCAAACTACTATCGGAAAACACACCATCCAGCAGGGCATGTCCCATACGGCCTGACACGCCTGCAATCACTACTTTTAACATAACTCGCTCAATACATTCTTAAAATTACACGGGGTTTGTTTAAAACCCGATTTGTTCAGCCGCAGGCTCTGACTGCTCCGGGCTGTTTTCAGGGGTTGTCACCTGTTGCTTAGCTGCCGGCAACTCAGTGGCAGAAGTAGCAGTTTCACGTACGATTAACCATGTCTGTGTTGCAGGGTCCAGTTTAAACTCCAGTTTTTTAACCATCACATCACGGTAAGCCTTGGCTGAATACTTCTGGTTAAAGGTGGCCACTGCCCTATCGCCGTTACGCTCAACGTTCACCGCATCAACTTCCAGGCTAATGTTGCCTTGACTTGGGGCGAGACGTTTTTTACGCTGTGCTTCCCATGCACTCTTGCTAGGCAATCCTTCAGGTTTAAAATCTGGAGAATAGGCTGCCAGATAGGCTTTAATGTTTTTGGTGCGCCAGGCTTGTGCCCAGGTTTCAATCGCGGCTTCAACAGTTGGCTCGGTTGCAACAGGAATTTCCACTTTTGCAGCGGTAGCGGCAGGGACTGCCACCTCTGCCTTGTTAGGCAAGGCTACCACTTCAGGCACTGGAGAAGACCCTATTGCTGCAGTACGCTCACGTGTAATTAACCAGCGTTTTTGCGCTGGCTCATAACGCAATTCCAGCGTTTTCAACAGTTCGTCCTTGTAAGTTTTTGCAGCATATTTCTGCTCAAACTGTACAACGGCTTCACCGCCATCACGCTGTACCTGCAAGTTATTCAATACCAGGGTGATTTCGCCTTGTTTGGACGAAAGGCGTTGTCTGCGTTGCGCCTCCCAGACTTTCCTGCTTGCAATACCATCAGGCACAAACTCTGGCGCATAAGCTGCAAAATAGGCATTCACATCTTTGCTTCTCCAAGCTTGCGCCCAGGCCGCCACAGATTGATTGACACCAGCATCGCTAGTGGCTGATGCCTGTGCAGTTGGTTCTGCAACCGGTACGGCGGCCTGTTTAACAACAGGGGGCTTAGCTTCGGTTGCCGCTTCAGCTGCAGCAGCTATGGCTGCCGGTGGAATATTCTGCTTAGCAACAGGCTTAGGCGGTGGTGGCGGCAATTCTGGCTCAGGCTCTGGTTCCGGCAATTGCTCGGCGATAAACGTAGGGTTTGATTCATCAGTTACTTTGGGTGCAACGCCTTTTTCTGTCACTTGGTGCGCTTGCGCATCAATAGCCGGTGCGTTGGCTTCAGCCATATTGCCCTTTATCATCTCCCCTTCAGTCGGGATGACTTGCTCTACATATTCTCCTTCAGGGATATAAGGGATCACCTCGTCATCGTCGGGCGAGGTTGGCTGTGTTTTGACGATTGTTGGCTCATTCTTTTTAGTCGCAGGGGCTTGCGTGACTGCTGGCTTGGTCGCAGCAGGCTTGGTTTCAACTTTTTTAGTCTCTGTAGATTTTGAAGGAGCATCCTTGGCCACTGCAACTAACGCGGGGGTAGCAATTGCAGCCGATGTCACTGGCGCTTCTACACTTTTGCCAACTGCCGAAGGCGGAGAAGCTTTCACAGGCGGAGGCAATACTGGCTCAGGCTCAGCTAGTGCAGGTGCAGCCACTGCCTCTTGCTCAAAGACCGGCGGTGGCTCAACTACTTCAGAAGGTTTAGGTGCCACCCCTTTTTCGGTCACGGCATGTGCGCTAGCATCTGCCACCTGGTTAGCAGAAGCATCCAGGTTACCTTTCGCCATATCTTGCGGGGTAGGTGCTGCCGAATACTCACCTTCAGGAATGTATGGCACAACTTCATTGTCAGCAGCATTGGCAGGTTGAGGTTCTGGTACTTTGGCTACTTCAGGCGTTTTAGGTACTTCAGCAGCTTTTGCGGTCGCAGGCACTTCAGGTGTAGTAGTCAACTGGGACTTTGGTTGATCTGCATTGGATGGCTGTGGCTCATTTGCAGAATTTTTAGCAGACTCAGCAGTTGCTGCGCCAGCAACTGCTCCTGTAGCAGCGGCACCAGCCGCCTCATCGCTCTTCCAGAATTTGAGTTTATCTGACCAGCTTTGATCTTGCGCCTCGGCCACTTTTTGTTTAGGTGTTTCGGCAATCGTTTTGATTTCCGGGTTTTCTGCGGATGGAATGACATCTCCACGTACTGTTACTAAACTATCTTTATCAAAGTCGAGAATCACCCTGCGCTTTTCCACCACTGCACCTTGCTTGCGCAACTCGTAGAAATAATCCCAGCGGTTATCACGGAAACTATCTACAACTAGTGGTGTCCCCATGATGTAGCGCACTTGCGAGCGCGTCATCCCAGGGCGTAACTGCAATAGCATTTTCGATGTAACGACATTCCCCTGTTGCACTTCCATCTTGAAAGGCTTCATTGATGGAAGCTTTGCACCACACCCACTCCCAAGAGATGCTACAACCAACACAAAAAAGATAGAATTACGCATTGGATTCACTTTATAATCGGTATATTGAACACAAACATTAATATACCACGTAGTTTCGCAATCAAATATGCCGGACTACACAACAATGGACAAAACACTATGCATGACTCAAAAGATCTCAAAAATGCCGGCTTGAAAGCAACTCTGCCACGCTTGAAAATCCTGGAATTGTTTGAGCGTAGTCAACAGCGTCACTTGTCCGCTGAAGATATTTATAAGGTCATGATTGGTAACGGCGAAGATGTAGGTTTGGCAACCGTCTACCGGGTATTAACCCAATTTGAACAAGCCGGCTTGCTGGTGCGCCATCATTTTGAGAGTGGTAAAGCGGTATTCGAATTAAACGAAGGCAGCCACCATGATCATATTGTCTGTATCAAATGCGGCCGCGTCGAAGAGTTTTATGACGAAGAAATCGAAAAAAGACAGAAGGATGCTGCACAAAAATATGGCTTTACCATGCAGGATCACTCACTGACTATTTACGGTGTCTGCAAAGACCAGCCTTGTAACGAATAATTAGTTTAAGGGTTGGCATCACAATATGCTAACCCGTTTTTCAACCTAGCAGAATTTCTCTCCCAGACTTTGTCGGAATTCTCCGTCAGCCATCACTCAGTTGGTTTTCCACCTATCCTCGGTGAGGATCCGGATATTCTGATATTGGGTTCGTTGCCCGGCATCGCTTCCATCACACAACAACAATACTACGCGCATAGACAAAATGCATTCTGGCGTGTGCTGGAAGCGCTGTTTCAAATTCCTGCCAACGCAGATTATGCGACACGTTGCGAACAGGCAAAAGCAGCGAAACTGGCAATCTGGGATGTGTGCCACTCCGCTTATCGCCCCGGCAGTCTGGACAGCGCCATCACACAAAATACTGTGGTTGCAAATGATATAAATGGCTTGCTGAAAGAACATCCATCCTTAAAACTGGTGGCCTTCAATGGTAATGCAGCCGCCAGTCTATTCAAGAAACATATACAGCTGTCACGACCGGTCGCGACTGTCATTCTGCCATCCACGAGCCCGGCAAACGCCGGAACTCCTTATGCTACAAAGCTGGAAAAATGGTCACAAATACTGGCGTTTCGGGATTAAACAGTTGAGTTATTCCTGAAAGCGCGGCTAGAAATGCTGATTGAATTGTTATCCGGATCTTTGGTATTGGCAAACTGGTAGCCGTTAGCTTGGTGGATAGTGCCAAACGCCAGGCCTTGCGCTTGTGCAGCGAGCACAAATGCTGCGATATCCTCTACATCAAAAGATAGTTTTACGCCGGCCTGTCCAAGCTTGACCGATTTGGCAGCCTGGTGCACCAGAATATTGATACCGCCCTGACTGGCCTTTAACTCGACCAGACCTTCTGTGATTGCACCTGTCGTTTCAAACCCGAAATAGTGGCTGTAAAAAGCGACCGTTTTATGGATATTACGCGCGTAAATAATGATGGTAGTTAATACAGCCGGCATAGTCATGATTTTTTCAAAGGAAAACAACTAGCTTAAGTATTAAAAACTACAAGCAGCGCCTGGCATTAATGCGTCGCCAGCTTCAACATTTCCCGTGCATGATTACGGGTAGCTTCAGTAAGCTGCAAACCACCTATCATGCGGGCTATTTCCTCTACACGCTCATCGGCAGCCAAACCTCGAATTTGGCTCAGCGTAGCACCATTATGTTCTGACTTGCTCACTTGCAAATGTTGCTGCGCTTGCGCGGCAACTTGCGCCAGATGGGTAATCACCAGCACTTGCCGTTGCTGGCCTAATTGATTGAGTAGGCGCCCAACCACTTCAGCCACCCCGCCACCGATACCGACATCCACCTCGTCAAAAATCATGCACGGTACGCTACCTAACGAGGCAGTCGTTACTTGCAAAGCCAGACTAATACGCGACAATTCACCGCCCGAAGCTACTTTATTCAAAGGTCTTGGCTCGACACCGGCATGCCCGGCGACCAGGAACTCGACTTGCTCCATGCCATAAGCGGCTGCCTCGCATGGCATCAGTGAGATGGCGAATTTTCCGCCTTTGAGTGACAGCGTTTGCATTTCTTCTGTGATGGTTTGTGCCAGTTTTTTGGCAGCTTGCTGGCGTTGCGTTGAAAGTTGTCCTGCGGCTTGCTGATATCCTTGCCAGGCGCTTTGCACCTGCTTGGCTAACGCACCATCATCGGCAAACCCTTCGAGTTCTTGCATACGAATCAATTGCTGACCCAGTAATTCAGGCAACTCTTCCGGTTTCACGCGATACTTGCGGGCTGCGCCGTGAATATCCTGGATGCGCGCTTCGATTTCCGCTAACTTTTCCGGATCAAGTTCACTTTTTTGCAAATGGCGGTTAAGCTCACGACTTGCTTCCTCCAGCTGAATCACGGAAGAATCCAGGATTTCCGCGATCGGCTGCAACCCGGCATCCATCGCTTGCAGCTCGCTAAGTTTGGCTTGCACTTGTGCAAGCAGCTCAAGTGCATTCACTTCGCCATCTTCACTCATCCATTGTAAACAACTTTCCATGCCACTGAGCAAACTGGCACCATTACTCAGGCGCACATGCTCCTGTTGCAGCGTTTGCCATTCTTCAACTGCGAATGCTAATTGTTTGAGTTCACGAGTGCTATCCCGCAGTTCGGCCAACTCATCGGCAAACTGGCTGGCGTTTTCTTCATAGGTCAATTGTTGCTGATGCAATTGTGACCAGGCTTTAAATAATTGACTCACCTCTTTTGCCAGCGGAGTCGCCTGCGCATACGCATCCAGAATCTCGCGCTGGGTAGCCACTTTCAATAAAGAGTGGTGGGCATTCTGGCTGTAGATATCAATCAAGGTTTCGCCAATATCCCGCAATTGCCCTACTGTGGCAGACACGCCATTGATAAAAGCACGGCTGCGGCCGTCAGCATAAATGACGCGTCGCAACACTAACGTATCGTCGAGCTCGATTTCCTGCGCCTGAAGCCAGTCTTGGGCTGCCTGATTGTGAGAGATATCAAAGGTAGTGGAGATTTCGGCTTTATCATGGCCTTTGCGGGTGACATCACCTTCATTGCGGGCGCCCAAACTGAGCGAAAGCGCATCAATCAGGATGGATTTACCGGCACCGGTTTCCCCGGTCAATGCGGTGTAGCCTGCCGAAAACTCAAGTTCCAGCGACTCAACAATCACAAAATCACGAATAGAAAGGGCTTGTAACATATATTTTAGAAGACCGGTTTTATCCCCAATTTAGTTTGTTACGCAACATGTCGAAGTAACAGTAAGTTTTAGGGTGTACTAATTGGATTTCTTGCTCGGCACGCGCGATACGGATGTGGTCGCCTTCAAGTAATGCATGCTGACCTTGACCATCGAAACTGATCTGTGCATCACCGGTATTCACCATAACCACCTCAATTACACTATCCGCCGGGACAGTAATCGGCCGGTTACTGAGCGTGTGCGGACTAATCGGCACAATTGAAATCGCATGCAGGTCCGGGTGCATGATAGGCCCGCCTGCGGATAGCCCATAAGCAGTGGTGCCCGTAGGTGTCGCCAGAATCAGGCCATCAGCCCGTTGGCGCGAGACAAACTTTCCATCTACATGCACTTCCAGCTCGATCAGGCGAAATGCACTTTTAATCACGACATCATTTAACGCAACGGTCTGTTGCAATTGGGTATTTGCACGCGACACCTCAGATTGCAGCAGCATGCGCGACTCAAGCTGGTACTCCCCCTGCAGAATTTTATCAATTTCGCCCAGCATATTGTCAGTTTGCAAATCAGTGAGGAAACCCAGGCGGCCACGGTTGATACCAATCAAAGGTACATTGGTTTTGCGTAGTGAGCGCGCCACACTCAACATCGTGCCGTCACCGCCCATTACCACTACCAAATCCGCTTTGTTGCCGATATTTTCCAGGCTCGCCAGCTGAAAACCTTCATATTTTACATAACGGGCGGTTTGTTCTTCTACACAGACATGCAGTTCCTGAGACAAGAGATGCTGAACCAAACGCGTCAAGTCATCACACATGTGTTGCAGTGCTGACTCATCCATGTATTTGCCGACAATGGCAACCGAGCGAAAGTAAGGAAGCATGCGCGCATTAAAGCACAGAAGCCCTGAACTGAAAAGCACAGGGGGCTGTTATCCTGAGCATAAATCGGGCAAAATCCCCCTATGTTATTAAGGCTGTAAAAATTGGATAAACGCGCGCAAATTTTACTTAAAACCCTGGTCGAGCATTATATTAGTGCCGGTCAACCGATAGGTTCACGCACTTTGTTGCAACATTCCGGACTGGATGTCAGCCCTGCTACTATCCGCAATGTCATGAGTGACCTGGAACAACTGGGTTTTATAGCCAGTCCGCATACTTCTTCAGGCAGAGTCCCGACCAAAAAGGGTTACCGGCTGTTTGTTGACTCATTAATGACTGTACAACCGCTGGATCACCAGTCTGTCGCGCAACTCAAAACCGGACTTTCCTCCCCCAATCAGCAGGAACTGATCAGTAGTGCGGCAGATATGCTGTCGCAACTGACGCAATTTGCCGGGCTGGTCATGACGCCCAAGCGCGTTCGCAATGTGCTCAAGCATATGGAATTCCTGCATCTGAGTGAAAAGAAAATCCTGGTGATATTAGTCACTGAGGATGGTCAGGTACAAAACCGTATTTTGATGGCCGAGAAGGCATTTAGCGCCAGCGAACTGATTGCGGCCAGCAATTATGTCAATAGTCATTGCCAGGGATTAACACTGGATGAATTGCAGAATAAGTTAAAGCAAGAACTACAACAGATGCAGGCCGATATTAACCGGCTCATGTCTGCCGCGCTGGATGCTGCTGGTCAACCTGAACAATCCGCCAAAGAAACTGTAGTCATTTCAGGCGAGCGCAACTTATTGCAGGTAGATGAGCTTTCTACCAATGTCACCAGCCTGCGTAAACTTTTTGAAATTTTTGAGCGCCGCACGGCACTCATGCAATTGCTGGACCACAGTCAACGTGCCGACGGTATCCAGATTTTTATCGGAGGCGAAAGCGGTTATCTGCCTCTGGATGAATGTAGCCTGATCACTGCCCCCTATGAGGCGGATGGACAGGTAGTAGGAACACTTGGTGTGATCGGCCCTACACGGATGGCTTACGAACGCATTATTCCGATTGTCGATATCACTGCTAAACTTCTTTCAAACGCGCTATCCAATCAATAGTTTTTTATAACTTTACAAATTTTTCTCAAATGTCTGAATCGTCCGACAGGACAATCAGTTCCATACCTCTTAGCATCAGTTAAATTAGTTTTCATAATTCATCCATCTTCAATTTGTGTCCAATGAGGTGGTTAAATGAAAAAGCCATTAGTTTGTTCCTTATTTTTAGTAATTGCACTGGGTACTTCAGGCTGTGGTTCTATGAGTTCACGTGGCAAAAGTACCGCTATTGGTGCAGGCATAGGCGCAGTGGGCGGCGCAGTGCTTACCGGCGGTAGTGCAATTGGCACTGTGGGTGGCGCGGCAGTGGGTGGTGTAGTTGGTAATCAAATTAATAAAAAGTAAACAAACATACCCAAGGGACTCAGTCTTGGATTTGAGTCCTCCAAACATTCAAACCATCCATGAATTTGCAGGCTATGGCTTTTTTCTTTTTGCAAGGGCATTGGATAGCCTAGATATTTTGTATTGATCCGTTTTTTAATCGTTGTTAGGAGTTTAAGTATGAAAAAGTCTTTATTATTACTCGCGTTCGGGCTAAGCACTGTCTTGAATACTGCGTATGCCGCAACTTATGATGCGACTTTGTCAGGTGATGGCTATCAATTCAGCAGTTCATTTTCTGGTAATACCAGTTTCAATGACTATATAAGATTTAACACGGAAGGCTTACAGAATATCGTAGCCAGTATCTCAGGCTCCAGTAGCACCGCATTCACCTTTGAAACATTTAATCTACTTGATGCCAATAAGAATCTTGTTGCGACCGGTTCTGTTTTAAATGGCACTCCGAAAGTATCTTTTGGCTACCTTGAAAGCGCACAGTACGGGAATTTTTTCCTGCATGTCGTTGGCACTAGTGTTGGTGCAACCACCGGTTACAATGGCACTATCACCACATTCACTGCTGCTGCAGTACCAGAACCAGAAACATATGCTTTATTTCTAGCGGGTCTGGGCTTGATGGGCTTAATGGGTCGTAAAAAAAGTCTTGGTGCCTAAACTAACTCACTGTTTTTGAGTTCAGTTAAATCCCCGCTTCTGCGGGGATTTTTTATTATCTTTGAATAATCAACTGTATTCATTGAAGCTATTACCTTTGACAGCCTGAATCGCATAGAATAAGCATATGACCTATTATCAGCCAGAACCTGCTTACATCCACGGCAGTAAACCAAAAGTGGGTATACTGCTAGCCAATCTGGGTACGCCCGAAGCTCCTACAGCCAAAGCCCTCCGTCCTTATTTACAGCAATTTCTGATGGACAGGCGCGTGGTAGAAATCCCACGCTTTATCTGGTGCTGGATTTTACACTGCATCATTCTGGTGATTCGCCCAAAAAAATCGGCAGAAAAATATGCCAGTGTCTGGACAGACCAAGGCTCACCGCTGATGGTGTATGCGCAACAACAGAAAAAACTGCTGCAAGGCTACCTGACCCAAAAAATACATTCGCCTTTTGCTGTCGAACTGGGGATGACCTATGGCAACCCCAGCATGAAAAGCGCCATTGAATCCCTTAAGGCACAAGGCTGTGACCGTATCCTGGTTTTTCCGCTATACCCGCAATATGCCGCCAGTAGTACGGCTGCCGCACTGGATGCAGTGTGGCGAGTACTGCTCAAAATGCGCAATGTGCCGGCTATCCGCACTATCAAGCACTACCACGATCACCCGCTGTATATTCAAGCGCTTGCCAGCCATATCCAAGCCTACTGGCAACAACATGGCCAGCCAGAAAAACTGGTCATGAGCTTTCACGGTGTGCCTAAATTTCACCTGCTTAAAGGCGACCCCTACCATTGCGAATGCCACAAAACAGCACGCTTGCTGGCAGAGGCTTTAGGCTTAAGCAAAGAGCAATATCAAATCGCCTTTCAATCCCGCTTTGGCCGCCAGGAATGGCTGCAACCCTATCTCGCCAATACGCTGGATGCCTTAGGTAAACAACAACTCAAGCGTATAGATGTCGTCTGTCCCGGCTTCAGCAGCGATTGCCTGGAAACCCTGGAAGAGATCGCCATGGAAGGCAAACATTTGTTCCAGTCTGTTGGCGGCGGGGATTATCACTACATACCGGCACTTAACAGCGAAGCGGTGTGGATTGAGGCCATGCGTGATATTGCCCTGGAGCATTTGCAGGGCTGGGTTAGTGACGAGTTTGACTCAGTAAATGCAGAAGCAGAGGCGCAAGATAGTAAAGCGCGGGCTTTAGCACTGGGCGCTGAAAAATAAATGTCCCACTATGCGCTATACGCAGGCTCTCCATCCCTTTGATTTGGCATAGAACGGTGTGATGCGTTAACACGCCATTCTATGCCAGCCCTCGCCCATTACGCGTTATAATCGCGTTTTAACGTTTTAATCGCTCCATATGATCATTATCACCGGTGGCGCAGGCATGATAGGCTCTATCATGGCCTGGCATTTAAATAACAAGCTTGGCAGACAAGACCTGGTGATTGTTGACCGCATCACGCATGAAAACCAGTGGCAAAATCTGGTACATAGGCACTATGCAGAATACCTGGACAAAGACCAGTTGTTCGATTTCCTCGAAGATAACGATGACATCACTGCAGTGATTCATATGGGTGCCATCAGCGCGACCACCGAGCGTGACTTTAACAAGCTGGTGGCTGATAACATGCATTATTCGCAGGACTTGTGGTCGTGGTGTGCTGAATATGAAGTACCTTTCTTTTATGCGAGTTCTGCGGCAACGTATGGCGGTGGTGAGCAAGGTTACGACGATGCCAGCATTGAGAACCTACGCCCTTTGAATGGCTATGGTTACTCCAAACATTTTTTTGACCAGTGGGTGTTACAGCAGGTGGCGCAAAAACAGATCACCCCGCCTGCCTGGGCAGGATTCAAGTTCTTTAACGTCTATGGTCCAAATGAATATCATAAGGAACGCATGGCTAGTGTTGCTTACCATACCTTTAATCAGTTCAGCGAAACCGGCACCATGCGCCTGTTCAAAGGCACTAAAGAAGGCATTGAAGATGGTATGCAGCTACGCGATTTTGTCTATGTTAAAGATGTCGCTGATGTGATGGGGTTTTTCCTGGAAGCAGCCCTGAAGCAAAAACCGGCCACCAGCGCCATTTATAATATAGGCACCGGCCAGGCACGCAGCTTCAAAGATCTGGCAACCAATGTCATGACCAGCATGGCGCGTGAACCCCACATTACCTACATTGATATGCCACAGGATTTACAGGGTAAATACCAGTATTTCACACAGGCAGAGATGCAGAAGTTGCGTCATGCCGGCTACAAAAAACCTTTCACCAGCCTGGAAGAAGGTGTGAAAGATTATGTGCAACAATATTTAATGCAAGACGATCCCTATTGCTAACCATGCGCCTTTTATTCCCTAGTTGTAATTTCACTCAATTGCCCGCATTTGATGCGTATACATCCACCTACTTAAGGGCGGTATCATGAGCTATATTGAATATCTGGAAGGCGAACATGCGGCACATATGATCATGTTTGAAGCGTTGAAAGCCAGCTTTCCGCTGATCAGTGAAGTGGGATTGGCGATGCGTCAATGTATTCAGCAGGGCGGGAAAATACTGCTCTGTGGTAATGGTGGTAGTGCGGCCGATAGCCAGCATATTGCTGCTGAAATCGTTGGCCGCTTTAAAAAAGAGCGCAAAGGTTTGCCCTCGATTGCGTTGACCACTGACACCTCAATCCTCACCTCGGTAGGCAACGATTACGGCTACGATTACATTTTTGCGCGGCAGGTAGAGGCCTTATGTCGCCCGGAAGATATACTGATCGGCCTGACCACCAGCGGCAACAGCGCTAACGTGGTGCGTGCAATTGAAGCTGCGAATGAGATCGGCGCGACCACTGTTGGTTTGACAGGCGGTAGTGGCGGCAAATTGAATGCACTCTGCAAATACAATATTGTGGTGCCCTCGAATGTGACTGCGCGCATCCAAGAAGCCCATATTTTCATCGGCCACAGTCTGTGCGAGATTCTGGAATCCTGATGGCTGGCACGCACACGACTACCAGCCTGGCAACACTGGTTCAACACTTTGGTGAAAACAATCAACAGGTACTGGTGATTGGGGATGTGATGCTGGATCGCTATCTAATCGGCGAGGTAAACCGCATTTCGCCAGAAGCGCCGGTGCCGGTGTTACTCATTAAATCCGAACAACATTGTGCAGGTGGTGCCGCAAACGTAGCGGCAAACCTGGCTTTGCTGGGTATACACACGCGCATGATCGGCCTGATAGGCGAAGATAATGAAGCCTCGCTCTTAGTAAATGCCATGCACAGCCATGGCATAGATACGCAAGCGATGATTAAAACTGCAGCGCGGCCGACCATTGCAAAAACCCGTATTATGGGTGGGCATCAACAAATGATGCGACTGGATCAGGAAATCACAGCTGAATTATCTGCCAGTGAAGTAAGTCATGTCACCAAAGCCATCCAGGCTGCACTTGAGCAGCAGCCAGCACTGGTCATTCTGTCAGACTATGCCAAAGGTTTGCTGACCGAAGATATTTGCCAGCATGTGATTCATTATTGCCGTGCGCACAAAATTCCCGTATTGGTTGACCCCAAGGGACGCAATTACCATAAATATCGTGGCGCAACTGCTCTTACACCTAACAAGAAAGAAACGGCTGAGGCTTGTGATACCCAGGTTAATGATTCTGCCCTGATTGAAAAGGCGAGTACCTTAAAAGCCGGCTTATCCCTTGATTTTCTGGCCGTCACGCGTGGTGAAGAAGGCATTAGCCTCATCACCGAGCGCATAGAACATCTCAGCGCGACCGCCAAACAAGTATTTGATGTTTCCGGTGCTGGAGATACCGTGATTGCCACACTGGCCGCTGGCCTGATACATGGCTTGTCGGCACTGGAAAGCTTATCACTGGCCAACATTGCCGCCGGCGTGGTAGTTGGTCAAGTGGGCACGGTACCCATTACCAAGGCTGACCTGGTTTATGCAATTGCAAGTGCTCAAGGTAGTGCCCAGGCGCATAAAGTCAGCGAGTTACCCGAACTGCTACAAAAAGTTTCTGCCTGGAAACAGCAAGGCCAAAAAATCGTTTTCACCAATGGCTGCTTTGATTTATTGCATGCGGGCCATGTGACTTACCTTGAAGGTGCAAAAAAACGCGGTGACAAGCTGGTGCTTGGCCTGAATACCGACCGCTCGGTGTCTGCTCTTAAAGGCCCCACCCGCCCTGTAGTGAATGAAAATGACCGTGCCCGGGTTCTGGCGGCACTGGAATCTGTCGATGCCGTGATCTTGTTTGACGAAGATACGCCGCTCAACTTGATTAATGCCATCCGCCCGGATGTAATCGCCAAAGGCAGTGATTACACGGCTGACCAGGTGGTTGGTGGGCAGGAAGTATTAGCCTGGGGCGGTGAAATCGCGCTGATTGACTTGGTGGAAGGCCGCAGTACCAGCAACCTGATTAAAAAAATGCACGCATGAACAAGATTCTGGTGATGGGCCCATCATGGGTGGGTGACATGGTGCTGGCGCAAAGCATGTTCAAGCAACTCAAAATTGACCAGCCGGATTGCCAGATTGATGTCGCCGCCCCTGCATGGACCTTACCATTGCTGGAAAGAATGCCGGAAGTGTCGCAGGCAATTGCGTTGCCTTTTAAACACGGCGATTTAGCCATAGGCGAGCGTTATCGATTTGGTAAACAACTATCCACACATGGCTACAACCATGCCATTTTGCTCACTAACAGCCTGAAATCGGCAATCTTGCCATGGGCTGCCAACATCCCTATCCGCACCGGTTTTAAAGGCGAAATGCGTTATGGCCTGATTAACGATATGCGGCCATTAGACAAATCCATCCTAAAAAAAACTGTGGAGCGTTTTGTTGCACTTGGTCGCCCAAAGCACACTGATTTGCCCGTTGAATTACGGTTGCCCGCATTGAATGCCAATCGTGACAGCATTCCTGCATTAATGCAGCAGCATGCTATTACATCTACGGGCAAACCTGTGCTTGGCTTATGTCCAGGAGCAGAATACGGCGAAGCCAAGCGCTGGCCTATTGAATATTATGCCGAGGTGGCTAATGCGGCCTTAAACCACGGCTGGCAAGTCTGGCTGTTTGGGTCGGATAAAGACAAGACGGTTACGACAGAAATTCAGAGTCACACACAACAACGCTGCGTAGACCTGGCCGGTAAAACCAAGCTGGGTGAAGCGATTGATTTAATGTCTGCCTGCCATACCATCATCAGTAATGACTCTGGCCTCATGCACGTTGCAGCGGCGCTTGATAAACAACTGGTCGCCATCTATGGCTCATCCGACCCTAGCCATACACCACCTATGCATCCACAAGCAATCATTGAGTATCTGGGATTGTCCTGCAGCCCGTGCTTTGAACGTGTTTGCCCACTGGGACACCTTAATTGCTTGAAGCAAATACCGCCGGCACGGGTGATAAAGCATCTTTCATTAAGCGCGCAAGCGATTAAGGCATGACTTATCCTCTCCTGACAGCGCAACACCTGAGCGATGCACGCGTGATCGAGCGTGACCCGCGAGGGATTAAAGTGGTGCAGTTGCCGAACGGCGATTACCTGAAAGTGTTTCGCCTGCGCCACCGCTTTAGCTGGGCCCGTTTTCAGGGTTATGCGCAACGCTTTTCAAAGAACGCATTTAAGCTCGTTAAATTAGGCATTCCTACAGTTAAAGTGATCGATTGCTATGAAGTAAAAAATGCCAGCCTGCTTGATTACCCACTGTCAGTTAATGGGCATAAAAAGGCTGAAGATTTAGAGGCTTCAAGCCATACTTTTGCTGTTCATTACGCACCCTTGGCCGGCGAAACACTAAAAACCTTGCTGGATCAGCAGCAATTACAAACACACCATGTTGTACAGCTAGGCGCTTTTATTGCCGAGCTACATAAAAAAGGTGTTCATTTCCGGTCATTACATTTGGGGAATATTGTGCTCACGACCGAAGGCAAGATGGGCTTGATTGATATTGCTGACATGAAGATTTACCCGTGGTCACTGTGGTTCAGGACAAGGCTACGCAGCTTTCGACATTTGACACGCTATGCCAGGATCAATGCGCCTTTTGGCTTATCTAACTGGGCAATATTGCTTGATAGCTACTTTGAACATGCAAAATTAAGTGCATCTGAAATAAATACGCTCAGAGAGAAAATGCAGCAATATCTGCTGCATCCTCCACACTAGCTGACACGTTTAAAAACTAGCAATTGTTTTCGGTTCTTATGTCCGTAAAACGTCTTTTCCAATTCAAAGCCAGTCAGTTGCTGATGTAACGCTTTTAACTTGGCATTTTCTTCAGGCGTGTCGCCAAGTTTAATCACCAGATAAGCATATTGCTGGATACGCCCGTCAGCAATGCGTTTTGACAGATCATCCCATTCATAATCGCTTCTGCCATCATAAGGCACATCTGCATAAAACCTTTGCTTGGCAGAAGCATAGAGTGCCTGCTGACCGTCCGGCAATCTGGACTTCACATATTTGACCGCATCAATTTCATAATAAAAATCCGCACCTTTAGGTTTAACGTTATTGACAAACCCCGCCAATACGATAAGCGCAGCTATGATTAACAACAACCTTTTTACAGGAGTAACTTTCGTTTTTGGATGATGTAATAATTTCTGCACTGCAAAACTTGAAAATACAATTAAAACAAAGCCAAACAATGCCACATAGCGGGCGGACAGCAGGTTGACTTTGAAAGTGATTAAACAGCCGATGACCCACGACACAAATAACCAGAACAACAGCACTTGATATGCCACAGGCTGGATGTTTTTTTTGATGGTATGTTTTTCAGCCGCAACGAATAAGGTCGGACCCCAACCAGCAACTCCCAGACACTTCAATGTCGGAATCGCAATATACACAAGCAGGAATGCAAACCAGGCATACTCCTGGAATGGCTCGCCAATCACCTCATCACGCATCACATCCACGCGATGTGTAATCTGTTGGGTGACATTCAGCTTGATATCCTGAAACCCGGTAAATAGCTCTTTGACCCGCCCAAGATCTTCCAGACTGATGTGCATAAACATTAGAATAACCGGCGCCAGCATACTGCCAATGATAAGCAGGGAATAAGGTGCAGCAATTTTTTTCAGCCTGCCAGAGGCCTGATGAGCAATAAAAAAGCCCGCAAGCGGTAACACCAGCCACTGTACAGCGCCTTCTATCCTGAAAAGCGTGGCCAATAATGCAAAAATTTGCCAGTAGATGACTTGCTTCCAGCGCCCTTGCTGATAGAACAAAATGAGTTGGTTAACTGCGTGTACCATCATGGCCCAGTAACCTAGGTCACGGCTGGCCATAGGCAATATGTTGCCCACAATGTAACCGGAGCCCAATAACAACACTACTGCATAAAATTGTGTCCAGTCATTACCCCCGGCAATGCTGACCATTCGCATCAGCCCCCATACAAGTAGCATAAAGAAAAACACGATCAGCACATTTGCCGAGGCTTGTAACCCCAGCCCACTGATCGTGTGCAAGCATGCAATCAACGCAGGGTAAAAGCCCCAGCTGTAACCTTCAAAGGGATGTGGGTCGCCCATAGAAAAATGGCGGGCCATCTCTATGTATAGAATGGAGTCATTGGTAACCCAGCCATGCTGAATCACGATGATGCGAATACAGGTAACAAATGCCAGGGCGAAGGCCAGATAGAGTGGTAAGTGTTTGCGGTGGTTAATCATGTTTAATCGCTTGCAACTCCCATAAAATATGAGTTTGCGGTTTGAGTTTTAATTTTCTGAAGATCGTTTTAAATTTGGTAGAAAAATCATCATTGGCATGGTAATGCAATCTAGGATAGACCCAAGCCACACGCCTGGCCTTGAACATACCGGTAAATCCGTAGTTTTTGCCATAGCAGCGACCCTCACAGAAATAGCTATGTGTACCGTCAGTAATGAAGTTCACATGTGTCGGATCGATAAAAGCCTCTTTGCTGGGATACCCAGGGGTTAAGGCATAAAACATTCCATCATGCTTTAGCACGCGCCAGATCTCATTCATTAACTCAATAAACGGGAAGCGTGTGCCATATACGCCACCACTGAGAATCCGAGGAATATGCTCTATAAAATCAAATGCAGAAACAGCATCAAAAGTACTATCCGGATAAGGAATGGGATCAATAGACAGATTTGCTGTTTTAATTTCCACACCCTGTTCCGGGATTGAATGTGCAACCAGATCAATGCCGCACACTACTTCATAAGAAAAAGGATTTCTTGGCTTAGCACCGCAGCCCAAATCGAGATGATGTCTAGCTGCTCGCACTTGTTTAACCCTTCCTGAGTTGATCTACCAATCCGCGCAAACCATCCAGCTCCTTTGCAGGAGAATATTTGTTCTGCAAGGTAGTAATATTTTCTTTTATCTCGATAAAATCAAAATATCCGTTATCAATTTCCTTAATTTTACTTAATATCGTTTCTGAAAAAGTGCGGATATCGCCACAATTCACCTCATGAAACTGCCCATCCACCCAATACTCTTTTCCTGCTTGCCCTGTATACCCAATCACCAGGTTACCCGCTAAAGCAGCTTCAATCGGTGGCAAGCCCAAACCTTCAAGTTCGCTAAATGACAGGAAGATTTTTGACTTGGACAACGTTTCAGCCACTCCCTGCTGGTTCATGTTCTGGATAGGAAAAATCTTCCAGGAAGAAGGCAATTTCCTGGCAATAAAATTCAGCACCAGTGTCGAATGTTTCTCCAGCTTACGTGGCATGTAAGTAATGATGTTCTCTTTATGCTCGGCTGGCTTGAACAAATCTTCTTCAACAGACAAATGCAGACGGTAAATTTTCTGCTCAAATTCGGGAAACAGGAAAACCAGACATGCATAAATATCATCTGATACGCAGGTAATCAATTCCGCATGTTGATAAGCGGAATACACGGAGTCAACGTCTGCTTTGCGAAAAACATCATAGCCACCCTGGACTTGGATGATATATCGGATGCCTTTGTCACGCGCGATTTTGGCTTCTCGTGCCGCCCACATTTCATGGATCACGAATACTTCATGCTTTTTATTAAAGACGAAGTTTTTCTTAAAATTCAAATTGGAGAATGGCGTTTCACAACGGAAATTTACATCTTTTGGATGAAAAACTTGTGCTTTGACTCCTGCTATTTGCATATTATTAATAAGAGAAACATGCCGGTAAATCACCTTGACGCCACCTGATGCTTTTTTGGCGTTCGGGCACAGATAAGTCAAAGTCAACGCATGCTCAGAATGCTCATCCCTGGCTTGATACCTGAATTTCCGACATTTGAAGATGATATTATTGATAGCCTTCGGCCATGAAAACCGCGTCATTTTGTAAACTTTTGAGTAAACAGCAAAAATTGATTCAATAGTGCATCACCCCACAGTGTATCAGGCTCAATCACATTGCCCTCCGCCCACTCATTCCATGATTTGATCACAACCACCTGGGTTGGCAAATGCTGTTTCCTTTTACTCAATTGCAGGTAAATCTGCTCCAAATGCCTGGCAAAAGATTGCGGATTAAATCCTTTTAATATGGTACCGCGACGCAAGTGCCGTGGCGTGGTATCCCAACCTGTAAATACAATCGGGATTTGATGAGGATCTTCAGTTAACGGATCGTTATCAATCACCAGTCCATGATAGTTATATACAAAAGGCCCTAGCTGTTTGTAATGAAACGTTCTGGCCAGCTTTTCACGTATATAAGACCACCAGCTATCACGCTTACGCCATTTAAAAATGCTGCCGGATTTATTGTAACCATCAAAATACTTTTTCCAGGGCTGATGCGGCTCGGTGTTGTCTGCCAGCCAGTAAATGCCGGCAAAACCATGTTCAGCAGCGCACTTATTAAAGGTTTGGATAAACACTTCGAGGTCCGGAATTTCTTTTGGACTGAAAATTGAAAAAACCGGCTTGCCTTCAACTTTGATGTAATTGGCAGAATGAAAGTGCGGCAATAACTGCTCGAAATAAGCTGTGTAATCCCCTGCCCCTAGATATTGCTGCAATTGCAGCGTGATATTTTCGCGTTTGTTATACCAGGTATGGTTGGCCCAGCAGAAGGCATATTTAAAATCCAGCTGGTGATCCAGCACCATTTGCATAGGCTTTTCGAGTAATTTTTTACCTTCTCCAAACCAGTAGTCAAACACCAGAAAACCATCAATTCCATGTGTTTGCGCAACAGTTTGCTGCCATTCAAACACGGCAGAATTGAGCAGATTGTAATCACCGAAGGGGGTTTTAGGTTTTTGTATGTGCTGCCAGTCAAAATAAGTCTTCGCAGTATTCAGCTGCTGCCACTCGGTGAAGCCTGGCCCCCACCAGCGATTGTTTTCTTCAATCTCGTGGAATTGCGGCAGGTAGTATGCAAGGCTAAGCAAACGGTTTGTCATGTGTGTATTACTTGTCCAAACTATAGTTTGCAAGAATGGCTTCACCATCGATGCCTCGCAATTTGGCATTGATACGTTTTGCACCCTCACGCATATTTTTTTCACTGGTGCCCAGTTGAGGATTAAATATCAGCGTGGCATGGTTAAGGTGATCTACGTATTGGCCCAATTGCACCGAGTCAAGAAAGCGCATCTCATAGCCAGCGGCAATCATTTTCTGATGCATTACCATGCCTGCGGTCTGGCTCCCATCCGAAAAAAATGTATTGAGTGCACGGATGATATCAGTGCGGTACATTGCGCAGTGACTACGTAAATAGTATTTACTCTCATCCAATCGATTGGGGTTATAGCCGCGATAACCGAACCATTGGTGTAACACTTTTTTCCATGATTGTTCGAAACGGATTCCCCAGCGCTGCAATGTGGTCTTGGATTCCAGTTTCCAGGAACCTATACCAGCCAGCTTGGGATTATCGTTGAAGGGCTGCAAAAGCATCTGCAACCAATCCGACCGTTTAACAAAGGTATCGGTGTGGATAGAAAGTACGTACGGCGTCTTGACCTCAGAGAGCGCGAGATCCAGCGCACGCGAATGTGAAAGTGGCACAGTGTCATCAGCTGCCGGCTTGCGTTCAATCAATCTGACCCAAGGCAAGGAGCGCAAATACTCCACTGATGCATCCTGCGAGTTGTTATCAATCGCAATCACTTCAACCTGATTGAAATCAGTATATTTGCGCAACAAACGCATACAGATTTTGGTGATTTCCGGCGTTTTATAATTAGGCACCAGAATGGTGACTTGTTTATTGTCTGTCGTCATGACCGGCATTATAGGCTAGTGTAATCGTTGACTCAAAAGGATAGCTAACCACTTAAAAGTCGGTGTAAGGCTGCAACTCCAGGTGATGGCTGACGGTCACCTGATGTTGTTTGCAATAACTTTGCCAGTCCGGCATATCTGTCCAGTCGGAGACAAACACAAAGTCTAAGCCGGCGCCGGTAGAAGCCTGGTGGTCGAAGCGGCTATCACCAATAAACAATGCAGGAAACTGAATCGTGCCATCCGCAATCATGGTTGCCAGATGCTCGTTCTTTTTTGTCGGGCCACCGTAAATCCCTAATTCAAACAGATTGTCGAGACCACGGCGCGGGAATATTTTACGCAACTCCTCCTGGTCACCGCCTGACATCAGCATCCATTTGGCTTGTGAAGTTTTTTGCTTCAATTTCTCCAGTTCCGGCGCAACCTCACATTGCATCAGCGTTTCCTCCAGAATCTCGGTGAAGGTATCCATCAATGTCTGGAAAAATTCTTCAGTGAATGGCTGTTTAAGGATATCGCTGATGTAGTAACGGATTTTGTCATTACGCGGAATGCTGCCGAGCTTGATATGGTAATCCACAAATGCCTGTGCCTGCGCATCGGTACCACCGGTACGTTTGGCCGTATTGTAATAAGCATCCACCTTGGTCTGGTTACTATTGAGCACGACTCCATCACAATCCAGCACGATGGTTTTGTATTTTTCGAGATTCAAGGGATTTGTCATAAGCGGCTGGCAATAAAAAAGGCCTGTAAGACTACAAGCCTTTAATGATAGCTGATTTTCCTTATTGAATTATTTGGCTGCGACGATTGCTGAAGCTTCTTTCGCCAGTTTGGTGATATGTGCCCAGTCTTTACGCTCGACAGCGTCGTTAGGGGTTAACCAGGTACCACCACATACCACTACGTTTGGCAGTGCCAGGAATTGAGGTGCACTTTCAACACTCACGCCACCGGTAGGACAAAATTTCACATCAGCAAATGGGCCGGCAAAACCTTTCAGCAGGTTGATACCTCCAACAGCTACAGCCGGGAACAACTTCAGGAAGTAGTAATCATCGGCATTCGCCATCATGATTTCAGAACCGGTAGACACGCCTGGCAATAATGGCAGGCCGATTTTACGGGCAAATTGGCCCAGCTCGCTGGTGTAACCAGGGCTGACCGCGAATTGGCAACCTACATCTTTAGAAGCTTGCGCATCTTTCAGGTTACGCACGGTGCCTGAACCAAGAATCGCATCCGGTACATGCTTGGCAATTTGCTCCATGGCCTGCAAAGCAACCGGTGAGCGCAGAGTCACCTCCAGCACCTTCACGCCACCCGCCAGTAGTGCTTCTGCCATAGGCACAGCATCTTCCACCTTGTTGATGACAATTACCGGGATGACCGGGCCATGGTTCGCTAAATCTAATGTGCTCATGTTATGAATATTTACCTAATTAATAATTAAATTCTAAAGAAATAAACTTTTAGTATCTCTGTAATTAAAAGTTCTAAGCAAGACTAGGCGCAGGAGTGAAGACAGTACGATTAGTCCGGCAAGCGACTGCAACAACGTATTGCGACGAAGCTTTGATTACAACCACGTGATTGCGCCTTCTTCGGCTGAAAGTACATTCTTGCGCATCCCGCCAAACAACTCACGACCCAGTCCGTGGGCATTGTGGTGACGTTTGGCATCGCTCAGCTCTTCAGTCTCGCGTTCATTCCAGGTATCTTCGTCAACCAGCACATTCAACTGACCAACTGTTCCATTCAACCGGATAATGTCGCCATTACGGATCTTGGCAATCGGGCCGCCAGCACTGGCTTCTGGACTCAAGTGAATCGCTGCCGGGATTTTGCCGGATGCACCACTCATGCGGCCATCAGTCACAATCGCCACGCGGAAACCTTTGTTCTGTAACACGGCGAGTGGCGGTGTCAGTTTATGCAATTCAGGCATACCATTCGCTTTAGGGCCCTGGAAACGCACCACGGCAATAAAGTCTTTTTCCAGTTCACCACGGTCAAAGGCTGCCAGCAATTCTTCTTGTGCATCAAACACAATGGCCGGTGCTTCGATAATATGACGGTCTTCCGGCACGGCAGAAATCTTGATCACACTGCGGCCCAGATTACCCTTCAGCAAACGCAGGCCACCAGATTCATTAAATGGATGCGCAGCAGTACGGACGATGGTTTCATCACCACTTTCAGCCGGGTAGTCTTTCCATACCAGCTTGTCCGCTTCTTTTTCAGGCTTTTTACCGTAATCACGCATGCCACCGCCACTGACGGTGTATACATCAGGATACATGTAACCGCCTTCGATCAATTCGCGAATCACGAAACCTGGACCACCGGCTTCCTGGAATTCATTCACATCGGCTTTACCATTCGGGTACACGCTTGCCAGCAGCGGCGTCCCTCTCGCCAGGTAGTGGAAATCAGTCCAGTCAATCACAATACCGGCAGCACGCGCCACAGCAACCCAGTGAATAAGGTGATTGGTGGACCCTCCGGTGGCGAGCAAAGCCACCATCGCATTGACGATAACGTGCTCATCAACCAGGCGGCCAATCGGCACGAACCTGTTTTTCTGGGTATTTTGTATCACCATGCGTACCGCTTCGCGGGTAAAGTCTTCACGCATGCCATCGTGCGGATGGATGAATGCAGCACCCGGTACATGTAAACCCATGGCTTCCAGCAACATCTGGTTGCTGTTAGCGGTACCGTAGAAAGTGCAGGTACCCGCGCCATGGTAAGCAGCAGACTCACTTGCCAGCAACTCTTCACGGCCTACCAGGCCTTGCGCATATTGCTCACGCACTTTCGATTTGGAGGTGTTATCAATACCGGTACTCATCGGGCCGGCCGGCACGAATACACATGGCAAGTGGCCGAAGTGCAAAGCACCAATCAGTAAGCCCGGCACAATCTTGTCACAGACGCCTAGCAACAACGCAGCATCAAATACATCGTGTGACAGCGCCACAGCTGTGCTCATTGCAATGGTATCGCGGCTGAACAGGCTCAGCTCCATGCCAGGCTCACCTTGTGTAATGCCATCACACATGGCTGGCACGCCGCCAGCAACCTGTACGGTTGCCCCATGCTTGCGGGCTTCATCACGGATGATGTCCGGATAATTCACATAGGGCTGGTGTGCAGACAACATTTCGTTGTATGCAGTGACAATGCCGATATGAGTTGGCTTTTCAGCATAAATCTTGAATTTATCATTCTGTGGCATGGCCGCGAATGCGTGTGCCACGTTGGCACAGCCCAGGCGATCCGGGCCTTTGTCACGGTTGAGATAATCATCAATACGCTGCAAATAAGCCTTGCGGGTCGGTCGACTGCGCTCGATGATGCGTTCTGTTACTTCAATGTGAGATTGTTTCATTGACTATCGCTCAACTGTGTTTTAACTACTGAACTATCCTGATGAACTGCTTTGACTTACTTTTAATCACAGTTTTGGGATTTATTGTATATGAGTCCAAACTGGACTCTATTCCCGATTATCGCTAAACAACTGGAATCAGTCAAACCAAAAGCGCGTCCAAATGGATTTTTTTGAATGATTCCAATCACTTAAATCGGAATAATATAAATTATGAATCTAGCTTTTCGTCACCAGCACATCTTCCAGCATCAGATACTCCAGATCACAGCCATAAAACATATTCAATGCATCTGTCGGGCTACAGATCATCGGTTCGCCACGACGGTTCAATGAAGTATTCAATACCACCCCATTGCCGCGAAGGCTTTCCAGATGTTCGATCAGCGCATAGTAGCGCGGGTTGGTTGCCTTGGTAACGACTTGCGCGCGTGCGGTGCCATCTTCATGCACAACTTCCGGTATTCGAGACTTCCAGGCCGGATTTACATCAAAAGTAAACGTCATGTAAGGCGCCGGATGATTGGTTTGCAAAATATCTTCCGCTACGCGATCCAGCATGCTCGGGCAGAACGGCCGCCAGCGCTCGCGGTATTTGATTTGCGCATTGATACGGTCGGCCACGCCAGGAAAGCTAGGGTCGCCGAGAATACTGCGGCAGCCTAATGAACGCGGACCAAATTCCATACGGCCCTGGAACCAGGCCAGCGGATTGCCGGCTGCCAATAACTCGGCTGCTTTTTGCGGGCCATTTTCAACACGTATAAATTTCGGTTTTTCCGGATGCGCTTCACAGGCAGCGATACATTCTTCATTACTGAAGGCAGGCCCCAGATAAGCATGTTCCATTTTATGAACGGTCTCGCCAGCTTGGTGCGCAGCATAAGTCGCAGCACCGAGACTGGTGCCGTTGTCGCCGGCTGCCGGTTGCACGAATAACTCTTTCACATGCGGCAAGGAAATAATGCGCTGGTTAAGCTTCACATTCAACGCTACACCACCAGCCATCACGATCTTGCCGGTTTCGCGGATGATGTCACCCAGGTAATACTCAATCATTTGCAGCGCCAGGTCTTCCAGCAATTGCTGAACGCTTGCTGCGTAATGGATATAAGGATCATCGATCTCATCGCCGGAACGCTTGGGGCCTAACCATTCGATCAGTTTTGGCGTGAAATAAAAGCCTTTGCCGTTTTCTTTGTAGCGGCGCAAACCCACCACATTGACGTACTCGGTGTTAATCAGCAGTTCGCCATTCTCAAATTTGGCCAGGCGGCTTAAATCATATTTCTTTGCATCGCCATACGGGGCCATGCCCATGACCTTGAATTCGCCATCCAGCATTTCAAAACCCAGGTATTCAGTGATGGCACCATATAGGCCGCCTAGCGAATCTGGATCATAGAATTCTTTAATTTTATGAATTTTGCCATTTTCACCGTAACCGAAGAAGGTGGTGGCATATTCGCCCTTACCATCAATGCCGACAATGGCAGTTTTTTCTTTAAAACCGCTTAAATGATAAGCACTAGAAGCATGTGCCAAATGGTGTTCCACTGGCACAAATTCGGCATTTTTCAATCCCAAATCTTGCATTAATTGAAGCGATTTATCGCGGTTGCGTCTGAAGCGGCGATTACCATTAAAAATCGCGTCCAACGCACGGTCTGGCGCATACCAATAACGCCTGGCGTAATGCCAGCGAGCAGGCGAAGCCAGGGAAATTTCAGCATAGGGAAAAGCGACGATATCAACCTGGTCAGCCGTCACACCTGCCTGTGTCAGGCAGAACTTGGCGGCCTCATACGGCCAATGATTTTTGGCGTGCTTATCGCGTATAAAGCGCTCCTCTTCGGCGGCGGCAATAATTTTGCCATCCACCAGAATAGCCGCAGAAGCATCGTGACCCAATGCGCCAGATAACCCTAATACAATCATTCAGTGACTCGTCAATTGATTTAAATGGAAATGCCTGCCAGCTTCAGAGGCGTATGATCCACATACACCGCGTGAAAACTTTGCAACAGCGCATTATACAGCGAAGTATCGTCTTTCCAATTTTGCAGCAATCGGCGGATGTCTTTGACATGCGCACGCAACGCACGTTTAGCACAACGGTGCTGCTGCATGCTGTCTAAATCCAAGATAACAATCTGGCCTTGAGCATTCACATGTAAATTTGTGGCTTTCATATCGCCATGCGAAATTTGCAGCAGGTAAAACTGGTAGCAGGTTAATACAAGCTGCCTGAGCGCTTCCGTACGCAGTGCATCATCGCTGATGGTTTTGAAAAAAGTGAATGCATCAGGCAATGCACTAATAGCAGAGACAAAATATGCCTCGCCACGCAATCCAAGAAAACGCTTTTCCAGCATCGCCAATGGTTTAGGCGTCAGGATTCCATAATATTGCAAACGATGTGCGTTAGACCACGAAATAGCTGCCCTACTCGGTCGCCAACTCCGCCCAATTGCATGGAATATATTCTTGATGTTATACCGTTTGATCACTGCACCCAGCTGTGCGAGATGGGTACGCACCACGGTACTGGTATTACCATCTTTCAGCATATCCCCCGCTTGCATGGCCGATTCAAGTACATCGGGAGTCAATTCAGGCAAGGCCACATGTGCATTGTGCGCCAATACAAATGTGGTGGCCTGCTGCCAGACGACATCGGTACAATTACGGAAAATTTTGCGCTCCACATACTCACGCACTTCTTGCGCTTTATGGCGCTTAGCCCAAGCGATTATCTGTTGTGAGCTAAACGAATCCGACCATTGGCGCTGTTGTTGATAAGCGGCAAGCAAAGCCAATGCCCATGCTTGCTGATCCAGGATAGCAAGCTTGGCTACTAACTCGGCAAGTTGCTGGTAACAAGCTTTGCGGGATAAATCCTTTTTGCGTATGCCATCGCCATCAATTGACCACACGGCATCATCAGCAAGCACAAAATTTTTCAAGTGCAAGTCAGTCTGCACGAGACCGGCAGCATGTTGCTGCGCCAGCACGCGTACTATTTTTTCAATTAGTGTGAATTTTTGTGCAGTGTCGCTTTGCGCATACACCTGATGCGCATTTTCGGCATTTGGAATCGCAGCATAAATCAATACGCTTGCCTGTGCATTTTGAGTAAGACCTTGCCATAATAACGCGGGCGTTTTTAAGCCTGCCTCAGCAAGCAACACCGCGCCTTGCGCATCCCGGTTGGCATATTTACCTGCTTGGGCACCCATAAAAACCTTGGCGAAAACCGACAGGCCTTGCCACATGCCACTGAATACCCAACGGCGACCGGGTAACATTCGATGCACCTGCAATGTGGTCAATACACTGCCATCTGACAATGTCACTGCATTATTCTCAACCACCGGACATACTGAAGGCAGCGGATAAATGTTCTCGGTCAGCGTATTTGTGGTTTCCAGATTAGACATGCAGATTCAAGTTTCAGGATTTTTGCTATTTTACTGCAATCCGACGCGCAGCATAAAAACTTGACCGCCATGCGCTGGCTGCGTACAAGAGTTTGTTAAGATGCTCATTACTTTTCAATGACTGTTTATATTCATGCTGCTCTACTTTTGTAAATTTATCGCCTGGCTGCCATTAAGTCTGTTACACCGCTTGGGCGCTGGATTAGGCTGGCTTTCATACTGCCTGGATCGCAAAAGTAACCAGATTGCATTCAATAATATTCTGCAAAGCCGTTTGGCTGAGAGCCCCTTACAAGTCCAACAATTAATGAAGCGCAGCAGACTGGAAGCCGGCAAAGCCTTACTTGAAACATTTTTTATCTGGGGTCAATCGGCGGAGCGATTATTACCGCTCATTCAGCAAGTGCACGGATGGGAAACAGTCACTGAAGCGCAAAAGAATGGTAAAGGCCTTATTTTTCTGACACCACACCTGGGCTGTTTTGAAATCACTTCCATTTACTACGGCTCGCAATATCCGATTACCGTGCTTTACCGTCCGCCCAAAATGCAATCGCTTAGCAATCTGGTGGTTAGCGGAAGACAAAAAGGTAAAGTGGAGATGGCGCCAGCCAATGCCAGTGGCGTCAGGAAATTATTACAAGCACTTAAAAGCGGGCAAGCCGTCGGTATATTGCCTGACCAGATTCCCCGTAGCGGTGAAGGTGAATGGGCGGATTTTTTTGGCAAACCGGCTTATACCATGAGCCTCGCCAGCAAACTGGCCAGCAAAACCAACGCGGTGGTCGTGATGGCATTTGGTCAGCGTTTGCCGGATGGCAGGGGATTTGATATTCACCTGAAACCGGTAGACGACATCAGCACCCCCACCCTGCTGAACCAGGCGATAGAACGGCAGATCGCGCAATGCCCGGAACAATATTTATGGCAGTACAATCGTTTTAAACAGCGCCGCTATGCCATGCATAAACTTGAACAGCACACTTCTACGACAAAAACAAACCAGCCAGATTAACTAAGAATTCCAGTAAAATTTAATTGTGCACCAAGCCCTGGATCCAGCGGCTATATACTTTATCAGCAACTGTGTGTAATGTTTCGCAACCAGCATCCACGTCAGCCAGCATCACCTCTGCAGATTGCACGGCTGGGCTAGATGAGGCCTCGGCAATGTCTGCCTTCCATTTATCCGTCCACATCCTGACCATTTCCGGCATCATTTCAATGTGGCATTGAAATCCGATATGTTTTCCAAAGGCGTATGCCTGATTTTCGCAATATGGGCTGGCTAGCACATGGGTTGCGCCCTCAGGAACGGTAAACGTTTCGCCATGCCAGTGAAAACTATTAAAGGCTGGCAGATCGCCAAACCATTCTTTCGCTAGCTGGTTATCTAGCACAGAGACTTGTCCCCAGCCAATTTCTTTCACCGGGTTTTTGCTCACGGTACCGCCCAGGGCTTTACTGATCAACTGGCCGCCAAGGCAATGGCCTAACAAGGGTACATCCTGATCCACCGCATGACGGATCAGACTCAACAACGGAGGAATCCACGGCAAATCATCATTGACACTCATAGGTCCGCCCATTAGCACAATGCCGCTATAAGCGTCGAGTGAGGAAGGAACAGCTTCACCCTTATCAATCCGCACTTCGCACCATGGAATAGCATGTTGCGCTAAAAAAGTGCCTAAATAACCTGCACCTTCGCAGCAGGCGTGCCTGAAAACAACTACCGGTTTCATACTAACCTTTTCGCTTCCTTTGCTTGAAACTGTCATTTGCATTAACTAAAGTGTTTTGTATTTACCAAGCAAGATTCCGTCCAGATTGTAAGGCCCGATTGCATAACGCACCAGTCGCAAGGTCGGGAAGCCTATATGGGCCGTCATTCTGCGCACCTGGCGGTTTTTACCTTCGCTGATTTTCAGCTCCAGCCAGGTAGTGGGGATGGCTTTTCTTTCACGGATGGGCGGGTTTCGCTGCCACAAATGGGCAGGTTCATCGATGATACGCACTTGTGCTGGCCGAGTTACAAAATCACCTAAATCAACACCTTGCTGCAATGGCATCAAATCTGCTTCTGTAGCAGCACCTTCTACCTGAGCCCAATAGGTTTTAACTTCTTTGTATTTGGGATGGCTTAAACGATGTTGCAAAGCACCGTCATCGGTTAAAATAAGCAATCCTTCAGAATCGGTATCCAGCCGCCCGGCCGCATATACGTTGGGAATCGGAATATAGTCTTTAAGCGTCGCATGTTTCTCATGAGGAGTAAACTGGCAGACGACGTTAAAAGGTTTGTTAAACAGTAACAACATGGAAAGCACTATGTCAAAAATCAATGTGCCAGCAACTGGCAGCAAAATCATCGTTAATGCCGATAATACCCTAAATGTCCCAGACCAACCTATTATCCCTTTTATCGAAGGCGATGGCATTGGCATAGACATTACGCCGCCGATGATAAAAGTAGTCGATGCTGCTGTTGAAAAAGCGTATGGCGGTAAACGCAAGATTTCATGGATGGAAGTATACGCCGGTGAAAAGTCGACGACCGTGTATGGTAAAGATAACTGGTTATCTGATGAGACCATGGCAGTGCTGAAAGACTATGTCATTTCAATCAAAGGCCCATTGACTACGCCGGTCGGTGGCGGTATCCGCTCGCTGAACGTCACGTTGCGCCAGGAACTGGATTTATACGTTTGCCTGCGTCCGATTCAATATTTTGATGGCGTACCTAGTCCGGTAAAACATCCTGAAAAAACCGACATGGTGATTTTCCGCGAAAATACTGAAGATATTTATGCGGGTATCGAATGGGCAGCCGGCACAGAGGAAGTGAAGAAAGTCATTAACTTCTTGAGTGACATGGGCGTGCGTAAAAAAATCCGCTTCCCTGAAGCTTCTGCGATCGGTATCAAGCCAGTTTCTATCGATGGCAGTAAGCGCCTGATACGCAAAGCCATTCAATATGCGATTGATAACAAACGCAAATCGGTGACTATTACCCACAAAGGCAATATCATGAAGTTCACCGAAGGTGGCTTCCGTGATTGGGGTTACCAGCTGGCCAAAGAAGAGTTTGGTGCGGAACTGATTGATGGCGGTCCATGGTGCAAACTGCCTAACGGCATCGTGATTAAAGACTGTATCGCTGATGCATTCCTGCAGGAGATCCTGTTGCATCCGGAAGATTATGATGTGGTTGCCGCGCTAAACCTGAATGGCGATTACATCAGCGATGCATTGGCTGCCCAGGTCGGTGGCATTGGGATTGCGCCAGGCGCCAATCTGAGCGATACCATTGCTATGTTTGAAGCGACGCATGGGACTGCGCCAAAAATCGCCGGTAAAAACCTGGCCAACCCGAGTTCATTGATTCTATCAGCAGAAATGATGCTGCGTCATATGGGCTGGATTGAAGCCGCAGACCTTGTGCTTAACGGGGTAGGCAAAGCGATTGCCAGCAAACGCGTGACCGGAGACTTCTCCAGCCAGATGGAAAGTGCGACCCAGGTCAGCACGGCTGAATTTGGTGATGAAATCATCAAAAACATGTAGGCTACTTAGCGAAAATCGCTAAAGCACAGCCATTAAAAACGGCGAAACAAAAAACGGCTCACCAATGTGTGAGCCGTTTGCATTTGGTGCCCCTAAACAATCTTTATGCTTTTTGGATATTGCTTGCTTGCTTGCCTTTAGGGCCTTCTGTCAGATCAAAGCTGACACGCTGGCCTTCTTTTAAGCTTTTGTAACCAGACTCAACGATTGCGGAAAAGTGCGCGAACAAATCGTCACCGCCATCATCAGGAGTAATGAATCCAAAACCCTTAGAATCGTTAAACCACTTCACGGTACCTGTTGCCATTTTACTTCCTTACTTTTTTACTTATGCAGGGAGGCGCCCCAAAAGTTTGTCTCAAGTACTTAAGTCGCAATAAACAAGCTTTGCTTTACTTAAAGACGGCTACAAAAAACCTGAACGCAAACGCCTTAAGGGCTTTATACATTCAGCATTATTTAAATGTCAAGTGTAATTTTTCATCTTTTAACGAATTGACGTAAATCTGGTTAAAATTTGTATAAATGCTGCACGAGTGTGCGTCTTTTCCTTGATTTGAATAAAAGCCATTTCCCGTATACTCACGTAAAAAGTATTGTTGTTTCAATACATTAACCGGATTAACTCGAGCCCTGGTATTACTTTATGGCAACGCTTGGCAGTACGCATAAACTTGGTGGCATGGCACGTACTTTGGTGCAATCTGCGCTTATTAGCGAAGATGAGGCGGGTGTGCTGCAGGAAAAAGCCCATACGCAAAAGATCAGTTTTGTGGCGGCGATCATCGCCCAGAAAAAAATTTCATCGCGCCATATTGCGCAAGCAGCTTCCGACGCCTTTGGATTTCCATTTTTTGATCTGGACGCACTAGATCAGGATTCGTTACCTGACAAGTCCATCGATATCAAACTCATGCAGTCTCAACGCGTGTTGTTACTGCAACAAAAAAACAACATTGCCTATATTGCGGTCTCCGACCCGACCAACCTCCATGCACTGGATACCATTCAGTTTCAGATGGGTGCGACATTGTCCCCGCTGGTTGTGGAAGATGACAAACTCGGAAAATGGATAGACAAGATCGTAGAGTCCAAAGACACCAGCATGGCTTCACTTAGTGTCGGTGGTGATGACTTTGATCTGGGCCTCGAAGATACCGCAACAGAACAGGAAACTGAACTCGCGCAGGAAGTGGACGATGCGCCTGTCGTAAAATTCCTGCAAAAAATACTGATGGATGCAATCAATATGGGTGCATCTGACTTGCATTTCGAGCCCTACGAAAAGTTCTACCGCATCCGTTTCCGCATTGACGGCGTGCTCAGGGATATGGCGCAGCCGCCCCTGGCAATCAAGGACAAACTTGCTTCGCGCATTAAAGTTATCTCCAACCTGGATATTTCTGAAAAAAGAATTCCGCAAGATGGCCGCATGAAGTTGCTGCTATCTAAAACCCGCTCAATCGATTTCCGCGTCAGCACTTTGCCACTCATTTATGGCGAAAAAATTGTGATGAGGATTCTGGACCCGACTAGCGCCACACTTGGCATTGAAGCATTGGGATACGAGCCTGAGCAAAAAGAAGCATTGCTAAAAGCTGTTCAACGACCTTACGGCTTGGTACTAGTAACAGGCCCAACCGGGTCGGGTAAAACGGTTTCGCTATATACCTGTTTGAACCTGCTTAATGACCCAGGCGTAAATATTTCTACGGCTGAAGACCCTGCAGAAATCCCGCTGGCAGGCATTAACCAGGTAAACGTCAATGATAAACAGGGCCTGACGTTTGCTGCAGCGCTGAAATCGTTTCTGCGGCAAGACCCCGACATCATCATGATTGGTGAGATCCGTGACCTGGAAACCGCTGACATGGCGATCAAAGCTGCCTCGACCGGCCATATGGTTTTGTCAACACTACATACCAATGATGCGCCGACAACATTGTCCCGATTAGTGAATATGGGTGTCGCGCCCTTCAATATTGCCTCGGCGGTGACGTTAATTACAGCACAACGTCTTGCAAGACGCTTATGCAAGCATTGCAAGGTACCGCTCGATGTGCCCAAAGAAGCGCTGCTTAGCGTAGGTTTTAAGGAAGTGGACCTGGATGGCAGTTGGCAGTTATATGATGCCAAAGAAGGTGGCTGTGAACATTGCAACAATGGCTACAAAGGCCGCGTCGGTATTTATCAGGTGATGCCGGTCAGCGAAGAAATGGCACGGATTATCATGGCTAGCGGCAATGCCATGGATATTGCCGCCCAGGCTAAACGCGAAGGCGTCAAAGACTTGCGGGAGTCAGGTTTGCTTAAAGTAAAACAAGGCCTGACTTCTATTGAGGAAGTTGAAGCTGTTACCAATGAATAATGCACAATCAATGAGTCATTAGATAGAAAATTATGGCAACTGCAAATGTAAAACAATCCGTTTTCCTGTGGGAAGGCAAAGACCGTAAAGGCAAGGTCGTCAAAGGTGAAATGCGTGCCAATGGCGAAGCCGTTGTCAACGCCACCCTGCGCCGCCAGGGCATTGCAGTCACCAAGGTCAAAAAGCAAAGCTCCTTAAGGATTAAAGGCAAGGTCACGGATAAAGACATTACCTTATTCACGCGCCAACTGGCGACCATGATGAAAGCGGGTGTGCCACTATTGCAGGCATTTGATATTGTCGGCAAAGGTCATCATAACCCGGCCGTTTCAAAGTTGCTGGCGGATATCAAGGCCGATGTCGAAACCGGTAGCAGCCTGAGTGCAGGCTTCCGCAAGTATCCTTTGTATTTTGACAACCTGTTTTGCAACCTGGTCGCGGCCGGTGAACAAGCCGGTATTCTGGATGCCTTGCTGGACCGGCTGGCAACATATAAAGAAAAAATTCAGGCGATTAAAAGCAAAATCAAATCCGCGCTGGTATACCCGGTGTCGATTATTGTGGTGGCGTTTGTCATTACTGCTGTGATTATGATCTTTGTAGTCCCGGCTTTTAAGGATCTTTTCAGCAGTTTTGGCGCCGATCTTCCAGGGCCCACAGTCGTAGTTATCAATCTTTCCGATTTCTTTGTGAAATGGTGGTGGGCCATTTTCGGCACGCTAGGTTTTGGTATTTGGTTTTTCCTGTACACCTGGAAACGTTCGGAAAAATTGCAGGCGTCTATGGACAGGTTATTGCTACGCTTACCGATCTTTGGCGAATTGATTCGTAAAGCCACTATCGCCCGCTTTGCCCGGACGCTATCCACCATGTTTGCTGCCGGCGTACCGTTGGTGGAAGCGCTGGATTCAGTGGCTGGTGCATCAGGAAATAAAGTCTATTATGACGCCACGAAAAAAATACAGAGTGAAGTAAGTACCGGTACCAGCCTCACCGTCTCCATGCAAAATGCCAATGTGTTCCCGAATATGGTGATCCAGATGACAGCGATTGGTGAGGAATCGGGCTCACTGGATTCGATGCTGACCAAAGTGGCTGACTTTTATGAGGGTGAAGTGGATGATGCCGTCGCAGCAATCTCCAGCCTGATGGAACCGGTGATTATGGTGGTGCTGGGCGTGTTAATTGGCGGCCTGGTAGTGGCAATGTATATGCCTATCTTCAAAATGGGCAAAGTCGTTAGCGGCGGTGGTTAATTCGCGCTGGAAACTTTCATTACTCAAACGACTTTGATTAAAAGTCACTAAAACAAAAAGGCCGGAAATTCCGGCCTTTTTGTTTATTAACACTGAAGCACTATTTTTTCGCTGTCTGCAACGCTTTTTCAATTTCGTCAGAAGGCTGTGCGCCAAGCATACGCTTGCCGTTTTCAAAGAACATGGTCGGCGTACTGTTTACCCCAATCTTGTGGGCAAGTTCACCGACTTTTTCCAGCGGCACTTCACATTTAGCGGTAGACAATGGCAATTTGTTATTGAAAATCCATTCCTGCCAGGCTTTTACACGATTGCTGGCGCACCAAATACTGCGCGATTTGTTAGCGGCATCAGGGTGTAATTGCTCAATCGGATACAAGAAAGTATAGATAGTCACATCATTGATCTTGGTCAATTCATTCTGTTCCAGGCGCTTGCAGAACGGGCAATCCACATCTGAAAACACGACCAGCTTGCGACTGCCGTTACCCTTAACAACTTTAATTGCCTGGTCCAGTGGCAGACTATTGAAGTCAATTTTAGTGAGTTCATCCAGGCGATCGCCGGTGATGTCTTTTTTAGTTTTAGGATCAACCAGGCGGCCTTCGGCAATCAGGAAACTAAATTTTTCATCGGTATAAATAATCTGACCACCCATGAAAATTTCGTACAAACCGGCGTAGTTGGTTTTAGTGACACTATCGACTTTGATTTTCGGGTAAGCCGCTTCAATGGCTTTTTTAACAGAAGCTTCATCTGCAACACTGGTCACTGCGCCTAACAAACCAACACTTAGCAACACTGACAAACTGACCCAGCGAGTTGCAGAACTCCAAATACTTTTTTTCATCAATCACTCTTTCTCAAGCTTGCACAGTACTTAGCCTTGCGTGGCTGTGCGAATTAAAAAACGTTTTAGCATAGCACTGTTTTCAACCCCGCGTAAGCCCAGGATAGCCGCATGTGTCCATGCGGGCTCAGGGCGCGAAAACAATTTATCCAGGCCGCGTGTCAGGGTATGCATTTTCAGGATATCCAATTGCCGGGTTCGCATGACATGACGCAAAAAACTTGCATCCCCCAGCGGACGCAAGGCTGGCAAATGACCTAATTCGCGGCACAACGCCTGCACATCCTGGAATCCCAGATTGACACCTTGCCCGGCCATTGGGTGCACCTGATGTGCGGCATCCCCCAACAGCAATACGGAAGGCAATGCCATTGTCTCTGCTGTTTTCTGGACCAGTGGAAACCCTAGTACTGCGCCAGCTGGTGTCAGCTTGCCTAACGCATATCCGCAGCGCTGCTCCACTTCGGCTGCCAATGCTTCTGGCGACAAATTCTGTTTTACGCTAGCCTGGTCTTGAGACAAGGCCCACACCAATGACACTTGTTGCTGCGGCAGTGGCAACAGTGCCAATGTTTCGTGTTCGCCAAACCATTGCCGGGCAATATTGCCATGCGGTTTTTCCGCGATGTAATTCGTCACCAGCGCTGTTTGTTCAAAATCCACGGTAGTGACACTAACGCTACACTGCTCACGTACCCATGAACTACCGCCATCAGCGCCTAGCAGCAATTGTGCTTCAATTTCATGCTGCGGCAACGTTAACTGTACTTTATGACCAGCATGTTGCAGTGCTTGAGCCGGGGCGTCGGTGATGATGGTCACGTCAGTGCTGGCCAATACCTGCCAGCACGCATATACCAAGGCCTGGCTTTCGACAATAAAACCCATTTGTGTCAAATGCGCATCTGCGGCATCCAGACTCAGACTTGGTTTGGAATGCATATCGGTGGGTGACCACAAATGCATCGCAGTCATGGCATTTACCCGATTGGTTGGAACATGCTGCCAGACGCCGATTTCTGTTAACCAATGCACAGTCTCATTGGTTAAGGCATAAATGCGCGCATCCCAGTGTGCGGTATCTTCAATCCAGCCAAGGGAAAATGCGGGTAAAGCTTGCGCGTCAGTCAATACGACATGTTTACCCAGCCTGGATAAAGCAATAGCCGCAGTCAGGCCTACCAACCCGGCGCCGACAATAACCACATCACTATTGAGTATGGTTTTGCTAGTGATTAGGGGTTTACTAACTACCATAACTCATTTTATTCACTAGCAACCGGCGTGCAAACGGCAGCATGCTGAGCGCACCCAAACCCGCACCACGCAACAAACCGACGCCTATAAGGTCATTGGAAAACACATTCACCAGAAAGTCTGTAAATATCAACCCACGGCCGGTATCGCGGGCGCGTGACTGATGATATTCAGCCAACCTGTGCGCGCCGCCCCACTCAGCAACCGAGTTTGCAACAATATTTTTGGCCAAAGCCATCGCATCTCGAATGCCGACATTGAACCCCTGCCCGGCCACCGGGTGCATAGTTTGTGCTGCATTGCCGATCACCACGCAATGTGCAGGAAAAGTCTGTTCCAGCTTACTTAATTTGAGTGGAAATCTGCCACGTTTACCGATATGCAAAAACTTGCCTACGCGATCACCAAATGCCTGATGTAAAGCATGCAAAAAAGCGGCATCGTCTAGTGCGGCAATCTGGTCGATATATGTTTGTTCACCGGTCCAGACCAGGGAAAAATGCTCACCATTCGGCAGCAGTGCCATCGGGCCGAACGGGGTAAATCTTTCATAAGCAATATTGCGGTGTGGCAGCTCAGTCTGTACCAGTCCGACCAGAGCATCATGGCCATAGTGTTTGGTTTCCCTGACCAGGCCGGGAATCGATTCAAGACTGCGCCCGCCATCGGCGATAATTGCCAGCGGAGTGGCAATCACATCAGTGCTTTGTGTATCGGTAGCACCAGCCGTTTGAAAGGTGATTTCAGCGGCGTTTGCATCCACATGCAGGTTTTGCACCGGCACCTGATATTGAATCTCCAGGCCAGAAGAAGATTCAGCGATGCGAGCATCCAATGCCTGCATCAGCGAGCCATAAGAAACGACATAACCAAGTGCTGGCAATTGATGTTCGCCCGCTTTAAGCAAGGCGCGGCCAAAGCCTTTTTGTTGCGACACATGGATAGTGTCAATCGCAGTCACTTTTGACTCCAGAGCGTTCCAGACGCCGAGTTGTTCCAGCACTTGTCGCGTTCCGGATGACAACGCCAGCGCACGGCCATCGCCATACATGGCGCCAGGTGGCTGTGCCTCCAGCACAGTCACCGGCACACCGGACTGTTGCAACGATAACGCCAGCACCAAGCCTACCGGACCGCCGCCAACTACCACCGGATGTGTCAGAGTTTGCTTCAACCTTGCTGCCTTCTGTAGCTGTTCATGTCATTAGCCTCGCATTAACGCTTCAATATCAGCAACTGATTTAATCGCGGCAGAAGTAATCACTTCACGGCCGCTCTCTGTTACCAAGACGTCATCTTCAATGCGAATTCCAATATTCCAGAAATGCGCCGGTACATTATCTGCCGGGCGCACATAACAGCCTGGTTCAACGGTCAGCACATTCCCGGCCTGTAACATCACCCAATCGCCGGCCGGAGTTTTGTATTCGCCGGCATCATGCACATCCAGCCCCAGCCAGTGGCCGGTTCTGTGCATGTAAAACTGGCGATAGCTACCGTTTTCCAGCACTTCATCACGGGTCCCCTGACATAGCCCATAATGAATAAAGCCATCTACAAGCACATTAAGTGCGGCTTCATGCGGTGCATTCCAGTGATGCTGTGAACTGACACTGGCGATCGCAGCTGTCTGCGCAGCCAGCACCAGTTCATATAAATCCTTTTGTGGCGAGCTGAAGCGGCCATTGACAGGGAAAGTCCGTGTGATATCTGAAGCATAGCCATCCAGCTCGCAACCTGCATCTATCAAGAGTAAATCTCCGTCTTTCAATTCTGCATTATTGGCGTTGTAATGCAGGGTACATGCGTTGGCACCCCCGGCAACAATGCTGGTATACGCTGGCGCCTGAGCACCCTGCCTATAAAACTCATGCAAGAATTCGGCTTCCAGTTCATATTCCCATTTCCCTGGTTTTGTCACACGGACAGCCCGATTATGGGCGCTGGCGGCAATCTCTGCCGAATGCCGCATCAGGTCGATTTCCCAGGGGGATTTAACCAGGCGCAAGTTATCAATATGTTGACGCACATCAACCACTGTGGCTGGCGCCTGTATCCCGCTGCGTGTTTGCGCACGAACTGTATTCAACCAGCCAGTGATTTTAGTATCCCAACCGGCATCTGTGCCCAGGCTGTAAAAGAGTGCCAACTGATTGGCCATCAGTTTTGGCAATAATTCATCCAGCTGAGTAATCGAGTAGGCTTCATCAAAACCAAACTCAGCGCGCGCTGCTGCGGGACCATGACGGAAACCGTCCCAGATTTCGCGCTCAATATCCCTATCGCGACAAAACAGAATGCTTTTATTTTCTGAGCCTGCGACCAAAACCAAGACGGCTTCAGGCTCTTTAAACCCGGTCAGGTAATAAAAGTAGCTGTCAAAGCGATAGGGATAATGGCTGTCGCGGTTACGCGTTACCTCCGGAGCAGTAGGAATAATGGCAATCCCTGCCTGCATAGTGGACATCAATTGCTGACGGCGACGGCTAAATTCTTGCAGGGGAAATTCGTGCATGGAAAAACTCAAAGGTAATCCTGAATGGTTAAGCATTTTAGCCTATTTGGTGCGCATTTGCAGGAATGGTTCACGGCTAGACCGGCTTTAAAAGCCCATCATTTCATATAGCTCAGATTGCCTGACATTTTTCTCGGCATCCAGAACTGTGCCATCCGCCTGCCATTTTTGCAAAATGTTTGCCAGTACAGGTTTAA
The DNA here is from genome assembly GCF_001425425.1 of Methylophilus sp. Leaf414. Lineage (NCBI taxonomy): Bacteria > Pseudomonadati > Pseudomonadota > Betaproteobacteria > Nitrosomonadales > Methylophilaceae > Methylophilus > Methylophilus sp. Leaf414. Next base: position 222,256 of record NZ_LMQQ01000004.1, on the reverse strand, counting down.
CCTGGGCTGCACGCATGCCGGGTTTGATCGCTGGCTGATAAAGCATTTTCAACAACAAGGCATCCAGGCCGGTCAATAACGATTCAGGGGTGTGGTCATTAAATATAGAAGGGAATACTTTGTCAGAATCGCTAGGCAGTCCCATCGCCTGCGTGGTTTCTTCAACTATACAGGACAGTAATTGCCGGTGTTCCTGCGCAAAATCAACCGGAATCACCACCCAGGCTTTTGTGATCGCATTCTTTGCATCGAGACCCAGTCCAAACATGCAGGCCGCGTCATCAGGAGGCTTAATTAATAAATTACCGCTAACCAAAGCAATATCATTACGCCAAAGCTGCAAGTGCGAAAACACCACAATAAAATTGGCTTCCTGGCGGGATCTGGCAAAACTGATGGAATGACCGGTGATTTTGGCTAGATGCTGAAAATGGTATTTGGTCAGCAGCGCATGCTGTTCCTGCTGGTCTGTATGATGCTCCAGCCATACTTTGACGGGTTGCATCCATTTGCGTACCGGTTGTTCACCAGGCGTGTATTCATTGTGCAAGGCAATCTCTGTAAACGCCTGCTGCAAATATTCGGTCGATTGCCATGGTTCCTGTGCAGATGCGAGCATCGAAAAAAAAAGCATGCCCAGCCCCAACCGGCAAAAGTTAATCATACTTTGCTCCGCCCTGGTTTTCTCCGGAAAAGTGACGCAAAGGCAACAGCAAGTCCTTTAATCCGTTGTGATCAATCTCTTGCATCAACTGCAATAACCGTCCCAACTCCCCCTTAGGAAAACCTTCTCTCGCGAACCAGTTGAGGTAGTGTCCGGGCAAATCGGCAATCAGGCGATCTTTGTATTTTCCATAAGGCATTTTGAGAGTCACCAGTTGTATCAGATCATTTTTATTCATGGACATCATTCGGAAAGAAATGCGAATTCAGAAACTTACTTAATCATAAAAATAATTTATAAAAATTATCATTTGGCGCTCTTAAAAAATCCTACGGGCATCCGTTAACACCATTAGATGGTTAATAGATAGCCATGACAAAAATAATTTGCGGTGAATTTTACCATCGCTTAAGAGGCACGATGCAATACGAAATCAGTAAAGAAAAAAGTGCAGAGTATCTGCGACAGGCCATCCAGCATATGTCTATGCAGGATACTGCATTCCATCCCGTCAGTTACGCTGTCTGGTACGAATATTCGTCCGGCGAGCATGCGCACCTGATTGATGAAGTAAACACGCTTATTGAAAAAGAGAAAAAACTCAACGAAAAAAGTACCGCCCAGTTATTTAACAAACATATCGCCAGCCTGGATGCCGACAGCGCACAGAATATCGTTGATCGGTTTAATAATATGGTGTCGGATATCAGCTCCACCACTGAGAAAGCGGGTCAAGACACCACGCAATTCCGCAAAACCCTGGATGCATGGTCGGGCGAACTCCAGCAACTGGATGGAGAAGTATCGCGCCATATGGGCGATTTATTATCCCAGACCGCCAATATTCAGCAATCTATGCATACGTTGCAGCAGCATCTGGAAACCAGCCTGCACGAAATTGCCAGTTTAAAAAACGAAATCGTAAAAGCTAGGCAAGAAGCGATTTCAGATGGCCTGACGGGCTTGATGAATCGCAGAGGCTTCGATGTTGCCTTGAAAAAAACACTTGAATCAACCACACCTTATGTAGATACCTGCCTGATCATTGGTGATATAGATTTCTTCAAACGCGTGAACGACAGTTACGGTCATTTATTCGGCGATAAAGTGATTCAAGCGGTCGCCAGAATCATGAAAACCGTTTCAGGTGACCTGTATACCTCAGCGCGCTATGGTGGCGAAGAATTTGTAATGCTGCTACCTCATACGTCGCTGGATACCGCCAGGGAAGTCGCTGAAAGTATCCGCCAGCATGTCGCCAATATCAGCATTAAAAACAATGTCACCAGCAAACTGATTTCGAATGTCACAATTTCGCTGGGGCTGACTGCCTATCAACCAGGCGAAACGGCCGAAAGCTTTTTGAATCGCGCTGACCAAGCCCTGTATACAGCCAAGGCAAATGGGCGTAACCAAGTCACCCTGATTGCCGATGAGGCACTGGCTGCAGCCTAAGCAGCTGTAATATTTAAAGCATGTCGCGCTTCTGTTCAGGAATATCCTCATACGGATAGCGGGAATGCCCGAAACGCATCACCAGTACTGAAATTGCCAGCACCAGAATTGCCGCAGACACCGCCAGCATATGTGTCTCGGTCATTTCTTTCATATCCAGCAACAAATAGCGCGCCAAAGCCACCATGGCGATGTAAATAGGGTAGCGCATGGGCAATTTTCCGGTGCCAAAATAGCTGTTGATCATGGAAAAGACTTCCAGATATAAAAACAGCTGCAACAAATCACCCAAACCGACCATACCGGCCTGCCACATCCTGGCCAATTCGTGCGCAAGGGAGAAAAACGTCGCGATCGTGACTAATCCCAAGCCCAGCCGCTCTATCCACATTAAGGCCTGATGCGCAATCTTGTCAGTTTTATGCTCGTATGGTGGTTTCATCATTCCCCCTGATTTTGTTTTTTTATAGATTATCTTGTTTTTAACCAATGATCGAGCTGCGCTAAACGCTCTGGCGTGCCTATATCATGCCATATGCCAGTGTGGTGTTGACCGCTGACCAAGCCCTGCTGCATGGCAGAAATCAACAGTGGCGCCAATTTGGCGGCCTCACCGCTTTGAACTGATTTAAACAGGTCTGGATGATAAACGCCAATACCCGAAAAAGTCAGTCTATTGTCGGCTGCCTGTTTAAGCAGGCCATCCTGCAATGCAAAATCGCCTTCAGCATGTTGCTGCGGATTATCCACCATGACCAGATGTGCCAGCTTGCCAACAGGTAAACTTGTGGCGGCATAGTCGATATCGGTAAACACATCTCCATTTACCACCAGAAAAGACTCGTCACCTAATAATGGCAAAGCTTTGGCAATACCCCCTGCGGTCTCTAGCGCGGTTTGTTCAGCACTATATTGGATATGTACATGCCACTGGGTGCCATCGCCAAGCCTATCCTCAATTTGCTGGCCAAGGTAAGCATGGTTAATCACCAGCTCGGCAATGCCCGCCTGTGCCAGGCGCTCGATATGCCAGACAATCAGCGGCTTGCCGCCTACTTCGAGTAAAGGTTTGGGCGTATGGTCGGTCAACGGACGCATGCGGGCGCCTCGTCCCGCTGCCAGTATCATGGCCCGCATGTTTAATCAGCCTTTTCCAGCGCCAGCAATAACTTGAAAAACGGACGCAACTCTACATAACGCTCACAGGCAGCCTGTAAATATTGCATCACCAACGGCATATCCTTCAGGTAGCCGTCCTTGCCGTCCCTATGATACAGGCGCGCAAAAATGCCCAACACCTTGATGTGGCGCTGGACGCCCATCCACTCAAAGTCTTTATAAAACTCGCCGAAGTCTTCGTTGACAGGCAAACCGGCTTTTTTAGCGGCCTGCCAGTAGCGCACTACCCAATCCATCAGATGGTCTTCATCCCAACGGATGTAGGCATCCTTAAATAATGAAGCCAGGTCATAGGTGATTGCGCCTATCACCGCATCCTGGAAATCCAGCACACCAGGATTATTCTCTGAAGTAACCATCAGGTTGCGGGAATGGTAATCCCTGTGCACCGTCACTTGCGGTTGTTGCAGAATATTGTCGATGAGCAATGCAAAGGTTTGATCCATTACTGCCTGCTGTTCCACAGTCAGGGTTTTACCTAAATGTTTAGCCACATACCATTCCGGGAACAGCTGCAACTCCCGCATCAGCAAAGCGGCATCATACGGAGGCAAAGCCTGCGGATCTGTTGCCAGTTGCATTTTGATAAGTGCCTGGCAGGCGTCGCCATATAAAGTTTTGGCATTTTCAGCAGTCAATTTGGACAGATAGGTATCATTGCCCAGATCATTTAATAGCAAAAACCCCTGTTCGAGATCCTGGGCCCTCACTTTGGGAGCATTCAAACCGGCGGCGAGCAATATCTCAGCCACATTCACGAAAGGCCGGCAGTCTTCCTGCGGCGGCGGCGCATCCATGGCAATCAAGGTTTCTTGCGGCAAATGTACGCGAAAATATCGCCTGAAGCTGGCGTCTGCAGAGGCAGTTGTCAGCGTAAAAGGCTGGTCTATTACTTGTGCCAGCCATTGTTGAAGTTGTTGTGTTCTATCCACAAATTTTCCCGGATCATTAATAAGCGATTCAAGCTTGTGCGCTTGCTGGTAAAATGCGGCTCACATTTTAAGTGAAAAATGACTTTTTAAGCGTTTTCATGAATAATATAGCCCAAATGAATGGGGCAAATCGCAAGGTGGAAAAAATTGCAAGCATATAACCACTCTGCGACCCGCAGAGCCTACTGAAATTATCACTCTTTGACTAACTTGCAAGTTTATTCCTCCACTTCTCGCGAACGCGGCATGCGCATTATATTAGCCCTGGTCGCCACCGGTTCACTTGCGGCCATGCATGCACGTGCCGATGAGACGACCACGCCGCCTGTAGTAGTCGCCGAAAACGCCGCATTGCCTGGCGCAGTCGAAATAGAAGGTGACACGCTAAAACTGCGTATGGATCGCCAGATGTGGGCCACCGGCAATGCCGTGATCCGCAAAGATGGTCAACAAGTCACCGGTGACGAAATCCGTTATGACATGCAAAATGATGAGCTACAGGTAGACGGTAATGCGGTAATTTCAGCGGGAACAACTACGATTAAAGGCCCGATGTTGCGCATGCGACTGAGTGAGAATATTGGCGAAATGCGCGATGTCACGATAGAGTTTAAGAGTGCTCCGCCAAGACCAAGCAATCAGGACACCAATACCTTACTCGATGACCAGGCCATCCTCGTCAGTGATCCTAAAAGATATGTTGATGACAACGCTTCATTCAGCAATCAGGAAAAAAAGAGTACTTTCGATAATATCCGCGCATCAGCCAAACAGGTGTTTTTCGAAGGGCAGAATATCAAGCGCCTGAAAAGTGCAAGTTACACTTCTTGTGCTGCTGATGTCGATGACTGGTATATCAAAACCGGCAGCCTGGAATTAAATGATTACACCCGCACCGGCGAAGCAACCAATGCCTATGTAGAATTTAAGGGTGTGCCCATCCTGTATACGCCATGGATGAGTTTTTCCTATAACAACCAGCGTAAAACAGGCTTGCTAGCTCCGTTATGGGGGACGACTTCACGCAGTGGTTTCGAGCTGCTGACCCCCTTCTACATTAATATCAGCCCGGATAAAGATGCCACACTTGCCACCCGCGTATTAAGCAAGCGAGGCATACAATTTCAAGGCGAATTTCGCTACCTGGGTGAGAACTACATGGGCTCGAATAACTTCGAGTACCTGGATAATGACAGCATGACCGGCCAAGACCGGTTTTATGCCAAGCTGGCGCATCGCCACCAGTTTAGTGACCACTGGTCTGGCGGTTATAGCCTGGAAAAAGTCTCGGATGATAAATACTTCTCCGAGATGGCGACCAGGATTCAAGTGACTTCTAGGGTTAATCTTGGGCAAACTGCTTATGTGAATTATGCGGATGAGCACTGGACATTCAATGGTACCGTTCAGCGCTATCAGAACCTGGATAATCTGTCATTTGTATACCAGCGATTGCCGCAACTGACAGCAAGCTACACCAATGATTGGAAAGGGTTTACCACCAATACCGGTGCCCAATATGTCTATTTTGACGCCATGAAAGAAATGACCACGGCGCCTAGTGGTAGCCGATTTAGCTTATACCCGTCGATTTCTTATCCGATGAAGAATTCGTATGGTTTTGTCACACCCAAAGTCGGGGTGCAAACCACCCAATACAACCTGACTGGTAATGTGCCTCTGGGTTACACCGAAGAATACAACCAGTTGAACAGAACGTTACCTATTGTCAGCCTGGATTCAGGCCTGTATTTTGATCGGCAAACCAACCTGTTTGATACCAGTTACACGCACACCCTGGAACCGCGTGCTTACTATGTGTATATCCCATATCGTGACCAAACCAAGATCCCTATTTTTGATACCTCATTAAACACACTGAATCAGAATTCTATTTTTTACGAAAACCAGTTCAGTGGCGATGACCGCATCAATAACGCCAACCAGGTCACATTGGCTGTGACTAGCCGTCTGATTGATAGTGAAACCGGTATAGAACGCCTCAGCGGTACACTGGGCCAGCGCTTTTATTTTGATGATCAACAAGTGTACATGCCAACAACTTCGCCTGATACGCGTAAGTCGTCTGATATTCTGGCAGCATTTACGGCACGCCTTTCCAGCCGCCTCAACCTGGACACCTACTGGCAATATGACCCAGATCGCGGCAATATGGAGCGTAATAATTACTTGCTGCGTTATAATCCCGAGCCTGGAAAATCATTCAGTTTTGGTTACCGTTACACGGCAAGCGTACTTGAGCAAATTGATACGGCCGGCCAATGGCCGTTGGGTAACAGGTGGTACGGTGTTGGCCGCCTGAACTACTCCATTCGTGATGGCAATGCGGTACAAATGCTTGCTGGCCTAGAGTATGATGCGGGATGCTGGCAAGGCCGAGCAGTCATGCAACGCGTGCAAACAGCAACTGCTGACGCGAACTATGCCATGTTTTTTCAACTCGAACTGGGTGGGCTGACTTCGATCGGCGCCAACCCATTAAACGTCATCAAGCGCAATATCCCGACTTACATGCGCACCAATGACATACCGGGAATTTACAGAGACCAAAATACCCAATGATGAAATACTTATCACCATTTTTACACTCTGCGGTGTGTGTTGCGATTTTGCTAGGCACCTCAGCGAATATTCACGCGGCTGACAAACCCTCCATCGAAAAAATGGACAGGATTATTGCCGTCGTTGATCAATCTGTTATTACCGAACGCGAAATGCTGGACCGTATTGAGTCTGTTCGCACGCAAATGATCAAAAAGGGCGTGGAATTACCGCCGGATGATGTGTTACAAAAGCAAATCCTGGAACGCTTGATTGTTGATAGTTTGCAATTGCAACTGGCCGCACAAACCGGGATTAAGGTAGATGATGCGCAACTGGACAAAACCATAGAGCGTATTGCCGAGCAGAACAAATTGACCATGCCAGCATTTAAAAAAGCGCTGGAAGAAGACGGCACCAAGTTTTACAAGTTTCGTGAAGATATCCGCAATGACATTATCCTTACCCGCTTGAGAGAGCGTGATGTCGATAATAAAATCAATATCTCCGAAGCGGAAATTGATAACTACCTGAGCTCACAGGAAAAGGAAGGTGACCTGGATGAATTTAACATTTCCCAAATTCTGATCCGCCTGCCTGAAGACAGCTCACCTGAAGATATCCAGAAAGCCAGGATCCGCACCGAACAGGCGATTAAAGCCATGTCAGAAGGCATGAGTTTTGAGAAAGCCTCTGCAAACTTTTCTGACGCACCTAATGCCCTTGAAGGGGGCGACCTTGGCTGGCGCAGTGGTCAGCAAATGCCACCCCAGTTTGTAGAGTTGATCAAGACACTGGATGTGGGCGGTGTGTCACGCCCTATCCGTAGCGGTACGGGCGTCCATATTTTCAAATTGAAAGAAAGACGCGCGGGCTCCAGCACTTTGATCGTTGACCAAACGCACGTACGCCACATTTTGCTGAAGCCGAATGAAGTACTGTCCGACAAAGAAGCGCAGCAAAAAATTGAATCCATCAAGGAGCGTATTGATCACGGCACGCCTTTCCAGGACATGGCACGTCAATACTCCGACGATGGCAGTGCATCCAATGGTGGTGATCTGGGCTGGATCAACCCTGGCGACACTGTGCCGGTGTTCGAAAAAGCAATGGCCGAACTTGCACCTAATGAGGTGAGCTCGCCGGTACGCAGCCAGTTTGGCTGGCATATCATCCAGGTGATAGAACGTCGCAAACAGGACATGTCCAAAGAGTCCAAACGCCTGAAAGCACGCCAGGAAATTCGTGCCCGCAAAGCTGAAGAAGCTTACAGCGAATGGATACATGAATTGCGTGACAAAGCGTTTGTCGAGTTGCGTTTAGAAGACAAATTTTAAAGCGTAAAGACAAGTTTCAATTCCAAAAAACTCTAACCGGATGACCACACTCCCCCGCATTGCGATTACCTCTGGTGAGCCTGCCGGGATAGGGCTGGATATCTGCGTCAAACTTGCACACAAACCTCTGCCAGCCTCGCTGGTAGTATTGTCCGACCCACATGCTTTGGAAGCCAGGGCTGCTGAATTAAATCTCCCTTTAATGCTGCATATGTATCATGGCACTGCGCCAGAGCATGCAGGAGATGGCAGTTTGTGCGTTTTACCCGTACCATGCAGCACAGCGGTGACAGCTGGCAGCCTGGAAGCCAGCAATAGTCAGTATGTATTAACAATGCTGGATCGCGCACGCGATGGTTGTATCGCCAATGAATTTGATGCCATGGTCACCGCACCTGTACATAAAGGCATTATTAATGACGCCGGCATTTCATTTACCGGACATACAGAATACCTGGCAGAAACCACCCATACTAGCCAGGTCGTGATGATGCTGGTCGGCGGCGGTATGCGTGTAGCATTAGCCACTACACACTTGCCCCTCACACAGATAAGCAGAGCGATTACCCAGGAATCATTGACTACAACATTGCGTATTTTGCATCAAGATCTGATCCGAAAATTTGGTATTCCAGAACCTACTATATACGTTGCCGGCCTCAATCCACATGCTGGTGAAAATGGCTATCTGGGCGATGAGGAAATCAACACCATTAATCCGGTGCTGGATGCGTTGCGCGCAGAGGGTATGCATTTGATAGGCGCATTGCCAGCGGACACCATGTTTTCACAGAAAAACCTGGCTAAGGCCGATGCGTTTCTGGCGATGTATCATGACCAGGGCCTGACTGTGCTCAAACACGCCAGTTTTGGTGAGGGCGTGAATGTCACATTAGGCTTGCCAATTATCCGCACGTCGGTCGATCACGGCACGGCGCTGGATATTGCCGGGACCGGGCAAGCGGATGTAGGCAGCATGCTGAGTGCCATCCACCTGGCTATCGAAATTACACAAAAACGTGCTGCAGCCCAAGAATAAATACCTTTGAATCTCTCAACTGGTATAAAGCCACTTTAAGAATGTAAATGAAACACCTAGCAAAAAAGCGCTTCGGCCAAAACTTTCTCACGGACCAGGGCATTATCGGTAGCCTGATCACTGCGATTCAACCCACGCCTGATGACCTGATGGTTGAAATCGGCCCCGGCCTGGGCGCCATGACGCAACCTTTGCTCAAACAACTGCGTCATTTGCACGTGGTGGAAATCGACCGCGACATTATTCAATGGATGCAGTTTTTTTACCCTGCCGAAAAAATCAGCATTCATAATTCAGATGTCCTGAAATTTGATTTCAGGACATTGGGCGAGCGTATTCGAGTGGTAGGTAATTTGCCCTACAACATCTCCAGCCCTATCCTGTTCAAGCTGCTCGAAAATACGTCGCAAATAATCGACATGCACTTCATGCTGCAAAAAGAGGTCGTAGAACGTATGGTAGCCGCGCCCTCCACTTCTGAATATGGCAGGCTCTCTGTCATGTTGCAATACCGTTTGCAGATGGAATACCTGATCACTGTGCCACCAGAAGCATTTGAACCAGCGCCTAAAGTAGAGTCTGCTTTCGTACGCTGTGTGCCATTTGCACAATTACCTTACCCTGCAACCGATGAAGCATTGTTTGCAAAAGTGGTAATGGCCGCATTTGGCCAGCGCCGTAAAACATTACGTAACACACTCAAAGGCTTGCTGGATGACGCCGGCTTTATTGCGCTGGATATAGACTCACAATTGAGGGCGGAAAATCTTAGCGTGGCAGAGTTTGTGACTATCAGCAATTTTGTGGCTGCTAACCCAATCTTTCTTTAAGTTTTAGAAATCAAGTTTAGTCAATAGAGTATAGGTCAGCTTTTTCTAGCCTGATATAATCCCTTTTTCCTCAAAAACAATCTTCTGGAGCATGACATGCGTTTGATTCTGCTGGGTGCACCTGGTGCCGGTAAAGGTACTCAGGCCACTTTCATCAAAGAAAAATACAACATTCCGCAAATTTCTACTGGTGATATGTTACGTGCAGCCGTAAAAGCAGGCACTCAGCTTGGCCTGGAAGCCAAAAAATTCATGGATGCAGGCGGCCTGGTGCCTGATGAAGTGATCATCGGCCTGGTGAAAGAGCGCATTAAAGATGCAGATTGCGCCAATGGTTTCCTGTTTGATGGTTTTCCACGCACCATACCGCAAGCAGAAGCAATGAAAAATGCTGGCGTTGCGATTGATTATGTCGTGGAAATCGATGTCCCTGATGAAGCGATTGTTGAACGCATGAGCGGCCGCCGCAGCCACCCTGCTTCAGGCCGTACTTACCATGTCAAATTCAACCCGCCTAAAGCTGAGGGTAAAGACGATGTCACCGGCGAAGAGCTGGTACAACGTGATGATGATAAAGAAGAGGTCGTGCTCAAACGCTTGCAGGTGTATCACGACCAGACAGAACAGCTGATTGGTTACTACTCAGACTGGGCAAAGTCCGGTGTCGCTGGCGCACCACAATACGTCAAGGTCAATGGCCTTGGTGAGTTGAATACCATTAAAGAAGAAATCTTTGCTGCATTGAAATAAGCTTAACTTGAATTAAAAAGCCCGCATTTAGCGGGCTTTTATTTTATTGAGAAATGAGATTGTTCTCACATATCTAGAAGTCGTAGCGAATACCGCCAAATACCTGACGCTGACGCCCTGCCACTTTACCGTCAACACGGCTAATCAAGTACTCTTTATCAGCCAGGTTATGACCACTGATAAAGTAAGTCAGCTTGGACCCGACTGCTCTAAAGTTGATAGAAGCATTTAGCAGAGTATACGCAGGGATTTTACCTTCCTGGCCATCCAGACTTTCAATGGTAGTATTATCCGGATCCACATATTGCTGGCTCACGTAATCCACCCCAATGCGTGCGTTAATGCCGACTGGATGCTGATAACCAAAATTGATGGAAGCAATATCGCGTGGCGCATAAGGCAAGCGATTGCCGCTTGTCGTTTCGTCTGTGCTCTTCTTAAACTTGGCAGTAAACAGGTTTGTATAATTACCGGCAATATAGAAATTATGCGGGCTGTCATAGATCCTGCCAAAATCTACACGTGCTGCCAGCTCCAAGCCTGTTTGCTGTGATTTACCGGCATTGATAAAATCACCCGCGTTTCTTTGAATCACAATCTCATCAAAATTGATATTGAACAATGTGGCTTCAAGACCAACGCCTTTGAAATAAGAGGAACGCACACCGACTTCAGTATTTGTACTTTCTTCAGCACGTGTACTACTGATTGCATCCAAGCCTGCCAGATCATCAAAGTTGATATCACGTGAAGGACGAGGCGGTGCAAAGCCCCTGTGAATACCGGCAAACAGGGTGGTGTTTGCAATACCGTTCCAGGTGGTACCTATGCCTGGCAACCATACGGTCTGGCTATTTGTTTTAGCAAATCCTTGCGGGTCACCTTCTGCCTGTAACACATTGATTTTCTTTTTATAATCTTCAACACGCAGGCCTGGCGTCAATGTCCAGTCACCCAGATAAAAGGTGTTTTGCGCATAGTAGGATTTGGCTTCAATATCAATGCGGATATCTTCCCTGAAAGAACCAAATGCTTTGGCATACGATAAGCTTTGTGCTCGCGGATCGCCATCGCGGAACTGTTGACGTTTGTTACCCTCTTCATGGTATCTAAAACCAACCACAGCACTGCTTTCAATGCCAAACAGACTGTGTTTGATATCCAGACGTGGTTCAAAACCATAGTAGTCGTAACTTCTTGGACGATGACGGCCACCACATTGAGCAGCATTCGCCACAGTAGCCGGGCCTAAACCCTCACATCGATCCATGACTGAAACACCAGTTTGCGTGTCATCATTTAAAGTCCCCGGCGCATTGATTTGCCTGAATGAGGTCCTGAATGCATCAACATAATAGGCATTGGTGGTTAAGGTAGCGTTAGGATTGATATCAAATATATGCTGCAGTTGCAATGACTTGCGCTGATATTCAAACCTGTCATTCTTGCCAGTTGGCGCCTGGTATTTATCTTGCGCATATTCCACTGCACCCAAGCCGGTTTCAGAGACATGCGAATCCTCTTCGTAGTAACCGACTTTCGCTATGATTCTTTGACTCTCAGTCAGGTTCAATTGGCCTTTTACCATCAACTCGCGCATTTCAAAGTCATGGTTCTTGCGGATGCCATCACCTTTTTTCTGAATCGCATCGATCATGATGCCGCCCTGCTCACCGCCCACACCCAAGTTTGCGGCAAAACCGGTAAAGTCATTGTTACCCACCATACCGGTGACACTACCTTCAAACCCATTTTTCGGTACTGGCTTGGTCACAAAGTTAATCATGCCGCCAACCGTCTGTGGGCCATACAAAATCTGGCCTGAACCCTTGACGACTTCAATGCGTTGTACACGTTCGATAGGTGTCGTGTAATGTGCGGAAGGATCGCCATAGGGCCCCAGGAACAATGGCATACCATCTTCCATCAACAATGTGCGGGATGTGCGTCTTGGATCCATGCCTCTTATCCCGATATTGACGCCCAGGCCAAAAGTGTTTTCACCCACAATATGCACGCCCGGCACATTATTAATCGCTTCCTGAATTGAAAACGGTCTACGCTCGTTAAGTGATTTTTCATCCACAACTGAATAAGATCCTGGTACTGTTTCCAGCCTATCTGGCAAAATGCCTTTCACCATGACAGGGCCAACATCCAGGCTATTTGTCTGATCAGCCAGTGCGTTTAAAATATTCACACTAATCGCTAAACTTGTAGCCGCGACCATGATTTTTTTATTAGGTTTGTGCATTCCTCTTCATCCTCTCGTTGTAAAACTGTGTACCTTGTTTAGCAACATCCACACCAAAAAACTTCAACAATAATTATCTCGTTGATTAATTTACATAAATGAGATATTTCGCTAATGCTGCCTGATCCATGCCGGGCGGAGAGGTCGGTTGATAAAAACCGATATCAGTTTCAATCGGTTTATATCAACCATTAAGTGGATTGGCCGTTGCCTGTCATATCTCTCACAAACCACAAGCTGCAGGGTTCTCAGGTATAATTACTTTTTTAGTAATCGCGTCCCAATCACATGCAACAGCAGTATCCATTTAAAGAAGTCGAACAACAGGCACAGCAATTCTGGGGCGCCAGACAAAGCTTTTTAGCCAAGCCTGAAAGCAGCAAACCCAAGTACTACTGTTTATCCATGTTTCCTTACCCAAGCGGTAAGTTGCATATGGGTCATGTTCGCAATTACACCATTGGCGACGTACTTAGCCGCTACCATCACATGAAAGGTTTTAACGTATTGCAACCTATGGGTTGGGATGCGTTTGGCCTGCCGGCCGAAAATGCTGCCATCCAGAACAAGGTTCCGCCTGCGCAATGGACCTATGACAACATTGCCTATATGCGCAAACAATTACAGTCCCTCGGCTTTGCTATTGACTGGAGCCGTGAACTGGCAACCTGCCAGCCTGAATATTACAAATGGAACCAGTGGCTGTTCCTGCGCATGCTGGAAAAAGGCATTGCTTACAAAAAAACCCAGGTCGTGAACTGGGATCCGGTCGATCAAACCGTACTGGCCAATGAGCAGGTGATTGATGGCCGCGGCTGGCGCACGGGTGCACTGGTTGAGAAACGAGAGATCCCCGGCTATTACCTGAACATCACCGGCCACGCCCAGCAACTGCTGGATGACCTGGATAAATTGCCAGGCTGGCCAGAGCGTGTGAAAACCATGCAAGCCAACTGGATAGGTAAAAGTGTGGGCGTGCGTTTTGCATTTCCGCATACCATCCAAAATAATGATGGCAAGCTGATCGATGACGGAAAACTGTGGGTATTCACCACTCGCGCCGACACTATCATGGGCGTAACCTTCTGCGCGGTGGCTGCCGAGCATCCGCTGGCCACGCATGCCGCGCAAAACAATCCTGCCCTGCAAGCCTTTATTGATAAATGCAAGCAAGGTTCCGTCATGGAAGCCGACATGGCGACCATGGAAAAAGAAGGCATGGATACCGGGCTGACTGTCACCCATCCGCTGACTGGTGAACAGGTGCCAGTTTGGGTAGGTAACTATGTGCTGATGACTTATGGCGAAGGTGCGGTGATGGCTGTGCCTGCGCACGACGAACGCGATTTTGGCTTTGCCAAGAAATATAGCCTGCCCATCAAGCAGGTCATTAGCGTGTTGGATCAATCCTTTGACAACAGCGCCTGGCAGGAATGGTACGGCGAGAAAAGCAAAGGGCTTTGCATTTACTCCGGCAAATACAACGATCTGAACTATACGCAAGCGGTAGATGCTGTGGCCGCTGACCTGGCCGAAAAAGACCTGGGCGGCAAACAGACCAACTGGCGCCTGCGTGACTGGGGCATTTCCCGTCAACGCTACTGGGGCTGCCCGATCCCGATTATCCATTGCGAAAGCTGTGGTAGCGTTCCGGTACCAGACGACCAGTTACCGGTCAAATTGCCGGAAGACTGCGTGCCGGATGGTTCAGGCAACCCGCTAAACAAGCGTGAGGATTTCCTGAATTGTACTTGCCCGAGCTGCGGCAAACCAGCCAAGCGCGAAACCGATACTATGGATACCTTTGTCGATTCCAGCTGGTATTACGCACGTTATGCGTCTGGGTTCCGCGCAGATGCAATGGTCGATGCACAAACCAATCACTGGATGCCGGTAGATCAGTACATCGGCGGCATTGAGCATGCGATTTTGCATCTGCTGTACTCACGTTTCTGGAGCAAGGTCATGCGTGACCTTGGCCTGGTCAATTACGATGAACCGTTTGCCAACCTGCTGACCCAAGGCATGGTGCTCAACCATATTTTCTCGCGCCGTACCGCAAAAGGCGGCATTGAGTACTTTGCACCTGAAGAAGTCGAACTGGTGCAGGATGAGAACAGCAAGATCACCGGTGCCAAACTGGTTGCTGATGGCTCGGCGATTGATTACCAGGGCATAGGCACCATGTCCAAATCCAAGCGTAACGGCGTCGACCCACAATCACTGATTGAACAATACGGTGCAGATACCGCGCGCTTTTTCATGATGTTTGCCGCACCACCTGAGCAAACGCTGGAATGGTCTGATAGCGGTGTTGAAGGCTCGCACCGCTTCCTGAAACGTGTCTGGAATTATGGTTATGTGCTGTCTGAAACTCAGCCAGGTGAAATGCCAAACAAGCTGACTGGCGAACTGGCTAACCATCGCCGCGAAATTCATACTGTGTTAAAACAAGCCAATGTTGACCTGGCAAAACTGCAATTCAACACCGTGGCTTCAGCATGCATGAAAATACTCAACACGCTGGAAAAAGTACAGAAAGACGCAGAAAAAGACTGGCAGGCAGTGGCTTTTGAAGGCTACAGCATTCTGTTACGTGTACTGTCACCCATCGCACCGCATATCGCACAAGTCATGTGGCAAACGTTGAACCTGGGAGAAGATATCCTGGCTGCGAAATGGCCTGAACCTGCCAATTCGGCACTGGTGCAGGACGAGGTGGAATATGTCGTGCAAGTGAATGGCAAGTTGCGCGGCAGCATCAACATTCCCAAAAGTATGGCTAAAGAACAGATTGAAGCCACGGCCGTCAACCAGGACTTTGTACAAAAATTCCTCAATGAAGGCAGCGTCAAAAAGATCATTGTCGTGCCAAATAAATTGATTAACATCGTTGTCGCTTAGCTAAATATTAGCGTTGAATTTTTTAGAAAGGATGACCATGCTGCTTTCCCGCCTGACACCATTTTCGCTGAACCGGTTTTCACTAACCAGTATTGTGAAAAATTGTGGCTGGCTGGTATTAGTGGCAGCGTTAACCTCCTGCGGTTTTCAATTGCGCCAGCCATCGCCAATTGCGTTCAAGACTATGTTCATTTCTGGCAGCTCCACCATCTCGACGCCTTTACGCAAAGCGCTGACTGAGCAAGGGATCAAACTGGTCGAAAGCGCTGAAGATGCCGAGTTACAGCTAGAGTTATTAAAGGAAGAAAACGAGCAACGCATTCTATCCCTGAGCGGTACCGGTGTGGTGCGTGAGTATGAACTGTACTACCGTGTGCAATACCGTACCAAGGTAGCGGGTGAACCTGTCTGGGGCCTGCCACTGGTGATGGAAGGCCGTCGCGACTATACCTATAACGATGCCAATTTGCTCGCTAAACAGCAAGAACAAAAACTGCTGACCGAAAGCATGCAAACTGACGTGCTAAACGGTATTTTGCGTCGCCTGTCAGCACTGAAAAAAGCCGAGTAGGTTTATGCGCATCCAGGCTGCGCAACTGGCACAACACCTGCCACCCAAACAGCATTTATATGTGCTGGCAGGTGATGAGCCGCTTTCAATTACCGAATCCATAGATAAAATCCGCGCTGCGGCACGCCAGCATGGCGCCCAGGAGCGCGCCAGCTTTACCGTAGAGCGCTATTTCAACTGGGGCCAGGTCAGCCAGTTCTTGCAAAGCTTCTCGCTGTTTGCCGAGCAACGTATTCTCGAAATCAATATTCCCACCGGAAAGCCCGGTGTTGAGGGTGGCAAAGCCTTGCAGGAATTAGCTGGATTACCTGCAGCAGACACTACCATTATCATCACCCTACCCGCGCCAGACCGGGACATGACTAACAGTGCCTGGTACGAAGCGCTGTTACAACAAGGGGTGGTATTAATCCACAACCAGGTGCCACTAGCGCAATTGCCTGACTGGATAGGCCAGCGGCTGGCTTTACAACAACAGACTGCAGATGAAGTGTCCCGCCGTTTCATTGCCGAGCAGGTTGAAGGTAATTTGCTGGCAGCCCACCAGGAAATACAGAAACTGGGATTGTTGTATCCTGCCGGTGCCTTAACTGAAGAGGCTATCCGGCAATGTGTACTGAATGTCGCGCGTTTCGATGTTTCTCAATTGGGCGAAGCGATGTTGCACGGCGACCAGAGCCGTATCCTGCGTATCATTGAAGGCCTGCGTGAAGAAGGCGAAACCGCTGTCACCGTGATGAACCCGCTGGTATGGTTATTCCGCCCGCTATTGCAAGTCCGGCTGGCCATGCAAAGCGGGCAATCCATGCAAAATGCACTGACCCAGGCCAGGCTGTTTGGCGACCGCCAGCAATTAGTTAAACGCGCATTGGAATTTTTACCGCAAAAACATATCGAAGCTGCACTGCAAAAACTGTCAGACATTGACCGCATTGCCAAAGGTGTAGGCGATGGGGATGCCTGGCTGGAATTATCCAGGCTGTGTACCGGCATCGCCAGGATGGCAGCAAGTAAATCGGCTAGAGCCGGTGCAACAAGAACACGCTAATTTTTGGCTGAAGTGGGTTTAGGATAAAATAACAGGCTATGGATATTAAACACTACATGAAAGAATTGGGAGAGCAGGCGCGTGCCGCCTCCCGTTTGATGGCGAAGGCGGATACCAATACCAAGAACCAGGCATTGCGCAATATCGCTGCCCTGATCCGCCATCATGAAAAAGCCCTGCTCGCCGCCAACCAGCAAGATCTGGACGCCGCAAAAGCCAATGGCATGGAAGCCGCGATGCTGGATCGCCTGGCGCTGAGCGAAAAATCTATCGCCACCATGGCAGAAGGCCTGGAACAAATCGCCAGCCTGGCTGACCCTATCGGCGAAATGAGCAATTTCAAATACCGCCCTTCCGGTATCCAGATCGGCCAGATGCGGGTACCGCTAGGCGTGATCGGCATTATTTACGAAGCACGTCCAAACGTAACGGTGGATGCGGCCGGTTTGTGTATCAAATCCGGCAATGCCTGTATTTTGCGTGGCGGTTCTGAAGCCATCCATTGCAACCAGGCGCTGGCTAAATTAGTTCATCAGGGCCTGGCGCAAGCCGGCCTGCCACAAGCTGCGGTACTGGTGGTCGAAACCACTGACCGCGCGGCAGTTGGCGAACTGATCACCATGAAACAATATGTGGATGTGATCGTACCACGTGGCGGCAAAGGCCTGATCGAGCGTATCAGCAATGAGGCACGCATTCCAGTGATCAAACATCTGGATGGCAATTGTCACGTCTATGTGGATGACGAAGCCGACCTGGATAAAGCTCTGCGTATTCTGGAAAATTCCAAAACCCAGCGACTGGGGACTTGCAACACTGCCGAGTCACTACTGGTGGCGCGTAGCATTGCGCCAACCGCCCTGCCTAAATTAGCCGAAATGCTCATTAGCAAAGGCATTGAAATCCGGGGTTGCGAAGAGACACTTGCACTGGTACCACAAGCGGTTGCTGCGACGGAAGAAGACTATTACACCGAATACCTGGATGCAATTATTTCCTGCAAAGTGGTCAGCGGCCTCGAACAGGCGATCACACATATCAACCAGCACTCCAGCCAGCATACCGAAGCGATTGTGACCGAGAACTATACCAAAGCACGCCAGTTCTTGCGTGAAGTGGATTCCAGCAGTGTGATGGTCAACGCCTCCACCCGCTTTGCCGATGGCTTTGAATACGGTTTTGGCGCGGAGATTGGTATTTCTACCGATAAACTGCATGCGCGCGGGCCGGTGGGTCTGGATGGGTTGACGTCGCTGAAATACATCGTCCTCGGTGACGGCCACGTTCGCGCTTAAGCAATTGCATGAATCGAGCGCTTCACGGCGTTGCGCGGTGCTCGAAATCCTCATGTACTATCTGTACATTCCGGTTTCTGCGCTCCGTGCGCCTTGTGCTGGCACTCGATTGATGCAATTTGATTATTGATTGATGGCCGGAAGAATCATTAAAAATGGAAATCATCGGACTGTTCGGCGGCACCTTTAACCCCATCCATAGCGGGCATCTGGTGCTGGCGAAAACCGTACTTGATACCTTGCACTGCAGCCAGATACGTTTTATTCCGGCGGCCATTCCTCCTCACAAAGCCATACCGGCAGTCACTGCACAGCATAGAGCCAATATGGTCCAGTTGGCGATTGCGGATCATCCTGAATTTATCCTGGATACCTGCGAACTTGACCGCCAGGGTCCATCCTATACGATAGAAACATTGCACTTATTGCGCAAGCGCCTGCCGGATCAAGCACTGTGTCTGATCATGGGACAAGACAGTTACCTCAAACTGCCCACCTGGCACCGCTGGCTGGAGCTACTTGATTACTGCCATTTACTGGTCGTACATAGAGCTGATGCTGAACAAAAGTTACAGCTGCATACCGAACACGAAAACAGGCTGGTGGAGATTGCTCATGCAGCAGAGCAATTTACCGAGAATGCGCACGGCTTTATCAGTTACTTGCCTGTCACCCCGCCGGATATTTCATCCACGCGCATTCGAGAATCGTTGGGCCAGCTAGAGGTTGCGTCCGTCCCTGGAATACCCGAAAAAGTGCTGTATTACATCAAAGCTAATCATTTATACCAATCATAGATTTTCCGCGTTTTCTAACACTAATAGACTATGCAAAGAAAAAGACCCGGGAAACAATTCCCGGGTCTTTTCTAAACAACTCTAAAAGCAGGCGTTTGCCTACTCAAAAAGCATTAGTGTTTTGATGGCACGCCAACTAGTGTTTTCAATTCCTGGACGTTAATTTCACCGTTGTCACCATTCAATTTGCTCAGTATTTCTTCCTTGCGTGCGGTAAAGGTCACTGCCAGTCCACGTAAATCCAATTCCTTGGATTTCCTTACCTCAGGAAACATTTCTTCCTCTTCTTCATCCACATGGTGATTAATGTACTCACCAAGCACGGTGACTTTTGCATCGTACATTTCATCTTCAGGGTCCATTTCCTGGATTTGAGCAATCAGCTCTTTGGCGCTTTCATGCTCAACAATACCTTCATTGATCATCGCGTCATCTTCGGTAGCGGCACGAGCACCAGGATAGAAAATTTCTTCTTCGGCAATGGTATGTGCAATCAGTTCTAAACAGATTTTATTGGCAATGCTGACCTTACCTTTGGTATCACCTTTTTCAGCAAGCTTATCAAACTGCTTGAACATTTTTTTGACCTCGTCATGGTCATTTTTCAGCAGCACAATCACGTCGTGCTTAACGGTAGTCACTGGGGTAGCTTTTTTTGATGGCGCATCTGATACGGTTCTCATGGTAAATCTCCTGGTAAGTAGCAATTTTAAATTCAGTCATCCGCCTATCGAATGACTTTGTTTTATTAGGCTCAATCATGCGGACTTACCTGCAAACGTACTATGCCTTTTCTTCTGAATTTACTGTAGGAAGAATCGCACGGACTCAACCTGCGTTTATAAAACCAACGTCTTCTTCATCAAATGGTTTTTATCCATACGCTCAATTCATATTTGCAACTTAAAAAGAGTGCAGTGAAATATGGTCGTTCTCAGATAAAAATAAATATAATGATCAATATACAAACAACCCATGCGCTTATCCATTCTCTTTAGGCATTGACATCAACACAGCCTGATTGAAATCACCGCAATGCCAAGGACTTAAAAGAATATGGGATCAGACCGCTTAATCGCATCTCGTTTACGCAGGCTTAAACAGTTGGCATTAGTCATTGGTACATTTGTCTCCATGTTGGCTTTCGCTGAAGAAGTGCTGCCTAACCATCTTCCTGAAGTCACCCTGCTTACCCCTCTTCCACTCTCAGTGCAGGAAAAAGCATGGATCAAAGAGCACCCCAGCATCAGGGTTGCCGTCAAGAGTGGCTGGATGCCGATTGAGTTTCAACTGGAGAATCAAAAGCACGCTGGCATTTCGGTTGATTACCTGCACCAAATCAGCCTGCTTACGGGCTTGACGTTTACCATTGTTGACTACCATCCCAATATCAATGGCAATGAAGCCGAGGTGATCACCGGCATTCGCAACAAACGCCTGTCACAGGGTTTCCACCTGGTTGCCACACCTTACCTGGATGTCACCAATGCCATTTATGTTGCCGCTAACAGCGGGTTCAATCCAGGCCAAACCAACCTCAACCAGCTCTCGCAAAAAAAAGTGGCGGTATTTAAAAGCGGGCTGGTCGGGCAGGAACTGAAAGCAGCAGTCCCGGATATAGACCTCAAATTATTCGACATCGCTGACGATGCCTTTGAGCAACTGGATGCGCATGCGGTAGATGCTTATATCGGCAACGAACTGGTGCTGGACTACCACATTGATTACCACAAAATAAAATCCATCAGTAAAGGCGGCACCACGCCCATCACCAGCAAAGTGTTTATGGCGGTCAGCGACGAACACCCGTTGCTGCGAAGCATCCTCAATAAAGCGGTATTGCAGATCGGCACCAATCCGCCCGATATACTGGATACCTGGCAAAAGAAGCCCGAGAATCCGTTTATCCAATACCTGATCGCGACCATCTCGTTTTTTGCGATCGTGCTGTTGTTC
This sequence comes from Methylophilus sp. Leaf414, assembly GCF_001425425.1. Classification (NCBI taxonomy): domain Bacteria; kingdom Pseudomonadati; phylum Pseudomonadota; class Betaproteobacteria; order Nitrosomonadales; family Methylophilaceae; genus Methylophilus; species Methylophilus sp. Leaf414. The sequence continues at coordinate 200,683 of NZ_LMQQ01000004.1, read as the reverse complement.
CAGCTGATCAAGTTGTATAAATCGAGCAAAAAACAGGCGATGGAAGCCGAAGAGAAAATCCGCTTTCAGGCCAATCACGATTTCCTGACAGAGTTGCCTAACCGTTACCTCCTGAAAACCAAGCTGTCAGAGGCTTTAAACCAGTCTGAAATCAGCCTGGCTAAAATTGGCGTTATCATTATCGACCTGGATAATTTCAAGGAAATCAACGATACCGCCGGCCATGCCATCGGCGATGAAGTGCTGATCAAGGTGGCAGACCGCCTCAAGTCCATTATTGCGCCGCCCAACATCATTGCCCGCTTTGGTGGTGATGAGTTTTTGATCCTGATGCAGGAAAACTCTGATCATCAGGCGTTGAATACTTTCTGCGCAAGGCTGATCGAGCTCATGGAGGCACCGTTCAAGGTTCAGCAAAAGTCATTCCTGGTCTCCATCAGCATGGGCGCCTCGCTGTTCCCGGATAACAGCCGCAATGTGGAAGAACTGATCATGTTTGCCGATGAGGCCATGTATCAGGCAAAAAGGACAGGCAAGAATAAATTCATCCTGTTTAATGAAAACATGCATGAGGTGTTTACCAAACGCACCCAGCTAGGCAACGAGTTGCGCCATGCGGTGGAACGACACCAGCTCTACCTGCAATACCAGCCGATCTTTAACCTGCATAACCAGCGCTGCGAAAAAGTTGAAGCATTACTGCGCTGGTACCACCCCGAATTCGGCACCGTACCGCCCAACGTATTTATCGGCATCGCCGAAGAAAACGGCAGTATTATCGAGCTTGGCGAATGGGTGTTCCAGCAGGTGCTTAGTGATTTCACAACCCTGACTCAACACTTTGGCGACATCGAAATCTGCATCAATCTGTCACCCATTCAATTTGCACAGTCAGAATCCATACATCAATTTATCGCCAATATCACCAGCCGCAATATCCCTGGCGCACATTTTTGTTTTGAAATCACCGAAGGCCTGTTATTGGAACCTTCCAACCATGTGCTGGATAACCTGAGCAAGATCAATGATCACGGTATCCGGCTGGCACTGGATGATTTTGGCACCGGCTACTCATCACTGGCTTACCTAAACAAGTTCAAGATTGATTACGTGAAGATTGATAGATCATTTATCAGCAACATCACGGAAAATGCCAACGACCTGGCCTTGTGCAAAACCATTATTTATATGGGGAAACAACTCAATATCAGGCTGATAGCAGAAGGGGTAGAAACGCTGGCGCAGGAGAATCTGCTGAAAGAAATGGCCTGTGACTACTCACAAGGCTTTTACCGGGCCAGGCCAATCACCATCAGGGATATGTCACAGGTGGGTTTAGAAGAAGTCTAACGCGGAAGCCGCGCCAGAAACTGGTCCAGCTGTTTGGCGAACGCGTGGCGATCGGAAGATTGCATGGCACTCGGGCCTGAGGTTTCCACCCCACTGGCGCGCAATGACTCCATAAAATCGCGCATGGATAAACATTCCTTGATGTTTTCACGCGAATAAAACTCCCCGCGCGGGTTCAGTGCGTGACCGCCCTTTTCAATCACTTGCGCAGCAAAGGGGATGTCAGCCGTAATCACCAAATCCCCGGCTTCCAGTGCCGCGACAATCACGTTGTCGGCAACATCAAAGCCTTTCGCCACTTGCATCGCCCGCAAATAAGGCGATGGTGGCACCCGCAGCAATTTATTGGCAACAAAAATGGTGGAGATTTTTGCGCGGTCGGCGGCGCGGAACAGGATTTCCTTAATCACCACCGGGCACGCGTCAGCATCCACCCAAATCTGCATTAACGCGCTTTCGGGGTTTGCCTGTTAGCGTTAGCTCCTGGCTTAGGTGTAAACAACGCACCTTGTGGCTTATTGCCATTTTGAGACCTATTTGCCCCTTGAGGTCTATTGCCTTGTGATTGACCAGCGCCCTGGTTACCACCCTGAGCATTAGCGCCCTGGCGATGTTGTGCAGGCTTATTCGCCTGGTTGCCATTGCGCTGACCAGCATTACCCTGCGCAGGCCTGTTGCCATCCACCTGCGCCGCACGCTGGCCATTAGGCTGTGACTGGCGCTGTTGAGGAGATTTCTGGTTATTCGCATTGCCAGCGGATTTCTGTGGCTGCCCTTGTTTGGAACGACCGTTATTTTGCCCGCGCGGATTCTGTCCGCGTGGCGGGCGATCCGGCTCTTCACTGCCTTTTTCCGGCGCAACAAAGCCTTCCACCGCCACACGTGGGATTTCACGTTTAATCAACTTCTCAATGTCTTTCAACATGCCGAGCTCTTCGCGATCTACCAGTGAAATCGCCGCGCCGCTACTGCCTGCACGCCCGGTGCGGCCAATGCGGTGTACATAATCTTCCGGCACATTCGGTAACTCAAAGTTGACCACTTGCGGCAACTGGTCAATGTCCAGCCCGCGTGCAGCAATATCGGTCGCCACCAGCGCCGGAATCGTGCCTGCTTTAAACTCGGCCAATGCCGCGGTGCGCGCATTCTGGCTCTTGTTGCCGTGAATCGCCATGGCGGGTATGCCATCTTTCACCAGTTTCTCAGCCAGGCGGTTGGCACCATGTTTGGTGCGGGTAAAAATCAACACCTGCGTCCACTGGTGCTGTTTGATCAGGTGGCTGACCATGGCGCGTTTATGCGCTTGCGGCACCATGTGCACACTCTGTTCAATCAGCGCGTTCGACGCATTGCGACGTGCCACTTCCACCAGGTCAGGCGTATTCAGCAAGTTATCCGCCAATTTCTTGATGTCGTCCGAGAAGGTGGCCGAGAACAGCAGGCTCTGGCGTTTCTTCGGCAGCAAAGCCAGCACTTTTTTAATGTCATGGATAAAGCCCATGTCCAGCATACGGTCGGCTTCATCCAGCACTAGGATTTCGATGCCGGATAAATCCAGTGCTTTCTGTTGCACCAGGTCCAGCAAACGTCCAGGGGTTGCCACCAGGATATCCACCGGTTTGCGCAAGCGGTTGATTTGCGGATTCACGCCCACACCGCCAAACACCACCATGCTTTTCAGTGGCAGATATTTGCCGTAAGTAGTGACAGACTCACCAATTTGCGCCGCCAGCTCGCGCGTCGGTGAAAGAATCAGGCAACGTGGTTTTCCGGCAGGTGTGTTTAAAGGATGTTCAGTCAGGCGATGCAAAATCGGTAACGTAAAACCAGCCGTTTTGCCGGTACCGGTTTGTGCACCAGCCAGCAGATCACCACCGCGTAATACATAAGGGATCGCCTGTGCCTGTATAGGCGTAGGGATGGTATAGCCGGCATCGGCAATCGCACGTTGCACCGGCTCGCATAAATTTAAATCAGCAAACGTCACGTTTGCAGGGGTATTGTTTTCTATGGACAAAGTAATTCACTTATAGAGCGTGTGTGGCGCACATGAAAAGGCCACACAACAAATTATTGGGCGCTGGTCTGTTGCGAATCGCAACACCAATCTGGACAAACGAAGATTATATTTATAGAGGTTTGCTAGGCCGCTGTGATGATTGGAAGGTCACAGGGTGAGGCTATTATACGCCCTATTCAACGTTTTCTAATGATTGCAATATATTTCAGCTTTCGCGGCCTGTTAAATCAAGTAGCAAATCATCTAAGCAGCCTTGGCCCGCGCCCCATGCAGCTTCCTGTAGCTATCAATCAGGCGCTGATGCCTGTCGAACCCTTCCAGCTTCATGCTGGTTGGCGTTAAGCCATAGAAGCGCACGCTGCCATTGACTGAACCGATCACAGCATCCATGCGCGCATCGCCAAACATACGGCGGAAATTGGTTTCATAATCGGCCAGCTCCAGCTCATCATCCAGCATCACTTCCAGCACCACATTCAAGGCCTGGTAGAACAAGCCGCGTTCCAGCGTGTTGTCGTTGTACTGCAAAAAGGCGCCAACCAGCTCTTGCGCCTCTTCAAATTGCTGCAAGGCCAGGTTGATCAATAACTTTAATTCCAGCACGGTGAGCTGGCCCCAGTCAGTATTCTCATCAAACTGAATCCCGATCAGGGTGCCGATATCGCCGTAATCATCCAGCTCGTTATTCTCCAGGCGGTCCAGCAATGCTTCCAGGCTGGCGTCATCCAGAGTATGCAGGTTCAGGATATCTTCGCGGAACAACAGAGACTTGTTGGTGTTATCCCACACCAGGTCTTCTACCGGGTAAATTTCCGAATAACCCGGTACCAATATACGGCATGCAGTAGCGCCCAGCTGGTCATACACGGCAACGTAAGCTTCTTTACCCATCTCGGCCAGCATGCCAAACATGGTCGCGGCTTCTTCAGCATTGGCATCATCGCCCTCACCTGAGAAATCCCACTCCACGAATTCGTAATCCGCTTTGGCACTGAAGAAACGCCACGACACAATACCGCTGGAGTCAATAAAGTGTTCAACAAAGTTGTTCGGCTCGGTCACCGCTTCGCTGGCAAAGGTAGGTTGCGGCAAATCATTGAGGCCTTCAAAACTGCGGCCTTGCAGCAATTCGGTCAGGCTGCGTTCCAGCGCGACTTCCATGGTCGGGTGCGCGCCAAACGAGGCAAACACGCCGCCGGTGCGCGGGTTCATCAAAGTCACACACATGACCGGATATTCACCGCCCAATGAGGCATCTTTGACTAATACCGGGAAACCCTGCTCTTCCAGCCCTTTGATCCCCGCCACCACGCCAGGGTATTTTGCCAGTACTTCCTGCGGCACATCCGGCAAGGCGATTTCGCCTTCAATGATTTCGCGTTTGACTGCACGCTCAAAAATCTCAGATAAACATTGCACCTGCGCTTCCACCAGCGTATTGCCCGCACTCATGCCATTGCTGACAAACAGGTTTTCCACCAGGTTGGTCGGGAAGTACACCGTCTCGCCATCAGATTGCCGCACAAACGGCAGCGAACAGATACCGCGCGCGGCATTGCCGGAATTGGTATCTATCAGGTGCGAGCCGCGCAGCTCGCCATCCGGGTTGTAAATCTCCAGCGTGTATTCATCTAGTATCTCTTTCGGCAGTGCGTCCTTACGGCCTGGCTTGAACCAGCGCTCGTTCGGGTAATGCACAAATTCTGCATTGGCGATCTCTTCGCCCCAGTACGAGCCTGCATAAAAATGGTTGTTACTCAGCCGCTCGATATACTCGCCCAGCGCCGACGCCAGCGCGCTTTCCTTGGTAGAACCTTTGCCGTTGGTAAAGCACATCGGCGAATGCGCATCGCGGATATGCAGCGACCATACATTAGGCACAATATTCCGCCACGAAGCGATCTCGATCTTGATGCCCAGCCCGGCCAGCACGCTGGTCATATTGGCGATGGTCTGCTCCAGCGGCAAGTCTTTGCCGGTGATATACGTCTGTGAGTCTGCTGCGGTGTTTACAGTCAGCAACGCCTGCGCATCGGCATCCAGGCTAGCCACTTCTTCAATGATGAAATCCGGCCCTGCCTGCACCACTTTTTTCACTGTACAGCGGTCAATCGAACGCAAAATACCAATACGGTCTTTTTCAGAGATATCGGTCGGCAACTCGATCTGAATTTTGAAAATCTGCTTGTAGCGGTTTTCCGGGTCCACGATATTGTTGTGCGACAGGCGGATATTGTCAGTGGGGATATTGCGCGTGCTGCAATACAGCTTCACAAAATAAGCCGCACATAAGGCGGATGAAGCCAGAAAGTAATCGAACGGCCCAGGCGCCGAGCCATCGCCTTTATAACGGATAGGCTGGTCGGCAATCACCGTGAAGTCATCAAACTTGGCCTCAAGACGTAACTTATCGAGAAAGTTGACTTTGACTTCCATGGGGAAACTCCGACTGCTGCAAAAAGATAAGGGCGCTATTATCCCTCACAACGCTTAAGCCGCCTAAAGATTATTTGCAAGCTGCTGATTAAATGCGCTTTTTAGATAATTCAGGCTGAAACGTCCATGCCACAAACCGGGTTTGTTTCTGCCCTTGTGCCATCTCCACCGTTTTCACTGTCACCGCCTGCGCCTTTTTGATTTCGCGGTACACCAACGGCAAATTAGACGCTTTGGAGACCAGCGTGGTAAACCACCCACACTGCCGGGCAAACTGCCTGCTCTCGCTGATCATGGTGGTTAAAAACGCCCCCTCACCACCCGCACAAAACAGCTCATTAGACTGCCCGCCAAAATTCAGAGCCTGTGGCGGCTTTTTACCCAATCCGCGCCATTTGCGCTGCGTACCCGCCAACGCTTCAGCGGCGGATGCATGAAAAGGCGGGTTACATAAAGTGAGCGTAAACTGCTCGCCCGGCAAAATCACACCGCTGAAGATAGACTCCGGCTTAGGTTGCTGACGCACACTAATCTGCTGTTGCAACCCATTCGCCTCAATAATCTGCTGCGCATTACGCAAGGCCTTATTATCAATATCCACACCCACACATTGCCAGCCATAAGCATTTGCAGCAATTAAGGGATAAACCAGATTCGCACCGGTGCCAATATCCAGCAAACGCACTTTTTCATGGTTTAAATCTGGAATGCTCTCTGCCAATAAATCCGCCAGATAATGCACATAATCCGCCCGCCCTGGGATAGGCGGACATAAGTAATTCTTTGGAATATCCCACACCACCACGTCGTAATAGTGCTTAAGCAAAGCGTGATTTAAAGCTTTCACTGCTTGCGGGTTTGCAAAGTCTATCGAGTCATCGCCATAAGCATTTGGGCGGACGTATTGAGAGAGTGTTGGGTGTGCTTGCACCAACACAGAAAAATCATAGCCGGCGAGGTGTAAGTTACGTGGATGAAAGGTTGAATAAGATAGTTCAGATTTCATTAAAATAAGCTTTTGCTACCCACCTACTATGTCTCTAATTTTTCGTACACTTTTTATAAAATATGCACCTGGGACTATTACAAAATATCCATAGATAAGCGCAATCAATCCAATAATCCATGCTGTATTTGTATAGCGCGTAAGAGGTATAAGTGCAATCAGCCCTATTACAGCACCATAAATGGCAGCTTTATTCCTTGGTACGTCAAATACAATCACTTGTGGAGGTTGAAATATTACCTTAACTCCTTTTACAGTTGCTGACAGCCAAATTGCAGGCTCCTCTTCAGTAACCGCTGAATTCAGATACTCGAACTTTACTACCTGGCCTCGATTAAAAACCGGCAAATTATATTCTCGTTGACCATGAAAAATATTTTTCTGAGCTTCACTGGGCTCCTCTCCAGTTGGTACGGTAATTTTGTCTTTGTACGCTTGAGTTAAATTCAATATATTTGGTGAGTCTAAAACATGAGTTGCTTCAGTTAGAAGTTTTGTATTATTTGTGTATGTATTAATTATGATATTTTCGTAATCAATAAGACTCTCATTCTTCAACTCAATCGTAGATATAAATAAATTCCTATTAGGTACATCGTTCCATCTAATTTCCACATTCCCAAAAACAGAATCTTGAGCAGAAATTCCTATTCGATTATTAGTTAAATAGTATCTAAACACCCCTCGCTTATTTATAACTTTATGACTCAGCCACGAAACAAGCAATCCACTCAAGCCACCGAATACAACTGATAGATACTCGTTTTTAAGTAAATCAATAAAATTCATTTCAAATTACCCATTTCTATATGAATGAAAAGTATTTTGATATCCAGAATAAATCACGAACCTCTGAAGCAGAATGCTTATTATCAAAATTCAAAGGTCATCGAATAAGTCATCACCATAATATTTAAATAAGCTTCTGAAGGTTATAGCTAATCCTTTGCTTTCTAGTGCGACCCTTCTTTTTTCAAACAAAATTCGTATCTTTTCCTGCTTCTCTTCCTTTATTGAGTGATGTAATAACCTATGGCAATTGGGGCAAAGAGATACGATATTATCGACAACGTCTAAATTATTCTCAAATTCATAGTGCGCCCCTAATGGAATTAAGTGATGTGCCTCTACATATGGTTTATTAGCAGCTTTAGAATTAAAAGTTTTATGGTGGGGATCTAATTCACATTTAAAATCAGCTTTTCTTATTGCATGTGCTGATTTCCCTGAATTCCTAGCATATTTATATATGGTAGTCCTTGCTTTCAAAATCGGCTTTTTTTCAGGCCCGGGCTTATCATTAAATGTATTACTGCTTTTTGACGCTTGCTTAATATTACTTATATTGAAGCTTTCAATATCGGTAATTTCTTTATTCTCTAAGTATGCTTCGTATGAAACTCTAAAAAAGTCTTTAGTGGTTATGCTACTTAGACTTTCAATTACCTCAAGATATTCTTTCAAATTATAGAATTTATATCGTAATCCTCGCCTGGCTAGGTAACGACTCGTTTGGCTATCAACTGGTAAGAAAATTGATGGTCTAGCTCTAAACAAAGCTTGAGTAAGCTTAGCTGTTCCTGAGCATTTTACGTCTATGGCATCAAGAAATGTCTCAGGCTCAATCGAATCTAAACCTTTCATTGATTGTTTAAACAACGTCCACAACTTCTTTACATCATCATTTTTTCTTTCGGCTTTGTATGAAAATAACCATGTCTGTTGACCATTAGCAATTGGAATTCCATGAAAGGAGGCTTGAACTTTAGCCCTTATGTTAAGTTTCTCTTTTAGAACTTTTAGTATTCTTTTTAAGCTGTCTTCCGAGCTATGCTTACATATAAGTCCTACGAATGTAAAAGGATCGATTTCTTTCAGAGGTGTTTTACGACCATTCTTTTCTTTATCATCGAGCCCGTTCACATTTGCATCTTTTAAGAACTGTATCAAAGCCATCTGCTTGTTTTCAAAAGCAAGTAGTTTCAATGCCATCTGCTCAAAAAATGGTACCCAATCAAAATCTTGAATGCTCATAGCTCCCCCTTCAATATTTTTTTGAAAGAACCAACATCGCCAACAAAATCGCTTTTGTGAATCATTCTGTGACAATTAGAACAAAGTACAGCAAAGTCTTTCTTCGGATCCCGTGAAACCTTAGTTCCTTTTAATTTAGAAATCGGTTCCAAATGGTGCGCCTCAATATAACCTTTACCTATATCCCCATACACCGACTCAAAATTAAATCCACAAGCTTGACAAACAAATCCATGAATTTGCTTTGCTTGTTTTACTAATTTGGGGTTTCGTTCAATACGTTTATGAATTCTAAGTTTTGTAGCATCCTCGATTAAAGTATTTCCAGGCTCATCTCCATCAATGAACTGTTTAACCTCAATAGCAGCCTCAGAAATGATTAATTTTTCATAAAGTGCTAAAGCAGCTCGTAAATCCTCTATTAGCTGAGCATCTGAAGGTAGGTTATTTTTTCGGTACTCCTTCGCCAATATATTTCCAGCTTGATAATAGTATGTATTGTTTCGTTTATTTGATGGTTTTAAATCAATTTCTTTAAAATTTAAATTATTTAGTCCGCCACCGAGTATTGCTCTAAAATTTTTTGCTCTAGCTTTTAATGCTGTAGCAGCATCCGCTCTATACAATTTCTTAGCCTCTGTCATTGCTTGATTAAGGCTTAAATAAACACGTTCTGTATCCTCACTAAATAAGTAGCATACGTAATATCCTTTTGAAGCACTATCTGTGACTATTGGATTAAAAATTCCTAGCCAAGGTCCCAACACCCACACTCCCTGCCCTGCACTACCTTTGAAAACATATTGATCACTATTAGGTACACAGGCTTGCACATTTGAAACAAAGTCATGCCTTACAAATTCAGCAACAGCATGTTCTGCAAAATCATCGTTTTCTTTTGCTGATTTGTAGTTATCTAATATGTATTTAATCGACTTATGCAAACTCATTCTCAATTCCTTGCATCAACCCACATTTTTATCGTCAAATCAAAATTTGCAATTTTTTAAGCGGCGAATTAACAGTCCGTCACTCAAAACTATTTGAATTTTTATAGTGAAGCGCCCACATTTTTGCAACCCCAATTAACTGTAAACGATTTTATAACATCAGTTAGCGCTGAAATCGAAGTTAATTTATGCAAAACACCCCTTAAAGCATTGAATTGACTAGCAAAACAGTATCTTTACAGTGTATACATACACAAAATTGTCTGTTAATGTAGCAAACATCAGAAAAATTACGGTGTTTTACACCGATCAATACTCGGGGTGTTTATTTAATGATGGACATATCAGGAAAGTATTTGTACACCATACGCAGTGCGAATGGGGTGCTGGTTGAGAATTTGCAGGTGTTTGGCAAGTCTCGCACCGAAGCAGATGAGAAAATCCGCCAGATGTACTGGCGCTGTGAAATTATCAGTTGCGATATTGTTGTAAAGAAAGATTCGAAAGCACGTACACCACATATAAAAATGCAGTGGGTACGCCCCTAACATGGGGAGGACAGGCTGGCGTTAAGAACCAGCCCTGATTGCCGACTCTAAAGGCGCTTGTTGATACAGGCGCCTTTTTTATTGGTACTTTGCAAATTAGAACAATGACAGGTTGTTTGCCCGTGTATTGTTTTTGGCTGCCCTTTTTCTCGCTGGCTTTTTCACTGGCGCATGTTTGGGGGTGAGCATAGGCTCATCAAACAGGGATTGTTGCGCAGGGAACATATCGTTTTGCATCTGGGCTTTTTGCACGTCGAGCCTGAGCTCGCAATCGACGCGGATATCTGATTTGGGTACGCAGCAACAAGGCAGGATTTCGTCGGCACCGATAAATGCCAGCGGTTGTTCAAGGTATTCCACTTCCCCCGCCAGCAAACGCACGCGGCACCCGCCGCAATAACCGCTCCGGCATTGATACTCTACTTCGTGCCCGGTGCGCTCAAGGCCTTCGAGCAGGGTTTCCTGCGGGATAAGGTTAAAGCGGATGTGCTGGCTTTGTACAACGCTCACGTGGGGTGGTGTTCAATTAAAAAGTCAATTTGAATAAGTGCGCGAGGGATCAGTGCAACGCCGCAATTTACCCGCGCAGCCACTTATTAGAGTTCAAAGTCGTTGAGATCATCTGCCGACATCTCCGAATCAATCTGACCAATCAGGTAAGAACTTAATTCCACCTCTTGCGGGGCGACTTGCACGGTGTCTGACGCCAGCCAGGTGTTGATCCATGGAATCGGGTTGCTTTTGGCGTTTGGGAAAGCCGGTGGCAGGCCTACCGAGGCCATGCGGGTGTTGGTGATGTATTCGACATACTGGCAGAGGATGTCTTTGTTGAGGCCTATCATGGAGCCATCTTTAAACAGGTATTCTGCCCATTGTTTTTCCTGCTCGGCGGCAGTTTTAAACATCTCGAAACATTCCTGGTGCAACTCGGCGGCGATCTCGGCGAACTCGGCATCGTCCTGACCGGAACGCATGATGTTGAGCATATGCTGGGTGCCGGTGAGGTGCAGGGCTTCGTCACGTGCAATCAGGCGGATGATCTTGGCGTTGCCTTCCATCACCTTGCGCTCGGCAAAGGCGAATGAGCAGGCAAAGCTGACATAGAAACGGATCGCTTCGAGAATGTTCACGTTCATCAGGCAGCGGTACAACAACTTTTTCAGCTCGCGGCGATTGACGACTTTTTTCTCGCCATTGATGACGTGATCGCCCTCACCCAGCTGCGAATACAACATGGTCTGCTGGATCAGCTCATCGTAATAATGCGCGATATCCGATGCACGGGCAGTGATGTTGTCGTTGCGAACGATGTCATCAAAAATGATGGAAGGATCATTGACGATGTTGCGGATGATATGGGTGTATGAGCGCGAGTGGATAGTCTCGGAAAACGCCCAGGTCTCGATCCAGGTTTCCAGCTCCGGCAGTGACACCAGCGGCAGCAAAGCCACGTTGGGGCTGCGACCCTGGATGGAATCCAGCAGCGTCTGGTACTTCAGGTTGCTGAGGAAAATGTGCTTTTCATGCTCGGGCAGGTTCTGGTAATCAGAACGGTCCTGCGACACATCCACCTCTTCCGGACGCCAGAAGAAAGAAAGCTGCTTCTCGATCAGCCGCTCGAATACCGGATATTTCTGCTGGTCATAACGCGCCACGTTGACGGGCTGACCGAAGAACATGGGTTCTTTGAGTTGATCGTTGTCTGTTTTGGTAAAGATGCTGTAGGCCATGGCCGTGTTCCTAATGTTTAAGTTTCAAGACTCAAACTGCTTTTTAAAATGTATTTACTACTTCACTGCAAGACATACCAAATAAGTGAGCGAGCCGGATGAAGTGCAAGGCGCCCGGAACGCAACAACCGAGACAGTACAAATAGTACGGCGAGGTTGTGAGTACCGCGCAACGCCGCAATTCGCCGGCGCAGCCACTTATTATTTAGATTTTGCAGGCACCACCGGCACAACCATCATCCTCCGCCTCGGTGCCGCCTTCGGTGGCTCCGTCACGCGTGTTATGGTAGTACAGCGTTTTGATGCCCAGTTTGTACACTTGCAGCAAGTCTTTCAGCAACTGCTTCATCGGGACACGGCCACCTTCAAAGCGGGTCGGGTCGTAGTTGGTGTTGGCAGAAATCGACTGGTCAACAAACTTCTGCATGATGCCCACCAGCTTGAGGTAGCCATCATTGTTCGGCATTTTCCACAGCAACTGGTACTGGTCACGCAGGCGGTCGATCTCCGGCACGACCTGGCGCAGGATACCGTCTTTGGATTGCTTGACGGTGACCAGACCGCGCGGTGGCTCAATACCGTTAGTCGCGTTGGCGATCTGGCTGGAAGTTTCTGATGGCATCAGCGCGGTCAGGGTGGAGTTACGCAAGCCATCTTTCTGGATCTCTTTGCGCAGGCTTTCCCAGTCCAGCAGCAAAGGTTCCGTCGTCACGCTATCCAGATCCTTTTTATAGGTATCAATCGGCAGAATGCCCTTGGCGTAAGTGGTTTCGTTAAACGCCTGGCATGGACCGAATTCACGTGACAACTGTACCGAAGCTTTCAACAGGTAATACTGGATCGCCTCAAACGTACGGTGGGTCAGGCCCAGCGCTGCATCGTCGGTATAGCTGGTACCGTTTTTCGCCAGATAATACGCATAGTTGATCACACCCACACCCAGTGAGCGGCGCTTGTCGGTCGCGTTGGAGGCAGCTTTGACCGGGTAATCCTGGTATTCCAGCAAGGCATCCAGCGCACGCACCACCAGGTCAGACAGGCCTTCCAGCTCATCCAGTGATTCCAGCGCACCGAGGTTGAAGGCAGACAGGGTGCACAGTGCGATTTCGCCTTCTTCATCATTGATGTCATTCAATGCCTTGGTTGGCAGCGCGATTTCCATACACAGGTTGGACTGGCGCACTGGCGCGACAGCCGGGTCAAACGGGCTGTGCGTGTTGCAGTGGTCTACGTTCTGGATGTAGATACGGCCGGTACCGGCGCGTTCCTGCATCATCAGCGAGAACAACTCCACCGCCGGGATAGTCCGCTTGCGGATGCTGTCATCGTTTTCGTATTGCGTATACAGGCGTTCGAACTCATCCTGGTCGGCAAAGAAGGCATCGTACAAACCCGGGATATCATGTGGCGAGAACAGGGTAATGTTCTGGCTCTTGATCAGGCGCTGGTACATCAGGCGGTTGATCTGTACGCCGTAGTCGAGGTGACGAACGCGGTTTTCTTCCACACCACGGTTGTTTTTCAACACCAGCAATGACTCCACTTCCAGGTGCCACAGCGGGTAGAACAAGGTCGCCGCACCACCACGCACACCGCCCTGCGAGCAGGATTTCACCGCAGACTGGAACAGTTTGTAGAACGGCAGGCAACCGGTATGTTGCGCTTCGCCGCCACGGATTTCACTACCCAGCGCACGGATGCGGCCAGCGTTGACGCCGATACCCGCACGTTGCGAGACGTATTTCACGATGGCGCTGGAAGTGGCGTTGATGCTATCCAGGCTGTCATCACACTCTATCAGCACACAAGAGCTGAACTGGCGGGTAGGCGTACGCACGCCGGACATGATAGGCGTAGGCAGAGAAATCTTGAACGTGGAAACAGCGTCGTAAAAACGCTTGATCAGGTCCAGACGCGCCTGGCCTTTGTAGTTGGCAAACAGGCACATGGCCACCAGGATGTACAGGAACTGCGGGCTCTCGTAGATTTTCTTGGTGACGCGGTTTTGTACCAGGTATTTACCTTCTAGCTGCTTGACCGCCGCGTAAGAGAAATTCAGGTCACGCCAGTGGTCGATATAGCCATTGAGCACATCGAATTCTTCACGGCTGTAATCACGCAACAAGTGCTGGTCATATTTGCCGAGCTCGGTCAGGCCGGTCACATGGTCAAACAGGTGCGGTGGCTCAAACTGGCCATAGGCGATCTTGCGCAAGTGGAAAATCGACAGGCGGGCTGCCAGGTACTGGTAATCCGGTGTTTCTTCAGAAATCAGGTCCGCCGCGGATTTGATGATGGTCTCATGAATGGCATCAGTGCGGATGCCATCATAGAACTGGATATGGGAGCGCAACTCTACCTGCGACACCGACACATTATTCAGGCCTTGTGCTGCCCAATCAATCACGCGGTGGATTTTGTCGAGATTGATAGGTTCCTTGCGACCATCTCTTTTTGTGGCCTGCATGGATTCGTATTGTGACATTGATGGCTCCCAATTCTGGCAGCGGGGACTATAGAAGACGCAAACGCAAACATTGCACACCGGGCAACACCCGATATCATGATAAATGCACTGCAACTGCCGAGGACACCCCGCCTCAAACGTTAACAAGTAAAAAAACTGACGGTCGGTCTCCTGGCTCTCAGGTCATGATTATTTGCTGTCGCCTTCCCGAATTACTTCAGTGGCTTAAAGTGTTCGCAAACAACTCGCTGATCACAGTTGCGGGGGCAGCCCTGGCTTGATGAATACCGTGCAGTGTTTCACGCACCAGATTCCCTTTTAAATGCAGAAGAAGTGTTTCTCCTGCAAACCGTATGGATGCGACTATAAAACAATATCTATGGCTTTTCAATCAGACAAAACACAAGATATAGTTGTAAAGTCTAGCTTTCATATACAAGGTATTGTTTCTATTAAAGAATATGTTTTAAGAATTTTTTTAATAAAATTTTGAGAAAATGCATTGCATTTTTGATTGAATTACGCATTGAATGTTACAAAGCTGAAACATTTTTAATCAGGGTGCTTAAAACAGGAATAGGCGATAAAAACGCAAGTCTTGTAAGTGGTGATCGCCAACAATATGAGACTATGCTATCAGTGACAAAATCGGCAAAATGAACCTGCTAGAAAACTCTTTTCCAGGTTAAAAATGCAGTGCAATTGCCGCTCTATTATCGCGATACTGTTTTGCCTGTTTATGTAAAACTATAAGCCACTAACGAAAACCACACTCGCAATGACTTACTTCAATTTCTCCACGATTCGCCTGGCAACCGCCCTGACTTTGGCTATCACTGGCAGTGCTGCACATGCCACCAACGGCATCAACCTGATCGGCTTTGGTGCTGAATCCAGCCTGATGGCCGGTGCTGATGTAGCAGTTGCACGCGACACCAGCGCGCTGAATACCAATCCGGCCGGGCTGACGCAGATCAAGGCACCGCTGCTGGACATGTTCGGCTCGATACTGCGCACCACCGACTTGGTGCATAAAGACCCCCGCAACGAAGAACATGCCTCTAACCGTTACACGCCTCTAGGCGGCGGTGGTTATGCGCGCCCGATTGAAGACACATCATGCACGGCGGGTGTAGGTTTCTTTGCACAAGGTGGTGCCGGTGGTGTATTCGATAAAATCCGTACCCCGTTTGGCAATCGCGATGATTTATCATCACTGTTCGGTATCGCTAAGGTTATTCCCGGCATTGGCTGCGAAGTGAACGAGAAACTTTCAATCGGGGCCAGCTTGAACTTTGTCTATGCAAGCATAGAGCAGGATTTTTTTGCCAATACCTCAGTCCCTGCTGCGCCCTTTATTGGCTATAAGTTAGAAGATGCATCGGCGATACGCACAGGGTTCAAGCTAGGCATGCAATATCGTGTCACGCCAACATTAACCCTGGCTGCCGCTTATAGCGAAAAGACTGAATTACCACTTACTGGCGGCTCATTAGTAGCTGATTTCACCGGCGCAGGATTAGGTAAGGTGAAGTATTCCGATGCCTCAGTCAAAGGCTTCGCATTGCCTCGTGAAGTCGCTGTCGGTTTGGCGTTCAAACCGGCGGATGCCTGGCTGCTTTCATTCAAGCTAAACTGGCTTAACTGGGATGATGCGATCAATGACGTGAAATTACGCGCCACCAACCCTAACAATTCTTTAGCACCTGCTGTGTATGGTTCAACCAACCCTGCCGACTGGAAAAACCAGTGGGTGGTCGCCACCGGCGTTGCTTACAACTGGGATGACCGCACGACCATTTATGCGGGCCACAACTATGGCAAAAACCCGATTCCACGTGAGACTACCAACCCGTTACTGGCTGGCATTTTAGAGCATCACCTGACGTTCGGTGCCGCGCGCAAGATAGACCAGAACTGGCTTGCAACCGGTGGCGTGGAGTGGATGCTGCCGGTCAGCGTAAAATACAACAGTGCATTGCTAGGCGACTCGGAAATCCGTAATGAGGCGATTGTGCTGCACTTTATGCTGAGCCGCCGCTGGTAGGTTTAATGACCAGCTATAAAAAGAAAACGCTGATATCTATTACGGATATCAGCGCTTTTTAGCCAAAAATACGCTTAAAACAGACTCACTAAGCGTTTGCCCGCAACGTTTTAGCCGCTGCCACCATATTCTTCAGCGCCGGCAACACTTCCGCCCATTGGCGTGTTTTCAAGCCGCAATCCGGATTGACCCATAAACGCTCCGCAGGTATACGCTCGGCGGCCTTTTGCATCAACTGCACAATATGTGCCTCGCTAGGGATATTCGGTGAGTGGATATCGTAAACGCCAGGCCCGATCTCGTTCGGGTAGTTGAAGCCATCAAATGCATCCAACAGCTCCATATCTGAACGCGAGGTTTCAATGGTAATCACATCGGCATCCATGTCTGCAATCGATTGGATGATATCGTTGAATTCCGAATAACACATATGGGTATGAATCTGTGTTTCATCGGCGACGCCATTGGCGGTGATGCGAAATGACTCCACTGCCCATTGCAGGTATTCATTCCATTGCGACTTGCGCAATGGCAACCCTTCCCGCAAAGCCGCTTCGTCGATCTGGATCACACTGATGCCGGCTTTTTCCAGGTCCAGCACTTCCTGGCGTATTGCCAATGCCAGCTGGTAGCATGAGACAGAACGCGGCTGGTCATCGCGTACAAATGACCAGTTCAGTATCGTCACCGGGCCGGTCAGCATGCCTTTCATCGGTTTGTTGGTCAGTGATTGGGCATACTTGATCCATTCCACGGTCATCGCTTGAGGACGACTGATATCACCAAACAAAATAGGTGGTTTCACACAACGTGAACCGTAAGACTGCACCCAGCCGAACTGGCTAAACGCATAGCCATCCAGCTGCTCACCGAAATATTCCACCATGTCATTGCGCTCGGCTTCGCCATGCACCAATACGTCCAGCCCCAGGGTTTCCTGTTCTTTGACGCTACGGGCAATTTCAACTTCCATGGCTTTTTTGTAGCCAGCCTCATCCAGGCGCCCTGCCTTGAACTCACTGCGGGCATGACGAATCTCAGCAGTTTGCGGGAAAGAACCAATGGTGGTGGTCGGGTATTTAGGCAGCTTGAGCAATGCCGCCTGTTTGGCCGCACGTTGCGCATAAGCACTCTTGCGCTGACCTAATCGTGGCGTCAGTTTTTGCAACGCAGCTTTCACCAGCGGAAGATGGACGCGTTGTGAACTGCGACGTGCTTCAATCGCGGCCTGATTGTCTGCCAACTGGTCTTTGACTGCGGCTCGACCATGATTCAAGGCGGTAGCCAGAATATTTAATTCTTGCAGTTTCTGGGTGGCAAACGCCAGCCAGGATTTAATCTCGCTATCCAGCTTTTGCTCACTCTCCAGATCCACAGGGACATGCAACAAAGAACAAGAAGGCGCCAACCACAAGCGGTCACCGAGGCGTTCTGCAATCGGTTCCATCCAGTCCAGTGTGGCATTCAAATCCGTTTTCCAGATATTGCGCCCATTGATGACGCCGACTGAAAGCACTTTATGCGCAGGCAACATGCCAATCAAAGACACGACTTCACTACGTGCGTTGATGGCGTCCATATGCAGGCCAGCCACCGGCAAATTGGCGGCCAGGTATTGGTTATCGGCAAGTTGGCCAAAGTAAGTGGCGACCATCAACTTGACGCGGCAGCTCTTTAACTGGTGGTAGGCTAGGTTAAATGCATGCTGCCATTCCGCATCCAGCTCGGTTACCAGGAGTGGTTCGTCAATCTGCACCCATTCCACATCTTGCGCGGCCAATGTCTCCAGCAACTCTGTATACACTTGCAGCAATTGTGGCAACAAGGCTAGCCGGTTTGAGTCATCCTTGACTTTACCAATCGCCAGGTAAGTCACAGGGCCAACCAGCACTGGTTTCGCTTTGACGTTTTGCGCTTTAGCTTCGGCTAATTGTTCGAGCAGACGAGTCGCATCCAGCTTGAATTGGGTCTCAGCGGTGAATTCAGGCACGATATAGTGGTAGTTGGTATCAAACCACTTGGTCATTTCCCCGGCAGTAACCCCGCCGCAGCAATGTGCATGCTCTTCGCCAGACGCTGTGGAACGGCCACGCGCGACACGGAAGTAATTATCCAGTTGGTCGCCATGAAAGTCCTGCACACGTGCTGGCAAATTACCCAGGGTAAAACTCATGTCCAGCACCTGGTCATAAAATGCAAAGTCACCTACAGGCGCTAAATCCAAACTAGCCTGCAACGCCCAGTTACCCTGGCGTAAATCTTTGCCGATCTGCTTTAAAGCCTCTAGTGAAGACTGCCCTTTCCAGTACGCCTCAAGGGCAAATTTCAGTTCACGTTTTGCGCCTATGCGCGGAAATCCTAGATTGTGTGTGGTGACCATGGTTGTCTCGCCTGTAATCGTTAAGAACACGCATTCTAGAAAACACAATCTATGAAGTAAAATGGTATTATTTCAACTATCGATTAATTTTATTCATACATAAACGATGATTGAACGTATCCATTTGGCGATTATTCGTGAGGTTGAACGGCAAGGCTCGCTGACAGCAGCGGCTGAAAAATTATTTCTCACGCAATCTGCTCTGAGCCACTCCATCAAAAAACTGGAGCAGCAACTGGGCACGGATATCTGGCTACGCGAGGGTCGCAGTTTGCGCCTGACCCAGGCCGGGCAATATATGCTGGCCGTTGCCAACCGTTTGCTGCCACAGTTATCGCTGGCCGAAGAGCGCCTGCGCCAGTTTGCCCAGGGAGAGCGTGGCACCTTACGCATAGGTATGGAATGCCATCCTTGCTACCAGTGGTTGCTGAAAGTAGTGTCACCCTACCTGGCCGACTGGCCGGATGTGGATGTGGACGTAAAACAGAAGTTCCAGTTTGGTGGCATAGGCGCGTTGTTTGGCTACGAGATCGATATGCTGGTCACGCCGGACCCGTTATACAAACCTGGCCTGGTATTTCAACCGGTATTTGATTATGAACAAGTGCTAGTGGTGAATCATCAGCATCCATTGGCAAAATCGGCCTATGTCGTGCCTGAACAGTTAAGCAACGAAACGCTGATCACCTACCCGGTCGAGATAGACCGGCTGGATATCTATAACCAGTTTCTGCAACCGGCGGGCATCAGCCCGCACGTGCATAAACCGATTGAAACCACTGACATCATGCTGCAAATGGTGGCCAGTGGCCGTGGGGTAGCCGCTTTACCGCGCTGGCTGGTGGAGGAATATCAAAGCAGGTTTGATGTGACGCCGGTGAAACTAGGCAAACAGGGCATCGCCAAACAGATCTACCTGGGTATCCGCGAGACCGATACCCAGATTGATTATGTGCAGGCGTTTATTGAATTGGCTCAGGGTCGGAAGTGACTGTCATCACTCTAACTGTGTTAACTGTTCACGCAGGCTATCGATATCGTTGACTTCGCCACGCACAGTGAAAAAAGTGCCGTCATCCTCCGAGCGCTCTCTCACTACCTGACAGGTACTGTAAATTTTGCCGCGCAGTTGTTGTGCTGACCAGGGCACAAAAATCTCGGCTTCAACCAGGTCCTGCTGGAAGAAGTCGACCAGCTTCTGGCGGAGCGCCGCCACTTCATCCGGGCGGCGGGCACTCATCACTATGCAATCCGGGTATTTCAGGCGCAGGGCAGCCTCGCACTCGGCTTGCGCCGTGGCATCGCCAACATAGTCTATCTTGTTAAACACCCTGATACGCGGCACATCGTCCGCTTCGATTTCTTCCAGTACTTTATCTGTCACTTCAAGCTGGCGCTCAAAGCCGGGATCGCTTGCATCAATCACATGCAGCAGCAATGACGCATCCAGCGCCTCATCCAGCGTGGACTTGAAAGAGGCGACCAGGCCATGCGGCAGGTTCTTGATAAAGCCGACCGTATCACTGACCAGCACGCGTGGCACACTCTCGGGGTACAGGGCCCGCACCGTGGTGTCCAGTGTGGCGAAAAGCTTATTCGCCACCAGCACCTCGCTGCCAGTGAGTGCGCGCATCAAGGTAGATTTACCGGCGTTGGTATAACCGACCAGGGCGACACTCGCCATCGTCTGGCGCTCCTGACGGCGGGCGCGTTGTGTCCTGCGCTCGCCATCCATCACGATAATTTCCTGCTGCAGATCGGCAATGCGGTCGCGAATCTTGCGCCTGTCCAGCTCGGTGTGCGACTCACCTGCCCCGCGGCCACCCGCCCCACTGCGCTGACGGCCTTGTGGACCAGCCAGTTTCGCTGCCTCGCGCAAACGTGGCGCCATATAGCCAAGACGGGCAATCTCTACCTGGGCGCGTGCGGCGCGTGAGCGGGCATTGCGATGAAAGATTTCGAGGATGACCATGGTGCGATCCATCACCTCGCAGCCCACTTCAATTTCCAGGTTACGCGCCTGGGCCGGCGAAATTTCGTGGTCAACCAGGACGGCCTCAATAGTGGGTAACTGGGCATCCAGCGACTGAGATTCATCCTCGGTAGACTCAATGCTGACGTAATCACGAATTTCCTCGCGCTTACCTATCCCAAGATAGCCGGTGGTATCAAAGCTGGTGCGCTTTTGCACAAATGTGTTTACGATTTTGTAGCCCAGCGTTTTTGCCAGTTCGCGCAGCTCGTTCAAAGAGGCTTCAAACTCGATATCACTCACATTGGGTAGCTGAACAGCCGCAACTACGGCGTATCTGATGGGCTCTTTTACTTCACTTTGCATTAGGGAGTTTTATCTCTTGGATTGGTGAGGGTAGATAGTACCTTTAAATGCAAGCTGCACCACTATGCAGACTTAGATAAAGTCTGAAAGACTGAATCTCATGTGTATGTTTTGACAGGCAAAAAACAGGAATTGTTAAGCTCATTCACTTGAAAGCATGCAATATAAACGATGAAACAAAAAAGACGCGTGATCATCGCGTCTTTTTTGAGTCTCATTTGATTAGCCAATAATAACCAATCATCAACAATGGGATAGCTATTGCAACCCACGAGAGCCAGTGCCAGATACCTGTCCCTAATAATGCGGACAGCAACCCGAATGCCGTCAGTATTGCGAGCAACATCGGCCAACCCCATATACCGACAAAGCGCTTATTCATCATGTCTCCTGTTAAACCCGTTGCGCATGCTTCTGCTCCAGTTCGCTTATCCGTTGCTCGGTATGCTGTCGCCGTTTGATCCATAGATACAAGCCGCTACCCAGTACCACAATCGTCACCAGGTCCAATAAGGTCCACAGCACTTTCAGCGGCAAGCCACCATAATCACCAAAATGCAGTGGTTGCGAAAGCAGCAGGGTTTTCACATACCAGGGCATTTCCCTGGTATCGGTTAATTTTGCAGTTTGCGCATCCACCAAGGCTGGGCGCAGTAAACGTGAAGTGACAGGCGTATTGCCTTTCATAAATACCGTGTAATGATGCGGGCTGGAAAACATACTGCCCGGAAATGCGACAAAGCTGACATGCATATCCGGAACCGCTTTTTTGGCGGTCTCTATTGAGTCCTGCAGGGAACCCAATTGGGTGGGCGGCGGCAGCCCTTTGTAAGGCGCAATCATTTCTGCCATTTGGTCACTTTGCCAGACAAAAATAACAATCTGGCTCAGGGTATTAATTGTGCCAGTCAGCCCCACTACCAATGCCCAGATCAAGGTAGCCACACCCAGCAGGTTATGGATATCCAGCCATTTGAGCCTGGCCTGTTTCTCCCGACGAATAGTGCCGAAGTCCAGTCGCCGCATAAACGGGTGATAGAGCACAATACCCGAAACGATTGCGGCCACGAACAGCAACCCCATCAATCCTAAAAACAGCATACCGGGCATGCCGGCAAACATATCCACATGTAATTTCAGCATGACATACATAAAACCACGCTCAGGTGGCGGTGCATCAAGCACTTTGGCCGTGCGGGTATCTATGAGCACGATATTGGAATCATCCGGGGAGGCATCCATCGTTTTCGCCATGGAAACCAAGGTCACATTCGGGTGCTCATCCTGTTCCCAGAACATGAAACGGATCACATCCTGAGGCCGCTGCTTTCTCGCAGCCTCGGCCACTTTGTCCAGGCTGATATTGGGCGTGTTTTCCGGCATGGCTGGGGCTTCCACCACGCCAACCAAATGCTCGATTTCTTCATGAAAGATCAAAGGCAACCCAGTGATGCACAGCATCAGTAAAAATGCTGTGCAAATCAGGCTGGTCCACTTGTGAATCAGATACCACTTGCGGATAGTCATAAGATTACTTTTTTATCTAACCTATCGCCGAGTGACTAAAAATCAGCCGTTGCCGACAGCAACAAAGTACGTGGCATGCCGAGATAGAGATAACCTTCATTGGAAGTATTCCAGTAATCGCGGTTAAACAGGTTTTCGATATTGGCTCGTAACGTCACAGGCGTGTCATTCAACTTAGCTTTATAACGGGCGCCTATATCAAACCGAGTGATACTTGGGATGGAAAGATTATTAGCCTGATCCACGTATTGCTTGCTGGTGTAGATGACCTTGGAAGTCAATGTCAAACCACTGGCAGCCACTGGATCCCATTCGCCACCCAGGCTTACTTGCCAGTCAGGCACGCCAATTGCAGTATTGCCATTTAAAACACTATCCTGATTTTTAACCAGCTCACCGTGTGTATAGGCGCCACCGCCTAGCAAGCGTAGACCATCAGCAACTTCGCCAAAGACATTGAACTCCACACCACGATTTCTCTGTTCACCGCTCACACTGAAAGTATTATTTACAGTGACCGCGCTAGGACGTTCAATTTCAAACACACTGACTGTCGTTGCAATTTTGCCCCAGTCCATTTTGACGCCGGCTTCTTTTTGTTTGGTTTTATAGGGAGAGAATGTTTGCCCGGCATTGGTGGTACCAACTGGTGCGACCTGGCCCTGACTTAAGCCTTCAATATAGTTGGCATACAAAGAGACGCGTTCCCATGGCTTAAAGACGATGCCAGCCACTGGCGTGAGTGCACCCTGACTATATTTGGCTCCTGCCTTGTTTCCAAGGGGAAGGTTATACGCCTGTTGCTCTACGCTCTGATGCCTTGCACCTAGTGTGATTTGGAGTGTTTCGTCCAGGAAAGATAGTGTATCTGCTAAGGCATAACTGGTCAGCGATGTTGCACCAAACCTAACCATGTTGTCATTCAGGCCTGAGGTGCTTGGTGTGCTGATATACACCGGTGCAAAAATATTGTTGTCGATATTGCCGGAGACAGGCACGAAATGAATATTAGTGTTTTGGTTCACCTTGGTGACACCAGCACTGACTTGATGACCCACCGGGCCTGTGCTGAATTTGACGCGGCTACCGGCCTCAAAGGATTCTGACTTCACCTCAAACAGTTGCCACATGGCTGTAGAGTTAAAGTTACCATTAGCACTCGTCAGCACAGGGTTGCCTGCTACTGCATCCATCTGGCTATTACGGCTACCAACACCTGCATATACCATGATTGCATCAGTGATGTCATACTCACCTCGCAATACCATGGAGAGGTCTTTCATTTGCGAGCGTCCGTATCCTGGGTAATTGAGTTTGTTATCTGGCGCTCTTGGCATGCTGGTTAATCCAACATCTACAGTAAACTGGCGGACTACTTTATTAATCGTCTCCTGCTGATTAATGAAATCAGCCGTGACACGTAAACGTTCGCCGCGATAATCCAGCGCCAGGCTGCCCATAAACTCTTCCAGCCTCTGTTGATCAATGGTGGTATCCCCTTTGCGATACATGCCATTCAAACGCACACCAAATGCATTGTTTTCACCAAAGCGACGACCAAGATCAGCAGTCCCGCCAAATACGGAATCACCCATATAAGTCACGCCGAAACGGCTTAACGCCTCATCAGCTGCACGTTTGGGAACAATATTGATACTGCCGCCGACGTTACCGCTGGGTGGCATGCCATTGAGTAAAGCGCTTGGGCCTTTCAGCACTTCAACGCGCTCGGCCATTTCAACAGGCACTCTGAAGTACGGCATTAACCCATACATGCCATTTAATGCAATATCCTGACTGGCTACCGTGAAGCCGCGGATGGAAAAGTCTTCATTGATATTGGTACGTGCACTGGTCTGCCGGACTGAAGGATCGTTTTGCAGCACATCACCAATACTGCGTGCCTGCTGATTAGCGATAACCTCTTCAGTGTAGTTAGTGACATTAAACGGAACATCCATAAAATCGCGTTGCCCCAATATGCCCGCCTTACCCTGACGTGCTACTTGCGACCCGGCATAGACTTTATTTTCTTCCTTCACTTTTGCATCAGCCACTACCACCTCAGGTAATGTATCCACGCTGCTGGAAGATGCGGGTAATGGTTGTACAGCCTTCTGTAATTTATAGCTACCATTCTCCTGCGTGACTGCTTGCAGGCCACTGCCTCCTAGGATGGCATTCAAGCCTGGCAATACTTCATATTGCCCATGCAATCCGCGGCTTTGCTTGCCTTGGGTTAACTTGGCATCAATCACCAGCAATATGCCAGTTTGTTTGGCATAGGTGTTCAGCACCTGATCCAAAGATGCAGGCGCAATATCGAATGACTGGACGGCGGTATTCGCATGTTGCGATACTTCTGCATAGGCGCGTGGCATATAAGCCATAGACACCATACCGGAGAGCAATAGTAAACCAGCTAGCTGGCGGAGTCGGAACACAGGCAATTTCGCCTGATGTTGAACTGAGTGGGACATGGAAATTTCCTCGTTGAAAAAGTAGTCTTCTCTCCTATCCCGAACGAGAAAATAAAAATGCTACACCTGAAGCAGTATTTTTTTCATCGAGTCACATTTAAGTGGCATGTACAGTTACCCAATATCTGGAAAAATAATCTATCCGCAATGGCAAAGCCTGTAATAAAGATTGCAATACCCTGTCCGTATCCAGCAAGGGGAACACACCGGAAACCACCATATTGGCCACGACCTGATCATAGCGAATCACACCGGAACGGTAACGGTTGAGCTCATCCAGGAAAGCACCCAGGCGCATTTGCTCTGCCACCAGTTGCCCATCGAGCCAGGCGCTTTCATTAGTGTTGGGCGATAAAGCAGTCACAGCATCATTGGAGAATCCGGCCTGCTGGCCACTGGCAATCACCAGGCTATACATCTCATTTTCCGGTCTCAACTTTACTTGCCCCTGATGCACAGCTACCCTGGTTTCATGCGGTTTGAGTCGGACATTGAATTGTGTACCCAGTGCCTGGGCAGTGCCATGTCGCGTTTGTACCAAGAACGGCCTCGCCTGACTCGCATCTGGCGCGGTGCTGATATAAATTTCCCCCTGGTGCAAGATGAGTCTACGCTCATGGTCACTGTAGGCGATATCCACTGACGTTGCTGTATTCATCACCAACTGGCTGCCATCAGCCAGCACAACTTTTTCTTGCTGGCCGGTATGCGTACGGTAATCGGCAGCCAGCGTTTGCCAGCTTTCACTCTTACGTACGATAGGCACTGTGCCACCCGTTACAGCAGCCAGCCCCAGCAACTGCAGCAATCGGCGTCTTTTGGCCGAATGGATCTTTTCTTTTAGTAACTCAACCGCGCGGTCAGGCACTAATTGCAGCTTTTTCTGCATCACGCCGATTTCACGCCAGGCCTGTTGATTCACATCACTCGAAGTCAGCCACTCCTCAAACAATTGCTGCTCATCGGCAGTCACTTCGCCAGACCACAATACGACCTGCCACTCCAATGCCTGTTGCTGGGCATGTGCATAATCAGCTGAGGGATTCATGGCACGCGGTCGGCTCATACCAACTCCATACAGGCTTGTGTGGCTTTCAGCATATATTTACGAACGGCGGCTACAGAAATACCTAGTCGATTAGCAATTTCACTGTAGGTAAGATGCTCGAAGCGTGAAAGGATAAACGTCTCGCGTACATTTGAAGGCAATTGATCCAGCACTTTGTCGAACTGGATCAAAGTTTGCAACACTATCACTTGCTGCTCGGGGGATGGCGTCTCAACTGCTGGCAATTGCATCAGCCATTCCTGATAAGCCAATTCCAGACGCTGACGTCGGTAAAGATCAATCATCAAACCTTTGGCTATTTGCGTGAGATAAGCACGGGACTGCTCTGGCAACGGCTTTTTATCTGAAACAATTAACCGCAGGAAGGTATCTTGTGCAAGATCCGCCGCAGTATGGTGACAGGACATTTTTTTTCGCAACCAGGCTTTCAACCAGCGATGATGAGTGCTATACAAATGGTGAAATTGCTGTTGTACAGCTGGGTCTGGCATTGACATAATGGATTATTAATAAGAATCATTATCAATGATACCTAACGTATATAAACCCGACAATAGCAAACCCTGTGTAACTTAATACAAGCCCATAAATATTGCGTTACTGGAAAAAAAACCTGATGTTTATTAACAAATTTTCCGTAATATCCTCGTAATGACCTTACTCCTAAAAACAGAAAGCGATTTGACGGTCATGTCCAGTCCAGCGTTCGTGAAAAGATATGTCTGATAAATGCTAAACCTAAGTTTGTGCTTTAATAAAAAATAAAAAAAAAGCCCATCACATTGTGACGGGCTTTTTATATGCAGATCGAACTATGAACGACGGCGAGCTGCGATCAACCCCAAAAGACCCAAGCCAGCAAGGAAGCTTGCGCTAGTTACTGGTTCTGGTACTGGTGTAAGTGCTGCTGCCACATCCGGACCACCGCCTACTAACTGAAAGCTGCCTGAATACAGGCCGTTTGTTGTGTAAGCCGTGACAATGCCACCTATGAAATCAACACCTGTAGCACCATAAGAGCCATTCAAGGCTGAATCTGGATCCCATTTGAAGCTGAATGTCTCAAAAGTATTGAAACTTGTGAAATCAAAACCGAAAACGGAACCGCTACCGAAGAATGTAGCTGTGCCGCCTGATGGATTCGTCACGGATGTTGGGGTTCCATCGATGATCAGACTACTTCCATCCGCTGTTATAGTATTACTGAAATCAAAAACGATTTTGGTGATTTCGTAGCTTGAACCATTGAAACCACCAGTTTCGATATTGAATCCATCGCCACCGGGTTCTGTCACAAAAATAGAAGCCGCAGCAAAAGCCTGCGAGCATCCGAAAGCCAAGCTTAATGCAACTGCAAATTTACTAAGTTGTTTCATATGGGTCTCCTCAATTAGAAATAATAAGAACTTCAAAAAACGCTTAAAAAACTGGGAAATCGCCCTGAAACTATATTATTTATATTTTCTAATATTTGATTTGAATATACATTCATCAATGAAATTTGCAATTAACTTTCCATTGTTGCAAATGAATTCAGGTGAAAATTTTTGTTAACTCAACACTTAACGCAAGATTAAATATCTCCACTGACTTTTCTATCTTTTAATTGCCACCAAGCGCTTTATACAGGCTCACTTGATTCTGTAGTGCCAGCTGCCTGATTTGCAATGCCTGTGCCTGCGCATCCAACACACTACGTTGGGCATCCAATAATTCCAAATAGGTCACCAGCCCCTGATCCAGTTTGCGTTTGACCAGTTGCAGGCGACTGCTTTCCAGGTCATTCAAGCGAGTCCTAGCGGCGGACTCTTCTTCAATTGCGGTGCGAGTAGAGAGCACATCCATCACTTCTTTAAATGCAGTCTGTATGGTTTTTTCATAATTAACGACTTCGATGTGCTGGCGCGCTTCTGCCAGGTTCAGGTTGGCTTTGTTTCTGCCGTAGTTAAAGATCGGGATCACCAGTTGCGGACTGAATGCCCAGTAATTGCTGCCGGTCTGGGTAAACAGTTTGGAAAAGTCAGAATTGACCAGGCCGACGTTGGTGGTCAGTTGCAGACGCGGATAAAACGCAGCCCGGGCAGCAGCGATATTGGCATTAGCGGCTTTCAACTGATGCTCGGCTGCGCGGATATCGGCTCTTCTGGTTAACAGCATTGAAGGCAATCCGGCCGGTGTGGTACATAGCCTGAGTGCTTCCAGTGGCTTGACGGTCAACGCCGTGCGCTGTGAGGGTTCGCCTAACAATAAATAAAGCGCATTCTTGGTGGTTTCCAGTTGACGTTGCCATTGCGCATATTGCGCCTGCACTTGCTCTACCTGAATCTGTGCGGCTTTCACATCAAGTATCTGGTCTAAGCCTGCATCAAAACGGCGTTGGGTGCGCTGCAAGGTCTGTTTTCTGTCATCCAGCGTTTGCTGCGCCAGTTTGAGTTGCGCGTGTATGCTTAACAGGTTGACGTATTGCGTGGCGATTTCGGTGACGAGTGACGCCTGTATCGCCTGCCTGTTTTCCGCGACAGCCAGATATTGTTCCAGTGCGGCCTGAGATAAACTTTTGACACGACCGAATATATCCACTTCGTACTCGGAGATACCAACGCCTACCCGGAATAACTCTGCTTCAAAGGCCTGGCTGGAACTGAATACGGTTCTGCTGCGGTCGTAAGCGAGGTTGCCTTGTATGGTTGGTAACCGGTCGGCTTTCTGGATGCCGTAAGTGGCTTTGGCCTCATCCATACGCAACACCGCCGTTTTCAGGTCGCGGTTATGCTCTAAAGCTACCTGAATCAGCTTTTGTAAATCGGTATCCGGGAAGTAACTTTGCCAGGTTAATGGCGGCACCTCGGTCACGGCATCACTGGCGGGTTGTCCGGGATATGCTTCAGGCACCGGTGCTGCGGGCCTGAAATATTCAGGGACCAGCGAGCAGCTGCTGAGCACGACCACCAGCGCAATGCCTGCTGCCAGTTGGCCTTTGATACGACTACACTTCATGGGACACCTTTTGTTGAGTTTCCGGCTTGCGCATCCAGCGCCCGACCACCATAAAAAACAAGGGAACAAAAAAGATAGCCAGCAAGGTGGCAGTGATAATACCGCCGAGCACGCTGGTACCGATGGCCACCTGGGCACCAGATGCTGCACCGGTAGAGAAAGCCAGCGGGATCACGCCAACCCCAAACGCCAGAGATGTCATGACAATCGGACGTAAACGCTCTTTGGCGGCCAGCAGGCTGGCCTCAATTAATGGCATGCCCTGCAATACGTGTTCACGCGCAAATTCCACAATCAGGATGGCGTTCTTCGCAGAGAGGCCTATGGTAGCAATCAGGCCCACTTTGAAATAAATGTCATTCGGCAATCCGCGTATGGTTACACCTAATACGGCGCCCAATACCCCCAAAGGCACTACCAGCATCACCGCGAACGGGATCGCCCAGCTTTCATACAAGGCAGCCAGCACCAGGAACACCACCAGGATAGATAAACCGAACAACAAAGCGGCCTGGCTGCCGGATTGCTTTTCTTCCAGCGATTGACCGGCCCATTCAAAGCCTATGCCTTTGCCCAGGCCCTGCACTACCGTCTCAACTTTTTTCATGGCATCGCCACTGCTGTAACCAGGCGCCGGCCCGCCATTGATATTAAAGGAAGGAAAACCGTTAAAACGGGTGCGTTGCGGCGTGCCCATGGCCCAATCCAGCGTCATGATGGAAGAAAGCGGTACCAGGCTGCCATCCGCCGCTTTCAGGCGGATTTTCTTGATATCTTCCAGCGTCTGGCGTTGTTTGCCATCAGCCTGAATCAGTACCCGGCGCACCTGGTTGCCATAGACAAAATCCCCCAGGTAATTGGATCCCAACAGCGTCGCCAGCGTCTCATTGATCTCATCCAGCGACACCCCCAGCGCATTGGCTTTAGTGCGGTTAAGTTGCATATTAACCACCGGTGTATCGTACAAACCTGCGAACAAAACATTGGCTAATTCAGGATGTTTGGCCGATTCGGAAATCAGTTGGTCACGCGCTTTCATCAGCGTTTCTATGCCGACACTCGCCCGGTCCACCAGCTTGAGGTCAAATCCGCCTACGCTACCCAACTCAGGCAACGGTGGCGCATTCATGGCGAAAATCGTCAAGTTGGGGCGGCCATAGAAATGCTGGTTGACGCGGTTGACGATTGCCTGCACCTGCTGTTCAGCCTCAGGCCGCTCTGCCCAGTCTTTGAGCGTGATAAACAGCATGCCGCTATTGGTGCTCGTACCGTAAAAGCTGAAGCCGCTGACTTCAAAAATAATATCCACCGGTTCGTTCTTCTGGATATAGCTGCTCATATCGCCCAGCACTTGTGCGGTTTCCGCCAGGGTCGCACCTTGTGGCAATGACACCATCACCATAAAGTTTCCCTGGTCTTCTTCCGGCAGGAAAGCGCCTGGCAACCGCATAAACAACCAGCCGACCAAGGTCACAATCAGTGTGAATACTACCAGCCAGCGCAATGGTTTTTTGAGCAAGCCGCCAGTCAATCGCGTATAGCGCTCGGTCAAGTGTTGAAAGCTGCGGTTAAACCAGACAAAGAAACCGGCTTTTGCCCCGGATTCATGGCGTAACAAGGTCACGCACAACGCAGGCGTCAGCGACAATGCGAGGAATGCAGAGAAACTGATCGAGACGGATAATGCCAGCGAAAACTGGCGGTAGATATTACCCACAGCACCGCTGAAAAATGCCATCGGGATAAACACCGATACCAGCACTGCAGTAATCCCAACCACTGCGCCACTGATCTGCGACATGGCTTTCACGGTAGCATCGTAGGGTGACAAGCCTTCATCAACAATCAGGCGTTCTACGTTTTCCACCACCACAATCGCGTCATCGACCAGGATACCAATCGCCAGCACCACACCAAACATCGTGAGTACATTAATCGAGTAACCCAGCCAGTACATCACGGCAAACGTACCCATCAGCGCAATCGGCACCACAATGGTCGGGATCAGCGTTGCGCGCAGGTTTTGCATAAATAGGTACATGACCAAAAACACCAGCACCACCGCCTCAATCAGCGTCTGGATCACTTTTTTGATCGAAATAGATACAAAGGCAGAGGAGTCATACGACAGCTGGAACACTACATTCGGCGGGAAGTATGGCTGCATCTGTTCCATGGCAACCTTCACTCGCTTGATCGTTTCTACCGCATTTGAACCCGGTGCCAGTTTGATCGCCATACCGGCTGCATTCTTACCATTCACTTTTGAGCTGTAGGTATAGTCGCTGCTGCCCATTTCGACGCGCGCGACGTCCTTGACCAGCAACGCTGAGCCGTCCGGCTGCGTGCGGATAGGCACATTGGCGAAATCTTCCGCGGTTTTAAGCGTGGCATCTGCTTCCAGTGACACACTGAGTGGCGTGCCATCCGGCACACCGCTGGCACCCACCTGGCCCAGGGTCAGGCGGGTATTGTAACTACGCAAAACATTGGAAATTTCCGACACGCTAACATTCAGGCCTGCCATCTTCTGCGGGTCAGGCCAGATACGCATGGCATATTCCGGGCTGAAAGATTGCACCTTACCCACGCCCTGCACGCGTTTAAGCGTAGGCATCACAGTGGCAGAAGACAACTCTCCAAGGTCAATTTCGCTGTAGCGGTTATCTTCAGAAGTCAGCGACACAATCAGCTGGAAGCTGTCAGCAGATTTTTCGACCATGATGCCGCTACGGCGGACGATTTCCGGCAAGCGCACTTCCACACTCTTGAGGCGGTTCTGTACATCCACCGCCGCCAGGTCAGGGTTGGTGCCCTGGCGGAATGTCACGCTGATGGACGCCATGCCCACATTGCTGGTGGCCGATACATACATCAGGCCTGGCATACCATTCATCTCGCGCTCAATAATCGAGGTGACGGTTTCTTCGACCACTTTCGCTGACGCGCCGGGATAAGTCGCCGCGATATTGACCACTGGCGGTGCGATGTCAGGATATTGTGCAATCGGCAATTGTTTAATCGCCAGGATACCGGCCAGCACAATCAGGATAGCGATCACCCATGCAAATATCGGGCGATCAATAAAGAATCTGCTCATGAAGCGGCTTTCGTTGTTTTTTCGGTGGTGTCGCTTTTGCTAGCGTCTTTATCATTTACGCCGACCACTTTCGGTGTCACTTTTGTACCCGCCACTTGTGTAGCCGCATTGGTGATCACTACCTTTTCGCCGGGTTGCAAGCCCTGCTCAATCACCCATTGTTTGCCCGACAGGCTGCCGGTTTGCACTTCACGTGATTCAAGCGCTTGCTGTGCATTCACTACCCAAACCCTTGCTGAAAACTGATCTCGAAGCAAGGCATCACGCGGGATCAAAATAGCTTTCGGGTTTGTTGCCTGGCGTATCTTCAGGCGCACATACGCGCCTGGCATCAACTCTTGCTGCGGGTTTTCAAAAATGGCGCGCATCACCACTGAGTCTGTGGTCTGGTTGACAGACACATCCGAGAATGACAGTTTTCCAGCGCTTGGGTAAGCTGATCCGTCTGGAAGAATCAATTCGATTTTAAATTTGCCATCGCTACCCTTGAGTTGCCCGTCCCGCAGTGCTTTGCGCAAGGCAAATACTTCAGAAGAGGATTGCGCGAAGTTCACGTAGACCGGATTTACCTGCTCCACCGTGGTCATATGCGTGGCTTCATCCTTCCCCACCAGCGCACCTTCAGTCACCAGCGCACGTCTTGCCACCCCATCAATAGGTGCTGCCACATTGGCATAGCCAACATCCAGTTTGGCGCGATTGAGTTTGGCATGGGCAGCAGCCACTTCGGCTTTTGCCAGCTGCACTTCGGCTTGCGCCGCACGAAAATCGCGCTGGCTCACCGATTGGTCGCTCACTAATGCCTGGTAGCGTTGCAATTTGTCATTGGCATTCACCAGGTTGGCTTCTGTCCTGGCTAACTCAGCTTCGGCTTCCAGCTTGGAAGCCTGTAATTGTTCGGGATTCAGCGCAAACAAGATTGTCCCGGCTTTGACAACTTGCCCTTCGTGGTACAAACGCTTGGCGACAATACCGGTGACGCGTGCCCGTACTTCAGCAATCCGGAAAGCCTCTACCCGACCTGGCAGCTCCACTTCCGTAGGTATTTCTGTATATTGCACCTGAACCACCTCAACTTCGGGCGCGCCAGTCTTGTCAACGGCTGCCTCTTCAGTTTTGCTGCAGGCAGCCAAAAACAATAATAAAAACAAGGAAATGGATACTGAACGGAATAGCGACATACACATGCCTTAAATGCGGATTGCCTCCATTCTATCCGCTGCCATTTAATTAATCAATCGTGACTGATTAATTATTTTTTGCTATGATGAAGCCATTCATTTCTTAAGCATGTCATTAGCCATGGCCAGAAAAACCAAAGAGGATGCCCAAAAAACCCGCGACCAGATTATGGATGCTGCGGAAACCGTGTTTTACAGCAAGGGATTTACGCTCACCACCATGTCAGACATTGCGGAATCCGCCGCACTTTCGCGCGGTGCCGTCTATGGCCATTACAAAAGCAAGCTGGAACTGGCAACTGCAATGGCTGAACGCGTGATTGAACAAGTCGCACCTTTTCATGGGGATGAAAACCTGAGCCCTCTACTCAATCTGAAACACTATTGCCTGCAGGAAATCCGCAGTTACATTGAACCCAGCTCTATACAGAAAGTATTGTTTTTTCTGTATGTCGGCATTGATGATTCGCCTGAACTATTGCAACACCGCTATGCGTGGGAAAAAAAACGGATTACACAGATTAATGCTTTACTCAAACAAGCGATCACTGTTGGCGAGTTGAAACCAGATGCAGATTTCGAGCTGATGAGCCTGTATTGTCAATCTATCATTGAAGGGGTATTCAGCATTGTGCATTTTGGCAATTTGCCGGAAACACAACGCTGGCATAAAGCCGAACAGCTATGTGAATATGGCCTTCAACGGCTTTCGACCTAGAAAAACAGGCATTGTCTGGATATGCAAATGGGCTGGTTTTTCATGCATTAAACATTGACGACTGGCCTTGGCTTCCTGCAAGATAAGGGTTGAATCCATTTATGTAAATTTATAAATGTTCAACTTTTTAGTATGAACATGGTCATTCATTCAACTTATAAAAACAGCTTTTACAAAACCTAATCAATCTGCCAGAAGAAAAACACGCCTTATGGATCACAACCTTTCCCTCATTACTACCATTGCCGCAGCCTTTGCGCTTTCGCTGATTTTTGGATTAATTGCCGAAAAACTAAAATTACCGGCCCTGATTGGTTATTTATTTGCCGGAATATTAATCGGACCGGCTACACCCGGCTTCGTGGCAGATATTGAAATCGCATCTCAATTGTCAGAGTTAGGCGTCATGCTGCTGATGTTTGGCGTCGGCTTGCATTTCTCCATCCAGGATCTGATGTCAGTCAAGCGGATTGCCTTGCCCGGCGCACTCGTACAAATGGCATTGGCCACCCTGCTGGGCATGTTGGTCGCCCATTATTGGGGCTGGAGCGTGGGTCATGGCCTGGTGTTCGGCTTATCCCTTTCGTGCGCCAGTACCGTGGTGTTACTGAAGGCCTTGGAATCCAGACGCATCCTCGAAAGCATGAACGGCAAAATTGCCGTAGGCTGGCTGGTGGTGGAAGATATGATTACCGTGCTGGTACTGGTGTTGATGCCCGCACTGGCTGGCGCATTAGGCGGTCAGGGTGAGGTTGCCAATGCCGGTGCCATTTGGGAAACCATAGGCATGACTATGCTGGAAATTGCCGGTTTTGTCGCAGTCATGCTGGTGGTTGGCCGACGTGTATTGCCATGGCTTTTGTGGTATGTCGCAGGCACTGGTTCACGTGAATTATTTACCCTAACCGTGATCGCAGTTGCGATTGGTGTTGCCTTTTTTGCATCGTCCTTATTTAACGTCTCTTTTGCGCTGGGGGCATTCTTTGCCGGTATGATCATGCGCGAATCAGAATACAGTCATCGCGCGGCAGAAGATTCCCTGCCATTCCGCGATGCATTCGCAGTCCTGTTCTTTGTGGCTGTCGGGATGCTGTTTGACCCAAGCATCCTGATCAAGCAACCGTACCAGGTGCTGGCCGTAGTGGGCATTATTGTGGTCGGTAAATCGCTGGCAGCGGTTGCTATCGTACTTGCGCTTCGCTATCCGTTGAATACCGCCTTAACTGTTGCTGCCAGCCTGGCGCAAATTGGTGAATTTTCGTTCATTCTGGCAGGGCTGGGCGTTTCGCTGGGCTTACTCTCCCAGGACGCAATGAGCCTGGTACTGGCAGGGGCATTGATTTCAATTGCACTTAATCCGTTAGTGTTTGCCTCGATCAAACCGTTTGCCAACTGGGTGGTGAATAAGTCTGATGTCGCGCGTCGCCTTTCCCAACGCATAGACCCCTACGGCGAATTACCAATGACTACCGAAAGAAAATTCCTGGAAGGCCAGGTGGTACTCGTGGGTTATGGCCGTGTTGGTAAACGCATTGCCATGTCATTGGAAGCTTCCAGCATCCCATTTGTGGTGGCTGAGCAAAACCGGGAACTGGTAGAAAAACTGCGTAAAAAAGGCCAGCCTGCGGTATCAGGTAATGCAGCTGACCCCATGGTACTGATACAGGCTCACATTGCTAACGCTGCCATGCTGATTATTGCCACGCCGGACTCCATGGATATCCGTAAAATTGTCGATATCGCCAAGCAGTTGAAGCCCGATATCGAAGTGGTGATCCGCACGCATCACGAAGACGAATACCAGCGCCTGCAAAAAGAAGTCGGCGATACGGTATTTTTTGGTGAGGAAGAATTGGCCAAAGGTATGTCAGCACACGTGCTAAAACGCTTTGAACGCCATGTACTCTGATACGCGTATAAAAACTAAAGTCCGGGCGGCAATTTACGTCAAATAACGCATAGCTGTTTGCCACACCGCCGCTTAAACTAGCTTCACGAATGAAGACTGCCGTTACAGGCACCTGACATATTTCTCACGCCGTCAACAGAGCCGGCGATGAGCAGAGCAAAAAAGCTCACCCACCGTTTTAAAACGGCAGGTGAGCTTTTTTTTCGTCTGTTGCCAGCGTGATTCATTCATTTCACTTACTTTTATTCAGGAGAAGCACATGATACATGGTGATATTTCAAGCAGTAACGATACCGTCGGCGTCGCTGTGGTGAACTACAAAATGCCACGACTACATACTAAAGCAGAAATACTGGACAACTGCCGCAACATTGCAGACATGGTGGTCAACATGAAAGCTGGCCTGCCTGGCATGGACCTGGTGATTTTCCCGGAATACAGTACGCACGGCATTATGTATGATGGCCAGGAGATGTATGATAATGCGACGACGGTCCCCGGCCCCGAGACGGACATTTTTGCCGAAGCCTGTCGCAAGGCGAAAGTCTGGGGCGTGTTTTCCATTACTGGCGAGCAGCACGAAGAGCATCCGAACAAAGCGCCTTACAACACCTTGATTCTGATGAATGACAAAGGCGAGATTGTTCAGAAATACCGCAAGATTATGCCTTGGGTGCCAATCGAAGGCTGGTACCCCGGCAAAGAAACCTTTATCAGCGAGGGGCCCAAAGGACTCAAGGTCAGCCTGATTATCTGTGATGACGGCAACTACCCTGAAATCTGGCGTGACTGCGCCATGAAAGGTGCGGAGCTGATTGTACGTTGCCAGGGCTATATGTATCCGGCCAAAGAGCAGCAAATCCTGATCAGCAAGGCCATGGCGTTTGCCAATAACACCTATGTCGCGGTGTCCAATGCTGCCGGCTTTGATGGCGTCTATTCCTACTTCGGTCACTCTGCGATTATCGGTTTTGACGGCCGGACCCTGGGCGAATGTGGCGAAGAGGAAAATGGCGTGCAGTATGCAGCACTGAGCAAGCACTTGATCCGCGACTTCCGCAAACATGGTCAATCTGAAAATCACTTATTCAAGTTGCTGCACCGCGGTTATACCGGGGTGCTTAACTCTGGCGATGGTGACCAAGGCATCGCACAGTGCCCTTACAGCTTTTACAGCAAGTGGATACAAGACCCGGCAGCCGCACGCGACATGGTAGAATCGTTTACACGCCCGACCTTGGGCACCAAAGAAGCACCGATAGACGGCATACCAAACTAAAGCGAATCCACCGCAATCCGGCATCCAGGCCACACGGGATGCCGCAAGGAACAGCATCATGGCAAATACCGACCCGATTCCGGTCGGCGTCCTGTTTTCGACCAGCGGCGCCACTGCAACCATAGAACGCTCACAGGCATTTGCGACCTTTTTCGCCATCAACGAAATCAACGCGGCTGGCGGCATTTGTGGCCGCGAACTGTTGCCAGTACATTACAATCCGCAAGGCATTTCGCAACAATATCAAGCATTGGCTGAACGCATGATCCGTGAGGACAAAGTCAATGTGATTTTTGGCTGCTACATGTCCAGCACGCGCAAAGCGGTGATCCCGGTAGTTGAGAAATGGCGCAAGTTGTTGTTTTACCCAACCCCTTATGAGGGTTTTGAGTTTTCGCCACATGTGATTTACACAGGCGCCGCACCTAACCAGAATAGTGCACAACTGGCGGATTATATGACCCGTCACTTTGGTGCGCGTGTTTACCTGATTGGCTGTGATTATATCTATCCCTATGAGTCCAACCGTATCATGAGTGACTTTATCCTCGAGGTCCCTGGTGGCAAAAAGCTGGCCGAGCGCTATTTGCCACTGGATGCCACGGAAAAAGACTTTTTGCCGATTGCGCGCGACATCAAGGCAAAATCTCCTGACTTTGTATTCTCCACTGTGGTTGGCAAAGCCACCCGCATGTTGTACCAGGCCTACGCTGACATTGGCATGGATGCCATGAAAACACCGATTGCAAGCCTGACCACTTGTGAAGCGGAAGCCGCTGAAATGGGCAGCAGGATTGCGGCTGGACATTTCACGTCAGCGCCCTACTTCCAGTCGATTCAGACTGCAGAAAACCAGGCCTGCCTACGCAAGTTCCGTGAACAATATGGCGACGAGATTGAGCCTAACATGTGCTGGGAAGCCGCTTACTTTCAAACACACTTATTCGCTGAAGCCATGCGTGCAGCAGGCGACGATACCTACGATGTGTTGTTGCCCCATATACTCGGTCGTGAACATCAGGCACTGCAGGGTCGTGTGGCGATTAACCCCGCCAACCATCACACTTTACTGCATCCTCGTATAGGTCGCGTCAATCACCATGGTCAGTTCGACATTGTGGCCGAGTCAGCCGGCGTGAGCCCGGATCCATATCTTGTCACGCATACCAATGAGACTTGGCGTCAGTCCATGATGCCGGAGCCGCAAATTGGCTAACAAAGGTGCAACAGGCTCACGCTCAACCCTGGAGCTATTCCGCCAGCTACGACAGTCACGCATGACCATTTTTCATCCACGCGATGAAAAATGCAGTACATTGATACAGCAACTAGAGCGCATAGGCTGCCAGACCGTGTCACTGTGGCCACCCACTGCTGAACTGCCCGAAAAAACAGATCTGGTGATTTTTCTGTTGAATGCGGAGGCCAGTAATAGAAAAAAACTGCCCTGGTTAATGCCTGACTCGCCAATTCCGCTGATTGGCATGATTGAGTATGAAAACCCGACCATTCTCGATACGGCTACAACACTCGGCTGTCATGGCATTCTGGTCAGTCCGACGCAACCACATGGCATCCTGTCTACTCTTATTATGGCGATTCACCATTTTCATGAAGTCAGGACCTTACAAAAGCGGAACCAGCGCCTGGAGCAAAAACTGCAGGCAGCAAATGAAATCAGCGCCGCACAGGCGATTCTGGCCCGTGCACGCGGTATCAGCGCCATCGCAGCCTACAAGCTCATGCGCGAACAAGCCATGCTCAAGCGCGTGACAGTGGAAGAAATTGCGCGAGCGATTGTGCATGCCGAAGGGACTTTATTCAATTAATGCATGCTTGTGTATGCAAGAAACCCTGCTACAGCTCATGTTCAACCATGGCGATAATAATCGTTCCTTCCTTCACAAATAGCCTCGATCTCATCTTTTCCTGACGTCCAACTAACCACACCCTTCAACTTGTACACATGCAGATACGTATCGTTACACCTGCATGCAATCAAACGCAGTACAATTTTGTCAGACAAGAATAATGACTTCCTCATTGGTACTTCTATGAACACTTCCTGCGTCTTTTTCAAGCACTGCCTGTGGCTGATATGCGGCATTGGCCTGACAATGACCGCCTGCACCTCGGGCAAGGGCGACAATAAACCTGTCCCAAAAATCCCGGAAGTTGGGGTCATGACTGTGCAGAAGGTTACCCAGCCTATCGTGGCCGATCTGCCCGGGCGGACCAATGCTTACCTGATTGCCGAAATTCGCCCGCAGGTGAGCGGCATCATTCGCCAACGCACTTTTACTGAAGGCGCACTGGTCAAAGCGGGCGACCTGCTCTACCAGATTGAACCTGCACCGTATCTGGCGAGTTATCAAAGTGCTGCAGCAGCGCTGCAAAAAACCGAAGCCACCCTGGTCACCCTGAAACTTAAAGCAGACCGTTATAAAGAATTGGTCAAAATCAACGCGATCAGCCGGCAGGATAACGATGATACCCAAGCCGCGCTGCAACAAGGCGAAGCAGATGTGGCGGCGGCCAGGGCGGCACTCAGCACCGCCAAAATCAACCTGGATTTCACCAAACTGGTGTCACCGATTACCGGCTTTGTTTCCACCTCCACCTTCACCCCGGGCGCACTGGTGACGGCCAACCAGGAAACGGCTTTAACCACAGTCCAACAGCTGGATCCGATTTATGTGGATGTCATTCAGTCGAGTAGTGATCTTCTAAAACTGAAACGCGATATTGCTGCCGGCAAACTGACCGGCAATACGCAAAAAGAAGTGCCGGTGCGGGTCGTGCTGGAGGATGGTTCTATTTACAAACATGCCGGAAAACTCAAATTCAGTGGCGTGAGTGTGAATACTGCATCCGGTGCAGTGACGCTACGAGCTGTCGTGCCTAACCCTGATGGCGTATTGCTGCCAGGCATGTATGTACACGCCCTGATTGACGTGGCGCAGGATAAGGATGCCATTATGGTGCCGCAACGGGCAGTGACGCGTAATACGCGTGGCGAACCTACGGTACTCGTAGTAGACGCCGGGCAAAAGGTGCAACAGAGAAACATAGAAACCAATGGTACATACGGGGATGAATGGCGAGTCAGCAAAGGCTTGCAGGCCGGTGAACGTGTGGTAATGGATGGTGTCCAGAAAATCAGCGTTGGCACGATAGTCAAGCCGGTGCCATTTGACAAAGCGACTGGCGCTGCACCGGGGACTGTTATTACTCCCGCGGCTACAACGAATAGCCAACCGCGTTAAGAGATTGCCAAAACTCATTCACAGCGTACCTATCCAATACGATAAAGACTAACTTCATGGCTGCCTTTTTTATTCAACGTCCGATCTTTGCCTGGGTGATTGCCATCGTCATCATGCTGGCCGGGATAGGCGCCATCGAATGGCTGCCACTGGAGCAATACCCTGATATTGCCCCGCCACGCGTATCGATTAACGCTACTTACACCGGTGCTGCAGCCGATACGATCGAGAACTCGGTCACCCAGGTGATTGAGCAGTACATGAAAGGTATCGATAACCTGACCTATATGTCGGCCAGCAGCACCTCTTCCGGCACGGCCAGTATCAGTCTGACGTTTGATGCCGGCACCAACCCCGATGTGGCACAGATGCAGGTGCAAAACAAATTGCAGCAGGCCATGCCAAGGTTGCCCCAGATTGTCCAGAGCCAGGGTGTGACAGTCGCTAAAACCGGTATCGATTTCCTGATGGTGGTATCGCTGATGTCTGATAACAGCAGCGTAAGCGCAATTGATATCGGTGATTATATTTCCAGCAACCTGATAGACCAGATCAGCCGCCTGGATGGCGTGGGTGATGTGCAAACACTGGGCTCGGGCTACGCCATGCGTATCTGGCTGGATCCGGCCAAACTGCAAAAATACAATCTGATCCCTTCAGACATTTCAGCCGCGGTGCAGGCACAGAATACCGAAGTCTCCTCCGGCCAGCTGGGCGCATTACCTGCCGTGAACAGCCAGGAACTGAACGCGCCAATCACCGCACGCAGCAAATTACAGACGGTAGACCAGTTCAAGAAGATCATCGTCAAATCCGGGGCTGACGGTTTCCTGGTACATTTATCTGATGTTGCCAGAGTAGAACTGGGCGCTGAGAGTTATACGCCGGTCGCCAGGCTCAATGGTAAAACCTCGGCCGCTTTTGGGGTAAGGCTGGCTTCCGGTGCCAATGCGCTGGCGACTGCGCAGGCAGTGAAAGACAAACTGGTCGAACTTGAACCCTACTTCCCCGCTGAGTTGAAGCTTAGCGTATATATTCCTTATGACACCACGCCATTCGTGCGGCTTTCAATCAAGGAAGTGGTGAAATCGCTGGTGGAGGCGATTTTACTGGTGGTGATCATCATGTACGTGTTCCTGCAGAACCTGCGTGCGACCCTGATCCCGGCGATTGCGGTGCCGGTGGTCTTGCTGGGTACTTTCGGCGTACTGGCGGCATTTGGCTTCTCCATTAACACGTTGACCATGTTTGGCCTGGTACTAGCCATTGGCCTGCTGGTGGATGACGCCATCGTAGTGGTTGAAAACGTGGAGCGTATCATGCGTGAAGAAGGCCTGAGTCCCAAGGAGGCCACCCGCAAATCCATGACCGAGATCACCAGCGCGCTGGTCGGTATTTCACTGGTGTTGTCTGCGGTATTTATCCCGATGGCTTTCTTTGGTGGTGCCACGGGCGTGATTTACCGCCAGTTCTCCATTACCATCGTCTCAGCCATGCTGCTGTCCGTGCTGGTCGCATTAACGCTGACACCAGCGCTGTGTGCAACCTTGCTCAAACCGGTCTCGCATGAAAAATCCACCTCGGGGGGCATGTTTGGCTGGTTCTTCCGCTGGTTTAACCCGGCGTTCGATACGATGTCAGCCCGATACCATGCCTCGGTGGCAACCATACTGCGTAGAAAGACGCTGACCATGCTGGTATATGGCGTCATCATCATAGTGCTGGCAGTGTTATTCGCTAGACTGCCCAGCTCTTTTCTGCCGACCGAAGACCAGGGCACACTGAGCGCACAAATCCAGCTGCCGGTAGGCGCGACTGATGCACGTATGCAACAAGTGCTGAAACAGGTTGAAAAATACCTGAATAGCCAGGATGCGGTGATAGACCAGTTTTTAACGATTGCAGGGCAGGGACAAGGTGGTGGGGGCAGCCAGAACTCGGGGCGCGCATTTATCCGTCTTAAAGACTGGTCGGTACGTGGCGAAGGCGAGGATGCCGCGTCACTGGCTGACAGGGCGACCAAAGCTTTATCCGGGATACGCGATGCAAAGCTATTTGTGACGCAGCCAGCACCGGTGCGCGGCCTGGGCCAGGGTTCCGGCTTTACGCTGGAATTGAAAGATGTAGGGGGGTTGGGCCATGATGGCTTGATGGCGGCCAGGAACCGCTTTATTGAACTGGCGTCACAAAACGCAAAATTGAACCGGGTGCGCCCGAGCGGGCTGGATGACACGCCTATGTTCAGGGTAAATATCGATGACCAGAAAACCGGCATTTACAACCTGACAACTGCCAGCATTAACTCCACGCTCTCGATTGCCATGGGTGGTACCTATGTGAATGATTTCATTAATAAAGGTCGCGTGAAAAGAGTCTATCTGCAAGGTGACGCGCCGTTCCGCATGCAACCTGAAGATATCGAACGCTGGTACGTTCGCAACACCACGAATGATATGGTGCCGTTCTCGGCTTTCTCCAGCACGAAATGGGTGTCCGGCTCGCCTTTGCTTGAACGCTTTAACGGCATTTCCTCTATGGAAATTGTTGGCGAACCGGCCAAAGGCATCAGTACTGGTGAAGCCATGCAGATTGCCGAAGACATCATTAAACAATTACCGGATGGCATAGGTTATGAATGGAGTGCGCAATCTTACCAGGAGCGTTTATCCGGCTCGCAGGCACCGTTACTCTATGCCGTCTCCATCATCTTCGTCTTCCTGTGCCTGGCTGCCTTGTATGAAAGCTGGGCGGTGCCCTTCTCGGTCATTCTGGTCGTACCGCTGGGTATTTTGGGTGCCGTACTGGCCACCACTTTGCGCGGATTGACGGCTGACGTTTACTTCCAGGTCGGCTTGCTGACCACCATAGGCCTCGCCGCCAAAAATGCGATCCTGATTGTGGAGTTCGCCAAGCACCTGCAAGAACAGGGCAAGCCGCTGATTGAAGCAACACTGGAAGCGGTGCAATTGCGCCTGCGGCCTATTTTGATGACTTCGCTGGCGTTTATTTTCGGCGTATTGCCGCTGGCTTTCAGTGAAGGCGCAGGTGCCGTCAGCCGCCAGGCGATTGGTACCGGCGTACTCGGCGGTATGCTGACGGCGACTTTCCTTGGTATATTTTTCGTGCCTTTATTTTATGTGTTGATACGTACTTTGTTCCCTTATCAGGTCGAAAGTGTTTCAGCCGAAGTATCACAGCACAGTAAGGCAGAACATGAGTAAGCTGCATGCCATGAGCCAATATTTTAAACAGGCTGCGTTAATCACGTGCTCACTATTACTGACTGCCTGCATCAACCTGGCGCCGTTTTTCAGCCCGCCTGAAGCACCGGTGCCTGCCACCTTTGGCACAGTCGACAATGATCAGAAAGCGCTGACCGAACTTGGCTGGCAATCGTTTATTACCGATAAACGTTTGCAGCAAGTGGTGGATCTTTCATTAAAAAATAACCGCGATTTGCGGGTGGCCTCGCTGAATATAGAAAAAGCCAGGGCGCAATATCAGGTACAGCGCGCAGATTTGTTTCCCACCGTAGCCGCAACCTTGTCAGAAACTGCCTCTAAAGGTCTTTCTAACGTTGGCAACAATGGCAATGTCTCTGCAGGCACTGTCGCCGCAAGTAATAATAACAGCGGGAACGTATCGCATGTTTACCGCGCCACGGTTGGTTTTAGTGCTTATGAACTGGACCTGTTTGGCCGTATCCGTAATCTAAATGCGCAGGCCTTGCAGACGTTTTATTCACAGGAGGAAAACCGCAAAAGTACGCAAATCAGCCTGGTCGCCGAAGTCGCCACAGCCTGGCTGACG
Organism: Methylophilus sp. Leaf414; assembly: GCF_001425425.1. Taxonomy (NCBI): domain Bacteria; kingdom Pseudomonadati; phylum Pseudomonadota; class Betaproteobacteria; order Nitrosomonadales; family Methylophilaceae; genus Methylophilus; species Methylophilus sp. Leaf414. Next base: position 156,041 of record NZ_LMQQ01000004.1, on the reverse strand, counting down.
CTGGCTGCCGATAAACGGCGGCTGGAAATCGCCCAGCAAACATTGAAAAGCCAGCAAAATACTTACGAGATCAACCAGAAAATGTTTGAGCTCGGCGTCGCCAACGCCCTGACCTTAAGGCAGTTGCAAACCAGTGTTGATAATGCGCGCGTCGCCGTCGCCACTTACAATATCCAGATCAAGCAGGATATCAACGCCCTCAACCTGCTGGCTGGCAGTATGGTGCCTTCAACCTTTTTGCCGGATAGCGCTCTTTCCAGCGTGGCACTTACTACAGCATTGCCGCGTGGCGTCACCTCCACGACTTTGCAGCAACGGCCTGATGTACGTGCAGCCGAACACTTGCTGGAAGGTGCCAACGCCAACATTGGCGCGCTGCGTGCTGCGTTCTTCCCAACCATCAGCCTGACCACCACCATCGGTACGGCCAGCACCGAGCTGGATGGCTTGTTTGGTCCGGGCTCCCGCATCTGGACTTTTGTGCCACAAATCAGCCTGCCAATTTTCAATGCCGGTCGTAACCGCTCTAACCTGGAAATTGGTGAAAAAAACCAGCAGATTCTGCTCGCGCAATATGAAAAAACCGTACAAACTGCTTTCAGGGAAGTGGCAGATGTACTGGTACAGCGCGAAGGTTTGCAGGCACAGCTGGAAGCACAACAGTCATTAAATGGCGCCGCCGCTGAAGCATTCAGACTGGCCGATGCCCGTTTTAAAAATGGCGTCGATAGTTACCTGGTCGTTCTCGATGCGCAAAGAACGCTTTATACTGCCGAGCAAACACTGGTGACTTTGCAGTTAAGCGATGCCGCCAGCCAACTGACCTTATACAAAGTATTGGGTGGTGGCTGGCATTAGTGGACTCCTGGTTCACGACTGCTTCGCTGCCGCGTCATCCGTATCAGGTTCCTCTTTCATTAAGCCTGCTTTAATTCCGTTTTATACAAAAATGAATGTGCATCGGGAACGTGCACATTTTTTGCTTAGGTTTTCAGTAATGAGTACAGATATTTCCCCCGAACAAACCATTATCCTGGCCAAAATCAGGCATATCGAAGAGCTTGAACGCCTGGATACCTGCATTCAATTTGTCGAAAGCATAGGCCAGATGGTGCACCAGATGCAGGCTGAACGTGGGGCAAGCTCCCTGTACCTGGCTTCTGCGGGCAAGCGCTTTGCTTCCGAACGCGCAGAGATCATCAGCAAAAATCTTGCGCTGGAAACACGCTTCAAACAGGCGTTAACGCAGCATCTTGATCAGAACGCACTGGCAGATGCTAAGCAGCTGACTTTAATTTCCTGGATACTGCTAGGCCTGGACCAGCAAACATCGTTGCGCCACCAGATCACCCTGCAAAAGATTTCTTTTACCGATTGCATTGAGTCATTCAGCCGCCTGATTGCCAGCCTGATTTCGCTCATTTTTGAAATCACGGATAGTTCGGTAAACAATAAGATTTCCACCTGTTTACTCACGCTGTACAACTTGATTCAAGGTAAGGAGTTTGCAGGCCAGGAACGCGCGGTCGGTTCTTATATCTTTGGTTCAGGTAGCTTGCAACTGCCGCACCAGCAAAAACTACTGGAACTGGTCGCCCAGCAAGAGCGGCATTTTGAATTATTCAGCCAACTGGGCGGTGATGAGTTAAGACAAGCCTGGACTGCATTGCAAGCAACCAGCCTGCACCGGCAGCACCTGAAATATCGTCATAAACTGACCTCCGCCCTGGACCAGCAGCCGCTGAAATCCAGTGATGCAGATATCTGGTTTGATTTATGCACGCAACTGCAAACTGAAATCTGGCAGATTCAATGCCAGTTAATCGAGAAAATGCATAGCATGCTGAAAGCGCTGGCACACCAGGCCAGGCACGATCTGGAACAAACGCAGGAATATTTAAATACGATTGCGGCCAAGCGCTCTTCAACCTTGGATAGCACGTTTTTCAACCTGGCAATCCCGGTGGAAAGTGCCTTGAATTTCCAGGCGCAAGACACAATCCAGACTTACCCGATCGCCTCGATGATCAGCCTGTTGCAGCAACAATCACAGCAGATCGCAGATATGGAAAGCGAGCTGGCGGATACCCGCAAAGCCCTGGTTGAACGCAAGCAGATTGAGCGTGCGAAAGGCTTGCTGATGAGTACACTGGGCATCAATGAAATGGAGGCTTACAAGTCTCTGCGCAGCATGGCGATGGAACAAAACCGCAAGGTGATTGATGTCGCCGAGAATATCCTCACCCTGCACAAAAACACCGGTTAATCACGCTTTCCTTGGTGCATCCGCACTTGTATGGTGCGATGCACATCGCTCACTTCTTTAAAGAATATTACAAAAAACCTAAATAGAACAAACACTTAAACCCAACACTATTTTTGGCATAACAATTGCTGAACAAGTTTTAAGTACTCAACTAACGGCGGTTGGATACGAGTAGAGTAAGTTGAAATTGCGAGCTTGATAAAAATCAGGCCACTCATCGTAAGCAGTTTTTAAAGATTGAGGACAAAGGCGTCCTGAGTGTAAACGAACCCTCGTTTGCACTCAGGACGCCTTTTTTCGTTTTACGTTTCCCAATTCATCATTATCCAGATTAATCATATCAAGGAGCAGCAATGAGCAGTTCAGATAAGAAAACAGTCATTCTTCCTGCGGCAGACAGTCAACCTGAGCAGGTAGATAACCAGCGCCGCCATTTCTTTATGCATACCCTAGCCGGTGCATTTGGAGCCGCCGCCATGATGAACATGGTGCCGTCTGCGATCCGCAGCCAGGCATGGGCAGCCGGTTCTGATGCACCTGAAATCACCGAAGTGAAAGTCGGCTTTATCCCACTGACAGACTGTGCGCCTATCGTAGTCGCCGCGCAAATGGGTTTTGATAAAAAATACGGCATCAAGATTGTGCCTTCGAAAGAAGCTTCCTGGGCTGGCGTGCGTGACAAGATGGTAAACGGTGAACTGCATGCTGCACATGTGTTGTACGGCCTGGTGTATGGCGTGCAAATGGGCATCGGTGGCCAGCAAAAAGACATGAATGTACTGATGACGCTCAACCATAATGGCCAGGGCATCACGCTTGCCAACCAGTTGAAAGAAAAAGGCGTGACCAGCGGCGGTACCCTGAAACGCCTGCTGGACAACGAAAACCGTGACTTCACGTTCGCACAGACTTTTCCGACCGGCACCCACGCCATGTGGCTGTATTACTGGCTGGCCAACTACGGTATCAACCCGATGAAAGACGTGAAAACCATCGTCGTGCCTCCACCACAAATGGTCGCCAATATGCGTATCGGCAATATGGATGGCTACTGTGTTGGCGAGCCGTGGAACGCACGTGCGATCTACGACAAGATCGGTTTTACCGTGGCGACCACCCAGGATATCTGGACCGATCATCCGGAAAAAGTATTGGGTACTACTGCAGACTTTGCTACGAAGAACCCGAATACTGCACTGGCATTGACCAAAGCAATCCTGGAAGCCTGCCGCTACATAGACGCCACCAAAAACCGCCCTGAAGTCGCCAAGCTGATTGCCGGTAAAGCCTATGTCAATGCGCCTGAAGAAGTGATTGAAGGCCGCTTCCTCGGCCATTACGACAATGGCATCGGCAAAAAATGGGAAGACCCTAACTACATGAAGTTCTTCAACGACGGCAAGGTCAACTTCCCTTACCTGTCTGACGGTATGTGGTTCCTGACACAGCACAAACGCTGGGGACTGCTGAAGTCTGACCCGGATTACTTGGGCGTGGCGAAGAAAGTGAACCGGATTGATATTTACACCGAAGCGGCGAAAGCGCTTGGCATTAACGTCCCCGCAGACCCAATGCGCAGCAGCAAGCTGATTGATGGCGTCGTCTGGGATGGTAAAGACCCGAAAGCCTATGCCAACAGCTTCAAGGTTAAAGCTTAATTCTTAAGGAGAGTCACCATGAGTGTCGTCAGCTTTAACAAGGAAAAAATGATACAGACAAGCGAGGATTCTGTGCAAGCAGCGCCTGCACAACCTGTTGTTGCTGTGGTTATCCCTCTCTCGACCACAGCTGCAGTAGCCACTCCGTCGTTGCAGCGGCGGAGCGCATGGGCGGCAACCACCAAACCTGTGTTTGAATGGTTGTTGCCGCCTGTGATTGGCTTACTGGTATTCGGCGCCATTTGGGCGACTGTGGCAGCCCTGACGCAAGGCTTGCCTGGCCCGGTGAAAACCTGGCAGTCGGCAGTCGAGCTGTTTAGCGATCCGTTTTATATCAATAACCCGAACGACATGGGCATAGGCTGGAACATCCTCAGCTCGCTCAAACGCGTGGCGACCGGTTTTGCGCTGGCTGCGATTGTCGGCATCCCCATGGGCTTTGTGATTGGCCGTTACGCATTCATGTCGCGCATGGCAGCACCCATCATCAGCCTGCTGAAACCGGTATCACCACTAGCCTGGTTACCAATCGGCCTGTTGGTATTCAAAGCCGCTGACCCTGCGGCGATCTGGGTGATTTTCATCACCGCAGTCTGGCCCATGATTATCAACACTGCCGTCGGCGTCAGCAAAGTGCCACAGGATTATATGAACGTAGCCAAGGTGCTCAACCTGTCGGAATGGAAAGTGGTCACCAAAATCCTGCTGCCTTATGTCATGCCCTACATGATGACCGGTGTACGCCTGTCCATCGGTGCCGCCTGGCTGGTGATTGTGGCAGCAGAAATGCTGACCGGCGGTGTGGGCATTGGTTTCTGGGTATGGGATGAGTGGAATAACCTGAATGTAGAGCACATCATCATCGCCATTTTTATCGTCGGCATTGTCGGCTTGTTGCTGGAACAATTGCTGGTACTGGCAGCTAAACGCTACAGCTACGAATAAGCCATCACAATAAACCCATAAAGGAATTCATGATGACAACCGCACTGCAAGACCGTTATGTCCTGATCGAAAACGTCAATATGACGTTTCAAACAAAAAAAGGCAGCTTCCAGGCCTTGAAAGATATCAACCTCGATATCCGCGAAGGCGAATTTATCTCCATCATCGGCCACTCGGGGTGTGGCAAATCCACCGTGCTTAACCTGATTGCCGGGCTGCTGCAACCGACTGATGGCTACCTGTTCTGTGCCGGTCGTGAAATCGCCAAGCCCGGCCCTGAGCGTGCAGTAGTGTTCCAGAACCATTCCCTGCTGCCATGGCTGACCTGTTTTGAAAACGTGTACCTGGCAGTAGAACGTGTTTTTGCTGACAGTGAAACTAAAACGCAACTGGCAGAGCGCACCAGCGCGGCACTGGAGCTGGTCGGCTTAAGCCATGCCATGGAAAAGCGCCCGAATGAAATCTCGGGCGGCATGAAGCAGCGTGTGGGTATCGCCCGTGCCCTGTCCATGGAACCCAAAGTCTTGTTGCTGGATGAACCTTTTGGCGCGCTGGATGCACTGACCCGCGCCGGATTGCAGGATGAACTGATGAACATCATGGCACGTTCGGGTTGTACTGCGGTGATGGTCACCCACGATGTGGATGAAGCAGTGTTGCTGTCTGACCGCATCGTGATGATGACCAATGGCCCGGCAGCCACCATAGGCGAAATCCTGGAAGTCGACCTACCACGTCCACGTCACCGTCTGGAGCTGGTGGAAGACGCTGCTTACACGCACCTGCGTAGCGAAGTATTGAAGTTTTTATATGAAAGACACGCCAAAAAGGCGGCATAAATAAAAGTGGTGCTGACGGGCGGCAACCCACCAGCACCGCATACCTCATCGAAGTATGGTTACCCACTTAAGCAAAGGAGCAACAACATGAAAGCTAACTCTTACCAACGATTGCGTCAAGTCTCATTGGCTGTATTGATGGCAGCAATGAGCATGCAAGTGGTGGCTGAAGAAGAAGTTTTACCTGAATACACATTTATGGATGCCATTAAAACCGGCAAGAATATGACCAGTTTCAGATTACGTTACGAGCATGTTGACCAGGATGGCCTACAGCCGGCAACCTTTGCCAATGGCTCTGCCAACCCGACCGCAAACCGTGAGCTGGACAATGCCAACGCGGTCACTTTGCGCAGCCTGATCGGCTGGCAAACTGCACCTTACAAAAACTGGAGTTTTGCCGCACAAATCACCAATGTCAGCAAACTCAAGGATGATTTTAATGACAGTACCAATACGGTCAGGACCAATGGCGCGTCAAACGAAAGCGACAGGATTAACTATGCCAAAGTGGTAGACCCCGACTATACTGATATCAACCAGTTGTTTGTGGACTGGACCGGTATCAAGAACACCCGTGTCCGTGCAGGCCGTCAGGCGATCAACCTGGATAACGTACGTTTCATAGGCGACATCGCCTTCCGCCAGAACACTCAGGTATTTGACGGTGTGTCGGTTTTCAATAAAACCTTGCCGGATACCGAGATCTACTTAGCCCACTTTGACCGCGTCAGACAGATATTCACCACGCACCGCAGCGGCGACCTTGAAATCGCCAATGCCCGCTACCGCATCTCACCTACCGAATTCCTGGTCGGTTACGGCTATTTCTCCAACTTCGAAAACCTGGGACTGGGCAATGCCTGGTTTGGACAAGGCGCATTGAACAACACGTTCAATAATTTACTGGCCGACCAATCCAACAAAATCTTAGGCGTGCGCCTGGATGGCACACACCCGTTCACGCCTAACTACCGTGCACATTACACGGCTGAATATGCCAAACAGACTGATTACAAAGGCGGTGACAACCGCATTGATGCCCATTACTACAAAGTGGGCGGCGGCTTCGGCATAGATAACTTCAACCTGCGCGTGGACCAGGAACTGCTCTCCAGTAATGACGGCCAGTATGCATTCCAGACGCCGTTTGGTACCAACCATTTATTCCAGGGCTGGGTAGACAAATTCCTGGTGACGCCACGCCAGGGCATCAAGGACTCTTTCATTACTGCCACTTATAAATATGGCGACTTTCTGTTTTTTGTCGATTACCACGACATCAGTTCCGATGAGGATTTCTTCACCGTCAATGGCGGTGCAACTGCCAATGGTAACCGCTATGGTCGCGAGTGGAATGCTGCCGTCACCTGGAATATCGACAAGAACTGGATGACCAAATTTGAATACGGCAAATATACCGAAGATGACCAGTACGCTGCAGGCCCTAATGCCGTGACCAATGGCGCGACCAATCGTGCACGTTTTCAAGATACCGAGAAATTATGGCTGACCGCCATGTACACCTTTTGATTGTTTGAATGTAAGGAAGACGCGATGACTACAGCCGGAAAAGTTTTTTTAGTAGGTGCCGGACCCGGTGACCCCGACCTCATTACGCTCAAGGCCATCAAGGCCTTGCAGCAAGCCGAAGTCGTGCTGGTCGATGACCTGGTCAACCCGGACCTGCTCACGCATTGCCCGCAGGCACGCATCGTGCACGTGGGCAAGCGTGGCGGCTGCAAGTCTACCCCGCAACACTTTATCAACCGCATGATGATTGCGCTGGCCGAGCAGGGGCAAACAGTCGTGCGCCTGAAAGGTGGCGACCCGTTTGTGTTTGGCCGTGGTGGTGAAGAAATGCTGGCTATGCGTGCAGCAGGTGTTGCCTATGAGATTATCCCCGGCATGACCAGCGGCCTCAGCGCCTGCGCCAGTATGGATGTACCGGCCACGCATCGCGGTTTAAACCTTGGCGTCACGCTGGTAACCGGTCATACGCAGGATGGCGGGCCATTACCTTGGCGTGCACTGGTTGAAAGCAACACCACACTGGTGATTTATATGGGCATGCAACACCTGGCCGACATCAGCCGTGAATTGATCGCTGCCGGTATGTCAACAAATATGCCCTGCATGATTGTAGAAAGCGCCACCCGCGCGGATGAGCGCGCACTGGTCAGCACCATTGAAGCCATGCCTATGCTGAGCCACCAGCACCAGATGAAAAGCCCGGCCATGATAGTCGTCGGTGAAGTGGTGACAATCGCGAATAGTGCCAAGACTTTGGAAATGCTGGGCCAGGTTGAATATTTACAAGCGGTGAATGGCAACTAGAAAAAGACCTCATTCACACGCGTCAAGAATAGAATGTTTTTGAAATAAACGGAGATTTAACATGAAAAAGAGTTTTTGGGAGGTAGGCCACAAGCCTACGCTGTTTTCAGCGTTCTTTTATTTTGACCTTAGCTTTATGGTGTGGGTCATGCTGGGGCCGCTGGCTGTGCAGATCGCCGCCGACTTGCAATTAAACCCGGCACAAAAAGGCCTGATGGTGGCAACACCGGTACTCACCGGCGCATTATTACGCATCGTGATGGGCGTGCTGGTAGACCAGCTTAAGCCTAAAAAAGCCGGCCTGATTGGCCAGGTGATTGTGCTGGCTGCTTTGTTGATTGCCTGGTTGCATGGCATACATACTTATCAGCAAGCGTTATTGTTAGGCGTGTTTCTTGGTTTTGCCGGTGCCGCTTTTGCCGTCGCCTTGCCATTGGCTTCACGCTGGTATCCACCTGAACACCAAGGCACCGCTTTAGGCATTGCAGGTGCAGGTAACTCTGGCACGGCATTGGCGGCATTATTCGCGCCTGGCCTGGCCGTGGCGTTTGGCTGGAACAATGTGTTTGGCCTGGCCCTGATCCCATTATTGCTGGCATTGATTGTATATACAGTGTTTGCCAAAGATGCGCCGGATACGCCGGCACCGAAATCGCTGGCGCAATACCTGTCTGTACTTAAAGACAAGGACGCATGGTGGTTTATGCTGTTTTACTGCGTGACTTTCGGCGGTTTTGTCGGCATGGCTTCTTCACTGACCATTTACTTCCACGACCAGTACGGCCTGGACCCGGTGCATGCCGGTTACTTTACCGCAGCCTGCGTATTTGCCGGTTCACTGGTGCGTCCGTTCGGCGGCCTGCTGGCTGACCGTATCGGTGGTATCCGTACCTTAAGTACTATGTATACACTGGCGGCTATATTCCTGTTTACCCTGAGTTTCGGCATGAGCACGCAACTGGCTGGCCTGGGCATAGTCATTCTGGCGATGGCGGCACTTGGTATGGGCAATGGCGCAGTGTTCCAACTGGTGCCACAACGCTTCCGCAAAGAGATAGGGGTGATGACTGGCCTGGTAGGGATGGCTGGTGGTATCGGCGGTTTCTACCTGGCTTCCAGCCTGGGTTACTCCAAGCAGATCACCGGTAGCTATCAGCTGGGCTTAATTATTTTTGCCGGATTAGCTATCCTGGCACTGGTAGGTTTGACTGGTGTTAAAAACCGCTGGCGTACTACCTGGGGTGCAGCGAGCGTGACGGCGGCCAAGGTATAAACCGGCCAATAGATAGACTAGCCACCGTATAATTCCAAAAACCTTTAAATGGCTGGCTTATGAGTCTCGTTTTTACAGTCGGTGAACATAGCGTAACCGGTCCCAGGCTGCGTAACGAAGACTATGTGACCGTGGTCACCCCCGCTGCCTCGCAGTTGGCAATCAAAGGCGCCTTGATGCTGGTCGCCGATGGTGTCAGCGGTGGTGCCGGTGGTGCTGAAGCGTCGGAAATGACTGCCAGGAGTATTTCGGCGGATTATTACGCCACCCCGGAAACCTGGACGGTGCAGCATGCGCTGGACAAGGTCGTGCAGGCAGCCAACCTGTGGGTACTGTCGCAAGCGCGCAAGAACAGCAAGATGGCGGGCATGGCAACGACCTTGTCCATGCTGGTATTGCGCGGTCAGCGCTATGTGCTGGCACATGTGGGCGACACGCGTATTTACCGCCTGCGCGAGCAATCATTGCAGTGCCTGACTACGGATCACGTTTGGGACAGACCGGACATGCGGCATGTGCTTAAACGTGCGATCGGGCTGGATGACCAGCTAACGGTGGATTATGCTGAAGGCTTGCTGCAACCCGGTGATGTGTATGCCATCCTCAGTGATGGGGTATGGGATGCAGTGGGCGATGCGGAAATTCACCGCGCGTTGATGCTCTACCACTCCCCGCAAATGGTGGCTGAATACCTGACTGCACTGGCGATCGAAAAAGGCGGCCAGGATAATGCTTCCGCGGTGATCGTTAATATTGAAAGCGTCGGCCAGGACCATCTGACCGATATGCTGGCCGATGCGCTCAGCCTGCCGTTGCCGCCTAAACTTTCTGTCGGCGACCAGATCGATGGTTTCACCGTGACCAGGGTGCTTCACGATTCGCGCCTGAGCATCCTCTACCAGGTGAAAAATCCAGCCGGGCAACTGTTTGTATTAAAAACCCTGCAACCCTCACGTGCGGACGACAAGGAAAGTTGCGAAGCTTTACTGAATGAAGAGTGGCTAGCCAAGCGCGTCGTCTCGCAATGTGTGCCGCAGATATTGCCGCTGACGCTGGAACAGCGCAGCGCACTTTATTATGTGATGACCTGGCACGAAGGCTCAACCTTGCAGCAACGGCTGGATGCCGGCCACCATTTCACCATGAATGGCGTTGCCAATATCGGCCAGGATTTATTGCGCGGTTTGAGCATGTTGCACCGCCTGAATATTGTGCACCGCGATATCAAACCAGCCAATATCCATATCGGTAGTGACACCCGCCTGCGGATTCTTGATCTGGGTGTTGCACTAAACCCTACCCTGCCGATGCCAGAGCAGATGGAAAACCCGGGCACACCCAGTTTTATGGCACCCGAGTTGTTTGACGGTAAAGTGGCTGACCGGCAGGCAGACATTTATGCCGCCGGCGTGACACTTTATCATTTGCTCACCCGCAAATATCCCTACGGCGAGATAGAGCCTTTCCAGTCACCGCGTTTTGGCGAGCCGATCAAACCCAGCCGCTACCGGCCAGAAATCCCCGCCTGGCTGGAAAACGTGATTCTTAAAGCAATCGCCAGGAAAGCGGAAGACCGTTTTGAAACGGCCGAAGAAATGCTGCTCGCCATGGAGCATGGCGAATTGAAGCCGGTAGTGATCCCACGCATGCCACTGATTGCGCGCGCCAGGCTTGTCAAATGGCAGTGGCTGGCTATCTGCTCTTTGCTGGCCAATCTTATCCTGATCTACTTGTTGTTTATTACCTGACTAGACAACCCTTCTCGTAAAGAATTAAAAACATCTCTGGGTTCAGATTGAAACGCTTACCTTCAATCAAGACCCATTCTGGTGCAACCGCTCTAATTTGCATCATTCCCGTGCGCTCAGATGGTTTTTCCAGCCATGCCACCCTTACAAAAATATATCCAGACTTTTCACAAACCGGAATTAAACATCAATAAAACAATCACTTAAAAAATTTTCAGATTTTATCAATACTCTATATCCAGATTGGCATGTCGCTTGCTAATTGCTCAATAGATATTAAATCTCGTTTTATTAACGATTAGTTTTTATGGACAACGGCGTCCATAGCTTGTTTTTCGAACTGCCACCGGTAGTCGATAGATAAGCTATGGACGCCTTTTTTCGTTTTTAGCTTAGTAAACAGCAATGCATGATCAATGAAATAACGTGTCACATGCTTGCATCTGATGGGGAACATTACGATGAATCAACACACCCGCATAGTAGTTGTCGGCAACGGCATGGTGGGACATTACTTTATGCAGGAACTGGTCAAGCGCCACCCTGACCTGGCGGCCGCCAACCTGCAAGTGACGGTATTGGGCGAAGAACCACGCCCGGCTTATGACCGTGTGCATCTTTCCAGCTTTTTCTCCGGCAGCACAGCTGAAGACCTGTCACTGGTTGAGCCTGGTTTTTATGACCGCCCTGGCCTGGAATTGCGCCTGAATGCGCGTGTGAGCCATATTGATCGCCATCAGCATCTGGTGACCCTGACAGATGGCACACTGCTGCCATACGACAAACTGGTACTGGCCACCGGCTCGGTACCGTTCGTGCCATCGGTGGCCGGGCGTGACCGCGAAAACTGCTTTGTGTACCGCACCATTGAAGACCTGGAAGCGATGACCGCGGCAGGTAAAACCTCCAAGAGCGGCGTGGTGGTCGGCGGTGGCCTGCTGGGCCTGGAATGCGCCAAGGCATTGCGTGACATGGGCCTGGATACCCACGTGGTGGAATTCGCCCCGCGCCTCATGGCCGTGCAAGTGGACGAAGCCGGTGGCCGTGTGCTGCGCAGCAAGATTGAGGAGCTTGGTGTGCATGTACATACCAGCCGCAATACCACCGCGATTGTCGATGGCGCCACTGCGCGCCACCGCATGGTGTTTTTTGATGAAACCTGGCTGGAAACCGACATGATCGTGTTCTCTGCCGGTATCCGGCCGCGTGATGAACTGGCACGTGAATCCGGCCTGGCGATAGGTGCACGCGGCGGTATCGCGATTGACGATTTCTCACGCTCCAGCGACCACGACATTTACGCCATCGGCGAATGTGCCAGCTGGAACGATGAGATGTTCGGCCTGGTAGCGCCTGGCTATGACATGGCCCGCACGGCCTGCGCGCACCTGGCAGGTGAAACCGCGTCAACTTTCAAGGGTGCCGATATGAGCACCAAGCTCAAGCTGATGGGCGTTGATGTCGCCAGTGTCGGCGATGCGCACGGCAAGACCCATGGCTGCCGTAGCTACCAGTACACAGATGAAGTACGCAACATCTACAAAAAAATCGTCGTTAGCGAAGATGGCAAGAAACTGCTGGGCGCGGTGCTGATCGGCAATGCCGATGAATACGGCACCTTGCAGCAAATGACCGTCAACGACATGGCCTTGCCGGAAAATCCTGAATTCCTGATCCTGCCTGCCAGCGATGGCAAGGAAAAACCTGGCCTGGGTGTGGATGCCTTGCCAGACACGGCAGTGCTATGTTCTTGCAACAACGTCAACAAAGGCGAGATTGGCGAAGCGGTGGCTGCCGGCAATTGCAGCATAGGCGCCATCAAATCCTGCACCAAGGCGGGTACGGCCTGCGGCGGCTGCGTACCTTTAGTGACGCAAGTGATGAAAGCGCAAATGGTCAAGCTGGGCATGACCGTCAACAACCACCTGTGCGAACACTTTCCTTACTCGCGCCAGGAGCTTTACCACCTGGTGCGCGTAGAGCAGATCAGGACCTTTGACGAACTGGTGCACAAGCATGGTAAAGGCCTGGGCTGCGATATCTGCAAGCCGACTGCCGCCAGTGTACTGGCTTCAGTCTGGAATGATTTTATCCTGAAGAAAGACCTGGCTTCATTGCAGGACTCCAACGACTACTTCCTCGGCAATATCCAGAAAGATGGTAGTTATTCCGTGGTACCACGCATGCCGGGTGGCGAAGTCACACCGGATGGACTGATCGCCATCGGCCAGATCGCCAAGAAATACAAGCTGTATACCAAAGTGACTGGTGGTGCACGAGTGGATATGTTTGGTGCCCGCGTCGAGCAATTACCTAATATCTGGGAAGAGCTGATCGCTGCCGGTTTTGAGTCCGGCCATGCCTACGGCAAATCGCTACGCACCGTAAAAAGCTGCGTCGGTTCCACCTGGTGCCGCTATGGCGTGGACGACAGTGTCGGCCTGGCGGTACAGCTGGAGAACCGCTACAAAGGTTTGCGCGCCCCGCACAAGATCAAGTTTGGTGTTTCCGGTTGCACACGTGAATGCGCCGAAGCACAAGGGAAGGATGTGGGTCTGATCGCGACCGAAAGCGGCTGGAACCTGTACGTATGCGGTAACGGCGGTATGAAACCGCGCCACGCCGAACTGATCGCCAGCGACCTCAGCAAAGAAGACGCGATCCGCATGATAGACCGCTTCCTGATGTTCTACATCCGCACTGCTGACCGCTTGCAACGCACCAGTACCTGGCGTGACAACCTGGAAGGTGGCCTCGACTACCTGAAAGACGTGGTCATCAACGATACCCTGGGCCTGGGCGCAGAGCTGGAAGCGCAGATGCAGCATGTGGTGGATAACTACCAGGATGAGTGGAAAACCGCCGTCAATGATCCTGAAGTGCGTAAACGTTTCCGCAGCTTCGTCAACAGCGTAGCTGGCGACAATAACATCGTCTTCGTCAAGGAACGCGACCAGATGCGCCCGGCAACAGTAGAAGAAAAGAAGCAGGCAAAGGTCATCCCTATCCTGGCAACGACCGAGTAATGAGTGGAGTAGAACGATGAGTCAATTACAACAAGCAGCCGTATCAGACAGTACAGCCAATCAGGCGGCGATTTCCACTGCCACTTCAGGCACCTGGCATGCAGTGTGCGCACTGGATGATATCTGGCCCAACACCGGCGTATGTGCCCTGGTAGAGGGTCGCCAGGTGGCGATTTTCCGCTTGCAGGATGACCTGCTGTACGCCATCGACAACTACGATCCGCACAGTGATGCCAACGTCATATCACGTGGCATTGTCGGTGACCTGGGTGGCGAACGTGTGGTCGCGTCCCCCATTTACAAGCACCATTACCAGTTGAGTACCGGCATCTGCGTGGAAGATACGGATATCCGCCTGCAAACCTACCGGGTGGAACTGCGCGATGGCGCAGTCTGGGTACAGGTATAGGCTGACTGGATAGAATCGGGACCAGCAACAATGGTGAAGCAGGTTAAATCAGTTTGCCCGTATTGTGGCGTAGGTTGTGGCATTGTCATGGAAGTGGAGGATGACTTAGCAACCAAGACCCGGCGCGTGATCAAGGTCTACGGTGACAAGCAGCATCCGACCAACTATGGCCGCTTGTGCACAAAAGGCAGCACCTGCATACAAGCCATTGCTGAATCCGGGCGCCTCGAATATGCCTATGTGCGCCCTGAACGTGGGCAGGAGTCCGTGCGGACCGGCATGGACGAAGCCATCAAGGAAACCGCACGCCGATTGCGTGGCATTCTCGACGAGCATGGCCCGGACGCCATTGCCTTGTATGTTTCCGGCCAGATGTCGATTGAATCCCAGTACCTGGCCAACAAGCTGGTCAAAGGCTACCTCGGTAGCAACAACATTGAATCTAATTCCCGCCTGTGTATGGCCAGTGCCGGCAGCGGTTATAAACTGTCGTTAGGCGCAGATGGTCCACCGGGTTCTTACCAGGACTTTGACCAGACCGACCTGTTTTTTGTGACCGGCGCCAATATGGCCGATTGCCACCCTATCCTGTTCCTGCGCATGATGGACAGGGTCAAGGCTGGGGCCAAGCTGATTGTGGTGGATCCCAGACGAAATACCACCGCGGACAAGGCCAACCTGTTTATGCAGATCAAGCCGGGAACCGACCTCGCCTTGCTGAATGGCCTGCTGCACCTGCTGGTGAAAAACGGCCATACAGATGCCGAATTCATCGCCGAATTTACCGAAGGCTGGGAAGTGATGCCGGCCTTTCTGGAAGATTACTCGCCGGAAAAAGTGGCCGAGATCACCGGCCTGAATATCGCGGATATCCTCCAGGCGGCTGAATGGATAGGCACCAGCAAAAACTGGATGAGTTGCTGGACCATGGGCCTGAACCAAAGCACGCATGGCACCTGGAATACCAATGCGATTTGTAACCTGCACTTGGCTACCGGCGCGATTTGCCGTCCGGGTAGCGGCCCGTTTTCACTGACCGGGCAACCGAATGCCATGGGCGGACGTGAAATGGGCTATATGGGCCCGGGCTTACCCGGTCAGCGTTCTGTGCTGGTCGAACAGGACAGACAGTTTATCGAACAGCTTTGGAAAGTGCCGGAAGGCACCCTGCATACCCGTCTCGGCGGCGGCACCGTAGCCATGTTCGAGCAGATGATGGCAGGCAAGATCAAAGCCTGCTGGGTGATCTGCACAAACCCGGTCGCCAGCATGGCCAACCGCAAAAATGTGATTGCCGGCCTCGAGAAAGCCGAGCTGGTCATTGCCCAGGATGCCTTCCTCGACACCGAAACCAACCGCTATGCCGACATTCTGCTACCAGGCGCCTTGTGGGCCGAAGCAGAAGGCGTGATGATCAACTCCGAACGCAATATGACGCTGATGCAACAGGCGGTGAACCCGCCTGGCGAAGGCATGGCAGACTGGGAAATTATCGCCAGAGTCGCTTGCGAGATGGGTTTTAGCGATGGATTCAGTTACAACAGTGGTGCCGAAGTATTTGAAGAAATTACGCGCACGACCAATCTCAACACCGGCTATGACATCCGTGGCGTCAGCCATGGAAAGTTACGCGAAACATCGCTGCAATGGCCTTGTTCACCGGATAGCCAGAATGACAGAAACCCGATTCGCTACCTTAACGATGGCATCAACCAGGTTTTAAAAATACGTGCAGACGGCAGCCGGCCACGTATTGCATTTGCGACAGCGAGTGGCAAAGGCGTGTTCTTTGCCCGCCCGCATATGGACCCTGCCGAACTGCCCGACAACAGCTTCCCGTTTGTGCTCAACACCGGTCGCTTGCAGCACCAGTGGCACACCATGACCAAAACCGGCAAGATCGCTACCCTGAATAAACTCAACCCGGGACCGTTTGTTGAAATGCATCCTGAAGATGCCGCCGCCTTAGGGATTAAAGACAAGGACCAGGTTGAAATCCGCTCACGACGCGGCCGTGCGGTGTTACCCGCCGTGGTGACCGACCGCGTACGCCCTGGCAACTGCTTCGCCCCCTTCCACTGGAATGATGTGTATGGCGACGACCTGACAATCAATGCCGTGACCAGCGATGCGATTGACCCTATCTCGCAACAACCCGAATTCAAATTTTGCGCCGTGACCATGACACGCGTTGCCAGCGCGCCTGCCCCGCTTAGTCAGGACGCAGAAGAGCTTGCCCTGATCGCCACCGGTGAGGCAAGCAAGAATAACAAGGAACTCGACATGAGAGATATCGATGCTTTGGCCAGGTTACTTGGCCTGGATACCGCACCCGAAATTGTCCTCGAGGCGCAGGAACAGCTTTATCTGCAAGGTTTTATTAGTGGTTTACGTAGCGAAGAATCACGCAAAATGGGCGGTGTACCCATGCTGCCGGAAAGCGCACCACTGGCTCCGGCCAAACACCTACTGGTCAATGGCATGCTGGCGGGATTATTTGCGCGTAGCTGGTTACCGCATGGCGACCAGTTTCCCAGCGGCTTGCCGGATTTTTCGGCCAACCCGGCAACGGCTGCCGCTACTGTGGCTATTCTATGGGCATCACAAACCGGCAATGCCGAAGGCTTTGCCGAGAAATGTGCCGAGCGTATCAGATCAGGCGGTCTGCAAACGTCAGTCAAGGCCATGGATAGTATCAACATGGCAGACCTGGCTAAATACGCACAAGTCTTGCTGCTGACCAGTACCTTTGGTGACGGTGACCCGCCAGACAATGCCAGCCAGTTCTGGAGTGGCCTGCAGGCAGAGAATGCGCCATCACTTGAAAATACCCGTTTTGCCGTGCTGGCCTTTGGCGACTCCAGCTATGCCCAGTTCTGCGGCTTTGGCCGCAAACTGGATGCCAGACTGGAAGCGCTAGGCGCGCAACGCCTGCTTGACCGCGTTGACTGCGAACCGGATTTTGAGGAACCAGCCAATGCCTGGCTAGAGAAAACAGTGGCGGCTTTGGCGGCTGTGTCTGCCCCCATCAACCAACCGGTGCTGGCAATGGCGGATTTAATCGATGAAGCAGCCAGCGATATTGCAGCATACCCTGCAGCGCCCGCATACACACGTCAACATCCGCTAAAAACCAGGCTGATCATCAACCAGCGCCTGAACGCGGAAGGTGCTGAAAAAGAAATCCGCCAGTTTGGCTTTGATTTGAACAATAGCGGGTTCAAATATGAAGCTGGCGATGCGCTGGGTGTGTGGCCAACAAACAACCCGGAGTTGGTCAGTGAAATGTTGCGCGCATTAAAGCTTTCCGCTTCGACCACGGTCACCGTCAAAGAGCATGGTGAGCTTGCACTAGGCGATGCTTTGCTACATCACTACGAAATCGCACGGATTACCCCGGACTTGGTGAAATTTGTGCAGGAGCATAGCGCCAGCCCTGCACTGGCATTATTGATGGAAGATGACGAACGCCTCAAAGACTGGCTATGGGGAAAACAAATCATCGATCTTTTACTGGCCTTCCCGTTTAAAGTCGAAGCTAGCAAATGGCTGGCCGTATTAAAGCGTTTGCAGCCGCGTTTGTACTCCATTTCGTCCAGCCCTAAAGTTTATCCGGACCAGGTGCATTTAACGGTATCCACAGTACGTTACGGAAAAGACCTGGCACGTGGTGGCGTATGCTCTACGTTTATGGCAGACCGCGCACAAGAGGCAGAAGTCTCTATTTTCTTGCAACGCTCTGCACACTTTCGCCCACCAAAAAACCCTGATGCGCCGCTAATCATGGTGGGCCCTGGCACTGGCATTGCCCCATTCATCGCCTTTTTACAGGAACGCCAGGCAATCGCCGCCAAAGGTAAAAACTGGTTGTTTTTTGGCGAACAACATGCCGCCACTGATTTTTACTATAAAGAAGAGCTGGATTCTCTACAAAAAACAGGTGTGCTGCACAAGCTGGATACTGCTTTCTCACGCGACCAGAAAGAAAAGATCTATGTGCAACATCGCATGCTGGAGCAAGGTGCAGAGTTGTGGCAATGGCTGCAACAGGGCGCACACTTCTGCGTATGTGGTGATGCCAGCCGAATGGCGAAAGATGTGGATGCCACCTTGAAAACCATTATCCAGACGCATGGCAACATGACTGCAGAACAGGCGGCTGACTACGTTTCAAACATGGCCCTAGAAAAACGGTATGTGCGTGATGTGTACTAATTCATATGCTTATATTTTATCAGCCACAAACTTCAATACAGCACTATTAATGCAGTAACGCTTGCCAGTCGGGGGCGGACCATCGTCAAACACATGGCCTAAATGAATACCGGAACTGGCGCTGAGTACCTCTGTGCGGCGCATGCCTTGGCTTGAATCTTCTTTCATCACCAGCGCACCTGGCAATGGGTCAAAAAAGCTGGGCCAGCCGGTTTTGCTGTTAAATTTCTTATCGCTCCTGAACAGTCGCTCGCCGGAAACCGGGTCCACATAATAACCTGATGCATGATTATCGAGCAGCGAACCGCTGAAAGGCATCTCGGTACCTTTTTCAAACGCGATTTTCCTTTGCTCAGCGCTTAAGGTCTGCACCCCAAGCCAGCGCCAGAAACGCTGTTTATTACCGTCATAACCGGTGTAGCGCGACGCTTCTTTACCATCTTCAAACAAGACAATAGTAGGCGTTGCCCATAAAGAATCTTTCAGTGCCCAGCCAGCCGGCGCCTGGGTAGAGTAGGTTTTAGCGATAGCGAGTTCAGACTTCCACTGACTCATGATGTCCTTCTCGAACGCTTTGCAGAAATGGCAGGTTTCAGACTCGAAAACCACCAATTGCCTGTTCGCAAGTTTCTTGCCATCCAGTGGTGCTGTCGCGACTGGCGTCACTTGCGTGGTCCCAGGAAACGCAACGCCAGTACCACCTAATCCACAATAACCGTTGGGATTTTTCTTCAGGTATTGCTGGTGATAACCTTCAGCCTGGTAAAACGTTTTCAGCGGCGTGATTTCAGTGGTGATCTTACCCAACCCGGCCTTGGTCAGGGCCTGCTGGTAGATTTCCCTAGTTTGCAGAGCGGCTTGCTGCTGGCTATCAGAACTATAAAAAATAGCACTGCGATAATTTGAACCAACATCATTGCCCTGCCGGTTACCCTGGGTTGGGTTATGGTTTTGCCAGAACGCAGCTAACACTTTCTCCAGCGTACCTGCATTTTTATCGTAGGTCACTTTGACAACTTCAGCATGGGTTTCTGCTTTGTTTGCGTGCCCTTCTCTGGATACGGTTTCATAAGTCGGCGACTTGGTATTGCCGCCCGCGTAACCCACTTCAGTGCGGATAACCCCGGGGGTTTCTGCTATCCGCTTTTCTGCACCCCAAAAGCAACCCATGCCTAAAACAATAGTGTCAGATGCCGTCGCGTTTTCTGCACTTGCAGACATGGCAACACATGCAAGCAAACATAGCGCTGCTGCCTGAATTCTTTTGATTAACATCGTCATCTCCTCGCGCCTGAATGTCTATGCCTGTTTATCACAACGAGAGACATTCCGTCATATCCAGTTTGATTGTAACGTGAGTATTACCATCGCATTTTTCGATGCAATATTCACATTATTCACTTACTAGTACGCTGCCACTCTGGATTTGGTTACAGTGAGGGACGAAAATGACTAAATACTCTCTGAAAGATTCTGTTTACTACACCGTATAAATGCCTTTCAGATGGGTATCTCATAAAAAATGAAAAGGGAAGGCATTAAGCCTTCCCGATCAAGTAGATAAGCCCTGTTTAGGCTGATGCAATTAACTTAAAAATCAGCAGTCACAGAGAGCAGAACTGTTCTTGGTGCACCGACTGACAATCCTTCACGCGCAGCGGAAAGCCAGTAGTTTTTATCAAACAGGTTTTCGATAGACCCTCTCACAGTGACAGGTACTTTTCCGGTGATAAACGCATAACGCGCCCCCAGGTCATAGCGGTTCCATGAAGAGATTTTTTGCGTATTACCTGCATCCAGATACTGTTCGCCGGTATGCAGCATGCGCGCAGTGATTGTCAAACCAGGCAGCATGGGGGTATCCCATTCGGCTGCCAGATTGAATTGCTGTTTTGGTACAGCGGGTGCGGTATTACCGTTATTGGTATTTCCTTCTGTCTTGACCAATTCACCGTCAGTCAAAGCCAGGCCACCCAACAAACGCACATGCTCGACCACTTCACCTTGAGTTAAAAATTCAATGCCGCGGTTACGTTGTTTTCCATTGACTGAAAAAATACCGGTAGAAGGATCCGTGATGCCACTTGGCCGTTCAATTTCAAACACGCTGATCGTGGTTGCAAAGCGGCCAAAGTCGTACTTCAAACCAGCCTCCTTTTGCTTGGACACTTCTGGCGGGAATACTTTTCCTCTATTAATCGGATCATTTGGCGCGATTTGTCCTTGGTTAAGGCCCTCGATATAATTTGCATAAAAAGACAATTGTTCTATCGGACGAATTACCAAGGCCACAACTGGTGTCAATTTAGATTCATCATAATGCTCTTCAACTACCCTGTTACCTGATGCCGAATCAAAGTTATTACTAATGACCTCTTGATGCCTCACACCCAGTGTGAGTTGCACTTGTTTATCCAGGATAGAGAAGGTATCGGCCAGAGCAATACTGCGCAATCTGGTTTCGGCACTTTTCGGGACATTCCCAACCAGTGAAATACCTGGCTTTGCTAGATCTGGCGAGGCGTAGAGATTTGAAAAACTAAATGCGCCAGTCCTGTTTGATAAAAACCCAGATTCCATAAAATAACTGGTCACACTCAACACTGGCTCGTGATTCAAGGCACCGGTGGCGAATTTACCTCTGACACCAACTTCGCCAGACAAGGTTTTAACATATTGTTTGGTGCGTGTTGGTCTGGTTCTCATATCTCCCTGCTGACTGAGCAACTGCCAGCTGGTCTGCAGGCTGCTAAAATCATATTCAGAACTGCCTAAAGCACCATATACCATCCAGTTCTGTGTCAGATCAAATTCAGCGCGTGCGGCACCTGAAATCTGGTTACTATCCCAGTAAGTCCAACTAGGAAAATAGTTTTTCCTGGCATCCGGCGCTGATCCAATCTGAACACCAGGCGCAACAAACAGCAGGCCACTGCGCGCGTAAGTCAGGCGGTTTTGATAATTCAGGTCACCTTCAAGACGGAATCCTTCCCCTTGGAAGTCGACTCCGATGGCAATGGCATCCAACCTTTCCTTGGAGCCATCCATAGGCGTGTCGCCAGAACTTTTAATCGCATTCACACGCACGCCCAATTGCTGGTCTGCGCCAAAACGTCTTGCCACATCCGCATGGGCCGCCAGCTGGCTATCGTCAATATAAGATAAGGTCATACGCTTAAGCGGTTGATAGCCGGCACGTTTAGGGACCAGATTGATTGCACCACCTACTGAGCCGCCGGGCGCGATTCCGTTTAACAGCGCATTCGGGCCCCTTAGCACTTCAACACGTTCGATACCTATCATTGAACTGGAGTCACGCGGCGAAATACCGTACAAGCCATTGAACATGGCATCGTAATTGAATAGCGTAAAGCCACGGATATTGAATTCGTCACGGCCTGAGCCACGCGAATAGGTATTTCGGATGGAAGGGTCGTTCACCAGCACATCGCCAAGGTTTTGTGCCTGCTGGTCTTCGATTAATTTGGACGTGTATTGTGTGGCGCTGAAAGGCGTATCCATCAAATCCTTATTGCCCAGCAAACCTACTTTACCACCGCGTGCAACCTGGCCACCTGCATATTCAGCGGTGATATCTTTAATCGCTTTATCCTTGATTTGCACCTCAGGCAGCGTCTCAGTTTTATTTTCGACCTGTTTAACGACTGAATACCCGGCCGGGGTTTTCTGGGTGGTTAAGCCGGTGCCTTTTAAAAGCAACTCCAAAGCCTGCTGAACACTGTAATTACCTTTCACAGCAGGCGCTTTCAGTGTGCTGGCCAAATCTGATGGGAAGGCAATATTTTCACCACTTTGCTTGCCCAGCGACAGGATAGCCTGATCTAGTGATTGCGCGGCAATATCTATATTGGCAGTGGCTGCATGCACATGCAGGCTGATTGAAAGTAATGCGGCGATAGATAACTGTTTCAACTTAGTACGACGGCTAAGCTGAAAATTGGTACGTGCTGTCATGGTTTCCCTTAAAAATATTTGCGACTACATTTGCCGCTATACCCTTAAGGCGATTAACGTCGATGAAACTAGCACGTCATGAATGCATTTTTTGAATATTTATTTCGCCATTATTCAAACGAGTCACTTTTACCGGGAACATGGTATCCATGCTATCCAGCAATTGCTCAACCTTGCTGACGTCATAAATACCGGTGATCAGCATATTTTCTACTCGGGGGTCCAGCTGGATAGGCGCTTTTCTATAGCGCTGGATGCTGGCTATCGCGTCTTTTAATGGCGTTTTGTTAAACAGGATTTTCCCGCTATGCCAGGCCGTTACCGCATCCATATCTGCCAGATATGGTGTACCAGCCTTCCCGGCAGACACTACAATCGATTGACTGGCAATCAACCTGGTCTGCTGGTCACCAGTGTGTAACTCCACTTCACCTTCCAAAACAGTGGTAACAAATGATTGTTCCCATTTCGAGATATTAAATACCGTACCGATATCCACCACTTTGGATGTATCCACCGCAACCGTGAATGGCCGCCACTCATGCTTGACCGTAAAGGAAGCTTCACCTTTATCCAGCGTCAATTCGCGGGAATGCAACCTGAATCTGGTCAGCAATGTCGTATTGGAATTTAAATGCACACGACTGCCATCAGCCAATGTGTATTCTGCATTCTCGGCGTATCGAGTGGAATAATTATCCGTTGAAATGGTTGGATTGACCGTCCACACCCCCAAAGCACAGAAAACCAGCGCTGCGGTATATTGCACCGTTTTAAGGACTTTTTTGCGGTTATCTCTATCCCGGTTCACCTCAGAAAATAATTCCTCTTTCGATGGAAACTTATCTCTAGCCGCCTTGATATAAGGCAACAAATCCGAAATAGTAGACTCGGTGTCTGGAGGCTGATGCGGCTGCGGTTGTTTGGAAGTATTCATCTGGTTAGAAGTGGGAGTGGGTTGACAGCTTATTTATTCTAAATGGATAGCTGTTTCCTGGCTATGGTGATATTTACCAGCGCCTTATTGAAATGCCGTGACACCATATTGGCGGATATTCCCATTTCGACCGCAATTTCATGCTGCGAAATTTCGTACAACTGATGCAATAAAAATACCTGCCGTTGCTTTTTCGGCAAGGCATCAATCATTTGCCGGATCTGCTCAATTTTTTGCGCAAACTCCAGTGCGGCAGCGCCATCATAAAAATGGCTATCGCCTTCAACAGGCAGATTTGCAATGTAGTTCGCACCTACCTTTTCATGCCGGCTGCGGTCCAGCGCCCTGTTCATGCTTATTGTTCTCAGGTAGCTCAATGGCGTCCTGATCTCGGCAGTTGGGGGATTCTCCATGAGCTGGATGCAGACATCGTGCACGACGTCTTCGGCAAAATGGCGGCTGCCAAAATGATGATTAACGTGATTGACTAACTCACCGTAATGCAAGACCAGTGATGACAGCAGCCTACTTTTTGTGAGATCAATCTGCAAAGAGATACTTCTGTGAACGAACGGTTGAAAGACAATCAATTATATTGATAATGATTCTCATTGACAACCTGACTTGCTGCAATCCAACAAACTTTAACTTTGTGCTGCACTCATCAATATGCGCTGCAATCCTCGAATGCATGCTAACCATTGGCTGGCTAAAAGACAGCAAACACCCCAGCAGCCACTTTCAGGGAGTGACTGACTGAGGGTGCTGGTTGAAGGTGAATGGAAACTTAGCTTTGCGGGTAAACCACTTCAGCTGTCCAGGTATTTTTGGGCTGGGAATACAGTTTCCAGAATTCCTCACCGATATCGGTCGCCTCTTTGGAATCCGGATTGACGAATGTGGCTACCGTCACACTGGCTATATGGATGCCCTGCTCTTTTAAGGATTCGAACAATGCCAGCGCCTGGGCGCGTATCCCCGCTTTCCCGATACTGATCGAAAGGTAGTCAGGATGCGGCGACAGCGCAAAACCACCGCCGGTTAATAATACTGTGCCTGAACCGTGCTTGATCATGCCTGGTGCAGCCGCTTGGGTAGCGGCCAGCGAGCCGCCAATATTCACGGCCAGATCGCTATTAAAGCTTTCGACAGGTTGTGTAGCAATCGTCGCCTGACGTATAAATGCTGCGTTGTAATGCAGCACGTCAATCGCACCCTGTTGCTTTTCGACTGCGCTCACCAGCGCTGTTATGCTGGCAGGATTACCGGCATCCACCGTTTTCGCTTCCGCTGAATAGCCTTTGGCCTTGAGTTTCTCCACCAAGGCACTTGTTTTTTCTGCGGTACGCGCACTTAACACTACGTGGAATCCCTCTTTGGCAAAACGTTCAGCCGTTGCGAAACCAATGCCAGGGCCACTACCAATACTTAAGAATGTTTTCATCATTGCTCCAGTCATTTATAAATTGTAGGTTTAATTCAAAGCATCATTGCAGTTGATAAAGAAACACATCAGCGATTGATAGCTTTCATGCATGCATTTCTTATCGACATCACAGGTTGGTATTAGCTCAACCCAATCCGTTTTTTCACCTTTGAAATAAGTGATGACAGACATTGTGGTTTATTCACCAAAAGTGATAAATAGCTTATTATTAAAAATATTATTTACCTATAGTGTTCAATATGGATAGAGTTGAAAGCATGGAAGTGTTTACCAGGGTAGTAGAGCTTGGGAGCTTTACTGCGGCAGCGACTGAATGCCGGCTCTCGCCCTCCATGATCAGCAAACACATCAATGCATTGGAAAAGCGGCTTGGCTCTACTTTGTTAAAGAGAACCACCCGTACATTAAAGCTTACCGAAATCGGAAGTAATTATTACGAGAACTGCAAAGAGATTCTTAAGCAAATCAATGAAGCTGAAGCCGGCGCAGAAATATTGCGCGGCAAGCCCAGAGGCCAACTCAGGGTAAGCGCGCCTATCTGGTTTGGATCAATTACATTGACACCCTTGATCGCCGATTTCCTGCTTGAATACCCGGAAGTATCGATAGAGCTGACTTTAGCGGACCGGTTTGTGGATATTATTGATGAAGGCTTTGATGTAGCGATCAGGATAGGCGAGCTGGATGACTCAACCTATGTGGCGAGAAAACTTACCGAGTTTGAAGTGGCTACCTGCGCTTCGCCTGCTTACCTGGAAAGATATGGCACACCACAGCACCCGGATGATTTAAAAAAATTTCAGTGCCTGAATTTCACCAACTGGAAACATGATGGCGGGTGGAAACTGCTGAGCAAACATCTGGATAGCACCCTGCAGGCAAATTCACGCTTTGATGCGAACCATGCCCAGTCACTGCGCACCGCCGCGATCAAGGGCTTGGGTTTGATTCTTTCTCCCAGGCTATTGCTCGATCAGGATATCAAAAGCGGTGCCCTGGAAGAGGTGCTTCAGGACTTCAAGCCGTCACCGAGACCGGTAAACGCTATTTATCCGAAAGAACGCCAGACGACGCCCAAGCTGGCATCTTTTGTAGATTACCTGATCGCACACCTGGCATAAGCCTCAAACTGCAAAAATCTTAAGTCGTAGTATCAGCGGCGGGACTTAGGACCTTGAGCACCGATTGCAGCACCCCGGGAAACTTCTGCTCTATTTCTTTCACCCTCAGTGCATTCAAATGCTCGGTCCCTTCAATCAGGGTTTCAACCAACCCGGCTGCACGCAGGATTTTAAAGTGATGTGACATGCTGGATTTCGGACGATTCAGGTCAAACTCGCCGCAGGTCATCTTGCGACCTGCACTTGCCAGTCGCCCGACAATCTCCAGGCGTGTCGGGTCCGACAGCGCATACATGATGTCCGTCAGTTCAACTTGATCCAAACTTGGCTGTTTGATTTGTCGCATGACTAAAATTTATCACAGTACTTGATATTATTCTATTGTTCGATTATATTCGAACAATAGAATTTCATCCAAGCATTTTTAAACAGGCAATATGAAAAAAGAAAAATCCTCACAGGGCATTCCCCTCGCCCTCTATGCATTGATGGCGGGCGCGTTTGGTATAGGCACTACCGAATTCGTCATTATGGGATTGTTGCCGGAAGTCAGCCGGGACCTGATGGTCAGCATTCCAATGGCAGGATTATTAATTACCGGTTATGCCCTTGGTGTTGCTGTGGGCGCCCCGATTATGTCGATATTAATGGCTAAATTCTCACGCAAGAATTCGCTGCTGTGGCTGATGGGGATATTTACCTTGGGCAATTTGATTTGTGCAATCGCTCCTGACTACACCACGCTCATGGTAGCCAGGGTAGTCACCTCATTTGCACATGGTACTTTCTTTGGCATAGGCGCCATTGTAGCGACCGACCTCGTCCCAAAAGAAAAACGCGCGTTTGCGCTGGCACTGATGTTTACCGGACTGACGGTGGCAAATGTGGTTGGTGTGCCGGCAGGCACCTGGTTAGGCCAGATGATGGGCTGGCGATCAACGTTCTGGGCGGTGACCATGATCGGTCCTATAGCTTTGGCAGCGCTGTATTACCTGCTGCCTAAAGATCATCATGCTGAAAAAGTGAATGTGAAATCAGAGATAACTACCCTGCTGCAACCGCAGGTCATTGCGGGACTGTTACTGACTATTATTGCTGATACTGGCCTCTTCGCAGTGCTGACTTACCTGGCCCCGATACTGACCGATGTAGCCCTTTTTTCATCCACCGCTATTTCACCAGTTTTTCTGTTATTCGGCGTTGGCATGGTGATCGGCAATATCCTGGGTGCCAAGCTTGCCGATATTCATCTTGATAAAACACTGATAGGTGCATTGATATTCATCATCGCCATTTTGGCTTCGTTTTCATTATTCGCGCACAATCAGATTGCGGTAGTCACCCTGGTCGGTCTGCTGGGTGTTGCCGGTTTTGCTGCGGTGCCTTCGTTACAAATCAAGATCCTGGAAAAAGCCAGCGGCGCGCCAACATTGGCTTCTGCCATGAATATAGGGGCATTCAATATCGGTAATGCCGCCGGTGCATGGGTAGGCGGACTGGTGATTTCACACGGCCTGGGGCTGACCTCAATTGGCTGGATTGCTGCCAGCATCGTATTCGTTGGGCTGGTATTGGCAGTGATCGAAATGCAATTAGTCTCAGGCAAAACATATTCAACACCAGCATAAACATCATTTAAAAACTTAAGTAAAAGGACTCCTATGGCTGACTTATTTTCAAGCTACCAGTTAAAAGACGTAACGCTCAGAAACCGCATTGCCATCCCGCCGATGTGCCAGTACATGGCTGAAGATGGTGTAGTGAATGACTGGCACCTTGCCCATTACACCAGCCTGGCACGCGGTGGTAGTGGCCTGGTGATTGTAGAAGCTACCGGCGTCGCGCCGGAAGGCCGCATCACGCCGGGATGTTTAGGCATCTGGAATGATGCCCAGGCAGAAAAACTGCGCGAGATCGCGGCAGCTATCAAGGCGGCTGGCGCAGTGCCCGGCATCCAGATTGCGCATGCCGGACGTAAAGCCAGTGCCAACAAACCGTGGGAAGGCGACGACCATATTCCTGAAAACGACCCGCGCGCATGGCAAACCATAGGTGCTTCGCCGATTGCCTTTGGCGGTGACCTGCCACGGGTGCCTAAAGAAATGACCATCGCTGACATTACCCGAGTAAAGAACGACTTTGCTGCTGCTGCCAAACGTGCGCTGGATGCAGGATTTGAATGGCTGGAAATCCATTTTGCCCATGGTTACCTGGGACAAAGCTTTACTTCAGCACACTCTAACCAGCGCACGGATATTTACGGCGGCAGTTTTGAAAACCGTTCACGCTTTACTATTGAAACACTGGAAGCCATTCGTGAAGTCTGGCCGGAAAACCTGCCACTCACCGCACGATTTGGTGTGATTGAATATGATGGTAAAGATGAAGAAACCCTGAGCGAATCCATTCAACTGGTCAAAGCCTGGAAACAGCGCGGACTGGATATGCTGAGTGTCAGTGTAGGCTTCACCATTCCGGAAACGAATATTCCCTGGGGACCGGCATTCCTGGCACCGGTTGCGCAGCGCGTGCGTAATGAAGCCGGTATTCCGGTGTCATCCGCCTGGGGTTTTGGTGCGCCCACATTGGCAGATAATGCGATTCGCAATGAAGAACTGGATTTAGCCATGATAGGCCGCGCGCATCTGGAAAACCCGCATTGGCCTTATTTTGCGGCAAAAGCATTGAATCAGGAAAACGCAGCCTGGGTATTGCCTGCACCATATGCGCACTGGCTGGCTCGTTACAGAAGCCCGACTGAGTCTTAATACACACTCTCAGTTCTTGTTTAATAAACCTGCCATTCGGCAGGTTTATTTTTTCCGGGTATCAAGCTCATTTAGATTTCTCAACCTTCAAGCCTGATCATGGCTCTGTAGCTACCTGGCTGTATTTATTATTATTCGCATCAGCGGTGTGGTTATTTACTTAATCAGACCTTCGAAGATTCATATATTGATGTAATTACTTTGCTTTTGGCCAGGCACTTAAAGCCAAGTCAGCAATTGCCTTTAACTCGTCATTAGAAGCGCCACTGGTCGCCTGCACCGACATGCCCTGGTGCAAGGTTGCAAGATACTTCGCCAACGCATGCGGGTCGGCGTCACTTAATAAGTCACCATCCAGTTTAGCCTGCTCAAAACGTTTGGTCAGCAAGTTTTCATAAGCGTTTCTATATTGTATAAGCACTTTTTTCACCATCTCGGCACTTTCGCCGCCGGATAACGCGCCCTGCACAATCATGCAACCTTTGGGATGAGAAGGCTGGGTTAAAAAATCAGCTGCTTCATATAGAAAACGCTTAGCCACGGCATACGAGGTAGGTTCATTGATTACATCCCTCACAAACGCCACCGGGCCGGTGGTGTATTTTGATAATGCCTTCATAAACAACTCTTCTTTATTACCGAAGGCTGCATACAAACTGGGCTTATTGACGCCTAAAGCTTCAGTCAGTTCAGCGAGCGATGCACCTTCATAACCTCTTTGCCAGAAAATCTGCAGGGCCTTATCAAGTGCCTCATCCATATCAAACACCCGTGGACGCCCTCGTAATTTCTTGGTCTCGGTAGTCATACTTAAGCCTTTCAAATAAATAATATACCAATTGTTACAAAAAAAGATTGACAAGGCAAGTGTTGCTGAATATTATTTATATACCAAACGGTATTAAATAAAAACTTTTATCCAAATCGTATTAAAAAAGGAGCTGTTTATGCACAAATTTATCAAATCATTATTATTAATTGCCACTACATTTTCAATTGTAGAGCCTGGCATTGCCTCGGCAGCAGACAAACTTGAAACTGCTCCTACCCAATTTTTAGAAACCAATGGCGTTAAATTCTCCTATCGCGCATTAGGCCCTAAAACAGGAACGCCTTTAGTATTCCTGCAACACTTTACCGGCACCATGGACGCATGGGATCCGGCTGTGGTGAATGCCTTTGCAAAAACAAGGCCGGTAGTGGTCTTTAATAACCGGGGTGTGGGCGCTACTAATGGTGTCGTTGCTGATAATGTCGCACAAATGACCACTGACGGTTATGCGTTTATCCAGGCGCTCGGTTACAAAAAAGTAGACCTGTTGGGATTTTCACTGGGCGGGTTCGTTGCACAAGAACTGGCTGCGCAACATCCGGAACTCATCCATAAAGTCATTCTTGCCGGAACGACACATCAAGGCGGTGGTAACAATCTCATGAAGGTGCTTAACGAGGCATTTTCGAGAGCTAACGCACCTGACCCGCGTGATTACCTGTTCTTCTCGCAAAGCGATGCCGGCAAAAAAGCGGGCGCTGAATTTTTGTCCCGTGTTTATGCCAGGACCAAAGACCGTGACCCTGAGAGTGGTAAAGACATTGCCGATGCGCATGGCAAAGCGCTGATCGTATGGACCAGCACGCCGGATCCGGAATACAAAACACTTACCGCCATCCAGCAACCGGTACTGGTGGTGACCGGAAGCAATGACACCATGTTGGACACTGCAGGTTCGATCACACTCTACAAACACATTAAAAATGCGCAATTAGTGCTTTACCCGGACTCAAACCACGGCTCTATTTTTCAGTATCACGACAGCTTCGTTAACACAGCCAACTATTTCCTGAGTCATTAGTTACAAAAGCCACCAGCAGTGGTGGCTTGTTTCATTCATGATGGATACGAGAAAAATATGACGACCACTGAAGCAACATACAGCCCGCCGGACAAAGCCACGCATAATGGATGGCGCGTGTTTGCGATTGCCTGTATCGCCATTTTTATGGTGTCGCTGGATACCACCATTCTGTATGCAGGCTTCAGCAATATCCTGCGTAGCTTCCCGGGCGCAACCGCCGCCGATTTATCCTGGGCGATGAATGCCTACTCGATTGTATATGCGGCCATGCTCATTCCAGCCGGGGGGATCGCAGATAAATTCGGCAGGAAAAAAATATTTATGCTGGGTGTGTTGCTGTTTGTCAGCGCCTCATTTGCCTGCGGCGCCTCACCCAATGTCGGCTTTCTGATCGTTGCCCGGATAGTGCAATCCATAGGCGCATGTTTGCTATCCCCCGCTGCGCTGGCCATTGTGCTTGAGGCTTTCCCAAGGGAAAAACGCATGGTCGTCATGGGCGCCTGGGGGGCGGTGGGCGCTTTGGCAGCGGCCCTGGGTCCAGGGATAGGTTCATTGATTATTGACATAGGCGGCTGGCAGTGGGCATTTTTTATCAATATCCCGATTGGCCTATTTTGTATCTGGCAAAGCGCCTCTTCGTTGCAAGAGTCGATCCAGCCCAGGGATAAATTACGCCTGGATTGGGTAGGCATACTGCAACTGATGACGGGCGTCGGTGCGATTGCTTTCGGCCTTGTCGAGCTTAACTCTATTCACTGGTCTGCTGTAGAACTGCTTAGTATTGTAGTTCTCGGCATGGCCCTGTTACTCAGTTACATCCCTTGGGCAAAGTCTAACCCTGAGCCATTATTCGAGTTAGGCCTGCTCAAGAGCGACACCTTCCTGTTTGCCAATATTGCCGGGTTTATATTTGCCATCGCCTTTGCCATTATGTTTTTTTCATTCTTTTTCTGGATGAAGAATATCTGGCACTTTAGCCAGTCGATGGCTGGCACTTCTATCATGCCAGGCCCATTAACGGTGGTACCGACTGCGATTCTTTCAGGCAAGCTTGCCTCAAAAATCGGCCATAGACCTTTATTGATTACCGGCACCATCACCTATGCCTTGAGTGGCTTGTGGTTCATGCTGGTACCAGATGCCAGCCCTGACTACCTGACTGAGTGGTTACCAGGATTAATATTGAGCGGCTTATCGGTAGGCCTGGTGATCCCTTCGTTATCCGCAGCCTCCGTATTTGGTTTACCCGCCAAAGATTATGCAGTAGGTAGCGCCATTAATCATGCCGTGCGCCAGATAGGCACAGTCATTGGCGTTTCGCTCACCGTGCTGTTACTAGCCAAAGCAGAATTACAGATTGCGGACTTTCACCACATTTATGCCATTCATATCACGCTGGCGCTGATCACCGGCTTACTGTGTTTTCCGATCAATACGCATCCAAAACAATTACTAGTGAAAACAAGCGGCACTATTTGACACCCGTTAATGTTGAAAAGTTATTAAGGTCATTATTATGAAAAGAATTGTTATTACCGGAATGGGCGTGGTCAGCCCGCTAGGCACAGGTGTTGAATTAGCCTGGAAGCATTTACTGGAAGGAAAATCCGGCATCTCAACGTTGCCAGATATCTTGGCAGAAGGCAGCCCGGTCAATATTGCCGGCTGGGTAAAACCATTAGAGACTGATCCGGTTTTTGGGCTGGATTTATCACAGCATATCAGCGCCAAGGAGTTGCGCAGGATAGACAGGTTTATTCAGTTTGCGCTGATCGCGGCAGAAGAAGCGGTTCATCAGGCACAATGGCATCCAAAGAATGATGCTGAAAGCGAACGCACCGCCACGATTATCGCCTCGGGCATTGGCGGCTTTCCGGCCATCGCACAGGCAGTCCGCAAAGGCGAGCAGGAAGGCGTTGAGCGCTTATCCCCTTTTACCATTCCGTCATTCCTGGTGAACCTCGCCGCTGGCCAGATAGCGCTAAAACATCAATTCAAGGGGCCGCTGGGCGCACCGGTCACCGCGTGTGCAGCAGGCGTGCAGGCGATTGGCGATGCTGCCAGGCTAATCCATGCGAATGAAGCTGACATTGTCATTTGCGGTGGTGCCGAAGCCTGTATCGACAAAGTAAGCCTGGGCGGCTTTGCTGCAGCCAAAGCGCTGAGTAGCCGGTATGCAGATACCCCCGAGCAAGCCTCAAGGCCATTTGATCAGGACCGGGATGGATTCGTCATGGGCGAAGGCGCCGGTATTCTGGTGATTGAATCCTATGAACATGCCATGGCAAGAGGTGCCACGCCAATTGCCGAATTGGTCGGTTACGGCACCACTTCGGATGCCTACCACATCACCTCCAGCCCGGAAGATGGTTCCGGTGCGGCGCGGGCAATGTCGATAGCCTTGAATCAGGCAGGATTAACACCCGCTGCAATTGATCACATCAATGCGCATGCCACCTCTACCCCTGTCGGTGATGCAGGTGAACTGGCAGCGATCAAGCGTGTATTTGGAACTCAGGATGCCCCAGTGATCAGTGCCACCAAATCTTCTACAGGTCACTTACTGGGTGCAGCGGGCGGGCTGGAAGCTATCTTCACCATTAAAGCCATTCAAACCCAATACTGCCCGCCAACTATTAATCTTGAGAAAGCTGACGAACGCGCCAGTGGACTGACTATTGTCGGCCAACAACCTCTAGTCAAGAACATTGACTATGCCTTATCCAATGGCTTTGGCTTCGGCGGCGTCAATGCGTCAGTGATTTTCAAACGCTTCTATTTTTAACAGTCGCACGCTTTACCAACAACGTGGCAATTAACCAACCAATCAATAGGGGAAACTAAATGAACTACGCACCAAAAGACTTGAAATTTAATGGTGAAGAACGCTTCATCAAGCTGGCTAATGGAGAAACCGTACGTGTGATAAAAACCGGCCAGGGCGCGCCGCTGTTACTGATGCACACCATACGCACGCAGATTGAGTTTTTTAGCGAGATGATCCCATTTTATGCAAATAACTACACTGTTTATGCCGTCGACTTGCCTGGGCACGGCCTGTCATCCATTAACAAATCCATCAATTATGATGAACCTTATTTGAGGAATGCATTGATTGAAGTCATCAACCAGTTAGGACTAAACAACCTGACGCTGGTCGGCGAGTCTATCGGTGCAACGCTCGCACTCACCATCGCAGCCACCCTGCCGGAGAAAATCAAGCAGGTGTTTGCCGTCAATACTTATGACTATGAAACCCGGTATGCCGATGGCATCCGTCGTGGCAACTTTATTGCTAACTTCATATTGTGGAATTATTCCATTCCTGTGCATGGTGCCATCTTTGCTGCGTTAGAAAACCGCTTTTTCTTGAGCCTGGTGATGAATGGTGGCGTGACCAATATCAAGAGAATACCGACCTGGCTAATGAAACTATTTGATCAGACAGGTCACAGGCCAGGTTATAAGTTTCTTGGCAGAAATATCCTGAAAAACTGGCGAAGCTGGTCTAAAGCATCTGAGCTTTACGCGCAGGTGAAATGCCCGGTCATTTTGGTATATGGCGAGTTTGATTGGTCAACCCAGCAGGAAAGATCGCGTACATTAAATCAGTTACCTGCTGCCACATTGCAGACAATTGCCGGTGCCGGGCATTTTCTCAGCATTGATAACCCGGAGGCGCTTAAATTGGTTTTCAAATAAGTGTTAAATTGGCTGTTGGCTAAGCCGCTCAGCCATATGTTTGTTCAATTAACCCTTTTAAATCATTCATATCGCCGAATGTTTTTGACGCGCCGGCATTGATGAGTTTCTCTGCAGGGAAAGTGCCGGTATAACCGAACACATTCATTCCCGCAGCCACTGCGGCAGTGACGCCTATATGCGTGTCTTCTATGACCAGAACATTCTCGGGAGACACGCCATTCGCTTTGGCTGCATGCAAGTAAATATCGGGCGCTGGTTTCGGTGCGGCAACCAGGCTGGAAGTAAAAATCTTTCCATCAAACCTGTTAAAAAGTGTTGTCTTTTTGAGCATCAAACGTACTTTTTCTGGTGAGCTATTTGAAGCCAGGCAGAATGGTACATTGAGATCATCAATCGCTTTTTCAACATTTTTGATTGCTTTCAAATCTCGCTCCAGCGCCTCTATACTCATGGCATTGAATGATTTGAAAAAGTCATCCGGGAGTGTGAAATTGTGATGCTGATATAAAAGCGCTTTGACTACGCTCATGCCACTGCCTACATATTTGGCGACAAACTCTTCGTGTGGAATTGATAGACCATAACCTTGCAAGATATCTAAAAATATTTGATTAGTGATGGGCTCGCTGTCCACCAGTACACCATCACAATCAAAGATGACTAATTTTAATGCTTTCATTGCCTTCATTTCCCATCAATCCGCTAAAGATCTAAGTCCGACAAATCCTACATCAATAGCAGTGAATGCCTGATAAATTTAATAATCCTGTTTGATTATTCTGCAACCGTTGGGACCGAAAGTGGAAGCTATATAGGATTCCCGTGTTTGGTTACCGGCACCGCGGTAGTTCCTGAGGAGCTACCGCATCCATGTCCACAGTACGCCCAGATTAATATCATAGTAAAAGGACTAAAAAAATGATGATTAGCCAATGGATGACCTCTCAGGTTGCTACCGCCTCCCCTCAAGATTCTCTCAAATTTGCTGCACAACTCATGGAAGAAAATGATTTCGATGCGATACCCGTTTGTGAAAACGGCCGTTTGGTTGGCATGCTTTCAATCAGAGATATCGCGATGAAAGCAATTGCCAACGGACGATCCCTCGAAGAAACTAAAGTTGCGCAGTGCATGGCTGTTGAGGCGAAATATGTGTTTGCTGATCAGGCCACGTCGTATGTCATCAACTTTATGATTGAGCAGCAGCTCAAAAGTTTGCTGGTATTAGACAGGGATTACGAATTAGTTGGCATCGTCTGCCTCGAAGACCTGGATATCTCCAACAAGATCACAGGTTCCTTTAGTATCAAAAATAAAGCCCCTATAGAAGTTGTCACGTCTCAATGGCAAAAACCTAGTACCCATAAAAATTACCAGAACCTGGTTCAGGCCTAGACTTATTGATTAACACTTAAACCTGAGTTAAAAAATAATGAAAAAAATCACTCTATTCGCACTCGCTTTTGTACTTACCAATTCTTTTAATACTAATGCTGACACCCTGGGTTTTGCGGTAGGTAGTTATGATTTCGATGGATCCCGTTCTTCGACTGATTTTCGTGTTGATTATGAATATGATACTTCAGTCATCGTCGATCATTTAAAACCATGGCTAGGCGTGCAAGCGACCACCGATGGTTCGCTGTGGCTAGGCGGCGGCGTGTTGTATGATTGGCAGTTTGCTGATACCTGGCACCTGAAGCCTGGTTTGGGTGTGGGGTATTACAGTCGCGGAAGCAGTGATCTCGACTTGGGGCATCCGGTTGAGTTCCGTTCACAGCTCGAGATTGCAAAAGATATCAATGCACAAAATAGCCTAGGTTTGGCAGTCAGCCACTTGTCCAACGCCGATTTGGATGATAGAAATCCTGGTGTAGAAGTGCTGAGCTTGTACTGGCACTACAACTTCTAAGCCCAAGCGCTCTAAGTAGAAATTTTCACCTTTCAGTTCATAAGCAAAAAGCCCCGGTTTCCCGGGGCTTTTTCATCAGATGATTGATTTCAGCTTAATCTGTATTGACATCATCACTGTCCTGGTCTGCTGTAGATTTCAGATCCGGGTTATTGATC
Organism: Methylophilus sp. Leaf414; assembly: GCF_001425425.1. NCBI lineage: Bacteria > Pseudomonadati > Pseudomonadota > Betaproteobacteria > Nitrosomonadales > Methylophilaceae > Methylophilus > Methylophilus sp. Leaf414. The sequence goes on along the minus strand of NZ_LMQQ01000004.1, from coordinate 119,446 downwards.
ACCTCTGGGCTCAAGAGGTTAGAATCAGATCCATCCTGGTTATTAATAATTTCTGGATTCAGAATATCTGGATTAGCCATATTTAACTCCTAGGTTATTGGTCAGAGGTTTTCCCCTAACACACAGGATATGGAAGTTTCTGTTAGCTGCTTATCAGAAAAAGTCTGATAAGCGCGTAAGAATCATCCTTGATTATGCCTCCCCCATACCTTTGCGACACTGAGCTTTATTCATTCAAGCAAAGTCATCATCAATGGGCAGAAGGTGGCATCTTACGAATTTTGGCCACCTGTTTGGCATCAGTCGCATCCAGATTGTGATTCCAACCCTTTTGCATAAAAGTCACCAACTGGGCAACCTCTGTATCATTCAGTATATGGCGGAATTTTGGCATATTGTACGGAGCTGCAACACCCTGCGGTTTTAGCTGGGGCGAGCCGTTCAGGATGACATTAATCAATGAAGATGGGTCCGGATCCATCACTGCCGGATTTCCGGCAAGCGGTGATAAATAAGGAGCGACACCCTGACCATTCTGGCTATGACAGGCAGCACAATATTGTTGATATAACTTGGCACCGGGATACTTTTCTGGCTCTTTGAATTGCGCTAGCGTAGCAGAGGGGTCGTATTTATAAGGCTTTTGGCCTTTATCATCTGAGCCTTTTATTGTTTTCAAATAGCTGGCCATTCCGGTTAAGTCTTGAAGCGTCATGCCTTCTGTACTGTTATTGATCACGGGGGTCATGGTACCAAAAGCTGAACTATGCTGATTAGCGCCTGATTTGAGGTAAACAACAATGTCGCTTTCTGACCATCGGCCTAGGCCGGTGTTATGGTCGCCGCGTAAGTTGGTCGCAGACCAGCCTTCGAGTGTTTCACCACTTAAAAATTTACCTGATTCATGGGTAAGCCCTTTTTCCTGAAATGCCAAGCCACGGGGAGTATGGCAAGCGCCACAATGTCCTAACCCCTGCACAAGATAAGCTCCACGATTCCAGTTTGCATCCTTGTCAGGATCAGGTTTGTATGTCTCTTTATCCAGAAAAATTGCATTCCAGATTGCCAACGGAAACCGGTAATTCAAGGGCCATGGAATTTCACTGGCTTTGTTTGCCTGCCGCACAGGTTTGACGCCATGTTTAAAGTACAGATACAGGTAATGAATGTCAGTATCACTGACTTTGGCATAAGAAGGATACGGCATGGCCGGATACAGATGGTGGCCATCTTTTGCCACACCACGACGTAGCGCTTTGGCAAAATCAGATTCCGTATATTTACCTATGCCGGTTTCAGGGTCTGGAGTGATATTCGTAGTGTAAATGGCGCCAACCGGGGTAAGCATGGGTAGCCCTCCGGCAAAGTCTTTACCATGTGGGGCTGTATGGCAGGATACACAGTCGCCCACCCGCGCAAGGTATTCTCCCCTTTTTATATCTGCCGGACTGATGGCAAAGACATTCAGGGAAAAACTGAAAGCGATGATGGTGGCGCATATGTTCATCAAACCTGATGTTATCTTCATCATGGCTCCTATGCTTGTAGTTGGTTGCCAATTGGCAGTTTACGGATGCGTTTTCCGGTTGCCGAGAACACCGCATTTGCCAAGGCAGCACCAATAGCCGCCGTACCTGGTTCACCGATGCCACCAGGCGCTTCGGCGCTTTTAATCAAATGGATATCAAACACGGGCGCTTCATTGATGCGCATTACACGATAGTCATTAAAGTTGGTTTGTTCCACACGTCCATTTTTGATGGTGATTTCGTTGTAGAGCACAGCACTGAGACCAAATATCACGCCGCCTTCAATTTGGGCTAATACCGTATTGGGATTAACCGTCAACCCGCAATCCACCGCGCATACCACTTTATCTACTTTGACTTCACCCTGTGGGTTTACAGTGATTTCTACTATCATCGCCAGGTAGCTGCCGAAGGCGTGCATGACAGAAACGCCACGACCTTTTCCTTTTGCCAACGGCTTGCCCCAGTCACTTTTGCTTACAGCAAGTTGCAAAGCGTTTTTCAGCCTTGGAGTTTTATTCAACAGTTCAAGACGGTATTTGACCGGGTCGACTTTAGCCAAGGCTGCCAGTTCATCGATAAAACTCTCGACCACAAAAGTACCCCGGGTAGGGCCTACGCCCCGCCAGAATGCCGTGGGTACGTCGCGGGGTTCAACACGCACATAATCGACATACAGATTAGGCAATTCATAAGGAGGGTCAGCAGACACTTCTACTGCATCAGGATCCACACCATTTTTGACTGCTGGCGGTGCAAATCTCGCCATGACTGAAGAACCTACAATCCGGTGCGACCAGGAAACGGGTTTGCCTTTCGCGTCCAGGCCCGCTGAAATACGATCAAAGTAATAGGGCCGGAACATATCGTGCTGGATATCTTCTTCGCGTGTCCAGATGACCTTGACTGGCCCTTTGACTTGCTTGGCGATTTTGACAGCTTGCACGACACCATCGAACTCCAGCCTTCTGCCAAAACCGCCCCCAATCAGGAAGTTATGCAGTCTGACTTTTTCAACGGGAATACCTAGCGTTTTTGCAGCCATTCCCTGCGCAAAAGTCGGTATCTGGGTGCCTACCCAGATGTCGCAACCTGAAGCGCCGACTTCTACCGTGCAGTTCATGGGTTCCATCGTGGCATGTGCCAGAAATGGTTGCTCATATTCCACACTCAGGGTTTTATCGGCTTTTTTAAATGCACTGGCGGCATTACCTTCTTTTTTGGCAACCGCGCCTGGTTTTTTGGATGCATCCCGCAAATCCTGGATCAGATCACCCGTTTTCACTGCAGTGCTTTTACCTTCATCCCATTTGATTTCTAGCGCACCTAAGCCGCGCTTGGCCGCCCAGGTATGAATGCCAATCACGGCAACAGCATTATCCACCTTGACCACCTGAAGGACTCCAGGCATCTTCAAGGCACGACTATCATCCACGCTAATCAGCTTTCCACCGAACACCGGGCTGGTGGCGATTACTGCGTACTTCACTTTGTCCGGATGCGCATCAATACCAAATTTGGCCAGACCATTTACTTTATCGGGGGTATCTAATCTTTTGGCCGAGGTACCGATGACTTTGAAATCTTTGGGGTCTTTGAGAGCAACTTTAGTGGGGACAGGTAATGCACTGGCAACTTTTACCAGTTCACCATAACCCAATTTTCGACCTGACGCTTCATGATAGATCACACCTGACCTGGCTTGGCAGGTAGATTCATCTACTTTCCATTTCTGGGCGGCAGCAGTCACCAGCAGTGAGCGGCAAACAGCCCCAGCCTGGCGCAGCGGATCCCACATTGCACGGATAGAAGTTGACCCGCCTGTGACTTGTGCGCCCAGCATCGCATCTCCATAAAGCTTGTCATTCGGCGGGGCATGCTCCAGCTTCACCGTTTGCACATCGACTTCAAGCTCCTCAGCCAGCAACATGGGCAGTGAGGTATAGACACCCTGGCCCATTTCAACCTTGGGCATGATCATGGTGACTTCACCATTAGTATCAATCTTGATGAAGGCATTCGGCGCTAACAAATTCTTGCCAGCCTCAAGCTCATCATACGACTGTGTTTGTTTACCCTGGCTCAAGGCGGGCATACTGATACTGAGCACCATACCACCCGCTGTTGTGGCACTAACCGAGGCGGCAAACTTGAGGAAATTTCTGCGTGGAGGATTGGCAACAATATATTTATCGGCCAGGCCCTGAATTAATCCTTGCGACATAATCAGGCTCCTTCTTTCGCGGCAACTTTGATTGCGGCACGTATGCGTGGATAAGTCCCGCACCGGCAAATGTTGCCTGCCATCGCGGTGTCTATCTGTTCATCATTGGGATGAGGATGTTGTCCGAGTAAAGAACATGCAGACATGATCTGGCCGGACTGGCAATAACCGCACTGCATGACCTCGAGGTCGAGCCAGGCTTTCTGGATAGATTTACCAGCAGAAGTTTCACCCACCGCTTCTATGGTGGTGATTTTCTTGTCACCGATTGCTGAGATAGGCAGTACACAAGAGCGGGCCGCCTGCCCATCGATATGAACGGTGCATGCGCCACATTGCGCGATACCACAGCCAAACTTGGTCCCTGTCAGACCGATGATATCTCTGATCACCCAAAGGAGAGGCATGTCATCTGGCGCATCCACCTGGTGGGTGGTGCCATTAATATTCAGTGTCGCCATAGTCGGATCTTCCTTGAAAGAAGTGCATCACTGAGTGATGTCTTATATTAAATCTGATTTTATTTACAACATTAGAGTGGATTAATTCAAACGTCGAATCAAGCAAAAATTTATTAAATCATTGCCTAAAACAATATTCCTGACTCTATCAGTCTTAATTGATAGAGGCAGGAACTCGAATTAAGTTTGAATTATCTCTCCTGTCCAGAAGAGACAAGATGGAAGGCGAGCAGTTATTAGTCTAGTAAGAATTTAGGTGTTTGCGGGTAAACACTTAATCGGCTGAGACTGATGGAATTTTATGAATACTTAAATCGGCGCCATCAAACTCAGCCTCTGCATCCAGGCGGATGCCGACAAGTTTTTTCAGCAAACCATACACAATACCGCCGCCAATGAATGCGACAGTGATACCAGCAATAGTACCGAGCAACTGGCTTACCAGGCTGACGCCACCCAACCCGCCTAAACTGGCACTGCCGAAAATACCGGCTGCTATACCACCCCAGGCACCGCATAAACCATGCAACGGCCATACACCTAATACATCATCAATTTTCAGGCGATTTTGTGTCATGGTAAACGCCCAGACGAAGATAACACCAGCTACACCACCGGTGACCAAGGCGCCAAGCGGATGCATCACATCTGAACCGGCACAGACAGCAACCAGGCCAGCCAAAGGGCCGTTGTGCACAAAGCCAGGGTCATTTTTACCGAGTACGAGTGCAGCCAGAGTGCCGCCGGCCAAGGCCATCAGGGAATTGACGGCTACCAGGCCAGAAATGTTCTGGATAGCTTGCGCGGACATCACATTAAAGCCAAACCAGCCGACGGTCAGTATCCATGCGCCTAATGCGAGGAAAGGAATATTGGAAGGTGGATAAGCATGCAATCTGCCTTCTTTAGTATAGCGTCCACTGCGGGCGCCTAATAGCATCACTGCCGCCAGAGCAATCCAGCCGCCCATCGCGTGTACGACAATCGAACCTGCAAAGTCATGGAAGCTGGCGCCAAAGCTGGACTTTAACCACTCCTGGAAACCAAAATGGTTGTTCCAGGCGATCCCTTCAAAAAAGGGATAGACAAAACCGACAATCAGGAAGGTTGCTGCCATTTGCGGATTAAACTTGGCGCGCTCGGCAATGCCACCGGAAACAATCGCCGGAATGGCTGCTGCAAAGGTCAGCAGGAAAAAGAATTTAACGAGGTCATAACCACTTTTAGCTGCCAGGACATCAGCGCCACTAAAGAAATTGATGCCATAGGCGATGCTGTAGCCAATGAAAAAGTAGGCAATGGTGGAAACACAAAAATCCACCATGATTTTGACCAGTGCGTTGACCTGGTTTTTTTGACGCACTGTACCTACTTCCAAAAATGCAAAACCGGCATGCATCGCCAGCACCATGATGGCCCCCAGTAATACAAACAAGACGTCATTAGCGGACACTAATGCTTCCATTTTCGCTCTCCGAATTTAATTATATAAAGATGACGTTTTGCCTTTTGGCACGCCTTTTTCAAAAATTCGCAGTGGATAAGCAATTATCAGACCATTATTACATGGTTGATTTTAAAGAATAAAGTTTTAGGCTCACTTGAAAAATGCACCAATATTGCACCTTATAAAGTGCATTGCACTTTTTTAGTGCCATTTTGGATTACATGATTTCGGAAGGTTGAAGCTGCTTGAACATCTCTTCGGCATCTGGGTGTGCGGCCCAGAAATAATAGAACTCACGCACCGCATTCAAAAATAAATGTCGGGTATGCTTGAGGTTAAATAAGGGCAAAGTAGCATCTGCCGTAATTCGAAATGCATTTTTCTCTGACAATGGCGCATCACGCAACCTCAGCAACATTAACTTGGCCATACGTGTACGCACTTCAATATCCATATCCTGTTTCTGCTCCATGGATTTAAGCGCTTTAACGTAACCATTCAGTGCCCATAGTTCTGAAGTGGCAAATTTTTCGGCTTGCAAAGCAGGCCATACCGATTGCAGATCAATGACAGCCGGTTGCCAGCCGATAAGATGTAACTCAAAGCCAACAGTATCCGCATACTGCATGACCGCTTTAACATCGCCACGCCAGAAAGGATAAAACTCGCGGATAATGGTAAGCAGCTCAGGCCAACGCTGTGCAGGTTGATCTTCTAGAAAATCGTCAACCGCTTTGCGGTAAACCGCACTGGTAGACTCTTGATTTTCCAGCATTGGGCACAATTCACTCAATATGGCATCGCGTTGTGCCATGATGGCTTCATCTGCTCCCTTGGCATGCAATAAATTATAATAAGCCTGGATAGCGTCTGTTTCGCGTGATGAACTCATAGCAAACTGTAGTGAATTTGAGGATAAGGAAAGAAGATTTTGGAACTGACTCACTTGTATCATACACCCAAATGCGGCTCCGGCTCTCAGGAGAAATCGAATGGCTGAATGGTCACTGCTGGCACTCATAGTCGCTGGCGCCTGGTTCTGGATGGACTCTGTTTCCAAACGGGAAATTGCCCTGAAAATCGGCCGTCAACTGGCTGATCGCTGCAACTTGCAATTTCTCGATGAAACCGTTGCAGGCTCACGTGTTGGCTTCGCCCGCGACACCAATGGCCGCGTACAGATACTACGCACTTATACTTTTGATGTCTCCAGCCATGGGATTGAACGCATGGCCTGTCATTTACAACTACGCGGCGGTCAGCTGGTTGCCTGGCATATTCCGCCATACGCAACCCAATAATGATTGTAGGACGCTTTGCACCCTCACCTACCGGCCCTTTGCATTTCGGCTCGCTGGTCGCAGCGGTCGCGAGCTATTGCGATGCCAAAAGCCGTGGCGGGAAATGGCTGTTGCGGATTGAGGATGTAGACCAAACCCGCAAAATGGCAGGTGCCAGTGAAGAGATCATCCATACCCTTGAGCATTATGGGTTTGTATGGGATGACGAAATTACCTATCAAAGCCAGCGAACCGCATTATATGAAGCAGCGCTAAACCAGCTTCGTCACAAAGACCTGGCTTACCCCTGCACCTGTTCCCGCAAGGAAATTGCGGATTCCAGCAGCATACATGGTATTGAAGGAGCCATTTATCCCGGCACATGCTTGTCACACCCGATAAAACATGACTCCACGGCAGCATGGCGTCTGAAAACAACCGAATCACTGATTAGTTTTCAAGACCTTGTTCAAGGCAGAGTTCAGCACAATATGGCCTGGGAAATTGGTGATTTTGTCATCAAACGTTCCGATGGTTTATACAGCTACCAGCTTGCCGTCGTAGTCGATGATGCACTGCAAGGTGTCACGCATGTGGTACGCGGTGCTGATCTTCTCAATTCCACCACCCGTCAGATTTATCTGCAACAACTGCTAGGCTATCCAACACCAGTGTACGCGCATATCCCGCTGGTATTGAATGCTGATGGGCAAAAATTGAGCAAGCAGACGCTCGCTGATTCATTGCCCAAAGATGAAGTCATTGCAACGTTGCTGAAAGCTTTCCGTTTTTTGCCTAACCTCCCCACACATCCCCCAGCCTTTAAAACGCTTCCCAATTTGTGGCAATGGGCACTGGATAACTGGCAACCTTTTGATAGCGTATGGTGACTTAGCATTACCAACCGCTCACTAATGATTGATAATTGTTATCAACTTAATTATTATTTCGATAATTTTTTAAAATGATCACAACAATGAAAACACCCTCATCGCTTAAGCTAACTCCTCAGCAAGTCCTCAATGCATTAGGTTTGCTTTTAAGCTCATCTATTCTTTCAATATCGAGTCTGGCCGCAGCGGAAACTAGCCCTCAGGAATTAAAGGAAGTGGAAGTCACCGCAGAAAAAGAAAGTGATACTAAACCGGTTAAAGGTTACCAGGCCAAACGCTCTACAACTGCAACCCGTACCGATTCCGAGCTTGTAGATGTCCCTCAAGCCATTACCGTTATCACACGTGATTTTATCCAGGATCAATCCATGCAAAGCATCGCGGATGCTGTACGTTATGTTCCTGGCGTTCAGGCGGCGCAAGGCGAAGGAAACCGCGACCAGTTGGTGCTGCGCGGTAACCAGACCACCGGAGATTTGTTCGTAGATGGCTTGAGAGATGACATTCAGACCTACCGCGACCTCTACAATACAGACCGCATCGAAGTACTCAAAGGCGCGAACGGCATGATTTTCGGACGCGGCGGTGCAGGTGGCGTGGTTAACCGTGTCAGCAAAAAAGCCGGTTGGGACCCTGTCAGGGATATCAGTGTAAGTTACGGCAGTTTTGAGCATCGCCGCATTGCAGCAGATTATGGACAAGGCCTTTCCGATGAACTGGCGTTCAGGCTGAATGCAGTCTACGAAAATTCAAACTCTTACCGTGATGGGGTTGAACTCAGACGCTACGGTTTCACGCCGACTTTTACCATCAGACCTGGCGACAAGACACAGATTGAACTGAGTGCTGAATACTTTAAAGATGAGCGGATTGCTGATCGTGGTGTAGCTTCGTTTATAGGCGCCGATGGTAGCAACCTGAATAATCGGCCCTACCGTATCAGCGATTATGACAAGTTTTTTGGCAATGCAAGATTAAGCCCGACTGAAACTGAAACGGTAGCATTCAATGCCGCCATCACACATGCTTTTGACAATGGCGTACAGGTTAAGAACAGCACGCGCCTGGCCTATTACGACAAGTATTATCAAAACGTATATGCCAGGAGCAGTGTGACCACGGGCGGTACTGTTCAGTTAGGTGCTTACCGGGATAATACAAAACGCGAAAACCTGATTAACCAGACCGATATCACTTATTCAGCAAACACCGGCAACATTGAGCACAAACTATTGGCAGGTGCTGAATTCGCCGCACAGAATACCGACAACAAGCGTCTGACTCCTGCTGGTGGTGAAAACCTTCCTGGAAATTTTTCAGTAGCGAATCCAACGACATCCAATGTTGCATTCAATACAACTTCCAGAGACCAGACTAGCGACTTCACGGTAGCTGCGTTCTATCTGCAGGACCAAATTGTATTTAATCCTCAATGGCAGGCCATAGTCGGATTAAGGCATGACCACCTTGAGACTCGTTATACGGATTTGCGCAACGGCACCAACCTGGATATATCGAACAGCCTGTTATCTCCACGTGCAGGGCTGATTTACAAGCCAACAGAGAATAGCTCAATATATGCCAACTACAGTACATCCTATGTCCCACGTGCTGGCGACCAGCTGATTGGCCTTAACGTAACCTCTGCAACTTTTAAACCTGAAAAATTCATCAATAAAGAAATCGGCGCAAAATGGGATATCACGCAAAATCTTTCCCTGACTGCGGCCGTATATAAGTTGGAAAGGGAAAATGTACTGGCTGTTGATCCTAGCAATACCGGAAACTCGATTCTGCTGGACGGTCAGGAAACCACCGGATTGGAACTTGGCGCTTCTGGCAAAATTACCGATCAGTGGCAAGTCATGGGTGGATTTACTTTGCAGAATGGCGAGATCACCGAAACACTTGCGAATACAGATGCCGCCAATGTGATTAACAAAGGTGCACAACTTGCCATGACGCCGACACGCACTTTTTCTCTGTGGAACAAGTACCAGATCAACGACATGTGGGCAGTGGCACTGGGTGTAGTCAGTCGCTCAGAAATGTATGCAGCAACACCTACAGCAGGTAATAGCACTATCCTGCCGGGGTACACGCGGTTTGACGCTGCTATTTTTGCAAAAATAAACCCACAATGGGATGCGCAGATCAATATTGAGAATATCACTAACAAAGACTATGCACTTTTTGCACACAACAACAATAACATTACTCCGGGCGCGCCGTTGAATGCACGGGCGACACTTAATTACCACTTCTGATTAAATCCATTTTTAGCCCGCTTTCGAGCGGGCTTTTTTATTTGCACCTTAGAATGGCATGGCTTCAATGTTAAAATAATACCTATGAAACAAGACCTATTGCATCCCTTTATTTTTGATCACTCCGCGGTGCGCGGCAACTGTGTGCACCTTGATCAAAGCCTGTTTAATGCGCTTGAACACCAACCACTACCACCCGCCTTGAAAAAAGTGATCGGCGAGTTCATGGCGGCCAGCGTGCTATTAACGTCTACGTTAAAAATGCAAGGCAAGTTAATTTTGCAATTGCAAAGCCAGGGTGCATTGCAGTTACTGGTGGTTGAATGTACTTCTGAGCTTGATATACGTGCCACGGCTAAAGTGCATGAAGAGTTACACGGCGACACGCTGAGCAACTGGCTTGAGCAAGGGCATTTAGTGATTACGCTGATGCCGGAGGAAGGCGAGCCCTATCAGGGTATTGTGCCAATTGAAGGTGACAGCATTGCCAGTATGCTTGAAAACTACATGCTCCGTTCGCAGCAAATCGACACCAAATTGTGGCTGACGGCCGAAGGTGACAGAGCTGCTGGTTTACTGGTGCAAAAACTGCCGCAACAACAAGAGCATGACCTCGATCACTGGAACCGGGTGCAGCATTTGGCTAATACGGTGACCAATCGCGAGTTACTGGATTTAGACACTGAAACGCTGTTACAGCGCCTTTTTGTTGAGGAGGATATCCGTTTGTTTGAAGCGCGTGATATCCGTGCTTTTTGCAGTTGCTCACAAGCCAATGTGGCCAATATGTTGCAGTTACTGGGTCTGGCGGAAGTACGCAGCGTTCTGGATGAACAAGGCAGCATTCAGATTCAATGCGACTTTTGCAACAAGCAATATGTGGTCGATGAGCAGGAAGCGCTCGCTTTATTTGATGACAACGATGACCACGGAGTGACGCATTAAATCAGCGCACCGGATGATTTAGTTCAACCTGGCATTCGCTGACGCTGGCACTCGAACAAGGCAACTGCCGTTGCCGCGGCGGCATTCAGTGATTCCAATGCCAGTACGCCTTGATGCGCCATCGGGATACTGACACATACATTCACCGTATTCTGCAATGCCTCCGAAATACCGGCGCCTTCATTACCTACTGCAAACAGGACTGGCCCGCTTAACGCTTGATCGTAGAGGTTTTCTCCCTGCATAGTCAATGCGAGTGTTTTACCGGCGAACTGCCGGGCCACTTCCACAGCATCCACGTTTTCGACTAACGGTAATACCAATTGCGCACCCTGGCCACCACGTAAGGCTTTTGGTGACCAGGCATCGGTACAGCCTTTCGTCAGATAAGCAGCCTGCACCCCGGCAGCGGCAGCGGTACGCAATATACTGCCGAGGTTACCGGGATCCTGGATATTTTCAATTAACAGGGCAAAATTTATTGTTTCCGGCAACGCGATCTCCGGTACAGGTACTAATGCCATGATGCCGCTGCTGCTGGAAACCGGCGTCAGATCGGCAAACATCAGCGTCGGTAGCATGATGGTGTCTACATCTACCAGGTGCTGCATCAGGTTGGATGCTTCCAGGCTGCTTTTCCCTTCAGGAATAATCATCAACTGCGGCTCACCCAGTGTTTGCAGGTAGCCTTCGATCAGATGCACACCTTCCAGTAATGTTAAGCCACTGCTTTTACGTTCGCGTGCATTATCAGCCAGCTTGCGCAAGTGTTTGTAGACGGGATTATCGCGGGAGGTGATATGTTTAAATGCCATGCCGGCATTGTACGTGAGTCACGCATGGAGTGACAGAAGCAGGCACACCTACAGGAAAGTCGCCTCAGGATTCGCGTATAATTCAGGCCATGGCTAAGAAACTTGATTTAGAACGTATTCTGCAACGTCAAGGCTTCGGCACACGTAAAATGTGTCGCATCCTGATTATTAATGAAGAAGTGACCGTGAATGGGAAATTGTGCAATGACCCGGACGCCACTTTTGAACTCGAAAACCTGCAATTCACCATCGAGGGCGAACCTTGGGAATACCGCGAGCACAGCTATCTGATGATGCACAAACCGGCACATCACGAATGCTCGCACAAAACGCAATTTCACCCCACCATCTATTCTTTGCTGCCACTACCACTGGTTGAGCGTGGCATTCAGTGCATAGGCCGGCTGGACGAAGATACCACGGGTTTGATTTTACTCTCGGATGACGGCCAGTTTATTCACAAGATCAGTTCACCCAAGCACCATGTACCAAAAATCTATGAAGTGACTTGCAAACATCCCATCAGTGACGAAGACCTGCAAGGATTACTGGCAGGCGTAAAGCTGATAGACGAAGATCAAACGATTGCCGCACTCGAAATTACACGCGTGACAGAATCGATTATTCACATGACTCTGGCAGAAGGTAAGTATCACCAGGTTAAACGTATGATTGCTGCGATTGGAAACCGGGTAGATTACTTGAAGCGTATCAAAATTGGACGCCTTGAATTACCACAGAATTTACAGCCTGGTGAATGGCGCTGGTTAACTGAACAAGACCTTGACGCACTTAAACCTTAATCTATAAATCTCAGCAAATTAATATATGAAAGCGCTTTATGACCTGGTTAATATTGATAGTTGCCGGTTTATTTGAAACGGCCTGGGCGATTGGGTTGAAATATACCGATGGCTTTTCACGTTTCTGGCCATCGCTGTGGACTATCGTGGCGATGGTGATTAGCGTCTGGTTATTGGGGCTTTGCGTTAAAACTTTACCGGTAGGCACTGCTTACGCTATCTGGGTCGGTATCGGTGCCGTCGGCACGGTCATTCTAGGTATTTTGTTATTTAACGAGCCAGTGTCTGCGTTGCGGATTATCAGCTTGCTGCTGATTATTGCCGGGATGATAGGCCTTAAGCTGGCTAGCTGATTAAGATTAGATTGATTGGCCGCCTTGATCTGGCGACCTTGATTGCGCAAATTAAATCTTAATCATGCCGGTGACCTCGGCCATGATGCCCGTGTCTCTTGCCCTTTTTACCACGATAGCGTTTCCCATGTGGATCAGGCTCATCGATCTCTTTGCCAATCACAGCTCCACCTGCACCGCCTAAACCTGCGCCTACCACTGCACCTGCGGTTGTACCACTTACTGTACGCCCAACCGCAGCGCCGGTTGCACCACCCGCGGCCCCACCAATAATAGCGCCAGTTTTACCACCACGGCCTGTAGTCACTGCACCACCTAATCCACCGCCAACTGCACCACCCACAATCTCACCGGTGCTACCACCAAGTACACTGCCTACTGCGGTTCCCGCCGCCGCACCTAATCCGCCGCCAAGCCCGGTTTCAACGTTACCAGCCATTGCTGGTGATGACAGTAGTGCGATGATGCATACCGTTGTAAGTTTCATTTTTATCCCTTATCGCCTGTTTCAATGTGTATTATTTTAAACTGTAACTTATTTTCACTTATTGGTTTTTATAATGCTTTATGACTGTTAATAATTTTTTAGCTTGTGTGTTTATATTGATCAATTTGAGCGGTTGCTCAGACCCCATGTCGCCACTAGCGGAACAAACTATTGTGCGCAGTTTTGACCCAGCCCAATATTTGGGAACCTGGTATGAAATAGCGAGATTGGATAATAGATTTGAAAAGGGCCTCGAACAGGTCACCGCAAATTATACCTTGCAGGATGATGGCTCAATTAAAGTAGTGAATCGTGGGTTTGACCCGCAAAAGAAAGACTGGAGCGAAGCAGTAGGCAAAGCCAAATTTATTGATCCGGCCAATGCAGATGGCAGCCGAACTGGCCGCTTGAAAGTATCTTTCTTTGGGCCTTTTTATGGCGATTACAATATTCTTATCCTAGATAAGCCATATTACAACTACGCGCTGGTAAGTAGCGGCAGTGAATATCTATGGATTTTGTCACGCACACCCCAACTCACCTATCCAATCAAACAACATTTAATAGCGAAGGCAAAAGAGCTTGGATTTGCGACTGAAAAGCTATTGTTCATCCGACAAGCCAACCAGGCCGAGTACGAATCCGGTCGACATGTGATGCCCCAGCAACATTAACTCCTGCTTGGAAGAACTTCGGGAGGGTTGTCCCTCCCGATCTGTTCATTGCTGTGATTCTACAGAACCGGTGGCAGCAGGTGCTGACTTTTCCATTGCTGCTTCTGAGTCTGCTGGTACAGCAGCCAACTCATAACGCCATTGACCTAACACCGCATAGACGCCATCTGACTCTTTTGCAATTTGAGTCGCCACTTCGGCGTCCTGTTTGGAACCTACCAAACCAGATAATTGCACGACACCTTTAGCATCAGAATCCACTTGTAAAGTTGAAGTGTCGATACCATGACTTTGCAAGCTGGTTTTAACGTTTTGCACGACAGTGTCGCTAGGCAAAAACTTGTACATTGCTTCATTTCTGTTCACTACATCAGCCGCAGTTGCAGTAGCACTGGCACCTAGTAAAGAAGCCATTAATAAACCTGTAGTCAGATAAAAATTAGTTTTTTTCATGATTTAAGTCCTTTCGTAATTTGGCAAACTGCCCATGCTGCAGAGGATAATCGTGCGCAATATTTATTTGGGCAACTCACCGAAAAAAAAGAGCAAGCTACTTCTTTGGGAGAGGATACATAGCTTGCAAAGGGTGTTTCCAATTAACTTTCTTTCACTACAATTGCGTTTTTAACGGATTTCACACCTTCAACGCCAGAAACCAATTCTTCAGCTTTAGATTTGAGACTGGCATCAGATACAAACCCGCTCAATAACACCTGGCCTTTATGGGTTTCTACACTGATTTTCAGTGATTTCAATGCTTCCTCTTCCAGCAGACGCGCTTTTACTTTAGTAGTAATCCAGCTATCTGACATGGCGGATTTGATTGCTTTTTGACCAGTTTTGGTTTTTAGCTCCGCATATTCTTCATAAGTTAAGCTGCCGTCATTGTCGCCATCAAAAGTTTTAAAGTCTTTATGCTTCACACCTTTGTCAGCTTTAGCTTCGGACCATGTAAGTGTCTCGTTAGCGTTTTTATCCAGGCTATTGAACTGTTGAAGATAAGGTTTATCTCCGTTTTGAACTTCATCCAAATCAAATGCAAATGCATTTAATGTAATTGTTGTAGCCAGCAAGCCACCGAAAATTATTGCATGTTTAAATGTTGTTATAGACATATTGCCTCCTATTACTTTCTATTTTTAGTTTAAGTGAGCCACAGCTCTGGTTTATGTGTGACCATAATAGAGACCAGGAGATATTCGGTCAGTCGTCTGATGACTGAATTCGATGTCAGAATATGACTACAATGGATGCCTGAAGAAGATCAGGAAGAGGCAGATAGGTCTCTCAGATAAGGTAAAAGCACGCGTGTGCTTGCGCCTTGCAAGGGAGAACTGAAAATTTCGTAATGACCACCAATAGATTCCACACGATTACGCAAACCGCTGATGCCGGTTGAAGCACTTTTTAATTTACTGGTGTCGAAGCCAATGCCGTTATCGGCAATTTCGACTTTGATATTCTGTTCGTCATTAAGTAAATGTACTGAAACCTTTGTAGCCTCGGCATATTTACTGCAGTTATTCAGGCTTTCTTGCACCAGCCGGTAAATAATCAAACTCAAGGTCTCGTTAATCTGCAGATCTTGTTCAGGCAGAATAACATCCATTTGCCATTGGTTTCTGTTCTCTGCTTCATTGAGCAGATTCTGCAGTGAGGCATTCAGGCCAAAGGTCTTGATCATCGATGGGTGCAGGTTTTGCACAATCTCGCGCTTGAAGTTAATACTGCGATCAAGGTATTGATTGGTTTTTTTGAGTTTTTCTGTGACTTGCGGAAAATCGTCTTTCAGGTGTTTAACCGCCCAGGATATATCCATTTTGATGGCAGTGAGCAATGACCCGAGCTCATCATGCAGCTCCCTGGATAGCTTATAGCGTTCCCTTTCGACATTGGTTTGTGCTAGTAATGCCTCGCCTTGCAGCTTATGACGCAAAGTTTGAACATTGCGTTCGTATTCGGTGTTTTCATCGGTCAGGCGATCATGCAATTTTGCTTTTTCAGCCAGTTCCCGCAGCAAGCGTTTGATCACCAATACCACGAGTGAAACAAAAATCAGCGGACAAGCCATCACAAACCAGCGCATCATGCGCCGCGTATTATTGCGGGTTTCTGCGAGCTCTGCCCGGTATTCCATTACCTGCTTTTCAAATTGATGTGCCAGCTTTTCTATATTACGGCTTTCCTTCATGCCTGAGTCCAGCTTGACAACAGCTAATGCTTTGTCAAATTGGCGTTTTTTGGCTAGATCAATGGTAACGCTCATCTCGGCAGATTTTTTGGCAATACTATTTACCATTTCTGTCATGATGGTGCGAATCGCCGGATGCCTGGTCAGGTTACTACGATCAAGCAATTTATTGATGTTATGCAAATGCGCTGTAATCTGACTGGTGGATTCGTCATAAGGCCTGAAATAAGTATCTGATCGCGTAAGCAGGTAACCGCGCTGGGCACTTTCCGCAATTGCGAGATGTGCCCGCGTCTGCCAGGTTTCCATGATTAATCGGTCCAATGTGGACAACGCATCTGTTTTTTCACTGGTATTAACAATAAGGCGGTCATTAAATACCAGCATAGCGGCGGCCAGAATCAGGCTCACGGTTAACAGGGCGACAGTATTACCGCCAAAGGTTTCACCGACCTTTTCCATTCGATCCAGCAGTGCAAGAAGATGTGTTCTAAGATTTTGCATGGTGTGATAATTGCCAGTGTTGCAATCAGCAATCAACAGGAGCCTTTTTGCGTTGTACATATTTAAAAAGTATTAACCGCATCATAGCGGTGTTATCAGTTATCAGCAATGCATAAGATTTGCCCATCCAGCATTCAGGCGCTTTGTCAGACGATTCTGACTTTCATATAGGTGTGTAACCGATAGGGATGTAATACGCCCGTGGGTACCATGACTCCATGTTGAAAACACATGGTGCTAAACTGGATAACAAAAAATCAGTTAGCATAAATCTGAAACCTTGTAGATGCTTGGCTTTCTAATCTTTAGCGTTTAGTTAAATGAAGTACAACGCTTTTGGTAATAATGTGTTTTTTAATTTCCGATCACCATCAATTAAGGAGTTAATAATGTTTAATTTTTCAAAAGACAATGTTGAACAAACAACTGACCGTTTAGCCCAACAATCTGACCAGGCAATTGAAGAGATTGCAGCTCAGGTTAAAACAACTGCAAATGATTTGTTGGATGCAGTTCAAGATACTGCTGATACAACTCAAGACAAAGCTAAAGAGTTGATTCGCACATTGAAAACCAATATTGATCGTTTAACCAATGATGAAACCGCAGCATCTATCGCTTCAAAAATCAGCGCCAGTGCTAGCCGAGTTAAAGGTCAAGTACAGGAAGAGCTTAGCCATGGCTATCAGACTGTGAAAGAAAGAACTTCAGATACAGTACAAGAGCACCCATTGGGTACTGTTTTGGCAGCCGCTGGTGTAGGTTTGCTGTTAGGATACCTATTGGGCAATAAACGCCGCGATTAACTCCTGACTAACAAGGGATATGTATGTGGGTTAACCTCCTAAAATTTACTGCTATGTTATTTTTCAATCGCAAAATATCCTCATTGACAGATAATTTGCTGACCATGCGTCATCAGGTTGCAGACTACACGGAAGAACGTGCCAACCAGATCAAGCAGGATTTTTTGGGGGAAACCGAGCGTTTAGCCACCAGTGTCATCGGGATACTGGTGGTCTTCTCAATGTTCATCTTTACTGGCCTATTAGGGCTAATGTGGTTGTTTTCACTATTGTGGGAACACCCTAACCGTACAGTGATATTAGGTGTTGCAATGTCAATACCAATACTAATCGGCGTCATCGCCTTTTTTGCTGTGCGTAAAGTTTGGAAAAAAAAGACTTTGTTTGCAGATTCAATTTCCATGATTAGCAGCGATTGGAATTTATTCAGGACTGAAATGGTGAATGAGCAGCCGACAGAAGATCAACCTGCGCCTGAATCAAATACATCACCAAATACTGATACCATACGCTCTGCTACCCGATAACGAGAAATATAATGAAAAGAATTCTTCTGGTCGATGATCACAGTATCGTGCGCGATGGTTTGCGCAATTTGATTGAATTGGAATCTGATTTACAAGTGACTGGTGAAGCCAGTTCCGGGGCTGAAGCAATCCAACTGGTGCGCGATAAGGAATTTGACGCCATGGTGCTGGACATTTCCATGCCTGACAAAAATGGTGTGGACACTCTGCATGAATTAAAACATGTTTCCCCTACCTTACCTGTGCTGGTTTTGAGTGGTTATGCTGAAGATCAGTATGCGCTCAACCTGATGCGCAATGGCTGTAAAGGTTACCTCTCGAAAAATGCGGATTCTGACGAGATCATTCAGGCTATCCGCACGGTAGCCGCTGGCAAGCGCTATATTTCCGCCGAGCTAGCTGAGTTGATGACCAACGAATTGAGTCATCCTTCTGAAAAGCAATTACATGAAACCCTGTCTGACCGCGAATTCCAGGTATTTGTAAAACTGGCAGCCGGACAGACTCCCACCGCAATCGCAGACGAATTATTTATCAGTATCAAAACGGTGAGCACTTATCGCAGCCGCATCTTGGAAAAGATGGCGATGAAATCAAATGCTGATTTAACTTACTATGCGATCAAATATGGTTTACTCAACTAGTTTTTACGCAACAAAGTTTTTTAGCGTTGAGTCTTCTGGAAAAAATGACTTTCTGTTTGACCATCAACCTCATCAGGTAGGGCAATGTAGGATTTCACTCTACAGTCAGACTTCGAAACTTTTTATACAATATCGCGGGCTAGTGATTGGTTAAATGATCATGTATAAATTATTGTTAGTTGAAGACTCTGCACTGATTCGTGATGTCATCCTTGAGATGCTCCAAGACTGTGATCAATTGGAAATTGAAGACATTGCCACGACTAGCGATGAAGCTATCGATTTCCTGAACGCCTCGGAATATGACATGATCGTGCTGGATATAGAGCTAGCCCAAGGTACGGGCTTCGATGTGGTTCGTCATGCAAAACAAAAAAATTATCCTTTTAAAATGCCGGATATTGTCATGCTGACTAATCATGGTAATAACTACTATCGCAACTTGGCAAAGGATATGGGCGTTGATTATTTCTTCGATAAGTCATTGCAGTTTGATGAATGTATGGATGTAATACAACAGCACGCAAGCCAACCTTCCTAACTATCCTGAAATGGCGATAGTGGACAACATGCCCACAAAGATCTGTATGCACCCACCATTTGGGGCAGCCATTTATATTAAAAAACCGCTTTATCTGTTCTGCAATCAATGGTCTCTGCTATCTATATTTTTTATAGCCATATGGCTTACAGGCTGTGCCTCTATCCCGGATTCAAAGCAGACGCTTGAAGAACTCAATGCACAAGCACAGACTATAGAAGTTGTTGGCGCTAAGAAACCCCTGCCCCGCGGAAAAATCAACAAAGTCTTAAAAAATTTATCGCCTGATGAGCGAATTCGCACATCACTGGCGGAACATCTCCGCATAGAGCAAGCCATTGCCGGAAATAGTTTATATGCCGATAACAAAGTCACATTGCTGTTCAACGGTGAGGATACTTTTTCAAGAATGCGTAGCGCGCTGGAAAGCGCAAAACAGCACATTCATCTTGAGTACTTCACATTTGAAGATGTAGATCTTGGCGGTATTACGCTGAAGGCGCTGCTGTTGGACAGGCTGTCAAAAGGTGTCAATGTGCACATTATCTATGACGCAATAGGCTCAATTAGCACGCCTCCTGAACTATTCGATACACTAAAAAAAGCCGGTGCAAAGATTACGGTTTTTCATCCTGTCAACGCCGACAGCATTACTTTAATTAACCAGCGCGATCATCGAAAAATTATGGTTGTCGATGGCAATGTAGCCATTCTCGGTGGTGTGAATTTAAGCAAAACCTACCAAAGCAAAGGTTCATTACGCTTTTTCAGCAAGCAAAAATTACCTGAACTCAACCAGGTCGACTGGCGAGATACCGATATTCAGATAACAGGCCCGGTGGTGGCAAATATTCAACAAGTATTTCTGGAACATTGGGACGCGGCACAACCACTTGACCAGGCAAGTTTCTTCCCGCCGCTTTCCAAACAGGGAGAGCAGTTTGTGCGGGTGATCGCCACGCCGGCTACCAAGCGTAAAAATACAGACTCACCGTATTACCTGACCCTGGTTGCTGCCATTGAAAATGCAGAAAGCCATATTGTCCTGAACTCGGCTTACTTTGTGCCTACAGAAGCGCAGGAAGACGCGCTTGTTGCTGCCGCAGAGCGTGGCGTAAAAATATCCTTGCTAGTTCCCAGCATGAGTGACTCAATACTGGCGATTAATGTCCAGCGGTCGCACTATGCGCGCCTGTTAAAGCATGGCGTAGAAATTTACGAGATGCAGGATCAGATATTACATGCCAAAATGATCTCGATTGATGGTGTGTGGTCGGTGATTGGCAGTTCCAATTTTGATTACCGCAGCGCGGGCATCAATGCTGAAATTGACGTGGTCATTTTAGATAATCAAACCGCCAAAAATCTTGAAAACCGCTTTCAGGAAGACTTGAAAAATGCTAAAAAGATTGAGTTGCAAGAGTGGCAGAAACGCTCATTATGGCAAAGGCTTAAGCAGCAATCAGCGCGTATTTTTGAGGATATTCTTTAGTGATAAGCAAAGACACCTGGGAGTTACTGAGTTATGTCGTCACGGTCATTGGTCTGCCATTGGCAATCATGACCTTTATGCTTGAGCAACGTAAAGAGCGCGAGAACGAAGATGAGGAAGTCTATCAACTGCTTGCCGACAACTATACCGATTTCCTCAAGCTGGTGATGGCCAACCCTGACTTGCAACTGCGTTCGCATAGCGGCCCGCTAGCCATGTCAGCCGAGCAGGAAGAACGAAAACTGGTCATGTTCGAAATCCTGATTTCATTATTTGAGCGGGCCTATCTGCTGGCCTATGATCCGGATATGCGCGGCAAACGCCTGCGCCGCTGGATGTCATGGGAGGATTACATGCGTGAGTGGTGCCAGCGGGAAGATTTTCGCCAGCATTTGCCGAGACTGCTGGTTGGCGAAGATGCAGATTTTGTTACGCACATCACCCGCATCGCACAGGAAGTCGCACAAGTCCGTGTTTAATGCTTTTTAATACATTACTTTTTTAACGGTGTCAGTTTAAAACCGGCCTGTTTGAAAGCCTGAATCAATCCAGTTTTCCCTGCCAGGTGCGCGGCCCCAACGGCGATAAACACCCTGCCCTGTTTTGCCTGCTCAAGACCACGCTCAGCCATTTTCACATTGCGCTCGTCCAGCAGTTTGACCCGCATGCGCTGCCATACTTCTGCCGGTAACACGCCGCGCGTCATCTCATCGTCCATGTTTGCTACCTGGTCAGGGTTGCCTGCCAGATATGCTTTCATCAACTGCTCAAAATCCTTTTCTTTTTGTTTTTGGGTACGCTTAAGTACCGCATGCAGCATTAACAACTGCTCGTCCAAGGTCAGGCTGTCCATCACGCCGAAATGTTCTTGCGGATTTTCCAGGCCAACGACCCGCTTGTCCATCTCTTCTGCCTTGGCTTTCAATAAAAAATCCTGGGCAAATGGCGTTTGCGGTTTCGGCAGGTCAAACAGCACCGCCAATAACCATGGCTTCATTTTCAGCACCCTGTCCAGCGGCATCACATGTACATCTGCCAATTGCGCGACCTGGTCGAGTTCGGCTTCAGATAAATATTGCTTTAAATCACCTTGAGGCAATTGCAGCAGCTTGGCTGCCGGCTCGTCAGCAACCTCCAGCATAAACGTATCTACACTTTTCAATGCTTGCAGCACTAAAGGCGAAAAGCTGGTCACCCGATTATCATCGGTATGGATAGTGCCAAAAAGGTAACTGACCTGACCCTCAGGCGATTCCAGCTGCCAGAATAAACTCTTTTCAGCAGTATTTCCCTGCTGACTAAACAGTAAAAACACTGTGGCTAATAGCCAAAAACATCGCATCTTATTCCTCATTCCAGTGATCACCAAAGCGCAGCGTGCGCCGAGCTATACCTGCGACATACTCTCATACATTTCATATTCAATTACAGGTTTGTAAGCTTATCAGCACATTGAAGTTGTCACATAAATGAGACAGCGCTACCATGTGTTAAATAATATCAACGATAAATTTAGAAAGGCTGCCATGCCAAAACCTCATCGAAACAAAGCCAGGCCCAGACACATACAGCAGCTGATCGCTCACTCACACTTATTCGGATTGGAGACAATGTGATGAGAAAAAAAGAAAGATTAATTGTGTTGTTTGATGGTACCTGGAATGACCCTGCTGACCTGACCAATGTATTCCAGTTATCGACTTTGATAGAAGAATATGACGGTGAGATCAAGCAGACCTTTTTTTACGAACCCGGCGTAGGCACGGCACCTGGTGACAAATTACGTGGTGGCCTGTTTGGTTATGGCCTGAGCGAAAACTTGCTTAAGGGATATGACTGGCTGGCAAGACATTACAAGGAAGGAGACGAAATCTGGGTATTTGGTTTTAGCCGTGGCGCATATACCGCCAGGAGTATGGTCGGGCTGATCCGCAAATGTGGTTTGCTCAAAACAAGTACGCCAAATTTATTGCAACGGGCAGAAGATTTATATCGAGACAAATCTGCGCATCCTGATAGTGATCAATGCCAGACATTCAGGCACACATACAGCCTGGAAGTAAATGTGCATTTCCTTGGTGTATGGGACACGGTAGGCGCACTGGGGATTCCAGGTACCATGATTTCCGAAAAGGCGCTTTATTCCTGGCATGACACCGAACTATCCAAAATCGTGTCCTATGCCTATCACGCCATGGCATTGGATGAAAATCGTGAAGCTTACAACGTTGCCATGTGGACCAATGAAAATGGCATCAAGAAACCTGAAAATACCGATGTGGAGCAACGCTGGTTTATTGGTGCGCATGCCAATGTCGGTGGCGGCTATGGCAAGGACCCGCTATCGACACTGGCACTAGCCTGGATGCTTGACAAAGCGCGCAATGCCAATTTAAAACTGAAACCTTATGTAGCTCCCACCAATGCCTACTTAACCAAACCAACTGATTCCTATAAGGACTTTGCGTATGGGATTTATGGCTTTTTCAAAGGTTTGTTCGTCAAGGGCGACGGCCGCTTTTTCAGACCTTATGAAATCATACAAAACAATATGCGTTCAGTCAATGTCACTGTCGATGCATCAGTAAAATCAAAATGGGGGGCACAGGCTGATTACCGCCCCCCCACTTTGACAAATGCCAGGATTGATTTGTCTTAAGGCGAAACCAGTAGGGTTTAGCACTTAAGATTAATGCTTGCGGCTACCGGGACCCTTTTTAGGGCTGGCGTAGCTTTTAGTCTGGTTAAAGCCTTTAGGCATGACTTTCGGCACAAACCGGCTGCCGTCTGACTGCACAATTTTGGTGAGTACGGCCGGTTGATAGGCGGGTATCAAATGTTTTTTACCATTGCCGATCAAATCGGCCCTGCCCATTTTTTTCAAGGCTTCACGCAACATCGGCCAGTTTTGCGGGTCATGATAGCGAATAAAGGCTTTATGCAATTTGCGCACATTGCCAGCTTTGGGCACCGGAACCATCTCAGAATCCTTTGTCACTTTGCGTAAAGGATTCTTGCCGCTGTGATACATGGCGGTGGCCATCGCCATCGGTGTTGGAGTAAAGGTTTGCACCTGGTCAAGCCTGAAATCATTACGTTTCAGCCATAGCGCCAGGTTTAATACATCTTCATCGGTAGAGCCTGGGTGCGCCGCAATAAAATACGGAATCAGATACTGTTTCTTACCGGCTTCGGCGCTGAATTTTTCAAACATACGTTTGAATTCATCATAAGCGCCCATGCCTGGCTTCATCATTTTGCTGAGTACGTTTTCTTCAGAATGCTCGGGGGCAATCTTCAGGTAGCCGCCAACATGGTGCTGCACCAACTCTTTGACATATTCTGGCGATTTCACCGCCAGGTCATAACGCAAACCGGAGCCAATCAGGATTTTCTTCACGCCGCGCAGATTACGTGCCTTGCGGTAAAGCTGGATCAAGGCCGAATGATCCGTATTCAGGTTTTCACACACACCAGGATAAACACAGGATAATTTGCGGCAGCTTTTTTCAATCTCTTCCGACTTGCAGGATAGACGGTACATATTGGCGGTCGGACCGCCAAGATCTGAAATGACACCGGTAAACCCATCAACTTTATCGCGGATTTCTTCAATTTCACGCAGGATAGAATCTTCGGAACGGCTCTGGATAATACGGCCTTCGTGCTCGGTAATCGAACAGAAAGTGCAGCCGCCAAAACAGCCACGCATGATATTCACAGAAAAACGGATCATCTCCCAGGCCGGGATATTGGCACCTTGGTAGGCTGGATGCGGTTTACGTGCATATGGCAAATCGTAAACATGGTCCATTTCTTTGGTCGTTAGCGGTATTGGCGGCGGGTTCAGCCACACTTCGCGGTTACCGTGTTTCTGCACCAGCGCACGTGCATTGCCAGGGTTTGCTTCCAGATGCAGCACGCGTGAAGCATGTGCATACATCACCGGGTCGCTGACCACTTCTTCATAAGAAGGCATACGGATGACCTGGCGGTCACGCGGCACCTTGGCGGCCTTAAGTGGCAGCGGCATGCTGATGGTTGGCGCAGCTGCTGCATCACTACCCTTATCGTCCGTAGCGCAACTGGCGTCACTTTTGCCCATTTTCATGGCATAAGGATCTTCATGTTTATCGACAACACCTGGGCGGTCCAGGCGTGTCGATGGCACTTCAACAAATTCGTCCGGCACCTGTTTGCGAATAAAGGCGGTACCGCGTATATCCTGGATATCGGCAATGTCTTCGCCGCGACCAAGCCTGTGGGACAATTCAATAATCGCGCGCTCTGCATTGCCATACAGCAACAGGTCAGCTTTGGAATCTACCAGTATCGAGCGGCGGACTTTATCCGACCAGTAATCATAATGCGCAATACGGCGCAGGCTGGCCTCAATACTGCCAATCACTAATGGCGCAGATGGATAGGCTTCTTTACAGCGTTGCGAATAAACGAGCACCGCACGGTCTGGCCGCTTGTCGGACGCCGCATTCGGCGTGTAGGCATCATCAGAGCGAATTTTACGGTCGGCGGTATAGCGATTAACCATGCTATCCATATTGCCGGCTGTCACCCCAAAATACAGGTTAGGTTTGCCCAATACCTTGAATGCCTCAGCCGACTGCCAGTCTGGTTGCGCAATGATACCAACCCTGAAACCCTGGGCCTCCAGCAAACGCCCAATCAGTGCCGCCCCGAAACTCGGGTGATCAATATAGGCGTCACCACTGACCAGAATAATGTCGCAGCTGTCCCAACCCAGCGTATCCATCTCGGCGCGGCTCATAGGCAGCACAGGCGCTGTGCCAAAGCGTTTCGCCCAATAAGGACGATAGCTGCTGAAAGGTTTTGCAGTAAGGGAGGTGTAGGTTTCCACGCGAGTGACCGACGATGCTTAAGGACTGCGCATTTTACGCGTTAATCAATTGATTTGAAATCATTTTTTTCAAAAAAACTGCTTGATTACCCGTCCCTCACTTTCTTTTAGTGTCCTGATCATTAGTATGCGCATAGACACCATCCAGTGCGCATATTTGTATTGCAGCAACCAGCAAAGGTCTGTATAAACATGCGAATAAAGGAGGATTTGTTAAATAATATTTACACAAATATACAATGAAACACTACGCACTTTTCAAAAAAATCCTATTGCCACTGGCTACTATCAGCCTGACTATCGGGCTGATTTCATTTGCTTATATCTTTAATCAACACCTGGTTAACATTCAATCAAAAGCAAATGAAGAGACGCAAAAACTATCAAACCTGCTGATTACCGCCAAAACGTTGGTGAGTGAACATGTGCTCTCCAGTATGGCATTACTACAGCAATATGCGTCACTTGAAGGCCAACCTTCGATTAATGGCATGACCTCGCTGGAGGATAAACAGGTACCTAACCTGTTATTCGGGAATACGCCGCAAACCGGCAAAAGCATCCTGGTAGATTCAGTGACCCGGATTGGCAGCGGCACAGCCACCATTTTTGTAAAGCACGACCAGCATTTTTTCCGCATTGCCACCAATGTAAAAAAAGCAGATGGCAGTAATGCATTTGGCACTGAGCTTGACACCAAAGGCAAAGCGATCAAGCAACTGCTCAACGACCAAACCTTTTACGGCGTAGTGGATATTTTGGGCGAAGCTTACCTCTCCCGTTATGAACCCATGCATGACCACAAGGGGCAACTAATAGGCGCATGGTATGTTGGCTATAAACTTAATTTCAATGCGATTGACCAGGCAATCAGGCAATGGGGCTTCCTGGAAAAAGGCTTTGTCGCCATTACCGATCATCAGGGAAAAATACGATTCCTGACCGCAGGTGTCAGCCAGCAACAAGCACGCAACGCTCTCAATGACACACATGATCAATGGAAAAAGGTCACGCGCGAAGTGCCTGAATGGGATTTCACCATCAATATTGTTTACCCTGCCAGTGAGGCTTACTGGTCAGCGCTAGGCGCCCTTTCCCCAGTACTGATCATCACTCTGGTGGTGGCGCTCGTTGCATTGATCGCATTGATCAGCGGGTTGCGGCGTTTTGTTTTAAATCCTCTGGGAGGCGAACCTGAAACTGCCAAACAAATGCTGATGCGGATCGAAAGTGGAGACTTTGCCGAAGACAATACTACTGCTGAGCCAGGCACTTTGATTGCCAACATGGTAAAAATGCGTCGCCGTTTACGCGAAATGCTGAGCCAGATTCAGACGAATGCCAATCGTCTGAAAATATCATCAAGCGTTTTTGAACATGCCACCGATGCCATTTTTATTACGGATGCCAATGGCCTGATTGTGCAATGCAACCCATCCTTTAGTGCCATTACAGGTTATAGCCAAACCGAAGTGATCGGCAAACCGCCACAGGCATTTGGCCTGGCATGTCATGAGCCTGAATTTTTCGAGTCGTTTTACAAAAAACCTCAGAGAGTGCAGGAATGGCGAGGCGAAGTCTGGAACCAGCACAGGCACGGCCAGGAATATCTGACCGAACTCGAGCTCTCTCCTGTGATGAATGAAGCCGGTACTTTTGAACATTACGTTGGCTTGTTCTCAGATATTACTCATGCCAAAGAACAGCAGAATAAACTCGAACACCTGGCTTATCATGATGCACTGACGCAGCTTCCCAACCGCGTGCTATTCTCGCGGCGCTTGCAGCATGCCTTGATTGAAGCGGAGCGTGAGCAATCTTTAATCGCTATCTGCTACATTGATCTGGACGATTTCAAGATCGTGAATGACCAGTATGGCCATGAGTACGGTGACAAACTGCTGACACAACTAGCAAGCCGCCTCACCGGCATGCTCAGACCTACTGATACCATTGCCCGCCTGGGGGGCGACGAATTTGCCATGCTGCTGTGCGGTTGCCACACCCAGGCAGAATATACCCGCTTGCTCAAGCGGTTGTTAACGGCAATAGAAAAACCGTTTGCCATCGATAAGTTCAAGTTTTCGATTTCTGCCAGTATCGGTTATACCCTGTATCCATTCGACCATCACCCGCCCGATACCTTACTCAGGCATGCAGATCATGCCATGTACCATGCCAAAACACATGGCGGGCACCAATACCACCTGTTCGACCTGGCTTCAGCACAACAATCGCAACAACAACAAACCTTGCTGAAAGATCTGCTGGTTGCCATTCAGCATAGTCACATCAGGTTGGTTTACCAGCCGCAAGCATGCATGCAAACGGGTGAAATCTTCTGTTTTGAAGCGCTGCTGAGATGGCAGCATCCTTTACGCGGACTCTTGTATCCCAACGACTTTTTGGCGTCCGTCGAACACACTACCCTGATTATTGATATCGGTTACTGGGTGATTGAAGAAGGTTTGCGCCAGTTAAACGAGTGGCAAAAACAAGGGTTTGAAACGCAGGTTTCAGTCAATATTGCCGCCTTGCATTTAATGCACAAGCAATTTGCTGATCACATCACCAACTTGCTACAAAAATATCCCGACATTAAACCGCAGCAACTGCATATTGAAATTACCGAGAGCGCAGCTATCACTGACTTTGCCCGTGTAAATCGCGTGATCCAGCAATGCCATGACCTAGGCGTCTCGTTTTCAATTGATGATTTTGGCACTGGCTATTCTTCGCTTATTTATTTGCGCAGATTGCCGGTAGACATCATCAAAATTGATCAGTCATTTGTGCACAATATGCTGGTCAATCCGGAAGATATGGCCGTGATCAGGAGTGTGGTAACACTATGCCGTGAATTTGGCCGCAAAGTGATTGCTGAAGGCGTTGAAAAAGTCGAGCAAGCGCGTATTTTGCGTTCACTGGGCTGTGACTATGCGCAAGGTTATGGCATCGCACGCGCCATGCCGGGCAACAAAGTTGTAGAATGGATGAGCAAGCACTCTCCGTATCAGTTTGATTGACGCGTATGCAAGAAAGTTATTATCCGCTGCCCGGCGGGCCAGTGTTAATCCTTGAGCAATACACGCCCTTTCCGGCATTGCATCATGCCCTCGCTGAGCCTAACGGGCTGATTGCGATTGGTGGTGACCTGACCGCGGAACGACTACTTGCGGCTTACCAACGGGGTATTTTCCCCTGGTTCAGCCCCGGCGAACCTATCCTGTGGTGGAGCCCTGATCCGCGCATGGTACTGTTTCCGGCAGAAATCACCATCAACCGCTCTCTGCGCAAGGTTATCCAGCAGCAACTATTCGAAATCCGTATTAATACCGCGTTTGAAAGTGTGATCAGTGCATGTGCAAGTACCGCCCGCCCACATCAGGATGGCACGTGGATTTCCGAACACATGGCTGCAGCTTATTCTGAGTTACATAGACTTGGTTATGCGCACAGTGTCGAAGCCTGGCAGGATGACATTCTGGTCGGTGGTTGCTATGGCGTCAAAATCGGGCGCATGTTTTATGGTGAAAGCATGTTTCACCATGTCAGTAATGCATCCAAAGTGGCTTTTGCCCACATGGTGCAATGGCTAATCACGCAACAAGTCGGTATGATTGATTGTCAGATGCATACGCCACTACTGGCCAGTTTTGGCGCTTATGAAATCCCAAGAGCGCGTTTTATAGAAACTTTAAATCAACTGGTGATATGACACGATTGCTTAATCATGACGCTGCCTAACGATGCCTCGCTGCAGAAACTGCAGTTCTATGTGACCACTGCCTACCCTTGCGGGTACCTGCCAAAAAAACTGGCACAAAGCCTGATTGCCACGCCGCAAAACCTGGTGGATGCAAATGTATATAGTGGGTTGATACAGCAGGGCTTTCGCCGCAGTGGCAAGTTTGCTTACCGGCCGCATTGTGAGCAATGCAATGCCTGCATTTCGGTGCGTTTGCCGGTTGAGCAATTCACACCCACCCGCAGCCAGCAACGCGCGTTTAAAAAACACGCCAATTTACAAATCACCATTATTGAAACCAGCTACCAGCAAGAGCACTTTACGCTATACCACGCTTACCAGAAGCAACGGCACGCTAATGGCCACGACCATGTTGGCGAACTTGAAGACGAAGCCTCTCAGTACCAGCAGTTTTTATGTCAGACCAATGTCGAAAGTATCATGATCGAATTCCGGGATGAGCAAAAAGTACTCAAAATGGTCAGTGTGGTCGACCTGGTGGCTGATGGATTATCTGCGGTATACACTTTTTACGACACTAACGATAAAGCCAGTTATGGCACTTACAGTATCCTGTGGCAAATCGATTGGGCCAAGCAGCTAGGGCTGCCTTATCTTTATCTGGGCTACTGGATTGCCGATAGCGAAAAAATGACTTACAAGCAACAGTTCCAGCCACAGGAAAAACTGATCGATGGCGAGTGGGTGCATATTTAATCTACGCCGATGCCGCAGGAAAGCCATTTGCAATTCATTCACTGTCAGTTTGACTCTCATGCGCAAGCCATACTAGACATACTGAACGAAGCTATTGTTCATTCAACAGCGCTCTATGATTACAAACCCGCACGCTTGCATCCATGCGAGGCTGGTTTCAGACCAAACACGATAATCGTTTCCCAGTCATTGGCACGATAGATGCGAATGACACACTCTTGGGCTTTGCCAGTTATGGCACCTTCCGTGCCTGGCCAGCTTACAAATACACAGTCGAACATTCGGTATACATGCATAAACACCACAGAGGCAAAGGTGTGGGTTTGCAGCTAATGCAACAACTGATAGCAGCAGCGAGAACAAACCAGGTACATGTAATGGTGGGTGGGATTGATATTGCCAATACCGGCAGTGTAATGTTGCACGAAAAGCTTGGTTTCACGCATGCGGGCACAATCGCGCAGGCAGCATACAAATTCGGCCGGTGGCTGGATTTAGGGTTTTATCAACTTGTACTGGACACGCCTCAACAACCAGTCGAAGATTAATTTGTTATCTGGGATTTTTTAGCCTACCTTCCAAGTTTCACTCTTGGTAGCGATGCTGGCGCAATCAGTCGGCTAGAAATTAACTCAATAACTGTTTACTCAATACATTATTTTGAATGATAGTCACACCACAATCTCTCGCCAGGCAGTTTTGTAACGGCACATACGTGAACGCAACCGATGCGTCCTTATGGCGCGAAACTTTCACTTACCTCGCCAGTGTTAATGATGAATCGATCTTCTTGAAAGAAAAAATTCAGTCCTTGTGGCTGATTTACGGTGGTGACTTGCGCGCCAAAATCAAGGACGACACCTTAATTCTTGAGGTACTTAGGAGGGCTTTACCTGGCTATAACGGTGATGGCGTGACCTTGTATCGCGGCGAAAGCTGGTTTTTATTTGACCAGGATAAGATTGGATTTTGCTGGACGATCTATGAAGAGATTGCGACCACTTATGCTAAAGGCCTCAACGCAGTAGAGTCTGGGGGTGTATTGTTAAAGTGTTACGCACCAAAAGAAGCTATTTTAGCGGCGCCGGAATCGGGGACTTCGACTGGACATGAATATATTTGTGATCCGGGAAAACTATTGCGCTTAACCACACAAGGGCTTTTTCCCAAGCTTTAACGCGCTCAAGCCAATCACTGATTAACAATAACAATAACAGTCAGTTATTTTTTCCACTGTCCATAATCTTTGAACTGCGCTTCCACTTCCTGCATCTGCTGCGCACTCAACAGTTTAGGTTCGCCCAATTGCAATAGGCGCCAATACTGCTCACATAGATTTTCCACTTCGACAGCGATGGCCAGGGCCTGTGATAAGTCCTTGCCTAGCGCCAGCATGCCGTGATGTGCTAGCAAACAGGCTTTGCGATCTTGTAATGCCACAACGGCTGTATCGGATAACGCTTGCGTGCCAAACAGCGCATACGGTGCACAGCGAATATTATCGCCTCCAACAGCAGCAATCATGTAATGAAACGGCGGCACATTCCGTCCCAGGCAGGCAATAGTGGTGGCGAACATGCTATGGCAATGCAGAATGGCATTCACTTCAGGCCGGGCCTGCAAAATATCCATATGTATGCGCCACTCACTTGAAGGTTTCTTACCGGGCTCCGGTGTGCCATTCCACTGCATATACACCATGCTATCTTCTGACAGCTGTTCGGCGGGCACACCTGAAGGCGTGACCAGAAAACCATCTGACAGCCTAATGCTGGCATTACCGGAAGTGCCCTTATTCAAGCCAAGGGCACTCAGGTTGCGGGCAGCTTCCAATAGCTGCATGGCTGGTGCGGGCGTACTCACCGCGATAACTCCAGGGACTGTAATTGTTCAGGACGGAAAACGCCGCGCTCGGTAATCATGCCGGTCACCAGCCGCGCCGGAGTGACATCAAATGCCGGATTCAATGCCGCACTTTCGTGCGGGATAACGCGGATCTGGCAAACTTGCCCTTGCTCATTTTGCCCTCGCATATAGGCCACTTCATCCGCATCACGCATTTCAATTTCGATATCCGTTCCCTGCATTAACTTCCAGTCTATGGTGGGCGTTGGCACCGCCGCATAAAACGGCACCTGCTGGTCATAAGCTGCCAGCGCCTTGAGATAAGTACCGATTTTATTGCAGACATCACCATTGCCAGTCACACGGTCGGCACCGACAATGACCATATCCACTTGCCCATGCTGCATTAAATAGCCGCCGGCATTGTCGGTGATTACCGTATGCGGCACGCCATGCTGGGCGAGCTCCCAGGCGGTTAAGCTTGCACCCTGGTTACGTGGCCTGGT
The DNA here is from genome assembly GCF_001425425.1 of Methylophilus sp. Leaf414. Lineage (NCBI taxonomy): Bacteria > Pseudomonadati > Pseudomonadota > Betaproteobacteria > Nitrosomonadales > Methylophilaceae > Methylophilus > Methylophilus sp. Leaf414. The sequence continues at coordinate 86,871 of NZ_LMQQ01000004.1, read as the reverse complement.
TTCATCCACCCATACATGTATGTTTAAACCGCTATCATGGGTCGCATAAATCGGCGCCAGTGCAGTGCCGCCATCTACGGTGGCTAACCAGCCTGCATTGCAATGTGTAAGGATATTGATTACCCGTGTGGAATCTGCGGCTATTTCGGCTATCAATAGTTTGCCATGCTGGCCTATGGCATGGTTTTGCTCTACATCTTCATCCGCAATGGCCTGCGCCAACTCCCATGCGGCATGTGCTCTTTGGATATCAGGCAGGGATAAGAGTTGTTGTGTCATGCGTTGTGCTGCCCAGGCCAGATTCACAGCAGTCGGCCTGGTAGCAATCAATTGGCTGGCTATATTGTGCAGGCTGTGATCATCGGCATTCCGCTGGGCACCTAAAGCGATGCCATATGCTGCGGCAGCACCAATTAATGGCGCACCGCGCACTTGCATGGTCTTAATGGCGTGGCACATTTGCTGATGCGTGCTGATGCGTTCAATCACCAATGCAAATGGCAATTGGGTTTGATCTATGATGCATACGGTTTGCGCATCACGCCATATTGTTCGGTAATGCTGGTGTCGGATTTTCATGATTTCCAAAAACAGTATGGTTTATTTTTATTTACAAAAATATGTGTAAAACAGCTTGCATTTTTTTGTAGGACTAGCTCAAATTTTCCATCCACAAAAACTGTGGATAACTTTGTGGATTGCTGTGTCTTAAAAGCGTAACTTACCAATTTATAAGGGTTTTTTCCAAAAGTTCATTTTTTAATCTATTTTTTTATTGTTTAAAATCAATGACTTAAACAGCACCACTATAATTGAAACACTTTGGACACATTCTTAATGTGTCACTTTAAGTCATGTGCATAAATGGGCTAATTTAGGCAAAACTTGCAAAGAATTTTTACCTGTCATTTCAATGAGTTGCGAAATTTCAATGCGGCGAATTGAGGCTATTTCCTCAGCTATCTTTTTTAATTGATCAGGGGTGTTGCGACGGTGATGGCCTATCCAGACCGGCTGTATATCTGGCGCATCTGTCTCTAAAACGATATGTTCCAATGGCAGTTCTTCAGCCAGTTTTCGAATCCTGAGTGCACGCGGCCAGGTCATGGCACCACCAAAACCCATTTTTAATCCCTGTGCAGCCATTGCATCTGCCTGCTGACGGCTGCCATTGAAAGCATGGGCAATGCCTTGATGAATATTGTGCTTGCGTAAATACTTAAGTACTGTATCTATAGAACTGCGCACATGCAGGATAACCGGTAACTCAAATTGCCTGGCGAGTTGCAATTGCCCTTCAAACATCGCGATCTGGTGCGCCTCGTTGTCGCGAGTGATATAAAAATCCAGCCCGATCTCGCCAATAGCCACTAGCTGATGCGCCTGCGGTCCTTGCAATACGTTTGCGATAGTCTGTTGCAGATGTTCCAGGGCGTCATCGGTTGCCTGATCTACAAACAATGGATGCCAGCCCAAGGCAAATGCAGCCTGAGGGTGTTGTGCACACCATTGCATGATCGGCTGGAAGTTATCAGCCAGCACGCCAGGGATAACGATGGAGCGCACACCGGCATCCAGCGCCGATTGCCAGACCGCTTCACGGTCGGCATCAAACTCTGCGGCGTCCAGATGGCAGTGGGTGTCAATTAACATGGAGTACTTAACAGTGATTAAATTTGGCGTTAGCGACACTTGGCCTGAATGCGAATATCCTGGCCAAAATGGCGAACATCAATAATGTTTAGATCCAACGCCTGCGACATCGTCTCAAAAGCTGGCAAGTTAAACATACCCGCGCCTGTATTACCCATGAACTTGGGCGCGTAATACATTAATAACTCGTCTACCAACCCGCTTTGCAGCATTGCACCGTTAAGCCCGGCGCCCGCTTCAACCATGACTTCATTGATTTGCTGTTGGGCCAAAATCTTGAGTAAAGCATTGATGTCTATCTGCCCGGCAGCATCGGGCAAAGCAATCGTTTGGACACCCTGTGCCTGCAATAGTGCCAGCTTATCTTGCGGAGCTTGTGCGTAAGCGATGACGGCATGGCCACCATGCAAGACCCTGGCATTTAACGGGATACGTAATTGGCTATCGACAATCACGCGTAAAGGTTGCCGGGGCGTATCTACTTCGCGTACCGTTAGCGAAGGGTCATCATGCAATACTGTACCTATGCCAGTCAGCATGGCGCAGCTGCGCGCACGCCAGTGATGTACATCTTTACGTGAAGCAGCGGAAGTAATCCATTGACTGGCACCATTCGCTAAAGCCGTTTTACCATCCAGGCTGGCGGCTACTTTTAAACGCACATAAGGACGTTGTTGCGTCATGCGCAGTATAAAACCAGGATTAAGCGCTTGCGCCTGCGTTTGCAGCAAGCCGGAAGTGACCTCTATGCCATGCGATTGCAAATACGCAATGCCTTTGCCTGCCACAAGCGGGTTAGGGTCTTGCATCGCAATCACTACCCGGCTGACACCGACTTCAACCAGTGCGTGAGCGCAGGGTGGCGTACGGCCATAGTGGCTACATGGTTCTAATGTGACATACGCAGTGGCGCCTTTAGTATGGTTACCAGCCTGCCTCAAAGCATGTACTTCGGCATGAGGCTCTCCCGCCTTGAGATGAACGCCTTCACCAATCAGCTGTCCATTTTTCACAATCACGCAGCCTACGCGTGGATTCGGTGAAGTTGTATACAAGCCACGCTCGGCCAACCTGAGCGCCTGCGTCATCCATTCAAAATCTTGTGTTGTCCATTGCATAACCAAATGATACAAAAAAACCCGCGCCTGCGGGTTTTTGTCTTGAGTCATGTCGTGATACAGCTAGTAAAGCGCAATACAACAATTCGTTATTCAAGCGCTTATGATTAGTGTGAGGAAATCTGGCTATGCGTCAGCCGGCCATCCTGGTCAAAATAAATCCGTAATGCGTGATACACATGCATACATTTACCCAGGTCATACTCCAGCGCGTTGGCATCTTCCAGGCTGGGTCGGCCCAGCAAAGCCATTACCGCTTCTTTTTTGGCACCACGGATCAGGATGTGGCTTTTCAAGTCGTATGCCATATCACCGCGTCGACAATCTTTTTGCACGGTATTGGATAACTCTATCCAGCGCGTCTGGTCAAATTTTTCACTGCCAAACACGGCCTGGTCTTTAAATGCCCACCAGGTGAAAAATACAATGGTGAGTATGACCGTAAATACCGCCAGCACAATCGCAGATATCCTGATCAGTTTCATGCGCTTACCTTTCGGGTAGTGTCGTTAACGGTTAATTGTCCAGGTCACGGATGGCATTATGGAAATCATCCACATCCGAAAAGCTTCGATAGACTGAAGCAAAGCGGATATACGCCACCTGATCCATTTGTTTCAACTCTTGCATGACGGTTTCACCAAGCAATCGCGCAGGCACCTCACGCGCGCCCAGGCCTAATATTTTCTGGACAATTCTATCCAGCGCCTTGTCCACATACTCGGTTGGCACCGGGCGTTTGTGTAAAGCACGGGTGAAAGAAACCCGCAGTTTTTCCCGTTTGAACTCTTCACGCGTGCCATTCTGTTTAACCACTTGCGGCAGATGCAATTCCGCCGTTTCATAGGTGGTAAAGCGTTTGTCACACACCTGGCAACGGCGACGACGGCGTATGGAATTCCCCTCCTCATTGAGGCGGGAATCCACTACCTGTGTATCATCAGCACCGCAAAACGGACACTTCATATCAGGTCAACGCGGTCAAAGCGCTGCTTATTTACCGTAAACAGGAAATGCATCCGTCAAGGCATGTACTTTTGCCTTGGTCGCTTCAATCACTTCCGCACTTTCAGGATTATCCAGCACGTCCGCAATTAAATTAGCGACTTGCACAGCTTCGGCCTCTTTAAAGCCACGTGTCGTAATCGCTGGTGAACCGATACGGATACCGGAAGTGACGAATGGACTTTCCGGATCGTTAGGAATTGCATTTTTATTGACTGTGATATGCGCCTGGCCAAGGTAAGCATCCGCGGCTTTACCAGTCAGGTTTTTAGGGCGCAAATCGACCAGGAACACATGCGACTCGGTACGTCCGGAAATAATGCGCAGGCCACGCTCGGCTAGTGTTTTAGCCATTGCGCTGGCATTTTTCAATACCTGCTCCTGGTAAACCTTGAACTCAGGTTGTGCCGCTTCCAGGAAAGCGGTCGCTTTACCGGCAATCACGTGCATCAACGGGCCACCTTGCAAGCTTGGGAACACATTGGAATTGATGGATTTCTCAAATTCAGCTTTAGCCAAAATGATACCGCCACGAGGACCACGCAAGGTTTTGTGGGTAGTAGAAGTCACGAAGTCAGCATGCGGTACCGGATTAGGATACACGCCGGCAGCAATCAGGCCTGAGTAGTGCGCCATATCCACCATGAAATAGGCACCGACTTTTTTGGCGATTTCAGCCATACGTGCCCAGTCAAAACGCAGGGCGTAAGCGGATGCACCACCGATCAGCAATTTTGGCTTGCACTCGATGGCAATACGCTCCATCTCGTCATAATCGATTTCTTCCTTATCGTTTAAGCCATATGGCACGATATTGAATAATTTACCGGACAAGTTAGCCGGAGAACCGTGTGTCAGGTGACCACCGTGACCAAGGTTCATCCCCATCACCGTATCGCCCGGTTTCAGGATAGAGAAATACACAGCCTGGTTGGCCTGTGAACCTGAATGCGGCTGCACATTGGCATACTCGGCGCCATACAACGCTTGCAAGCGATCAATCGCCAGTTGCTCAACCTGATCAACAAACTCACAGCCACCGTAAAAACGTTTGCCAGGGTAACCCTCGGCATATTTGTTGGTCAGCTGTGAACCTTGCGCTTCCATCACTGCCGGGCTGGTGTAGTTTTCTGAAGCGATCAATTCAATATGCTGATGCTGGCGTTCGACTTCAGACGAAATCATTTGCGCTAACGCCGGGTCGGCAACATTTAAGTTTCTTGAAAAGCTAAACATGACGATCAAGTTTCCGTATTCATAAAAATAAAGCCGGATTTTAACATGATGCGACTATGTGATGCGACTTGGCTTGTTTTTAAGCTGTATTTTTCCGACTAAATTACTCAGGCTTTTCAAACAACTGAATTAGCACCATTGAAATAAAGTTGCGCCTGATGATCGGGTGATGTGCGCCAGCTTAGTCCAGCCTGCACCAAATAGGTGCACATTACAAAGCAATTGTTTAATTGGCAACAATATAATTAATTTTAATTTAAGCTATCCATTTGATTTAAATGGAATTTATAAAACTGGCACAAGTTATGCTAAATAGAATTCGTAAGCGTATCTCCAAAATCGCTCCCTAGCCCAACTACGGTTGGGCTCTTTTTTTGCCCCGCTTTCATGAAAGTTTGCGAAGAAACTAGCGCTTACCTTTTGACTTCAGCTCTTGCAATGTTTGCAGGCATCCTTCATTGGCAGGTTGATCACTACTACCAGGGTCCAGGAATGGCAGAATCGCGGCAAATGGTGTCACGATAGCCAGCAAGACGCTACCGGCGACGCGCGCTGCGATAGGGCCAGGGCTGATTGATACGTTTGGACTCACAAATGGACCAGTTACTAAAATCGGCGAGCGCACAGTGAATGGCGAGAAGTTTTTCGGATTAGCCTGCAATTTAAGGTTAAATTGTTCTTCACCCAAATCCATATTGCCATGAATGTAGACTGTGGTGACCGGCGTGTCGATCAAGGCAGCTTCAGGCGTTAACACGCCCTGTTTGGCGTTCAAGCCCATTGCCGCACACTGCATGGGGAGAGAGTGGTCCCCTCCTAATAACAAGCCTACACTTTGCGCGATATCCAGTCCTGTGGCTTCAACAACCAAGTGCGAGATTTCGCCATCACGCACCATCAATGCCAATTGCCCATCCAACGATTTCAATAAGGCGGCTGTTGATTTGCCCTCACCTTTTAGCTTGGCCTTGGCATTTAACTCGCCGGTGATGTAAGCAGGCGCATCTTCGTCTACATCCTTTTTATCTTTTGATTTGTCTTTAGGTGTTTGATCCTCCGGCTTCACCTTTAACCACTTTTCTAACTGAATATTTTTCAGCGCGAGTTGAATATCCCACTTCGGTGCTGGTGGATTGACAGATTCATCTTTGTTTTTGGCTTCAGGCGCATCAATCAATAATGCGCCCGAGAGGCTTCCCTGAGCGGTACCGGCATTCAATTTCGCAACCGTCAGTTTACGATCCTGCAAGGTTAATTGAAAATCCAGTGGCGAAATACGTTCTTTAAAAATACTCCCCAAATCAACTGCATCAAAATGAATGTTGATATTGGCATTCATCCTGTCATAAGTTGCAAAATCAAGCGACTCATCGGGGAATATTTTGGCTGGTTTCTTGTTGCTGGTAGTGCTAGTCGCTGGCGCACCAAAGGCTGGCGCCAGGTCGGCCAGTACAAGCAACGGACCTTTCACGTCGCCGGTCAGCATAGGCTTTAAATCACCATAATCGTAGACAAACTGCCCGGCCAGGCGGCTACGTCCTATTTGCGCATCCGATACATTGACCTTCCATTGATCTGTATTTTTTTCAACTTTCGCGGCTACCTTAAATGGCGGCGTGCGAGGGAAAGCCAGGTCTAGCAAATCACCCACATCTGCTAATGAAGGTCCGTTGACATCCAATTTACCTTTCACGCGCTGGGTACCGAATAAATCATAGATAGCCCCATCAAACTTAAGATTGACCGCACCATATTTCAGCCAGCCTTTGGAATTGATAGGTGCAGAATCTTTACCTTGCGTAGCCACCGGGAGGAAGCCCTGGGTGACCAGTTCACCCTCTAGAGGGCGTTTACCAAATTCGCCTTTAACCTTTAGACTGGATTCCGGCGTTTTAAGATGTGCACCTTCTTCGGTGTAAAAACTGGTAGCGAGGTAAGCTTTGGTCACTGCGTCATCGACACGGGCCTGCCCCTTGTTGACAGAGAGCTCTTCAATAAACGGGAAAGGGCGTGCCGGACCGGAATCATCCAGTTCAAAATCCCAGGTGGCTTTTTTCTTGCTATTGCGCTTCATATAGGCATCAAGCTGTTCTGCACGAATAGCTTTAATGCGATAGGCCTGGCCTTCTTCGAGCTGGAACAAGTCACGGTAGCGCAGCTTGAGGTCCAAGCCATGTGCATCCACTAAATAAGGGACCTTAAATTCTGGCGGCGCTGAAATCTGCAAGTGGCCTACTTGCAGGCGGATGCCGCCAAGCAATTGCAGATGAAATGGGCGCTCAATGATGACATCCCTGTGCAATGTCTTGCTGGTAAAGTCTTGCATCGGCTGGCGAAGAAAAGGCCAGCCCGCAAGTTCGCAGCACACAATGATCACGACCAGCACCAATAAAAAACCACCAGTCCAGCGCAGTGTCCGCATGCCTGTAGTCTGTGTTGGAGAATTGCCGATCACGGCCTTGTTATTCACTTCATTATTCATCTTGGTATGTTGCCACGCTCAACTGGCATGACCAGTCCTACAAGTCTGACAAGACTGTAGGATAATTCTGTCAAAGGCACTCTTAACACGGTTAACCGCAGCAAAGCCCTCAGTTCTAAATCCTGACTACTCAGTTATAATCAAATGATGTGTAATCCAGTAAACAGGAAGTGATTAAAATGAAATGGACCGATAGCCAGCGCATTGCCGAAGAACTGTATGACAAGTATCCCGATATTGATCCTAAAACCATACGTTTTACCGATTTAATGCAGTGGGTAATGGCGCTGGATGGCTTTGATGATGATATTTCTCGTTGCGGCGAAAAAGTGCTCGAAGGCATACAACTGGCCTGGATAGAAGAAGCCGAGTAGATGACCTCAACTGCATTGCCCGGTTCGATTTTTAAAGCCTACGATATACGCGGCATTGTTGATGAAACGCTGACAGCAGAGATTGTCCGGCTGATAGGCCTGGCGCTAGGCACACAAGCGCAGGCCATTGGCGAGCAATCCATCTGCGTGGGCTATGATGGTCGTTTATCCAGCCCGGCACTCGCAAGGGCCTTGGCCGAAGGCATATTACAAACAGGCGTTGACGTTATTTCCCTTGGCCTGGTCACAACGCCTATGCTTTATTTCGCCACCCACTATTTGCCGCGAAGCACCAGCGGCGTGATGATCACTGGCAGCCACAACCCGCCGCAGTATAACGGCTTGAAAATGGTGCTTACCGGTGAGACATTGAGCAGTGAAGCCATCCAGGCGCTACGGCAGCAGATAGACCAGCAGCAGTTTTATTTAAGTATTCACCCTGGTAAAACCTCCACTTACGACATTTACCCAGCCTATCAGCAAACGATTGTTGAAGACATTCAACTGGCGCGCCCCATGCGTGTGGTAGTTGATTGCGGCAATGGCGTAGCGGGTGCCTATGCGCAAGCTTTGTTTGAAGCACTGGGATGCATGGTTGACCCTTTGTTTTGTGAGGTAGATGGCAATTTCCCCAATCATCACCCAGACCCCGTAGAAGCCAAAAACCTGCAGGATGTGATTGCGAGATTGCAAACAGGCGATGCCGAACTTGGACTGGCGTTTGATGGCGATGGTGACAGGTTAGGCGTGGTGACTAAATCGGGACAGATCATCCGTAGCGACCGTCAGCTGATGCTGTTTATTGAAGATGTATTAGCACATCAACCAGGTAGCAGCGTTGTGTTTGATGTGAAATCCACCCGCTATTTGAGCCAGTGGACGCGCAAACATGGTGGCAAACCGGTGATCTGGAAAACAGGTCATTCTTTGATGAAAGCGAAGATCCGAGAGACCAGTGCCGCGATTGGTGGCGAGTTATCCGGCCACTTGTTCTTCAATGATCAAAAACAAGGCAAGCAACGCTGGTTCGGCTTTGACGATGGCCTTTATAGTGCCGCACGTTTACTTGAAATTGTCAGCCGTGTGCATGATGCCAGCGCAGTGCTGGAAGCCTTGCCGGATAGCGTTAACACGCCAGAATTACAGATAGTGATGGCTGAAGGCGAGCCGCATGCCTTGATTGCACAGCTGCAAGAAACCGCAGCGTTTCCGGCAGCTGTTGAAGTGATTGATATCGATGGCTTGCGGGTAGAGTATGCAGATGGCTTTGGCTTGATCCGTGCCTCGAACACAACCCCTGTATTAGTGCTTCGTTTTGAAGCAGACAATGAAAAAGCACTGGCGCGCATCAAAAATATCTTCCGCGAGTTGTTACTGAATGCCCGCCCTGACTTGAAAATTCCTTTTTAAGTCACCATTGAAAAAACATGCCCAATTACCCTCGTCTTTCTCAACGATTACGTTCCCGCGGCCAGAGTCTGCTATATGTAGTGCTTTGGCTGGGTTTGGCCGCACTGGTCTGGTTACTGGTAGACCGCGTGCAGCATCCAAATACGCTGGAGCAAGTCGGCAAACTCAATGTAGCGACACTTAAACGCGGGCCAGATGGGCATTACAGTGCTGAAGCGCTGATCAATGGTGAGCGTGTACGTGTGCTGGTAGATACCGGTGCCACCGGTGTAGCCATCTCGCAGCATGTGGCAGACCGGCTGGGGTTGGCTAGCACCGACGCCATCAATACCCATACCGCCAATGGCAATGCAGTTTCTTACCTGGTGAGACTGAAAACCGTGCAGTTAGGAGGCATTGTGGCAAACGATGTCGCGGCGACGATTACGCCCGGGCTGGAAGGTGACGCATTATTGGGAATGAGCTTTCTGGGGCGCATGGATGTCAGACTCTATCGCGGTGTCATGACTATCCGTGATGGTGAAGACAGCACAACGCTTTCGACAGAAACTCAGGCAAAACACTAACCTCGCCTGAAACCAAACTCCAGCACAAAATATTGCGGATTCATATTTGCCAGAGGCGCACGCAATTTCGCCAGCTCCTGTTCCGCGCCGTGTATTTCTATTTTCACCAGGCTGGACACTTCACCCATCTCGTGCAGAATAGGTCGCAGGTTATCCAGATGCGCCAACAAGGCATTGGCATCCTGGAATCCTTCGCGACAGTGCGCAAAATCGCCATCAAAACTGAATCCGTAATATAAACAACCAGGCTCGCGGGCCGACCACTGCACATATTTTTCAGCGATTGCGCGAAAAGTTTCTGCCTTACCCGGATGGATCTGGAAATACGGAGCAACTGAACAGCAGGTATCTTGTGTCGCCATGAATCTTCCCACTCAGCAGGCACTACCGTGCCAACTCGGCCCCTTCAACCACCACACGGAAAAACTGTAACGAGGCCTGATCCTGGATACGTATCCCTGTTTCTACCGAGCCACGCTTGCCAGGAGGAATGCCGCCGGTGATCAGCATAGACCGCGTCTGATTGACCAGGCGGCCACGGTTATCGTATTGCAGCATCCTGACCTGGACGCGACCTACGGTGACATTGCTATTGTTTTGCACGGCGGCATATACCAGGCCGGTATTATCGGCAATCGGGCCGGAAGGCAGGTAGCGTCCCGGATTGCGTGGCAAGTCAAGACGCATGGCGCGAGCGGCTGAATCCTTGCCTATGTCTGAATCTGAGCTGGCAGCCAATTGATAGTGTTGCAATGCCAGCGCTGATTCGCCACGGCCTTCTGCAATTTGCCCCAGCAGGGCATAGCCGGGTGCAGTTGGCAGCAAGGCATTGGCTTTTTTCAGGAAAGGTTCCGCCTGTTCCTTTTTACCTGCGTTGAAAAGGGCAATGCCACTTTGTACATACGGTTTGAAATAGTCAGGTTGCATCTTGATAGCTTTGTCATACAAAGCCAGAGCTTCGGTAGTGTTCTTTTGCGTCAGCGCAATATCGCCCAACAACTCCTGAAAGCGGGCTTCCTTGGGCTCTATGCTAATGGCTTTTTTGGCTAAGGATTTCGCCTTATCGGCATCGCCTTTTTGTAAAGCTGCTTTGCCTTCGTCGTAAGCTTTATACGCTTCACGCGTCGCCATCAACTTGGTGACTTTCTCGGCATAGACTTCTTTGCCCATTTCGCCGCCCGGGCCAAGCTCAGCCAGTGTTTTTTTGTTTTCATCGACCCGCGCTTGCGATGGCGGATGGCTGGCAAACAGGCCACTGATAAAGTCCTGCCGCTTGCCTTCACTCAGCCGGACAAAAGTTTCCTGCAAAGTGACAGCCGCAGCCGGATCATACCCAGCCAGTTTCATATACTTCATGCCATAGGTATCAGCTTCTGATTCGGCGTCACGACCATACTTGCTGGTAATCAGCTGGCCGCCCAATTGCGCACCACCCACCACCAGGTTGGCATAATTGGAATCGCGGGTAGCCAGGCCTACCGCCAGCATTGCCCCCTGCATAAACATGCCGCGTTCCATGCCCTGGGCACCATGGCGGGCGGCTGCATGCACAATCTCGTGTCCCAGCACGGCAGCCAGCTCGGCCTCACTGTGCAACTCGTAAAGCAGGCCGCGGTTGAATGCAATCTTGCCGCCGGGCATGGCCCAGGCATTCGGGACAGAGTCATTCAATACCACAAACTCATATGGTAAATCCGGACGGTCGGACACTGCTGCCAGCTTCTGCCCTACTTGCTGCACATAACGGGTCAATTCAGTATCCAGGACATAATCGCCGCCTTGTGACTGGCGGGCAGGACTGTAATTTTGCTGGCCGATCTGGATTTCCTTGTCCTGCGAGACGAACTGGAACTCACGTTGCTTGGTCACGGGATTGATGCCGCAAGCGACCAATGCAACAGACATTAACACCGGCCAAAAAATGCTCTTTTTAATCATTTTTACTCACCCTGATCGTGTGCGCAGCTATTGCTCTAAGTAATCACAGTGGGTTGTTGCCTGCCGGTTAATAATGGCAAGTTCGAAATCTGGTTAGAGACTGAAATCAGTTCCGCCAAAGCATCCTGGGCATCCAGTTGTTGCTGAGCAGCGTCTTGAGTGTATGCCTCGAGGTAAACCCGGATGGTTGCGCCTTCAGTCCCGGTGCCAGAGAGACGAATCACGACACGCGAGCCGCAAGTAAACAGGATACGCAAGCCTTGCCCGGTGCTGATAGAACTATCGATAGGATCGGTATAGCTGAAGTCATCCACCGTGTGGACGGTATAACTGCCAAACACCTGGCCCGGCAAAGTTTCAAACTGCTGTTTTACATGGCTCATCACGGCTTGCGCAGGGGCGGTCGGCACGGCTTCATAATCATGGCGGGAATACACGTTACGCCCATATTGCTGCCAGTGTTTGCGTACCAGCGACTCTACGCTTTCGCCAGTCGCCGCCAGCAGATTGAGCCAGCACAACACTGCCCACAAACCGTCTTTTTCGCGCACATGGTCGCTGCCGGTACCAAAGCTTTCTTCACCGCACAAGGTCACTTTGCCCGCATCCATCAGGTTGCCAAAAAACTTCCAGCCAGTGGGGGTTTCATAGCAATCAATGCCGAGCTTGGCCGCGACTCGGTCAACCGCGCCGCTGGTAGGCATGGAGCGCGCCACACCAGACAAGCCGTTGGCGTAGGCTGGAATCAATTTGGCATTAGCAGCAATCAAGGCCAGGCTGTCAGAGGGCGTGACAAAGAAACGGTTACCGAGAATCATATTGCGGTCGCCATCACCGTCAGAAGCAGCAGAAAAATCGGGTGCTTGCTCGCCGTAAGCGATGGCCACAAGCTCTTCTGCATAAGTCAGGTTAGGGTCAGGGTGGCCGCCCCCAAAGTTTTCCGAAACTTCGCAGTTCATCAAACTGGTGGCTGGCGCGCCGAGCCGGTTTACGAATACTTCTTTGGCATAGGGGCCGGTCACTGCGTGCATGGCGTCAAATTTCAGGCGATGCCCATCTGCCAGCCAGCGCTTGATCGCCGCAAAGTCAAACATGCTCTCCATCAAATCTGCGTAATCAGCCACCGCGTCTATGACTTCTACGGTAAAACCATCCAGCGTGGTCATACCTACGGAAGACAAATCTATCTCAGGCAGGTCATCGACTATTTTATACGCCTGGATTTGCGTGCTATTCAAAAAAATCGTATCCGTGATTTTTTCTGGTGCCGGGCCACCATTGCTGGTGTTGTACTTGATCCCAAAGTCATCATCAGGGCCGCCGGGATTGTGGCTGGCCGATAAAATAATGCCGCCAAAGGTCTGGTATTTGCGGATGATATTGGAAGCAGCCGGCGTAGACAGGATGCCGTTTTGACCAACCAGTACTTTGGCAAAGCCGTTGGCTGCTGCCATGTTGATGATGATCTGGATCGCTTCTTTGTTATAAAAACGCCCATCACCTCCGACTGTCAGCGTCGCACCGGCCGGGATTTCCAGGGTGTCAAAAATACTCTGTACGAAATTTTGCAGGTAATGCGGCTGCTGGAATACACGTACTTTTTTGCGTAATCCCGAGGTACCGGGCTTTTGGTCAGTGAATGGTTGGGTTGCAACAGTTTGAATCGACATAGCCTTAGCTTCTTGAAATGTTAAAAATTCTAAGCTTGATTGTATTACAAATTAGTGACAGTTTTATGTGGATGGTCAATACCAGCGTTTATCAAGCGCGATGCCGGAGACTGAAATACAGCACTGACAAGCCGATAATATGGCACACAGGCCACCATAGGGCATTGAATTGCCAACGCATAAAACTGCAGGCACCCAGCACACCGCCAGTAACAAAACCACCAATCAATATTAAATATAATGTAAGCCGCCTTTTATCGACGGCTTGCCCCCGTATGCGCAGGCCCAGGGCAATGCCGATATCAGTAAACAAGCCTGACACATGCGTCGTGCGCACGACTGCCCCGCTAAAGGTACTGGTCATCGCATTCTGTAACCCACAGGCGGCAGAAGCCAGCCACTGCCCGCTAAGCCAGCCGTGATTCAGCAATAACACGGATAATGTCAGCAATCCGGCTTCTATCCACAATGCAAGATGATATTGCCTGCCAAGCCTGAGTGCCTCGTGGCCTATCACCACGCCGCTAATAATCGCGCCCAGCACAAAGAAAATCATGACGCACAACAAATGCATCATTTGCAAGCTGTCACCCCGCATGATTTCAATTGAGAAAAAAGTAGAAATTCCGGTCAGGTGCGAAACCGCCTGGTGGCGGAAGCCCAACACACCGACTGCATTCACAAAGCCAGCATTCATGGCCAGTAGAAATCCGCCCCACTCTACCCAGCGAGGCAAGCGCTGCATCATGTCACACCCTCATTTTTCGATGATTTGTGTCCATATTCTACGCTGCTAGCGTACGGCAACAACAAAAATCCTGTGCCCCAACTACGTAAAATCATGAGCCGCTTTTACGTGATCCATTCAGGATCAATTTGAAACAAGCAAGTATAGTGGGAGTCATACAAGTACATCAGCATTGATGCACTTACATCAACAACCAAAGGAGATTATCATGTGGACTAAACCAGCTGCTACTGAAATGCGTTTTGGCTTTGAAGTAACTATGTACGTAATGAACAAATAATCAGCGCTTGTATCACTACAAGTTTAGGCTGAACAAAAAACCCGCTAAACAGCGGGTTTTTTGTTGCCTGTCGAAAATATACTTATGCCAGCTGCGACCAGAGCAAGTTCACACTTACCCCCATCAGGAAGACAGCAAAAATCCTCTTTAGCACCTTAACCGGCAATCGTTTGGTCAACGCCACGCCCGCCGGGGCAAATAGCACGCTGAATGGCGCAATCAGCATGATTGCGGGCAGGTAAAGTAACCCGAAAGTATCCGGCGCATGTTCGGATTGACGCAGGGCATCCTGCAAATAACTGACAGTACTTGCCAGTGCGATGGGGAAACCTAGTACGGCTGAAGTGCCGATGGCTTGCTTTACCGACACATTACGCATGGCGAGATAAGGTACTGTCAGCGTGCCGCCACCAATAGACACCAAAGCAGAGATGATGCCTATCAATAATGACACCAGGCTGATTTCAACCTTACCAGGCACTTTGTGCTGCGTTGGTTTGCGATCCAGAAATAGCTGAATGGCGGCGAAAAAAGTAAATGCGGCAAAAAATAATGTCAGGTAAAACGCATCCAGATGAATCGCCACCAAAGTTGCCAGCAAAGAGCCTATAAAAGCCATAGGCACCATAGACCACACATATGGCCAGACGATATTCTGGTTTTTATGATGGGCAGTAATACTGGAAAGCGAGGTAAACACAATACACGCCATCGAGGTTGCCAGCGCCATATGAAAAGCGGCATCCGCTGAAAATCCTTTTGCGACAAGAATGGCGTGCAACATAGGTACCAGCACAATCCCGCCACCGATGCCGAGCAAACCGGACAAGATGCCAACGACTACGCCGATCAGGCAAAGCAACGCGTATTGCTCAATAAAAAGTTGTATCCACTCCATGTAAATCACCAGCAAAATAAAGTGACACAGTATAACTGTTAGCCTCAACTCTATTCATGCATAGCCATGAAAATGGTGGGATGCTGATATGAGCAAGATTTAAGATTAAAAGAATTAAGTTTGAGTAAACCTCAAAAATATGGCTTAGTGAATATTGATTATTTGTTACAATCAATCAATGGGCAACGAAAGCCAAAAATCAAGAGGAGGTAAAAGATCGGGTGCCGGACGCAAGCCCGGATCTACCACGCGCCTGGAAGAAACCATTGTTATCCGCATTCCTGCCAGCCAGAAACCGGTGGTGAGTAACCTGATGGAAGCTTATGCTACAAAGCAACGCCTGCGCCAATTGAAAGCAAACCTGGATGCAGTAGAAGTATTTGATCAGCCAGCGGAGGATTTGCAGGCTCTCAGCTTACCGCTATTTCAATCCAAAGTCCCGGCCGGCTTCCCCTCTCCGGCAGATGATCATGTGGATAAACGGCTGGACCCAAATGAATACCTGATTGACCAGGCGGATACCACTTTTTTTGTAACCATCCAGGGCGAATCCATGATTGAAGTGGGCTTGATGCCGGGCGACAAAGCCGTGATTGATAAAGGAAAGGTAGCAGTGGTTGGCGATATTGTACTGGCGATGGTGGATGGCGGATTTACCATTAAAACCTTGGCAGCGCAAAAAGATGGCAGCCCGAAACTGTTACCGGCCAATGCCTCCGGGAAGTATGCTCCGATTATTATTCAGGAGCCTATGCAGTTTCAAATCTGGGGAGTAGTGATTGGCTCGTTCCGGCGCTTCAGGTAGTCGTATGGCTAATAAAAAACCCGGTATCCGAAACAGATCACCGGGTTTCTTGAACGTATAAACAAACTTATTTGTTCATTACGTACATAGTGACTTCAAAGCCAAAACGCATTTCAGTAGCAGCTGGTTTAGTCCACATGTTGATCTCCTTATTTGATTCACCGACCCGACCCCATGTCTGGCTGGTGTGAATGTATTATCGGCCCGGGGTTTAAAAAATATGCTATTGCAGATCATGAACAACCTTTAAAGAATTTCATGAAACACCCCTCATGCAAATAAATACTTCCAGCCCAGAACAGCCCGCAACGCGAGCCATCGCCCTCGTGGACGTGAATAACTTTTACGTGAGTTGTGAGCGCGTATTCAACCTCAAATTACGCAACCGGCCAGTCGTTATTTTGAGTAATAACGACGGTTGTGTCATTTCCCGCAGCAGTGAGGCCAAAGCGTTGGGCATTGCGATGGGTGCACCGTGGTTCAAGATCCGCAAATTTATCGAGCAGGAAAATGTGTTTGTTCTTTCATCAAACTATGCCCTTTACGCTGACATGAGCAACCGCGTAATGTCAATTTTGCGGCAATTCAGTCCGTCCCAGGAAATCTACTCGATTGACGAATCGTTTCTGGATTTAAGCGGATTCACGCATGTTGACCTCACTGAATATGCGCAAAAACTGCGGCAAACCGTTCTGCAAGGAACCGACCTGCCGGTATGTGTAGGTATAGGCAGCAGCAAGACCCTGGCAAAAATGGCTAATCACTGCGCCAAACAACAGTTCACTTTAAATGGTGTGTGTAATTTTAATGTGATGGCTGAAGCTGATATAGATGCCAATTTGCGCGACATTCCGGTAGGCAAGGTTTGGGGAATAGGCCGTGGATTATCTAAAAAAATGAATGACCTTGAAATTTACACCGCTTACGACCTGAAACGTAGCGAGGCTGCCACCATGCGCAAAAAATTTAGTGTGGTGCTGGAAAAAACCGTGCGAGAACTGAATGGCACGACTTGCCTGGAACTGGATCAGATTCGCGGGCCACACCAGCAAATCCTCAGCACGCGCAGTTTTGGCCAGACGGTGCGTGACCTGCAAACTCTGGAAGAAGCGGTCACCCTGCTCACCACGCGCGCAGGCGAGAAATTACGCCAGCGACAGATGTTTGCCGGATGTGTGTATGTGTATATCCGCACCAGCCCATTCCGCGACATCGAGCAGCAATATGAAAATGGGTTCAACCTACCGCTGCACACGCCAACCAACAGCACTTTACGCTTGGTGGAGGCTGCATTCAAGGCGCTACGGCAGATTTACCGGCCCGGGTTTGATTATATGAAAGCTGGCGTTTCATTGCGCGAACTGGCGACAACGCATACGCAGCAACAGGACATGTTTGATACTTCCAGCGTCCATGAAAAGTCTGTGCGGCTGATGCAGACCATAGATACCATCAATCAAAAAATGGGCCGTGCCACTATCAAACTTGCCAGCGAGGGAGTGCAAAAACACAGGGGCCTGGATATCAAGCAACCGTGGCGAATGAAACAGGAAATGATGAGTCCGCGTTACACCACCAGCTGGGACGACTTACTGGAAGTAGATTAATTAGCTACGGGCCGTTAATCCGGTTTCATTCACCCGCCTTTGTCAGCCCGGTTTCGATAATGAAACAGAGCTAAAAGTCACCGCACTAATAATCAGAAACGCCCCAAACAACTGGGCAGGCGTAGGTGGCATATGCTCAAAAGCGGCAATGATCATGGTGGTCACTGGTACCAGGTTCATAAAAATCGCCGCCTTGGATGGTCCGAGATGAGAGATGCTCGCGTTCCAGAATAGATAAGCCAACACCCCGCCGCCCAAAGACATCATCAGGAGAGCCGCACCGGCATGGATGCCAGGCAAGGAAACACTATCCCCATGCAGGCAGGCGGCAATGCTCAATGCAATTGCACCAACGGTCATAATGCCTGCGGTATTCGCGATGCCACTCACGTTCTTTGGCATCATCTTTTTCACCAATACATTGTAGAGCGCCCAGTTCAGGGTGGCGATTAAAAGATAGATATCCCCTACAGAAATCTTCAATTGTGCGCCTGCGCCCAGCACCACTATTGCAACCCCTGCTATCCCCACCGGGAATGCGACCAGTTGGCGATTGCTCGGCTTATCGCCAAGAATCAAATAGCCAAGGATAGCGGTCAATAAGGGATTCAACCCCATGATCAGGGCGCCGTTGATCGCTGAGGAAGTCTCCATACCCAGAAAGAAAAACAGGTTAAAACCAAAAACGCCCACCACACCCAATGTAAAATACGCCTGCCAGTGCCTTAAAGGCGTGGCTTCTTTTCTCATCTGCGCAATCAATACCATGACCGCGGCCGCCAGAACATAGCGGCTGGCACCCGCAACATAAGGGCTCATTTCAGCCAGCACCGGACGTGCCAGATTGAAATTTGCTCCCCAGAAAATTGCAGCCATGGTGGCCATTAAATAGGTTTTGCTATTGCTCATTTATTTTTTCTTTATATACAAGTCAGGGTCTGAATGCTCATTGCAGCAAGGGCCACATACTCACAAAGTAAGACCCTAGCCGTCAACCCCTTCGACAATGAATACCCGATACTGCGCGCCTTTATGCCTGTGTTTGACTATCTGCTGGTATTGCGGGCTGTGATACCAGGCCTCAGCGGCCTCGACTGTGGGAAAGCGATGAATCAAGCATCCTTCAAACGCAGGGCCTTCCAGGATACTCAATGCGCCATACCTGACCAGCGGCGTCACCTGATGCCCCTCCCTGGCGAGAGGGGCCTGGCTGGCATAAGTATCCATCTCGACCTGATCCAGCGTTTGTTCGCGGATCATGACTACATAGGCGCTCATGATGTACTTTTAGCCTGCAAATATTGAATCAATGTAGTGGCCGCCTGTGCAGATGAAGCCGGATTCTGTCCGGTGATCAGCAAGCCATCTTGCAACACATATGATTGCCAGTCATCGCCTTTGGCGTAATCACCACCCAGTTTTTTTAACTCATCTTCCACGAGGAAAGGGACGACATTGGTCAGGCCCACCGCCTCTTCTTCAGAATTGGTAAAGCCAGTCACTTTTTTGCCTGCAACTAGCGGGCTACCGTCGGTTTTTTTGGTATGGCGCAACACGCCTGGCGCATGGCATACCAGTGCAACCGGTTTACCGGCATTCAGGGTAGTCTCAATCAAGCTGATGGAATGTGTATCTTCAGCCAGGTCCCATAATGTGCCATGTCCACCGGGATAAAACACCGCATCAAACGCCTGATGTGAAACGGAATGTAAGGGTACGGTGTTAGCCAGCGCTGCTTTGGCCTCGGCATCTTGCTCAAATCTTCTGGTGTCGTCGGTCTGGAAATCCGGCTCATTGCTTTTCGGGTCCAGTGGCGGCTGCCCGCCTTTTGGTGAAGCGAGTGTCAACTTGGCACCTGCCGCTTTGAAAACATAATAGGGTGCGGCCAGCTCTTCCAGCCAAAATCCGGTTTTACGGCCTGTGTCGCCAAGGGTGTCATGCGAGGTCAGTACAATTAATATATTCATTTAAGTGCTCCTTGATGGATAAAAATAATAAGGCATTCAAATGCCAGCTAAGTTGAGTTGTAATGGCTTTCTTTTTTACCTAAGCAATCACATGAAAGAATAATGATCTCTTTCATTCCATTTATGAAATTTATTATGTATATTTTAGTTATTCATAAATATAATAACTGACATGCGTTACGACCTGAATCTTTTACGTGTATTCATCGTTTTAATGGAAGAACGCAGCGCCACGCGCGCGGCTGATCGACTGGGGATTACGCAACCCGCATTATCAAATGCATTAAGCCGCCTGCGGGATATCCTCCAGGACCCGCTGTTCATCCGGGAACGCTATGGCATGCAACCGACCCAGAAAGCCGAAGGATTGGCACCGGGCATCATGCTGGCGATTGGACAATTGGATGAACTGGTTCTGGAGCAACAGGCATTCGACCCGGCCAGTGCCAACCTGCTATTCACCGTCGCGCCTAACAGTTATGTCGAATATGTCCTGGTGCCCGCTATCGTGGCAAAACTACGGGAACAGGCGCCAGGAATCAAATTGCGCATTATCCCTTACGGCAATGACCTGGCCGAAACGGGCGTCATTTCTGGTACCACGGCACTGGTGTTGGGACGGATCATTGACCCGCCTGATAATTTAATCGTGCAGCACTTAATGGAGGATAGCCTGGCGTGCGTGGTGAGGGCAGACCACCCGACGGTAGGCGATACAATCACCAAAGAACAATATGAGCATTTAAAACATGTGAATGTGATGCCACCCGGGCGCATGCGTGCGGGCTTGTTTCAGGCATTGGACAGACAAGGGTTGAAGCGTGAAGTTGCGGTGTCAGTCACGCACTTCCTGTCGGTGCCGGAAGTGATTTCAGTCACGGATTATTGCACCACGTTGCCAAACCAGATTTGCCGGCGCCTGGCGAATGACTCGCGCTTGAAAATTTTAGCCACGCCGGTAGATCTTGGCACTTTCCCGATTGATATTGCCTGGCATGTCAGGTACCGGCATGACCCGGCACATCGCTGGCTACGTTCGCTGATTGAAGAAGTGGCGCGTTCGCTTTAGGCTATAAATGCGATGAGAGATCGGAGAATTTAAAGTCTGTGCAAAGTTGGCAAGTTACTCTGTATCAATCAGACCATGCTTCATCGCCAGCCTGACCATTTCCACCGGGCTGTTCACCGACAACTTTTGCTTGATTAATGTGTAGTAATTGGCGACCGTCTTTTGGCTGATTTTGAGCATATCTGCAACATCTTCAACCCGCTTGCCTTCGGCTAACAGGCGGAATACTTCAAACTCGCGCGAAGTCAGTTGTTGCAAGGGATTACTTTCCCCTATCAAGGTTTGCAGCGCAACTTTTTGCGCGACATCCTGGCTGAGGAAAGTTTTACCTTTGGAGACATCCAGCACTGCTTGCAATAAGTCATTGGCAGCACCGGTTTTAGTCACATAGCCTTTCACGCCTGTTTTCAATGCCTGTGCCGCAAACGAAACCGCTTCATGCATGGAGAAAATCA
Organism: Methylophilus sp. Leaf414; assembly: GCF_001425425.1. NCBI lineage: Bacteria > Pseudomonadati > Pseudomonadota > Betaproteobacteria > Nitrosomonadales > Methylophilaceae > Methylophilus > Methylophilus sp. Leaf414. The sequence continues at coordinate 65,590 of NZ_LMQQ01000004.1, read as the reverse complement.
CAATTTTGGCTTGCGGGTAACGTTGCAAAATACGTTTGGCGGCTTCCAGACCTCCCATGCCGGGCATGGAAATATCCATCAACACCACATCTGGCGCTACCTCGCCATAGATTTGATAGGCCATTTCACCGGTATCCGCTTCGGCCACAATCTCAATCGACTTATGGCTTTCCAACAGCCGCCGCAAGCCTGAGCGCACCACAGTATGATCATCCACTAAAACAACTCTCACTGTCATGACGCTATATCCTGGAATTTATCTGTTTTATGAAAACGCACTTCTATGCGCGTACCCTGGCCAGGCGTGCTGGTAATGTTCATGGTGCCCATTAATCCTTCCACTCTTTCCTGCATCCCTGCCAAACCATATCCGCGACTAGGCACAGCGGTATCAAACCCACGGCCATCATCTTCTACCAATAAATAAAGACCTTGGTCAGTATCAGTCACTTCAATAGTGACACGGCTGGCCGCAGCATGTTTGCTGATATTGGTCAGGCACTCCTGCACAATGCGGTATACCGTCACCGCTACCGATTCATCCGGCTGCATCAGGTGATTGGAAATATCATTCACCACCATGATGTTGCGGTTACGGTCATGCCAGTGGTGAATCAACTCTGCCAGTGCCAGGCTTAATCCCAGCTCATCCAGAACGCGTGGCCGCAAACGGGCCAGCAAATCCTGGATGGTGAACATCATCTGCCGCGTGATCTGCGCAATGGCGGTGGCACTTTCACGCGCAACCGTCAGTTTCTTGGCCGCCACCATCGCGCTGGCATCAATGTGGACCGCGGTCAGGTACTGGCCGATTTCATCATGCAGGTCACGCGCCAGCTTTTTACGTTCTTCTTCCTGCAAATGAATAATCTGCTGGGTCAACCGGTGATTATTGCGGATACTCTGCTCCAGCGTACTCGCCATCTTGTTGAATTTGTCGCTGATCTCGCGTAATTCAATCTGCTCAAAACTGGGCAAGCGGCTTTGATATTCACCATGTTCGATCTGGTTTAAACCATGAATAATCTGCTTCACTGGCTTAAATGTGGTGCGCACCGCCAGATAAACAAAAAACAGCACACTCAAACCAAAAAATCCGACGATCGCCAGCAGGCCGGAAGTATCTTCCCAAATTTCCCGCAGCTCAAAACTGGGATCCGGGGTGATGACCAGCTCACCAATAAAGCGGCCATTCAAAATAATATTTTTGCGCTTGGGCTCATTCAGCACACTGGAGATATCCAGCAACTTCACAAACCAGGCTGGTGGGTCTTCGCCATCATGCTCAAGCCGCGTGGTGCGGTTAGACTCACGCAAATGACCGGTAGGGTCAAGAAAATCCACTTTCAAATGCCGGATATTCATTAACTCTTCCAGCTTGAAAATATTGATTTCGCCTTTTTCACTGCGGTCAAGCCAGCCAAAATCGGTCATGTAATGTGCAATTTGCGCGTCCAGCAAATGAATCACCAGGTTGGTCGTTGACTCGACTTCTGCCAGGACATCTTCCCGCGCATTTTTAATCACGGAAATCGCCCAGGTGAACAGCAACCCAAGCAATAACAAGGTAATAGTCAGGTTGAGTTTGAACTGTAAACTGAAGGATTTCATCATGCTCAGCGGATTGTAAAGTTTATTGCCCAAAATCTATCGGGAGTTTTTCCCAATTCATACGCAGGCATGAACAGAAAACCACCCTATTATAGGATGGTAGGGCATGAACTTGAAGTACGCTTAAGGATTAACCAGCTGGGCTAGCAGCTGGTACTGGATGGGTCAGTTTACCCATCACACCCTCAAAAAGCGCTTACACGATGTTGGCACAAGTGCCCGGAATGTGCAGGGGTTAATGAATCACCACGCCCCACGGTAAATTACCTACGGCGATTTCTTTTAATCTGGTATTGGTTTGAGTATCGATCACCGACACATTATTGCTACGCCCATTGGCAACATACAGTTTTTTGCCGTCTGGCGTCAGTGCCATATTCCACGGCCTTTGCCCGACATCAATGGTCGCAATCACTTGCCGTGTAGTGCTATCGATCACACTCACGTTATGGTCACCGCCATTGCTGACATAGATACGACTGCCATCGGCATTGACCTTGACCCCGTTAGAACGCAGGCCTACCTTGATATTGCTCTGCACTTTCCAGTCAGAGGTCGACACGATTTCCAGCAGGCTGGCAGCTTCGTTTGCGACATAAGCCCACTGGCCATCCGGGCTAAAACCAACCCCTCGTGGATGTTTGGTCGCGGCAATCAAATGCTCGGATTTCAGTGATTTTAAATTAATCACATCGACATTATTACTCTCTTCATTGCTCGCCAGCAGCCATTGCTGGTCGGGTGAAAATACACAGTGTTCAGGATTCTTGCCTTGGGTAGCGATGGTGTGTTTGACCTTGTTGGTGTTTAAATCCACCAGCGCCACCGCATTTTCTTCTTCCAGGCAGGCGGCCAGCAATTTTCCATCCGGTGAAATATCTATGCCTTCCGGTTCGTCACCCACTTTAATCAAGGCGGTTTGTTTACCTTTTGCAATATCCACCACGGCGACTGCGTTTTTATCCCGCACAACGACATACAGTTTTTGGTTAGTTGGGTGAATCGCGGCTGCCTGGACTTTTTTGCCCAGCCTGCCTTTAGAAGGAAACTGTTTGATGACTTCATCGGTAGTGGTGTCAATGACGGACACCGTGCCATCTTTTTCATTAGGCACATAGGCGAACGGCTGCGCAAAAATGGAGTAAGAGAGGCTGATGAAAGTGGCCGCGATGAGAGATTGTTGCAGTATTTTTTGCATAGAGTGCCTTTTAAAAAAATTGGCCGATTGCTGCAACAACCGGCCTGTACATGGAGATATACTTTATGCAAATCAATTAAATTGAAGAATTTAAATTGATAGTGCATGTTATGCGTTCAGGTTTTTCATCAATAGCGGGATGCTTCCTGATTTCACTGGGAAAACTTCCCGACAACTACTTGTTATGCAGTCTTTCAAGCGATTAAATTCAGTCGGTTTTTAACGTAAACTACCTGTAAACTGGCCGAATGCGCGCGGTTGCGAGCCGACTTTAATCTCTTTTTTGAGTGTCAGGCTTTGGCTATCAATCACTGCTATCACGTTGTCCATCCAGCTGGCGACCAATACCTGTTCATGCTCGGCATCGTAAGCAATGCCTTCAGGCGTACCCGGTACGCGAATTTTGCGGATGAGCTTTTGACTGGCAAGGTCAAACACACTCACGCTGTCCTCCCCGGTATTGGTCACAAACAAGCGTCCGCTACGATCTGTTGTCACACAATAAGGGTGATTACCGGTCGCCAGCGTATTCACTACTTGGTTGCTGCGCGTATCAATCACATAAATGCTGTTGGAATAGACATTGACGACCAATAATTGCTGAGCATCCTGGCTCAAACCCAGGCCGAACGGATGCTGGCCGACCTTGATTCGATGCATTTGTTTATTGGTATGCGTATCCACGACACTGACGTCATTGCTATCCCGGTTAGCGACATACAACATTGCACCATCGCTGCTCAACTGCAAGCCACCAGGTGCTTTGCCCACCTCAATTTCAGCCAGCGTTTTGCCGGAATCTGCGGCAATCACCAGCACATTCGCGTGATACCAGTCAGCCACATATAAACGGTCACCTGTTTTATTGAGCGTGATACCTACCGGCGAAATCGATAAAGGAATCGTGTTTATCACCTGCTGGCTCAGCATATCAATCACCGAGAGCGAGCGCCCTTCTACATTACTCACATACACTTTGTGCTGTTGCTGATCTATGGTGACGCCAACTGGAGCTTTGCCCACAGCCAGCGTTTTAATCACTTGCTGTTGCTCGATATCAATCACCGAAACCGTATGTTCACCTTGATTGGTAATGTAGGCATAATTAGCCGCCAGCCCGCAAAGTGGCAGGCTAAAGCCAGCTAAACAGAGTAAGGCTTTAAGGAACTGCAAAATGCTGAGTGTGCGTGACGATGCATGTGTGCACTGTAGTTTTTTTCAACAGAGAAGGATTGAGCCTTGCTCCCGCGTGCTGCCGGGAATTTTTCACCGCCAGTTCGGGAGAGGTCAAAAAGCATCAGTGTTCTGGCGACGAACGCTGATTAAAATGTGCCGTGATCGTGGTCATATCCAGCGTTTGCCACATCTGCACATGATGGTTCAGTTCGTGTGCATGCATGGCGCCGTTGACCATATCAATGACTACCCGCTCCCGGATCGCCATCAGGGCCGGCACTTGTGTGACGCGAAAATTGGCAGCCAGGTCTGCTGCGAGGTCAATATCCGCCGTCGCAAACACGGCGTGCGGATACTGGGCGGCGACTTCGGCAAACACGGATGCAAAGGGCTGGCACGGATCACACCATTTTGCGGTAAACAGCACTATCAGGAAATCATGCGTGGTCACGCGCTGGTTAAACTGTGCCTGGCTTTCTATCGTCACTGGCGTGGTGACCATGTTTGTTTGGGCGCTCATTATCATCCTTTTGCGGTGGTAGGCTGCCCGCAGGCAGATGTTTAATGGTACTGATAGTCCAGTGCTGTGGCCCGGCAACGCTGTGCGAACATCCAAGTTCATGTGCGGGCTCTGCCGCGGTCAACATATGTTTGGTGTGGTCTGCGGTTTGCACTTGCATGAACCAGCGGTCTACCCAGACCTCAACCGCGCCTTCTTGTGCAACTTCAGTCAATTGTAATGTCACCAGCATGCCGCCATGCGCCAGGCAGAGGGAGTCATCTGTTTCAACCAGCGTGACCAATTCCGTTTCCGGGACGGCAGCATGTGCTGGCATGCTGCCACAGAGGCCGATGAAACATAAAGCCAACAGGCGAGCGTGCATGTGCATAGCGATCACTTAAGCGCAGACTGACATACCCAGGCTTTTGAACAACGGGCGCATGGTCACACAAATTTTATTGCGCCAGCCAGTTTGATTAGCTGCCGTATTCTTGCGACCATCCTTCAGGCCTTGCAAGCCGTCTTTGACAAAGGTATCCACCGCATTTTTTGCAGATTCATCATCCTGCCCTGCCGGCGGTTCATTCCCGGTGAAGGCGCGGTAATAACGTGCGGTCCATACCACCTTGGCATTGGCACCCTCTGCACTTACTTTTATTTTGCCATTGAGTGAACTGACAGGCAGTGCTTCCAGGTCGATATCGCCAGACAAGCGGTAAGACACCGTCATATCGCCTGCGGACACTTCATCAATCTCTTGCAGCAACTGCTTGCCATTCTTAAGTGTTATTTTTTGCTGCCTATCATTCACGGCTTCGCAGGCTGTCACTTGCGGGTGCCATTGCGCCAGGCCGCAGGGGGCGCTGATACGTTTCCATACGGCGTCTGCCGATGTATTCACCTGAATGGACTCATCAGTTTTCTGTGGTGTCGGGCCATGCGCCCACACATTTGCACTCATTAATCCAATCAGTAATAAAGACCATTTCATTGTTGCTCCTTGTAGAAAAAACTAAACATGTTGTTTACTTGAAATCTTTAGCGTCCGCATTGCTTGCGTGGTGCCAGGCCAGCGTCGCGCCATCCACTTGAACCATGTGCTTCCGGCAAACGTCAGTAACAGGTACAGCAATCCGCACACAATCGCTGGCGCAGCCAGCCACGGCCTGAGATCGGTATCTGCCCAGCGCCAGGCCGTCATGCCCAATCCGGTGGCCCAGCGGCTGCTTTGCGCAGCCTGCTCTAAACGGACATAATGCAGGCCAGTGGCATTTGCTAGGCGGTTAAGGTTCTGCTCATCCAACGCGGACAGGTGGGCATTACTAAGTAACTCCGCACCGGGGCCTTGACCCGAATTGCGGTCATGCTGACCGTGTTCCATCGCCAAGACTGACAAGGTCTCGGCCATGCCGAAATTACCAAAGCGCTGTACTTCTTCCTGCTCCCAGTAACCGGCGACTGCATTCTTTTCATCCAGTTTGGGAATTTTGCTGGGCGTGGTTTTACCCATGCCCACCAGGTAGCCTTCCACATCCCTCAGCTTGCCTGCATAGGTCGGCATATATTTAGGATTAGCAGGTGGCGCTTGCTGGCCATCGGTAAAAAACATTACCCTCACCTGTTTGCCTAGCTGCGGCGCCTGTTCCAGCGCGTTATACAAGCCATGTGCGATAAACGAATCTGCTGCCCAGGCCATGCGCCAGTCCATGCTGGCAACTGTTTGATCCAGCGCTGCGAAATGCGCACAGACTTCCACCGGTTCCACCACATTCACCACATTGCGTTCTGTAAACATACCCAGGGCGACCTGCGAACCACATGGCAATGCCGATAAGGTTTTGCGTATGCTTTGCTTGGCCATCTGCAAGCGGCTGATGCTTTTGCCAGCCACCTGGTAATCAGGCACATTCATGCTTTGCGTGATATCCACAACGAAATACCAGTCGTACACACGGTTAGGTAATTCAGCATGCGGTTTGAACAAAGCAATGGTCAGCAGGCAAAATGCAGTGATCAGGGAGAGTTTGCGCCAAACATTCAGCCGGGAATCTGCGCCAACCAGCATCCTCAACCGCCTGGCCCAGGCATTAAACCGGAATTGCATTTAAGGCATACCTCTCGGATTGCCGGGCATCGCGGGCCAGCCGCTGGGCTCATCCTCTGCTTTTAATTGCTCATCTTCATATTGCTGCGGGCCAGACATGCCATGGGTAGTCGGTGCCAGCCTTAATGCCAGGTGATAGTTATATTTCGCCTCTGACCAACCGGGATCTATACGCAAGGCTTTCTGGTAACTTTCTTTGGCGAGCGCGACCAACGGCCCTGCTTCATCCCACGCAGGCAAACCACGCTCTTCCAGCAAACGCACAGCCGTTCGCATGTAGATATTCCCCGAATTGAAATACGCCTGTTTCCGGAGCGGGTCATTTTCAGCCACTTTAGCGACAAGCGCGGCATACTGCGAAAGCGCCTGTTCAGTTTTTTGCTGATGATCATAAAACACGGCATTGGCAAATAATGCTTGTGGCGTCTGGTTGGTATCCATCAAGTTTCTTTCTACCAGCACGTGCGGTTGCAAGCTATCGCGATACACCTGCGCCTGGTAGATTTCAATCAGTTGCCTGAACAGCATGATGACTGCAATCAGCAACAGTAATCCCGCCCAGGGCAAGCCGCGTCGCAAACCGTTTTGCCAGTGAATATTCATGTTTGCCACCGCTTTAACTCCAGTCCGGTCAACCCTAGCAATACTGCTGTTACCAGCCACGCCATGGCGTAGGCATACTGGCTTAAGTCTTGTCGCGAGACCGGCTCCAGGTATCGGGTAGGTTTATTTTTTAACTTGGAAATATCATTCACCGCCGCCAGTACCGCTTCCGGGTTTTCGGCTTCATACATGTGATACGGCACATTTAAAGTCTGGAAATATTCATGCAAAGCGTATTCGGGATAGGCATCAATATTTTCATCTTCGCCCAGGCTTTGCTTGAGGCTGACTCCGTTTTCAGAACGCAGGTAGATCCAGTAGAGGGAAGCTTGTTGCCGCATGACCATGGCCCGTAACATATCCTGCGTTTTACCATCCAGGTGCGCGCCGCCATCCGACACCAGTACAATCGCGCGCGCACCGGTCACCGGCTGATCGGCAAAGTAATCCAGCGCCATTCCCAGGCCACGCGCGACGGCAGTAAACCCCATGCCACCGGCTTCTGTTGCATCCAGCGCCGCCTGCACAAACGCCCTGTCCGTGCCCAGAGGCGCGGCCAGAATCGGTGAAGTACTGAATGTCACCATGCCCATCAAATCATCGTGGCCCTGCTGAACCAGCGTTTTCAATACATTGCGGGCGACCTGCATTTTGGGCAGGCGCGCCTGCACATCGCCTTTTTTCACGAATGGTTCATTCATGCTGGCACTGCGGTCCAGCACAATCATGACGTGGGCACCGCGGCCTACTTTCTCTATCATTTGTGATTTGAGATATGGACCCGTAAGTGCCATGCTCAATGCCAGGATGAACAGGCTGGCAGCCACTTTCCAGGAACGCTCCAGCCAGACGGACAAAGGGTCGGCAGGTAACCCTTGCAAAGCCGGATGAGAGAAACTCAGTTTGCCCTGTAATACCCAGGGCAACACTGCCAGCGGCAGCAAAATGAGTGGCCAGAGCTGCATCAAGCCCCAATGCTCTCCAAAACCGGAAGCGAGTATCGCTGTTTGCAAGCCTTCATCCCACATATTCAGGAAAGCTCCAACTGGCTCAGCTGCTTAGCCAACTGCTTTAGATCAGCCAACGATGCCGATACCGGCTTGCCTGCGAAAAAAGCTTGCTGTATCTCTTGGTAAAATGCCTGCAACTGGGTTTGATAAGCCGTGAGCACAGTATGCGTAGAAGTCACCCTGGTTAAATTTTCAGCGGTCACCGCGACGCCGGCAAACTGGTCCATGGCGCGGCTGATCAGCTGCATGGCTTGTTTTGCGGCTTCCTGTGGATTGCCTTTTAATTTGCGAATCTCGCGCCATGCTTGTCGGAAAGGCATGTTTTTTTCTTGTGGCAACTGGATCCAGCCCATGACCCAGGCGATGTAGACCAGACTGAGCACTGCCAGGCTTAACCAGCCAGCCAGTATCCATAATTGTTTGACTAGCGACCATTCAGGTAATGGCGAATCCGGATAAAGCTGGACGTGCGCCTGATCAATACGCGCGGGCAAAAGACTGGAAACAATGACTTTATCTGCCGGCACATCAATGGTCAGGCGTTGCTGTTCTTTCTTGAATTCAAGATGCAATTTTTTTAAAGGCATGATTCTGACTGAATCACCAGCCACGAATATCTGCCAGTCTATGTCCAGGTGTATCACACGCTCGGTTTTTGAGTCAGTGGTCGTCCAGTGTGCGCTCCTTAACTCAATAGCCTCGTTCTGGGCGGGCGCTGGCAAACTGGCGGGGTCGAGTTCAAATCCTGGCGGCACATGCAGCGTGATATGTTGCCTGGCGATGCTGCCCAGGGTGTAATCTGCTTCACGCGTGCTGCTTTCGGCCTTTAACTGGAAGCTACTTTCCACAGCATGTGCATTGCTGAATAAACACAGGCATAACAACAGACCGCCAATCAATGGCTGCACGGTTTTGCAATCAATCCATACCCTCATGCCATGGTCTCCATCAGGTGGCGGCTAACCTCTTCGGCCTGCCACTGTGGCACAAGCCATAACGGCGAGCGCGTGCCAGCTTTCATGAATTGTGAATTGAGCATATGTTTCTGTTGTATGAGGTGAGCACCGATTTGTTGATGCAAGCGCTTACGCAACATCCAGCTACGCTCTTCGCCGCTTTCCATATCCCGTAACCTCGCCCAGCCAAAAGCCGGCATTCCTTCCGTCGCAGACTGGTCGCGTAACACCACAGGAATCACATCATGTGCTTGAGCGGCTTTAAGTGTTTGCTGTAATAGCGCCGTATCCCAATAAAAATCAGAGATTAAAAACACCAGCGCCCGTTGCGGGCCTATCTCCTCAATTGCCGCAGGGATTGCTGAGGCATTGCGCCCGGACACGGCATGATTGCTTTGCCAGTATCGCGTGATTTTTTCTGCCACGACTTGTGCGGTGCCAGTTTGAAAAGTAGGCGGGATTTGCCACGACGATTGCACATCATCATTGGCGGCAGCCATGCCAAAAGCATCCCCTTGCCGATTGGCTGACCAAGCCAGTGCAGTCACGAATTCGGTGACCTGCTGACGCATATTGGCCTCCCCCTGAAACAACATCGAGCTGGACACATCGACAATGGCAAATACGCGAACGGCAGCGCGTTCCAGGTAAGTTCTGACCAGCCATTGCTGGGGCACACTGCGTACACTGGCGCGAATATCAATCCGCTTCGGGTCAGGACAGGCAAGCAGATTACCAAAACCGGCAAAGTCACTGCCATTGCCGTGATGGGAAGTCAGGTTGGCACCCGCGTGATAGGTACGTGAGCGCCAGTGAATATTGTAGAAAAACTGGCGTGGCTCAAACGCAGCATGTACGCGAGCAGGATGGCTTTGCATCGCTGAAAAATCTGCCGTGGAATGTGTGGAAATAGCCATAGGGAAAACTGCCAGTAAACAAGCCAGAGCCGATTAAGGCGCAGAGACTTTATCCAGCACCGCTTGCAGGAACAGTGGCGCAAGTCGCTCGTGTTGCAAGGCATAAGCGCCATTGAAAAACACACGGTGCTTGACCACTACAGTCCATACCGCGCGAATATCATCCGGAGTGAGGTAATCGCGACCTTCCAGCCAGGCACGTGTGCGTGCGCTACGCATCAGCATCGCCATACCGCGCGGGCTGGCACCACCAGCTAGTAATCGCGACATATCGACATCGGGCAATTGGATACCTGCTGCCAGAGGGTCTTTCAGTACACGCCATAATTCAACTGCATAGTTTTGCAATGGTATTTCTGCCCGTACCGACGCCTGCACAGCTTCAGCGACGAGGTTCAACTGGTCATAAGGCGTTAATCCTGAGGGTGAGCGACTGATGAGCGCATCGACATCGTAATAGCGGGTATCAAACATTAATGCTCGCTGCAGTTCCGGCTCATCCGGTGCTTGCACTGAAATCTCCATCAGGAAACGGTCACGCGCCGCTGCTGGGATTTCAAACGTTTCTTCACGCTCCAGCCGGTTACGGTCAGCAAACACAGTCAGGTGCGGGAAATGATACTCACGGTTAAATGCATTGACTGACCGCTCAGCCATTAACCGTAAAAACAAGGCATGCGCCTGTGGCCGGGCACGATTGATCTCGTTAAAGAAAAACACTGCCAGTGCCTCTTCATGCTGCAGTAACGGGCCCGGCTTAACCGCGGCCTGCCCCTGCTCATTGATGAACGCGTTGTAGAGAAAGTCGCTGGGCATCAGATCGATGGCCCCTTCGATACGCTGATAGCCACCTCCCAGCAGATGCGCAGCCGCCCGCAATAAAGTGGTTTTGCCTACACCGACATCGCCTTCCAGCAACACATGTCCACGCGAGAAAATGGCAATTGTCAGTGCACGGATTTGTGCCGGCATCCCGACAACCACTGCATTCAACGCCTGCTCAAAAGCCAGTGCGCGCTCACGCCAGGCTGGTAATTCAATTTTATTTTGCATACACACCAACTCTAATGAAACAGGCCACTGCCGACTGCATACAATCGACACCGGTTTGCCACATACCAATGAATGAAACTGGCAACAGGCATAACGCAAGTTGCCTGGGGAAACACTGAATAATTGGCTACACATGCAAATTGCAGCGTTGCTGCGGCACTAAAACCCTCATGTACTTGTATCTAAACTGCCATAAGTACACTCCGGCTTCTGCGTGCTGCGTTTTGCCCTTTGCACGTTCGCTCAACTATCCAGTACTTCCTTTTTGGGGGGAGACTTCAGATTACTTCACGTCAAACACGAAATTACCGCTGGATTTTGCATTTGCAAGTCGTTTTGCGTTACGTTCATCCATCGCTTTAATCGACTGCTCTTGCTTGTTGAGTTCAACCGGATCATGTTTCGGGTCATATTTCGAACCCGCAATTTTTTCCGGATAGCCAGGTTTGGCTTCCCAGCAGTTTCCTGGCTCTTTACAGTTTTGACCGTCATAAGCCAGAGCCTGATTGGACACTGCAAACACACTGGCAACTGCCAGTAATGCTAATACGTGTTTCATCACTTTCTCCTTCATCACAAATTAGCTGGTGTATTGTTTTCTATTAACGGATTGCCCACCAGCCTAACAATCCGATAATCGGATCAACCGTGTGGCGCTGCGCCACCGTTTTTGACGTTTTCTTCGGCCTGGTGGCGGATCCAGGCAATCACCAGCAGGATTTCATCTACCGTCATGCGACCTTGCTGCGGGCCCATCATGCCGGCAGCGCCACCATAAATAGTTTCAAAAATGCCCTTATCGGTTTCGTTTTTAGGATAAGTCCAGTAATCATCCGCCAGCGCCGGGCCCAGCTTGCCTTCGGCCAGATGACCATGGCAGCCGGAACAGGCGGTGGAGAAAATCGTATAGCCTTTTTTCACTGCTTCCGCATCGCCGCGGTAGGGGTTATCGCCGGTGGCCATAAAGTGTTTCGCTTCAGGCGTAAAGGTTTCCCCCTCCATTGGCGAAAGATCCAGCACATCGCCAGAAAGCGTGCCGCGAAACTCCTGTGCCGGTCCATCTTTCAACACCACTTTGGCAGCAGGTTTACTGGCAGCACTGTCTGCCTTGGCAGGTGATTCATCTTTGGCGCAAGCAACGGTAAGGAAAGCCGCCATCACCAGTCCCGATACACCAAACGTCATCGCCAGTTGTTGCTTCACGCGCCATGATTGAGAACTTTGCGACGGGGATTGTTGAGATTCTTTCAATTCAAACTCCAAAAACGTGATTAATTAATATTGAGTAACGGAATACCTTCATCCTTGAGGATGGCGGTAATTTCAGCGCCCTGGGTGTCAATGACACGGTTGAGGGTTTCTACCAGTTCAGGATGCTGTTTGCTGACGCCCATGGCGACGTTGTAATGCATGGGAATTTTTTCGCCATTGGTCTTTTTGGCAGTGTCTTCCACCATCACCATATTCAATGGCACTTCAGAGGCGCGCACGTAGCGTGCGGCTTCAGGCGCCCACAACATCGCCATATGCAGGTGCATATTTGAAACATCATTCACCAGCCGCGATGGCTCGACGTGCACGTAACGGTTACGCGTGGACTGGAAATTCTGGATTTCGGTGAAGTAATCAAACATATCGTCAAAACGGTTGATTTGCAGCAACATGTTTTTGCCAGGGCTATCCGGCATGACACCGATACGGAAATTCTTTTCCTTTAAATAGGGGTGGTCCCAGGAAGTGATATCGATCTCACGGTCTTTGCGGGTGATAAACACATACCCGGAGCTGTAATAAGGTTTAGTGGTCAATACACGTGGGTCACTCGGGTCGGTACCAATCAGTACATCGCATTTGCCCTCCTCCATGTCTTTCTGCAGCGTCAGCGGATTGGTCCACCAGAAATAATTCACCGGGACATTCAATGATTTGCCAATCACCGCCGCAATCTTGTTTTCAAAGCCTTGCTTCTGGTCATTGGAAAAAGGTAATTCGGATTTGCCGGCACAGATATTCAGTGCGCTGGCAGCATGTGCTGGGAATGCAAACACGCTTAGTGTGACTGATAGGCAAATGCTCAACCAGGTACGACGATTTTTTTCAACTTCAGGAAACATTTGCTCTCTTCTCCGTACTTAGAGAACAGGATGACCGGCCATCCTTGCGTCTGACGGCCATCCTGTACACTACATCAACAGGTTCACTGTCTGATTACAGACTGAACACCATCAGGCCACCGCCCATTTGTGTGTGGTTTTGCAGTTCTTTGAACGCACCAACCGCACCCAAACCGGCACTAGGGTCAGTCAGGTCAAATACCAGACCAACACCTGGCCAGCCGCCAACACCATACATGCTGCCAACGTACTGCTTGCCTTTGTAGGAGTAAGTCATAGGAGAACCGATACCACCGGATGGCATCTTGAAGTTCCACAGTTCTTTACCGTCTTTGTTATCCAACGCTTTCAGGTAACCGTCCAGCGTTGCGTACCAGACCAGGCCGCCTTTGGTGTACAAAGTACCGCCCCAGGCCGCGAATTTCTCCCACTTGGTCCATTTAGCTTTACCAGTGGTCAGGTCAAATGCGCGGATCTGGCCCATTTCTTTCTTGGTCGGGCCGTTAGGTCCTGGGTACATCGCCAGGGTTGCGCCCACGAAGAACTGACCTGCACGGTATGGCAGCATGAACGGCTCCCAATCCATACAAATGTGGTTCAGGCCTGCGTACAAGGTACGGCTTTCAGGATCGTAAGAATCAACACCCTGGTTGTGGAAGCCCATCGCTGATGGACAAATGTTGGTACCTTTGTGGTCCATACGGGTGGCAAACTCAGGATCACGGACTGGTGTACCGGTTTTCAGGTCGACTTTCTTGAACACGTTTACGGCCGGATCCACTTTTTCAGCAACGATCAGGCTGCCGTTCTCGCGGTTCAATGTGTATAGGATACCGTTACGGTCGATGTGGCTCAGCAGCGGAGTCACTTTGCCGTTGACCGGCTGGTCAGTCAGTACCATCTGGTTCACACCAGCAAAATCCCACTCGTCATGAGGTGTTTTCTGGTAGCCCCATTTAGCCATACCGGTGTCCAGGTCACGGCCCCAGATCGTCATGGTCCATTTGTTATCGCCAGGACGCATGGTTTCGTTCCATGGTGCGGGGTTGCCTGAACCGTAGTAGAACAGGTTCAATTTAGGATCATAGGCATACCAGCCCCAGTTTGTACCGCCACCAATTTTCCAGGCATCGCCTTCCCAGGTTTTTGTACCCAGGCCGAATTGACCGTAGTGTGGATTGTCTTTGTTGAAGTCTTTTGCCAGACGCACAGAGTCATCAGAACCGGTCGCAAATGCACGCCATTTCAACTCACCTGTTTTCAAATCAAAGGCATTCACAGCGCCACGAACACCCAGCTCAGCACCTGAACAACCGATCAGTACCGTATCTTTAGCGACGAATGGTGCCTGTGTCAGTGTGGAACCTACTTTTGGATCACATACTTCCACTTCCCAGTTGGTTTTACCGGTTTTAGCATCCAGCGCCAGCAAGCGGCCATTGGCCTGCTTCTTCACGATTTGACCAGCACCATATGCCAGGCCGCGGTCAACCACGTCACAGCACATCACTGCTTTGGTTGAAGCATCTTGCTTGGGTTTGTGCTGCCAGACGATTTTGCCCGGGTCGCTTAAATTCAATGCGTATGTATTGTTAGGAAACGCAGAGTGGATGTACATCATGTCACCAATGACCAATGGCGCACCTTCGTGACCATTCAGTACACCGGTGGAGAATGACCACGCCGCTTTTACGTTTTTAACGTTGGATTTGTTGATTTGCGCGAGTGGGCTGTTGTGCTGGCTATAATAGCCACCCGTTGCAATCGGCCATGCACCCGGGGTATTCACCACCTTGTCCAGGTCTGCATCTGCCATGGCCAGGCCGGAAAAGCTGGCGAACAAGCCTCCGACCAAAGCACCAATAATGGCGCCAGATGATTTTACTTTCATACTTTCTCCTAATCTCTCAAGAATGCGTTTTACGTGGTGTCACGGGCATCCCCCCGAATGCCGCAGTTCACGACCGAAATTGTTAATAATTTGTAACAAAGGCAATAGATGAAAGATTCCCTATGATGGCTTCAAGAATTCATTCGTGAAGACTGGCTATTAACGGGAATTTTTCACGGGGTGCTGGCGATGGATGTGGTCTATAGTTGCGCAAGTCGGGAGCAAGATGCTCTCAGCGCAGTTTTTAAGTCTTTGGTCCTTTAGTTATGCATTCTTATAACCGGTCTATCCCTGTGGTTGATGTCACTCATAAATTCGGCAAACAAAAAATCGCCACACCAAAATTGGGCAGGTTTACATTAGGCCGCCCAGGTCAGGACACGCTCATCGTCATCGCGGGCGTGATACTGACGTTCTTTCTCTCCTCAGAGTTTGATTTGGCCGAGCGCATCAATGCGTGGTTACTTACCTATGAATACGCTCAACTGGATGAAATCCCGTTGACTTTATTTGTATTTGTGCTGTTGAGTGTGTGGTTTGGTCAGCGGCGCATGCGCGAAATTAATGCAGAAATCCAGCGCCGCAAGCAAACCGAGTTGCAATTAAGTAACAGCCAGTTGCTGTATAAAACATTATTCGACGGTGATTTAACCGGCAATGTCGTGCTGGATTTAAATGGCAATATCGGCATGCATAATCGCGCGTTTGACCGTATCTGCCGTTTGCTCGACACAGACAGCAATGCCCGCCGCCTGTTTGCCTTTGATTGGGCAGAATTTGTCATCCAATTACAGCAGCATCAGGAAATCAATTTCAGCAAACTGCAGATCCAGCGTCCTGATGGCCTGCCCTGCTATGTCGGTGCGCGGTTTGTATATGTCCCGGCAGAGGGAAATACCAGCGAAAAAAATAGTGCTGCAATCCACGGTTACCTGGTCGATATGACTGAGCAATGCCTGGTAGAACTGGATCTGGAACGCACCCTGAATGAAAACCGTATCCTGGCGCGCCATGCCATGCAGGTACAGGAACAGGAACGCAAATACATCGCCAGTGAAATCCATGATGAAACCGGCCAGTATCTGACTGCGATACGCATGGATGCGCTGGCTCTGCAAAAAAGTACCCCGGCGCAAGCCAATGTGATTGCCGTCAGGATCGCTTCGAATACCCAGCATGTGCAGCAATCCATTCGCGTGCTGATCAAGCATCTGCGGCCACCGGCACTGGATTCACTTGGCTTGATCAGTGCAGTTGAGCGCCTGATTAATGACTGGAAAAAACTCAATACGCAGGTGGAATGCCATGTGCAACTGGACACCAGCGAGCATGTGTTGAGCGAAGATATTAATATTGTTGCCTTCCGTGTCGTGCAAGAGGCGCTGACCAATATCACGCGCCATGCACATGCCAGCGAAATATGGATAGACATCCAGGTAATCAAGCGGCAAGAAGTGCCTATGCTGCAGATCGAAATTCGTGACAACGGCAAAGGCATGGATACCACGCAATCTACCGAAGGCGTCGGCCTGGTTGGCATGCGCGAACGCATTGAGTCACAGCAAGGCAGCTTCAAACTGATGAGCGGTCTGGATGCCGGCACGCTGATCACCGGATTGATTCCGTTACAAGGGCAAAGACAACCACCGTTTAAACCCGCCACTTTACCGTCTGACTCAGGAGTAAATGAATATGCCACATCCTAAATGGTTAGCTTTGATTGCGCTGGCGTTGCCTTTGATGGTCTCTGCCAAAGAGTTAAAAACCGAAGAGCGCCCTTTTCTTGATGCCTACAGTGGCAGGTCACGCCAGTATGTAGAAGAAAATTTGGGCAAACCGGTCAAAAAAGAAACGGCTATCAAGCCGCACAATGCAGACCAGATTTTGCAGGAAAAAGGCCAGGCGATTTCAGGCAATGGGGAAAATGTCGAAATGTGGTATTACCGCGGCAAAATCCAGTACGCACCCAATAAGTACTTCAATACCGCCGAACTGACATTCGCCAATGACAAGTGCGTCAACATCACCTTTGCCAACAAGAAATAAGCGCGTATGGCAAAAGTAATGATTGCTGATGATCATGCCATGCTCAGACAAGGTCTGCGTACCTTGCTTGAGCAGGCTAATCACGACGTGACCACCGATGCGCTGAATGGCGAAGAAGCCTGCGTTCTGGTAGAAAAGCATCATCCCGAGCTATTAATTCTCGATCTGGATATGCCAGGCATAGGCGGGCTGGAGACACTCAAGCGCATCTTGCACCGCAAACCGCAAATGCGGGTGCTGGTGTTCAGCATGCATGATGATTGCATCTATGCGACCCGCGCTATCCAGGCCGGTGCACGCGGCTATGTGACTAAAACAGAGCCACCGGAAATCGTATTGGAAGCTGTGCAAAAAATACTGAAAGGCGGACGTTACATCAATAACGACCTGGCACAAAGCTTATCCATGTATCACCTGGAAAGCCCGGAAAATCCGATTCAAAGATTGTCGCCGCGCGAGTTTGAAGTGTTCAGGCGCATTGCACAGGGAGAAGCCCTGGCTGCCATCGCCAAGGGTATGCATATCGGTTACAAAACCGTGGCCAATATTCAAACCAATGTCCGGCAAAAACTCGGGGTGGAAACCACCGGCCAGGTGGTGCATATTGCGGTACGTTTCGGCATTATCAAAGGCCTGTAACGCCCTTTTCTGGATATCCCATATGATTCTGGTCATTGCCCGTAAAGAACTGCGCAGTCTATTCGCCACCCCGATGGGCTGGCTGGTGCTGGCTATTTTCCAGGCCATTGTCGGCACTTATTACAGCCTGAGTTTTAACCAGTATTTTGAAATCATGCAGAGCGCACAATGGCAGGTGCAACGGATAGGCATCACGCAATTCATGGCAGAAGGTGTATTTGGCGTGGCGGCGGTATTGATGCTATTTGTCGTACCGCTGGTGACCATGAAATTGATCAGCGAAGAGCGCAAAAACCAAACCATGGCTTTGCTGATGAGCTCGCCGTTATCAATGAGCGAGTTGATTCTGGGCAAGTTGCTGGGCATCGTCAGTTATCTGAGCCTGCTGATTGTGACGATGGTGCTGATGATTGCCATGATATTGCCATGGGCTGAAATAGATATCCCTTATCTGCTCACGCACGCGCTCGGGTTATGGCTGTTAGTGGTCGCCAGTAGTGCGCTTGGCTTGTATATCTCCTGCCTGACCGCCAACCCGATTCTGGCGGCATTTGGTAGCCTGTCGGCGCTCACCATCTGTCTGTTGCTGGACAAGTTTTTTGCGGATAATAACCAGGTGCTGTTTCACGACTTTTCACTGATGAAGCATTACCGCCAGTTTGCGCTAGGCATGTTGAATAGTTTCGACGTGTTATTTTTTGTGCTGTTCTCGACGTTTTTTGTGCTGCTATCTATCCGTCGTTTAGATGCTGATCGACTGTATGGCTAATTCATCCAGACTATCCAAAACCAGGCAATCCCTGACGCAGGCATGGCAGCATCGCCTTGTGGTGCCGGGACTACTACTGCTAACCCTGGCGCTGGGCATATTGGCCTGGCATTTTAATATCATTACCGATCACACCAACAATCGCCGCAACACGCTTTCCAAAGCAAGTATCGAAGTGTTGCAAGCATTGCCAGGAACGATAGAAATCAGCGCCTTTTGCAGCAATAGCCCTTACAAAGGCCGCTATTTCAGGAAATCGATTCTGGCGCTGGTACAACGCTACCAGCATGTTCACCATGATATGCATCTGCAGTTTATTGACCCTTCCATTTCGCCGAGATTGGCGCGCGAGCATCAGGTCAAAAAAGAAGGCGAAATGATCATCCGCTATCGCGGGCAACTAAAGCGCATGTACCTGCCATACACCGAAGAAGCTTTTACCAATGTGCTGTTGCAATTACAACATGGCGAGCGTGCGCCATTGTTGTTCTCCACCGGGTTTGGCGAAACGGCGTTGGATAATGAAGCGGCCAGTGGTGCCAGTCATCTGGCAGAGGCGATGCGTGCTGCCGGATTGCAGGTAATCAGCAACGCTGGTCTTGAACACTATTCAACATTAGAAACAAAGCTGGCAACAAAAAGTTTGTCTATAAAAAAACTGCCGACACTGGTGCTCGCTGGCGCGACACATCCCTACACACCGGTTCAGGTCAAAGCTATTCAATCCCATATCACTAAAGGCGGCAGCCTGATTTGGCTTGTAGATAATCCATCCACACAGGGACTGGCCTCTTTAGCAGAAAGCCTGGCACTTAATATCAGTGAAGGCATGGTGATAGACCCCGCCAACAGGCAGTTCGATATCCCCTTGCATGCCTTAAGTACGCAACGCTATTCCGGGCAAGGGCCAACACAGGAGTTTGCCCTGCGCACATTTTTTGACCAGGCACATGCCATCGTGCGCTATCGTCAGCCAGAAGACTCATGGCGTACCTTGCCACTGGTTGCGGCGGCAGAACGTGGCTGGACGAGCAAGACCTATCATCCTGAACAGCCCGAAAAGTTACCTGCTTTTAACTCGGAAACAGATAGCCAGGGCCCAGCAACCATTGCCCTGGCCCTGGAAAAAACGCGCCCCTCAGGCGAGCTGCAAAGAATTATGGTGATAGGCAGCGCGGGATTTTTTAGCAATGCGCAGCAGCAAAGAGGTGGCAATCTCGCATTTACCATGCAGAGTTTGCAATGGGTCGTAAATAATCAACCCAGCATCACCCTGCCTGTAGCACCGTTGCGCGATAGCATCATTTTGCTACCGTCCCAACAAACCTGGCTAATGATCCTGTTTAACGGTTTCCAGTTTGGCCTGCCGGCAGTGTTATTCCTGGCAGGCTGGCTCACCTGGCGCAGGAAGCATCAGCACTAGCTTTTGCTATGAATTACTGTGGCAACAAATATCTTGATGCATAGTAAAACTTCGGCAATATTTATACGGTCATTTTCACACTGGTAAAGCCAGTAACTCTGGTTTATAACTCTATTTGTTAAGCACCTATCTTAACCAAGCGCCTTCACAAAGAAAAAGCCCTGGCATAACCAGGGCTTCAGACATCAAGTACTATCAGTTACAAACCAGACAACCCTTTTTCAATCGCCTTGTTGTGTGTAGGCTCGGTTGCTGGCTCAGCAGCTGGGGCAGCCACTGGCAACTCAGGTTTCGCAGCAGTTGGGGCAGTCGCTCCAGGCACAGCAGCTTCACTGTTATTCAATGTCAGTTTTGAGAAATCACCATAGAATTCCACTTTGGCTTCTTTGCGTAGTGCGGCCACTTCATTTTTAATCAGTGTTTGCTGGCCGGAATTCACCAGGTATTGCTGGATGACCGGTTTGGCTTTTTCAACATCTACAGGCTGTCTGTCGACTTTGGCCAGGAACAAAAGCACCAGCGCATCAGGTCCTTTGACAATCAGTGTATCGCCGGTTTTAAGCGTATTAAGTTTTTTCAGCAAATCAAGTGGTAACTGTTCAGCTGCTTTTCTGCTGGCATTGGCATTAAATACATAGTTATTGTCTTTCAGCCATTTACCGAGGTCGTCAGCAGTTTTTGCAGCACTGATACCGGCTTCAATCTCGCTGGCATGCTGATTGCCGTCTTTAACGACAAATTCCTGAATTACATAAACATTACGCTCACTGAACAGCTCAGGATGGGTATCGTAAAACTTTTTGATATCGTCACTTGAAGGTGCGGCCTGTTTGGCGGACACTTTTTGCATATAGGCTTGCGCCAGTATCTGCTGTTTGGTAGCCTCAAGCACTTGTAGCACATTCGGGTCGCGATCAAGTTTCGCATCAATTGCTTTTTGTTTGAGCAACTCTATGTCTACCATTTGCTGCAAGACTTTTTCTGAAGCTGGCTTCAGTTGCGCCTGGTCGATCTTACCGGCTTTAGACAGCGCAAAGTTTAGTTGATGCACCGTGATTTCATTTCCATTCACCTTGGCAACCACTTGCGTAGATCCCTTGCCTGCTTCTTCGTGCTTGCTGCATCCTGCCATCACCAGCATCAAAGCCGGTACGATCAATGCGATTTTTTTCATTATCACCCTTTAAAATAAATTCGTATTTATTGTGTTTATATTGCTGGCGTACCGGGCTCTCCCCGCCTACACCTGAGCATCTTCATTTCATCTAAGCATGCTCAATTATTCACAATGCATGTTAACACACTCTTTTTACCAGTATTGCCAGTGCCCGCCAAACACAACCCATGCGCCAAGCACGGCATTGGTAATCATATGGGCCAATACAGGTATCCAGAGCACCTGGAATCGACGGTATAACCAGGCATATACCAGTCCTGCCAACAACCCTGCTAACCAGAGCTGATGTTCAATTGCAAATAATACGCTACTTACCACCACTGCATAAGTACCCACATGGGCTGGTGAGACAGACATAAACTCGCTATGTTCCAGCCTGCGCATCAAATATGAGCGCCAGAACAATTCTTCTATGATGGGCACCACCAGAGCAGAGCCAGCCCAGCGGCAAACCAGCCAGAATATATCGATTGCATTGTGCATGGGCATGGCTTTACCATCACCAGCACTGTAGCCGCCCATCCACTCTGGATAAGGAAATATCCAGATAACAAACACCAGGAGTCCACTCAGGATGGCGATGACAGCCTGCTGGAAAGTTGGCGTCAGCGAAAACTCAACATAATGGCGATGGTAATAAAGAAGCAAGGCGACAGCTGCCAGCGTGCGTAACAGGTAGGTTGGCTGCGCACCCAACCCTAGCCACGTGAGCCCTGAGGCAAGCAAAGGTTCGCAGGCAAGCAACAGGATAAAACCGATAAACGGATAAATGCGGGCACGCTCATGCAGCGTAAAAAATGAGAGCAGTCGGGGAAACATACTTTAGCCAATACTTAAAATAACCAGGACGCCGACCTGGAAACAGGATCAGGGCGTCGCTATTGTATCAACTTTATTTTCAATCAGTTGCGCCCGTTTATCCTGCAGGATATTTTCCAGCTCAACCCGCTTCAGCTGGAAGAAAGGTTCAGCACGCATGATTTTCTGGTAAGTGCTGGCATCGGCATACAATCCAATCAGGTCATTGCCATAGGCATACAGTCGGCTGTTTTTTTCTTCACAGGAGACTAATTGCTGGTGAGCAGTGCTGACATTCGCAAGCAGTTTCTTGCGCTGCTGATCATTCACGTCCAGGTCAGATTTGGCCAGCTTAAGTTGTTGTTCGATGCTCTCAAGGCGTTGCGTTTGTTCAGCGAGTTGCGACTGCAACTGCTGTAATTGAGCGGAAAGCACAGTTTTTTCCTGTGTCAGCTTCTGTGCCTCAGACTGCAATTGCTGGTTGCGCCGGGTTTGCCCTTGCAACTGTACGGAATGCGAACGCTGAGCACTCTGTGCCTGATTCAGGGCATCTGACATACTTTTCTTTTCCTGCTCGAACTGCGTTTGCAAGGCGCTCTTTTCCGCTTCCATATCCTGCTTCATTTTCTGCATCAGAATGTTGGCACGCTTGGCCGCTTTGTCTTGTTTCTCAGCGGCAACAGCAGATAAGTGCAAAGTGAACAATAAAATAACAGCAATGATCGAAAAAACAGGTTTCATAGTATCCCTCTAGAATCGCGCATTCAGATCAATTAGCAACACATCAACAGAAAAATTCTGTTGCTGGCTACTTCCTGTGATCGGATCAAGAGGACCACTGATAGAGTCTGCACTCATGTAACGCGCACTGATCCAGGCATTCTTGTCAATCGCATAGTTTCCATAAATGTACCAACCTTTGGCATTGGTACCGCCTAACCTGAAATTAGAATCTGTGAAACCATCCATGACGGCATCAGCTTCTATATATTTATAACCAAGGGAAACCTGCCACTCATGGGCGTTGACATTCTGCACGTATGGTCCCAGGAAACTATTGTTACCCACGTCAATCCTGACGTTGTAGCCTTCGTTTTCCTTTTTATAAAGGTTGCCAGTTCGCTCCAGCACCTCATTCTGATCAAAACCGATGTTCCTGACGTAATCGCCGGTGAACGTAACATGTACGGGATCAAAATTCATCAAGTCAACCTGGGCTATCAGGTTGATCAATTCAAACTTGGATGCCAGCCCGATGATACTGCCTTGCCCAGGTATGCCAAGATTGTTGGCATTGATGTCAAAAGTGTTGTTGCCGCGCTGCCGCCATTCAGGCGCAGTCTCGTTGTAGTCATTCAAGCCAACGGTATTCAGCTGGCCTTCGACATTCTTGAAATCATGATAGGCAAAAGCCAGCTTGGCAGAAGATTTGTTGGGCGCAGTCCACTTAATACCGGCCTGTGCAGAATACAACCACTTATCCCTGGCCTTATTGACAGAAGAAGATTCAACCTCTTCGATCGGGAAGGCACCCACAGTACCAAAGGCTGACCAGCGGTCATTGAATTTAGGATTAACATTTGCCACAAAACCATCGAATGCCAAGTCCGGATCCCATAGCATATCGGTATACAGGAACGGATTAGCAAAGCGCCCACCGGTGACGGTAGACCAATCGTTTAGCCTTGCTTGCAGGAAAGCACGGTCCAAGGTGAATTGGTATTTCCCCTGGGCAATGCCCTCAGTCTGGTTCGGGGTCACTGGCGTATTTTGCTGTCCGGTGACGAATTGCAGTCCGCCGCTCAGCCAGTCATTGAAATGTATATCTGCCGCCAGGCGGGCGCGGATACGGGCGCGGCGACGTTCCTCACTCGAATTTTGCAGATTCATGCTGCGGGTCAGGTCATTGTTTAAAGCAACGAAATCATCATTATCCCCAGGGAATTCATCGGCCTGACCCCGCAAACGGATATCCCCATGGAAGCTGATACGGTCTATCCACTCAGGCACACCCAGGCGTTCACCCGTCTTGTAGTTCAGCTTTTCCATGACGTCATGCTCGATTTCCTCACGCATGGCTTGTTTCACGTGCTGCGGAATATATTGCACACGCACGGTCTTTTCATCCATGGCCTTGTTGACTTCATTTTTGACATCATCACTCACTTCAGCCTGCTGAGTAGCCTGTTTGGCATCGGCAGCCGCTTTTTGCAGCAAGGCATCCGCTTTCTGCTTGGATAACACGCCTTCATGCACCAGCAATTCAATCAGGTTAGTCGTCGTAGCACGCAGTTGCTCAAGCGACTCGCGTTCGCCCGCATGCGCACTCCCTGTCGCCAGCAAGTGGGTAAACAGCCAAACGGCAACGGTCGTTCTTTTTAAAGGGGTATTGAGAGTCTGCATATCCTCACTCACAGTGTTTTGGTTTGGCACATTGGTAATGTGTATTCATGAATTAGCCCATTTTTTTTGCCGATATCCGCAAGCGGATAGGCATCGGCATATTTTCAGGCGGGCTGTCCTGCATGGCCGGTAAATCATTCAGGGCTTCACGTATCCCTTGTTCGATTTCTGGCGTGGTATCAGACTGGTCGACTGACAATCTTTCAAATTGGCCGTTAGGTTTCAACCAGACGCTAACCACAATTTTGTATTGGCCCTGGGTCAGTTTTTTGTCGCGCTCGATGGCACGTTCAATCTGTGATTTCACCAGCCCGGCATACCAGCGGAATTTGACACCTCCATCAGACCCAATCGTCGCTACCGCGCCACCTTTGTATTCGTTATTGACAGCGCCAGACTGAAACGGGCTTGGCCCATCACCGGCCGCGCCTTCCATTTTTAAAGTCTCGGCCGGAGGTGTCTCAGCGGGTTTCGGCTCTGGTTCTTTAGGCGCTTCCTTGGGCTGCTCTTTTGGCGTTTCCTTTGGCGGTTCTTTTGGAGGTGGCGGTGGTGGCGGAGGCGGAGTATCCGGCAGCAGTTTCACAGTAGTGATCTGCTTTTTATGGGTTGGACCACCACCCAGCAATTTCTTGATGCCATAACCGATGCCCGTCAGAATTGCCAGGATCAGCAAGGCGATTGCCATGCGGGTGATCCAGACACGCGCAGTTGACACCTGCACCTGGTCAGACGTGACGTTTAAATCTTGCAGATCCATAGATCAGGTCCCGATCTTGCCTGTGACCAGGCCGACATTTTCAATTTCGAGACGATTGACCAGGTCAATCACTGAAATCACGCCGGCATAAGGTGCCTGTGCCTGGCCCTTGATCATGATGTTTACCTTGGGGTCCATCGCTTTGGCCTGGTTCAGCTGTGTTTCCAGCTCTGCCATGCTGACACCTACCCCGTTGATGGTCAGCGTGCCGCCCTGCTGCACCTGCACGATCTTCATATCGTGTTTTTCGGTGCTTGGTTTGTTGGATGGTTTGGGCAGATTCATGGTCAGGCCCTGCACGCCAGCTGTCGTCATCAGGATAAAAATCACAAGCAGCACATAGGCCAAGTCCAGCATGGGCGTAATGTTGATGGTGTCGTAGGGTTGTGCGTCGTTTTGGACTTGCATGCTTACTCCACAACCTTCTTAGTCACGAGGCCAACTTCAGTAATATCCAGCCGCTTGCAGATTTCCAGCACTTCAGACACCTTTTCATAATGCGCAGCCGCATCACCTTTCAGCACTACCGGCAACTCGGGGTTGCTGCCTTTATATTCGGCCAGGCGCTGTTCCAGTTGCGCCATATCTACCGGAAAAGCATCGAGGTAAACGCTGCCGTCACTGGTCACGGTAATGGCACGCATTTGCGGCTTTGCCAATGCAGCAGAGTTCACGGTATGTGGCATGTCAACTTTGACGCCCTGTACTGACGCGGTGGTCATAATGATAAAAATCACCAGCAATACATAAGCCAGGTCGAGCATGGGCGTGATGTTGATTTCATCGTAAAGCTGGTTCTCTTCCTTGACGCCTTCTGACATCGCGCGGCCTTATTCCTTACCGTACAGTTCAGCGGTACGGGTAATGAATTCATCGACAAAAATCTGCATGGCGATGGTGATGTTTTTCACACGGCTGGCCAGGTAGTTGTAGCCAAACAGCGCAGGGATCGCCACACCCAAACCGGCGACTGTAGCCAGCAACGCAGCCGCAATACCAGGCGCAATCGCGTTGACGTTCACATCACCCGCAGCCGCAATCGCGGCAAAGGTGATCATCACACCCACCACCGTACCCAGCAGGCCGAGGAAAGGGCCACCGGAAATCGCAATGGTCAGTAATACCATCATGCTGTTCATGCGCTGCGTTTCACGTACCAGGTCGGCATCAACGGCAGCTTTAATCGCATCGATGGAGGCACCACCCAGAGACACTTTGCCATCATGCTCACGCTTCTTGATTTCACGCAGCCCGGCTTTATACAGGCCAAACAGGTTGGAGTTTTTATAAGTGCCAGTCTTGTCCAGATTCAACAAATCCTGGGTAGAAGCTTGCTGGAAGCGTTTGAGGAACAGTGCATTATCCTTGTCGGTAATGGTGACCAGGCGGGCCTTGCTGAACATCACCCAGACACTGATAGCGAACATCACCGCCAGGATGGCAATCACCACCTTGGCATCGACTGTCAGGCTGTCGATCAGGATGCCCATATAGTTGGCTTCCCCTTCTTCTTCGCCATCGCCCTCACCAGCCGGTGTGACTTTGACCAGTTTGGCATCGGCACCTTGTGACTGTGCAACCAGGCTTAACCAGGCGGCACTCCGTGCAGTGGAAGCCAGTTGCAATTCGTCAATCTCGGCATTCAATGCATCACCAACAGTCAATGTTGCTGCCGCCTGGGCATCATTAGCCGCCGCCTGGCCAACCGATTGACCATTGATATAAAGCACCACCTGGCCGCCCTGGAACACCAGTGCGATATGCTGCCATTGACCTGGTTTCAACTCTCCGCCATTAACAGTCGCTGCGCCAGCCTGTAATGCCAGGCCATTGCCATTCAGTTTCAGGCTGACGTTGCCACTCTTGAATACTTCTGCGGTTTGCGGCAGGTTGGCCGGCTTCAACCAGACTGACCAGGTGGCGCCATTGGCTAACTGCGGTGCTGCCGGCAAAGTAATCGTCAGCGGACTATTATTGAGGGTTGCACTTTCTGCGATCAAGCCTGCTTTTTGCTGAGTCGCATTACCACTGGCTGTCAGTTGGCTAGGCCCACTATCTTTCAATAAGGCTTTATCAGAAAAAGCAAAACGGGCCAGCAGTGCCGGATCACTTAAAGCTTGTACATCACTGGTGGCTTTAGCGCTTTCATTTCCGGTATACAAACCAATCGCCAGATCTTTATTCGCTGAAGATAATTGCGGTAGCACTACCCAGGCCACGGCCAGCTCATTCACCGCGTCATACTTCTCTAATGAGAACTTGAGTTCTGTTTTGTCATCTGCGGCAATAAAGCGGATATCCGAGCCATCTACATTGGCGCCGGTAAAGTCAAAATTACCTGAATGCAGGCGAACCAGCACCGGTGCCTGGTTCACGGCTTCCTTGATATTGGCGGTATCAATCGTGATTTTTTGTTGTGTTGCCCAGTCTGCATTCCAGGCAGCTTTCACCGGTAAAGCAAGGGTCAACAAACAGAGGCTGGTTAATAAACCAAGGGTAGACTTCTTCATATCCATCGCAGTCGAGTTAATTCGAGGTGCAAGTCTATAGAGCGAATGTTGCAGAGAAATTAAGATCGGACTAGGCGGACTAGTTTTTTTATTTTCATAAAAAAACAGCCCGGCAAAGCCGGGCCAAGGTAGGCGATTCTGCCTGTTACACAGGTCGCAGTAAAAGTAGGTTAAACCTTTTATTTTGGATGGCGGCGAGCTGCAATGTAGCCCATCAGACCCAGCCCGACCAGAATCATGCCGGACTGTGTTGGCTCAGGCACTGCTGACAATGTGTAAGTCAGGTTGCCAGCACCGGATAAACCCAGTGAGGTATCGTAAGCAAAGAATGCATCGCCGGTGTTTGACAGACCAGCAATCAAACTGAAACCAATCGCTGGATTGGTAGCATCTACTGACCATTCGATACCGGTAAACACGCCATCCTGGAATACTGCAGTGGCTGGCGCTAGTGCAGCTGTGCTCAGATCAAACAATGTGCTGCCAAAGTTGAATTGCAGGCTGCTCAGGTTGAGCAGTTCAGTACCGGAAGACAACAGGCCGGCATCATCAAAGCTGAACTGGCCCTGGTAAGTGGTACCGTTGTAATGACCGGAATCCACTGCACCCGATACCTGCCAGGACTGGATGGCCGCTTGTGCAGGTAACACGCTGCTCATTAGCGCGATCAGTGCTGCTTTTTTAATTAAAGATTTCATCATATGTTCCTCTAGAAAGAATTAATCGGCAAAAATTAAAGAATAAAGTCTCTGGCAGGTGCAACCTGCTTGGCGGTCAGGCCTTTCAGGGTGACCAGTGTTTTAGCGGCAGCCGTGCCTGCAGCCCCATCGGTATCCACCAGCACCTGCACGCCTCCTGTCACATCCAGCAGCTTGATATATCCGTCTGCAATCGCGGCATTGGCTGAAACACCCAGCGAAGCCAGCAATGCGCTTAACTGTAATTTGTCGGCATATGGGGTAAAGTCAGTGATGGTGTCACCAGCTTCACGCATGCTGTTGTAGACGAATACATCGTTACCTGCGCCGCCGGTCAGCGTATCTACGCCCAAACCGCCATTGATGATGTCGTCACCGCCAGTGCCCACCAGTACATCTCGGCTGGCAGTACCAGTACGTGTCACGCCAGGAGTACTAGTAGCAATCGCCAGGTCAATCAGACGACCACCCTTGTCATACTGGTTTTCCAGGCCGTAGAAGTTGACAGTGATTTCATCGCCATCGGCATTATTCAGGCGACCCAGGCCACCTTCAGCTTTTGGTGATTGAATGTAATTGGCCAGGGCTTCCTGGTAGGTGATGGTGAACGGGCTGTCTTCGAATACCACGTTGTTAGCAGCGAAAGGGAAGCCATCACCGCCAGCGGCAGTGAAGTCTATCGTTGTGAACGAGAAGGTACGACTGTTGTTGACAACAACGCCGTTATCAATCAGCACAGTGCCGTCATCCAACACCACGCGTTGCACGCGGTTACCGGTGCCTTTAGTCGTTCTGGCAACATTGGTACTGTTGTAAATCACTTGCATACCGGAGATTTGCGGGTAACGGCCATTGGCACGACCTGTCGGGCTGGTGTCGCCATAACCATGTTCGAGCAAATCTTTCAATTGCGTGGCATTCACTGCTGGTGCGCGTTTGACCAGATTGGTAAATGGCAGGATATTGAACGTGTCGCCAACAGACACATTACCAGCGGCAGCAATATTGGTACGAATCCCGCCACTGTTCTGGATCGCGACTTCTGTTTTACCGGCAAAGCGCATTGCATCGGCAACCAGGTCACCCAGGCCAGTTTCTGCGTTACGTACACCGGCCACAAATGTGCATGGCAAAGCAGCACAAGTAGTGTGTGTCGGGCCATTCAACTTAACCGCTGTCGTGCCAATGATTTGAGCATTCAGCACAGAAATATAGTTCTGCACTGGCGTCACTACCTGTGCTTTAATCGTTGCATCCCCGGCTACGCGGTCTGCATCGGCAGCGGCACCGGTCACGCGCATCATTTTGCTGGATTCAATCGCCACAAATTTACCATTGCTGTCATCAATCGTGAAATTGACCTGGCCCACATAACGGTTACCAAAGTGGCTGGTTAATACCGGCACTGTTTTGCCGTTCGCATCCACAGCATTGACCGGGTGTGAAGTGAACGTCGCGGCTACGCCACCATTGATCAGCGCATCATCAGGGTCCACCATCAACTCATGGCCGCCACCAGACAATACCAGGTCAACACCGGTCAGCGCCGGAATCACCACATTGATCTCGTTAGCTGCATTTTGCAGGTGGCTCATCAAAATCACTGTCGTCACACCTTGCTCACTACGCAGGCGGGTGACTTCGGCCTGGATAATAGGAATCAGCGCTTGCAGGTTTTGTGCTTCAGTATTGCTGGCATCGTAGCCAATCACATTCACTGCACCCGGGGATGAGATACTTGGCAATAATGGTGTCGTCGCGCCTACCAGGCCGATTTTATGACCGGCAGTGGTGGTGATCACTTTGGAAGGTGCTACCTGGCCGCTGGCTTTCAATGCGCTGAATTCTGAGGTGGCATTGAAATTCAGGTTGCTGGAAAGATAAGTGCTGCCGGATACTTTGGCAAAACGCGCAGCCACTTGCGGGCCGAGGTCAAATTCGTGGTTACCGAACACCATGGCGTCAAAACCAATCTGGCGTAAAGCAATCGCATCATAAAAATCCTGGCCTCCATCGCTAAAGCTGTTAGTCAGGTTATTCAAGCTGGCCGTAAACCGAGGGCCTGGCAAAAATGCATCACCGGCATTCAGTTTCAGTACTGTACGGCTTTGCGCCACAGCAGCTGTTTCGGCATTTTTAATCACAGAGGCAAGACGGTCAACGCCACCGTAAAACGAAATGGCCTGGCCGGCGTCATCGCGCAAGTTACCTTGTGCAGACAATAACCAGCTTTCCTGGTCACCTAAGTGTAATACAGTCACGCCTTCTGCCAAGGCGCTACCGGCAGTGAATGCCAGCGCAACGCATACAGTTAATTGTTTCAGTTTAAACATGTTCTTCTCCATGGAGTGCCGCGAAAATCACGGCACTCTTTTTCAGTATTAACGTGATTGACGACGACGAACCAGACCCAATAAACCCAACCCAGCCAGCAACATCGCTGAGCTGTCTGCTTCCGGCACTGGTGTCACTGCGTTAATGGTGAATGCAGTCGTGTTAGGCACGACACCGGCTGACACGCTGTTATTCACAGTGTCTACATTCCAGTTATTCACATCAGCGACTTGCGCCTTGTAATCAGCAAAATTGTTCAAGCCACTGCGTACACCGTTGTATTCTGCATAGTCTGGCTCGCTGGAAGCACCGGCTTTAGCAGTCAGTTCAATAGCGTTCACACCATTGATCAGGCCTGTGTTGGTCAACGGACCATTCGACGCGAAGGTACCGTTAGTGATGGCTGACAGGAATGTCGTTGGTGCAGTGGCGCCAGACCCTACATAGGCATAAACCGTTTCACCTGAGTTGGAAAGACCCCAGTTGCTGTTGCCGCTAACGGTTGCACGAGACAAGATGCCGGTTGAGGCTGACAAAGTGGCTTTGTCGTATTCTGCAAAACGCACCACTGTACCTGCAGTCACAACGCTGCTGGAAACCCACTGGTTGTAGCTTTCACCTGTGTTGAATGCGCTACCGGTCCACTCGTTATCGCTGAAGTAGATCGTGGTGTTGGCAGCGATATCAACTAAAGTCACAAATGACAGACCATCTTCATCGGCGTTGAATGACGTGAACAGGATGTCACCGGCATTTAATGCCGCGTTAGCTTGTGTGGACAGTAGCAGTGCTACGATTAAACTGATTTTTTTCATGATTAAATCCTCTCTCAATGTAAATTTTAATAACCGCTTATTTCATGGTTTGTTGTTTGCCGGCGTGATACTTGGGTCACGCCGGCTTATGAACGCAAACTTACTTACCAACGTACGTCGCGCTGTGCATTCAGATTGGCCGGTGTCACCCCTTTCAAGGTCACCAGTGGCTTGGCTGAAATCTGTAATTGTGTCCCGCCGGCAACGCTGACCCAGCGTGCCACGCCATCATCGAACGGTTGTGCGCCCTGATAGCCGATGCTTTGCAGCAATTCACGGATATCCAGCTGATCTTCACTTGGCGTAAAGTCAGTAATGGTGTCAGTCGCATCACGCATGCTCTGATACACGAACAGGTCGCGGCCAGCTCCGCCGGTGATGGTGTCAGCACCGATACCGCCGGTCAGTACGTCATCACCCGCAGTACCTATCAATGTGTCGCGCTGAGCAGAGCCTTGTATCGATTTCACCAGTTGCAGACCTACGATCACCGGATCATGGTCAGATGACCGGTATGGTGAGTCTGTGTACAAGTCTTGTGGTTTGAACTCGGTGTTGTAATCAATGACAAAGGGTTCATCGGCGTTGATATGCCAGTGCACAGTGCCTGTAACTTTCGCGGCCAGATCAGCATTTGCCAGTGCATGGTCCAGGTAACCGGATTCACCATCAAACACATAGGAGTAACCGGCCTGGTCATTGAAGCGTGCAATCTGATCCTGCAAACCGGCATTTTCAAGCACCAGCACGGGGTCTTCCTTGCCGTAAGCGTTCAAGTCACCAATCACCATCACGTTTGGATTGTTAGCCTGGTTTTTCACGGTCTGGATGAATTGCACTAACTGGTTAGCTTGTGCCAGACGTTGTGAGTTGTAGCAACCTTGACCATCACCTTGATCTGCGTCTGCACCCCCTGCATCGGAGCAGCTTTTGGATTTCAGGTGATTCACCAGCACAGAGAACTTTTCACCGTTGGCAGCCTGGAACGTTTGTGCCAGGGTTGGACGATTATTGATGCTGTTGTTATCAGATAAAGCTGCTGCCGTAGGTGTCAGACGAGCGGGTTTGTAAATCATGGCCACCTTGATCGCATCGGTACCGGTACCGTTGGCGGGATCAGCAATCACGGCGTAGGTATTGGCTCCCAACATTGCATTCAGGCCATTGACCAGATCCTGTGCCGCTGTAGCTCCGTTGTTCTGGATTTCCATCAGGCCAACCACGTCAGCATTGATCGCTGTCAGTGCACGTACGATCTTGTTCCGCTGACGGTTGAATTCCACCAGGTTATTGGCACCGCGGCAGTTAGAGGCAGACACGCTGCTACCCAGGCGGCAACCTTGGCCGCTTTGGCCGCTGGCTGTTGCGCCGTTAGTGAACGTTGTAAAGTAGTTCAGCACGTTAAAGCTGGCAACTTTGACATTACCACCTACGCTGGCAGGGGCCGCAGTACGCACATTTTCACGGCTGAATTGCACTGGCTCGGTTGGATGCAACTTGTAGTCACGTGGACCCGGGTTGGAAGCCGTGATCAAACCATGATCAATCACGCCAACCAGGTTTTCCACAATGTCGCCAGCGCGCAAGGTATTGTCTTCACCGATAAATGGAATCGGGTTAGGGTTTTGCACGCTGCTGCCGTCATCCAGCACCAGGCGACGACGTGCATTGTCATCAGCCAGTTGTGCCGCAGCTGTTGAGTTGGCCGGGTGAATATTGGTCGGCTTGATCATTCGACCTTCAGCAGACAGAGTCACCTGACCATAACGACCCTGGAAGTAGTTCTGGGAAGCGGTCAATGGTGTGGTAATGCGTACCAGCATGCCTTCATAGGCCTCCAGGTCACCTTCAGTCACTTCCGGTAAGATAATGTCAGTTGGCAGAATGACATTATTGCTGCTCAGTACCTGCAAACCACTGACATTGATCAGCTCGGTAATGGTATTAAACTCGGTCACACTGGCATTCAGGCGCACTTTCTGGCCTTTGCTGACAGTCGGTGTCACACCGGAACCCAGGTAAACAAAAATACCGTCAGAAGTCAGCGGGTTACCGTCACCTGCTTCGTCCTGGAGATAGAAGCCATTCAAGCCCGGGAACACGGCAGTCACCACGCCTTCTGTGGTCACGTTCTGACCATTGAGCGGGCTAACTGAAGCCACACCTAAACCACTACCCTGGATCTGGAAGATACGGGTAATGCTGCCACTTTGCACCGTAACACTCACACTACACGTCGCGGTTTGCGCTTCGTTATTGTCAAACTTCACGTCAACCGCGTAAGTCCCGGCTGGCAGGCTGCCATCCAGTTGCAAGCTTGCGCTGGCTGGCTGGCCATCGCTACCTGCTGCGATAAAATTGCTCAATGTCACACCGGCTGGTGCAGTGGCAGACAGCGTCGCTGCGTTAACAATACTGTCTGCATCAGAAGCCTGAAGTAATACAGAACCCGCTTCGCCTACCTGCAAAGTAACTGCCGGGCAGGAGGTCACAATCGGCTGGTTACCTGGATTACCGCCGCCACATACATTCACAGTGCTGCTGCTGTTACGTGGTGCCGGTGTGCCGGTGGAGAAATCGTTGTTGTTCTGATTACTGTCCTGGCAGCCATTGTTTTTCCTCAACAATGCGGTGCTGCTGCTGATCGCAGGAGCGGCTGAGCCTTCAAAGAAGTTAGCTGAACCGTAACCTACCAGGTCAACAATCTGTGCCAGTTGTGCCGGGCTGCAAGCGGTTGAACCACCGTTACAGGCTAAACCTGTGCTGCTGTTTACCAGCACCACCTTGCCGTTGGTGCCGCTCATATCAGTCGCGTTATTACTGGTATCAGGCGTTGGCAGTGCTGAGCCATTGGCAGCACTTCTTAAACCCGCCAGGTAATATTGGCCAGGCTGCAACAAACCAGACAGCGTTGTCACGCCGTTGGCAGAAAAGTTACCGGTACCGGTGGCGCTGCTGTATTGCACAGACCAGCCGCTGATATCAACGGCAGCGTTGCCGTTGTTGAACAGCTCCACATAATCCTGGTTAAAGACATTGCCCTGACCACCATAAATCTGGCTAATGACAACGCCGGCCTGGGCTGTCAGGCTCATTTGAACCAGCCCGGATAAAGCCAGCAACCACTGTAATTTTTTTAATTTCATTTCTCAGACTCCGCAAGTTTTCTACTTGAATAAAAGCCTGATTAATTTAGCAATTTAGCGAGGGGAAATTATTAAGTTTGCTGCCACAAAACTAGGTAGGTCGGACTATGGAACAGGTCTGAAAGGCAATGGGATTAATACAGTTTTAGGTCAGTGACCAGAATTGCAGACTAGTTATCTGGCACCTGCAGGTTTTATTAGCAGCCATTAATCTTGTCTCCCTGTATTTCGTCACTAGAGCTGGATGAAATTAACTTGTAGAGCTTTTCCTACATGAATTTGGCGCTATACCTGATAGGAACATCGTGACTAACTGGCTAAGGTATGTTTTCAGCATATTTACTCTCAGCCAATGAAAGGAAAAGTTATGGCGACAACATCCAACAATGACACTTTACTGAATAAAGCAGCGGGTATCCTCCCTGCGATTGAGGGATCAGGCCCGGTTGAAGCAATCAAAAAAGCCTTGGGCGGTGAGCCTCCTGCTGCTGATCCTGACATGCAAAAAGTGCTGGACGCACTCGCTACACTTGGCGGTAAGCCGATTGAGACTTTATCGCCCCAGGAAGCACGCCAGCAACCTACACCCACCGATGCGGTGAAAAAACTACTTAAAGAAAGTGGTCACCAGTCACCAACCCAATTGTATACCAAATCTACAATCAGTATTCCAGGCGGTCCGCTGGGGAGTGTGCCTGCACAGGTCTATACCCCGCACGGCGAAGGTCCTTTCCCGGTAATCCTGTACTTCCATGGTGGTGGTTTTGTGATTGCTGATACCAAAACCTATGAAGGTTCTATCATTGCGCTTGCCCAGGGTGTGCAGGCTATAGTCGTATCACTGGATTATCACCAGGCACCGGAACACCAGTTCCCTACCCAGCCTAATGAGGCCTTTGCCGCTTACCAGTGGCTGTTGTCACATGCGGAAGAAATCAATGGTGACCGCAAGCGTATCGCCGTTGCCGGTGAGAGTGCAGGTGGCAACCTGGCCGCAGTCGTATCATTGATGGCACGTGATAAGGATGTGACACAGCCGTTGCACCAGTTACTGATCTATCCGGTGGTGAATAACAATGTGTTTAACTCTTCATACATAGACAACGCCAACGCCAAACCGCTAAACGCGGCAATGATGAACTGGTTCTTCAAACATTACAGTGAACCCATTGATGCTTACAGTTCCTATGCATTGCCGGACAAAGCAAGTTCACTGAAAGACCTGCCGCCAGCGACAGTGATTACAGCAGAAATTGATCCGCTGTATGAAGAAGGTAAAGAGTTTGCCGAACGCCTGGAAAGTGATGGTATCCCAGTGACTTACCGTCACTATACCGGTGTTACCCATGAGTTTTTTGGTATGGCGGATGTGGTTGCCAAAGCCAGGGAAGCGCAGGTGTTTGCGATAGGCGAGTTAAGGAAGGCATTTGCAGCTAAGTAAATCCTGAAGCTCCATAAAAAAACGCCCACGGTTAGTGGGCGTTTCCAGTTTCACTTGCCAGACTTTCATTAGCAATGAATGTTTCTAAGCTATCGGCCAATCCCTATCACATCCACGGAAATGATCGAAGGCAATACCGGCTTGGTAAACGCATTGTTTACTGCAGAATTGGCCACACTCTGCGCGACAGCCTGTGCAGCAGCATTCACGGAATCAGGGTTAGTGGTTGTGTTGAGGCCGGCGACTGCAGTTGTTGTCGTTGTAGGCACCCCGGTTGATCCTGCGCTTGCCTGGATATTTCCCGCATTTAATACTACAGGCGCAACAATCTGGATAATCCCCTGAATACCGGCTTCACCGGCATCCACCACCGGCGCAGTCAGAAATACGTTACCCTGGGTTGGTGCTTTTTGCGGTCCGTTCGGGCCATCAGGATCGTAAGTCTGTGCCCGGATACCACTGCCTGAAGCTACGCCACGGACTTCAACAATGGTATTACCGAAAACATCTGTCTGTACAATACGTTCGGGCACAGAGGTGGCTGTTTTGGAGCCCCTGCCGGCATCAATAGTGCCATTAGTTGACCAGATAGCGATGTCACTGCCAAATTGCGTAATCACCTTGGACTGGTTCACCGAGAAATCACCATCGGCAATGGCACGGATCTCGCCGCCTTTTTCAGTGATGATACCAATATCATCCCCACCCTGACCTGGCACACCGACATTGATCAGGCCGCCGGGGGCTACCAGATCTATGCTCCCGCCACTGTTAGTGGATATCTTCGAGTTGAACAACAGGATATCGCCAGCGGCCTTGGTCGGATAAAGCGCCGCCAGGGCATCATTGCCGCGGTCATGGTTGCCGGCCTTGGCAAACGATTGCGCGGAACTGATTAACTCAGTGGTTAAATGCCGGTTCACGAATACGGTTTTTACCGCATTAGATTGGGCATTGAACTGGGTGAATGCCTCGGCTTCTGTCAGCGTGTCATTACCCGTCAGTTTTTTCATGAACGCCAGCAAATAAGCCGCTGTTTTTGCTTTATAGCTGTTCAAGGCGCTGGCATTTTCTTCCAGCACATCAGGGCCGGCACCGGTTGGCGCAATGTAGCGTTCAATATAATCCTGCACTTTGGCCCCTGCGCCTACGCCAGCCAGCATACTGATGGAAGATCCTGCCGCCGGCAGCAAGGTATTGGCACGCGAAGCGGGAGTGAACTGGAAATCACCCTGTTTCGTACCCGTGCTGCCCGTGGCCTGAATAGTGGTCACATCTGTATAAATCAGGTCAACATTTCTACCGGCCTGTACCAGTAACTCTCCTGGCCCGCCAATCACGACATTCTTGGTATTCACATCGCGGCCGGCGGCTATCACGCTGATATCACTAGTACGGTTATTCTGCAGCCCGATATTCAGGTTGCTGACATCCTGGCCAGCCACGATCTGTGTCGCTTTCGGCAAGTAGATCAGGCCAGGCACGGCAACGTCATAACTACGGACATCACCGGATTTGGACACAATGAAGGAAGTCTGGAAATCATTCGCATGCAACAGGCTGGTGGCATGGTTATTGAAATATGGCAGCGTATTCGATAGCAGGCTGTTATCGATAGTAAAGCCACCTATGAATGCTGAATCCTCAGGACGATTGATGTTAGGCAAATCACTGATATTGGCATCCGACATCATCAGTCTGTCTATCGAAACAGTTTGTTCTGCCAATAGTGAAAGATTACCCTTGCTGGCAGGTACCAGGTAAGCCTGTCCCATCGTGATACTGCCATTATGTGCTGCCATATTGACGGTGCCCGGATTCAAACCCATACCCCCATAGATACCTGCACGTAAGCCAGTTGACCCTGTCAACAGGGCTTCTAACTGCGTGGCATAGCGGATGTTCCCGGTGAGAGAATTTAGGCTTACAGCAGCTGCTTCGCTATAGGTATTAAAGTAACTGTTATGGACCCTGCCAGCAGGAGTAGTGGGTGAATTGGTCGTGGATTGTGGCAATAATGTGGGATTGACGGTGCCCTCGATACTCACATCTTTACCGGCACTGACATCAAACTGGCCATCCATCATGGCCAGTACTGTGCCATACATCTTGTCTGGTTGTACACCGACACTGCCTCCTACCTTGATAGTGCCCTCTCCTTTACCGACAAAATATACCCCGCTATACAAATCGCCACCGGCTGAAATACTGAGATTACCGCCACCATTCACCACACTTGCACCTGTCGCACCATCACCAAAGTTGTCAAACCGGGCTGATGTGGGTATTGATGCCGAGAAATTCGCAATATTGCCACCCGCATTGATGGTCACATCGCCGCCGCCCAATGCACCCAGGCTTTGGCGGAACTGATCATTACGTATCCACCAGGAGGCGTCTTTCAACTGGCTACCGCCAGCCTGGCGGAACAACCATTGATTGATCACCTGGCGGTTATCATTCTCTGCGCCATTAATGTTACCGCGCACATTCAGCGTGATGTCACCGCCATTGTCAAGATATAAAGGACGTTGAGCGCTGACTGGCAAAGTGAAGCCAGGCAGCTCTGCAGCTTCAACACCAGCAGTGTAAATCACTGAACTTTCGTTACTCATGACGAGGTCACCACCTGTTGCAATCTCGATATCACCCGTTCCGGTTCTCACCAGTACATTGCCAGCCAAAGTGAGATTTCCTGACGTACTGTTACCAGTCGAATCCATCACAGACGGCAAGGTGTTCATCACGTTGGCGGAATGCATATCTGCGCCAGATACAAACCGGTAACTCCATGAATCTCCAGCACTAATGGCTGCACTGGTGCCGGTACCATTGAATCCATCACTGATAGTGGCATTTACATTCAGATTGTTGGCGGCGCGCAGCGTCAATACCCCAGGTTCATTGCCGTCACGTACTGAAGACAAGTCCCAATCAGCATCTACATTAATGTCGGCGTCCGAACGGATCTCTTGCCCGGCGCGCAAATGGAAACTGCTGTCACTACCCTTGCCTAGCGCAGCCAGAATACTCGCCTGGTTTGCCATGAAGCTATTCGCATCACTTGCCAATGTGTCGTAACCTAATATGCCTCCGGAGCCATCGCCACTACTTGTGAGTGTACTCACGTTATCAAACACTTTTACAGCTTCCAGGACTACAGATTTTGCACCGGTGATCGTTGTTTCAAGTGCGTTCACGGCAACACCATTTCCTGAGCCTGCGCCGGTACGCGGCGCACGTAAATGCACTGCTCCGCCAGACCCATTCGCACCTCCGGCCACACTGATTGCAGAACCCTGGTTCAGATTAAGTGCCCCATTTTGTGTGGCCAGCATGACCTTGCCGCCTTCGGCGCCAGCCTTGGAGGAGTTAGCAGTCAGTTGCGCACTGGACTGCAAGGTGACATCGCCGTTTGCATTCAGGCTGATGGAACCTTGCTTGTCACTGTTGGCATTAATGGTACCGGAAACATTAATGGCACCCTGATCCGCAGTCACTGCCACCTGTTTCGCAGTCAAAGATTGCGCACCAGTACCATCAACCGCCACATCTCCGGTACGCACACGGTAACTGCGGCTTTGGCTGAAGCCCTGCGCCTGCTGGTCAACCGCGACGACAGAAGGCAATGCCCTGACATCCACCTCAAGTGAACCGCCTTTACCTGTGCCCAGTGCCCGTCCATCCAGCTGCCCCTGCAACTGCAGATCGCCTGAGGTGGCTGAAACGGTCACTTTACCGGCATCTGCATCGCCCTGCGCGCTGACATTCACCACGGCGCCCGCATCGGTGACGATATCGCCGCCACTGCTTAACTGGACTTTGCCGGCATCAACATAAGCAGTCTTTTCAGCATAGGTTTTAGTCGCTGATGCGGCCGTGACGACTGCCTGGCTGCCAAGGTTCAACTGCGTATCCGCCTGCAAGTTGATTTGCCCGGAAAGCGTTTCGATACGGCTATTCACATTAAGTTGATCGGCCTGCAGCGTCAGCTTGCCACCGATATTGGTATTGGCAGCCAACCCTGCCGTATTCCCCTGGGTAGTGGATAATGTTCCGACACTTCCTATCGTGTAATTCGCTGAACTTTCGGCAGTGATCCTGCCTACATTCAGTTGCGTCTGGTTCACCTGCAGGTCTAATGCACCACCCTCAGCCACGGTCAGTGATTTGGCATTGACCTGTACGGCATCAAAACCGCCTATGGTGTTTTTATCTGCAATGGCAACCGCATTATTTTCCAGTACATTTGCACGGTCACCTTCCAGGCGTACAGAGTCTGCATTGATCTGCAATGTTCTGCCTGAAGGATTCGGCGCCCCTGCGTATGTGGCATCTACCGTATTCTTCAGGGTAAATGTCTTGGTGTTAATTGTCACGGTCTGATTGGCAGGTGCAGCCACTTCCCCACTCGCCAGATGGCCGGCAATACCAGCCGCATTCACTGTCAGGTTCAGTTTGTCATTGCCGAAAGTGACATCGCCGTAAGTATCCACGGTACTGTAGCTGTTCAAGGTCAGGTTAGCGACGTTATCCAGTTGCGACAGTGTCTGGTCGCTCACATGCAGGCCGGAAACACCGTTAGGTACATCACCGATCAGGATACGGTTGGAACCGAGTGTCGCACTTGCGCCATCTGCCAGGGCAATGTTCCCTTCAAACGTCACATTCTGGCTTCCATCCATGACCAGCGAGTTGCCCGCCGAGATTTGAGAGTTGGCAGCGATGTTCAAATTACCGCTCTGGGCATTGATAGATGAACCCGTACGCGTATATTGCAACTGGTTATTGGATGACAGCCCGAGAAAAGCACCATCTCCGCTGGTGTTTACATTAACTGTTTTAGCATTTGCATTTCTTGCACCAGTATCGATCTGTGCACCGGCTGCCACGTTCACGCTGTCCGTTGCGGTTGCCATCAATTCACCAGTCTGCAATACCTGGCCCGCATCATTTTCTATGCTGACCGTATTGGCAACCGTATTGATGTTGGTGGTGTTATTGTTTTGGCTGCGTGTGCCGCCGAGCAGGATACTTTCTGCGTTAAGCGCATTTAACTGACTCACCTGCAATTGCAGGCTGGTGCTGTCAGCATTGTCTTTCTGATTAACGACCCGGATACTGTTTGAGCTGATATCCACCATCAGGCCATCTGCCCCGGTGATCTTGCGGCCAACGACACTGGCTTCCAGGGCGAGTTGTTGTGCCTGCAATGTCAGTTTGCCCGCATCCTGCGTATTTTTCACATCAGCGCCGCCTGTATTCAATGGATCATTGAAATAACTGCTGGCGTTGGTAATTACGTACTGGGAAGGCGCTTTCGAAACAGCGCCTTCTGCCGGCCGGAACACACTGCCGTTTATCACGCGGAAAGTAGACCAGTTTGCGTCTTTGGCACCGGTATTCAGGTCAGCCATATAACCGGTTGTCAGCTTGCTGCCATCCTGCAGGGCGGAAGTCTGCCCGCGTACTAAAGAAGCATCGCTGCGCTGTACGACAAAGGCACCAGGCACAAGGGCATAACGTGCAGGCAACAAAGTATAAGTGCCGGTCGGCACGCCATCCACACCAGTGATGTAAATGGTTTGTCCTATGCCGGCAGAGCCGTTGTTGTATAAACGGTCTGTGGCGGCATAATCCGAAGTCATGGTGGGTATCAGCGCATAGGTATCCGGTTGTGCCAGGATATCCTGCGTACCGCCTACCCCGCCACTGATCCACTCATAGGCAAACAACTCGCCTCCCCCGGAAAGATCGATTGTGGCACCTTCACCCAGCTTGGTGTCAGGCGCGTTGATCGAGATCTCTTTTTCCACCAGGTTACGGGTTTTGCCGTCACCAGGGTTGAATACCTCACCAGCCGACATCGTCATGCCGAAAGGGATATTCTGACCGGTACCGGAAACAGTGGTTAAACTGCCTGCACCCAGTGTGACACTCTCGGAAGCATTCAGGTGTATCTGCCCGAATGGTGCCTTGAGTACGCCATCCTGCTGGATTTTATTGGCCTGCAAGGTCAGGATGCCACCGCCAGACAATATATTGGAAGGTGCCAATCCACTGGAACTCACGTTGATCTGGCTGTCAGCGCCTTCTGCCGTGAAAGTCAGTTTTGCACCCGAGTCAGGATAAATCTGCCTGGCAGTCAGGTTCAGCTGACCTTGCGTAGTCAGTCCTGACTCTGTGGCTAACTGCCCCACCTGGACAAAAGTGGCTACACCCTGGCCATGGATGTCACGCAATACATTCAGGTTAGTACGGTTGACACCACTGGTTGCTACCAGGCCATCAATATAAACCTGGTTGGCATTCATTGTGAGCTCGCCACTGCCCGTCAACACCGCCGGATCAACATCGTTTTTACGGCTATGTAACTGCAAATGACCTGCACTCAGCTTGGCATGCCCATCATCCAGCACTTGCAACACTGGGCTATCCAGGCGCAGATTCCCGGCCACCGTTAAATCCAGGTTACCGGCAAGCAGCATCTGGCTGGTTTCAGCAGTTGCATTCCGGTCAAAAGTACCGATGCGCACATTGTCAAAGCCACCGGACTCGATTTGTGCTGCAGATATCTGGGCGCGCTGTAACTGGCCACTAGACGACGTGACCGGGGCACTATCCTTTAGTGCATCACCTGCCTGGATATTCGTGGTTAATAATTGCAGGTCATTGGTTACATGGAAACGTCCGCTGCCATTCACATACATGGTACTGAAGTCATCAGCAGGATAAGGCACCGATTCAAAGAACATGTTCAGGCTACCACCTCGGCCTGTTCCTTGCGCTTGCCCCGATAACTTTCCGTCTACCAGCAAGCTGCCATAACCATATAAACTGATTTCGCCAGCATCACCATAAAGTGTTTCAGTGATATACCCGCGGTTTGTCAGTGTACGCGTAGCAACATTGGCGGCGGACACATTTAATAATGCACCCTGCTTGATGACAACAGCCCCTTTTTGTTCATCTGTAGCGCTGTTTATTGTAATGCTACCGGCATTAACGATTTGATTCTGTTCCAGGCCGGTACGTGAATTCGGCAAGAGGAAACTTGACCCTGATACATCTAGCGTGGAATTGCTGCCAACAAACACCATTTGGCTT
This sequence comes from Methylophilus sp. Leaf414, assembly GCF_001425425.1. Lineage (NCBI taxonomy): Bacteria > Pseudomonadati > Pseudomonadota > Betaproteobacteria > Nitrosomonadales > Methylophilaceae > Methylophilus > Methylophilus sp. Leaf414. Next base: position 22,392 of record NZ_LMQQ01000004.1, on the reverse strand, counting down.
GAGTCTTCCGGCAGGGCTGGGTCTTCATCGTTAATTCTTAGCGTGATATCTCCGCCTTTAGCGGTAATATCCCCAAGCACATTGACCTGCTTGCCTGCTGACAACTGTACGTCGCCACCGACATCTGTCTTGATGTGTGCATTTTCATGTACGGTCAACACACCCAAATCATCACCCGCACGGTATGTTGCAAAATCAAAAGAAACAGCCTGGCGTAAATAGTCAGGTCTAGTGATCAGGCGGGTCACAGAAAAGATATTGTCAGCACTAGTGGCAGTATTGAATCCGGATTTCACCTGCAGATTCTGTGCAACGCCATAGACCATGCTGGTGGCACCCACACTGTCTGAACCCACATGGATATTGAAAGCACCCAGATTATATTTGGAGAAACCGCCCTGGCTGAAGAAACTGTTAGACAGGCTGAAATTCAGCGCATCCGTCGCAATGTTGCCGGCACCTATATGCAGATTGGTTTGTGTTCCTTCACCAAACTGAATACTGAGTTCACCGCCTTTATCAAACCCATAGGCACGTAGCGTTAAATTTGAAGGCAACTGTTTTTCCGTTGTAAACCCGATATTGCCAGCCTGGCCAGTATGTAAAATCCCATTACTGTCTACAGACGCACCGGATGACGCATCCAGCGTTACATTATTTCCAAACTCCACAATGCCAGCCTGAATGTTGCCCGCATTTTCAGCCGTTTGCTGTGTTAATGCTCCCTTGATACCGGTTTTGTTATTGACGAAATTACCTGCGGTAGAGATATTTACATTATCAGCGATACGGGTGCGGGTGGCATTCAGATTAATATCCGCACCCTGCGCGGTAATATTCTTATTGATATTCACTGTACTGCCCAGGCGGCCCAGTGTCAGTGACCCATTAGTATCTAAAGCCAACGCAGAATTCACATTTAGCGACTGGACATCCTGCAGATCAATCCGGTTAAATCCCTGTTTCAGGAAACTGGTATTGATGCGGGAGACAAAACCATCTCCTCCTGCCAATACGTCACCAAAAGCAAAATTGTCAGGCAAATTCTGGCCTGAACCCTCCATATTGAGATTGATTGCACTGGCCACCAGAGAAGCGCCTAAAGGAATATCATTTGCTAGTATCTGTTGCTGGCTGATCCTGGTGGTTCCTATCATTGTGCCATCCAGTACCAGTTTCTGGACAAATGCAGTACCAGGCGTTGAAGTGAGTGCGCGAACGGTACCTGCATTTGCCCCTTCAAAAAATCCTGGTACCTTATTGGTTAAATTGCCTAGCGTATAGGTGGTGGTCGTACCCCATTTTGGATCAATCACCGTTTTTGTGTCGCCTATTTCGCTGTAAGCCACACCGGTCTTGGCTTGCGATATAGGCACCAGCTTACCGTTATAAACCAGCTGCGACTCTTTTAATGAACCAGCTGTATATGTAGTAGATCCACCTGAAACATTAATGGTAGAGCCTTTTTCGGCAATGATTTCGTTAGAGGTGGTTAATGACACCGTGCCCGCATTAGTCATCTTTTCAGCAACGGTAGCCATGCGTGTCGAATCGATATAAGGCTGAACATCAAATAAATCTGTGCCTTTACGTGCATCCACATACACCGTTTTGCCAAACAGGTTTGAACCACGCAGGATAGGGTTATCTTTGAGTGCATCGGAGTTCAGCTGGACTGCCAGCTGGAAACGGTCCATAGAAGTGGTAGCATCGACCCCGGACACATCTATGGTCGCGTATTCACCCAGATGAATACGCCGTGCCACAGAGCTGTTCAATACCGAGGCAGCATCGAACAGGCTGCTCACCGTGACATTGCCACCTTTAGCGCTAACCAGGCCATCGATATTGACCAGGCTGCCCTGGATATTGATATCCGAGGTTTTAAAGGCAAGTGACGCCAGCACTTCTTCCTTGTCACCCATTTCAGGAGTGACTTCAGTGACGCTATCTTTTCCTAAAGTCACGATACCGTCGCGACGCTCATCAGCCAACCCGTTCACTACGTTCGTATCCGCCTGTGCGATCAGCCTGACAGAACCGTTGGCACGTATAGATGTAGTGGCAGAAACGGTACCCATTTGATTGACAGCCAGGCCCATCATAGTGATATTGCCGCGTTCGGCAACGATCTTGCCCAGGTTGGTGGCTGTGCCGCCTGACGCGACTTCTACCAGCATGCCGGCCGGATCCTGACTACCTTTCAGATAGATTTTCTTACCTGCAGCCAGAATAGTCTGGCCATCAGGAGTCTTGATAACAGCATTTTTTTCTACTCTGACATTAGGGGCAAACAGCATGACCTTGCCGCCTTTGGCTGCATTGATCTGCGCACCGGCCTCTACACGCACCTCAGCGTTGTTTACTTTAGCGGCCTGTTCCGGGGTCAGGTTAATCGTATCCACCAGCTCAAACACACTGTTATACCCGCTATCATTAATGAAGCCGGACTGGAACAGTTCATCGGTGATATTCAGGGTGCCAGCAAACAGTGAACCGACATTAAAAACAGCGTCTTTGCCAATAATCACGCCATTGGCATTCACAAAATAAATATTACCAGCAGCATTCACATTGCCATTGATGACACTGGGATCCACACTATGCACGCGGTTCAGCATAGACCAGCCCGCCTGCATATTCACATTGAACTGTTGCCCAGCTCCCAGATTGAGTTTGTCGTAATTGACAATGGCTTGCGGCTTTAACTGCTGGAAAGTGATCTGGTTGGTGGTGGAGCTGATCACCTTGGTTGACTCGTTGACAATGTCACGGATCTGGATGCCCGCCGGCAAATCTGCCCAGGCAGACATGACCATCCAGGGTCCTGGGAGCATACTCAGGGCCAGCCATATACCAGCGGCGCGACGTGAGCGTGTGCGCCCTTCACCGGCACGAGATGAGGCGACTTCAGACACCACCACCATGGCATGGTGAATTTTGCTGAATACCAGTTGATAGATTCCCTGATTCATGTCTTTACTCCATTCGCTCGCACGCTGTTACCACTCATAGCCAACACGGAAGTGCAGCCTGTAATCACCATTTTCGACCTCAGGCGCATCATTCATTGCCTGCGCATAGTCCAGGTATGAGAACCAGCCTGTAGTCGTTTTCAATTTGAAGCCTACACCGGCAGAATATATTTCATAATGCGGTTCCAGGCCTGCGGCATTCCTGATATGCACCCGGCCGGCATCAAGAAATGTATAGGCATACATATCCTTGATATAGTCTGCGAACTGGTATTGCTTTAGGTATTTGGCCAAAGGCGGGCTGCGAACTTCAAGAGAACCGGAAATGCCGTCATCACCCAGACGGCTGGATTCAACATATCCACGCACAGACTCCACGCCGCCCACACTGAACTGCTCAGTAGAAATAAGTGCCTGGCTTGCTAACTGCCAGGCGAGTTTTCCCTGTACAGCCCAGCCAGAATCGAAGGTGTAGAGATGTTTGGCGTCCACACGCAGATAAGCATAATTGGCTTCAGCGCCACTGCGTTTGCGGGCAAATTCACTATCAGTGTTGCCCAGCAATGCCGGTGCCATATTCAAAATAAAGCCAGCCTGGGTTTGGCCATAAGAGGACTGGATATTGGCATCGTATCCAAAAGAAGCTGCCCAGTATGAAATAGGCGTATCAATACTGGTATCTGCACCTTGCAGGAAAAGGTTTTCTTTAAAAACCTTGTAGTCCAGACCAAAGGTCAGGCTATGGTAAAAACCGTCGGAGAGCGGCAGCGGTTTGATATAACGCGCACCAGCAATATAACCCTTACCCAGTACGTTAATATCGCCAACGGCGGCAATATTACTGTCTGAAGCAACGGCATAAGCTGCAAAGTAATCGCCATTCATTCGCGGGATAATGTAGGTGCCGGAAAACACTTTTACTTCATTAAAGTCTTCTGGTGAAACCTGGATATTCAAGCCCAGGCTATGATCCTTTTGAAACAGGTTTTCATATTTCAGGCCTGCATTTAACCGTAGCTCGGTGGTATTGGGTGAATAACGGTCATTCAACTCAAGATTGCCATGCACAGGCAGCTTGTCTTTCACCTGCAAATCAACTTCAACCGTACCCGGTGATTTGCCGGGACGAAGCACAGGCGTGACCTGACGGTTCTGGTTGCGGTTCAAAGTGCCCAGCTCTTTTTGCGCAGTAGGAAAATGCGGTACTGTGCCTTCTGCAAATTGCTGCGCCCTGGATTTTATTTCGCTAGGGGTGTGGTAATGTGAGTCCACAATCTGTAACCGTTCAACCTTACCTTCAGTAACCAGCAACCGTACTGTTCCCTGGTTCACCTCCTGCTGGGGAATGCTTACAGAAACAGTCAGGTAGCCAGCTTCCTGATAGGTTTTTTCCAGAGCCGCGCGCGCCTGCTCAACGTCTGCGATACTTTTCTCTTCACCCATATAGGGATAAACAGCTTTTTCGATTTCGCCGTTTTTAAGAACTGAATTACCCTCTACCTGGTATTCAAACACATTGAATTTCAACTCTTCAGCGGGTGCCGAAGCCTGATCAGCCTGAGCGGGGGCTTCATAAGTCTGATCTTCAGCCAAGACAATTTGCGACATGCAACATGCCATCAATCCCGCACAGACAAATTTCAATTTCAAACTCAAAGCTTGCACCTTACATTCACGAATGTTGACACTCAACAGACCAGCATTTTCTTAAACTTTTATGTCACCCACATGAAACGGACTAGTCCGGAAATCGCATAATCCAAAAGAAAAAACGCACCCTCTTTTGAAGGGTGCGTCTATTAAGTGTTTACTCTTTTTTAAGAGTAAATTTTTAACTTTTTATTACTCGTACAATACTGCTGGTGAGCAGTTGTTACCGAAGTTAGTGAACTTGGCTTTTACCACACCAGCTTCACAAGTTGTGTTGCCGCTGTCTGGGTTCAGGGTCAAACCACGTGGCAATGTTGCACAAGCAGCAGCTGTCGGGTTTTTCAAGGCGTTAACGATGGTTGTAACTATAGTTCTCTGGAAACCAGCTGGAGCAGAGTTAGCCACGAACGCTTTCATTTCCATATGGAAAGGATAAGTACCGGAAGCTGCAGCTGCACGTGCATTTAATACGTCACCAGTTTCCGGATGTGAACCGTCGATCTTGATGTAGCGATAGCCATTGTTAGCAGCATTCTCTACAGTCGGGTCATTTTCCATAGACAATACACCGATAGCATAACGTGAACCAGCAGCTGCGTTACTTGCAGTAGTAATGTTGGTTTTTACGTTACCGGAACCGGAGTTCAATACCACTTGATAATTGCCACTTGAAGCTCTGGAAGGTAGCAATTGACTACCAGCCAAACACGGATTACCCAGGAAGAACGCATTGGATGAAGCTTGTGAACCGGAAGTATCAACACGACGTTGGATAATGACGCTCTCAGCACTGTCCTCACCTAAAATTGGAGCCCAAGATTCAGCAGCTTGCACCGCACCACCGTCTTGCAGGATAGAAGCGATCTGACCTTTGGTCAAGGAAGGTGCCAGGGCTGGTGAGTATGAAGACCCTGACTCAGACAGTCCTTGCACTTCTTGCAGTTTGCGGTACAGAGGAGTAGATACTGCCACACCGAAAGCCTGGCCCAGGAATGCATTGCTTAGTACACCAAAGCTAGAGACACTACCGCCACCGATGGAAGCAGGGAACAGTTCCGGCTCAACATCAGAGAAACCACCAACAGTCTGTTGTGGAGCCAATGGGTTAGCTGCCAAAGCGGCTGCGTTTGCAGATTTGTTTGCGGCAGTTTGTACGCCTGTTGCATCCAGGGCTACAGCAGCACCAGATTGTGCACAACCTTTATAAACATCAGCATTGTTTGCAGTGTTTGTTGCGTCTGTGTAACCAGTAGCCAGTTTAGTGCAGCTTGCGTTACCAACGTAGGATACACGTGCCAGTTTTGTACCATTAGTGAATGGTGTGAATGCGTTCAAAGAACCGCCATCTAAAGTCTGATATAACACAGCGGTACGGGTACCACGAGTACAGGCATAAGCAACAAAGTTACCCAGTGAACCTGGAGTCACGGCTGTGCTGGAAGACGCTTGTGAAGTGAAGATAGAGCCTGTACCAGCCTGGCAACCTTTTACCCAACCTTCGTAGATGGATTTTGTTGGCGCAGAAGCACCAGCAATCCATGCTTGATCCAATGTACCTGCACCACGTGCAGTTTCGATTTGAGCTGGCGTTACACCTGCTGCAGCCATTGTACTTACAGACAAAGCTGCCAGTGCAAATGCGATTTTTTTGATGTTCATCATCTTAGTTCCCTTTAATTTTTTGAATCAGCAATCTTGAAAGAGCAGAGGGGCTCATGCAGAGCCCCTGTTTATTATTTTGCAGATTTGCGACGACGTGCAGCAGCAGCTACAACACCCAAGCCTAAAGCCATCAATGCATAGCTTTCTGGCTCTGGTACTGGCACTGTTGTCTGTACTGAAGAGATGGTCAGTAAACCGTTATTGAAGGTCACTTTAGTATTGTCAAAGAAGAAGTTATTACCAGAGCTAGGACCACCTGCTTGTACTGTCTGGAACAAACTCATCTCAGTTCCCAGCAAGGCGATAGAAGTTGGACCGACATTACCATTCACATTAGAAGCAAAATACGACAATGGATTATTATTCATAGCAACGATTTGGTCATGGTTACCTGTCGCTGTCACCAATGGGGATCTTGAGATTGTGAAATTTTTCGCCTCCGGATTGCTAATATCGTAAGAGGAAATCATGCCACGCGCACCAGCAGTTGCAGCTGCTGGAGTGCCTAATGAGTCACCAGCAAACACATTGAAGTAAGTAGTGCTTAAATCAGCACCACTGATAAATGAGTTGAAAGCTGCGTTTGTGCTCAGGTCAAATGTAAAAACGCTGTTTGAGCTATCAAAATTGGAATCAGCTACATCACTGCCGATTTCATTGAAGTTGCTATATTTGAAGCCTGTATCAAACCATACTGAAGTGTTGGAAGTACGGTCAAATACAGATAACACCAAAGAACCATTACCCGTGTTTGGAGCATCATACGCGCTAGCCACGCCAGATGCTGTCAAAGCCAATGCAGCGATCAAAGCCTTTACTTGGAATTTCATAAACTTCTCCTCAAATTTCGAACAAAAATAATAAAAAGAACAAACTACAAACCTGCTCAAACTACAAATATGCTTAATGTAAAGCAGTCAATCTCGACCTGAAAAATTATGGTTGACCAACATGACAGCGTGACTTGAAAATCTAGTCCGCTATGACTAGCCCAACCGGGCTAATCAAAAACGCATGTTGAGTGCATGCATAAAAATCCTGTTTATTGTAAAAACCCAAGATGACAGTTTGGAATTCAGGACTAGTCCTAACGGACTAAAAGAGAGGTGTTGCAGAATAAATTTTGATGACAATGAGTTAGAAGCAGGAACATTACTGCTTACGGGTAATCAGCCCCATTTTCAGGGCTTTACTGGCTGCCTGGCTGCGATTCTCAACATCCATTTTCCGCAAGATATTCTGTACATGGTTTTTGATGGTCAGCGGGCTAATCTCCATGATGCTGCCAATCTCCCAATTGGTTTTGCCGGCCTGCAACCATTCCAGCACTTCCAGCTCTCGCCTGCTTAATGGTTTGACCCTGCCATTACGAGTGGTAGTGGATAACACTGAAGGACATTTGTTGGCAGTCACTTTTTCGATGGCACAGTGCAGATGCGGCATCAGTAATTCCAACAGATGCGCAGTTTGCGCATTGACGGGTGAACTCAGACGGCCAAACATAACCAGGGTGGCAATGCGGCTATGCTCATTACCAAAGCCATGTACCACAAACCGTTTGAGCTCGGATGCACTCATCCTGTCGGCGTCTATTTGTTCTACCGCGTAGTGGCTGTTCTGCTGGCTGGGTATTTCAGTATGGTAAAACAAAGGTTTACTGAGCGTACTCCATTGTTCAAATGCCTGACTCACCAGACCATCGGTCTCATGTAATACCTGGTCAAATTGTGTATCGCCAAAATATCGGCTGGAGGTTAGATACTCATAATCATAAGTGGGGCGCTCTGTTCCTCTTACGCCCACAATGACCACTTCGTGTGCTAGCAAACATTGGAATCCGCGTTGTAGCCAGTTGAAAAAATGAGAGCGATGCTGTAACCGTAGTGATTCTTCGATCACCTCCATGAATAACACGCGCTGCTCTTCATTCAGCACCAATGCCCATTGGTCATTGGCCTGATCCGTCCCTGTTATTGTGCTCATGTGTTTGCCACATTGATATAAATGCAGCACAGTTTGCGGAGAATTTGTGACAGAAAAATGATTGCCGCGTGTCATTTGGTTGATATATTCATGACAGCGGATTATGCCTAAGGATTAGTTCCCAATTGGAACACAGGATATGACCAGACTGACCTTTGTATAATATTGCCGAATTACCTGACATGTCTTTTAGATGTCATATGGGCATGGCATTATTCCGCCATCATGAACGCTCTGGATCCCCTTTACCGTAGGCGATGCATTCACCTCTTGCTGATTGGCAGTGTGTCGTTTGCAGTGGCGATCATAAACAACGCATTTGCTGACACTACACTTGAGGTCCAGCATTTAAGCGGTCAAATCCTACTCGACGATACCAGTGATACAGAGCTGGTCATCAGCAATGTCGACGATGAGGCAATGACGGTTGAATCAAATCCTGACGATCGAAAAGTGTCTAAGAAGCTACGCTGGCAAACCGGTAGCATTCCTTACCAGAATGAAGTACAGGCTGTCGCACAAGCCACTCAAATCGATCCGGCCCTCATACATGCAGTGATTGCCACCGAGTCTGGTTACAATCCGCAAGCACAATCCAGGAAAGGGGCTTACGGATTGATGCAGGTGTTACCTTCCACTGCCCAATCGTTTTCAACCATCCCTGTCAAACAATGGTCAGTGCGCCAGCAAATCTTGTGGGGCTCGCGCTACCTGAAAAATATGCTGGAATTGTTTGAGGGCGATATTTCGCTGGCACTTGCCGCTTACAATGCCGGGCCGAATGCGGTAAAAATGCGGAAAAATACCTTGCCGCCATTTCGCGAAACCCGGCAGTATGTGCCTAAAGTATTAAGTTATTACCGCGCATTCAAAAGCCGGTTGCCGCATGAAACATTACCTTTGGAATAACAGTTAACGGTTAGCCCAAGCCAGTTCCAGGTCTGCCAGTGTATTCGGCTCATAGATAAACTGCCACTCCCGGTAGTGCCTGGCACCATGAAAACCGGATTCAAACTCCTGGTAGCCTGCACTACGGATAGGTTGCAGCAATGACTGGCTGTGCACGCCCACAATGCGTCCGTTACGAAACACCAGCGTCATGCCTTGCCTGGCAAAAAAGGGATCGGTATACAGTTTGCGCAGATGCCTTTTGAGTACCGGAAAACGTTTGTCTTCGACCAGTTCATTCAAGGTCATTGGATACTGCTTGACCGGTTGCGGCGTGGATTCGTAATAACGCCCGATCGCCAGCCGATAGGCTTCACCAACCTCCAGCAATAAGGCTTCGTTGGCGCGCTGTGTCTGTTGCTGCCACATCACCGCCGCACCTTGCATGCCAATAGCGGCAATCACTAGCGTGACCATCACGCCTATATATGAGAACCCTCGCTGCGGTCGCATGAACAATGTATGCAAGGTTACCAATCCGTATACAGACTGCCATCCGTGGCCTGCCCGGTGGCGCCGCTGTGCAAGGTATACACACCGCCCACCAGCGGCAACTCGGGTGCGGTAATCACCCAAGTATCGTTGCTTTCGCTAATGGCATCCCATGGCAGCTTATCGAGATAATGCTTGTCTACCAGATCCTGCAAGGTATCAGGGTATTGGCCCTGATCAGAAAAAAATTCATCCAGCGCCTTGCGGGTAGTTACCAGTTGTTGCTTGAGCGCCTGCTCCTTGGCACGTTGCACTCCGGAAAAATAGCGTGGTACTGCCAGCGACAACAATAAGGCAAGAATAGACAACACCACCAGCAACTCTACTAATGTGAAACCGGCAATACGCTTGATCATACGATGTCTACCATTGCGCATACGGCACTCCATTGATTCCGGTCTGGGTACTTAAGGAATACACATCATAAACATCCTGGCTGTAGCGCGGGGATTCAGGCGGGCTATCGTAACTGCGTAATCCCCAGCCTACAGAAGGACTGGTGCCGGCAGTTTGCTGGACTCTCAGCATAGGGTCTTGCGGCACCCTGCGCAGGAAGCGCAACACCTTGCGCTTAGGGTCTTTCATATCCTGCACGCCCTCCGCCAGTATCTGCAAATTCGGCGGGTAACCGGTGGCATCGGCATTTTTCTTGATGCGCCCGTCATCCGCCGCTTTTTTGTAGCCATCAATCGCACGCCGTATCTCGCGCAGACTTTCACGTAGCTGCTGCTCTTTTTGTCGCTGCAAAGTAAGCTGCACCATAGGCGTGGCGACACTGGCCATAATCGCAACAATCGTCAGCGAAACCATTAATTCAATCAGGGTGAATCCGTTGCCATGAGTCAGGCGCCGAGCCCGGCAAACCCTGGCTGTAGACTGACACCACATTACGGAATGACCTTAGGCGATGGCAAGGTGGTGGGCGATTGTTCCTGCACGCCACTGCCATTCACATTGTTGGACATGCCCGGCACCGTGGGTGTAACGTTTGAAGAAGGAAACGTACTGGCAGGCTCTGGTGGCGGCGGAAGCGCATCCGGTGATGGTATGCTGGCCTCAGGTGGCACCGGTGTATCAGGAGATTCAATCACCGGGGGGTCAATCGGCTCGTTCAGTTCACGCTGGCGCTGTAACTGTTGCTCACGTATCTGCTGGCCACGTGTCAATGCCGGTGTCATCGGTGTGGTATTCAACAGCGGCTTATCAGAAATCACCGTTTCGGTACCGCTCCAGTATTCGGAGAAAGTGGCTTCCGGCAGCGTAACATTGCTGATCACTTTAGGCGTGATTGCCAGCACAATTTCCGTTTTTTGTTTCTCGTCATTGTGACGGGAGAATAACCTGCCCAGAATCGGGATCTCGCCCAGAAATGGTACTTTGTCTGCATTCTTGCGTTCGGAATCCTGGATCAGACCCGCCAGGATTTGCGTCTCGCCATGTTTCAGCCGCAGTATCGTGCTGGCATTGCGGGTGCCGATGTTAAACACCCTGGAGTTATTGCTCAGGGTCACCGCTTCGCCTAATGAACTGACTTCCAGGTTGACTTTGATACTGACGAAATCGTCCAGCATGATACGCGGCTCCACCTCCAGCTTCAGCCCGACATCCACATACGAAACACTTTCGGAGGTGCCGACGTTCGCGGTGGTATTGGTGGTAATCACTGGCACTTTATTACCGACCAGCACTTTGGCTTTTTCGTTGTTCTTGACGCGGATACGCGGATTGGACAGCAGGTTCAAATCCGTATCGGTGGTCTTGAACTGTATGCTGGGATTAGGGCTGACGCCGATATTGGAGGACTTCAGATTCTTCAAGGCTTCCAGCGTTAACGGGCTATTCAATACTGTCAGTGAGCTAGGGTAGATAATTCCCAGGTCTTGCAGCTTGCCGCGTGTGATTTCCATCACTTCAATTTCCAGCATCACTTCCGGGTCGGCAATGTCCTGCGCCTTGATCATTTTTTCCGCCAGAGCCAGTACTTCCGGCCTGTCCCGCAATACCAGCATGTTCAGTCGCTCATCAACATAGACATCGCGGATTTTAAGGATGGTACGCAGCATGTCCGCGCACTGTTTGGCACTGGTATTGGCAAAGTAAAAGTTACGGATCAGCAAATCCTGGTAATCCTTGTTCTTTTGCTGGGTGGCGGGATACACCAGCAGGCTGTTGGGTGACAGAATTTTTTTCTGCAAGCCGTTACTGGTCAGCACCATATCAATGGCATCTTCAATCGGCATTTTTTTAAGAAAGACCGAAGCTTTCATTTCCGGCTTGATATCTTTATCCAGGATAAAGTTGACGCCAGTGGCACGGGATAATGCCTCGAATACAACTTTGATATTGGCATCACGCAGTTCCAGCGTCACCGGTTTGCTTAAGCCGGTTTGCAGCTGCGGTAACGCCGCACGTGCATGGGTTTCCAGCGCAATCAACTGCCTTTCCAGTGCTAATGCCTGCTCGTTGGTCGGTTGTTCCAGCAGGATATCGCGTACCAGCTTCAGCGCTTCTTTGGGCTGATCAATCTTCTGTTTCGCCGCTTCCAGTTGCTTGCGCAATATAATCTCGCGCTCGCCCGCTCTCTCATAATCCAGCGCCTTGGGATGATTTGCATCCAGCGTCAGTATCCGCGCGTAAATCTGTTTTGCTTCAGCAACATTGCCTTTGGCATTGGCCGCTTCGGCTTCGAAAGAGAGGGCATTAATTGCCTGTTCCCGTTCGCGATACCAGCGATTGCGTAATTCCACATCACCTGGTTTTTCAGCCACCAGTTTAGCTAATTCATGTACTTTTCCCTCAGGCGTGGTGGCCGTGAGTTTAGTCGGGAACAAACCGCAAGCAGCCAGACCAAAGGCAATACACACCAGGAATAGCGTGGTCCGTAAACGGGTTGGCAGCGCGGTTAAGCGATGAGATTGAATATAAGAATGACTCATGAATTATTGTTCTAACGGAATATTGTCTTCAGTATCCGCCACAGACTGGCGTTGCCCTGCTGCAGCGGTTTTTGCCTTGCTCAATACCACTGCCTGATTAAGCGGCAGATACGTAAAATAAACAGATTGCGCATCTTCACTATCCAGCCGCCATTGCGCAGTCACCTGGCTCTTCAGCCTGGGCATCAATACTTTTTTCTGCTGCATTAAAATCACTGTGCTGCCTTCGGGCACATCCTGCATGCTGCCTACGTAGGTGTAGGGTACTGGCGGTGCTTGCGGTGGCGGTGGTGGTGGCGGTTTGACTGGCGGTGGCAACCACTCATGCGCATCAAACAGGGCATGATTAACCTTGGCCGGTAACTTTCGCGGCAGCACGACGGGGCTGGATATCTCTGCTACTACAGGTTGCGCAGCCTGATCATGCGCGCTATTCGTTTGTGGTTCCGGCACTGTGACTATAGCTGGCGCGGCTGTCACAGATGCCTGTTTTTTTGCAGGGGCAGGAGCCAAACTGCTGTCTGCAACTACCGTGTCATCCACCGCATCCTGCTCAGCTGACCATTGCCAATACACCAACGCAACTGTCAGTAGCAGGCTGATCCATAACAGCGGCCGCCGGGATGTTTGCGCGTTAGCCGCCTCAAGTCGCATGCTCATGCCCTCCGCGGATAAACATGGAGAATGTCAGCGTCGTTTCAATCACCGGCTGCACCGTTTCGTTCTTGCGCAGTTCCAGCCCGGTCAGCGCCATGGTCGGGTAACGACGCAGCACTTCACTGATAAAACGGCGGCAAGTGATATAGTCCGACTGGATGGTGAAACGCATATCAAATTGCTGTATCGGCTGTGGGCCGACAGCGGCCTGATGTGCCTGCCACTGATAATCGCCCACATTCAAAGGTATATGATGCTTTTGCGCCAGAGCGGCGACCTGCAACATACGCGGTGATAACTCGCTACTGGCAGGCAACTGCTGCCACAGCTCCGACAGGGTGACGGGCTCACTGGCCTCTTCAGGCGTTTTTGCTGTCGCGACCTTTTTTGCAGCGGAAACTCTCGTTTCAACAGGGGCAGCGGACCGTAATTTCAGCCGTTCGACTTCTTGTTCCAGCGAAGCAAGTTGGGCCATTTTTGCCGGTTGTTGCTGTAACAAATATAGCCAGACGACGATTAGCACGCTACTGGCTAACATGGGCACCCAGCCCAGGTACCAGGCGCTGCGTCTGGCAAACCAGAAGAGCCCTGTCATGGACGGCAAGCGAAAACCACTCATGGCTGCCACCCGCCCTGTATTTCAAAACTGACCGGACGTTGCGGATGTGTTTCAATCACCTGGTGTTTTTGCAGATGCACTTGCGTCAGCACTGCCTCTTCCTGCAAATGACCCACATATTTCAGCAAAGTGTTGTAGTCCTTGGCTTCGCCGGACAAGATGAATTGCCCACGTGTAGCGTCGGGCAATAATTGCAACAAGGCAATGTCCTTGATCTGCCGGGATTCCAGCGCCTGCAATAAATCGAACCAGTGGATGTTTAACTGCTGCGTAATGGTTTCTGCTTCTTTTTCCTGTGCCTGGGTCAGTGCGATGGCGGCTTTCTTTTGTGCCGCGGCATATGCATGCTGCTTTGCCTCTTCAGGTGTTCGTGCAGATTGTGCTTGAGCCACGATTGTTTTTTGTAATTGACTGGCTGCGTCATTCGCTTGTACCAATGCTCGTGACAACTCCGCTTTGTGTTGTTCCATAGCCAGCAGTTGTGCATTGACTTCATCATCTGCATGCCAGGCAGTCAATACCAGTAAAGCACACACCACTAACAGCAATACCCCCGGCCAACGCACCTTTTGCCAGGCAAATGCAGGCTGGGCAAACTCAAAATAGTAGTTCGGGTTAGGCCACATGTGCGACCTCTTGCCACAGTGAGGTGATCGCATTAGCGCAATATATGTTTTTCCAGGTCAAGCGGCCTGCCAGGTGTTGCGACAGCCGGCGACCAACCGCAGCCACCGGCTCACATGCCGGTTCACTTAACCAGTAGCAGTCTGCGGCCTGCACGCCCAGTAAAGTCCGCTCGCGCAGCAACCATGCAGCCATGATATCTACTTCGGCCAGATCACTGACCAGGCTGGCAACATGGGTGACTTCGCCTTGTTGCAAATGCAATAATCGCAGCATATGCGGCTCTGCACTCACTACCGTACCCTCTGCTGGCAGACTGGTATGCGCCCAGAGTGCGCAGGCATACGGTTGCACTGACAAGTGCAGATATTTGCGTGGCGACACCAGGTTTTTTGCAGCTATGTTTTGCAATACTGGTGTGGTGGCGAGCAATGAAGCATGGCTTTGCGGGACATCCTGCATACGCAACGGCCATTGCACCGCCGCCTCACCATAGGTTTTGAGCAACATGGCTCGTGCATATGCTTGCAACTCAGTACCGGATAAAGCGGTAGTCTGGCCGGATTGTTGAATGGCAGGTAATAACATCAAATGCACATGCTGGTCTGCCAGGTAAATTTCGATACGCTGCCAGTCGGTGGCGGGTAGTTGCGCGATGACAGCAGTTATGGCTGCCTGCAAGGCGAGAGGCTCCGTACTATCCAGGGGTGCCTGGGCAACCACTCTGCGTGATTGAATACCAGCCGGCCAGTGCTCGGCCAGCACGCTGTCAGCTGTCACCAGCATCCGCGTCATGCCACACCAACGTATTTGGCTGAGCATATCAGGCAATAAACGTGACACGGTTAATCTCCTGCAAACTTGTCATGCCCGCACCCGCAGCACTGACTGCCGCTTCGCGTATGGTACGCATGCCATTTTTTGCAGCGGCTTCTTTGAGCTGACGGATAGGTTCGCGGGCAATGATCATCTCGCGTAACTCGTCATTCAGCACCAACACTTCCGCCACCGCCTTACGGCCTTTATAACCGGTACCGCGACAATGTCCACAGCCTTTGGCATATTTAAAGGTCATACCGACGGCCTGTTCCGGCGTCAGGCCTGAGGCTTCCAGTAACTCTGCATCCGGCACAAACGGTTCAGCGCAATGCGGGCACAAGCTGCGCACCAAGCGCTGCGCAATAATGCCGTTGACGGCCGACACAAAGTGATACGGGTCAACGCCCATATGCATAAAGCGGCCTATCACATCCAGCACACTGTTGGCATGCACGGTGGAGAACACCAGGTGACCGGTGAGTGCCGCCTGCACCGCAATCTGTGCGGTCTCCGCATCGCGGATTTCACCGACCATAATTTTGTCAGGATCATGACGCAGGATAGAGCGCAGCCCGCGCGCAAACGTCAGGCCTTTCTTTTCATTCACGGGGATTTGCAACACACCAGGCAATTGGTATTCCACCGGGTCTTCGATGGTGACAATCTTGTCAAAGCCGGTATTCACTTCAGAAATGGCGGCATACAATGAAGTGGTTTTACCGCTACCGGTAGGTCCGGTCACCAGCACCATGCCATATGGTTCGCTGGCCAGCTTCCTGAACCTGGCAATCACGTCGTCGTCAAACCCCAGCGCCTTCAGGCTTAAGCCCTGCGCCTGCTCGGTGAGTGCTTTGCGGTCCAATACCCTTAATACAGCATCTTCACCAAACGCACTCGGCATAATGGACACACGAAAGTCGATCAGGCGGTTCATCGCATGTACTTTAAATCGGCCATCTTGCGGGATACGCCGTTCGGCAATATCCAGTTGCGCCATCACCTTGATCCGCGAAATCGCCTGTTCTGCACTATCCAGTCCCGGGCTATTGGCAATACTGGCCATCACGCCATCAATGCGGTATTTCACAGCCAGGCCCCCAGGATGCGACTCCAGGTGTATATCACTGGCGCCGGTTTTCAGTGCATCATATAAAGTGGAGTTGATCAATTTGATGATGGGGTTGGCATCTTCATGGATGGACTTGAGCGAAAGTTGCATCACAACCTCCTCTTCGCCCTCCTTTGCCTGGTCTTCGTGCAGACCCATGCCATCCATGGCACGCATGGTTTCTTCCTCACCGGCCAGGTAAGCGCTAATATCGAGCCGGTGTGCCAATCGCCATGTAAAGGACTGCTGCACGGCATGCTGCGCCCATAACGGCAATTGCTTGTCGAACGGGTCAGCAAATACCAGTATCAATGCTTGGTTTTCATCATAAAAAGCCAGGCATTCTTTTTGTTGTGCCTGGTTATAGCTGATGACATCGAACGCGACCTGCCATTCACGCATTTCACGCATGCTGGCTACCGGGTAATGCAGCAGGCTACCCAATTCATTGACCAGCGCTTCGCTCTCCAATGACAGTAATTCTTCTAGCACTTCGATGACACGGCGTTGCTGCTGTTGCGCCAGCATTTGTGCCTGCGCGAATACATCCGCTTGCATTGTGGTTGGTAAAAGCTGATTCATTGGATTTGCCCCGCCAGTTCAAAGATAGGCATATACAGCAGAAGCACAACAACACCAATCACCAGGCCAATAAACAACATGAGCAAGGGCTCAAACAATTTGGTAAACCAGTCTATCCAGCGCGCCAGTTCTTCATCATAAAAACCGGCGATGCTATCCATCATTTGCGCCACGTTACCGCCACGTTCGCCGACCAGCAGCATGCGTTCACCAATGGGTGTGGTCATGCCCGCAGTTTTGAATGCATGCGACAGCGGCTGCCCCTGGCTGATCATGGTTTGCGCCTGTTGCAGGCTAAGTGCCATGCTGCTATCCAGCAAGCCGCCTAGCGAATCAATCGCCGTCATGATGGGCGTACCGCCTGCCAGCAACATACCCAAAGTGCGGTAAAAGCGTGCTAATTGATAGAGCTGCAACTTGGCACCGACGGCCGGGATGCGCCAGATTGCCCGCACCATGGCCTGCCGCATGCTAGGTGTTTTAAATACCAGAATCAGCCCGATGATGCCACCGACCAATATGGCGAGCATGGTTTCACCATGTTGTGAAATCAGGGTGCCCCACTGCAACATCATTTGCGACATCCACGGTAAGTCCGCGCCGGTGCCTTCATACACGCTGCTGAATTTGGGTACTACAAATCCCATTAAAAAGGCAATCACCAGGCCACCGACGATAATCAGCAGCATGGGATAGATCGATGCGCTGATGATTTTCTTTTTAAGAAGTGAGACCTGGTTGTCGTAAGCAATATAGCGAGATAAGGCATTGCCGAGATCACCGGTACGCTCAGCCGCTTTAACGGTGGCAAAATAAAGTGGAGGAAATACTTCCGGTTGGCGTTCGAGCGCGGCAGAGAATGACTTGCCTTGCTGCAATGACTGCAAGATACCCTGCAATACGGCGCGGGTGTGATCCTGGCGTAATGAAAGTGCCTCAATCGCTTCGACCAGATTGAGTCCTGAGTGCAGCAAAGCCAATAACTCCTGACTGAACAAAGCCAGGGGGAAAGCTTCTTTTTTTAAGCGCGTCTTACCTGATTTATCCAATTGCAGGGAAACTGGCAGCAAGCCCTTAGACTTTAACTGCGCATAAGCATCCTGCTCATCGTCGGCCTGCAACTCGACCATCGTCAATAGTGAGCCGTTCAACACTTTGGCTTGGTAGCGCATGTCAATTACCAGCTGGTAATATCCTGCGACTCATCATTGCCGCCCACCTGGCCGTCTTTGCCATAGCTGAATAAATCATACTCGCCATGCTGGCCTGGAAAACGATACTGGTAAGGCTTGCCCCAAGGATCGTTGGGCACACCTTTCTTCAGATAAGGCCCGCTCCAGCGCGTGTCATTATCGGTGTTCGCCATCAGCGCATTCAGCCCCTGCTCGGTAGATGGATAATGGCCGACATCCAGGCGGAACTGGTCCAATGACTGCTCAAGCGCTGCGATTTGTGCCTTGGCCGTCTTTACTTCAGACTTGCCAATCTGCTGGAAATACTTGGGACCGACATAGCCTGCCAGTAAGCCGATAATGACCATTACCACCAGTAATTCGAGTAAGGTAAACCCGGCAATGCTTCTGACCGAACGCAGCGTCATCCAATATTTCTCCATGAAAATTTGATGACAATACTAAGCAGTTCAGATTGCAGAAAAGTGGCAGCAATGTGACAAATCGCCATAATTGTAAATTTATATTAACAATTATGGCGATGAGTAATTTGGAGAGTTGCTAACTTTGAAAGTTGGCTAGCCAGGTTGCAGAAATAAGATATTTAGAAGCTCACTATTCACCTAGAAAACCACCACTTTGATGCGCCCAGAGTTTGGCGTAAATACCATTCAGCTTGAGTAATTCATGATGGGTGCCGGTTTCTACGATATGACCTTTATCGAGGACTACCAGTTTATCCATCGCGGCAATGGTGGAAAGCCGGTGTGCAATGGCAATCACGGTTTTACCTTCCATCAATTGCGACAGATGATGCTGGATAGCCTGCTCAACTTCTGAATCCAGTGCGCTAGTCGCTTCATCCAGTACCAGGATAGGTGCATTTTTAAGCATCACGCGCGCAATAGCGATACGCTGGCGCTGGCCGCCGGAGAGTTTTACCCCGCGTTCGCCTACGTGGGCATCATAGCCAGTGCGACCTTTTGCATCCCTGAGTGTCTGGATAAAATCGTGCGCTTCCGCCCGTTTGGCAGCAGCCACCATGTCTTCCTCAGTCGCATCAGGGCGGCCATAGAGGATATTCTCGCGCACTGAACGATGCAGCAAGGAAGTATCCTGCGTCACCATACCGATCTGCTGACGCAAAGAATTCTGTTTAACGCTAGCTATCGACTGGCCATCAATGCGTATTTGGCCGGACTGGATATCATAGAAACGCATTAACAGATTAACGATGGTTGATTTACCTGCGCCGGAACGTCCGACTAAGCCTACCCGTTCACCCGGCCGGATATTCAAATCAAAACTTTGTAGCAGAGGTGTCTGTTGTGCATAGGCAAAATCCACCTGATCAAACCTGACCTCGCCTTTTGGCACTGAAAGTGCCGGCGCATCAGGCTGATCAACCACCTCATTGATGACAGATAAGGTATTTACGCCATCCTGCACCGTACCAATTTGCTCATACAGGGAAGTAAGCTCCCACATCACCCAGTGAGAAATCCCATTTAACCTTAAACTCATTGCCATCACAGCAGCCACCGCGCCAGCGGCTACCAGGCTTTGCGACCAAAGCCACAGCACCATGCCGCCACTGGCAATAATCAGGCACATATTTAAAAAGTGATTGATGCTCTCTACGCAACTGACCATGCGCATCTGGCCATGTACGGTATCCAAAAACTCCTGCATGGCAGATTGCGCATACCCTGCTTCCCGTCCCGCATGCGAAAACAATTTAACTGTGGGGATATTGGTATAGGCGTCGGTGATTCGCCCAGCCATCAATGCGCGTGCATCTGCCTGTTGCTGTGACACCTTGGCCAAGCGTGGAATAAAGTAAAAAAGCGCGCAGCCATACAAAAGCAGCCAACCGAGAAAAGGCAGCACCATCCATGGATGAAAGTTTCCGACAACCGTCACGATGGTGGTGAAATAGATCAGCACGTACACCATGATGTCAGCCAGGATAAACCACACGTCTCTGACTGCCAGTGCAGTTTGCATCACCTTCGCGGAAACCCTTCCGGCAAACTCGTCCTGATAAAAGGACATACTCTGATTCAGCATATGCTGATGAAATTGCCAGCGCATGCGCATGGGGAAGTTGCCCGCCAATGTTTGATGTTTAATCAGCGTTTGCAGCAGGATAATGACGGTGCTACCCACCAGGATAGCGATCACCCAAGTCAACGTTTGTTGATGTGTATTCCACAACTGTTGGGGAGCAATCGCAGTCAGCTTATCCACCACCTTACCCATCAGGGCGAAAAGTAATGCCTCAAATGCACCAATACACGCGGTGAGTATCGTCATCAGTAAGATGTACTTACGCATGCCATATGAGCAGGCCCACATAAATGGCCAGAATTTTGTCGGCAGGTTTTGAATAATTTCGTGCGGGAAAGGAGAAACCAATCCCTCAAATTTGGAAAACAATCGCATGGTTAAAGGTGTGTATAAATCAGAACAACGGCTTCGGCAGCAATGCCCTCACCACGACCAGTAAAGCCCAGCTTTTCAGTGGTAGTCGCTTTTACGTTAATAAAATCAATGCCGACCTGACAGTCACCGGCAATATTCTCTCGCATGCTATTAATATAAGGCCCGAGTCTAGGAGCTTCACAGATCACAGTTGCATCAACATTGCCAATATGAAATCCCTTCTTACTCAGCAATTCCACCACATGCCTTAATAACTCACGTGAGTCTATGCCTTTATAACGCATGTCCGATGGGGGGAAATGCTTACCGATATCGCCGAGCGCCGCAGCCCCTAATAACGCATCACAAATAGCATGCAGCAGCACATCGGCATCAGAATGTCCGTCCAAACCGAGTGGATGAGGAATATTTACACCACCGATAATGCAATCGCGGCCGCTTACTAGCCCATGCACATCAAAGCCGTGACCAATTCTAAAGGGCGTCATAAATTTCCTGTATCGCTCAAACTTAAAGTTGCTGTTTCGGTATGTGCAGCCTGCATCAATGCACCAACCACCTTTAAATCTTGTGGGTAGGTGATTTTCATATTTTTTAAATCGCCCAGAACCAATTTAGGTTGATAACCCATCCACTCCATGGCTTGTGCCTCATCTGTCGGATGCCGCTGTAAATAAGCGGTTAATGCCTGTTGCAACTGACCATGCCTGAACATTTGAGGCGTTTGTGCCTGCCATAATTTTTCACGGGGAATGGTTTCACTGATAAAGGCATTTGCATCGGCACGCTTCAGAGTATCAGCCAGTGGTAACGCGAGAATGGCACCAACATCTTTATCTGATATCGCATCGATCAGGCGATTAATCATTGCCTGATCGATGCCTGGTCTAGCTGCATCATGTACAAGGATCCAATCGTCAGCCTCTATGGAAGCTGTTATTGCCTTTAAACCATTGAGTACACTGGTCGCACGCGTTTCTCCACCGACTGATATTACGCGTGTTTTATGACAATCGTTCAGCAGTGCAGGTTTCCAATATGCATCGTTTTCCGAAATCACGATGGCAATACTTGAGATTTCGGGCATCCCTTCAAAAACTTCAATTGCGTGCCGCAATAATGGTTTGCCATTCAGCATCAAATACTGCTTAGGAGTGTCTGATTGCATGCGAGTGCCATGCCCTGCACTGGGAATTAAGACATGATATTTAGCCATCCATCCATTTTAACATGCCATGCTTAGCAACTTGTTCCCGGATTAGCCCTAATGGGTCAATGACATGCTTGTTTTGGATGCTTATGATGCAAGCAAACGAGGGAGAAGACTCACAACAACAGCCTGCCTAGCGGTTAAACGCCTGNGATTAGCCCTAATGGGTCAATGACATGCTTGTTTTGGATGCTTATGATGCAAGCAAACGAGGGAGAAGACTCACAACAACAGCCTGCCTAGCGGTTAAACGCCTGGATAACGGCGCAAATAACAGCAATACAGATTTCATGGCAGTCTATTTTGAGTTATCTTAATAGACATTGATAACCCGGTGCKTGCACCGGGTTTTTTTATGTCCTGCCGATCTGGCTTGAAAGCAAAAACCCCGCTATTGCTAGCGGGGTTTTCTTGTAAGGAGCTTGGGGATGACCTACTTTCGCATACGAAGAGTACACTATCATTGGCGCAAGTTCGTTTCACGGCCCTGTTCGAGATGGGAAGGGGTGG